>NZ_JBZDOJ010000003.1:0-445715 GCF_058268435.1 Planococcus sp. TJ-307
GCTCCAATGGTTCCGCTCGACTTGCATGTATTAGGCACGCCGCCAGCGTTCGTCCTGAGCCAGGATCAAACTCTCCATTATAGAGTAGTATTGATTGCTCAAATACTTGCTGGCGTTTCGCGGTCTAAAAGACGCACGATTCGCTCGTTGATCTGCATACGCTGATCAGTAAAGTTTGCGCGGGCCGTTTTGCGCGGCCGTTGCGTTTTGTTGACGTTTTGCTGTTCAGTTTTCAAGGTTCAATGCGCCGCACTCATTAGCGACTTGATTAATATAACACGGTCATATTGAAGAGTCAATACTTTTGAAAGGATTTTTGTACTACCTTATTATAACAGAATATTCTTAATAAAAAGATTACAAAAGTGTTACAGATTTGAAAGGAAATCGTCTCTTTACATTGAAGGCTCCCCCTTAACTTTAAAGGCTTTCCATTCTTGGACATCTATTGAAGTTACGATGTAAAAAAGTCCTAATCGCGATTCTGTGTCCCATAATCTTTAACTCCAGCTCCCTCATTTCCATATCTAAAACGCACCGATGACCAAAGTTTCTTCTATAGTAGTAATTTAATAAACACTTTAAATTTCTTCCCATAGAAAAAACCCGCCAATACTTTCTGGCGGGTTCAATACTTACGCTATGAAAATGAAATACAAAACAAAAATTACAAACAAACCATACATGATGGGATGAACCTGCTTGCCCTTTCCTGCTACGATCATGGTAATTGGATAGAAAATAAAACCAATCGCAATTCCTGTTGCAATGCTATAGCCAAGCGGCATCGCAATCATCGTCAAAAATGCCGGTACTGCAATTTCAAATTTCGTCCAGTCTATTTTTCCTAAAGCTGAAACCATCAGAACACCAACGATGACCAAAGCAGGAGCTGTTACCGCGCTCGTGATGACTTCAAGCAATGGATAGAAGAATATCGACACAAGAAACAATATCCCTGTAACAACAGCAGCAAATCCAGAGCGTGCTCCTGCTGCAACTCCTGCGGTTGATTCAATATAAGAAGTGGTTGTTGACGTCCCGAAGATTGCTCCGCTTACTGTGGCAATCGAATCTGCCATCAGTGCTTTGCCTGCTCTTGGAAGTTTGTTGTCTTTCATCAACCCTGCCTGATTAGCGACCGCTACCAATGTTCCTGCTGTGTCGAAGAAATCGACAAAGAGAAAAGTCAACACAACAACTAGAAATTGGATGTTCAACAATGAGCCGAAGTCATTAAAAATGGGCTCCAGTGCTACGCCAAATGTCGGCGCCATGCTTGGCACATTAAAGTCAATGATTGCACTCGGCAAGTTGACGACACCAAAAATCATTCCGACAACCGCTGCAATCATAATACCAAAAAAGATTCCGCCTTGTATGCCGCGGACCATAAAGATAACCGTAACCAGCAAACCGAAAATTGCCAGCAACGCTGAGCTGTCCGACAAATCACCCAGCCCAACTAAGGTATCGGGATTGCCGACGATAATGCCCGCATTCTGCAGCCCGATAAACGTAATATAAAGCCCGATACCAGCGCCTACTGCGTATTTTAATTCAGCAGGAATCGAGTTGATAATCAATTCCCGAAGTCCCGTTAACGTTATGAGAATAAAAATAAGACCGGAAAATAAAACACCTGTTAATGCCGTTTGCCAAGGAATTCCGTAAGTCAGAATAACCGTATACGCAAAGAATGCGTTTAGCCCCATACCCGGAGCAAGTGCAATTGGATACTTTGCCAAAATTCCCATTACCAAACACCCGATTGCAGCAGCCAGCGCTGTTGCCATAAAGACAGCACCGTAATCCATCCGCATTGCATCGGGAAGATCCGGAACTGATTCCAGCGTTAATGTCAGCGGGTTGACGACCAAAATATAAGCCATCGCTAAAAATGTGGTTAGGCCGCCAATAAACTCCCGGCGGTAATTCGTTCCCAGTTCTTCAAACTGAAAATACTTTTTCATCCTGATTCCTCCGAATGCCTGTGTATAATCTCTACAACAGAAAAACGCATACAGCAGATTGCCGTATGCGTTCGATTTACCCCTTCATTAAATAACGAAAGGCATCCTACTCAAAAAGTGAGCGGATTAAAATCGTAGTCGAGTCATTTACGGTAACTCGGTAGAAACTTTCGGGCCATATCCCCGACATTATACGACAAGCTTATTTAATTTCTTTTGTAATATAACATGTACAAACTGAAAGAACAATACTAAACACGAACATTTATTGCAAATTAGCGAAAAAAGTTCGTATAAAAACCAAAAGATGCCAGCTGCTTTAAGCTGGCACCTTTACCATTACTCCCACTCAATCGTAGCAGGCGGCTTGCTCGTAATGTCATACAGTACACGGTTGATGTGGTCGACTTCATTGACTAACCGGACACTGATTTTCTCCAGCACTTCCCACGGGATGCGGGCCCAGTCAGATGTCATGCCGTCAATCGAGGTCACTGCACGAATACCGATTGCATAATCGTACGTACGGGCATCGCCCATCACGCCGACACTGCGGAGATCCGGCAGGACGGTGAAGTATTGCCAAATGTCTCGGTCAAGACCGGCCTTGCTGATTTCGTCGCGCAGAATCCAGTCAGACTCGCGAACGATTTCCAGTTTTTCTTCCGTGACTGCTCCCATGATGCGGATGCCTAGACCCGGACCTGGGAAAGGCTGGCGCCATACAATCTCATCGGGCATACCAAGCTCTTTTCCTAAAACGCGCACTTCATCTTTGAACAGCGTGTTCAAGGGCTCAATCAATTTAAACTGCATATCATCCGGCAAACCGCCAACATTGTGATGCGATTTGATGGTTTGGGCAGTTGTTGTCCCACTTTCGATGATGTCGGTATAAAGCGTTCCTTGTGCAAGGAAATCCATACCTTCCAGCTTTGAAGCTTCATCATCAAATACATAGATAAACTCATTGCCAATGATTTTGCGTTTTTTCTCTGGATCGGTTACACCTTCAAGTTTACTCATGAAGCGGTCGCGTGCATCAATTTTGATGACATTCATATTGAATCCGTCAGCAAAAGTCTTCATGACGCTTTCCGCTTCGCCTTTGCGAAGAAGGCCATGGTCGACGAACATGCACGTCAATTGATCACCAATTGCCCGGTGAATCAAAACAGCAACTACAGAAGAATCCACACCGCCGCTAAGCGCACATAAAACTTTTTTGTCGCCAACTTCTTCACGAATTTTTTCGATTTCCAAGTCAATATAGTTTTCCATTGACCAATCATCCGTCATGCCACAAACGTCATAAACAAATTTGCGCAACAAATCGTTGCCATAAATTGAATGGCGAACTTCCGGGTGGAATTGAACGCCGTAAAATCCGCGGCTTTCGTCTGCCATTGACGCAATAGGACATCCCGCACTTGTTCCAATAACGTCAAATCCAGGAGGCGCTGCCGTAACCAAGTCGCCATGGCTCATCCAGACAATCTGCTCTTCCGGAAGATCTTTGAAAATCTTGCTTTCTTTCGTCAACTTCAGTTCGGCTTTCCCGTACTCGCGGTTTTGGGACTTCTCTACATTCCCTTTCAAGTGCAGCGCCATCAGTTGCATGCCGTAGCAAATCCCTAAAATCGGCAAGCCCATTTCAAAAATTGCATCATCGATGGAAAAAGCGTCTTTATCGTATACCGAATTTGGGCCGCCCGAAAAAATGATTCCTGTTGCATTCATATCTTTGATTTCTTCAGCAGTAACGGTATGTGGATGAAGCTCGCTGTAAACACCGATTTCACGGATGCGGCGAGTGATCAACTGATTGTATTGACTTCCGAAATCCAAAACGACGATTTTTTTCTGCTCTTTCAACATTGGACTAACTGGCAAAACCTTCACCTCTTCTATTCAATTCAGGCCTCAAAATAGCAAAAGAACGCGAAAATTAGACCTCGCGTTCTTCTGCTCTACATCAAAAAGGCGAATGCACATGTCAAAAAGCATGCGTCATCCACCTTCATAGTCAAGTCATTTCCGGGGACTTGGTAGAGACATCCGATCCATATCACCGGACATATATGAGGGCACCTGTAATCTATAATTTTCTCAATTGTACAAGCTAAAAGCTGTAAAATCAACCGCTTGTCCGATTGATTAAATTTTCCCAACTTTCCCTTAACTCAGGCCAGTCAACGGATTCAGCATCCGCTCCGTAAACGCTCCGTTCATATGCATCGGTCAACTCCGACATCTCCCGCGTACCGAAAAATGAATCAATATACGCCGCGTAAGATTTTAATGTTTGTCCTGGACGTCTATTAATGCCATACAGCTCAAGTTGCTTCAGCAACCTTAGGTAGGCCTTTTCAAACCGGGCTGCCCCGCTGCTGCCTCTGCGGTAATAAGAAATGAGCAGTTTGGGCATCCATTTGTGACGAATTTTGAAAAGTACCGCTGCTGTAAGCGCGATTCCCACCAGACTCCAAATGATATTCCACCGATTCGCTGAAACAGTGTCGGTAAATCGATCCCAAAAAGAAGGACCGGAAGCTGCTGCTGCCTCTTCCTCTTCTGCTATTGGGTCTTCCGCTATCGGACGTTCGGGTTCTTCAGGTTGCTCCGGGTCACTCGGATCCAGCTCCAAATCAAAGTCAATGGAAGAAGAACCGGTAAAACCGATAGTCGGTTCAAATAGCATCCAACCGACTCCCGGCATAAAAGCCTCCACCCATGAATGGGCATTGTTGTTTGTCACTTGATAAAAATCAGTGCCGCCTTCTGACTCAATCAGTTCTCCTTCATTAAATCCTTTAACCCAACGTGCCGGGATATCCAGAGAACGAAGCATGACCACCATAGAAGTTGAGAAATTATCACAATACCCTCTCTGGGTTTCGAATAAAAACTGGTCCACATAATCTTCATCCGCTTCCGGCACCGGAATATCAGATTGACTGTACTCAAATCCGGCTGTGCTGAAATAGCGCTCGATTGCCCGTGTTTTATCATAGACGGTGTCGCTGCTCTCAGTAATTTCTGCAGCTAAAGTGCGTACACGTTCAGGTAGCTCATCAGGCAATTGCAAAAATCGGCCAAACTCGGCAGGCAACTCTGCTAACTCCTCTGGGTTTGTTTCCCTTAAAGCAGTCAAACTATAGCTGGGCTCTGTAAAACTTATTTCATAAGCTTCGGGTTCGAACTCTTCTCCATTTTGGTATGTTTCAAAGCGCTGATCGGTTGTGCTGTATTGGTAATCCAGAGTCTCTTCCATCGTAAAAGACTCGGTCCCATAAGGATAAAGGACAAACGGAAAGCCCTGTTCCATCGTTAATTGCGCAGTTTCCAATTCTTCTTCTTCATTCAACACAAAATCAGTTTCAACGGTTTCGCTATTTCCATAAACGTATGACTCACCTACATTCTCTGCAAGTTCCCATCCCTTAGTCGTATAGGTATCTTTCGATTCAACCTTCCAATACTGTCCACCTGGCACTTCAGCTTGAAAAACGACTGTATCATCTCCAATAAAAGAACCGCCCAGCTGTGAGTCGTCCACTCCGTAACCGATTCTGCCAACGCTGCCGCCACTACCGGCACCCCCTTGTCCAGAAAATGAGGTAATAAATGGAATCGGGTCCGGCCAAATAGGACCCGCTTTTGGCAAATATAAAGCCAGAGCAGTCGAGACTGCAACCAATAAAACAAGCGGCACTGCAAACATCGCCATTTTATTGGTTTGTTCTAAAATGTTATGCCCTTCCATCCAGCGCGCCAAATACAACAATCCCGCAAGCAACAGGCCAATCACCATAATTCGAACGATCGCGGTTTCTCCCGAATACGGACTAAACGTATCTAAAACCGCAATGAAAATAACGGTCAACAAATAAAACAGGAAGATGCTGAGCCTGAAACTGACCCAATAATGGATCAAGTAAATTGCCATCCACAATAAAGCGAAAAACAGCATAGTACGGAAAACATCCGTTGTTTCCGCCCAATTTTGAGATACCAAAGCAGAAAAGTTCAAACCAAAGTCAGTTCTGAGAAATGACAGTGCTTCGGCAGTGAAAAATACATTGCCGGTATATACATAGATGATGAACCATAAAATATAAAGAAATTTAATTGGTCCGGAAAACCACCACGGCACTTTAAGGAATGCCATCAATAAGCCGACAGCAATAAATATTAGAAAGAGCGCTTTATGGCCTGTCGCGGTCAATACAATAACAGGAGTCAACCATTCAGCCAGCAGAAAGAAAACCAGCACGTACAACACAGCCATGAATAGTTTATTTTTTCTAATGGAAGTCATTGCCGACTCACCTCCGTAAACACGGTTGCAAAATTCTCTGGATTCACACGCTTGACTATAAACCCTTTTGAACGTGCAAATTGATGCACTTCTTCATCTTCTTTAAGCAAAGGTTCACCTTTATTGGCAACAACCAAACACATGCAAGTGCTCAAACTTTTAGCATTTCTTCTGATGGCATGTACCATGTCCATTGTCAGCTGACTGGTTACGTAAAGGAGACTTGAGGTATTCATTTTTTGAAGTTCATGGCCAACTGCTTGATCGACAGGCTTATCCAAATCACTTTGCACTTTCGCCAAGTGGTACATGACACGCTGCAGATGTTCTTCTGTTTGAATCAACGGAAAATAATTGGGGGTTTGGCCAACAGACAAATAGGCCACACTCGAGTTGGTGCGTACAATCGACTGCAGAATGGACGCCACAAACTCTACTTGCAGCTCAAAATTTCCGGATTCTTTTCGATCATCCAGCAAAAAAAGTTCCTGTGACTGGCGATCTTCAAATTCTTTCGTGCGAAGGGTTTGGGTGCGTGCATAAGATTTCCAGTGAATCCACGAAACACGATCTCCAGGCTGATAATCTCGGATTCCACTAGCCATTGTCGTATCTTTCACGAGCGTAAAAGGTGCCGCCATTGAGCCTTGGTCATAACGGGATTCCATTGGGCGGTAGGTAATGTCAACGGTATTTGGATAAACCAACACAATTTGTTGAGCCGGTAACAGACGGGTTTTTTTCACCCATCCAAAAAAATCAGCTATTTCCATGTGAATCCCTTCCAGCACGTGTTCACCCCTTGGCATTTGGTCGACTGTATACGTCCAAGAATAGCTTTTGCGAAATCCTGGAACAATCATTTTCTGGTGCTGGCCTTCCATTTGTTTATTCAGGGAAGGCGAAGTGGTTTGTTCTCTTAAGACCGTGTACAGCAATGGAAATGGTGTTTTTCGGTAAATGGTGGCCGTGGCCGAAAAACTTCCGCCTTTCCGGACTTGTGCCGTATGAATTTCCCGAGAAGCTTTAACATTTTGCAAAGGATAAACTGTCAGCAGAACCGAATACAGGATGAACGGCAACGACATGTAAAAAATAAACCAGCTGACAAATCCACCCTGGAACATTGCAAAAGAAAATGTGAAAATAAGAATGAATAAAACGAGGAGTAACCGTCCCCATAGGCTTATAATTTTTTTCAACTGGCTCATTGGCCAACTAACCTTTGAACTGGCACCCGAGTTTTCGCTAAGATCCGCTCTGTAATTTCTTCTGCGGTGATGCCGTCATACCGGGCTTCTGAACGAAGCATGATGCGATGGCCAAAGACAAATTTCGCCAAATACTGCACATCATCAGGCGTTACATAATCTCGTCCTTTTAATAAGGCATAGGCTTGCGAGGCTTTCATTAACGCAATTGATCCACGCGGACTAACACCCAAATACACATAGGAATCCTGTCTGGTCTGCCTCGTCAAGTCGACAATATAACTACGAATCGTTTCATCCACTTTGATGGTTTTTACCTGTTCCTGAAGTTCGAGCAGTTCATCAAGAGAAATCACAGACGTTAATTCTTCAATAGGAGCCGCGGAACGTGCACGGTTTAATACTTCCATCTCTTCCTTTGGAGTCGGATATCCCATTTTAATTTTCAGTAAAAAGCGGTCGAGTTGTGCTTCAGGAAGCGGATAAGTGCCTTCATATTCAATCGGGTTTTGCGTGGCCATAACAAAGAATGGTTTTGGAATCTGCATTGTGACGCCATCAATGGTAACAGAAGCTTCTTCCATCGCTTCCAAAAGAGAAGATTGTGTTTTTGGGGACGTCCGGTTGATTTCATCGGCCAAAATAATATTGCCCATGATCGGACCGGGGCGAAAGTGGAATTCCATGTCTTTCGGATTGTAAATGGAAACGCCTACGACATCCGACGGCAGCAAATCCGGCGTAAACTGAATCCGCTTGAAATCAGCCCCCACGGATTTCGCCAGAGCGCGGACTAGCATGGTTTTTCCGACGCCTGGAACATCTTCAAGCAAAACGTGGCCATGAGACAACATTGCCACCATACTCAACTCGGCAATATTGCGCTTGCCGATAATGACTTTTTCAATATTATCAATTACTTGTTCCAACCGTTCTTGTGCATTCATATATAGTTCCTCCAATACAATTCGAAAAAATGTTTTGAATTATCACAATCTTACCGTAATCATAACGAATATTGAGGCATAACTCAACTGCGCGGATTTTTCTCGGCTCCTCTTTCGGCATAAAAAAAGCAGGACTCCCAAAGGAATCCTGCTTTTTTATGGGTCATTTCCAGAAATCATCAAACACTGTAATAGGCAGTTGCCGTTTATGTTGAGTCTTTACATAATAGCCTTCCAGCTTTTCCTGAGCATCTACCGGAATTTTTTTGCCTTCTAAATAATCGTCAATCATTTCGTAGGTGATGCCAAGAGCAATTTCATCCGGAATTGCTGGTCTGTCTTCTTCCAAATCAGCGGTTGGAATTTTCATGTATAAATGTTCGGGGGCACCTAGCTCTTTTAGCATAGACCGTCCCTGGCGCTTGTTCAAACGAAAAAGAGGTGTCAAATCAGCTGCTCCATCACCAAATTTTGTATAAAAACCGGTTACCGCCTCCGCCGAATGATCGGTACCGAGTACGACCGCTTTGTGCATGGCTGCAACGGAGTATTGCGCTTTCATCCGTTCCCGGGCTTTTTCGTTGCCTTTCGCAAAATCGGACAACTCAATACCCGCTTTTTCCAATGCGCGGTCGCTGGCATCAACAGCTTCTTTAATGTTAATGGTATACAGTTTCGTCGGTTGGATAAATTCAAGTGCGTCTTTGGCGTCGTGTTCATCAAACTGGTCACCATACGGCAAACGCATAGCATAAAATTCGTAGTCTTGACTACCAGTTTCTTTATTCAACTGATCAATTGCCATCTGAGTCATTTTGCCAAGCAAAGTAGAATCCTGGCCTCCTGATATCCCCAGCACAAATCCCTTTAGGAATGAGTGGTGCTTTAGATACTCTTTTAAAAATGACACCGTGCGTTCAATTTCTTGCTTTGCATCAATAGAAGGCTGCACTTTTAGTTCTTCAATAATTTGCTGTTGTAAAGTAGACATCTGAATCCCCCTTAGTCTCGAATATATTCATGGACTGCATGGCGTACTTCCTGGATGTTCTTCATTTTATTGTCCCAGCATTTCTGGCTCAGATCGACCGGGTATTCTTCGGGATTTAGTGAGCGCTTGTACTCATCCCATAATAAGTCCATATTTTTTCTTGCGTAAGCCTGCATTTCCTTAAGGCTTGGATTTTCGTAAATAATCTCTCCATCCTCAATAACTTTGTGATGAATATTGACTGCTTCAAAATTCGTCACGAATTTCGATACAAAGGTATGAACAGGATGGAACATCTTCAAGCGCTCTTCAGAAGCAGGATCTTCATCATGCATGGCAATATAATCGCCTTCTGATTTTCCATTTTCCCTATCGATAATCCGATAAACGTTTTTCAGTCCTGGCGTAGTGACTTTTTCTGCATTTCCTGAAATTTTAATGGTATCTTCCATCTGGCCATTTTCATTTTCGATGGCCACTAATTTATAAACTGCCCCCAATGCCGGCTGGTCATAGGCGGTGATCAGTTTCGTTCCAATACCCCAGGCATCCACACGTGCTCCTTGGGCTTTTAAGTTCAAAATAGTATACTCATCCAAATCATTGGAAACTACTACTTCTGCATTTGGAAAACCAGCAGCATCCAGCATTTTCCGTGCTTCTTTGGACAAAAAAGCAATATCTCCACTGTCCAAACGAATGCCGTGGAAATTGATCTGATCACCAAGCTCCTGCGCCACTTTAATGGCAATAGGCAGCCCGGACTTTAATGTATCGTATGTATCCACTAAAAAGACGCAATCCTTATGGCGTTTTGCATAGGCATGAAAAGCTTCATATTCATCTTTATATGCTTGCACCATCGAATGTGCGTGTGTTCCGGCTACCGGAATGCCGAATTTCTTGCCTGCACGCGCATTGCTGGTTGCTTCAAGTCCGCCAATGTAAGCTGCACGCGTCCCCCAAATGGCTGCGTCCATTTCCTGCGCGCGTCTCGTTCCAAATTCCATAACCCGTTCGCCTTTCACAATCTGCTTGATGCGGCTTGCTTTAGTTGCGATCAAAGTTTGATAGTTGACGATGTTTAATAAAGCCGTTTCGATCAATTGCGCTTCGACCAACGGTGCTTCTACACGAATCAACGCCTCATTTTGGAAAACCAATTCACCTTCCATTACCGAATAAACAGTTCCCGTAAATCGAACCGTCCGCAAATAATCCAGAAAATCTTGCTTATAGCCGAGCTCTTCCCCTAGATATGCCAAATCACTGTCTGTAAATTTGAAGTTTTTTAAGTAATCCAGCACCCGTTCCAATCCAGCAAAAAGAGCATAGCCATTGCCAAAAGGCAGTTTGCGGAAAAACAATTCAAATACGGCTTTTCGCTCGTGCATACCGTCTGCCCAATAGGCCTCCGACATATTGATTTGATACAAATCTGTATGTAATGCCAAACTGTCATCTGCATAGTACTTATCCATAAGAGTCTCCTTCTTCCACATCAGTAATTTATACAATTATACACCAATAAAGGAAAGACAAAAAATAAAAGTCTTATCAAGCTTTTTTAATAGGTTCAGCAGTCAACAGTAACGAATATTCGGGGCTGCCTTTTAAGGACAGTTTGCAGAACAAACCTTGAACATTCGGAACGATTTGTAAACTGCTAATTGCGGTCTCTACCTGGTACTTGCCTATTGACATTGATTAAAGCGTATGAGATACTTGTTTAGTTAACACAAAGGTAACTGGTAAATTTTGATAATCTGGCATTCTACGATAATGTTTTTGAGAATACTTATTCACACTGGCGCGATTTAAGGATCGCAAGGACGTAAAAGAAGGTAGGGTTTACGTTGCTTAAGTTAGAAAGCACCCAGTGGAACAATGACCGCGGTACTGGAAGTAATACTTTCAATGGAAATGATTCCCCTGTCAAAAGGGTTGAAAAATTGAGTCAAAACAAATTATAGTTACCTTAAACAAACAAAGGGATGTCCTCACATTGAGGACATCCCTTTTCCAATTCAAAAAACTTAAAGTTTCATACAATCCTGATGTTCAAGCATTGCTTATCGATTCAAGTAATCGGTAACTGCCCCTCTTGAAGAACAAGAAACATTGTGCGCATATTTTCCAAGCACACCTTTTCTATGAAGAGGTGGAGCTATCCAATGTTTGCGGCGTTCTGCCAGTTCGGATTCAGACACATCCATGGAAATTTCCTGGAGCTCCGAATCGATGGTGACAATATCGCCTTCTTTCAGCAAACCAATCGGCCCACCGACCTGTGCTTCGGGGGCAATGTGGCCTACGACAAGGCCATGTGTACCACCAGAAAAACGCCCGTCTGTCAAAAGCGCAACAGATGCATCCATGCCTTTGCCTACAAGAATGGCCGATACCGACAGCATTTCCGGCATTCCTGGACCGCCTTTTGGCCCTACATAGCGGATGACTAATACATCGCCTTCATTGATTTCATTGGCCATAACGGCTTCCGTTGCTTCTTTTTCATTGTTGTAGACACGGGCAGGGCCCGTATGGCGCTTCACTTTCACACCAGAAACTTTTGCTACTGCGCCGCTCGGAGAAAGATTGCCCTTCAAAACAATTAATGGACCATCTTTTCGTTTTGGATTGTCAAAAGGCATAATGACTTTTTGTCCTTCTTGCAATGCTGGAGCTTCCTCCAGATTTTCAGCAACTGTTTTGCCGGTGACCGTCATGCAATCCCCATGCAAATAGCCTCCCTCAAGCAACATTTTCATCACAGCTTGAACGCCGCCAACCCGGTGCAGATCCTGCATGACATATTTTCCGCTCGGCTTCAGATCAGCCAAATGCGGCACGGTTTTCTGCAGGCGGTTAAAGTCATCAATGGTCAAATCTACCTCTGCTGCATGCGCAATCGCCAACAGATGCAAAATGGCATTGGTTGATCCACCTAATGCCATAACTACGGTAATGGCATTTTCAAAAGCTTCTTTGGTCATGATGTCTTTCGGGTAAATATCCAGTTCCAATAGATTATGTACTGCTGCCCCAGCCTTTTCACAATCCGCTAATTTTTCAGCAGACACTGCAGGGTTGGAAGAACTCCCCGGCAAACTCATTCCCATTGCTTCGGCCGCAGATGCCATTGTATTGGCCGTATACATGCCACCGCATGATCCGGCTCCTGGGCAAGCACCGCATTCGATGCTGCGAAGGGTATCGTTATTGATATCGCCATTATTGTGCTGGCCAACGCCTTCAAAAACAGAAACAATGTCAATATCCTGTCCATTATGACGCCCCGGAGCAATCGTTCCGCCGTATACAAACACAGCCGGCACTTCAGAGTTTGCAATGGCAATTAAACAACCTGGTATGTTCTTATCACAGCCCCCAATTGCCACCAACCCGTCCAAGCTTTCTGCACCTACAACGGTTTCGATCGAATCGGCAATCACATCCCGGCTTGAAAGGGAATACTTCATGCCTTCTGTTCCCATCGAGATTCCATCGGACACGGTGATGGTATTAAAGATAAACGGTACGCCTCCAGCTTCTCTAGCGCCTTTTTTTGCGCTGATTGCTAAGTCATCAATATGTATATTGCATGGCGTCACTTCACTCCACGTACTGGCAACACCAATCATTGGTTTTTTAAAGTCCTCATCTGTAACACCTACTGAACGCAGCATGGCACGGTTAGGAGCTCTCATTGCCCCTTCACTGAAAACCTTGCTATTTATGCGCAAATCTTTTTTCATATTCATCCTATCCTTTCTTTTCTATATATTATAGAGCAGATTTATCAGAATACAATGAATTTAAAAATAATATTCCATTATTTTTTATTTACCAAGTCGCTTTTGCGTTCATACGCCTTCATTCAATGACAGCATTCGTCTTTCTTGTCGTATACAATATATTTCTATATAATTAGCTTGTCTACAATAACTTTACGTGTAGAAAATCGCATATGTTCTGCCTGTCTCTGACAGTATTGATAAGTTCAAGAAAAAGGAGATGGCCTTTTGTTAATCCGAGAAGCTAAAAGCAATGAATTTTATTTATTAAAAGAACAGCGCCTTGCATCTTACCTGCCTTATCGGGAAGAACTTTCAGAAAAGCATTGGGGGTTGCTAAAGGCTAACTTGACATCTGATCCTGAGCAACAGCCAGGAGTTGAAGTATTTGTCGCTGAAATCGACGGAGAAATTGCCGGGAGTGTGGTGTTATATCCTGCAGAATCCAAAGCGTATGAATGGAAAGAAGAAAAAGTTGCATACCCGGAAATCCGGCTGCTTGCGGTCAGTCCAGATTTCCGTTCACGAGGAGTCGGAAAGGCGCTCGTGGAACATTGCATTGATCTCTCTAAAATTCGCAAACAAGAATTTGTAGGGCTTCATACCGGAAGCTTTATGCGCAATGCTATCGCCCTTTACGAAAAAATGGGCTTTGAACGAGTTGTCTCACTCGATTTTACGCCGCTGGATGACGGCATCGTTGTGAAAGCTTTTCGTCTTGATCTATAAAATACAAAACAAGCCACAAAATTTATGGCTTGTTTTTTTACATAAAAAACCTGATGTCACTGTTCAAAATTTCGTTTACATGCTTTATTCATTGTTGCGAAAAGGATTTTCCCACTCCATTAACAAGGCATATCCTTCCGATTCTTCGTCTTCCAAGTAATTAGGTACCACACTTACTGGCGTCCGCCCACAACGCAGTAAAAAGGAAATGACCGGATCTTTAATGTTCCCTGCTACTACTTGGGCTGCATACTGCTCAGCGTTGAGCTGGTTTGAATAATTGTGAAACCCCGGCATTCGGCCACCTCCAAGCAAACGCTCCAAATCGTCCTGGACCACTCGTTCGTACAAAGCCTGCATTAATAATTGTCCAAGCTTCAAGGAACGGTATTTCGGCCTGATGCAAATATCCACAACATAAAGGGTTTTGCCAACTGGATTGTGGTTGCGTATGAAACCATTGTCTGTCGCTTCCTCCCACGTATGTTCGGGGTAAGCAGGATCAAAATCAGTCAGCAGCGCTGTAATCGATCCAGCCAATTCTCCCTCGACTTCGATGCAGAGCGCGCCTTGCGGATACAATTCCACATGATTTTTCAACTGTTCCTCACTCCACCAAAGCTCGGTTGGAAACGGGGGCGGAAAACTTTCTTTTTGAACTTCGATCAATGCCGAAAAATCTGCTCTGCCGTACTGGCGTATTTCTGCGAAAGTTGGGCGGTCCCCATCAAAAACATACTGTGTCTTTTTATACATAAAAAAGCTCCTTTTTATCTCTATCATACGCGACTCCCGGCAATGAAAAAAGCTGCTCAAGGATGAGCAGCTTTTTAATCCATTAAATTGGAGGCAACACGTTTGGTCCGCTCAACGCCACAATAGCCAGCAGTCCCGCATACACCAGAGTCATAAAAACTAATTTCGTTTTCATCAATTTGTTTCACCACCATTCTCACCGCAAAAAGTTTGAAAATAATAAGCTTGTTCCCACTGCAGTTGATTGCTGTAATAGATGGCAAGTTCCGCAGCAGTTTTTTTTGTCTCCTTTATGTAACCATGTTTTCTGAAAAATGGAAACATAATTTCCTCATAATAGGCCATAAGATCTGGTTGGGAAAAATTTCTTTTTTCAAAGTAATTGGCATAAATATGAAAATACTTATCTTCTGGTTTGCTGCTGATTGCCTTTAACTCGCCAATCATTACGGAAGCATTCTGTCCTGTCTCAACCATTGACTCTAGCAAACTAGTCAATACTGCTTTGTAGAAGTAAGTATCGTCTTCCATGCTTTCTTTTAATACTTGAAGAATTTCCAATGCTTCTCCATGTGCGTTCTTCATCCGCAGCAGCTCTGTGTAATTGTAGAGTGTTTGATTGTGCAATGTTGTTTGCTTGGTCAAATGGGTGTTTCGAATCAACACTTCGTATAGGCTTTCTGCCTGAACCAACAGATTTCTTCGCGTATAATTGATCGCTAACAACATTTGAGCATGCAGCAGTCGGATGTAATTATGGTGAAGCTGAAAAGAGCGGACTGCCAGTTCAGCAAAATGCGCCGACAGCTCATAGCGGTCAGCAAGGACCAGCATTCGTGCTTTTTGATAATAAAATTCTCCTTCAAATTTTTGGGGAATGCTTTGGATGCCCAAATCCAGATGATTGAGAACCTCAAGAGATTTCGTATTGTCGCCCATCATCGAGCAATACAGCGACTGAAAAAACTGATGCACCCAGTGCTCTGGCGCTAAAAATGAGGCTTTCATGCGTTCAAGCATTTTTTTCTGGCGCCCGGCTTTGATACGGTCGTCATCGTATATGTAAAAGCGAAATTTATAAAGTTCATATTGATTGACCAAATCTGTGGATTGAATGTAATCATTTTCCAACTCCAGCAACTTGTATATTTTCCGCATTGTTTCAAGATCATAATGAAGGGAGCAGTCAATAAATTTCCCAATCATTCGTTCTAACTGCTTATGTTTTTCCATCTCTCTGTTTAGTTGCACCCCCATCTTCAGCAGCAATGCTTTAATGGTCGATTCATGGGGACTGTAAGCATTCGATTCGATCTTGCTTAAATGGGAAATCGAACAAATGCCATCTGCCAATTGGGACTGGGTTAAGCTGTTTTTTGTCCGATAATATTTTATAACAGAGCCAACATTCATAATTTCACCCTTTTATACAGAATAAATAAAATATACCATAAAAAAACAACCCTGACTTTACAGACAGGGTTGCTGCTCCTAGTAATTTATGTCCTAGTTATTGAACACGTGAGAAACCAAAACCTGATGCATAATCATCGCCATATCCAGCACCTGATCCTGAAAGGATATCATATGCTCTCGCACGGTTTTGAAGATTAGCACGCACCTGAACGTTTGTAGCGCTTGGGTTAGTGGCCCAAACTTTTGCTGCAAGTCCCGCTGCGTGAGGTGAAGCCATCGAAGTTCCACTGATTGTTGCATAGCCGCCCGTATACCAAGCTGAGTAAATAGCTGCTCCTGGAGCGGAAATTTCAACATCGTATTTGCCAATTACATAATCCCCATCTGTAGAGCTGTATCCACGTGACGAAAAGTCAGCTACACGGTATGTGCCGTTTTGGACAACATTTTCAAGTGCTGCTACTGCCACAGCATTCTGCAACGCACCTGGGAAGCCGATAGATCCTTGAGCCGGGCCCGAGTTACCTGCTGCTGCGATGACCAATACGCCTTTGCTATAAGCATAGTTGACAGCATTTGTAATCAAGCTGCTTTCAGCAGATGATCCAAGCGACATGTTGATGACCACTTTTGTTCTTAATGCTGTTGCTTGGTCTGCAACGTGACGGATCGCAGCTGCAATATCATCTGAAGATCCCGATCCGTCATCTCCCAATACTTTATACGCCCAAAGGTCAGCTTGTGGAGCTACTCCATATAAACCGCCATTGCCGTTTGCAAGCGCTGATCCGGCAACATGCGTTCCATGTCCTTGACGATCTGTACAAGTACCATTCGTGATGCTGGCACTAAGCGTAAAATCTTTGCACTGTTCAACATTATTCGCTAAATCAGCGTGATTTATATTAACGCCTGTATCGAGCACTGCGATATTAATGCCCGCTCCTCCTGAAGATTGAGCAAGGTTAGCATTGTTGTAGATAGCTTTGATGCCCCACGGTGTCGACTGGGCTGCGGCCATTGTTGAGTATTTTGCGAGCGGTTCAGAAGAAGTTTCTTCAATGCTGAATTCAGGAACTTTTTGAACTTTTATATTTTTGTTTTTTTGGAGTGCCTCAAATTGCTTTGCATTCATATCGGTAGTGAATCCTTCGCCTTTAAAATCCCATTGCACGCCATATTGGCTTTTGGCATTCTTTAGCGCTTTGTCATCATTTGTATCAACCAATACACGGAATTTCTCAGTGCCATTCGCTTTTTCAACGGAATCCCCATTTGCGCTGACGCCCATTGCCGGTATTAGCAAAGTAGCTGCCAACATTGCTGTTGTAATGAATCTGGCCGATTTCTTCATCATCCAATCCCCTTTTCCACTTATGGTTTATGGCAGCCTGGATCCAACTGCGGCGTCCCGCACCTTCACACATTTTCATTTGATAGCTCTGCCACTCATCTAAAGTTATCAGAACTTTCATTTTTCCGTAATTGGGAAATTTCTTTGCATTTTTCTGTTGTAAAAGACAATTAGTTCTTTTTACTCAATTATATGTACCTATAATAATTTCTCTCCATAAAAAACCGTAAAGCCATTTATTACTAACGGCTTTACGGTTTGCTGCATATCACAAGTATTAGTAAATCTCTTTTTTCAAAAAGTAGACACATGCTTCATATGGCTGCAACACGCCTTTTACGCGTTCTTCGTAGTTCGTTAAAAGAAGTTCTGCATCATACGGGGTGTTCCACGTACATGGCCGCTCACTTAAGTTTGACGCAATCAGCATTTTCGTATAGCGGTCTTCCCGAACGTACGCGTATACATCCGGACATCCGGAATCAGTCAAACGGGTTGTTCCGTAAACAAGCACCTTCCAGTTTTGGCGCAAGTGAATCATTTTTTTGTAATATGACCAGATCGACTTGGGGTCATCCTTTTGCGCCTCAACATTCAGCCACTTATAGTTTGGGTTTACACCAAGCCAAGGCTCTGTTTTGGAAAACCCAGCATACTCTTCGCCATTCCATTGCATCGGTGTGCGGGCATGGTCACGACTGATTTTTTTAATGGTTTTCATTAAATTTTCGTGGGATACCCCTTCCTTGCGGTTGTACCGATACATATTTTTCGTTTCGATGTCGTTATACATGTTGATATCGTCAAACGGGGCGTTGGTCATGCCGATTTCCTGACCTTGGTAGATAAAAGGGGTACCTTGCATAAAAAAATACATACACCCCAACGCAGTTGCACTTTCAAACCAATAATCCTGGTCATTTCCCCAGATGGAAACCGTTCTTGGCCGATCGTGGTTTTCAATGTAAAGTGAATTCCAGGCGACGCCGTGCGCGGCTTCCTGCCAACGGTTCAGGACTTCCTTTAAATCTCCTACTTCCATTCCTGGATCCATATGGCTGCCTGCCGCATTGTGCGCTTCCAAGTGAAAAATCATATTAAATTTCCCATTTTGCTCGCTAATCCATTGCTCCATATCTCCAGATTTGGCACTGTTTGCCTCTCCGACTGTTACAATGTCATAAGCTGAAAAAGCTTCATGCTTCAGTTCGCCTAAGATTTCCTGCAAGCCTTCTACATCTGTGAACTTCTCCCAGGCGGGAACGTATGGCAGGTTTTGGGGATTTGGCATGTCGCTGTAGTCTTTCTTCAAGTGATTGATCGCATCAACACGGAAGCCATCAACCCCTTTTGCCAGCCACCAGCGGATCATTTCGTATGCTGCCTGACGCATATCTTTGTTTTCCCAGTTTAAATCGACTTGGTTTTTGGTGAAAATATGCAAATAGTATTGATTGGTTTTCGGATCAAATGTCCAAGCTGGCCCGCCAAAAATACATTCCCAATTGGTCTGCCGGTCTCTCCAGACATACCAGTCCCGCTTTGGATTTTCTTTAGAGGAACGGGATTCCAAAAACCATGGATGCTGGTCGCTTGTATGGTTCAAGACAAGATCGATGATGAGCTTCATTTCCCGCTTGTGCACTTCTTCCAACAGACGGTCAAAATCTTCCATTGTGCCCATCTCTTCCATGATGGCCTGGTAATCACTGACATCGTATCCATTGTCGACATTGGGAGATTTATACATCGGACAAATCCAGATAATGTTGATGCCCAGTTCGTCTAAATAATCCAGTTTTTCTGTCACACCGTTCAAATCACCAATACCGTCGTTGTTGGAATCATTAAAACTTCTTGGATAAATTTGATAAACTACTGCCTCTTTCCACCATGTTTTCTTCAAAGTCCTCTCCCTCTTCCTTAAGCTGGAAATAACGAATGTCGAACTGGTTTTCTGATCAGTGTTTATTGTCTTAATTTAAATCGTTGCCACCTGTGCCTTCAAACCTTCTGTCCATTTCCAGCCGCTGATTTCTGCAGCGTCCAAGACATGTTGTGTTTTGCTGGCTCCTACTATTGCAGATGTGACTGCCGGCTGATTGAGCGTCCAGGCCAGGGCAAACTGCGATAACTCATAGCCTTGGTCGCCCAATAAGTTCTTGTAAGCCGATACTTTTTCAAAATTGGCATCCGTAAAGTAATGCTGAATCAGCTCTTCGCCTTTCGCTGCGCGGCTGTCTTTTGGCATGTCGCCTTTTGATTTATATTTCCCAGACAGCACGCCTCTGGCCATCGGGCTGTAAACAAGCAGTCCCATTTCTTCGGATGCGCAATAAGGAATGACTTCGTTCTCCACTTCACGCGACAATAAATTATATTGCGACTGGCTCGACACAAAATGTTCAAATCCCTTTAAATCGCTGATTCCTCTCGCTTTTGCCATTTGCCATGCTGCATAATTCGAGCAGCCGATGTAGCGGACCTTTCCTTGCTTCACTAAATCGGTTAAAGCTGACAAAGTTTCTTCCAATGGCGTACTATCATCAAAACGGTGCACTTGGTACAGGTCAATCCAATCGGTCTGCAGCCGTCTTAATGAATCTTCTGCCTGCTGCATGATGTGATGCCTTGATAAGCCTTTGTCGTTCGGCTCTTTTCCCATTGGCAAACCCACTTTGGTTGCCAATACCGCTGCATGTCGTTTGCCTTTCAAATACCTGCCAACTATTTCTTCGCATTCCCCAGTACCGTATTTGAAAGCTTCATCCTGGCCCTTGCCATAAAAATTAGCGGTATCAATCAAGTTAATTCCTTGTTCCAAGGCAACATCCATAATCTCATGAGACGCCTGTTCATCAATCCAGCGGCCAAAAGCCATGGTCCCCAAACTGATATTTGATATCTTCAGGCCCGTGTCCCCTAAGTTTTTGAATTCCATCCAATCCCCCCCTATTTGCTAGTCCCTAATCCCGCAACAATTCACTCTTCATTCTATTCAATATTTCCATGGAAACTCCTGCTATCTAAAGCAGCGTTTAATCGATAATTCGATTAAAAACAGCCACTAGCAATGAGTGCTTGCTAGTGGCTGTTGGCTTTCTTTATTCGGCTCCATATTCTTCAAATACTTTGGCGGCGAATCCTGCGACATAATCACTGCCACCATTGTCTTCAATGGATTCAATCATCATGGCCAGAATAAAATCCGGGCTTTCCGAGTCGTAGGCAACAAAAAAGCCATTTTCCTGCCCCTCTTCGCCAATCGCACCCTTTAGTTCAGCGGTACCGGTTTTTCCGGCAATTTTCACGGATGGGCTATTGGCTGACTGCGCATAGCCATCCACTACAACATTACGCATGCCTGTACGAAGAATTTCGGCATTTTCTGCGCTCAGCAATCCATCTTTCCACACTTGGCTTTTTTCCTCATCCATAAACAGCAACGGCTTGTACATGATGCCATCTGTCAGAAACGGTTCGTACATGGAAGCCAAGTGAAGGATGTTGGTCAACATCTGACCTTGCCCGAATGAAGTATCAGCAAGCTGGCCTTCAGATCCCAAAGTACCTTCATTTGAAATTTGCGAAGACTGAAGCTCCAATGCGAATGGAATCTCTTCACCGAAGCCGTAGCTCTGCAAACCGGAGACTAAAGTTTCATTGCCCATTTGGAGTGCTTGGCGGGCAAAATAGATATTGTCCGAGTATACTAATGCCTTGTTTAGATCAATTGGATTTGGAGCTTCCGGATGCAGGCGGGTGACCCGGTAATCTCCCCAGGAACCGTCTTTTTGCCATGTTGCGCCATCAATCTGCAGGCCTTCCGCAGGCTCAAGCGTTTCCGCTTCCATACCGATTGCGGCAGTCACTGGCTTGATGGTAGACCCTGGTGCATATGCCGCTCCAAAGCGGTTGAATAATGGATTTAAAGGATCTTCGCTCAATTCCTCAAAACGGCTCTCGCTGATGCCCAACATGTATTCATTCGGATCATAAGCTGGGGAACTAACCAATGCCAACGTTTCACCAGTTTCCGGATCCACTGCAGCACTCGTTCCCGCTTCGCCTTCCATCGAATCGAAAGTTGATTTCTGCAACTCTGCGTCAATGGTCAGAACAATTGTTTCTCCATTTTCAGCAGCGGTTTCAGCAACCATTACCTCTTCTGCGTTGTCGCCTTGTTTTTGAATAAGAATTTTCATGCCTTTCTTGCCGTGAAGGCGATCTTCGAGTGTTTGCTCAAGACCTCTTCTGCCGATTGAATCGGTCGAAGTATAGCCCTGATCCTGGAGTTCTTCCAGTTTTTCAGCTGTGATTGGCCCGATATAGCCGCTCAAATGGCCCAATGCTTCTCCGTATGGATATTCGCGCATGGCAGTTTCCTGATAAGTGGCGCCTGGGATCGCCTCTACTTTTTCCAATAACTCCGCATCATTTTTGGCAGCCTTGGAAATGGGTACAAACTGATCCTCCTGAACCCAGCTTTGCCCCAGTTTTTCATCGATAGCAGCCACTGAAAGTCCGAGAACTTCTGCCAGTTCCTCTTTAGCGGATGCTTCAGTGAAGTTTTCCGGTACCACACCGATATTATAGCCTGTCCCGTTAATGGCAATTGGCTGTTCGTTGCGGTCCAAAATTTCACCGCGCTCTGCATCAGTTGTGGTGACACGGACTTCGTCACCCGTTTCCAGCTGTTCGAAAATAAAAGAAGGGTCCCATTCCACAAACCAATCTTCCGTGTCTTCCTGCGTTTCAAACAGCAAAGTCATCGTCTTTTCAAACTCGACCGGTCCGGCCATCGTATCCATCTTTATCTGGACTGGAAAATCTGCCGGGTTTTCGGTATCCCATTCAGTATCTTCCGCAGGCTCTGTATAAGTCACTTCGACATTTTCAATCGCCAAGTCCTCATACAGCTTTTGCTGCCGTTCAACAAAGTCTTCCGGAGCATACGCTTCTTTTGTACCTTGATTTAAATAAACACTGTACATCTCTGAAAACTCTCCAGTGTTCCATTGTTCTATGTACGCTTGCAGCCGCTCTTCAGGTGAAGCCTGTTGCTGGCATCCCGCCAACAACACCAGAAAAACTAATGCCAAGACGATTGTTATTTTTTTCGCCATCCCATAACCCCCAATTGTTTTCTTTATTTTACCAATAAATACCGTGAAGTTGAAAGGATAACAGTTTCTTTCTGGAATAGCAGTGAAAAAGACCATATTCCTTTTTATAAAAGTCACTAGGTTAGACAATGCCCCATTCAAAACATCCGCAATTTCCAGTTTTAATATGGTAAACTGATAAACAAACGACAGGAGGGTGAATATGGTTAAAATTACATTTTCAGAATCTATTGGTGCAGTACTAACACTTGAAAAAAGAACACAATTAAAAGAAATTCACGAAAATCTTTACAGCAAAAAAGGAAGAGGCTCTGAGTTTCTTGGATGGTTGGATTGGCCAAGTACACTTGATGAAGAGTTTATGAAAAAAGTTGAAAAAACGGCGGCACAAATCCGTAATACGGCGGATGTTTTGGTCGTTATCGGCATCGGTGGATCATATCTGGGTTCTAAGGCCGTACTATCAGCATTAGACCCATACTTCAGCAAAGAATCAGGCCTTGAAGTTGTTTTTGCAGGCCATCAAGTCAGCGGCGAATATTTGAAGCAGCTGCTTGCCCATCTTGACGGCAAGCGTGTCGTGGTCAATGTCATTTCCAAATCAGGAAAAACGACTGAGCCAGCCATTGCTTTCCGTTTCTTGAAAGATTATATGGAGAAACGCTATGGCCAGGAAGCAGCCGAGCGAATCATTGTCACGACAGACGCTGAAAAAGGTGCCTTGCTGACGCTTGCCGAAGCCAATGGCTACCAGCGCTTTGTCGTTCCTGAAGATGTAGGCGGCCGCTATTCCGTTTTTACTGCTGTTGGCCTCGTGCCAATTGCAGCGGCGGGCTACTCCATTCGCGACTTACTTGCAGGAGCCTTGAATGCAGAAGAACTATACAACAACACCGACGCGGATGAAAATCCAGCATTGCAATACGCTGCAGTCCGCCACCAGCTTTATGTAGAAGGCTATACAACTGAAGTGATGGCGACGTTTGAACCAAAACTTTCATTTGTTCAGGAATGGTGGAAGCAATTGTTTGGCGAAAGCGAAGGAAAAGAAGGCAAAGGCATCTTCCCAGCTTCTGTTTCCTTCACAACCGACCTTCATTCCATGGGGCAGTATATTCAAGACGGCAAACGGAACTTGTTTGAAACCTTCCTATTGGTCCAAGAAGCGAAAGAAGATTTATCAATTTTCGAAGCCGAAAACGATGGCGACGAATTGAATTACATGGCTGGCTTGTCGTTGCAGGAATTTAACCATGTTGCCTATAAAGGTACATCGAGCGCTCATTTAGATGGCGGCGTACCTCAGCTCAGCTTGACAATTCCAAAAATCGACGAATACAATATGGGCCACTTGCTGTATTTCTACATGCTCGCATGCGCCTACAGTGCTTACCTGCTCGACATCAATCCATTCGATCAGCCAGGTGTTGAAGATTACAAAAACAATATCTTTAAACTGTTAAATAAACCAGGATTCTAAGACATAGAAAAAGCTAGCCTTCCATAGGCTGGCTTTTTCTATGTGGAAATTTTCTACTCACCCCACTTGTGTTAACTTAAATTAAAAATAAGTTGACTTAAATAAGACCTCTACGTATACTCAAATTATATTGAAAATCAGGAGGATCCCGTATGACAACAACTACTGCCAGATCGACCAATCACTCTCGTACCCTGCAATTGGTACATATCGCCATGTTCTCTGCCTTGATGGCCATTGGCGCAAACATCTCTTCATTTTTGATTATCGGCGGTGTGCCAATTACCCTGCAAACTTTCTTCGCTATTTTGGCAGGCATTCTGCTGGGCAGACGGATGGGTTCTGTTTCCATGATTGTGTATGCATTTATCGGTCTTGCCGGTGTACCGGTTTTCGCTGGATTTTCTGGCGGCATGGATACCGTGATCAGCCCGACTTTCGGATTTATTCTTTCTTTTATCTTTATCGCCTATACTGCCGGATTGATCGTAGAAAAATGGCCAAGCAAAAAAGGCTTTGTCATAGCAGCGCTGGTTGGCACCGCTGTCAACTATTTTATTGGCACCAACTGGATGTATGCAGCTTATAAGCTATGGTTTGCGGCACCTGAAGGCTTTACTTACCAAATGGCTTGGGCCTGGATGGCTGTCCCTCTTCCAAAAGATTTGATCTTGGCAGTACTTGCCGGTTTGTTCGGCTATCGTTTACGCCCGATCATTCAAAAATACCTATAAAAAAACCGGATGCCACTGAGGCATCCGGTTTTTTATAGGTATTATTTAGACGGAGCTGCTTTCCACTGGTCTTCCAACCAGTTTTCGAAATCTTCGCCTTTATCGCCTTTGTACGTATCATAAATATCCACACGCATTTTTTGCAGCTTTTCTTTGAACTCTTCATAGCTGTGGTCTGCAGGCAAACTCTTTTTGATGCGGACAAGTACTTTGGACGTATCTTTGATCAAATCAAATTTCTTCCGTTCCGGCATATGGACGTTTTCACCGAAGCCTTTTAACTTTGCATAAGCCGCCTCCTGTACTTGATAAACAGGATCGTGATTCATACGGTGCGTCAAAATATCGATTGTTGGTTCGCTCTTCCACTTGCCAAGCTCTTCAACCGCAGCCAAACGCTCTTTCCAGTTTGCTGTCCGGTTCGCCGCTTTTTTCAATTCGTCGTAATTCGGTGGTAAATTGCTGATGTCTTTGTTCGGTTGTTTCAAAAAATTCATTCTCCTTTATTCATCTCCCTTTGCGGGAAATGGTGTAATGCTCTCCGTTGACGGAACAAGTTGCTACCAGTATACCATCAACTGCTGCAAAAGGAAAAAAGTCGATTATTCATACTAAAGCGCAAGGACCTGCGCTTTAATCGCACCGATCAAACGCTCTACTTCCTCTTCTGTGCTGTAAGGTGCAAGCCCTGCCCGCACCCAGCCGCCACTGTCGTTGACGCCAAGCACATCACCAAGCGTAGACGCATAGAAATGTCCTGCAGCAGCAAAGATGCTGTAGTCTTCTGCCAGTACTTTGCAGATTTCTGCCGGTTCAATGTCCTGAACTTGAAATGCGACTGTCGGCGTTTTTGGTACGTCTGCCGCAGCCTGCGTAACCGTGACCCCTTCAATAGCTGACAAGCCTTCACGCAATCGATTGGCCAAACTGTTTTCATGGACCTCAATCTGCTCCATGCCGGACAAAATACGTTCTCTGCGAGTTTCACCTTCGCCAAATCCAGCAAAAAACTCAATGGCAGGACGAATGCCTGCAATGCCTTCGTGGTTTTGTGTACCGGTTTCCAGTTTGTCAGGATAATAGGACGGCGACGTAGTCAGCTTGTAAGGCTCCAGATCCTTGAAGACTTTTTCTTTAATAGCCGCAATCCCGATATGCGGGCCAAAAAACTTGTACGCTGAGCATAGTAGAATATCAATTTGCAACTTGTCCCGGTCAATCGGTAAATGTGGAGCGGCATGGACAGCATCTGCTACCAGCAGCGCACCGACTTTTTTCGCACGCTCCGCAAAAGGCTTGAGGTCAACTATTGTACCGATTGCGTTGGAAGCCATTCCGACAGCGACAATCTTTGTTTTATCGTTGATCAGATTGTCCAGGTCTGTCAGATCCAGAGTTTTTGTTTCCGCGTCGACTTTGACCCAACGCACCGTTAAGCCCCGGTCCTCTGCCATCATGATCCATGGATCGACATTGGCGCGGTGGTCCATTTCTGTGACCACAATTTCGTCACCTGTTTTAAAGTTTTTGCCGAGTGCATTGGCGATGGCAATCGTCAAGGTTGTCATGTTGGCACCAAATGCCACTTCTTTTGATTGGACATTTAAAAAGTCTGCCACTGCCAACCTGGCTTCTGAAATGATTTCTTCAGTTTCCCAACTTGACGGGAAAGACCCGTGCAGATTAGCGCCGCCTCTTGCCATATAGGTTGATATGGCTTCGATTGCCGAACGGACAACTTGTGAACCGCCGGGGCCATCAAAATAAGCAACCGGCTTGTCTTTATACGTTCTGGCCAAGGCCGGAAATTGCTCCCGTACTTGGGTGATAGGAAATGTTGTTTGGGTGGATTTCATCGTTTGCAGCTCCTTTTCGAATGAGGTACTGTTATCGTATTCAATTTTCCCTTGGAATCTCCTTTATTTTTTCAGCGATTTTTGGAATACGATTCATTGCGGCGACAATACGATCCATTAGGCCTGACATACGATCCACACCAGTTAAAATACGAGCCATTCCACCCGAAACATGATCCTAACAACATTTCACCACAAAAAAACGCCGCAAATCGCGGCGCTCTTCTTTATTCGGTTAAACGGCTTTTTGGCAAACCAGAATCTCGCGCAGGAATAACCCTTTTTTTGCGATGCAGCGATCAGTAACGACAAATCCAGCTTCTTCAACCATATGGTCCATTTTCTCGATAGTGACGACCAGCAGTTTTTCCGTAAAGGGGTGGGCATCTTTCAAAATCGCCAATTGGTCTGCAGGTGTTGCATGTGTATATAAATTGTACGGCATGTCGATAATGGCCACATCGTACGTTGCTTCGACTTCCGCTATCGGACCCAGCACGACTTCACCTGACAACCCAAAATGGGCAATATTTTCACGGGACCCGTCGACAACCAGCGGGTTGATGTCGCGCCCGACAATGTCAATGCCCATCGACAGTGCCTCCACCAACACTGTACCGATGCCGCAGCATGGATCAATAGCTTTGACGCCTTCCGGTTGTGGCACCGCGATGTTCGCTACAGCACGTGCAACACGTGTGCTGAGCGCCGTTGAATACTCCCGCGGCTTTTTCATGTGCTTGAACCAGACCGGTTCGCTTTGCGTATAACGCCCAAAATACCAGCGGCCCTCCAAAGGAATCAACCCAAACGTCACATCTGGATGATGGACATCCGCTTCGCCGGTAATGGCTGATCCAATTTGCCGCTCGACGTCTCTTTTCCCTAAATAGTCGACCTGATTTTCGTCAGATAAGCCATTAATTTTTAAAAAAATCACTTTGAACGTTGCATCACCCATATCGACTCCGGCGGACTGCTCCAGGATGTCCTGCAACGTCTCGCCTTCAAAATACAATTCGATTCGTTCCTTGATAAACGGGCTCCGGCTCGGATCAATTTTTACGTTGCTCTTGACAATTTTCCCGCTCGTGTCCGCTCCAAAAAAAGACCGCATTTCCATTTGGCATAATGCTTCTTCATCATTCGTATAGGCGTATGTATAAATATAATCGCCTGTTGCAGTTAATCGATTCAATTCATCCCGTCCTTACCAGCCCTGTTGTTCAGGACAATATCCCTCAAGTATAGCAGAATGCATTAAAAGTTAGTCGACTTGAAGATCATAATTTGCTTCAATAACTTTAATAAGCTCTGTAATCAATGTATTGTACGGCGTCTCGATGCCATGTTGCCTGCCGAGTTTCGCCACAGCTCCATTAATGGCATCAATTTCGGTTTTTCGGTTGTGCAGGACGTCCATCAGCATTGATGACTTATTGGCCCCAATTTCCTCCATGCCCATCTGCAGACATTTTTGGATGATTTCCTCCGCATCAACAGATACGCCTTCTGCTTTGGCTACTTGTACAGCCTCCAGAACAACACTCCGCAATAAAGATTTTCCTTCCTCCGTATTTAAAATATCGCCATTTTTCAATCTGGTCAGTGCAGTCAGCGAATTATAGGCAACGTTAACGAATAATTTATTCCAAATGACGGTTTGGACATTTTCTGCCAATTCGGTTTCCAGACCCGAGCGATTCAACAAGGCGATAAATTCCTGGAGCTTTTCTTGTGCCTCCAAGTCTTCAGATCGGCCAATGTAATTCCTGCCCCACCCGCGGTGAAGAATCTGGCCGCTGCTTTCCACACTGGCACCGCTTCCCATCGTTCCCGCGACAACCGGATTGTTGGGAAAGAGCTCAGCAATTGCTTCCAGATTTCCCAGACCATTCTGCATGGTGACAATCAAGGTTTTCGGTGAAAACGAATCTTTCATAGCTTCCAATACCAATCTGGTGGCATGTGCTTTCACCAGTACCAATACAAGATCATAGGCATCTTTTTTTGAAACTTCCTGCACTACTTTTAACGGTATCGTTGTTTCTTGATCATCGCTTTCAATGATCGTCAATCCGCTCTGATTGATCTTGTCGACATGCAGATTTTTTCGATTATATAGAATAACTTCAGCTTGCTGAGCTTTTAAACGGCCGCCGAACAAACTCCCCATTGCGCCTGCGCCTATAATCAATATATTCATCCAATCCCTCTTTTCAAGTAGCTATCTCAACTGATGATTAGCCTGAATATACCACAAAAAAACCAGCTCCCTCTACAGGACAGCTGGTTTTTCAAAGCTTATTTTTTTGCAGGTTTTCCCGTTTTGCGAATATCTGCGACTACCAGAGCACCTACTAATAAGAGGCCCAGGTAGCCGACAACTGGATAGAACCAATTGACGAGCGCCGTAAATCCGAGAAAGCTCAAAAGAAATGCTGCAGCACCAGAAATGATGACAAAAATCCGGAAACGGCCTGTTCCTATTTGCATGAACCGAGCCGAAAACGACAGCAGCAAGCTAACTGCGGTGTTGTAAATCATCGCAAAAATAACAATCGCCATGATGATGCCCAGCACTGGAGAAATGTTGTCTGCAAGAGCAAGCATCGGCAAATCAGAAGACCCGATAACATCCACTTTAGAGAATATCGCCAAATAACTTAATAAAATCAAAACACCGAAACCGAGTCCGCCAATCAGGCCGCCGCGGGCTGCGATTTTCTCATCTTTCTCTGCGCCACCCATCACAAGTGACATCGAAGCGCCAAGTGCGATAGCGAGTGAGACATAATTAACAGCAGATAATAGCCAATTCGGTGTCGAAGACAATTGTTCTCTAGCAACCGGCTCCAGTTCTGCAAAACTTGAATCCATTGTCAACAGGCTGTATACAGTAATTCCAACGACCAATAAAACCAAAAACGGAGTTATGCTGCTGATGATGGTAATAACTTTTTTAACATTCAACATAATGGTGAAAATAACGAGGATGATCATGATGCTTCGCCCAAATGCTGGCGCCAAGTCGAATTGCTGAGAGAAAATCGATCCTGCTCCGGCGACCATAACGACCAAAATGCCGAACAAAGTTAAGATGAGGGTATAATCGATTATTTTGCCTAGCACCCTTCCGCTTATCGCATACACGGCATCTTCATGCGAAGTTGTTTGCATCCGGCTGCCCAGACGCGTCAATACCATCCCTAAATAACCGAACAACGCGGTTGCAACAAGAACTGCTCCAAATCCCCAGTAGCCAAAGCTTGTAAAATACTGCAGTATTTCTTGTCCAGAAGCAAAACCGGCTCCCACTACAATTCCAATAAATGCACTTGCAATTTTTAAACTTTTTTTCATCATCTCTTCCTTCCGTTTTTTTTGCAGCTTTTTCATCGGCTGCTGAAAAGGGAATTTTCCATTCCCCTATTTTGAACCACCTCTTCTATTACCCGTTGTTGATGCGCATAAACTTAAATGGCTGAAAAACTTTCATCTTTCTTGCTTTTACTCGCTTTTTGGATTATCCTACCTTATTAGCAAACACTTTTAGAGAGGTCGGGATCGTATGGAGCAATTCGATCAATCCCTCGAAGCATTTATGGATAGCGTCGGTTGGTTGGCACCATTTCTGTTTATTTTATTGCATTTAGTGCGGCCGCTTTTGTTTCTGCCGGTTATTGCCGTTTGTGTTGCCGGTGGTTTTCTTTTCGGTTTTTTTGAAGGCGCTCTTTTGTCGTTTATCGGTCTTACTTTAATGAGTTGGGTATCTTATCTGCTGGTCAACAAATTCCCTAAGTTCCAGGCGAAAATGGCACGGTTGAAAGATAAGATTTTTCCCGACCGCACTTTGTCGGTTTCACAGGTGATGATTTTGCGTATCATGCCTTTTGTCCACTTCCATTTACTATCCTTGTACTTGATGGAAATGACCAAAACGTTAAAAGAGTACATGGTTATTTCTGCACTGGGATTAATCGCTCCAGCAATTCTTTACACTGCGTTTGGCCGTGCCATCACAGAATTCCCTTGGTACATCACTGTCAGCATGTTTATATTGCTTGCCGTTATCTTCAGCTTCATCGGAAAATGGCAGAATGGCAGACCACAATCCAGTTAAGTTTTATCAGTCAACCGCAGTAAAATAAAAAGCCCAACGTTCTGGTGGTGCACCCCAAAAGTTAGATTTGAACTCTAACTTTTGGGGTGCACCACCTCTATTGGGCTTTTTATTTATCCCCAAAACCTATATTCTCTTTCATTTAGGGTATTACAAAAAGGAGATCATCAAGTAAACGATTGAAAAGGAGAATATCTATGCCCGTTTTCAAAACCAAAGACATTGAATTATTTTACGAAGATATTGGGGAAGGACGTCCACTTCTTCTGCTCCATGGATTGACCAGCAATTCGGCTATGTTTTATCGTGAAATTGAATTTTTCAAAAAAGAGCGCCGTGTGATTGCACTTGATTCACGCGGCCACGGCAATTCCAGCCGCCTCGATCAGTACACATTGCAGGATCATATAGACGACGCCATCGCCCTTCTTTCCCACTTGGAATTGGATATTGTTGATGTGCTTGGCGTATCCATGGGCAGCTATATCGCACAAGGTGTTGCCATTCAAAAGGCTGACAAAGTCAAAAAACTGATACTGGTTGCTACAAAATCATACGGAGAACAATCCTCCATGGTAGAGCTGTTTGAGCGGTATGCTGATAAGTTTGATGGCTTGAGCCTAATCGACAAATTCAGTGCCTCCTCCAGCTATATTTACCATAACCAAAAACGGATTGACGAATGGCTCAGCAAGACAGCTCAAAACAGTCAGCAATTGAACATGAAAGAACAAGGCGTCGCGGCAGAGGCTTTGGAAAAATTCGATTTTCGCCAGCAGCTTGCTAAGATTACCGCAGAAACATTGGTAATCAGCGGTACATTTGATGGCTTAAATCCTCCAGAAAAAGGGCGGGAAACGGCTGTTTTTATTCCAGACGCTACCTTTATGGAATTTAAACTTTCTGGTCATGCACCCAACGTGGAACAGCCCTTCCTCTTTCTCGGAATCACTGAAAATTTTCTGGAATAGACTTTTTCGAATAAACTGCACCTATTTGAATAACTGAATCGACTACGACAAAGCCCCGCTCAGCGTAAAAACTGGGCGGGGCTTTATCGTAGTTGCACCTTATTGTGCTGTATAACCGCCATCCAATACAATGGCTTGTCCTGTAACGCCTGAAGCTTTGTCACTCGCTAAAAACATTGTGTAATCCGAAATCTCTTTTACAGCCAGCAGCCGCTTTTGAGGAATCAATGGATAGAGCACTTCTTCAAACACTTTCTCGATCGGCACATTGCGCGTCTTAGCCAAATCGCTCATCTGGTTTTGAACCAGGGGCGTATCCACGTAGCCTGGGCACATGGCATTGACGGTGATGCCGTGCTCTGCACCTTCCAGTGCCGCAACTTTAGTCAATCCGATAACGCCGTGTTTTGCGCTATTGTAAGCGGCTTTTCCAGCAAATCCGACAAGTCCATTAATGGACGCCATATTGATAATGCGCCCTGCTCCTTGTTTCTTCATGATCGGAAATGCATGCTTGGTCGCAATAAACGGTGCAATCAGCATAATCCGAATCAGCAGCTCATATTTTTCGGTTGGAAATTCCTCAAGCGGCGCGATATATTGCAAACCGGCATTATTAATCAGCACATCGAGCGATCCATAATGCGCAACAGTCTGCTCGATGGCGTTTTTGATTTCTTCCTCACTCGTGACATCACATCTAATGCCGATGCAATCCAAACCCTTTGACTTTAATGCTTGTGCAGCAGCTTTTACTGCTTCTTCATCAACGTCTGTTAAGACAATTTTCGCGCCGGCTTCTGCAAAATCGGCACTGATTTCATAGCCAATTCCACTGGCCGCACCTGTAATCAACACCACTTTATTGTTTACCATAGTCAATTACCTCCACTGCTTTTTGTTAAATGCCAAGTCCCAATGTAAACAAAACAATGGCAATTGCCAGTCCGATCAACGGAACAATAACCGTAACAGCCCCAACTGCGCCATAAGCCGCTTTATGCGTTTCTCCACAGATACCCTGAATGGTCGTTACCACGTAGCCATTGTGCGGCAATGAATCAAGGGCTCCGGAAGAGATCGCGATTGTCCGGTGGAGCGCTTCAGTATTGACGCCCATATCAATATAATGCGGTGCAATCAATGGCAACGCGATAACCTGTCCGCCGGAAGCCGAACCGGTTAGTCCCGCAATGACACTAACAGCGATGGCGCCGCCAATCAACGGGCTTCCCGGAATGCTGGTCATCGCATCTACGGCTGTTTGGAATGCCGGCACTGCTTTTGCCACGCCGCCAAATCCGACGACTGCAGCCGTGTTGCCGATCGCAATCAATGCACCAATCGTTCCTTCAGACAAAGCCTTGCCAAGGTTCAAGAAATACTTGCGATTTAATAAATACGTTGTGATGACACCGCCCAACAAGGCGATAATTAACGCAGAGGTCATCAATGAATCATGGAAGATGAATGAAATTACCAGTACCACCAGCAACGGGATCAAGCCCATTAATGGGTTAGGCAGATCACGATCTTCAATAACCGGATCTGTCGAACGTGCTTCAAAGCGCTCTCCTTTGTTGACAGCTTTTTGAATCATCCGCTTTAGCCACCAATAGCCGAACACGGCCATAAAAACGGCTACTAAAATACTGACTTCCCATCCTGCATAAGGAGTCGTGTTCAAGTATTCAATCGGAATCCAGTTTTGAATTTCCGGTGAACCGGCTGATGTCATCGTGAACGTTACCGAGCCTAATGCTAAAGCAGCCGGAATAAACCGGCGTGGCAGATCTGCTTGTTTGAACAAACTGAGTGCCATTGGAAAAACGGAGAATGCGACAACGAACAAGCTGACGCCGCCATATGTCAATACCGCACAGGCAATGACAATTGCCAGCACGGCTTTAGATAAGCCGAACTTGCCAACCAGCCATCTCGATACGCTGTCAGCAGCTCCACTGTCTTCCATTACTTTACCAAATATTGCCCCAAGCAGGAACATCGGAAACCATGAGGTGATAAATCCAGAAAAACTGGTCATATAATTGGTTAATAAATTCGCTTCCCCTTCTCCGACTAATTGTGGAAACAATGGCAGTCCGCTAAAGATTGCCACAAATAATGCTGACAACGGACCCGCAATCAACAAGTTCATGCCTCTCATCGTCAACACAATGAGCAGAACAAGTCCCCCAACCATTCCAAACATACTCAACATATAAAATCCCCCTTTTTGTAAACGCTTACTTAAAACGATTAAGTTATCTAAATATTTAGATCCTCAACTACTTTCATTAGTGTACAACTAGGCAAAGAATAGGTAAAATGAATAATAATTATAAGTTCTATAACAATTAGTTATAAGTTAGGAGGTTCATATGGACATTCGCCAGTTAACCTACTTTGTGGAAGTCGCCAAACACCAAAGTTTTACAAAAGCCGCTCTTGCTCTTCATGTAACACAACCCACTTTAAGCAAAATGGTCAAAAACCTGGAGGATGAAATGGATGTAGTACTGTTTGATCGTTCTGCCCGCCAAATCGGTTTGACCGATGCGGGAGAAGTGGTTTACACGCAAGCCCAAAAAATCATCCATAGCCTCGATGATTTATCGGCATCCCTGTATGACGTCATGAACTTGAAAAAAGGAAAAATTAAAATTGGTCTGCCACCGGTCATCAGTACCCTGTTTTTTCCAACCATCATTGCTGAATTTCAACGCGCCTATCCAGATGTCACCATCATGTTGGCAGAGGATGGAGCCAAAACCGTTGAAAAAAAAGTCTACGAAGGCGAAGTGGATTTGGGGTTTGTCATGCTTCCCGTTGACAGTGAGAAATACGATGTCGTGCCATTTGTCGACCAAGAAATCAAGTTGCTGGTCCACGAATCCCATCCGCTTGCCCACCATGATTTGACTGATTTGATCTGCTTTAAAGATGATCCTTTCCTGATGCTCAGCAAGGAATTTACTTTGAATAGCCGAACAGTTGAATTCTGCATCAGTGAAGGGTTTACGCCAAAAATTGCCTACGAAAGTTCGCAATGGGATTTTATTGTCGGTATGGTGGAGAAGAATTTGGGTATCACACTGATGCCGAAACTAATTTGCGACCGCGTTAAGGACGGTCCCTTTAAAATGATTTCACTGACGAATACCTTCCCGTGGAGACTCGGCATCATCATGGCGAAAAACCGGTATGTTCCCTATGTTTCACGGGAATTTATTTCGCTGGTAGAAAAGCTGCCGAAAGTTTGACATAACAAAAGGAGCCTCCAAATGGAAGCTCCTTTTTGCTTACTAAAGAAAAACGATAATGGCCAGCACAGCTGCCAACACCAATCGGTAAATGGCAAAAGGCATCAGTTTGATGCGGGAAATCAATTTCAAAAAGAAACGGATGGAAATTAACGCGAAAACAAAGGCCGAGACAAAGCCAACAATATAGAAAGACAGGTAATCCAACGACAGCGTATCCCAGTTTTTCAAGACCGATACCAGGCTTGCACCGAACATGATCGGAACCGCCATAATAAACGTAAAGTCTGCGGCAACCCGGTGATTTAAACCAAACAGAACCCCGCCTGATATGGTGGCGCCTGAACGAGAAAACCCTGGCCATAACGACAAACATTGCACAAGCCCGACTTTCAGCGCCTGGATATAGGTAATCTCATCCAATGAATTGACCGTCGGATTTTTGGGTCCGAACTTGTCTGCAGCAATCATTAAAATCGATCCGGCAACCAATGCGTAAATGACCGTTTCGACGCCAAACAAATGGTCATCGATCAAATCTTTGAACGCAAATCCAAATACTACTGCCGGCAACATGCCGATGATAACGTGCAAAAGGTTGAAGCTTGAATTTGCCTGCTGTCCTTCAATTTTGTACAAGCCCACCAAGCTAAACAACCGTTTCCAAAATACCACAACAACCGCTAAGATCGATCCCAGCTGAATGACAATTTTAAATGTATTCGCTGGATATTTCCCTAGAAACTCTTGAGATTTCAGCCACATATCATCGACGATGATCAAATGTCCAGTAGAAGAAACCGGCGCAAATTCAGTCATGCCTTCGACAAACCCTAAAATTAATGCCTTCAATAAATCAAACCAATCCATGTCTGCTAATCCCGCTTTCCTTAGTAAAATAAGTGCCTGCGCCTCTCTTGATGAAAGAAAATTTCTTTTGTTCGACTAAAATAGAACGCTGTAAAACTTGGAAAGGTTGCAGCGATTTTAACTAAGGAAAGTAATTTCCACCGTTATTTTCCTGCTTTTTTCTTTACGGCTAATTCAATTGCTTCTTGTCCTTGAACCACTTCCAATATTTGACCAGCCGTTTGAGGATGTTTGAGCAATTCAGCTAGTACAGCCGCCACATCTTCGCGTGAAATGGTGTCATACATTAAGGTATAGCCCAAAGTTACTTTGTCGGTTCCAGCATCGTCCGTCAAAGTTCCAGGGCGCAAAATTGTCCAATCCAATGCAGTCTTTACCAAATCCACTTCAGACTGGCGCTTAATTTTCATGTAATGCTCAAAGCTTGCTACGGGTTCTTGATCACGGCCTGCATCTGGAAAAGCCGACACCAGCAATAAGCGGCGAACTTGCGCGAGTTCGGCAGCTTTTGTAATTTTTTTCAATCCTTCGCCATCAATGGCGGTGGTCAATTCCTCTCCTGCCCCGCCGGCACCTGCTGAAAATACGACAGCGTCGCAAGATTTCAAGAGCTGTGAAAATTCCTCGACAGATGTCTCAATCAAATCAGCCAAGACGGTTTGAATGCCTTGTGCTTCCAGCTGCTCAGCTTGTTCGGCTTTGCGGATAAAGCCCAAAGGCTCATCTCCGCTATCGGCTAAGATGCGCCCTAACTTGCTGCCTACTTTTCCGTTTGCCCCAATGATTGCCACTTTCATATGCTGCACGCTCCTTAATGTTCTTTATTTTTTGCAGTCATTCTACCAAAGACCTAGTAGTTTCCACCACAATCCGCCTGCACCCATCCAAACCACGATGTGGATTAGTGAAATGATAAAGCCCAATTGCCACCATTTCTGCTGGCTGACATAACCGCTTCCAAAAAAGACGGGAGCTGGACCTGCACCGTAATGCGTCAAACAGCCGAACAAATTGCTGAAAAAAGCCAAAATGAGTGCCGACAATAACGGCGGTGCTCCCGCTGCTACGATAACCGATAAGAAAGCGGCATACATGGCGCTGACATGCGCTGTATTGCTGGCGAAAAAATAATGCGAATAAAAATAAACAATTGCTAAAATGATCAAGGTCGGCATCCATGACAATTGATTTACCGAGTCTTGCATCAATCCACTAAACCATGGAATCATGCCGAGGACATTCAAGTAGGTTGCCATCATCACGAGCACAGCAAACCATACCAGCGTATCCCATGCCCCTTCTTCTTTCTTAATATCCGACCAAGTTAACACTTGCGTCAGCAATAAAACACTTAATCCTACAAAGGCACTGGCAGTCGCACTAATGCCAAAGTTATCACCGAAAATCCAAAGAACAAGCAACAGGACAAATACACCGATCATGTACTTTTCTTCTCTCTTCAGAGGGCCCATTTCTTTAAGTTTTTCTGTTGCAATCACTGTAGCTTCTGGCGTTTCTTTCAACTCTGGCGGATAAAGCTTGTAAATCACCAGAGGAATCAGAATAAGGCTGATCAAACCAGGAACAATTGCCGCCAATGCCCATCCGCCCCAAGTGATGGTTACTCCTGTAATATCCTGTGCGATTTGGACAGCTAAAGGATTGGCCGCCATCGCAGTTACAAACATGGCAGACGTAATCATGTCCCCTTGGAAAGATACTTTTGTCAAAAACGCGCCGACTCTCCGCTCGGTTCCATCTTCCACTCTGGAATCATAGGTTTCTGACAAAGACCGGATGATGGGAAAAATGATTCCGCCTGCTCGCGCAGTGTTCGATGGCATCGCTGGAGCCAGCACAAGGTCGCTGAATAACATCGAATAAGATAGCCCCAATGTTTTCTTTCCGAACATCCGTACAAAAACATAGGCAATCCGCGTCCCCAAACCTGTTTTGATAAATCCACGCGAAATAAAGAATGCAATAACGATTAACCAAATGGTCGTGTTCTGAAAACCGCTCAAGGATTCTTCAAGCGTCAAGGTATTGGTCAATACAATGACCGTTAATGCAAAAATAGCCGTACTTCCCATTGGAACTGGTTTGATGACCAAACTGACGATCGTTGCTACAAAAATACTGAACAATTGCCAAGCCTTGGCTTCTAATCCTGAAGGCGTAGGTATAAACCACAAAATGAGACCGATGGCCAGAACGATAAACAGTTCACGCCATTTCACTTCACCTTGTTTACTTGCAGCTGACATATTACCACTCCTCTATTTTTAGAAAACTCGCCAAAATTTTCTGTTTGTGTATGTTTGTAAATGATCCACTCAATCTAAAAAAAGAATAAGTGGCATAGTAGACAATACCACGACCGCAGAAAAAACTGCAATTTTTCATTCTTGATTTTCTGCAGATTTTTTCTTTGTTCAATTCTTTGCCATTTCCCTTCATAAATTTCTTGAAATTGACTGGCGTAAGCACAAAAAAATTAGTAAGCAGTCCATCCAGCATCAGCCGTTATAACTGTGCCGTTGACAAAACTCGAATCGTCAGATGCTAGGAATAATGCCACTTTAGCGATTTCTTCTGATTTACCATTGCGAGGATTCAAGGCCAATCCCGCCTGCGTACGCCCCATTCCCATTTCGCTGATGGATGTCATGGACGAACTGATATTGGTTTCTACGCCACCTGGTGCGATGGCGTTACAGCGGATACCTTCTTTTGCATACATGAAACCGGTATTTTTGGTGAAGCCGACAACTGCATGTTTTGAAGCGGTGTACGTAGCTCCTGCGCGTGCTCCGTACAATCCGCCTGCTGAAGCGATGTTGATGATGATGCCTTTATTTTTCTCCAGGAAAATCGGCAATGCTTTACGGGTTGAACGCATCACGCTCATTGTGTTGATTGAAAAAATGCGCTCCCAATTGGCGTCTTCGATTTCTCCGGCTGGTTCAAAATTGTCCATAATCCCTGCATTGTTGACCAGAATGTCCAATGTGCCATATTCACTTACAGCCAAGTTGATCATCGCTTCAATTTCTTCAACGTTGCCAACATTTGTTTTGACTGCTTGTGCGACGCCGCCGTTGCTTGTAATACCCGCTGCTACATGTGCCGCACCTTCTTCATTAATATCCGAAACGATTACTTTTGCGCCTTCTTTTGCGTAAAGTTCTGCAATCGCTTTCCCCATGCCTGATGCTGCACCTGTTACAATCGCTACTTTTCCTTCAAGTTTCATACTTTAAGTCTCCTTTTCTATCGGTTATTTTGGATTACAAGAGAACGCTTCCATCTATACACTCTCAGTATATTGGCCTATACTTTAGTTATCAATCAACAAATCTAGTGTGAAATGTTGAAAAACGAACAGAGAGATTTGATTTTGTGCAGCTCCACAAAACAAATGAAGAAAGCGAGGTCCTGCTGGTGAAAAAAGACCGGCGAATCAATAAATCGAAAAACGCATTAAAAGATGCCTTGATCCTTTTAATGGAGGAGAAAGAATTTAAAAGCATTACCATCACAGAAATTGTTCAATTGGCGAACTTAAATCGCGGAACGTTCTACAAGCATTACCCGACCCAGGAAGAACTGCTTCATGAGTTAATCGAAGATGTTTTGTCAGACCTTGTCCGTTCTTACCGAGATCCGTATATGACAATTCCCAATTTTGATGTAGGCAAAATATCGGCTTCTTCTATAAAAATATTTGATCATGTTGAACGCTATTCACGTTTTTATACCATTATTACTAGTTCCAATGTGCTTCCGGGTTTTCAAAATCGCATCTGCCAAGTATTAAAAGACTTGATTCAAAGCGATTTGGCGGAATTGATGCCGAACCCTTCCATTGATCACAGTCTGCTCAGCAGCTATAACGCTTATGCACTGTTTGGCTTGGTTATTGAGTGGGTCAATGATGGCTTTGCCTTTACGCCGCATCAAATGGCAGATCAACTGATCCGCATCATTTCTTACCAAAATCCTAAAAACACAATGGAAACAGTGAATCGGCCCCATTCTGCGGGATAATCAAAAAGGCACTTCGATGTTCCTTCTAAGGGAACATCGAAGTGCCTTTTCATTTATTCTTCTACAAGACTCGCATAAACTATCAATCGCTCTTCTCTTGTACCCCGATCAAAATCATAAGTTCCTGAACAGGTAATCAAAACCAGCTCAGGTGACGAGGTATATCCAAAAACCTTTGAAACATCTGCTAAATCAAGTAGAACTGATTCCATCGTATGGACTTTAAATGTTAAAGTTCTCTCTTCAGCCTGTACGATTACTTCATCACCCAATTGGAGTTTGGAGAGATCCCAGAAAATTGCTGGACCTTCCACACCATCAACGTGTCCGGCAATAACGGCACGGCCATTTTCGCCTGGCTCGTATCCCGGAGAAAACCAGCTGACGTCTTCAATATTATCCGGTACCGCCATCTCACCATTCTCTGTAGTTCCCAGATGCTGGACTTGTGCTTCCAGATCGATTGAAGGAATGTTTAGAGATGTTGGCTGTATGCCGGTTCGTTTTAATCCGTTAATTGGATTTTCGGCTGGAGTTGGTTGCTGAATATTGACAGTAGCCGGTTCATCCAGTGTAAATCCCACATTTTCCGAACGGACACTGACCTCATCTACCGGCTGCTGGCAACCCACAAGCATGGCAACTACCAGAATTAGCAAGAGTTTGTTATTGAAAACGTTTTTTCCATACAAGGGTACTCGCTCCAATTAAGACCAGGGCGCCACCTAATAGTAACCACATAGCCTGTGATTGGTCAGGAGTTCCAAGACCTGTAGTCGGCATGCCATCTGGAGATCCTGCTGCTTCGTAATCGACAAGCGCAATCACTTCCAGTGAGTCCACTGTGTTTACTGCGAAGATACTATAAACCGTATCAGCAGCTAACTCCGTACCTTCTAATGGCAACACTTGTGTTCCATCCGGCAAACGAATTTCCAAGTCGTACGTATCCGGAGCTAATTCTGCATAATCCGTAATTCCAGGGAACTCTGCTCCACTGAACAAGGCATCTCCGCCAATTACGCCAACATCAACGGCTGGTGCATCCGGAGACAAATGTCCAACTCGAACTTTCGTTTGTCCTTCTGTTACTTCCATTGAATCTTCTGCAACGACAAATTCAATCGATTCCAGCAAGTTTGCTGCAGCAACTGTATAGGCTTTGCCAGCTTCGACTGTTAAGTCTGCCTGCAGTACGCCTTCACCCGCAGCGTATTCTGTTCCGTTTGCAAAAACTTCTACATCATGTGTTCCAGCTGGTACTTCCAAATAACCGGAATCTGCTTTAAAAGGTACATTTTCAAGTGTTAAATCTCCATTGACATAAACATCTACAGCAGGTGCATCCGGCGAAGCATGGACCACTCTAAGTTTCGCGGTGTGGCTATCAGCCATAACTCCAGAAGCGAGCAACGAGAACACAAGAGCCATTGCAACAGAGAATGAAACTAAAATTTTCTTCATTTTTCCCTCTCCTTCATGTGTGTAGTTTTTGCACAAGTATTGTACAACTTATTTATAACCTAGAACTTCCAATTCTGCAAGCAATAAAAAGAGTATTCTGATTTTTGAACACAAAGAACTAAATTGCTTATATGCGACAGGAGCAGACTGCTTAAATAGCAGCTTTGCATGCCACAACTTAGCCGGATCAGCCTCCTTTCTCTTCGGCCACGTAAATATCTATCCCTTAACTCCTTAAGCAATGATTTCCGCTTTAGCCGTTATGACAATGTCGTTTAAGGCCTGTGTAGCGAGTTTATCAGCTTCTGCGTTGGCTTTCCGCGGGATTAAATTGTAGTCAGCCTGAATGCCCAACTGTGCTAGTTTCTGCTCTATCCGGCTGATCCAGGGTTCCAGCAGCTCTTCTGCTGCCGGCCATTCATTGTCCAATCCTTCAATAACCATTCGGGAATCTCCCAAAAATCGGATTGGAAGATGATGAACTTCCAGGTATTCAAGTTCCTGCAGGGAAAAATACAGCGCAGCATATTCCGATTCGTTATTGGAAGCTAAATTATTATAAATGGCATTCGCTCTCAGCCGATAGGATTTTCCGCTTTGTTCATAATATACAACGCAGCCAACTCCAGCTTTTCTCGTCTGCCGGTCGTAGCCTCCATCAAAATAGACCGTCACATTATGTGGTTCGGTTTCAATTCCTTTTAAGTAGGCTTTCATTTCCTTCACGGTCCAGCTGCTGTCAAATTTGTCTACAAAGCCAATATGCTTGGAACGGCCGGTCCGCTCCAAGTCTTCAGCAAACGCAATCGCTGCAGCTGCCGGCATTTCTTCTGAAAAGAAAGTAGTTTCCAGGCCTTTCGGCGTTTTATAGTTCCATTCTATTCTGACGTTCAAGCCCAGTCCCTCCGTTCTATGTGCAATACCCAATTTGTCCGCTCTTTTTATAAGCACTATTCCCGATGAAAAACTCATTAAACGATATTTCCAAATAAAAGGCCGGCTCATAAATGAGTCGGCCTTTTATAGTTACAATGCTTTTTCTTCCAAACGTTTCAAGTCTTCTTTATGGCCCATCACAATCAATACATCATTTTGCTCGACAACATCATCTACCGCCGGTGCAATATTGACATCTTCTAGTCTTTTTATGGCCAGAACGATGCAGTTAAATTCCACGCGGATGTTCAAGTCGACCAATGTTCTATTCGCCATTTTTCCAGATGCGACCAGTTCGATAATACTGTAGTCTTTGGAAAGGTCGATATAGTCGACGATTTTATCTGAGTCGACATGATGGGCAACACGGATGCCCATTTCTTTTTCCGGCTGAATCACCCGGTCCGCACCGACTTTGTCCAATATCTTTTCATGTTGCAGGTCACGTGCCTTGACCCATACTTTTGGCAAGCCAAGCTCTTTCAGCATAAGTGTGCACAGCACACTGGCTTGAAGGTTGTCTCCAATTGCTACAATCGCATGTTCAAAATTCCGTACACCTAAGGATTTCAGCTGATTTTCATCAGTTGCATCTGCGATAACGGTGTAGGCCGCGTACTTTCTTAAAGCATCGACTTTTTCCGGATCTGTGTCGATGGCCATGATCTCATGCCCCAAGCTATACAGTTCTTTACAGACACTGCTGCCAAAACGGCCCAAGCCAATGACCACAATTTGTTTTTTCACATGCGTCCCTCTTCTCTGTATAATTCCACTTCTTTTACTTTATTCTCAAAAGAGCTCAATTGCAATCAAAGCTGGTGGACTTTTCAGCCGTTAACTGATACAAAGAAACAATAAAGTCTTACTATTCGAACAAAAGGAGGATATCTATGAAAACTTTAAAATATACCTTAGTTGACGTATTTACCACTCAAGCTTTTGGCGGCAATCCGCTGGCTGTTTTTCACGACGGAACGGGATTGGATTCCAAAACTATGCAACAGATTGCCAATGAACTGAACTTATCGGAAACTGCATTTATTTGTCCTCCCAAAAAGCAACAAAATCAAGTTAGCCTTAGAATCTTTACGCCTCAGGTAGAATTGCCAATTGCCGGCCATCCTACAATCGGGACGGCTTTTGTTATGGCTTACCTCAAAATGCTTCCTTCACAAGACGGGCTCAACGAATGGACCATTGAAGAAGGGTTGGGAGATATCGCTGTAACGGTCCATAAGGAGGGCGAAAAAATCATGAAGATAGAAATGATCCAACCCTTGCCTGTTTTTGGAGAATCACTGACAAGACAAGCTCTTGTTGCGGATTTATTGTCGTTGCCCAAAAGTGAACTGGATACCCGCTTTCCCATCCAAACCATTTCTTCCGGTCTGCCGTTTCTGTTTGTCCCTCTACGTTCTCTTGCAGCTATGAGAGAAATCAATTTCCGAACCGATGTCTGGGAGCGCCATTTCAGCGGCGATACCGACCGTCAGCATATTTTTGCCTTTACGACAGAAACAGAACACGATGGATCTACTGTCCATTGCCGTATGTTTGCTCCTGCTATGGGCATTGCGGAAGATCCAGCAACTGGTGCAGCTGGCGGCCCACTTGGTGCATTTCTTGTTGAACATGGCGTAGTCGAAAGCAACCAGGAAGAGAGATACTCTATTCGAAGCGAACAAGGAATTGAAATGGGAAGGTCCAGTTTTATCGACATCACCATCACTAAGAAAAAACAAAAATATGAGGAAGTTAAAATTGGCGGCACAGCAATTGTTATTGGCCAAGGCGAACTCTATATCCCATAAATCACGGGAATGGCAATTGGTCTGCCAAACAACTATTAAATCATGAAAACAACCGCAGGCTCCTCACAGCCTGCGGTTGTTTTCATAAGTTTTCTAACGGCTAGTTTCCAGCTTTCACACCGACTTTCTGTCCGGTTCTTAATGACTCGTAGCACGCGTCAATGACTCGCATATTCTTTATTGTAGAGTCAGGTGTAATGATTGGTGCTGAATCTGTTAAAACCGCATTAGAGAAGTTCTCAATTTCCAGCCGGTAAATATCTCCTTGCACCTTTTCTTCGCGTACAGTTCCATCTTTTTGAACAAGGATGATTCCTGTATTGCCATTAATGTCCGGACGAAAAGCAAATGGCACTTTAATGGTTCCTTCAGTGCCAATCAGTTCGTATTCATTTCTGCTGACCATATTAAAGCTGCAATCGAATAAAGCTTGGACTCCGTTGCTCATCTTCATGTGGACAATTCCAGTCAAATCAATCCCTTGGACTGGATCGATTTCTCCTTGGGCCATGACCTCTACAGGCTCAGCATCTACTAAATGACGGATTACTTGAATCGAATAGCACCCGACATCATAGATGCTTCCTCCGCCCATGGCCGCCTCCATTCGTATGTCCGTTGACCGATTCTGCAGGTAAAATGAATGGCTGGATTTCACTAGCTTGATGTCACCAATTTCACCTGAAGCAACGATTTCCTTTACTCGTGCATGCTGAGGATGTAATTGATACATAAATGCTTCCATGAACTTAACACCGTGTTCCAAACAAGCCGCGATCATTTCTTCTGTTTCGGCTTCACTTAATGCAAAAGGTTTCTCGCAAAGAACATGCTTGCCTTTTTGTGCCGAGCGAATGACCCATTCTTTATGCAAATGGTTTGGCAGCGGGATGTAGACAGCATCAATGTCTGGATCTTCCAGCAGTTCTTCATAACTTTCATAGGCTTTCGGTATGTGTAATTCCTGAGCCACTGCATGAACTTTACTGGTTCGGCTTGCTATTGCAACAATTTCAGCATTATCTGCGCGCCCTATGGCAGGAATCACTTGTGTTCTGCCAATGTGTGCTGTACTCAAAACTCCCCAACGAATTTTCTGCATCCTGTTCTCTCCTTTTAAAACTCTTCGATTGTTAAACAAACCGCTAAAAAGCATTGCTGCTTCCCAGCGGTAAAGCTTTTTTAATAAGCTCCTCTTATTTCAGGATGTACATATTCTTTATAAAACTGCGCCAATTGGTTCAGCTCTTCAGGAGAAAAGTTCTTCGCATCCAACGCCTTTAAGTTGTCTTCTGCTTGCGAAACATTTCTGAATCCAGGAATAACCGATGTGATGGCTTCCTGCTGCAAGATCCATTTTAATGCGGCTTGCGTGCGATTGCCTCTTTCCTCTGCAATCCAAGCAAGCTGATCACTTAATTCTACGCCTTTCGCAAACTCCAGCCCCGCAAATGTTTCTCCAACATTAAAAGCTTCCCCGTCACGGTTAAAGTTCCGGTGATCGTCTGATTCGAATTGTGAATCCACTTTGAATTTACCAGTCAATAAGCCACTTGCCAACGGGACACGGGCCAATATTCCAACATTCTTCTCTAAAGCTTTCGGGAATAGTTCTTCCAGCGGCTTTTGGCGAAATAGGTTAAAGATCACCTGCAAACTGCTGACATTTGGATTATCCAGGCATAACAGCCCTTCTTCCACTGTTTCCACACTGACACCATAAGAGCGAATTTTCCCTTGTTCCTTCAGCTTGTCCAACACCTCGAAAACACTGCCGTCTTGCAAAATTTCCATTGGTGGACAATGAATTTGAAACAAGTCAATTTGCTCCCGTCCTAAACGTTTCAAACTCGCCTCGGCATAGTTGGAAACCTGTTCCATTGAGTAGGTTTGCGGGTCATGAATATCTCCTGCACGGCAAAATTTAGTGGCAATATGGATTTCGTCCTGCTTTCCTTTTGTAGCCTTGCCTAATAGTTCTTCACTGTGGCCATCGCCATAGACATCTGCCGTATCAAAAAAGTTCACACCTTTTTCCATGGCGTACTCCAATGCTTTCAATGATTGTTCGTCATTGGTGTTGCCCCATGAACCGCCGATTGCCCATGTTCCAAAGCTCAATTCACTTATTTTCATGCCGGTATTGCCAAGTTGACGATAGTTCATTTGTCTTCACCTCTTCTTTAAGATTGGTTTTTCTTTACAGAAAAAACCTCAACTATGGAGTTGAGGTTTTATTTTGTCGACTACTTGCGGAATTCCAAAAGTTTCTTATTCAAATCTTTGGTTTGCCCGTAGACCTCTTGATAAATTGGAAACAGCTTGCTGTAAGTCTGTACATTTTCTTCTATTGGCAAATAAGTTTCTTGTTCCTGCAGAAATGCGTCTGCGCATTCTTGGAGAGTTTGAAACCACGAACAACCGAAAGCCGCCAGCATAGCCGCACCCATTCCAGGACCCTGTTCACTGGTAAGGCGAACAATTTTGGCATCGAAAATATCTGCCTGCATTTGAAGCCAGTCTTCATTTTGGGCTCCGCCTCCGATGGACACAATCGTATCAATCGTTTTGCCGCTTTCTCTAAAAATCGAAATCGATTCGTTTAAAGAAAACGTGATTCCTTCCAAAACTGCACGTGCAAAATCTTTCCGGCGATGCGAGGCATCCATGCCGATAAAACTGCCACGAATCGCAGCATCTGCATGTGGTGTTCTTTCCCCAACTACGTAAGGCGTAAACACCAATCCGTTCGATCCAGCAGGCACATTGTGAATATCGCCCAACAGTTCATCAAATGATGCTTCTGGAGCAAATGCATCTTTAAACCAGGACAAGCTATAGCCAGCAGCTAATGTGACACCCATTGTGTAAAAAGCACCGGGCGCTGCGTGGTTGAAATAGTGGACCTTGCCGTCAAAATCCTTATCTCCTCTAGCTTCGTAAGACAATACAACACCTGATGTTCCAATGCTGCACAATGTTTTGCCTTCTTCCAAAATTCCAGCACCGATAGCTCCACAGGCGTTGTCTGCACCGCCCGCAAACACACGAGTCGATTGAGCCAGCCCAGATGCTTCAGCGAATTCATTTATTACAGTTCCTACTTCATCGTGCGAATTCACTAATGGTGAACATATAGTAACATCAAGCTCTAACAAATCGCAGATTTCCCGACTCCACTGTTTATGATTGACATCCAACAACAAGGTTCCTGCCGCATCTGAATATTCCATTTCAAGCTTGCCTGTTATTTTATAGCGCAAATAATCTTTCGGCAGCACAAAGGATTTTACTTTTTTGAAAAGCTCTGGCTCGTTTTTTTGGACCCATAGAATTTTCGGCAATGTAAATCCTTCTAATGCAGGGTTTTTTGTAATTTCCAGCAAGCGTCGTTCCCCGACCACGTCGTAAATCTGTTGGCATTGCACCGTTGTCCGCGTGTCGTTCCATAGAATAGCCGGACGCAATACGTTATTCTCCCCATCCAACAAAACCAGTCCGTGCATTTGTCCGGAAAAGCTGATGCCTTCAATATCTTCTGCATTTCCATCAAAAGTGCTTAACAATTCTTTTAATCCTGCAGCTGTTTGGTCTACCCAATGCTGTGGATCTTGCTCGCTGTACCCATTTTTTTCGTGAATCAATGGATAAGATTTTGAAATTGTTTTCGCAACATTGCCGAGCTGGTCTACTAATAAAATTTTAACCGCACTTGTTCCTAAATCGACACCAATTACATAGTTCATATGGTCAGCTCTCCCAGCCTGAAAAATTTCTTATTTTGCGAAAGCTTGCAGCAAATATTGGTTGATTGTCGCTTTTATTTGCTCAAGGCGTCCTGAAGTTTGCTTGATATCGGTAATACCGAATGCGTAGTCTTCAAGCTTATGGAAATCTGTATTGCCATTAACGATATCCAGTCCAATTCCGTTTGTGTACGTTTCGTAGCGGTTGCTCACAACATTTTCAAGAACTTTATCGTCAATCAGTTGCTGAGCCACTTTCAATCCGACAGCGAAAGCGTCCATCCCTGCAATATGTGCGTGGAACAAATCAGCCTGTTCAAATGACCCTCTTCTAACTTTAGCGTCAAAGTTCAAGCCGCCGCGGCCAAGCCCGCCGTTTTGAAGAATTTCGTACATCGCCAACGTAGTTGACCACAAATCAGTCGGAAATTCATCTGTATCCCATCCCAATAGCGGATCTCCCTGATTAGCATCGACAGAGCCGAGCATGTTGTTGATGCGTGCATAATGCAGCTCGTGTTCAAATGTATGGCCAGCCAATGTGGCATGGTTTGCTTCGATATTAAATTTGAATTTATCATCCAGCTTGTAGCTTTGCAAAAATGCATGTGCAGTTGCTACGTCGTAATCGTATTGATGAGTGGAAGGCTCTTTTGGTTTTGGTTCAATCAAGAATTGGCCGTCAAAACCGATTTCCTTTGCATAGTCAGCAGCCATGTGATAAAAGCGGCCTAAATTATCCAGTTCCAGCTTCATGTCTGTGTTCAATAACGTTTCGTAGCCTTCGCGGCCGCCCCAGAACACATAGTTTTCTGCGCCGAGTTCTTTGCCGATTTCGAGCCCTTTTTTCACTTTTGCGGCAGAGTAAGCGAATACATCTGCATGGCTCGAAGTAGCTGCGCCATGGACAAAACGTGGATGCGTAAAGTTATTGGCTGTATTCCACAGCAATTTTGCTTTGCTGTCTTTCATGTATTCTTTGATCATTCCAACAATTTCATCCAAGTTCTTGTTGGACTCGCGCAGGTTGCTGCCTTCTGGTGCAATGTCAACATCGTGGAAACAGAAAAATGGCACATCCAATTTTTCATAAAACTCAAAAGATGCTTCAACCCGCGCTTTTGCTAAATCCATTCCTTTTAAATGATCCCATGTACGGTCCATCGTCCCTGCACCAAACGGATCTGAACCATCCATTGTAAATGTATGCCAATAAGAAACAGCGTAACGCAATGTTTCCTCCATCGTTTTGCCGCCTATTTTCTCTTCAGGGTTGTAGAATTTAAATGCAAATGGATTTTTTGAAGCTGCTCCTTCAAATTTTATCTTTTCAATGCCAGTGAAATGTGTCATGTTCCATACCTCCAATGTAGTTTTAAATCTAATCATATGTACCAATATTTAGACTAATTGATGAAAAGGCTTTCATTAAGGATTATAGCAAGTTATAATTAGTTTGTCCATTGGTTAAACAAAGTAATTGTAAGTAGTTTCGTGATTTTTTTTGATCCGTGAGGTATGATTTTACAGATTATGAAATATGGGATAGAGGCGATTTATTAATGCACACAGCAAGCAGCTATATTTACCTGGCATTGGAATGGATTACACGGTTGGCCTATTTGAATTTACTGTGGGTGCTCTTTACACTTCTGGGAGGAATCCTGTTTGGTTTTTACCCTGCCACCACCTCCATGTTTGCCATGTGCCGCGAATGGCTAAAAGGCAATACGGATCTTCCTCTGTTTAAAACATTTTGGAACTTCTACAAAAAGGATTTTGTAAAAAGCAATATTTTGGGCGTCTTCATTTCGGTGCTCCTGCTGCTTATTGTTTTGGATATCCTGTATATCCAGTCAAGCCCGGATGAGCAACTGAATTGGACGCATATTCCCTTGTTTGCGTTTATGCTGATATCTACCCTATTTTCATTTTATGTATTTCCGGTTTTTGTGCATTACGATATCAAAGTACCGCACGTTATCAAAAATGCATTTTTGCTGATGCTGGTCAATCCAGCAGCTACTGCTGTCATCATTCTTTGTCTGGTTCCGCTGTTTTATATTATGACCTTGCTGCCAGCGCTAGCCTTTTTATTTGGCAGCAGTTTATATGCTTTTCTGACCATGTGGATGGCAATGAGTGCGTTCAGCAAAACACAAAAAAAAGCTTCACACCAAGAGGAGTCTCTCTCCTAAGGTGTGAAGCTTTTTTTATCCTTTTACAGCACTTGATGAAATTCCTTCAACTACCTTATTGCTAAAGAAAATAAAGGCAATAATAATCGGCAGGACGCTAATGACCAAAGTAGCACCAATTGCTCCCCAATCCGTCATGTACTGACCGATAAAGTTTTGTATCCCAACTGTCAGTGTTTTATATTGTTCTGAGCTGATGAAAGTATTGACAAAAACAAATTCATTCCAGTTGTAGATCATGTTAATAACAATAGTAGTTGCCAAAATAGGCGTAGTCATCGGCAAGATGATTTGGAAAAACATGCGATGGATAGAACAGCCGTCAATGACTGCAGCCTCTTCAATTTCATGCGGCAGCGTGTAGTAAAAGCCAAGCAAGATCATTAGCGTAATAGGCAGGTTATAGGCGGTATATGTGATGACGATCGATATCGGATTGTCGATCAAATTGACGCTCAAGAACATGCTGTACAGTGGAATCAATGCCGAGTGAATCGGAATCATCAAGCCGACCATAAACAAGCCCAGCACTAAACCACTTAGTTTCCATTTTAGTCTTGTGATGGCAAAAGCCGCCATACTCGCAAACAGAACCGTCAAAATAATGGCCAGTACCGTGATCCAGACACTATTGAAGAAATAGGTTCCAATCCCACCGTCCCAGACTTTTTGGTAGTTCTCCCATCGGAGTTCGGATGGCAGAGCAAACGGAGATCCCGAAAAGATTTCATTATTGTCTTTCAAAGAAAATAGGAAAAGCCAAATCAGCGGCAGGATTTGGAACAACCCAACAATTATCAACGCCAGGTAAAGAAAAAAGTAACCAATGCGGCCCATTTTCGCGCCTCCTTTAATATTCGAGTTTATCTTTCGATTCCGTCAATTTGCGTACGATAAACGTAACAATCAACGTGATGATCAGCAGCAAGAAGCCGATTGCACTGCCGTATCCAAAGTTGTAGTTGGAAAATGCCAGTTTGTACATATAAGATGCCATAACTTCACTGGCACCGTTTGGTCCGCCGGCCGTCATTACATAAATCAAATCGAAATACTTGAGAGAACCGACAATCGCCAGAACAATTGTAACGCTCACTACTTCTTTGATCAGCGGCAATTTAATCCGCGTTGCAATCTGAAAAGGTGTAGCGCCGTCAATTCTGGCCGCCTCTATCAGCGATTCCGGAATATTTTTTAAAGCTGCATAGTAGATCAATATGTAGAAACCGGCATATTGCCATAAAATCGGAACAAATATCGCAAACAGGACAATAGAGGGATTTGCCAACCACAGCGGTGGATTTTCTACACCGATACTCATCAAGAAGACATTCAAGATGCCGTTTGATGGGTTGTAAATTTTTACCCATAATTGTGCAATTGCCACCGAAGACAGCAACATTGGAATCAAATAGATTTTACGCAGCAAATCTGCCCCTTTAATTTTAGAAGCCAGTATAAACGAGACAGTCAAATAAATGATCAAACTCAAGGTAGAAAAGATTGCTAATAGGAACGAATGGAACGCACTGTTCCAGAACAGCTCATCCTGTATTCCAGTGATGTAGTTTTCTAAACCGATAAAGGTTTTTTCTCCTATGCCATCCCAATCCATCAAGCCATAATACCCTGACAGGAATAGGGGAATGAAAACGAGGATTAAGAGCAGGAGAAGAGCAGGTGCAATATAAAACGCGATATAGAACTTATTCGACATTACCTTGTTCATACCAATTCAACCCCATATCTTAGAAAATACAAGGGGACAATCCGTTGCTTAGGATATGCCCCCTCTTTTTAATTAGATTTTACTTTTGCTGTTTAACTTATTCTGCTGAAAGAGCTTCTTCATGATTTTCAGCAAACTCTTCTGGAGTTATTTCATTTCCAAAAAGGGCCTGGATGGAATCCAAATGCACTTGAGCCACATCCGGGCTCATCTGAACATCTGCAAATAATGTGATATTTGTTGCACCATTTAATTCATTTAAGATGTCAACATACATATCTGGTAGATCCAAAGTTTCAGCATCCACTTTAGTAGCAGGAATTACACCCGCTTTGGTTACTGCTTCTTCTCCCCAAGCTTTAACAAAATAAGCAGCAAAATCTTTTGCTTCTTCTTTTACTTCTGATTCTTCAGCAACGAATAGTCCTACTCCAGGACCACCAACAAAGCTGCTCGGATCTCCTTGCCCATCGACAGTTGGGAAGTTAAGGTAGCCGATAGAATCTCTGAATTCCTGTGGTACACTTTCGTTCGTTGTAAAGTTAGGAAGGTCCCAAGTTGCGATCAAGTACATTGGAGATTGTCCGCTCATGAACATGGATTTGGCTTCTTCGTCAGCAAGTCCGTTAAATCCATTGACAAAAGCACCTGAATCTACAAGTTCTTGTGTTTTTGCAGCTGCTTCGATTAATGCTGGATCTTCAAAAGAACCGGAACGATCGATTGCTGTGTTCAAAACTTCTGCTCCACCAATTCGGTCAGCCAAGTACATGTACCACATAGAGCCTGTCCATGAATCCCGGTTGCCCAGTGCAATTGGTTGAATTCCAGCTTCATTGAATTCTGCTACAGCTGTTTCAAGTTCTTCGTATGTTTCAGGAGGTTTAATGCCCTGCTCTTCGAACATTGCTTTGTTATAGTATAAAGAAACAATATTCAATTCGAGTGGAAGACCGTAAGTAGCTCCATCCAATGCATAAGCTTCTGTTGTTCCAGGAACAAATGCGTCGCTCAACTCTTCTTCAAGGACATCATCAAGCGGTGCAAACATGTTGCCGCCCACATAAGGTTCTAAAAATCCTGCTGCCCAAGTCAAGCCGACATCCGGAAGATCGCCAGAAGTAGAAAGAACTCTCAACTTATCTTTGTATTGCTCGTTGCTCAATACTTCGAGGTCGACTGACACCCCTTCATTTTCTGCTTCGTATTCAGCAATAATTTCATTTACTACATCATAATGTTTTTTCGAACTGCCTTCCGGCCATAAATGCATGAATTTTATTTCTTTGTCAGCTGCCCCTGATGCGTCACTTGTTTCACCAGAATCCGAACAACCTGTTAATACCATAGACAAAGCAAAAGCGGATGATAAAAGTGTAAGCGTTTTCTTAGTCCCCATTTTTTCTCCCCCTCGTTCAATTTAGTATTACAACAATTTTCAGATTGTTGTATGCGGTTTCATTGTAGCAAATTTATTTTTGTTAGTCTAGTGGCTAAACAAAGTTTTATTTTCGTGATAAACTGCTATTAAATCAAGCTTTATTGCTCAAAGTGACAAAATGGCGGTACAATATAAAGATATCTTATCTGAAATTTTATAACTTTATTGGTTGGCCAAAGGGATTTTTACCCCACTGTCTTTCAGTCGAACGGAGTCTGTAAGTAAAAATATTGATGCTTGGCCATGTCGAATCTTTTTGACAGATTCTTATTGTGAAGTTAATTTAAGTTTAGAAGATCGAAGGAGTGGGTTGTTGTGCACATTAGAGAAAATAAGACGTGGAATCATCATGTAGTAAAAGAAGGAAACAAATCGCTGGTCTTGAACAAAATCATTAACCACTCCCCTATATCCAGGGCAGCTGTTGCTCAACAAGTTGGGTTAAACAAAGGTACCGTGTCCTCCCTAGTAAATGACTTGCTTGACGATCATTTGATTTATGAATTTGGACCTGGCAAATCCAGCGGCGGGAGACGCCCTGTCATGCTGCTTTTCAATGAGAAGGCCGGGTATTCCGTAGGGATAGATATTGGTGTCAATTATTTGTTGGGCGTGCTGACTGATTTAAACGGCAATATTTGCAATGAAAAAGAAGTCACCTTTAAAAACTTATCTTATGAAGAAATTGAAATGCAGCTTTTCCATACCATCGACTATTTAATAGCGTCCGCACCCGAGAGTCCACATGGTATCGTGGGAATTGGGGTTGGCGTTCCGGGGATCGTGGATAACAATGGGGAGATATTGCTTGCCCCCAACCTCAAATGGAAAAATTTGAACTTAAAGCTAGTGCTTGAAACTAAATACAATTTGCCAGTCATCATTGAAAACGAGGCAAATGCAGGAGCTTATGGAGAAAAGAAATTCGGTGCTGGAAAAGATTCTGAGCACATTATCTATGTCAGCGCAGGAATTGGGATAGGCGTCGGCTTAATTTTAAATGGTTCGTTGTACAAAGGCTCGAATGGCTTTTCAGGAGAGCTCGGGCATATGACCATCCAAGTAAACGGTCCGACATGCCGCTGTGGCAATAAAGGCTGTTGGGAATTATTTGCGTCAGAACAAGCTTTGCTGACAGCAGCCGAGAAAATGAATCTTTCTTCGTTAACTGGAAAAGAGCTGGAATTGAGTGATCTTTTAGAGCTTGCCGAACAAGGAAATCCAAAAGTAATATCGCTGTTCGAACAGGCTGGCGACTATCTTGGTGTGGGCATCAATAACATTATTAACAGCTTTAACCCACAGCAAGTCATTATTGGCAACCGAATGGCTTCCTCCTATAAATGGCTGAACAAAACATTGACGGATCGTGTCTCAAACCAGGCACTATGGTTTCAGCAAAATGACTTGACTATCTGCTTCTCCGAATTGAGCACATTTTCAAGTGCTCTAGGTGCATCCGCCTTTTCAATTGAACATTTCCTTAGTGTCTGCATGCAACAAAAAATGAGCACAGATGTGTAAGAAAAAACTGGCAAAGAGTGGCTTGCTGATTTCCATCAACGGAAATCAGTTTTTTTATTGAGATAAATCTTAACTAATTAAAAAACTTAGTTTACTCAATAGACTAAGTGTTGTATGATCGGTTATAAGTTACCGACATTTTTTTGTAAGCACTTACACATTTTGAATGGAGGAAGAAGAAAAATGACCATAATCCAAAATCCGATTTTAACTGGTTTTAACCCTGATCCATCGATTTGCCGTGTTGGGGAAGATTATTATATTGCAGTTTCCACATTTGAGTGGTTTCCTGGTGTAGGTATTTATCATTCCAAAGACTTGAAAAACTGGCGCTTAATTTCTAGGCCCTTAAATCGCTTAAGCCAACTGAACATGTCTGGAAATCCGAACTCTGGCGGTGTTTGGGCACCTGCCCTTTCCTACAGCGACGGCCAATTTTGGTTGATCTTTACGGATGTAAAAGTAACAGAAGGCCAATGGAAGGACTGCCATAACTATTTAGTGACGTGTGAAACCATCGACGGTGAATGGTCGGAACCTTCTTACTTGAACAGTTCGGGATTTGACCCTTCCCTCTTCCATGATGAATCCGGCAAAAAATACTTTGTCAATATGTACTGGGACCACCGTGTTGGGAATCATCCTTTTTACGGCATCGTCCTGCAGGAATTCGATCCGGCCACGCGCAAGCTCGTTGGCGAATCTAAAATCATCTTCAAAGGCACCGATATCAAATTGACAGAAGCGCCGCACCTTTACAAAATCGGCGAGTATTATTATTTGCTGACAGCAGAAGGCGGAACAAAATACGATCATCAGGCAACGATCGCTCGCTCTCGCCAAATAGACGGACCTTACGAAGTCCACCCTGAAAATCCATTGATTACTTCATGGCCATATCCGAGAATACCGCTTCAAAAAGCTGGACATGCTTCGATTGTTCAAACCCACACAGACGAATGGTTCCTGGTGCATTTGACGGGACGGCCGCTGCCACAGGAAGATCAGGCTTTATTGGATCCGCGGGGCTTTTGTCCACTGGGCCGTGAAACCGCTATCCAGCGCTTGGAATGGCGAGATGAATGGCCATATGTTGTCGGCGGCAATCAGCCGGCTTCACAAATTGAAGGGCCTGCTGTTGAGGAAGTTGTCTGGCCAGCAGATTTCCCCGAAAAGGATGACTTTGATTCATCCGAGTTGAACGGTCATTTTCAAACGCTGCGCATTCCACTTGGCGAAGAAATTGTTTCGTTAAATGACAATCCGGGGCACCTCCGCCTCTACGGCCGTGAATCACTGACTTCTAAATTCACTCAAGCATTTGTGGCAAGGCGCTGGCAGCATTTCAACTTTACTGCTGAAACAAAGGTCGCTTTCCAGCCGACCACGTTCCAGCAAGGTGCCGGTCTTGTAAACTATTACAACACAGAAAACTGGACAGCTCTTCAAATTTCCTGGCACGAGGAAAAAGGCCGCATTCTTGAACTGACTGTATGTGACAATTTCTCCTTCTCCCAACCGCTTCAAGGAGAAGAAATCAGCATTCCGGAAGACCTTGAGTATGTTCATCTGCGTGTAGAAGTCCAAACAAAGACCTATACGTATTCGTATTCCTTTGATGGTGAAAACTGGATTACGCTTCCGATTACGTTCAATTCTGCTACACTGTCAGACGACTATATTCAAGGCGGCGGGTTTTTCACCGGTGCATTTGTCGGACTGCAATGCCAGGATTTATCCGGCCAACAACAGCCAGCTGACTTCGATTATTTTATTTATAAAGAATCAAAAGAATAAGCATATTGAAAAGGCAGCTACGGACCTCATGTCCGTAGCTGCCTTTTGTCTATCCTGCGTTTTCCGCAGAAATTTTTTTCCGCTGTTCACTGCGGACAGCGGTCCATTTAACAAAGGGAACAATCAACACAGATAAAAACAAAATCCGGAACAGCTGAAACGCCGTTACAACGGTTACGTCTGCATGAACCGATGCAGCAATAATGCCCATCTGGTCAAGTCCTCCTGGTACAACACTTAGAAAGCTGGTGGAAAAGCTCAGGCCGTAGAGATTTTGCAGAATAAAGCTCAGGCTGTAAGCAAAGGCGATGAGTACAGCACTCGAAAAAAACGAATAGAAAATCATGCGCTTCGTCAATTTCAAATCCTCTTTCTTCAATAGTAGTCCGATGTATATGCCAATGAATAATTGTGCGATGTGCAGGAAAGAACCTGGCATGACCGGCACTGCTACACCAGCCATATTAAATGCCATGATCAGAAAGACCGGCCCGAGCAAAAAAGCTGTCGGTACTTTCACTTTCTGTGCCAACATACCCGCACCGTAGCCCATTGCCAGCAAACCCGCCAACTGCAGCGAATAATCTCCCTGTCCCAGCTCTTGCACATGCGAAGATCCTCCGTTAGCGACAATAAACGGAACGATTGCGACAATGAGCAGGACACGAAGAACGTGGTAGAATGTCACCGCCGTCAAATCAATGGTTTTCTGCTCTTCGGCAAATGTAATAATTTGCGACAAGCCGCCCGGCACACAGCAAGTCATCGCGGTTGCTTGGTCTACTTTTGTCCGCGAAGCCATCAATGAACTGATAAACAGGAAAAGGACAAAAAATGCGATGTTGATTAGCACCATCGCCAGGAAATACTGTTTCATTCCTTGCAGGGCTTCAAATGTAAAAGCATAGCCGATTACATACCCTGCCACAACCAAGCCGCCATTACGAAAGCGCGAATGCCATTTCAGTGATACCGGGGTGAATAATTGCATGAGCAAGACTGCAAATAAAGGGCCGAGCAGCCAAGGCATAGGTGCTCCCACTGCCACAAAAAGCCCTGCCCCAGCCAAACCGATGACAAAGGTTTTAGCCATTGGAGAAATCTTCATATGGGTCATCTTCTTTCTGATTCAGTTGCAACTGATTTGACCATTATATCTCTTTCTGTTCCCGAAATAAAATTTTCTCACATTCTAAAGCAGCAGAATCATCCAGCTTTCTTCATTTTTTGCTAGAGCAAATTCTCTATCTGCTGTAGAATGAGTCCAAGCTTATTTCTCAATTCAGTTAACTGGACGTGAACAATACTGCTGCATGCCTCGATTCGCACAACTCAAACCACTAAAAAGGAGCATGAACAATCGTGAATAAAATTCAATTGAAAACCCGGATAGACGCTGCCAACAAAAAAAGAAAAGCCGACTTGGTCATTCGCCATGCGGCCATTGTCAATGTCTTTACCAAAAGCCTGACCACGGGCGATGTGGCGATCAGCGACGGCGTCATTGTCGGCATTGGAGAGTATGAAGGCATTGAAGAAATCGATGCTACTGGAAAGTTTATTGCTCCCGGTTTGATTGATGCACATGTTCATATTGAATCTTCCATGGTAACACCACAGCAATTTTCACAGGTCGTCTTGCCCCATGGCGTTACAACAATCATTACGGATCCTCATGAAATTGCCAACGTCAGCGGTACTGCCGGTCTGGATTACATGATGAAGGATGCCGAATCGACTCTGTTGGATATAAAATTTATGCTTCCTTCCTGTGTGCCTTCTACAGGTTTTGAAAATGCAGGCGCCCGGCTGTCGGCCGAAGACCTTGCACCGTTTTTCCAGCGAGAAGGAGTTCTTGGATTGGCAGAAGTGATGGACTTCCCTGCCGTTCTGCGCGGCGATGATGCCATGCTTGATAAACTCCTGCTAAGCCATCAAATTGATGGGCATGCTGCCGGACTATCAGAGAATGATATTAACGTTTATGGATCTGCCGGTATTTTGACAGACCATGAATGTGTCTCAAAAGAAGAGATGATTACGCGCTTAGAACGTGGCATGTATGTCATGCTCCGTGAAGGATCCGTTGCTAAAAACCTTCATGCTTTGCTTGAAGGTGTAACCGAACAAAACGCTCACCGCTGCTTGTTTTGTACAGATGATAAGCACTTGGATGATTTAATTGAAGAAGGCAGTGTCGATTACAATGTTCGGACTGCTATCAAACAGGGCATCCATCCTATTACTGCTATCTCAATGGGCAGCCTCAATGCGGCGCAATGCTTCGGACTTCGTCAAAAAGGCGCTATCGCTCCGGGCTATGATGCGGATTTTCTGTTGCTCGACAGCTTGGAAGAGTTCACGATTGGAGAAGTTTATAAAGGTGGCCAATTAGCGGCAAAAAGCGGCCGCTATGCAGGTCCGGTTCAGAAACAAACAGATGCCACTACGGTTCAAGATACTGTACGTGTTGCGGAATTTTCTGGTACCGGCTTTCAAATTCCGATGGGCAACAGCACGAAAGCGCATGTCATCGGCATCAATCCAAACAACCTCATCACAGAACATTTGATTATCGAAACACCGACTACGAATGGTTACTTTGTTTCAAATCCAGCAAAAGACCTATTGAAAATGGCTGTGATCGAGCGCCATCGCGCCACTGGCAATATTGGCCTCGGCATTGTCCAAGGGCTTGGCCTGAAAAATGGCGCCATCGCCACAACGGTAGCGCATGATTCGCACAATATCATTGCCGTCGGCACAAGCGACAGTGACATTAAAGCCGCGGTCGAAGCTGTACAGAACTTAAAAGGCGGGCTAGTCGTGGTGCAAGATGGCCACGTGCTGGCGAGCCTCCCCCTTGCCGTTGCAGGATTAATGACAGAAGAACCTTTTGATGCCGTTTATCAGCAGCTTAAAGCGCTTGATGAGAGCCTGTTGCAGATTGGCGCACCGACTCATTTCAATGCCTTTTTAACTTTGTCATTCCTATCATTGCCGGTCATCCCTCATTTAAAACTGACCGATTGCGGTTTGTTCGATGTCGCAAGCTTTCAGCATATCGAAGTCGCAGTCGCTGCTGACTAAACATTAAAAACCGCATCGCCTTTACACAGGCGATGCGGTTTTTAATTCAGCTCTCTTTCACAAGGATACAGGATGGATCACTGGCCCATTCGTTTAGTGAACCGTCATAGACGGCCACATTTTTTTGGCCCAGTTTGTTGAGAATGAGCGAAGTCCAAGTGGCTGCGATTCCCCCACCGCAATAAGTAATGACTTTCTTGTCCGGATCCAATGCGCCAATTGCTTCAAATGGTTTCCGCAGTTCAGCATCTGTATACACTTTTTTCGTTTGTATGTCGGCATGATTTCCAAAAAAGATATTGACGCTGCTTGGAATATGGCCTTTTCTCGGATAAGTATCCGTTTCGCCTCTGTAATCCTCGGGCGACAGGCTGTTAATCAAAACGATTGTATCGTCATCAATCGCATTCTGTACATCCTCTTTTGTGGCAAGAAGCTCTGGGCGGCGTTCACCAGTAAATGCTGCTGGGGAGTAATTACTTGGAATAGTCGATAGCGCACGGCCTTCCGCTTTCCATTTTGGCAACCCGCCATCCAATATTGCGATGTTCTCAAACCCTTCATACTGCATCTGCCAGGCCAGCCGCGAAGCCCAATAAGCCGCAACCACAGGATTTTCAACAAGCGCTCCTTGATCATAAATGACGGTATACGTCTCATCTCCTACACCGAGCTGCGTCATTTTTTCGATAAACTGCTTCCGGGATGGCGTCATAAATGGAAATGGTGACTCTGGGTCGGACAAGTCATGCAGCAAATCAGCATAAACCGCGCCTTGAATATGCCCTTTCTCATAAGATGTTTTTCCAGAAAGGACAGAAGGCGGCCCACCATTTGTGGGGATATCCATAAACGTTGTCGCATCCACAATGCGCAATTGGGAGTCTTCCAAACGCTGCTCAAGCCAATCAGTACTGACAATTAACGGTATGTGTTCCATGGTGCACTCTCCTCACTTATCAGCTAAGCAATCCAATATGATTAACAAAACTGCGTTATACTAGTACAATAAGGTCTATGTTTTGCTTCGTCAATTAGAAGACTCCGGTATGCATGCGCAAAGAAATTCAGCGATAACAAAAACTGGCCAACTGAAAATTTTACTATATAAGAAAGGTTGTTTTTCATGAAACCCTATAACAATATCATCGAATTGATTGGCGATACGCCAGTCGTTAAACTAAATCGAATCGTTCCACAAGGAGCGGCAGATGTTTACGTCAAACTGGAAATGTTCAATCCCACCAAAAGTGTTAAAGACCGCGCTGCCTTTAATATGATCGAAACTGCAGAAAAAGACGGCTTACTAAAAAAAGGCGCTACGATCATCGAGCCGACCAGCGGCAATACCGGTATCGGCCTGGCTATGGTTGCTGCTGCCAAAGGCTATCGCTCTATTCTCGTATTGCCGGACAACGCCACGAAAGAACGCATCAACCTGTTGAAGGCTTTCGGTTCTGAAGTCGTATTGACGCCAAGCGATGCCAAAATGCCTGGCGCAATCGGCAAAGCATTGGAACTGCAAAAAGAAATTCCGAACAGTTTTATTCCACAGCAATTTGAAAACAAAGCAAACCCGGATATCCACCGCACCACCACAGCAATGGAAATTCTCGAACAGATGGACGGCGCACTGGATGCGTTTGTGGCATCAGCCGGAACAGGCGGCACCATCACCGGAACTGGTGAAACCTTAAAAGCACATCTTCCGGAACTTTATGTTGTCGTTGTGGAACCAAAGGGGTCTCCCGTGCTGTCTGGCGGAAAGCCAGGCAAGCATAAACTGGTGGGCACGAGCCCCGGTTTTATTCCTGCAATCTTAAACACAGAAGTATACGATGAAATTATGGCGATCAACGACGAGGATGCGATCGATGTCTTTAAACGAGTGGCACGTGAAGAAGGCATCTTTGTCGGTCCATCTGCCGGCGCTACTATCTATGCAGCAATCGAACTTGCCAAACGTTTAGGCGCTGGGAAAAAAGTGCTGTGCATCGCACCGGATACTGGTGAACGCTATTTGAGCATGAATTTGTTCGACGAATAAAAATTTTACTTCATTCATAAAACAGGCCGGATAGAATTTCATTTGGTTCAACAATGCCAGCATTCTTCTTGGGAGCTTGGAAGAAATTCCTGAAAGAACAATCGAATTTTGCTTTATTGACTGATACCCAATTTCTAAAATAGTGGATTGACTGGCAGCAGAAATTTTCTGTTGCCTTTTTTGTTCCTTTTTATAAAACAAGATGCAAAACAAACCAACATGTTGTTCCTGAGCGCTTCATTTAGTTTTTCTTGCCGGACTTTGCTACACTAATGTAGGAAACTGATTTACGATAAAAGGAGCTGTCCATATGCAGAAAGTAACAGGGAAAAATGCGTTGATTACAGGGGCTGGCAAAGGAATTGGCCGGGCTACCGCGATCGCCTTTGCAGCAGAAGGAATAAATGTGGGGCTTGTTGGCCGTACAGCTGAAAACCTTGAGAACGTCGCAAAAGAGTTGGCACAATACGGAGTAAAAACAGTATACGCAGTAGCTGATGTTGCAGATCCGGAAGCGGTCGATGCAGCAGTTGAACATGTATTGGCTGAATTGGGATCGATTGATATTTTGATCAACAATGCGGGAATCGGCAAGTTCGGCAAGTTTCTTGAACTGTCGCCTGAAGAGTTCAAAGGAATTATTGATACCAATCTAATGGGTGTGTATTACGTGACGCGTGCTGTCTTGCCGCAAATGATCGAACGCCAATCAGGAGACATCATCAACATTTCCTCTACTGCCGGCCAAAAAGGAGCACCTGTAACAAGTGCTTACAGTGCATCGAAATTTGGCGTTATGGGATTGACGGAATCGTTGATGCTGGAAGTCAGAAAACACAATATCCGCGTCAGTGCCTTAACACCAAGCACGGTTGCCACTGACCTGGCTGTGGAAGCAAACTTGACTGACGGCAACCCCGACAAAGTTATGCAGCCGGAAGACCTTGCTGAAATGATGGTTGCCCAACTCAAGTTGCATCCGCGTGTTTTATTGAAATCAGCAGGACTTTGGTCAACAAATCCATAAAGGTTTATTTTTACAAAAGCGCCGTCCACAAATGTGAACGGCGCTTTTTTTGTGCAAGTTGTTTATCCACCTGTTTTTTCCTTTCTTGTATACCAAAATACAACCGGAATCAAAGCCAGCGCCAGAAACCCACCAACTAAAGACATCGCAGCATAGCTTGTCTGCGCCATGATCATCCCTGAAATTCCGCCCCCTGTTGCACCAGCCAACGCAACGAGCACATCAACGGTCCCCTGTGTTTTTGCGCGTGTGGAAGGAGGCGTCGAATCCACAATGAGCGTGGTTCCGCTAATTAACCCAAAGTTCCAGCCAAGCCCCAGTAAAGCCAATGCCACAATCAGGACGGGTAGGGAATCGTTTGGCGCCAAAGCAGCAACAACACCTGCAGCCATAAATGTTACACCAGCAGCTGCCGTCATCACGATTCGCCCTAATTTATCGACCAGGACCCCCGTGACAATGGACGGTAAGTACATGGCGGCTATATGAATCCCAATAACCAACCCGACAGCTTCCAAGTCATGCCCATAATGCCCCATGTGAATCGGCGTCATCGTCATAATGGCAAACATAATCAATTGTGTCAGCACCATGACCGTGGCGCCCAGCACAACGCCTTTTTTATTGCTCTGTCCATCTATAGAAGCTTTATTTGATGAGCTTTCTTCAAACTCTTGTTGATGCTTCGTTATTGCTTTGGAAACCAGCAACGGATCTGGACGAAGGAAAATCAGCAGCACAACACCTGCCAACAGATACGCAGCCGCCGCTAACAAAAATGGTCCAGCTAAAGCAGGAATGCCTACAGATTCAGCAAACCTCCCCATCACTCCGACCAGATTGGGACCTGCAAAGGCTCCAAATGTTGTCGATACCAAAGCAATGCTGATGGCGGTTCCGCGCTGATTGGCGTTGGCCAAATCCGTTCCTGCATAGCGGGCCTGCAAATTTGTTGCCGTTCCTGCCCCGTAAACCAACAAGGAGCCAAACAACAAAACTGTATTATTTGATAAAGCCGCTATGACAACGCCGCTTGCACCAAGTCCACCTGCCAGAAATCCTGAAGCCAATCCGGTTCGCCGGCTGAAGCGCTGCGACAAACGGCCAATAATCAGTGCCGCTGCTGCTGATCCAAGCGTGAACAAGGCAACAGGTGCACCTGCAAAGCGATCCGTGCCAAGCATATCTTGTGCAAGAAGAGCCCCTACGGTCACTCCTGCTGCCAATCCGGCTCCGCCAAATATCTGCGACAGCACGACAATCCACAACGTGCGCCGGTACAAAGCCTTGACCTTTTCCGGTGAGTCAATAAAGCGCTGCAGCATTTGCTGCTTTTTGTTTTGTTCCATGCGTTCTCCTTCTTTCCCAGCCAGCTTCACACTTAATACATTAAGAACCTTTTTTCAGTATAACGCGTTTCAGCATGCAGGCCATGCACTTTTGGAAAAAGGGATTTCATAATAAATAATAGTTATCTAAACAGTTTTTCTAAACAACCAAATTTCCTTTATACTGTAAGCAACGATGCGTGAAATGGAGTGACAATAAAAATGGCTGGAATGCAGAAAAAAAGAAAACCGCTATTTGCACTCTGGCTGGTAGCGACAGTTATTTTTTTAATTGCTGGCGGATGGCTGCTAAAAACCGAATTGCCGGAAGCAAAAAGGCTTGAAACCCAAATTCAAACCGTTGTCATTGAACAGCTTGGCGGGGAAAACAATACCCATAATGAACACATTGCCGATATTTCAGTTTCTCGCGGACTCCAGGGTTGGAATGTGGCGATTGTCTTGAATATTGATGAAGAAATTCAGACAAATTCATCAAAAATAAAATTATGGCAAGATGCCTTAATCATCTTAGAGCCTTTATCCGAAATCAATCAGTTGAACAATATCTCCCTATCCTGGATTTTTTCTGCCGAAAATATTTCTGTAATGTCCTTCAGATTAGATAAAGAAACACGCGACCAATTGATTTGGGCCAATGTTGATCCTTCCATCCTTCCAGATATCGCTTTTGACTACCAGGAACATTCTTTATTGAACAACTGATTTTGCCCATTTGAAAAAGGAGGATCGGTTTTTCCGAATCCTCCTTTTGGCCTTTATCTCAACCCAAGCTATGATTTTTCAAATAAGCCCGAACTACCTTTTCGGTTTTTGCCTTCACATAATCATAGGCTTGCGCTATCGAATCTTCTTTTGATATCCCATCGTCTGTTAGCCCATGAATCTCAGTAAAATATGGCTCCAGCTCCTGTTTATCTGAACTCTCGACGGTTCCCGAAATTAAGATGACCGGTTTGCTGTGCCGATAAGCGACTTCTGCAATGCCGAATGGGGCCTTTCCTGACAAGGTCTGGATGTCGGTTTTGCCTTCACCCGTCAGCACCAAATCAGCATAAAAAAGCTGTTCTTCAAACTTCATGGTTTCCAGTACAAGATCAATTCCGCGCTTCATTTCGCTTAAAAAGAATGCCTGGAACGCTCCACCTGCTCCACCGGCAGCGCCTGCCCCTTTTTTATGGTGCAAAGCTGTTCCAGTAAAGCGCTCAACAATATCAGCAAAATTCGTTAGCATGGCATCGAGCGTTTCCACCATTTCAGGAGTCGCCCCTTTTTGCTTTCCAAAAACGGCGGAGGCGCCTTCAGGTCCAATCAATGGATTTTCAACATCACAGGCAATTAGAAATCGGCTTTCCATAATGCGTTTATCAAACCCAAAGGGGTCAACCTTCGATAATCCACTCAATGCTGCCGTACCCGGTCCTAATTCTACTCCGTTACTATCCAGAAATTTCATACCCAATGCCTGAAGCATTCCAATGCCGGCATCGTTTGTGGCACTTCCGCCAAGACCAATAATAAACTTTCGGTAGCCTGCATCCAGTGCGGCCATGATCAATTCACCAGTTCCAAAAGTGGAAGCCAGCAAAGGATTGCGTTCTGACTCTGTCAAAAGAGTCAGTCCCGAAGCTTCTGCCAATTCGACAATGCACGTTTCCTGGTCGCCAAGCACACCGTAGTGGGCTGTAATTTTCCTGCCCAGAGGATCTTCAACAATCGCTTCTATCATTTTTCCGCCCGTTGCTGAAACCAGTGCAGCCATCGTCCCTTCCCCACCGTCGGCAATGGGCATCTTAATCGCTGTAATTTGGGGAGATGCACCTTGAACTCCTTCAGCCATTGCTTCGGCTGCTTTTACTGCCGTGATGCTTCCTTTAAATGAGTCAGGCGCTATCAGGATCTTCACTCGTTTCCCCTCCCATTCGAACACTGTTCTTGCTAGATTATAGGGACTATTCCCTTTTTCCATAAAAATACACTTTACACTAATAAACAGCTTCCGCATTAAAAGCGGAAGCTGTTTATTTTTTGCAAGTATTATCTCGTTATTCAATCGCCAAAAATCCAGCTAACAAGTCATCCATCTCACAAGAATCAACGGTCCGAAAATCAATGCATACCCGCTCTTCCTGGATGCGGGAGACAATTGCCGGCTTCATCTGCCTGAGCCGTTTTGACAACTGGTCTGCACTTAAACGTTCATGTGAAATCGCAGCAATAAAAGTCGGAATTTCCACTCCAGGCATGGTCCCGCCGCCAATTTGAGAGGTGCTTGCCTGAATTTCGCTCTGGTACTTTGCGGAATTCGCCTGCAAAAGACCGATAAACGACTCTGCCTGGGTTTTAATAGCTGCTGCCGGTCTGATTATATCGCGTACAGTAGGGAGCTCCGCAATTTTTTCGGGGCCGGATAAATAAGTTTTCAAAGTTTCTTCAAGCGCAGCCAATGTCATTTTATCGACCCTCAAAACACGTGCCAACTGATGCTTCTTCAAACGGTCAATCAGATCTTTTTTCCCAGCAATCAAACCGGCTTGTGGTCCGCCCAATAGTTTATCGCCGCTGAAGGAAACGAGATCAACGCCGCTTTTGACCACTTCGCGGACGAGCGGCTCATCACCGATGCCATGCTTTTTAAAATCATAAAGCGCACCGCTTCCTAAATCTTCATAAAAGATGACTTCGCTATATTTTTCCGTCAGCCTTGCCAAATCTTCGGTTTCAACCGTTTCTGTAAAGCCGATTATTTTGAAATTGCTGGTATGCACTTTCATGATCATTGTCGTTTCTTCATTCACAGCCTGTTCGTAATCAAAGAGATGCGTTTTGTTGGTGGTTCCCACTTCGACGAGATGTGCCCCGCTTTCTTCCATAATAGAAGAAACACGAAAAGAACCGCCGATCTCAACCAATTGGCCGCGGGAAACGATCACTTCCCGCCGTTTGGCCAGTGCACTTAAAACAAGAAACACCGCTGCCGCATTATTGTTTACCACCATCGCCGCTTCTGCTCCTGTTGCCTCTACCAGCAATGCTTCAATAATGTCGTGGCGTGATCCGCGTTTTCCTTCCAGCAGCCGATATTCCAAATTGGAGTAATTCGCTGCCGTTCTTACAGCATGCGCGATAGCCGCATCACTCAAACGGGAACGTCCTAAATTCGTATGCAGCACCGTTCCAGTTCCGTTAATTACCCGCGCCAATCGATCTTCCTGCCACCGCTTGATTTGTGCTTCAGCCGATTGGAACAGCAATCCTGCAAAATCAGGTGCAGCCTCTTCAATCAGCAACTCCTCTGCCAGTAAACGCTGGCGCAGATCTCCAAGTTCACGCTGCAAAAATTCGGTCAGCTGTTCACCATTCAAGTTGGACGCTGCTTTCAAGCTTTCAAAACGCGGGTCTTTCTGCAGCTCATGAACTGCCGGCAATTGCCGCAAATACTGTTTCATGTTTTGTCCTCCATCCAAAAGCGCTGGTCTTCTGTCCGTTTTGTGTAGTTCAATTCATCCAACAAATCCAGGAACGGAATCATGTATTTCCGCGACAAATTGAGGATTTCCTTCGCCTGCTTTAAATCAAAAGATGATCCTGTCTGCTGCTGCAACCGGGTTAAAGCTTGATCAAAAGCTGTGCGGTGAATCATTGTATCTTCCCTTAACCGATACACCTGCCCGCTTTCAATCAAATAGGCAGTGAGTTCAGCGATTTCCTGTTTTGGCAACGGACTGCCTATAAAGTAATCCTCCCACTTCGCTGCTTGAAAGCCCTCCTTTTCCAGCTTAGCAACAATCTGTTCCATTCTTGCACGCCACTCGTTCGGCATGTGAGCGCTAAAAACAGACAGTGAGACGAACTGACCAGACCGCTGAATTTCGTTCTGCTCCATTAATAAGGTTAAGCTGTATTCCAAGAGAGCTTTGGGATAGTTGGCACTTACTGATTGAATCAGCTCTGCCTTGCCCATACCCGTCCTCATTGGAAATTCGTTGTGGAACTGCTGCAGCCTTGCCAGCAATACGTCTTTTATTTTGATGAAGGTTTTGGACAAGCTGTAGCCGTACCGCGGAATTTCCAGCCAAACCTTGGATGCCAAACCTTTGGCCAATGTTTCTTTCAATGTAAGTTCATCCAGCGAAGTTTGCTGCATCAATCCTTGCTGGTCAAGCAAGGCGTATTTGCCGAGTGCATCTATGACCAAATCCTGAGGTGACCCCAACTGATGATGGCGAAGCAACTCAATGGTTTCATTGCCAAACTTGTACTTGCCCCCATTTGGTTGAATGACCCAACCGCCGCCAATGGTCTCCACCGGACTCGGACGCCGCAAAATAAAACGGTCTCCCCGGCGTACAACAATCTTTTGATCCAGACGAATTTGGCAAAGGACTTCATCACCGGTTTGCTCCAGTTCTTTCCTGTCGAAAAAGACCATCTTCCCCATTACTTCAGAAGTACCGACATGGAGCATGACCGCTGTCCGCTGCTTGAGCGGAGCGAACTTGCGCCCAATTACTTGCAGCACCACATCAATGGTATCGGTCACCAAAAAATGGTCTGAATCTACCAGTACATCCCCCCGTTTTACAGCGGTTCGTTCGATGCCGCCAAGATTGATGGCTGTCCGCTGTCCGGCGCGAGCCTGCTCATGTTCTTCGTGATGCACTTGAATTTGTTTTGCTTTCACCGGAATGCCTTCCGGCAAAATCGTCAATTGCGCCGATTTTCGAACCTGGCCCTCATAGATGGTTCCTCTAACAACTGTACCTTGTCCCTGAACGGTAAAGACCTGATCAATCGGCAAGCGGAACGAACCATAGGCATCCCGAAAGTCTATGGCCTGCAATTCCATTCCGATAAGCTTCTTCAGTTCGTCAACTCCTGCTCCTGAAAGACTGTCTAATGCGACATAAGGAGCCTCGTGAAAAATACTATCGGCCAATCGCTCTTTGATATCATCCATCACCAATTCCAGCATGACTTCATCAACCCGGTCTATTTTTGAAACAGCAACAATGCACCGCTTCACACCTAAAAACTGCAAAATTTCCAAATGTTCCTCCGTCTGCGGCATGATGCCTTCGTCCGCTGCAACGACTAGAACGACCAAATCGATTCCCGCAACGCCTGCAATCATCTGGCGAATAAACCGCTCATGCCCCGGCACATCCACAACCGAAACAAAAACTCCGGGTTCCAAGCTCAAAGGTGCATAGCCCAATTCAATGGATATGCCCCGCTCCTTTTCTTCTTTTAATCGGTCTGTCTCCACATTGGTCAATGCTTTTGTCAAACTGGTTTTGCCATGATCAATATGCCCGGCCATGCCGATGGTAAAATACCGTTCTTCCATTTTCTTCACACGCCTTCTCTAATTGCTTATCTTCTTACTTTAGTCTTCAAGGAATGCTCTTTCAAGCATGAGCTCTGCTCTTCATCCCCTTTAGGCAATCCCCATTCTTGCACAGATCTTTTTTTCGGTATAAACTTGTACAGGTCGGCCAGCAACATCATGGGGTTGGATGGGTGACTGGTGTCCTCCTGGGTCTTCAAAACCCTGAGGGGCCTGCGTGCCAGGCTCGGTGGGTTCGATTCCCACACAATCCCGCCAATACATACAGAAAAGCGGAAGCGCCTATTTAGCTCCGACAGGCTTAAGACGAATCGGTTGTGTGGCGTTCTCTGCCACACTGCCGGTTTGACTTAAGACCTCGAGGAGCTAGGCGCTGAAGCTGGACAATAGAAATGCTGAGGCACCCAAAGAGGATGCTAACCTAAATACGCGACTTCCTGTCGCAACGGTTAGCTGACCCGCATCCTGCGGGCCCTCGACGGGCATAAGACGCACTGGCGAAGCGGCGTATTTTCAGCCGTACAGCCAGGGTGGCTTATGACCCTAGAATCTGGGTGCCGAAGCTGGACAATAAGAAAAGCGGAAGCGCCTGTGTAGCTCTGACAGGCTAAGACGAATCGGTTGTGTGGCGTTTTTTGCCACACTGCCGGTTTGACTTAAGACCCCGAGAAGCTAGGTGCTGCAGCCAAACAAAAAGATTGCCCTCGACGGCAATCTTTTTTTCAATCCAAATAAAGGCAAGTTAAGTGACAAACTTACTTAGCTTTAGGATAATTCAGTGTAGCGGGAGTGCTTAAACGTTCAAAATGTTGTATTAAAGGATGAAGAAGATGAAAATTGTTTTAGCTTCACCAAATTACCCGCAGCTTCGCGGAAATACCATAACGGTTCAACGCATTGCCGACAATCTCCAAGGTTTAGGGATAGAGACAAAGATCGTATCAGCAACTGACGATAATGCTATCCGTTCATTCCCAACTGCTGATATTGTTCATGGATTTCATGCTTATAACTTTTACAAGTTCCTGCAAAAACTGGACAAAAAACCTGCGCATTACATTGTCACCATTACGGGAACCGATTTGAATCAGGATCTTTTTAATCCAAAGAAACGCATGGACGTTTTGGCTTCTTTGCATGGAGCGGATGCTGTTCACGTATTCGATGAAAAAGCCAAAGCCCTGTTGATAAAAGAAATCCCAGACTTGGCTGACAAGATTTTTGTTATGGCACAGGGCAACCAGCCTTTATCGCCTGGAGTACCACGTTTCACAAAAGAAGCAGACAGTTTTTTGTTCTTCTTGCCGGCAGGCATCCGGAAAGTAAAGAATATTCCAGCGGCAATCGGGATGCTTCAGGAACTTCGACTGCAGCATCCTGAAATTCGGCTGTGGCTTGTGGGTCCTGTGCTTGAGGAACAAGAAGGCGCCATAGTGATGGAACTTGTCAATCGCCACAAAGATTGGATTCGCTACTTGGGGCAAGTGCCGCATGCAGACATGGGTTCTGTTTATCGCCAGACCGACGTCGTCTTAAACACGTCCTTGTCTGAAGGCCAGCCAGCGACAATTTTAGAGGCAATGGGCTATGCAGTGCCGGTTCTCGCTTCGGATATCCCCGGCAACAGCAGCATCATATCCGACGGGGAAACCGGGTTACTATACAAGACCCGAAACGAATTCCTTGATTATGCCGAAAAGCTCGTGAATAATAACAAAATAAGGCAAAGCATCGGCCAGTCCGCTGAAGCTTATGTAACACAGCATCATTCCAGCGAGCGCGAAGCTGACACTTTGTTGAAGGTTTATCAACAGATTTTAAAATAAGCCGGCTTTTAAACGCATAATTAGAGTGGAACACAAAAAAGGAGAGATTAGCATGGTCGAAAAAGAAAACGTACGATTAACTTCTTTATCTACAAAAGGCGGTTGAGGCTGCAAAATTGGTCCTGAGGACCTGGCGCAGGTTCTGCGTCACTTACCGAAAAATGTAGATGATCCAAACTTGCTTGTCGGGCTGGAAACAGCTGACGATGCAGGCGTTTATAAAATTAACGACGAAACCGCATTGGTTCAGACATTGGATTTCTTTACTCCGATTGTCGATGATGCTTATATGTTCGGACAGATCGGTGCAGCCAATGCTCTAAGCGATGTTTATGCCATGGGCGGCAAGCCATTGACTGTCATGAATATTGTTGCTTTTCCGATCAATACATTGGATAAAAGCATATTGGCCGATATTTTGGCCGGTGCTTCTGATAAGGTCAAAGAATCTGGTGCCGCATTAGTCGGAGGTCATTCGATTGACGACCAGGAACCTAAATTCGGACTTTCAGTTACAGGCACAATCCATCCTGACCGCATTCGATCCAATGCAGGCGCAAAACCGGGAGATCGCCTCCTTTTGACCAAGCCAATTGGTGTTGGCATTTTAACAACGGCTATCAAGCAAGGAATTCTTGGAAAAGAGGATTTAGATGAAGTCATGAACGTTATGGCTACATTGAACAAAACGGCAGCAGAAGTGATGGAAAACTACACGGTTAATGCTTGCACAGATGTTACCGGTTTCGGACTGCTTGGCCATACGATGGAAATCGCCAAAGGCGGTAATGTTGGTGTCACAGTGATTAACCAAGATGTTCCTGTCCTGTCTCGTGCAAAAGAGCTCGCAGAACAAAACGTCATCCCAGGCGGTACACGCAAAAACCACCAATGGCTTGCAGACGATATTGATTATGCTGATAGCATCAGTGATATCGATCAATTGATCCTGTGTGATGCAGTCACTTCCGGCGGACTGCTCATTTCAGTTCCGGAAGCGGAGGCTGATGCATTGCAGCGTGAATTGCTCGAAAACAATGTCCAGTCCGCGATTATCGGAAATGTGACAAATGAAAATGCCGGACGGATTCAAGTAGTATAAGATTTAGAAGACCAAAAATGAAAAGCTTACATCTGGCAATAGCTAAGCTTTGGACAAGGACTCTGTGGGGGTCCTTGTTTTATTACTGTCAGCCGCATAAAAAAACAAAGAGGTGCTCGTATTGAAAAAATGGACTTTAACCGTTTCTGTACTTTCGCTGGCATTGTTCCTGTCAGCTTGTGGAGACGACTCAACTGAAAATGAAAATTCAACAGCCGCCGAAAATGAAGAAGCTTTCACAATAGGCGTTATTCCTGCCCAAACAGAAGGCGAAATGCAAACGGCAATGGATAAACTGCAAACCCTTCTAAGCGATGAATTGGATCGCGAAGTTGAAATCGAAGTGTATCCTGATTACAACGGTGTTGTCGAATCCATGAATTACGACCAGATTGACATGGCTTACCTTGGGCCGTTGACGTATGTAATCGCAGAAGCTAATAGCAATGCACAAGCAATCATCACTCAGCTGGTTGATGGCGAGCCATTTTACAATGCTTATGTCATCACCCATACGGACAATCCGGTTACTTCTTTAGACGAACTATTGGAAAATCCGGGTGAAGTTCAATTTGCTTTTGGTGATCCAAACTCTACTTCCGGTGCACTAATTCCTTCTATTGAGTTGCAGGATCGTGGAGTCTATGAGTCTGAACAGGAAAATCAGTTTGAAACGGTCCGCTTTACTGGATCGCACGATGCAACGGCACTCGCTGTTCAAAACAAACAAGTGGATGCTGGTGCGATTGACAGCGCCATTTATAATCAGTTGTTGGAATCAGGCAAAATTGATGGCGAACAGTTAAAAGTCGTTTGGGAATCTGAGCCTTTGTTCCAATATCCATGGGCTGTGCTTGAAAGTACAGATGATGAAACCGTCGCAAAACTGCAGGAAACATTTTTAGCAATAGAAGATCCTGAAATCCTTGATGCATTTGGCGCAACTGGCTTTACTGAAGCAGAAAATGCAGATTACGAGAGCATCAAACAAGCCGCTATAAAGCAAGGAATCATTGAAGAATAGAGTTGATCAGCTTGTGGTTTAAAAAAAGCAATCTCATTACCCTCACAGTTATCTTGGTGCTGATTTATTTCAGCATGCGCATTACGGAATTCGACTTGTCCAAGTTCAGGGACTTCCGCAACATGATCGACTTCCTGTCTCAATGGTGGCCGATGGACTTTTCCCAACTTCCTGGCATGGTAGAGGATACGTTCGAAACCTTGGCAATGGCTTTTCTCGGCAGTGTATTTGGCTTGTTGATTGCTTTGCCAATCAGCTTTATTGCAGCGCGCAATACAGCACCATCCAAATCGCTCTTCCATTTTATGCGGGTAGCACTCAGTTTTGTCCGCTCGATTCCTGAGATTGTCATCGGCTTGATCCTATTGACGACATTGGGCCTTGGACCTTTTCCAGCCGTTATTGCCATCATGATCCATAACGTTGGTGTTTTCGGAAAATTGGTATCCGAATTGATCGAAGCTGCTGATCCTGGTCCTCAGGAAGCTATGCGTGCAGTCGGTGCAAAGAAATGGCTGGCTAACTTGTTCAGCATTCTGCCGCAAATCTGGCCGAACGTCCTATCACAATTTTTCTACCGCTTTGAAGTGGCTATCCGCACGTCGCTTATTTTGGGCTTTATTGGCGGCGGCGGTATCGGCCAGCGCCTGTTTAACGATTTTAAAACGTTTCAATACTCAGCCGTTTCGCTGGATGTCTTGATTATTATGATCATGGTTATCGCCATCGACTTTTTGGCCAGCACCATTCGAAATCGCGTCATTTAAAGGAGTGGCTATATGATTCAAGTGAAAAATTTATCTGTACATTATCCGGATACAAAAGTAAAAGCATTGACTGATATCAGCCTGTCTCTTGAAAAAGGCGATTTTATCTGTGTGCTAGGGAAAAGTGGGGCAGGAAAATCGACGTTTATCCGCTGTCTGAATGGATTGCAGCTACCCACCAGTGGCCACATTTTTTTTGACGGCCAAGACATTTCTGCACACAGCGAAGAAAAGCTGCGCAAAGTGCGTCGAGAAGCCGGCATGATTTTTCAGCATTTCAGCTTGGTGCCCCGTTTGAGCGTCATGCAAAATGTGCTGACAGGCATGTTTGGTTACCGTTCTTCTTTTAAAAACCTGATCGGCTGGTTTACTGCCGATGAATTGGCTTTGGCTAAACGTGTCATTAATGATGTCGGTTTGTCAGAAATGACCTACCGGAAAGTGGAGCAGCTAAGCGGCGGACAGAAGCAGCGTGTCGGCATTGCCCGTGCACTTGCACAGCAGCCAAAAGTGTTGCTTGGAGATGAGCCTGTTGCGAGTCTCGATCCCGGTACTTCCAACCATATTTTCACCTTGCTGACAGAAATGCACGAACGCTTGGACTTGCTGACCATTATCAATGTACACGATATTGAGTTGGCCAAACGCTACGCTACCCGTATTCTGGCCTTGAAAGATGGAAAACTTATTTTTGACGGTCCACCGGAAAAGTTTACGGATGCCGAATACCGCGAAACGTATACATCCGATCCGCAAACTGCATTTTTTGACGCTGGCATTTAACAGCGAAAGGAGATGGATCTGCATGATTAAAAGTCCGTGAGCAGTAGAACAATCCAGGGTCGTGTACGACTCTACTCACCCACAAATTGTTACTGTGAATCAAACACAAAGTGAAAAAACCGTCGTCCTCAGTTTTGACGACGGCCCAAGCAAAGTACTTCCGGAGATTTTGGACATTTTGAAACAACAACATGTTCAGGCCATGTTCTTTTGGCAATCCCGCTTGCTGTACCCAGCGCGGCCATGGCAGCGAGTGCTGGATGAGGGGCATGTTATCGGCACCCATTCAAGAAAGCACCGCAATTTGGTCCAGCTTTCCTATGAAGAACAATACCAGGATATACAAAACAGCCTGGCTCATATCGAAAAAATAATAGGCAACCCCTTAGTTTTTTTTCGTCCACCTTATGGACGTTTCAACAGCGATACCTTACAAGTCGCCGATGCGCTCGGGCTAACAACCGTCATGTGGCGCATTGCCTCAATGGACTGGGAACTGAAAAGGGATCCCAGTCAAATTGTTCGGTATGTGACAGAAAACCTTGAGGATGGTGCCATCATTCTGCTCCATGAATTGGAGCAAACTGTGGCCATCTTGCCTCAGCTGATCACCGCCATCAAGGAACAAGGGTACAGCTTCTCTTTATTGCCTAATCGACGCACATAAAAAATCAGCACCGGTAAATCGGTGCTGATTTTTTATGTGTTATTTAATTTATTCATCGCTTTCGTCACCGTCTGGCGGCGGCCATGCACCGATCAACCGGCGCGCATACACAACTTGCCCTGCGTGATAACTGTTGTGGTTGATGAGCACCATCAAGAGATCTGCCGCCGTTCGTTTTCGTCCGCCAAGCCCTTCTTCCAAAGAGTCTTTTGATGCTTGCTGCGTGGCTCGACCCAAACCTTTTAAAAATTGCGTGACCATCTCCGTGTATTCTTCTTCAGTTGAAGGAAACGAAGAGCCTGGCCAAGACTCTGACAAATCTTTCGGGCTAACCGGATTTTCTTCACGCAATTCAGCCAACACGAACTCTTGCCAATAATTCATATGATACAACAACTCCCATACCGAATGATGGCTGCCTTCTGGCCTTTCTCCAGCCATTTCCCAGCTCAAGCCATTAAACAGCATGTCTGTCTGGTAATGCGCATACTTTCCTTGAAGTCCGTTCTGTAAAAAACGTTGAATCATTACAGATTCCTCCTCCACTTGTTTTTTTGTTTATTCAACAAAAATCGCTAAAACCCTTTACTCCATGGTCTCATGCAAGGTGACGCTTTCAATATAATGAATATAGCGCCTCAACTCCCTTGCCTGCTCTCTTACAATATCTCCAGCCACATACATTTTATAAATTTCAGATCGTCCCATGTCCATAACAATGACACGCAGCTCTTCTTTTTGCAGTTCGTATTTCTCATCGTAAAGGAATTCCGGTTTTTTCAGACGGCTGACCATCTGTTTGTAATCCGAAATAACTGCTTCTATGATTTCTTTGGGTTCGTATTTCTCTGCATACCCTTCCAGCCCTTCTAAAGCGGCCTGCAAAGCTTGCAGTTGAATTTGACGTCCTTCTTGAAACTCGACAAGGCGTGTTTCTTCTTCTTTGAGGTTTTCTCCCCTAAAACGCCTCCAAGCCCGAATCAGCTTTCCTTGTAAATAAAGCATGGTCGAACGTGCATTGTGAGCAATGACTTCTTCCCTCCGGTCCAAAGATTTTTCAAAGGCTTCATAAACTTCACGGTTCATTTCTTTGTTTCGGCGAAGTTTCTGAATGTATTTCCGTTCAAACCGGAGCGCTTTCAAACGAACTTCACGCATTTTCCGCTGATATTTTTTATTTGCCTGTGCTGCTGCATCTTCCTCAGGTTGAATTTGCTGGAAGCGCAATTTGTATTCTTCCATTAATTCATAAGCTGCTGCTTCGTTTTCTTCGGTAATTTCAGATTTGATTCTTTTGATTGAGGACAGCAAAATTCGTCTTCGTGCCTCTTCTAAATCCATCTTCACTTCGTCTTCGCCGTCTGCCAGCTGCCCTCTGCTAAGCATGGGAAGGAAAATTGTCGCGACAATCAAGGTGAAGAGAATGGTTCCTGCCGCTAAAAATAGAATAAGTGAACGGTTCGGAAAATCCTCTCCGTTCTCCAGAAGAAATGGCAGCGACAAGACCCCGACCATTGTTACTGTTCCACGTACCCCTGTTAAGCTCACATAAAGCGTTAGCTTCAAACTTGGCTTAGCGGACTCCTCCATTTTGCCGAAGCGGTATTCGTATATGGAGAACAAATACGCCCAAACAAAACGGATGCCAAGAATCATCAAACCTATTGCCACAACATAAGAAATAATCAGCCACAGGCTGCTATTCGGATTTTCCAGCACACCGCTCATCGAGGTAGGAATATTCAAACCAAGCAACAGGAACACGATTCCATTCAAGATGAAAAGAATGATTGTCCAGATGTTTTCGGTGACGACTTGCTCTTCTGCGATAAAAGTTTCTGTCTGTTCACGCACTAACGAATGCACAATCCCTGCCACTACTACGGCAATAACGCCAGACGCGTGAAGAATGTCTTCTGTCACGATGAAAATCAAAAATGGCGTCATAATCTGCAATAAGGTATGAAAAGTTACATCGTTGATTCCCTGCTTTCTCAGCACCAGGCGAATGCCAATGATCATTAATCCCAGCGTCAGCCCCAACAATCCGCCAGCCACAAACTTATAGGAAAAATCGAATACGGCTTCTGACAGCGAGAAATAACCAGTCACCACAGCAGCCACTGCATAATTAAATGCCACCAGGCCTGATGCATCATTAATTAACGACTCGCCTCTTACCAGGCTTAACACTTTCTGTGGAATCCGGATACGCTGTGCAATGCCGTTAACTGCAACTGGATCTGTAGGCGACAGGATGGCGGCTAAAGCAAATGCAGCTGCCAGCGGAATTTCATCTATTAGCCAATGAATAAAATATCCACCCACAACCGTCGTTAAAAGCACTAAGACAATGGCATTGCCCAAAATGGGGCCTTTCATTCGCCACAATTCTTCCCGTGGAAAATGGCTTCCGTCGTTAAAAAGCAACGGAGCGATAAACAGCAACAAAAACCATTCAGTTTCAATATCAAAAGAAATGTCTTGGTAAACCAAAACCAAAATTATCCCGAGAGCGACTTGGATCAAGGCTGTTGGAATAAAAGGGATATAATGGCTTACAACATTCGAAATCAGCAAACAAAGTAATAAAAGAAAAATAGTCAGCAACAAGTCCATAGTTGTTCTCCATTCTGCGTGAAGCATGAGTCCTCTAGATGCGAGTCAGTTATGTATACCCGCATTCAACTTCAGGAGACACTTTTTATTACTTATTTCATTAAACATTATAAATTCGGGTATACTTCTTCTAACTTAAGGTTTGGGAGGTAACACAATGTTGTATATTAGCTTGGCTTTTATCATAGGATTTATGATTATCCATATCTTCACAAAAAATATAAAATTTTTAGATCGGAAGCCAAAAGACCGACTGATGTCGTTTGTTTCAGGGGGATCAATTGCTTACGTTTTCCTTCATCTGGTTCCTGAATTGACTCATTACCAAGAAGTTGCAGAAGAAGCACAACTGCCCGCCTGGTTAGAGAGCCTTGACTTTGTTACTTATTTGGTGACACTTGCAGGCATCGCTTTTTTCTATGGCATCAGCCAATTAAACGAAAAATCCCAAGAAAAAAATGAGCAGGAGAATGAGATCACTCGACCAACAAAACCCGTATTTGCTCTTGAAATTGCGTCTTTTTCTTTATATAACATCTTGATTGGGTATTTGCTGATTGATTTGAGTGGTGATAATTTTGCAGACTACCTTATCTACTTTATCGTCTTTTCTTTCCACTTTATCGCCAACAACAGAATGCTGCATTTGACCCATGAAGAGCTTTATACCAATATCGGTCGATGGATACTGGCAGCCGCGGTATTTGTCGGATGGCTTGCCTACAATCTAACTGAAACCTCTGAATTGACGATTGCTTTCTTCTCCGCTTTTCTGACAGGCGGCATCATTCTTAATATCTTAAATGATGAGTTGCCAGTTGAAAAAAACAGCAGTTTCCCTTCTTTTGTCGCGGGAATTGTTCTTATCACCGTACTGCTTCAGCTCATTTTGTAAAGTGGATACACCCTTTATTTCAGCGACTATAAGATTTCGTAAAAAATTCTCCGTTTCATTGTCAGGTTTAATTTTTGCGGTAAAGTGGTACAAAAGATTTATATAATACCGGTTAAAATTTTATTCACGTGAGGTTTTTAACAAAAATAGTAAATGTCAGACAAAATGCCTGAATGGGGGAATTTTTGATGAACATTATTATAGCTGGTGGAGATGGATTCTGCGGATGGCCGACTGCTTTGTATTTATCTAAAAAAGGACATGAGGTTTCCATTATTGACAGCATGGTCAGAAGGCATATTGACGAAGAGTTGGGATCAAATTCACTTACACCCATCGCCAGTCTCGAAGAACGAGTAGCCAAATGGTTGGAATTGACTGGTAAAGAAATACGTACATACAAAGGAGACCTCCAAGATTACGATTTTTTAAAAAGTGTTCTTGAAAAAGAACAGCCGGAGGCATTTGTCCATTTTGCCGAGCAGCGTTCTGCTCCGTACTCCATGATTGACCGGGAGCATGCTGTCTATACGCAAGTCAATAATGTTGTTGGGACACTAAATGTCCTATACGGCATTAAAGACATCGTTCCAAATTGTCATTTGATTAAACTTGGAACGATGGGAGAATATGGAACACCAAATATCCCGATTGAAGAAGGTTATTTGGAAATTGAACATAAAGGCCGTAAAGATCGCCTCCCTTTCCCCAAGCAACCTGGTTCGTACTATCACCTGTCCAAAGTACATGATAGCCATAACATTATGTTTGCCTGTCGAGTTTGGGGGATCCGTGCAACTGATTTGAACCAAGGTGTAGTGTATGGACTTTCCACCGAAGAAACCGAACTGGATCCAATCCTGGCAAATCGGATGGATTATGATTCTGTGTTTGGAACAGCATTAAACCGGTTCATTATTCAGTCTGCCATCGGCCATGATTTAACGGTTTATGGAATAGGCGGACAAACTCGTGGATTTCTAAGCATTGAGGATACGGTTCGTTGCATTGAAATTGCAGCTGAAACTCCGGCTGACGTGGGTGAATTTCGTGTGTTCAATCAATTTACCGAAGAATTCTCAGTAATGAAACTGGCTGAAATGGTTCAAAAAGTAGCCGCCGAAGAAGGATTAAATGCAGAAATTGTCCACTTGGAAAATCCTCGAGTTGAAAAAGAAGAGCATTTCTTTGAAGCCATCAATACAAATTTGTTGGATCTAGGATTGAAACCACATTTTCTGACAGATGATGTCATACGCAAAATTTTAAAAACTGCCATCACTTATAAAGATCGGGTCATTATAGAAAACGTCCTGCCTACCGTTACGTGGAAATAAGCATTGGTTGCCGATCCGAATGTTTTGGAAGGGAGATGTTTCGATGAAGATCATGATCATTACCGAGACTTTTTTGCCTTCTACCGATGGGGTGGTTACCAGGCTGATGGCCTGCATCCGCTGGCTTCACAGGGATGGCCATGAAGTCCGCATTATCGCACCTGATCTGGGGATTAAGGAATTTGACGGAGCTGTCGTTAATGGTGTCCCTGCCTATACCTTGCCATTTTATCGATCCAGAAAGTTTGCTCTTCCAAGCCGTATGATAAAAAAATACATGAACGACTTTAATCCCGATGTTGTTCATGCCGTCAACCCGGTCGTTGCTGGCTATTCAGGCGTTACTTACGCTAAAAAGCTCGAGATTCCGTTAATTGCGTCCTATCATACCAACATTCCTCAATATATGGCTTATTATAGATTTGGCAAGTTTGACTCACTTGTATGGTGGTATATAAAAAAGCTGCATAATCAGGCGGACTTAAATTTATGCACGTCTCACACAGTTTTAGATGAGTTGACCGAAAAGGGATTTAAGCGGATGCAGGTATGGAAACGCGGAGTCGATACGGAACAATTTCATCCAAGACATGCCTCAGAAGACGTCCGTTACCGGCTATCCGGCGGACAAAGAGATAAAATTGTTCTACTTTATGTCGGTCGTCTGGCGGCTGAAAAAGAAATTGAAAAAATTCGCAGCGTCCTAGCAGAATCAGATCGATTTTGTCTGGCTCTTGTTGGAGACGGCCCCCACCGTTCACAACTCGAAAAATATTTTGATGGAACCCAGACAGTATTTACAGGCTTTTTGCATGGAGATGAGCTGGCTTCGGCTTTTGCTTCGGCAGATGCCTTTATCTTTCCTTCAACGACCGAAACCTTAGGCTTGGTTATTATGGAAGCCATGGCTTCAGGATTGCCCGTAATTGCAGCAGAAAGCGGGCCGACAAAAGAACAGATTACGAACCGAAGAAATGGACTGTTCTACAACTCAAAAGATCCTGAAAGCTTAAAAACCTGCATTCTGCAACTAGAAGATGTCAACTTTCGCCGTCAATTGGGGCAACAAGCAGCCGCAGACGTAGCCGAATTGGGCTGGGCTGCTGCTGCAGAACAGATTCGAGATCTGTACAGCCAGTTAGCTGAAATGAAAACAACAGAGCCTATCCAGACTGCGGAATAAGACGATTGCAGAACGGGGGAAAGTTATGGTGAACAGTCGAAAATCCCAGGCTCCCATCCAAACCCTGCAATTTACTGTAATTGGCATTTCGAACGCGGCTGTGGATATCGGATCACTCAATCTGCTACTGCTGCTCCACCCTACTGACCAAAGCGGCACTTTAACGCTTTTCAATACACTTGCCTATTGCCTGGCAGTGGGCAATAGCTATTTTTGGAATTCCCGTATTACCTTTCGACATACATCCAATGGCAACAACAAGCAACGTCTCGGCTTTTTTCTGCAGGGACTGGTTAGTTTGCTGATCAATAACGGTATTTTTCTGGCTTTCAATATACTGTTTCAATCTATCGGTATGCCCGCATGGATTCGGCATAATCTGTCAAAATTTTTGGCAATGTTTGCTTCTTTCTTAACAAGTTTTTTTATGATCAAGTACTTAGTTTTTAAAGACGGAGAGACTCGAAATCAGCATAAATAAAGCTATCCCCCTCTCATTCGTTTATAGGATCAGAGGGGGATTGCACCGAACAGCCAGACGATCTGTTCTGCTTTACTTTTCACATCAGTGTTATCGTAATTTATGAATGCATTACTCGAAAGTGGAAGTGACAGCTGGATTTGATTTAACCCTTCGTTAAAAAGACAGTCCTTTTCTTGAAAGCGAGAGCTCCAAGTCATTGAGCAAAGGGTTTGACTCCTCCCCTGATTCGGGTACTTGATAGTATCTCCAAAAGGTGGCATGATTATGCGAATTTCCTGTATGGGCAGCCTGCTCATTTCTATTGTCCTTTCAATCATTGTGACGATTCTGTTGAATCTGTTGTTCTTCTAGATAAAATGCCCCATCATTCCAATGATGAGGCATTTTCTTATGCTTTTCGGATTTCTTCTGCCAACTCTTTAAGGCCGTTCTGAAAAACATGATCATTTCCCGATAGTTGCCTAGCTGTGGCGCTTGGAATATGATTCATGTATTTTTCTAAATGATCGAACGGTACGATGTCGTCACCAATACTATGCAACAAAACGACAGCTGGCAAAAGTGAGCTGCGGGAAACAAAATCCTCTGGCAACGTAAAATTCTCTACTTTCCAATTTGAATTGCTTCCCCAGAAAGGTGCAGCAATCGCAATTAGCTTAGCAAATGACTTTCCCAACTCTTCTTCCGATAAAAACTTAAACAACACCGAGCCGCCAAGTGAATGTCCCACCAACACCGCTCCATCGTCCAGAGAAGCAATTTCTTCTTTTAATTTTTTCTTCCATGTTGCGTATTGTGGATCATCAGGATCCGGCATTTCCGGTGCAACCACTTGAAATTCCGATCCCAATTCATCTACTAGATATCGCAGCAAGCCAAAACTTCCTTCCCCCTCTTCCTGAGGACCCGCGCTGTGGATAAACAAAACCTGCTTCATTAGAACCGCCTCCTGTTATCTCTTCGCACTCCTTCCATTGACCATCAATCAGACCCCGAACTAAAGATATTTTCATTTTATGTTTCTCCATTATTTTGATTTTCAAACATACCTTTTTTCTTGGAACCTTGATAAAATACAGCTAACTATACAAGTCACTTCGCTGTTTTAGAGGCAAATTTTCTAACCCAGTTGTCACCTAGCTTATGAGAGATATGGCACAGACTTACGGACTATACTCGAAAACAAAAGGAGTGATAGAGATGGAAAAGAGAACTTCCGAAGAAAAAGATGCGTTTCCAAAAAGCATCGGCAAACCAGCACAGCGTGCGCTTTTGGCTGCGGGCTATCAACAACTTCAAGATTTGACATCAGCTACCGAACAGGATTTGCTCGAACTGCATGGCTTCGGTCCAAAAGCTTTGGGCATTCTTCGGGAAACACTTGCTGAGCAGGGCCTGCATTTTAAGTCATAAAAATTGTTCTGATAAAGAAATTTGTTGATAAGTTTCCCGAAAAAAATTCGAAATTTCTTTTTATTCCCCCTTCCTTTATACTGGAAATACATTAAGATTTTTCTCAATTCCAGATTTTGAAAATTCCACATCCATTTATTGCTGGGAGGAGAAAATAAATATGTCGCGGCAGTCTTATCGAAAAGAAAAAAATCAATTGATTTATACACAACAGCACCTTGCCAATGAGCGCACGTACCTGGCTTGGATTCGAACGGTCATCTCCATCGTAGGAGTCGGCTTTCTCGCGACAAGCCTGCATTTCACGATGGGGGTTACACGCAACGCTTTTGTTGATGTGTTTACTGTGGCGCTTGGCATTTTCGCCTGTGTTTTCGGGCTCACTGTTATTTTTTCAGCCACCCAAAACTACAAAACAAAGCGGCAGCAAATCATCAATGAAACCTTTACTCCTTCGAATATGCACATTACCTTAATTTCCTCCATGCTTTCTATCATGATTATTATGGTCATTATTTACTTTTTTATGATTATGTAAATGGCATATGCCACATTAACGTTTCGTTGCGAAGGAGCACATGCTATGGATCCATTAGATATTCTTGAAAACCTGAACAAGGTCAAACCCGCATTCCAACCAATCATCAGTGCAGTTAAGCACGATGTGGTCGGTTATGAAGTTTTAGGCCGGTTTCAATTCGAAGACACATGGGTCAGCTTGGGCGACTTTTTTCACAACAGCGATGTACCCGATGAATACAAAGTGGAAGTCGATCAGCATTTATTGAGACAGGCAATTGCGCAAATGCTCGATACTGAAAATAGCGGCCTGTTGTTCATTAACCGCAACGCGAAGCAATTACTGATTAATAGCGGGGAAGATTTTTTGGATTCTCTTAAGGAGTACGCGGAAAAGGGCTTTTCTATGAACCGGATTGTTCTGGAAATTACCGAACACGATTTTGATGAAGATTTTGATGTGCTGGAACATCTGCTAATTTACTACAAGACCTATGGAATACAAATTGCCGTCGATCACGTGGGGGCAAAAAGCTCCAATATAGATCGAATTCGCCAACTGCGCCCCCATATTTTAAAAGTGGATACCACCTTTGTCCGTAATTCCAATCCGGATATTTTTCAAGACGTTATTCAAACCCTTTCGGTACTGGCACGGCGCATTGGTGCGAAGCTGTCCTATGAAAATATTGAAGACAATTATCAATTGTATTTTGCCTGGAAACATGGCGGCCATTATTACCAAGGTTTTTATTTGGCAAAACCGGCTTTCGAACTTCCAGTGAATGGGTCCATTCCGGTTGATGTCGGAGAAAAAATTGACGCGTTTGTTCAACGGGAAAAATCAATGGTGGAAGGTCGTTATGCGTTTACCCACATCCAAGAAGAAAAAATAAAAAAGCTATTGCCCAAATGGAAAGGTCCCGCAGAAGCCGATCATTTTATCAAAGCCGTGGCCGAAGCATTTCAAGAAGAAAGTTTCCGCTTGTACATTTGCAACAGTGATGGTCGACAAGTGTCTTCCAACTTCAGGAAACATGGCAGCCAGTGGGTTTTAGAACCGGATCAACTTGGTTCACATTGGGCTTTCCGTCCATATTTTTTGGAAAATACGATGCAGATGAAAACCAGGCATAAAGGGATCCTATCAGACATCTACTCGGATATTGAAACCGGCGAAATGATTCGCACCTTCAGCTACCCGTTATCAGAAGACTGTTATTTGTTTATCGACATCGGCAATGACTTTATTTCTGGCAAAGATTATCTGCTGTTTCAATAATCGGTAGATGAGCACCATACAAAAAACCTCTCCATTTCTGGAGAGGTTTTTTCACAAGATTGGATTTTTCATGAAGTTATCGTCTTTTCTGAAATTCCCCATGACTTCCATTGTCTCACTGATGCTCACAAATGCTTTTGGGTCGATATTTTTAATCAATGGCCGCACAAATGCCAGCTCGTGGCGGCTGATGACGCTATATAAGACTTTAACTTTTGCTTCTGAGTAAGCGCCTTCGCCATCCACTACGGTAATGCCGCGGTAAAGATTATCAAGCAATTCTTTTTTAACGGCATCGCCTTGATTGGTTACAACCATCAAACTCAGTTTAATATGCCGCGTGTGAACTCGGTCTATCACCAGTCCACTAATGTAGATGGAAGCCATCGTATACATGGCGAGTTCCCACGAAAAGATAAATCCTGATACGAAAACAACAGCACTGTTGAGCACGAATACCAATGCTCCTAATGGAATATCCCGCTTCATCGACAACAGCAGTCCGATGACATCAAAGCCGCCAGTTGAGCTGTAGAAGCGGATGATAACGCCAATGGCTGCGCCTGAAATAACTCCGCCAAACACAGAAGACAACAAGGCATCCTCCGTCAACTTAACGACTGGAATATAGAGCATCGCAACTGACGTGACAACGACAGAAAACAGGCTATTCGCTATAAAAGTCTTGCCCAGCTTCATCCAACCTAGAATGAGAATCGGAATATTCAAGAGAATCATCCATAGCCCGGCATTCAACGGCGTCACCAACCCCAACATCATTGCAATGCCCGTCACGCCTCCAGCCAATACTTCATGGGGCAACAAAAACATGTTGAACGCAAATCCAAGAACAATCGAAGAAACAAAAACCAGCAACAATCTCGTCCATTTATTCATAACCAAACTCCAATCGTAAGGCATCCCTTACATAATTTATTTTGTTCAACACACAAAAAAAAGGCCGCGCAGCAGCACGTTACCTTAAGAGCATTTATTAATAGGTAATCTTTTATTTCTCAATAAAAACTACGGAAAATCGAATAAATTGTTCTTTTTATAGTGGACCAATAGTTCATAGTATAGTGGCTTCGAGGACCAAAAAGCAAGCCTTTCTTCTTTTATTCTCCGTCTTTTCACTCATCCAAAAAGGGATTCGGAATAATGCTATTCCGAATCCCTTTTTCTCTATTCTTCTTTTTCCAATTTACGAATTGCTTTTTCCAACTCTTCTTTTTCTTCCCCTGTAATTTCTGGATATTGAGGATTTATCTTTTCCAGCGCATTGACCATCACTTCCGAAACAATGTAGCGTGTGAACCATTCATCATCAGCCGGAAGGGCATACCAAGGAGCATGCTCTGTTGACGTTTTGCTCAACATGTCTTCGAAAATTTCCTGATATCCATCCCAATGTTCCCGCTCTTTTACATCGTTAAATGAAAACTCCCAATTTTTATCCGGATTTTTCATGCGTTCGAGCAAGCGTTTTCTTTGTTCTTCATAAGACATGTTAAAAAAGAACTTAACAACCGGGAAGCCATTCTCCACCATATACCGCTCAAAATCATTGATTTGGCGATAGCGGACATCCCAGATATTATCGTCGATTAATTCATCCGGAAGTGGAGTCTCACCAAGCAAATCATGGACTCTCGGTGCGATCACTTCTTCATAATAAGATCGGTTCAAGATGCCAATCTGTCCTCTCGCCGGCATTCCTTCTTTAAATCGCCACAAATAGTCGTGGGCAAGCTCGTTTTCAGATGGTTTTTTGAACGAGGTCACCTTCAGTCCCTGGGCCGTCAAGTTTGAAAAGATATATGTAATGGCTTCATCTTTCCCTGCCGCATCCATTGCTTGAAGCACAACCACGATTCCTTTTTCTTCCTGAGCGTGCAGTTTCATATGAAGTTCTTCCAGCTTTTTAACGCTTTCCGGAATCATTTTTTCTTTCAGCTCTCGTTCACTAAATTTATCTCCACCTGTAGTTGAGTAGCGGGAAAGCTCTATTTTTTCATCTTTTTTAATCAAGTATTTATTGATATCCATAATTTCCTCCTTCTTGCAATTCAACACGCCGAGTTATTAATCATACTACTTTCTATACCCTAAAATGGTTAAAATCTAACAACATAAGGAAAAACCGCAATCCTCATCTGGACGCGGTTTTCCTTCGTCTATTTTGTTTCCTCCTCGACTGAAACCTGCCAGTCGATTCCGTACTTGTCAGTCAGACTGCCGTATAGCGGACTCCAAAAGGTCTTCTGTAATTCCATACTAACCGTCCCGCCTTCCAATAATTTGCTGAAAACGGTACGCGCTTCTTCAATTTCATCGAAAAGCATAGTCACTGACATATTATTTCCTCTTTGGAATGCTGGCATCCCCATTCCCGGAGGCACATCTGAAATCATTAATGTGTCCCCGCTTTTAAAATCGATTTGCGCATTCATCACCATATTCTTTGCTTCCTCAGGCATACCTTCCATATCCTCGCCCTGCGCTTCACCATAAGTCACGATGCCAACTAACTCTCCTCCCAATACATCTGCGTAGAAGTGGGCGGCTTCCTTGCCATGGCCGGGAAAATTTAAATAGGGAAACATTTTGGTAATCATCATGTCCCTTCTTTCTAATTAGTTATTGGGATTGTTCAAGTTCAAGTAAATACTTCTCCAGGCGATCATAGGTTTCAGCCATGCCATCAACGGCCTGCATCTCAATTACTTTTTGCAGTTCTTCCTGTGAATCGAACTTTGTCGCAGAAATTACTTTGCACATTGGCCCTTCTTCTACAAAATCCGTAGCAATCAACATAATCGGCATATCCGTGACTTCGTTGCCCTGTTCATCGGAAAAGGCATCCACATAAACTAAACGGTTTGGAGGATCAATTTCCCTGTAAGTCGATTTCCCCCATGCTTCCTGGCCTTCAGGCGAACGCATGCAATAATGCCAGATCCCGCCTGGTTCCACTTCCATTTTGTAAACTGTTGTTTCCCAACCGTTTGGTCCCCACCAATGTTTGATATGATCCGGCTCTATAAACATTGAAAACACCAAATCCTTTGGCGCATTAAAAGACCTTTCCATGATCAATTCTAATCCTTCGACCTTTGAAGAAATCTTATTTGCAGCCATTTAAATCCTCCTTTTCCAAATATTGTCATCGGTTCTAAATTACTAGGAACAAAGATTTTCTTTCAAACTTGTTAAAACTTTATAATGATCCGCGAAGAATCTCCTTTTGCCAAAATATCGAAGCCTTTGTTAACCTCATCCAATGTAATAAAATCAGTAATCAGTTTATCAACAGGCAAGCGATCTTCCTGGAACAAGTTCATGTAGCGCGGAATGTCTCGACTCGGCACGCAGCTTCCCAAATACGAGCCTTTAATGGTACGCTCCTCAGCAGTCAGTGACACATACGGAAAAGAAAATTGATGCTCCGGATGCGGTAAGCCCGTGGTGACTGTAGTTCCTCCGCGCTTAGTGACAGCGTAGGCAACTTCCATAGCCTGCACAACACCAGCTGTTTCAAATACGTAGTCTAAACCGCCATTTGTTGCTTTCCGAATTTGGTCGACCACGTCGGAATCTTTAGAATTAAAAACATCCGTGGCCCCTAGCTCTTTTGCTTGTCTTAATTTGTTTTCGTTAATGTCTACAGCAACTACACGACTCGCACCTGCTGCAATTGCTCCAAGCAGTGCACTGAGACCAACTCCACCAAGACCGACCACCGCAACTGTATTGCCGAGCTTAATGCCAGCTGTATTGACTACTGCTCCAACACCTGTGATGACTGCGCAGCCGAACAATGCCGCTTTTTCAAATGGAATGTCTTTATTTACTTTAACGACTGAATTTCTTGAGACAACGGCATATTCCGAAAAAGCTGATACCCCTAAGTGGTGGTTAATGGTTTCTGTTTCCTTGGCTAACCGGTTGCCCCCGCCCAATAACGTGCCTGCCGTATTAGAAGCAGCACCTGGTTCACATAAAGCAGGACGCCCTTCACGACATGGTCCGCATTGACCGCAGCTTGGCACAAATACACAGGCGATATGATCGCCCGGCTCCAAATCGGTCACACCTTCTCCTACTTCAACAATTACACCCGCTGCCTCGTGTCCAAGAGCCATAGGAAGCGGACGCGGACGGCTGCCGTTCATCACCGATAAATCGGAATGGCATAAACTTGCGGCTTTTATTTGAATCAATACTTCGCCTTTTTCCGGCGAATCCAGTTCCAGCGTCTCAATGTGAATTGGCTCGCTTTCTTCGTAAGGAGTTTGAGCTCCAATTTCCCGTAATACAGCTGACCTTACCTGCATACTTCCACCCTCTTCACAATCAAATTTTAAAATCTCCATATAAGTTAATGCCAATAAATTTTACATCGGTCATTTCTTCAATTGCATGTTCAATTCTTTCTTTTCCAGTACCGCTATTTTTGAGCCCGCCATAAGGAATATGATCATAACGTCCGTCCGAAACTTCATTAATCCAAACCCCTCCTGTATCAAGTAAATCCGCCATCCGCATAGCCCGGTTGATATCTGTCGTAAAAATACCTGCCTGTGAACCGAAATTTGAATGGTTGGCATAGCATACTGCATCTTCTTCTTTACTAAAAGGCATAACGCTGACAATCGGTGCAAATACTTCTTCGAATACCCCTTTCATCTCAGGTCTTATGTCACTGACGATGGTCGGCTCCATCACATTGCCCTTCCTGTTTCCACCGGCCGATAATGTCGCTCCCTGCCTAAGCGCTTCTTTGACCCACGATTCTGCCTGTTCAGCTGCTTCTTGAGTTATCATTGGTCCTATATCGGTAGTTTCATCAAGCGGATCTCCTGCTTGGAGCGCTTTTACCTTTTCTGTCAGTTTTTCAAGGAAAGCCGAATAGACAGCTTCCTGCACATAAATTTGTTCGGCCGACACAAAGGCTTGCCCAACATGCGTAAAGCCGTTAATCAGAATGGTTGTAACTGCAAGGTCCAAATCCGCATCTGCAGAAACAATGTTCAGTGCATTTGAACGCAGTTCCAAGGTGACTTTTTTCCCTTTTGCCATGTCGTGTATTTTCCATCCCACAGCATTGCTGCCGATAAAAATTACCCGCTTTGCTTTCGAATGGGTAACCAAGGTTTCCGTAAGTTCCTGTTCTGTGCCCATGACAATGTTGATAACCCCTTTTGGCAGTCCGGCTTTTTCAAATAGCCGGCACAACAAAACGGCAGTAAGTGGCGTTTCTTCTGCTGGCTTTAGTACCACAGTATTGCCGGCTGCAATCGCCGGAGCAATCTGATGAATCACTGAACTCAATGGGAAGTTAAACGAGGTAATGGCTACAACTACGCCGAGAGAAACCCGTTTTGACATGCCAATTTGATTTTCTCCCCTAACCGTACTATCTAGTGGAATCATTTCTCCATAAATTGATTTGGCGCTTTCTGAAGCAAAACGCAATACTTGAATTGCACGCGCAACGTCTATCCGGCTTTCCTTAATCGGTTTTCCGGCTTCTAAAGACAACAGATAAGCAAAATCGGCATTTGCTGTTTCCAGCAGATCAGCCGTTTTCCAAAGAATGTCAGAACGTTTATATGCAGTCATCTTTTTCATGGTCTTCACATAAACACGGTGGGCGCTAACAACTGCTTCTGCAGCATCTTCCGGTGTCGCACACAAAATTTTTCCGATCACTTCATTGTTGTAAGGATTAAGTACGCTAATTTCATCGCGCCCTTCTTTAGGCAATTCCTTGCCATCAATAATGGAACCGAAATGGGATTTCCCAATTTCAATCACTTCACTTTCTCCTCCTTTTCAATTTGAAAAGCCTTAGCCACTTTATAGAATATTTTTTTGGACCTCGTTACATAATATAGTATGCTTTTCTAAAGAATTGTCAATATTCTGTCAATATAAAATTCTTTTATTTTAGGTCAAATCATTTCTTCAATCATCATTCCAGACGCTACACAACTTTAAAAAATCCATAAAAAAACTTTCTGCAAGCTAGCTGCAGAAAGAATTTTTTGTAAAAAATAATAGGTTATTCCGCTTGCCGCAAGATAGGAGCAATATCCTCGTCGGTCATCAAAAAGCCATGACAGTTCATCAGCACTTCTTTAAGTACGCCGGAAACTCGCGGAGCATCATAGGCACATATCGAAATCGCTTTAATCTGTGGGATCAACTTATCCACTGCGGTTTCATATTCTTCAATATCCTTTGTAATTTCATCTTCTTCCCGCCATTCAACATGTACCCAAGTTCTAAAAGTGAGTTCTTCTTTTACAAAAGGGCTTATCAAGTGGGAAAAGGAATCGAGAATAGTCGGCGGGTGAAAATTCCCATTCCGCCAATAAAATTTAAAATTATTAACGTGATGAATGTTTTTCAATTGTTCTTCGGATACAAGCTCTTCCACCCGTTTTAAAATCATCGGATAAATCCGCTCGCTTTCAATAAACAAAATTTGATCTCCACGATCAATGCCTGCAACAATATAGGAAACAGCATTGTGGATGTAGCACTCCAGTTCATCGACATAATAAAAAACATGAGCGCCTTCAGACGTCTTTAAGGCATCTTGAATGTCTTTGATTTCTTTTCTCAAATTTTTGATCTCCTTTTAGCCAGCAAATTACTAGCTGTTCAGACTATCTTTTTTCGTCCAGTTCACTATACACAAGTATGGCGATAAAAGATAATGCCAGAGGGTATCACTATTCACTAGACAAATCGAACTGAAGTGATTCTTTCAGATTCAATCATTTCGGACTCTTCTCTTTGTTATTTGAAAAGCCTTGGCCACCCAATAGAATATGAATCTTCATAAGGATCCGTTATTCAGTATAGTCTGCTTTTCTAAAAAATTATCCACATTCTTCCGATACTAAATCCTTTAAACCGTTTTGCACACTTTCCCTCTTAAAGCACAAGAACCTTTCCACGGGATATCCGTAAAAAGGTTCTTGTAGTAGGGTTCGGACTTATTCAACTTCCTTGTTGATCGGGGAAATATTTTCGTCCGTCATCAAAAATCCGTGACAATCCATCAAAACTGCTTTAAGTTCGGTGGAAATACGTGCTGAATCATAGGCACATACCGAAACGGCTTTGGTTTGCGGCATAAGCTGTTCAATCCCGCGTTCGTATTCTTCGATATCTTTGATAATCTCTAATTCGTCCCGCCATTCGATATGCCCCCATGTTCGAAAACTTAACTTCCTTTCGAGAAACGGAGTTATTAAGTCAGCAAAATAGGCCAGGATGGTCGGTGGATGGAAATTTCCATTTCTCCAATAAAACGTAAAGTTGTTGACATAGTGAATGTTGGTTAGTTGCTCTTTAGAAACTAACTCCTCCACGCGCTTGAGTATTTTCGGATAAAGCCTTTCACTTTCGACAAGTAGAATTTGGTCTCCTTGCTCAATGCCAGCAATAATAAACGAAACCGCGTTATCAACGTAACGTTCTGTTTTGTCGATACAGTAAAATATATGGGCACCTTTAGATGTCTCTAAAACATCCTGAATATTTGTAATTTCTTTTTTCAAGTGGCCAAACTCCTTTTAACCCATAATTTAATAACTATGAAACCTATTTTTCACTCCATCCATCATACACGATTATGGGACTAAAAGATACTCGTTCGAATTCAAATGAAGCTAAAAGACCTATTCATCTCATAACGCTTCCTCCAGAAATTTTAAGCGACTCCCCGACAATATTCTCTGCTGCATCCGTCAACAGGAAAGCGATCGTATTCGCTACTTCCACAGCCGTTGACAAACGCCCTGAAGGAATGTCCCCTTTCGCATTTTCCAGCTCTTCTTCAAAACTCGTCCCGTTTCTCTCTGCTTTCTTGCGCAAGCTGCCTCGTGCCATCTCCGTATCTACGTAGCCTGGGCATACCGCGTTGACCCGGATCCCATGTTCAATCGCTTCTACCGCCATCGATTGGGTCCAGCCGACCACCGCAAACTTGCTTGCTGAATAAGCTGTGTTGCCGTAAGTTCCCCGCAAGCCTGACAAAGAAGCCAAGTTGACGATATTCCCTTCTTTATGCTCAAGCATCTTCCGGTACACTTCCTGCGTAAGCAGAAAAGTCGAAACAAAGTTTAGCTGCATCATCTCCGAAAGAAATGCTTCGTCCATTTCTTCAACCAGCTTGCCTCCTGAAATGCCTGCTGAGTTCACTAGTCCATTTATAAATCCCAGTTCCTTTTCAGCACGTTCAATGAGCCGCAGCCGATCTTCCGGATTTGTAAGATCTGCTTCCTGTACACAAAGTCTATCAGCATTCATCTGTTCGAGCAGTTCTCTCTTCAGCTTTTCCAATTTTTCTTTGTTGCGGCCTGTGATGGTGATGCGCGCGCCCATTGATGCCAGTGTCTGGGCTGTCTCAATTCCGATGCCTCCGGTTGCCCCTGTAATCAGTACATGCTTATGCGCCAATGCTTCACTTGAAAATATCGCCATTCGACAGCCTCCTTTTGAATATGCTCCCCTTTTCCCGCCTGCTCACGCCAATTAAACCTTTCGCACATGCAAAATCAAGTTGTACCTGTATATAATAATTATGAATAAACTCAACATGAACAAAGGGGGCAAGTATGGAAAATTCAATTCGCCAATTAAACGCAGATGATTTGCCTCTACTTGAGGCAATGGAAACAGGCATAGAGGACGATTACATTCTCAGAGTATACAACCGGATATCCAGTGGCTCCAGCAGAATGTATGGATTGTTTCACAAAGGCCAGCTGGCAAGCATCGGTGGCTATACCATCTTTGCAAAACAATACATCATGCTTGGCCGGATGCGCAGTGATTTACGCTTCCGCGGGAAAAATTTATCCACTCAATTAATGACATACATTATGGAACAAGCCTTTAAGTTGCCTGCCATCCAGTGGATTGGTGCAAATACACAGTTTGAGAATGCATCTGCTCGCCGTGTTATGGATAAGCTGCATCTTGACGAAGTATCCACGCTCTACAGCGCCATCTCCCCAACTGCTTCTTCTCTGGAAACAGGCGGCGCAGTTTGGGAGCCGGTAACAGACCTTGCACAGAAAAAGATGTGGATAGAGCAGCTATACATCAAAACCGGAGCCGTTTTTCCATACGAATGTTATTACACTTTTCCAGCTTCTGCAGAATTATTTAAAGATGCAAAGTTGGCACAATGGTCGTTTTTTGAAAATTGCGCGAAAGACCGCGTGCTGATCACCAAAAAGGATTACAAACGCGAATACTATCTGCATACTGTTTATCCATGGCAAGATCTGATGGAGCAGCCAGGATTATGGGAGACTGTTTCAATGGCTCAACGCGAATTAAGTGAACAAGTTAAAACGAACACTCTGTTATGGATGGATCTAACTCCTTTACAGGCCAGTAAACTTCCACCACACCATACCTTCGATTTGCCGTCGCCTTGGCTGCTGTACGGCACTAAGCGCATTTAAAAGCGAACTGATTATATAGTAGAGAAAAGAGCTGCCGGTTTTGGGATTCCAAAGCCGGCAGCTCACTTTATTAGTGATATTTTTGAAAGGAACCGAACTTAAACGCCTTCTGTCAATTCGTTTTCGCGGTCAATTCTTTGTTGCTTTACTTTCAGTTGTGCCAGTTCATCTTCTGTTAAAAACTGAACTTTGTAGCCGATAAACGCCATAACGATCCCAAGAACCGGAACTGCGTAATTCAGTACCGCGTATGGAGCATAGGCGAATGGATGGACCGCCAGCGTTGCCAGGATAAAAACTCCGCATGTATTCCAAGGAATAAAAGGAGAAGTTAAGGTACCGCCGTCTTCGAGTGCGCGCGAAAGATTTTTTGAATGCAGCCCTTTGTCTTGATAGGCTGTGGCATACATTCTTCCCGGAAGAAGAATTGATATGTATTGCTCCGATGCTGTTGCATTGGTGAAAAAAGCCGAAACAATCGTCGCTGCAATCAAGCTTCCAGCAGATTTTGCGACTTTCAATATTTGCGTGACAATGGCTTTCAGCATTCCCGTATGCTCCAAAATGCCGCCAAAAATCATGGCAAAAATAGTCAGCGATACCGTAAACATCATGGATGCGATGCCGCCGCGATTGAACAACTCATCGACCATCTCATTTCCGGAAGCAATCACAAATCCATCATGAAGGGCATTGACTGCTTCTCCTACGCTGCCTCCCTGCACCAAAATTTGGCAAATAAAACCGAGAAACACACCGATCAACAGTGCAGGCAGAGCTGGAACTTTCAAGGCTACCAATACAACAATGGCTGCCGGAACCAGCAGCAGCCAAGGTGAGATCAGAAAATTGCTTTCTAATGCTGACAAAATCCCTTGAATGTTAGCTTGATCAATAGCCGATCCGCCAAATTGGCGCCCGAGGAAAAAGTAGACGATTAAAGCAATGACTAAGCCTGGAACAGTCGTATACGTCATGTGCCGAATATGTTCAAATAAATTCGTATTGGTAATACCCGCTGCCATGTTTGTCGTGTCAGATAACGGCGACATTTTATCCCCAAAGTAGGAACCCGAGATGACCGCTCCAGCAACCATTGCAGCCGGAATTCCCATGCTTAGGCCAATTCCCATGCCTGCAACGCCAATTGTTCCCATGGTTGACCAAGAACTTCCGATTGCGAGTGAAACAATTGCACAAATGATGCAGATCGTCAGCAAAAATAGTGAGGGCGTAATGATTTGCAAGCCATAATAAACCATCGTCGCAATAACCCCTCCCCCAATCCAGGATGCAATGATCATGCCGACTACGATGATAATCAATATAGCCGGCAGCGCAAGCCGTATTCCCTTATAGGCCCCTTCTTCAATCGTCTCCCATTTATAACCGAGACGCCAGGCAATAATTCCGGCAACAATCGCGCCCAGAGCTAAAGGGATATGCGGGCTGCCCTCAAATACAATGATAGTCACGGCCATAGCAGCAATCATGGTGATCAATGGAATAAGAGCTAGTATAAAGGGCGTTTCAATTTCTTGCTGCGTTGTTTTCATCGCTTCTATCTCCTCACTTTGGTTTATGAATCAATATTACAGCAAAATTCCAAATAATCTAGATTTATCTGAATAGAATATAAAAAAAGCCCTCCATCGATATGGACAGCTGAGTTTGCAGACAAAAGAATATTGATAAGATTCCAGTAACAAAATCTCGTTTATTGCGCTCAGATGGAATCCGGCGCTCCAGATTTCGAGTCAAATAATGGCCAGTTCTGTTGATCCCAGTTTCATTGGGAAATGAATGAACGAGCTTCTTCCTTTGTTTAGAGCCGCAAGCTCCAACCGGGCTGGCCACGAAGACTCCTGAACCCAGGAAAGAGGAGTGGCCGGACCGATTGGGGGTGTACACGGCTATTCTTTTTGATAGACAACTATTGCAATCACGTTTTTTTATTCAATGCCAGATAAATTTCATGTTCAAAAAACTTTCGGCGATGATCTGCGGATCTTTTTCGGGATACTGTGCCGTTTTTGAAAACACGTTTGCATAAGTAAAACGGAGCTTCATCATTTTCTGCAACTTGCCAAGTCCCGTAAAGAGAGGGCTGGCTACCAAAATTCACTAGGAATTTTTGTCCAATAGGCAGTATTGGATACTTGCATTGGACGTTAACACTGCCTTCGCTGGAAATCTTTTTTTGCATATCCAAAATCAACACTCCTTTCTCTTGCTGCCTGAAATTCAATCCTATAGTCTACGATTTGAATTTTGCATCTCTAACGCTGCTGAGCCTAACAAACAAAAGCTAAAACTGGCCATTTAGCATCAAAACCATTTCTTCCCTTTCCAATACCCGTTCTCCAAATGACATCAAACTCTCGTTAATTCCACCCTTTGCCACAATACAGACATGTCCGGATGTTTTCGCCTGTCTAAAGAGTGGTATTAAAAAATAATGGCTTTGTTTTGCAGCACGTACTGAATGGTTCACTGGCAAGTGCTTCATTTACATTGATCAGCAAAGCGCTATAACTTGTCCGGAGGTGCACCATGAAATTCTTGGAGTATTGGATTTACCTGCTCTTGTCCATTTCTAAACTTTTTCTATTCAGCCTGTATTCAGGCACTGAATTTCCTTTCAGCTTTTTCGTCCTGAATCTAGCTTCCATTATCGTCCTATCCAGTTGGACGCTCCTGTTAAGCAGCAGCAAACGACGGTGGGTGTTGCTGGCATTTTTATTCCTGCACAGCACGCTGCTTGTTTCAGATCTTTGGTATTACCGTTACTTCAGCGATTTGCTGTCCATTGCCCTGCTTTCTGACATCACGCAGATGAGCGATGTTGGAGGCGGGTTTCTGACCTTGATTGAAATGAAAGATATTCTTTTCTTTGCCGACTTGTTGATCTTTTCGGCAGTTCTTTTCTTCATCCGCAATCGACAAAACAGTGTAAGCCGTCATCAAAAAAGAATGTTTGCCGGTGCAGGTGCTGCTCTTGGCCTTGTATTGTTCGTAGTTCCTTTAGCCTTTAGCTACGCCAACGAAGAAAAATGGCTGGTGGATGAACCAGTTTCCAATATGCGCGAGTATTACCAGCTAGGATTTTGGGGCTATCACGGATTGGATTTTGCTCAGGGGGTCGGCTCGCTGTTCACAAATGACAGCGTCACTGCAGAAGAAGAAACTCAGATTCGCGAACTGAATACTGAAGCGCCTTCCGCTGTATCCGACTCAGCAAAGCCGAACATCATTGTCGTCCAATTGGAATCGTTTCAAACTTCAGTGATTGGCCAGCAAGTGAATGGGCAGGAATTGACGCCACACTTAAATGCGTTAAAAGAAGAAACGCTGTTTTTCCCGTCATTCTATCACCAAACGCATGAAGGCCGTACATCGGATGCAGAATTTATCACGCTGACTTCCTTGCACCCATTAAAGTCAGGTTCTGTTTACACGCAATATGCCGATAATGAGTTTGATGCGTTGCCGGAACTGTTAAGAGATGCCGGCTACGATACTGCAGCTATGCATGCATTTGAAAAAGATTTTTGGAACCGCGATGATTTCTATCAAAACATTGGTTTTAACCACTTTTTCAGCCAGAAAGATTTCCCGGATAATCAGGAAATCGGCATGGCGTTGAATGATGAAGATTTCTTGAGCACCTCCATCGAAATGGCTGAGCAGCTGAAAGAGCCCTATTTCGCCTTTATGGTTGCGCTGTCGAGCCACACACCATATGAAATACCTGCGGAACTGGAGCAGTTGGATTTGACTGGCTATGAAGATCCGTTGCTGAAAGGCTATTACGAAACCATTCATTATGTCGATGGGGCTGTGGGGGTAATGATTGAAGAACTAAAACAGAAAGATATGTGGGATGATTCCCTTGTCGTTTTCTACGGAGATCATGACAGCGGGTTGACTCAGCCTGGCAGTGAAATGGCTCAGGAACTAGGAGCAGAAACTGAGGTCGAATTGTTCGAGCTCGATCACCAGGTGCCGCTTTTCATTAAACAACCCAATATGGATAAGGGAGCCACCATTGAGGACACGGGAGGACAAATTGATATTGCCCCTACCATCCTCGATATTGTGAATATTGAGCCACCTTATATGCTCGGTCAATCTCTATTGGACGAAGACAGCAACTTGACGATTTTCCGCCATGGTGCGTTCCGCCACGAAGAGTTTTATTTCGAACCAGATTTGACGGTGGCTGCTGGAAGTGGGACCTGCTACGATACCACTACAGGAGAAGAAGTTGAAATCGATTCATGCAGTGAACAGATTGAAGCATCTACCGACCAGCTTCGCATATCCGATTTAATGATTCAGAAAAATGTGTTGCAGGAAATTGGCCAAAGCAAAAAGTGACAAAAAACCATCTTCGTTTTAAAAACGAAGATGGTTTTTTGGATCAATCCAAGTTGCTTCAATGTCTTTTCTCCTTTTTCCGCTATATGATAGAAGAACAACGAGTCAAACCGTGATTTTACAGAAAAGGATGATGACTATGAGAGCGCTGACAAAAACTTTACTCCTTCTTGTCCTTGTTGCCGCATTAGCTGCATGCAACAGCAATTCACAAAGCAATGAAGCGAATGCTGGACAATTGAATGAAGGCAATCCGGCACCCTCTTTTGAATTGGTTGATTTAGAAGGAAACCAACAAAATCTCGCTGACTATGCCGGCCAAAAAGTTTATGTGAAATTTTGGGCTTCCTGGTGCTCTATTTGTCTTTCAGGAATGGAAGAACTAAATACCTTAGCTGGTGAAGAAAACGATTTTGAGGTGCTAACCATTGTTTCCCCCGGATCAAACGCCGAAAAAAGTACCGAGTCTTTCGCTAAGTGGTTTGATGGGTTTCCAAATGCCGAAAATATCACTGTGCTGTTGGATGAAGGCGGCACCTTTTTCGATGAATATGGCATAATCGGCTATCCCACTTCTGTCTATATCGGATCTGATGGGACACTTGTTAAAAGCATGACCGGACATTTCAGCAACGAAGAAATCAAAGCCACATTTGAAACGATCCAATAATAGTTTACAACTCCAACACCCGCATACAGCTTGCCTTTCGGCTTGCACAGTATGCGGGTGTTTTGCTGTAAAAAGCTTTACTGCCTGCATCTATTCTGTCTAACTAAAAGAGGAGGTGAACGATATGGATGAAACGATTGAACAATTATTCTCGGATTCGAAATCAGCGGACAAGGAGGTGAACTATCTCGCCTATCAGCAAATTCTACTTTTGAGCGAAGAAAAAGTAGATTGGGCATACTTGGTGTGGGATCAGTTGCTTGAGGACTTGGATCATCCAAATAACCACCAGCGCTCCAGGGCCGCACAGTATTTAGCCAACTTGGCCAAGAGCGACCCAGAAAATCGGATGCTGACCGACTTCCCCCGACTCTGGCAAGTAACAAAAGATGAAAAGTTTGTCACCGCACGCCATAGCCTGCAAGCAATATGGAAAGTGGCGCTCGCAGGACTTGCCCAAAAGGAAATGGTTCTCGGCCACTTAACTGACCGATTCCTTTTCTGTGAAGATGAAAAAAACTTTACGCTCATACGTTCAGATATTTTGCAGGCAATGCGGCAGGTATATGATGAAACGCATGATGAACAAATCAAACTATCCGCCATCGACTTGATCGAAGGAATTGATGATCCAAAGTACAAGAAAAAGTACAAAGCGATCTGGAAATGAAAACAAGCCGCCACCCAAAATATATTTTGGGTGGCGGCTTATTATTTTTGGAACGTACTATGAAGGTTTTTCGTTCTAAACTGAAATTCCAGTTTCAGGAGGCGTCTCATTGTTTGTGTTTCTTGCCATCGCTTTTTTGGACGTAGTGAATTGTCTTTCCTGCTTATATACCTTTCTGCGGAAAAGACAGGTTATCTAGACAAGGACACTGGCTAAAACTATCACAACAAATAAAACCCAATGCCCATAATGAGATAAGCCGAAAGCAAAATTAAGCCTTCGAACCAGTTTGACTCCCCATCATTCATGACACTGCTTGAGAGAAACACTGCAGTAATCATGGCGACCAATTCTGGCACTGTGAAAACCAATGGCATTTGCTGTGGCATAAAAAGCGAAAGGAGCACCAGTATCGGTGCAACAAACATCGCAATCTGCAGCGTAGAACCAATGGCGATTTCTACCGCCACATCCATTTTGTTTTTCATCGCCATAATAAGCGCGGAAGCATGTTCAGCCGCATTTCCGACAATTGCAACGATGATGACACCGATGAACAACTCAGACCAACCAAACTGTTCACCCACTTCTTCAAAGGTACGGACTAGATTTTCGGATACGTAAGCCACGACCAGGGTTGCTGCAAACAAGATGATCATCGCTTTCTTTTTCGACCATTCCGGTTCTTCGTGCTCGGAATGCTGTGCCGCATCCGCATGGCTGTAAACACCGCGATGGGTGACCAGCTTGAAAAAGAGACCCGCTAAATACAAAAGAATCATGATAATCGAAATGCCGACACTCAATTGAATGGTTTCATTTTCATTCATCGTCATCGAAAAAATTTCAGGAATGACAAACGCCACAACAACTGCAAAAATCAACAAGCCAGAATTATGGGTTGCATCGTGGACATTAAACATCTGCCGCTTGAACTTGATGCCTCCCAGGAAAAATGATAATCCTCCAACCAGCAGCAAATTCCCTAAGACTGAACCGGTCAAAGAAGCCAAAACTACTCCAATTAATCCTGCTTGCAATGCAAAAATGGAAATAATTAATTCCACCGCATTTCCGAATGTCGCATTCAGCAAGCCGCCAATACGAGGACCACTGACAATTGCCAAACTTTCTGTAGCTCTCCCCATAAAACTGGATAAGGCCACTACACTAATCGAACAAATAAAGAACATAGCAACGCTCGGCCAATCCAGGAAAGAGCCAACTACAGTCAAGGGCACCCCTATTGCTACTAAAATCCCGAATATCCGATTCATACAATCCCTTCTTTGCATTTTGATAATATTGGATACCCAGTTTCACAAATTTCCTAACACAAAAAACACGCCCGACCATTCATAGCCAAGCGTAGTGGTCTTTAGTTTTTCAGAAAATCCTCATCCATAAAAGCCGGGTTTGGATAGCTATAGAATCCCTCACCTGTTTCCCGCCCCAGTTTTCCTTTGTCCAGGTACTCAATCTTAAGCATATTCGCCAATTCGACAAACTTCGGATTGCCCGTCGCTGCGGCTTTTCCTTGAACAATGTTGTGGGCGGTGTTGATGCCGATTACGTCCAACATCGCGAATGGACCGAGCGGCGCACCCGTTGCAATCATCCAAGTCTTATCGACCGTTTCGACATCTGCCACTTCTTTAACCAGAAGCAGTTCGGCGGCTTCCAGAAATGGTACCAATAAAGAATTTAAAATATAGCCCGGCTGTTCTTTATGCAACGGCAATGGCACCATTCCAATAGCTTTCGCAAACTCTATCACATCATTAAACACTTTATCAGCCGTTCCCGGGTGCTTCATGATTTCAGCAGTGTTATTTATGCGGATCGTATTGGCGAAATGCAGCGCCAAAAACTTTTCGGGCCGTCCTGTTGCTTCTGAAAATTGGCTTGGCAGAAGTGTCGAGGAGTTAGTTGCAAACACAGTTTTCTCAGGAGCTGCTTTGCCCAATTCCGTGTAAAACGCTGTTTTGATCGCTGCAACTTCAGGGATTGCTTCAATCACCAAATCTGCATCACTCACTGCTTCAGCCAAATTTGTATGGAAAGACAACCGTTCATATGCAGCATCCGTTTCTGTTTCACTGGCGCCCATATCGTTCCGATAGTTTTTCATCAACTTTCCCAATCGCTTTTTTGAACTTTCAATCGCACCATCATGAATATCATAAATTGCTACATTGAATCCTTTAAATGCGGTCTGGTAAGCAATTTGGCTTCCCAACACGCCGCTTCCTGCAACTGTAATCTGCTTGTAGTCCATTGCCATTCTCCTCTATGTAAGATTTTTGTCTTCATTCCATCCAAAGCTGGTTTACGTACTAACGAAATCTATGCGTGGAGACACGGAATATCTTTCTTCATTAATCTGAGAAAAAGGGCAGTTTTGTCCGTACCGTTTTGTACAATGGCCCGAGCAGCTTGCGCAACGCATGGACCGGAGGCACAGGGCTCTTACTATGCCACTGAATCCACTCTAAAGCAATTAAGCTTAACAACAACCAAATCGTCCCTGCAATATAACCTGCCATGACATCGCTCGGAAAATGAGCACCCAGGTAAATTCGACTTGCGCCAATCACTAGGATCAGTCCACTCAAAACAGTAACTGTTGTCCACTGAATCCAGGGCCGCTGCCGCGTTCGAATTACCAAATACATCACAAAACCATAAAATATTAAGGACCCCATCGAATGGCCGCTCGGAAAACTGTAGCCGATTGCATCAATTTCAGCATTGATGCCTGGGCGTTCCCTGACGTAAAGGTTCTTTAATAGCAGTGTTAACAGTGAACCGCCGCCTACCGCAATAACAAAAAACAGCATGCCCCATTTGTCCTTCAGCCTAAGTCCCAAAATCGCCAGAATGACGAGGGATGCCAGCGTCAAAAACCAGGCCGATCCCATTTCAGTGAAGATGAACATGACCGTATCCATCGCTTCGCTTGATGTCGCTTCCATCAAAGCAATGATTGCGCGATCAAACAACCCAAACTCTTTCTCCATCACTTCTTCTGCCAGTTCCGCAAACAACACAATAAACATTGCGGCAATGCCCAGGCCGCCAAGCAGCAGCAAAAAAGCCAGGCCGGCCATTTTTTCATTCTTCTTCATCTTCTCGCTCCCGACTCTATAGACTACTTTACTTCTACCCTATTGTGCCAAAAAATATGTAAAAAAATGACCATTCCAATCCTACTATTTGTGGCAAGGGTTGCTGCATGGTATTTTTATCATAAGACTAAGTCTATTAATCAGGAGCTGATCGTTTGAAACAACTAACCGGAAAGACAGCCATCATAACCGGAGCCAACAGCGGCATCGGATTGGAAGCTGCAAAAGTGTTTGCTGACCGCGGCGCACAGGTCATTATGGCTGTGCGCAATAAAGAAAAAGGGGAAAGCGCGCGAAATCTGATATTGGAAACGAATAACGATGCACACGTGACTGTGATGAAATTGGATTTGGCAGACCTTGCCAGCGTCCGCGTGTTTGCCGAAAGCTTTAAAAGCAACCACGACTCACTCGATTTGTTAATTAATAATGCAGGTGTCATGACCCCACCCTATTCAAAAACGAAAGATGGCTTCGAGCTGCAATTCGGCAGCAATCACCTGGGCCATTTCGCATTGACAGGCCTGCTGCTGCCGTTGCTGAAGAATACGCCTGAATCACGGGTTGTCTCCCTCAGCAGCTTGGCGCATAAAGGCGCGTCGATTGATTTCGACAACCTGGACGGCGCTAAAGGATATAAACGCATGAAATTTTATGGACAAAGCAAGCTTGCCAATTTATTGTTTGCACAAGAATTAGACAAGCGCTTTAAGCAAAATGGCCTGAACAGTTTAAGCCTTGCCTGCCATCCTGGAATTTCCGCCACCAATCTCTTTAAATTTGGCAATCAGGATGCTCCAAAGTTTATGAAAACACTCATGCACAACTTTCTGCAGCCGCCTGAAATGGGTGCTTTGCCGACCGTCTATGCTGCCACTGATTTGCAGCTTACAGGCGGCGAATACATTGGACCTGACGGGAAGGGCCAGCGCAAAGGCTATCCAACATTGGACACACCTCATGCAGCAGCTGGAGATGAAGCCGTATCACGCAAACTTTGGGAAGTTTCCGAACAGTTGACCGGAGTGAAATTTGACTTTACCGAACCCGCAATCCAATAAGAAAAGCCGCTATTTATGTTCAATCATGAATAGCGGCTTTCTTTATTCAGCAACTCATCGCTGCAAAGCTGTTAAGCGATGCTTTTCAAGAAATTCCTCAATTACTGTACGGTGGCTCCCAATCATTTGTTGAGGCAGCTGCTCCGGGGAGAAAAACTTAAAGCTCAAAGATTCTTTTTCATCAACAATCAAATCGCCGTGGTAATCATTCGAATAATAAGCGGTCGTTACAACATAAAATTCATCGCCATTTTCCGCTACCACAAAATGTTCGGGTCCGGAATAGACATTGATTAGATGCAAGGTTTTTACTGTTAGCCCGGTCTCTTCCAAGACTTCCCGTTTCGCTGTAGCTTCTGTGGATTCCCCGAGCTCCATCAGTCCGCCTGGCAAGCCCCACAGGTTTTTGGGAAACTTTCGCTCTTCCAACAGCAAACGTCCATTTTCATCTATCATTACAACCACGGCCCCCACAAGTATCAGTGGCCGGTGACCAACAACTGCCCGCAGTTCCTCTATATAGCCCATCTGCTCCAACCCCCTCATCTTTCGTCTTGTGTTGAACCATTCTCAACCGCGCATGCGTTTCTTAAATCCCCAAACGGCAATTCCAAAAATCGCCACAGTATAAGCAGCCACCCATAGCATCGGTGTAAACACTGCCGCATAATCACCTGCAAAAATCGCGCGCGATGCATCGACGGCATGTGCGAACGGCAGCAGGTAAGCGACGTTTTGAAATGTGCCGCCAATCATACCGAGTTCAAACCAGGTGCCGCTTAACCATGTTGTGATATTAACGAATAGCGCAAACATCGCCCCCACTTGCCGATCCGTAAAAAAGGTGCCAAAAAACAAGCCAAAACCGATATAAAGAAGCGATATGATGGCAAGCACCCCGAAAGCAGGAATGGCATGAACCGTCGCTGGCATTCCCAATAGCAGAGCCGTAACATAACAGGCGGTCATCTGGATAAAAGCTACTGGCAAAAGCGGTAAGGCATACCCGATCAAGTAATCGGTCGCAGCCATTGGCGACGCAAATATTCTCATCAAGAACGAACTGCTTTTATCGCGGCCAATGAGCATTCCTGTGAACAAAGTGATAAAAGAAAAACTGAAGACGATGATGGCAGGTGCCAGCTTCTCAAGCGTGAACAAATCAAACGGCATATTTTCAGCCATTAGTGAAAAGAGCCACAGCATCAGCAGCGGCAGCACCATTCCAAAAAGCAGCGTCATTGGGTCGCGTAAAATTTCTTTTCGGTTGCGTTCAGCAAATGTCCAAGCCCTCATTGGTTTTCTGCCTCTGCGGTCAATTGAAGAAAGATATCCTGTAGCTTGGCTTGCCCGGTCTGTTCCTTTAACTCTTCGAGCGTGCCAAGTGCGTACAATCTTCCTTTATGCATAATGCCAATGCGGTCCGCCAATGCTTCCACTTCCTCCAAATAATGTGTTGTCAAAATAATCGTAATCTCACCTTTTAAATCCAGCAAAATCTGCCATAAATCCAATCGCGCTCGAACATCCAGCCCGACTGTCGGCTCGTCTAAAAAAATGATTTCCGGCTCTGAAATCAGCGCCATCGCAATGCTCAAGCGGCGCTCCAATCCGCCAGATAAGGTTCTCCCTTTGTTATTGGACCGATCTGCCAGTCCAAATTTGTCCATCAGTTGACGTGCTTTTTGTTCTGCTTGCTTTTTATCGCTGCCGTAAATTTTGGCAATAAACTCCAGATTTTCTTTTACGGAAAGATTGCGTGCAACCGCGTTTTCCTGCGGTGAAATGTTCAGCTTTTTCTTCACCGCCTGTGGATTTTCAACAATGCTGTCACCCAGCATAAAAGCGTCGCCGCTCGACGGTTCCATCAGGCAGCTCAACAATTTGATGGTCGTAGTTTTTCCTGCTCCATTTTCACCCAAAAGCGCAAAAAACTCTCCTTGACCGATTGTCAGCGAAAGATGATCTACGGCAACCCGGTCTTTAAATGTTTTAGTCAACTCTTTAATCGAAATGTCCATGGATCCGCTATCGCCTCCTTTTTTCTATTCTACCGTTTGCTGCTGCCAATGAATAATAAAGCGGTGCGGACTTTTCAAATATTGCTCGAATTTCCTTTTTAACTTATATGGCTTCCAAATGTTCCAAAGAACCGATAAAGTATTAGCTAGTATTTGCAAACGACTGAATCGATGAAAGGAAGTGGTGTTTTGCCTACAGAAAAAACTGCCATCATCACAGGCGGCAACAGCGGCATCGGCTTTGAAACAGCTAAAGGTCTGCTGGAGATTGGCACACAAGTTATTCTGGCTGTCCGCAACACCAAAAAAGGAAACACGGCCCGGGCTGCTTTGCTCCGGCTTTATCCTTCTGCCCAGATTGCTGTCATGAAACTCGACTTAGCCGATCTTGAGACGGTTCGGGCTTTTGCTGAGAGTTTTCAAACATCTTTTACTAAACTTGACATATTGATCAATAACGCTGGCATTATGGCACCTCCTTACACAAAAACGAGAGATGGTTTTGAACTGCAGTTTGGCAGCAATCACCTTGGCCATTTTGCGTTGACCGGCTTGCTCTTGCCTCTATTGGTAAACACACCCGACTCGCGTGTCGTAACCATCAGCAGCCGGGCACACAGCCGCGGTTCAATCGACTTTGCCAACCTTGATGGGGCAACAGGCTACCATGCGAAGAAATTTTATAACCAAAGCAAACTGGCCAATTTGTACTTTGCGTTGGAATTCGATAAGCGCTTGAAAGAGCATGGCCTCCAAACCATTAGCGTGGCCTGCCATCCGGGAGTTTCTGCGACCAATATTCTAAAGTTGGGCCAACAGGAAATTCCAGCCGTTTTCAAACGCATCGCCAATCTGGTTCTTCAGCCGCCGGACATGGGAGCTTTGGCAACACTTTTTGCAGCCTTAGAACCCGGCTTGAAAGGCGGCGAGTATATTGGGCCCATTGCTCAATTCCAGCGCAGAGGGTATCCGGCACTGGGGAAACCGCACGCCAATGCGACTGATCCTGAAATTTCTCTCAGACTTTGGGAGGCATCGGAAAAACTGACGGGTGTCACTTACGGCTTCAAAGACGGAGGATAAAGAGTAAATAACTTTAGGACAAATTCCATAAGTGTCCCGTAAGAATTTTGACTCTATCTGTGCTAATTGACAAACCTTTTATAGCGGAAACTCCATAAAAGAACGGCACGTGCTAAAAAATAGCGATTCTTAAGTTCAACCTGTATGGTTTTAATTTCTGCTTCCGGTAAAATATCTATAGGAAAACTTTGTATTTTATTCTTAACAAAACAATTATTCATTAGGTGGAGGAATTTATAACATGAGCAAAAAAAATATTGCTGTCGGCGGCGTAGAGTTAGCGTGGGATTTGGAAACGGGACAAGCCCTGTTCGAAGGCAGAGATGTGGTTCTCTTTTGGACAACTGCGATGGAAACCTTTTTTGATACCATCAAAGACATTTCAGGAATTGAAGCAACACAGCTCGTATTGGAAACAACCGGATTTCGCCAAGGCGTTATTGTTGGTGAAGGGTTTAAAGACATGCAGCATATCGATGCCTCGAACATTGTCGAGTGGATTTCCAATACATATGCTCCTGCCGGATGGGGAAAAGTGGAAATTGTTGAAATGGATAGCGAAAAAAACACCTTTACCATGCATATTCAAAATGATTGGGAATACAAAATGAACTTGCTGAAAAATAACCATACAGAAGGTATATTTGTGCCTTCACATTACGCGGGTGTATTGACAGGATTGTTCGGCATCAACTTCTGGTACAAGACCATCCAATACCAAAACCAAGACAAGCCTTACAGCATTGTAGAATATTTTCCATCCGAAGTGACTGTGCAGCAAAACATTCACGAGCTGTCCCGGAAGCAGGAAGCCAATCAAATCCAGATGCTTGAAAAATTGGTTGACGAGCAAACAAAATCTCTTCAGAACTTAGTAAAAGAGCTTTCTTCTCCGATTATTCCCGTTCTGGAAGGCATCATTGTCGTACCGATGATTGGCAGCTATGATGAGCAACGAACAGAAGACTTGATTGTCAAAACTTTGACCGAACTTCCGAAACATAAAGCCAATTTCCTATTGGTTGATTTGACCGGCTTGAACAAGCATATTACGGAGCATACAGCTTCTCTTATCGAGAAACTCGGCGCTTCGGCAAGGCTGTTGGGAACAGAAGTTATTCTTGTCGGCATATCTCCCGAATTGGCCATCATCATCGCACAGGCCCAGAGCAGCTTGAATACATTTGAATCGCTGCAAAGCTTGCAGCACGGAATTTATTACGCGCTGGGCCGCAGCGGCCGGAAAATTGTCTGATGCACTCCATCACAATCCCATCCCCTGCCGCTTCTTCCTGAAGACATTCTTTGCGGAAAAGAATATACTAGTTTCTGTCTGTTGATACACACAGACATTATAGCCACTGGAAGAACCAATGGTTAATGGAGGAGATCATTTGAACGCAAAAGCTTTTTCACTGGCCTTATTTTCTGTATTAATATGGGGCTCTTCATTTGCAGCGATACGGGTTGGTCTGCAGGGCGGTTATGACGCCGGACAAAATGTACTGGTTCGGTTCCTGATTGCTTCGGCCTTATTTCTGATTTTCGCTTTATGGCCCGGAACAAAATTCCGGCTTCCTCAAAAAAGCGACATCATCCGCATTTTGGTGCTCGGCTGGATCGGCATCAGTGTTTATCACATTTTTGTTACCTTCGGCATGGAGACGATTTCTGCGGGAACAGCTGGTATGCTGGTCGGTTCCGGCCCAATCTTTACAGCGTTGATTGCCGCATTTGTCTTGAAGGAACGTTTGACTGGCATTGGCTGGATTGGCTTGGGCATTGGCTTTATCGGCATCTTGTTTATTGCATTCGGTTCAGCCGGCGCTTCTCTGACATTGACAAATGGAGCTTTACTTGTGCTAATCGCTGCGTTTGCATCTGCTGTTTTCTTTGTTTTTCAAAAGCCCCTGCTAACACGCTACTCGGCAATTGAACTCACTGCGTACTTTACATGGGCAGGCACTCTGCCGTTCCTTATTTTCTCGCCAGGACTCTTTACGGCGATGCAAGGAGCCACACTGGAGGCACATCTTGCCACCTTGTATGTCGGCCTGTTCCCAGCCGCTATCGCGTATGTAACATGGGCAACTGCTTTGTCACTGGCAAATGCCAGTTCTGTTTCAAGCCTGATTTACCTGGAGCCGGCTGTTGCCATCGCGGTTGCTTGGATGTGGCTGCACGAACTGCCGACTCCTTTATCGCTTATTGGCGGCATTATTGCAATTGGCGGTGTCATGATCGTCAATTTGATGGGCCGAAAACGTCGCGTACTATCCAGAAAAACAGCGGAGTCTTCGCTCTAAAACAAAACAGCGTCACTTGGATTTTTTCCAGGTGGCGCTGTTTTATTTATTGATGAATTACTCTTCGACCCGGAACCAACCCGGAGCATTCGTGACCATATTCCATAGGTCTTCCGGAATATCGAGCTGTTCTTTTTTGCTCAAATGGATTGCCTGAAAAACTTCCTCATCCCGGCTTCCTTTGACTTTCGCCAGCCAGTCGGGATCCATGATCAACGCATGGCCAAGCGAGACGAGCGGTGTGAATTCCAAAGCCTGCTTTACTTGATCAAGCGTCTGCAAGCCACCTACTCCAATTACCGGTACTCGTTTGCCAATGTGCTGCTGAATCATTTCCACGCGTGAACGGCTGTCTTCTTCGCGGATCGAACCTCCAAAAAATCTGCCTACCGATGCATGGATATAATCAATGCCCTGATCTGCAATGGCAGTCAGAAAATCTAGCGTGTTATCCATTGTAATGCCTGGCTCTTCGCGCTCTTCTGGACTAATGCGGTAGCCAACCACAAATGGTTTCGTGGCGTGCTTAGCCACTGCTTCTTGAATCGCTTGGATAACCGCTAAAGGAAATGCCATGCGCGCAGTGACGTCGCCTCCCCATTTATCGGTTCGGGTATTGGAATGTGGAGAAAAGAATTGCTGGATCAAATACGTATTGGCGCCATGAATCTCTACGCCGTCAAAGCCAGCTTCGATCGCACGTCTTGTGGCTTCACCGAATGCCGCAATTGTCGTGTCAATTTCTTCAAGCGTCATTTCACGTGGCGTTTCAGCATTTGGTCGAGGCGCCGGAACAGCACTTGCCGATACCGGTTGTTCCCCCTTCAGGAGCTCACTATTTGACATGCGCCCAGCGTGGTAGATCTGCAGGATCGCTTTTGCTCCGCCTTCTTGGATAGATGCGGCCAGTCGCGTCAAGCTGTGAATGCGCTCATCGCTATCTGCACCAAAAGGGTTTGAAAACCCTACGCCAAGCGGCTCGACATGTGCACAGGCCGTGATGACTGCCCCCAACCCGCTAGCAGCTCGGCGCTTGTAGTAAACCAGTTCCTCTTCAGTAACATCGCCGTTCGTGTCTGAAGATGAAGTCGTCATTGGTGCCATCAGGATGCGGTTTTTAAGGGTCAAACCCGATACAAATGCAAACGGTTCAAATATATTTTGTGTTGTAATGGTCATGTGAACTCCTCCTTGACTATTCGTTTACCCATAAAGAGGTGCCGGCAAGCCAGGCGCCTTCATTCTATCGTAACCGACAGCTCGGGCAAAGGGTGGTGGATATGCCTGGCCTCGCCCCAAATTCAGTCTTTAGGCTGAATGGAAAAAAACCATCCAGCAGCTGCAAGTCTGCTGGATGGTTCTCGTTTTCGATTTATTTAACAATGCTGTAATAAGTACGTGAAGTCAGGCGGTAAATCACCCAATAGATGGCTGCAAATGCGATGACGACGCCCACAAATGACAAAAGCCAATTGGTTTCGTTGGTCACACCAAAAATTAGCAGCAGCTTGCGAACAATCGGATAAGCGAAAATGACGTGAATCGTTGCAACGACAATTGGCAACAGGAACATCCAGACAATTTGTGAACGTGTAGATTCCCGAATCATTTCTTTATCCAGTCCAACCTTTTGCATGATTTGGAACTTGTCACGGTCATCAAAGCCTTCAGACACTTGTTTAAAGTAAGTAATCAATACTGTGCCAATGGTGAACAGCAGTCCCAGGAATACTCCAAGGAACAAGAACCCGCCGTTTAAGCTGTACCATTCTTCTCGCTGAAGCAAACGGGAATCGTAAAGATTGTTGCCTCCAGCGGCCAAGCCGTATTCGCTGTTGAGCTTTTTCGCCAAAGCTTCTTTTTGTTCTTCAGTACCAGAGGTATTCCAGCCAACTTCCGCATCAATGGTCAAATAGTTGGTTTCTGGGTATTGTGCTTTAAAATCGTCCTGCATCTCCAAAAGGTGTGAAACGTCAGGCACCACGACCGCCATGGATTCGACTAAATCCATATCCTCCCCGAATTCATTGTCCACTTCGGCTACCCGGTATGTCTTGTTGCCGAGTGTCAGTTCACTTTCTTTATAGGCACCTGTTGAATGATAATAAAATGCGGCACCGTCTTCCAATGTATAGGATTTACCTGTCATCTGATTAAAATCTTCAAGCGGAAGAACCATCAGCACGGTCGGATTTTCTTGGTCTGCATAACTTTCATCAAAAACAAATTCATTGCCCTGCACCCCGCCAAAGAAGTTCGCGTAGCGGTAACTTTCTCTTTCTGTCACTTCAAGACCTTCAGCATTCACTGTGTTTTGAACCTGACTTTGAAGCTCGAAAAAACGGGTGTTTATTTCATCGGTATCTTCGACCTCGCCGAAAAGAGTCATATTGTTTTCAAAGGGATAGCGGTTTTCCAAGGTTTCCTCTGATCCAATAAAAATCGTCAAAGTCGTCGAGACCGCAATAATGACCATCGAGGCCAGAATGCAGATATTCGCAAGGCCTACAGCGTTCTGCTTCATGCGGTAAAGCATGCCTGAGATGGAAATGAAAGCGCCTGGACGATAATAAATCCGCTTGTTTTTCTTCAACGCTTTTAAGATAAAGATTGAGCCGGAAACAAACAACAAATAAGTGCCGATGATGACCAGCAAAACCGCCAGAAAAAACTTTGACATAGCACTGAGCGGATCGGAGATTGTCACGGAAATTCCATAGCCCCATGCGAGAAACACCAGCGATAGGATAAAGAGGAGGATGGAGCCTTTCGGTTCTTTTTCCCCTTCCTGCTTTCCTTTCAGCAATTTGATTGGATTGGCAAAAGTAAATTGGCTAATGTTATAAAGGAAGGTCACACCAAAAATTCCGATGAATAGCGCAGCCGTTGCCAACATTGTCAGTCCGGAAGTTGAATAAGCAATATCCGATGGCATCCTCAACAAGTAATTCAGCAACATAAAAAACAAACGTCCGAAAAACAGACCCGCAAGCAGTCCGGCAGCGATGCTCAAAAAGCTGGTAAAAACCGTTTCAAAAAACAAAATGATGGCCACATGCTTTTTCTCCAGCCCTAAAATTCCGTACAAGCCAATTTCCCTTTTTCTTCTCTTGATGAGAAAACTGTTGGTATAAAGAATGAAAATAACGGAAAAAATTCCGATCACTATAGTGCCAACTACAAACAACGATACCAACGTACTCGAACGCTCCTGAACGAATTTGTTGGTCAATAAGGAAGCCATCAAGTAAAACATCATGATGATAGTGGTCGAGGACAATAAATACGGAATGTATAACTGCTTATTTGACTTGATGTTACGCAGCGCAAGCGACGAGAAGAAACGGCTATTCATCCTGCTCACCCCGGCTGGACAAGACTTTCAACGATTTTGAAATGCGGTCCATGAACTGGTCCGCCGGTGCATCTCCCCGATAAATTTCATGGTAAACCGCTCCATCCCGAATAAACAAGATGCGGTTTGAAAAGCTCGCAGCCCGTGCACTGTGCGTCACCATTAGAATCGTCTGGCCGGTTTCGTTGATGCCTTTCAAAATTTCCATTAAATTCTGCGAAGCTTTTGAATCAAGAGCGCCCGTCGGTTCATCCGCCAAAATGATTTTTGGCTGGGTGATCAATGCGCGCGCAACCGCAACCCGCTGTTTCTGCCCACCCGATACTTCATAAGGGAATTTATCGATATGGGCTTCGATTCCAAGATTGCGCACAATGGGCATAAGCCGAGCTTCCATTTCATCGACCGGTGTTTTTGACAGCACCAATGGCAGCAGGATGTTGTCGCGAATAGAAAAATTGTCTAAAAGATTGAAATCCTGAAAAACAAAACCAAGGGTGTTTCTGCGGAAAGCGGAAATTTCTTTGTCTTTGATTTTGGATAACGGGCTGCCATCCAAATAAACTTCCCCGGAAGTCGCATCGTCCAGCGTGGAGATAATGTTTAAAAGCGTGGTCTTTCCTGAACCTGACTCCCCCATAATCGAAACAAATTCGCCTTCCTCTATTGAAAAATTGACGGTTGTCAGTGCTTCTGTTTGTTGGTTTGAAAAGCGTGCTGTGTATATTTTTTTTAAGTTCTTGATTTCTAACAAGGTCATTGCCAACCCCTCCTTGCTTTTAATCATACGGCAGGAACGAGCGGACTGCCTGTACCTATCCTTACAAAGAGAAAGGCAATCTTACGGTTTCGTAAGATTGCTTGAGAAATTCAATCCTTATTCAATCAAAAACCTGTAAATCTTCATGCGCCATATCGAGGGCAACGCGGGTTCCCTCGCCTGGCTTTGAGTCAATCACTAAGCGGTGGCCAAGTCGCTGACAGATTTTTTTGCTGAGAAACAAGCCAAGGCCGGTGGATTTTTCATGGAGGCGTCCGTTCAGTCCAGAATAGCCTTTGTTGAAAATTTTCGGCAAATCCTCCGAGCGGATCCCGATGCCGGTGTCTTCAATGATCAGCGTTTCGGCATGTACTGGATCCCTATAAATCGAAATAATGCCTTCGGGCGTGTATTTCAGGCTGTTTGATAAAATCTGTTCCAACAAGTTCTGCAGCCATTTGCCATCAGACAGCACTTGCATCCCGGTCGGATGGTAATCGAGGCGGATGCCTTTGTAGATAAACAGGATCGAATATTTTTTGATTGCCTTTTTAATGATGTCATCCAAATCAACCAGCGATAACTCCAGATCTGTTCCTGACTCTTCCAGCTTAATGTAATTGAGTGCCATATGCGTATAATCCTCAAGCCGCACCAGCTCTTGCGACACCTGTTTTGCTTCTTTTGCCTTTGAACTTTGCGTCAGCAGGCTGATGGCAGAAATGGGGGTTTTGATTTGGTGCAGCCACAACGTGAAATAATCCAGTTGATCGGTTTGACGTTCGACATGCAGGTTTTCTGATTCCCTTAGCTGTTCCAGCAGTCTGTGCATCTTTTCTATGTAAAGTTGATCAACAGGATCGGCGCCTTGCTGCAGCTCCTCCAGATTTGAGAGATTCTGCAGCTCCAGGCTGCTGATCAGCTCTGAGCGTTTGGCATACTGAAGGTACTGGCTAAACAAATAAATCACCAGCAAAAACCCCGTCAACTGCAGGCTGTATAAAAACAAGGACAGCGGCAATCTGCCTAAAATGTACACCACTCCAAAAATGACGGCCATTCCAGCAAACAGGACCAACTGATGCCGTACCGATACGAAAAAACTTTTTAACAAGAGCGTTTCAGATTTCTTAAACATGGGCCGTTTCCTTGTTCAACGCATAACCCACATTCTTTTTCGTTAAAATAAAATCGGCAAGTCCGGCCTTGGCAAGTTTTTTCCGCAGCCGGGTGATGTTGACGGCTAAAGTATTGTCATCGATAAACGACTCGTCCTCCCATAGCTTGACCATCATTTCCTCTCTCGTCACGTAGTCGCCTTTTTGAAGAAATAGCAGTTCCATGATTTTCAACTCGGTGCGGGTCAAATCCACTTCCTGATCATTTACAAACAGCCTCGATTCGCCAGGCTTCAGGATAGTCTGATTAAAGCTCAGAAAATTATCCGATTCTTTGAAATCGTAAGTTCTTCTAAGAAGCGCTTGCGTTTTTGCGACCGCAACCGTCAAATCAAATGGTTTGGGAATAAAATCATCTGCACCCATTTGAATCGCCATGACAATATCCATGTTTTCATTGCGTGAAGAAATAAAAATGATCGGCACTTGCGAAAGCTTTCGAATTTCCTGACACCAGTAATAGCCATTAAAGGAAGGCAGCTGAATATCGAGCAATACCAGCTGGGGTGATTGGGACTTGAATTCTTCCAATACCCGGCTGAAATCTTCGGCCAGAAACGCTTCGTAATTCCACTTCTCCAGTTCTTCTTTCAATATGCCAGCAATCGTTAAATCGTCTTCCACGATCATAATTTTGAACATTTTATCATTCCAATCTTTTTATCTGCAATGCATTAACTAAAGAGGAAGGCTTCTGCCGCTATATTGATCTGACTTCTTTATCTCTACTCAGTGTAGCGAAATATCGCCCAGCCGACCATAAAAACAAACCACCCTCCACAGTCTGGCAATGGAAGGTGGTTCAGTAGTTGCTTATTGTTTAGTTTTCATGTATTCGTGATGGCCTTTCTTGAAAAAACCGTACCATTCATCAATTTCTTCCTGCGGTGCTGCATTTAATGCCTCCAGCACATTTTTTCCAAATTCCAAAAATGCCGAGCCGTTGGCAGTGATGATGTTCCCGCTCCGAACGGCTTGCTGGTGCAAGTAGCCCGCTTCATTGCTGTAGCTTTCGCCTGCTGTTTGTTTTAAATCTTGCAAGTAATTGCTGGTATGCGGAATATTATTGAACAGTCCATTTCTTCCCAAAAATACCGTTGCATCGCAAATTGCACCGAGTACAACTTCTTTTTTGATGGCTTGGTCGACAAGATCCATAACCTGCTTGCTTTCTTCCTTGCGCCAGGAATTGCCGCCAATCAGAATCAATCCTGCATAATCTTCTGGGGCATCCTCCAACCCATAATCCGGCAGCACCGTAAATCCGCCAATCGACCGGATCGGCTCTTTCGTCAAGGATATGGTCTTTACATCAAATTGCTGCCCTTGTCCTTCCGGTTCTTCATTCAGCGCAGCTGCGAGTGAAGCTGCTTCCCAATCTGCATATTCATCCAGCAAAACAAAAAGAACTTTCTGGTTATCCATCTTCTTTTCTCCTTTCGTTCGAATATTCACTTTCTTATTAACTGGATTATAACACATGCGGTTTGCTCAAACAGCTGGGACATGATCCTCCGCCCAAAAGGGTATAATAAGAATAGATCCTCGATAAAAAAGGAGAAGTTTATGATGAATAAAAAAGAACTCACCCATACCGGATGGCAGTTGGATGACAGCTATTCACGCCTACCTGAAGTTTTTTACAGCAAGTTCACCGTTAATCCCGTTGCTTCACCAAAACTCGTGGTTTTAAATGAAGCCTTGGCAAAAACACTCGGACTGAATCCAGAAGATCTAAAAAACGAAGAGAACTTGGCCATCCTTGCCGGAAACCAGGTTCCTGAAGGCAGCGTACCACTTGCCCAAGCCTATGCCGGACATCAATTCGGCAATTTCACGATGCTTGGCGACGGCCGTGCTTTATTGATTGGCGAGCAGCTTACACCTTCTGGCAAACGTTTGGATATTCAATTAAAAGGCTCTGGCAGAACACCTTATTCCCGCGGCGGCGATGGCCGTGCAGCGCTTCGGCCAATGCTGCGTGAATACGTGATCAGCGAAGCGATGCATGGTCTCGGCATCCCAACGACCCGCAGCCTGGCAGTTGTCGAAACCGGCGAAATGGTTCGCCGTGAAACAGCGCTTCCGGGTGCTGTCATGACACGCATTGCCGACAGTCACCTGCGCGTCGGCACTTTTCAGTACGCAGCGCGATTCGGCACGAAAGAAGATGTTAAGGCACTGGCTGACTATGCGCTGGAACGTCACTTCCCACATGCCCAAGATGCTGCCAATCCTTACTTGGCACTTTTCCAGGAAGTCATCAAGCGGCAGGCAGCTTTGATTGCGAAATGGCAGCTCGCCGGTTTTATTCACGGTGTTATGAATACCGACAACATGGCCATCAGCGGCGAAACCATTGACTATGGACCATGCGCATTTATGGACAGCTTTGACCCGAAGACGGTCTTCAGCTCGATCGATGTGCAAGGGCGCTACGCCTATGGCAATCAGCCTATGATCGCTGGATGGAACTTGGCACGCTTTGCAGAAAGCCTGTTGCCTTTGCTGCACGATACTCCAGAAGAGGCCGTCAGCATGGCTCAGGGCGAACTTACCAACTACATCGAGCAATTCCAAAGCCATTGGCTTGTGGGCATGCGCAAAAAGCTCGGACTTTTCAACGAGGAAGCCGAAGATATGGCCCTAGCCGAAGGACTATTGGACTTGATGCATCTGCATGCGGCTGATTACACCAACACCTTCCGAGCGCTAACCTTCAACGACTTGCAAGGCAGCGATTTATTCGGTGCACCCGAATTTAAGGAGTGGCATAGCTCTTGGCAGGCGCGTTTGGATCGCCAGGAACAATCACCGGAAGAGAGCCGGCACTTGATGCGCGGCAACAATCCGGCAATCATTCCGCGCAACCATCGTGTGGAAGAAGCATTGGAGGCGGCTGAGTTTCGAGGAGATTACAGCGTACTGCACCAGCTGCTTGCCGCATTGGCTGATCCATACGCCCATTCGCCCGAACAAGAGGCCTATTCACAAGCGCAAGACCCGGAAAGCGGATACCAGACTTTCTGCGGCACATGATAGCATGTTCACTGCTATTTAGTGCTTGGAGCAAAACGTCCGTCCACAGCAAATCTCTTGCTTTAAACATCGCAAGCAGCTGCGCTTGTCGGGAACACATAAAAACCATCTCAATTCATTAAAAAATTCTTTTTGTAGTTTCTCTTATAAGTTGTTACAATATTCAGTGAAAGAGTTTCTTCGCAGTAAATTTTTAAGATGAAGGATAGACCTGTCAAAAAATTTATCTAAGGAGCTGGGACGATGAATCAGGAACAACTGGAATTTGTAAAAAACGGACAAGGTTTTATTGCTGCACTTGACCAAAGCGGCGGCAGCACACCAAAAGCATTGGCGCTTTACGGCGTATCGGAAGACCAATACTCAACGGAAGAAGAGATGTATGACTTGATCCACGAAATGCGGACGCGCGTCATGACGGCCCCTTCCTTCAATTCCGATTCGATTATCGGCGCAATCCTTTTTGAACAAACGATGGACCGTAAAGTGGAAGGCCATTATACACCGGACTACTTATGGCAGAAAAAAGGTGTCGTACCTTTCTTGAAAGTCGACAAAGGTCTGGCAGATGAAGAAAACGGCGTGCAGGTCATGAAGCTGATTTCCGACTTGGACGATGTATTAAAACGTGCCAACGAACGAAATATTTTTGGGACGAAAATGCGTTCCGTGATCAAGGAAGCCAATCCCGAAGGCATTCAAAAAGTAGTCGAGCAGCAATTTGAAGTCGGCAAGCAGATTCTTGCAGCCGGTCTGGTTCCGATTCTGGAGCCTGAAGTAGACATCAATAGTAAGGACAAAGAACAATCTGAAAAAATTCTTAAAGAGGAAATGCTGAAGCATCTCGATCAGCTGAGTGATGATCAGAACGTCATGATTAAAATCACCATTCCGACAACCAATAATTACTACAAAGAATTGATCGACCATCCGCGCGTTCTTCGTGTAGTTGCACTATCAGGCGGCTATAAGCGCGACGATGCCAACAAGAAATTGGCAGCCAATGAAGGGCTCGTCGCGAGCTTCTCCCGCGCTTTGTCAGAAGGCGTCAACGCGAGCCAAACGGAAGAAGAATTCAACACGATGCTGGATAATTCCATCAAAGGCATCTACGAAGCTTCCATCACTTGAAAACTATAAAAGATGCCCCGCTGCCATTCCAGGCAGCGGGGCATCTTTTGAGTGTAAACTAATAACGGCTTTCCGGAATTTTCCGGAACCATTGGAATTCACTGATGTGCAGTTCGCGCAATTGATATTTCATTATTTTTCCAGAAGAGTTTCGCGGCAGGGATTCGGCAAGGAGGTATTTACGCGGAATCTTATACCCAGGTAAGTGTTCCAAGAAATAATCCATCAATTGTTCTTCATCGATTGTTTCGCCTTCTTTCGGCACAATGATGACACCAACGATTTCTCCCCATTCCTCTTCCGGCAATCCGACTGTTGCAGCTTCGGCCACTTGCGGATGGCCATTGATGACGCGTTCCACTTCGAGGGAATAAATATTTTCTCCAGCCGAAATGATGCGATCTGCTTTACGGTCGACAAGCGAAATAAATCCATCTTCATCGATTGTCGCTAAATCCCCTGTCAGCAGCCAGCCATTTTGAAATGCTTCTTCGGTTTCCTCTGGTTTGTTGTAATACTCCTTCATGACCAAATCACCTTTAATCACAAACTCCCCAATCGTTCCTGGCTGAACGTCCAGAAATTCATCGTCCACTACCCGAACTTCTGTGAAATACATCGGCTTTCCGCCAGAACCCAATTTGTATTCATGCTGATTCGGCAAGAGAAAGACGCCGCCAGGGCCGCCTTCCGTCAACAAACAAAGGTTATAGAATTGTTGATGCTTGAAAAAGTCCATGGCCTTCCGAACGAGATCCGGATCAATTGGATCTGAACCGTACATGCATTTTGAAACAGAAGACAATTCGACTTCTTCTGCATTCGGTACTTGCAGCAGCGCGCTGTACATATCCGGCAAACCAAAGAAAACCGTAACTTGAAACTCATCCATCGCCTGAATTGCTTTTTCTGGATGAAAGTCGCGCAAGATGACGTTCGATGTTCCAAGCAAAATGCCTGTCACCAAAAACAAATTTAACTGTGCAGAGTGAAAAAGCGGAACGGCGTGCAAAAGGCGGTCATTGGCCCCAATTTCGGCTCCAAAAACAAATGATGCACTGACATTGGCGAGACGCTGATGATCAAATACTGCACCCTTGGGTTTTCCCGTTGTGCCGGAAGTATACAGAATCTCCGCATCATCAGTGTTTAGCACTTCAACTGAAGGTTCTAACGCATTTTCACTCACCATGCTTTCCCAACCCAGATACTCGGTGTTATCAGCCGATGGATGGACAATGACCTGTTGGAGTGAAACGGTCTGCTTGATTGCCTTGGCAATCACATGTTCAAACTCTGTATCGCAGAAGATAAACTTGCTTTCAGATTGGCTGAAAATATAGCCGCTTTCATCCGGACTCAGCAGGCAGTTGACCGGCACCACAACGCCACCCGCCTTCAGCACTGCCAAAAAAGCGAGGACATTTTGGTTAGAATTTTTCATAAAAATCGAGACCTTATCGCCTTTTAGAAGCCCCGTTGCAATCAGCCCATTTGCCAGCTGATTAACTTCTTCATTCAATTCCTGATACGAATAGGAACGGCCGTCGCAAGTGATGGCCATCTTATCCGGAAAGCGTTTGGCGTTCTGTCTAAGTGATGCCGTGATGTTCATTTAATCTCCTCCTTTGTGTGAATGGTCTGTTCAGGCAGGCAAAGCACCTCCAAGTCCAGAAACGTTCAACAGCCGAATAGCCGTTAAAAATTTCCATAATATCTTAAATCGTATAGTTAACTTTACAGTATTCTGAAAATATAGTCAATTTGGATTGTGCGCCATTTTGCCCAGCTCTAATAACCATAAAACCGCGCTCCATCTTGATTTCAATGGGCGCGGTTTCTATTTTAAAACATAAATTTTACATTCAAGTTTTCTCTGCTATGTACAAAGATAACACCTTTTGTGATTTTCAACTTTTTCTTTGTTGCTTGCTGAAGAAAGTACTGCGAATCTCTATTCTGCATCCTCAGGTGCCGGAACCTTAATGCTTGCCACCTGTCCGAGCAATTCCACACCTTTGATAATCTCTTCTTCATTCGCATAGCTGAACGACAAGCGGAGATATTCAAGACCTTCCTGCTGATCCAAGAAAAAATATTTGCCCGGCACAAACGAAACTCCTGCATCCAATGCTTGTGGCAGCAATTTTGATGTATCTAACCCTGGAATTTGGATCCAAACAAAATATCCGCCTTTTGGTACGAACCATGAAACGGCAGGCGGCAAAAATTCTTCCAACGCCGACAGCATAGAGACACATTTGGATTCATACGCAGTTGCCAGCGATTTCAAGTGTTCGTCAAAATCAGTCGCTTCCAGAAATGACGCCATCGCAGCTTGGTCAAATGGGTGGCTCAAGTCTTTCTTGAACCAGTTTAATGGGTCAATGATTTGGCTGTCTGCCACAACCCAGCCAATTCGCATGCCAGGCGCAACAACTTTTGATAACGAGCCCACATAAAGCACGCGATTATTGGTGTCCAATGCCTTCAACAGCTGCGGACTATCGTGAAAGCCCAACTCCCCGTAAGCATCGTCTTCCAAAATGAGAAAATCGTATTGTTCAGCAAGATTCAGCAAATGCTCGCGGCGTTCAGGTGACAACGTCGTCCCCGTCGGATTTTGATAGGTTGGAATGGTATACAACAAGCGAGGAAGCGGCTGCCCCTGCTTTTTGCGCTCTGCCAGCATGTCCGCCAACAGGTCTGTCTGCAGTCCATTTTCATCAATTGGAACAGTCATATAATGCTCGGTATAATTTTGAAAAATCTCTAACGCTTCCATGTAAGTAGGTGATTCAACAGCGACCACAGCTTCGTCATCCAATAAGACACGTGCAATCAAATCAATTGCTTGGCAGGCGCCAGAAGTCACAATCAGTTCACTGTCGGATGCTTCTACACCTCGCTGCGCCATCCGGTTTTGGAGAAACCTTTTTAGCTGTGGAACCCGCGGGCTGCCAAGATAATGAAGCGGCAAGTCCCGCTCCTCATCCAGCAAGCGGTCTACCGCTAACTTGATTTCGTTAGAAGGAACTAGAGCAGGCGCTGGGTAGCCCGAACTCAGGCGCAAGCAGCCAGGAGGCAGAGTGGAAAGCCACTGGCCCGGAGGATCATTTTTAAATGCTTGTTCAATGTCTTTTGAAAAGCGGAAAGTAGTTTTCACGTAAGTCGTTCTCCTTTCTTCTAGCTGATGGCATAATGGTAAATCTCTTAGCCCTTATTCTACAGGGTGCGGACCTCGATGTGTAGGGCAGCATCAAAATCATCTGGTTGGAAATGTAACTTTTCCCTTCCTTTAACGTTCTTATGTTAAAGCGAACTGCTTATCCCTTACGATACAAGGAGGCATATATCCATGAAGAACAAATTTTGGCTGGGCATTTTTTTGTCTCTCTTGGCTGCTCTTATTCTCACAGCATGCGGAACTGAACAAGGAGATGCGCCTGAAGAGCCACCACCATCAGAAGACTCTCAAACAGTGGATGAGACAACAGGAAGCGCAGCAGAAGGCGACATGAATCCAGCACTCCAACAGGTAAACGAGAATACCTATCGCTATAGCCTCATCAACGAGACAGGTGAACCGCATACATTTGATTTTACCAGCAGCCAGCGCTACGACTTTTCTTTGGCAAATGAAAGCGGTGAAGAGGTTTTTCTTTTTTCATCTGTTAGTACGTACATGCAGGCACTCGGTGAAGAAAGCCTCGAGCAAGGGGATCAACTGAGTTATGAATTTGAAATTCCGGCACTCGACCTTGAGCCCGGCACTTATGAACTAACCGCTTGGCTGACACCAAGACAAGGCGAGACCTATGAAGTCAGCACTGAACATGTTGTGGAATAAAATAGACAGACAAAAAAACCATCAATCGATGGTTTTTTTGATGGCATTGCTGCATCATTAATCAGCTTCGCATATGTCTTTGAGATTTTTCATGGTCTGTTCCATCGAATTCGCCATCAGCTTTTGGACGACCAGTTTATTGGCGACTTTGCCGAGAACACTGCCGGGCAATTCGTACTCCATATCAAGATTTACTTCTGTTCCAGATCCTTCCGTATTGTAGGTCCAGGACTGGGTTGAACTGACAGCACCTTTAATACGGCCGCTCCAGTAGCAGCTGCTGCCTTCGCGTAAATTCTTCGTGACTTCCAGCGAAATTGGAAGGTGCACCCCCAACATGCTGTATTTCATATCCATGGTTGTCCCCACTTCGCCAGTTCCGACCAAATTCTCCGGTTCTGAAAGCCCCACATAAAATTGGTACCAATTAACAGGATTTTCCGCATAGTCAAAAACCTCACCCACCGGCCGATCGATCGTCATCGTTTTTCGAATGGTCCACATGCTTTTCTCCTCCTTGGTTTTACGGACATTGGCTGTCGGGCCAGTGTCCGCGCTATGTAAAGAGTGCATACAAATCCATTTTTCATTATGTAAGTTTAGAGTATTCTCCTTTGGCGTCATTGTAAAAGAAGTTGTCTCAGCCAAATCCATTTTACTGATTGCCAGTTACAGCCCAGGTTTGTTCAAAAAAAAAACTCTCCGGCACATCTTCCAGCTTCTGCAAGCGGGGCGATGTGCGGAGAGTATTTTATTGCTGCTTCTTCACGGGAATCCAAATTTCGCTGTAAACGTTTTGCAGATCCGACAAATCGCCGTTAAAGGAAATTTCAGGTCCTTCAATCAGTTCATAACTTGACGATGGCAGCCAGTCAGAGAAAATTTTTCCCCATGTATCCTGCATTGTTTGCGGAAAAGGCCCTTCTATACTAAAAATTGCCCAGCTTTGTGCTGGCACATTTACACAATCGAAACCTTCAAAATTACCTTCCAGCGTCGTAATCGACCCAATCAGGTGATCAAGCTGCCCTTCCTCTTCATAGCGTCCTTCATCAAAGTTAAACGATGCATTAACAACAGTATCGACGTCTGTATTGCGCCACCTTTGAAGTTGCTCACGTTGCTCTGCTGTGATCGACTGCACCATCTTGGTGATTTCATGATTCGGCCCTTCAAAAACGATAGGCACCCGCTTTTTGATGCCCACCAGGTTAAACACTTCTTTTTTGGCAATGCGGTAGTCCATTTCTATTCCTCCTTGAATCGTCAATTGGAAAGTCAGGCGCGGAAATGATTTAAAGTGATCGCCATGCTTTACTTCCGACGGATTGATGCCTGACCATTCGCGGAATGCACGGCTGAAACCGTCAGCCGAATCGTAGCCGTATTTGATGGCCACATCAAGAACCCGCTGTTGTTCCTGCTGCAGGTCCATCGCAGCCAACGACAGGCGCCGGTTGCGAATATAGCTGCTCAATCCCATTCCCGACAAATACGAAAACAGTTTACGAAAATGAAATTCTGAAACTCCTGCAATCGCTGAAACTTTGCCGAAATTGATTTCTTCAGCCAAATGTTCTTCAATATAGCGCAGCGCTTCGTTCATATCCTTTAGCATATCCATGCACCCCCTCCTTTCTCATCCTATTGTAAAGGGAATAAATTTAGTGTATCCGATTTTCTGTGTACGGAAACCATCGGCTGTCCGTATTCTAGACACTTTAAATAGCAACCTGCAGCCATGAAGTTGACAGATCTGAACAGATGCTCTATTGTTAACTACGCGATGAGCTCGTTTGCATAAGACGGACAAGCACTCCTTTTAGGAACACGTTGTGGAGCGTGGCTTGGAACGCCGCAAACTATCGAAACCATCTTGCCCTCGGGCAAGGTGGTTTTTTCTGTTTCTGTTAAAAAAAGTTGAGACCACTTGGTAAAAATAATTAATGTGTAGGCTTCTGCCGATTTTATTCGGATTAACTTGAATAAAATCGGCTTATTTTGTATGCAAGGCATCGTGAAGAAAGTTTGTTTGCGCGATCTTTGCGTTTGTTTGCGGAATACTGGGAGTTGTTTGCGCCATTCTCGACTTTGTTTGCGCTATACGTGGTTTATTTGCCCTATCTTAAAGTTTGTTTGCAAAACAACCTAGCTCTACATAAAAACAGCCTCTGTCCTCAAGCATATTGCTCGGGGACAGAGGCTTCTGTTTTACAATTCGTAAATGCGTGCTTCAAACGGAAGCAATTGCTTTGGATCCTGTTGTCCGTAGTTGTTGAGCAGGCAACGCGCGCCTTCAGGTTCGTCCCAGTAGCAGGAATGCTCGGTCAAATTGGTGATGACCAATACCGTTTTTTTCTCATCTGTGCGTGTATAGGCATAGATCGATTCGTGGCCGACGTCCTGCAGTTCGTAGGTTCCGTAGATAAGGACTTCCTGCTGCTTGCGCAGCCAAATCATTTTCCGGTAAAACCAAAGAACTGAATTCGGATCGCGCAGCTGTTCCGCTACATTAATTTTTTCATAGTTCGGATTGACGCGAAGCCACGGCTCACCGTGTGAAAATCCAGCGTTTGGACTTGCATCCCATTGCATCGGCGTACGCGAATGGTCCCGGCTCTGCGCTTTGATGATTGTCATTACGTCATCATGTTCCATACCGGCCGAACGGTTGTGATGGTAAAGGCTGTGCGTTTGGATATCATTGTAATGATCAAGCTCTTCAAACGGTGCATTGGTCATTCCGATTTCCTGCCCCTGGTAAATGAACGGCGTACCCTGCATAAAGAAATACATTGTCGCGATTGCCGTTGCACTTTCACGCCAGTACTCTTCATCATTTCCCCAAGAGGATACGATGCGCGGCTTGTCATGATTTTCGACAAACAGCGCGTTCCAGCCATGGCCTTCCACAGCTTTTTGCCATTTGGTCAGCACTTGTTTCAGCTTCGGCACATCGATCCCGGTTGCCGCATCGGTATCCCACAAGCCCATGCTTTCAAACTGAAACACCATATTGAATTTCCCGTCATCTTCGGAAATCCATTCATCGATATTGTCTGCCTGCACACCGTTTGCTTCGCCGACTGTCATGATGTCGTGTTTTGCAAACGTCTCATCACGCAGTTCTGCAAGCATCGGCTGAATGCCTTTGACATTCATCATTTTTTCCCAGGCCGGCACATGCAGATTTTGTTCTGGATCTTTGATATCACTCAAATCTTTTTTGATATGGCTGATAGCATCCACACGAAAGCCGTCGATTCCTTTGTCCAGCCACCAGTTGACCATGTCATACAGCGCCTGCCGCACTTCCGGGTTTTCCCAATTTAAATCCGGCTGTTTTTTGGAGAACAAGTGCAAATAATATTGTTTCGTTTGCTGATCGTATTCCCAGGCAGTGCCGCCAAAAATACTTTCCCAGTTGGTCGGCTCATCGCTCCAAATATACCAATCGCGCTTGTCATTATCCCGCGACGCACGGGATTCCATAAACCATGGATGCTCGTCGCTCGTATGGTTGATCACCAAATCGATGATCAGCTTCATATCCCGCGCATGCACTTCCGCAAGCAAGCGATCAAAATCTGCCATTGTGCCGAACTCTTCCATAATTGCCTGATAGTCGCTAATGTCATAGCCGTTGTCATCGTTTGGGGATTTGTACATGGGACAAATCCAAATCACATCAATGCCCAGATCTTTCAAATAATCCAGCTTGCTGGTCACACCGTTAATATCGCCGACGCCGTCACCATTCGAATCCATAAAACTCCTCGGATACACTTGATATGCAACTGCTTCTTTCCACCATTTTTTATTCATAACTGATCCCTCACAAAGACCTTGGCCATTCTCCGCATCCATCCATTGGCTTTAACCTTTGATTTAGCCTGAAGATGTCCGAGCGTCTATTTCTTCTCTATCTATTCCATCGTCCAGCAACATTTTCTTAGAAAATTAATTTCAAGTTGATAGTGTAGCAGAGTTCGCAAAAAATTACCAAGGCATCAGACTGAATTCAGTAGTGGATTTTAGCTGGCGCGGCCACCCTCTTTCTAATTATTATCTATCTAATATAACCGCTATGACAATAAAAAAACGCATATTTTCAAAATTTTCTAACTTTATTTTGATGGTACCGTTTTCATCGCAATGTATTTTCAATTTTCGTTTATTTCTACTCAGTTATTAATGAAATTATTTCTTTTCTATGATATTTAGATAATATTTTTACTCGTTTTCACAAAACCAAATTTTTTTCTTTCTCATCCGTTAACTTTCCGTAAATCGGGAATAGTACTATATCTGGAAAGGATGATGGAACATGAAAAGAAAAAGTAAATTAGCATCTGCTTTGCTCGCGATTTTTTTAGGCGACTTTGGCGCACACAAATTTTACCTGGGACGTCCTGGTATGGGAATTCTTTATTTATTGTTCTTTTGGACAGGGATACCCGCAGTCATCGGGATTATCGAAGGAATTATGTACTTGCTTCAATCTGAAGAAACGTTTCAGGAAAAACACGGCAGACGCTAAAATAGCGTTTTGCTTCTACAGGGTAGAGGAGAGAATCTATGTTTCATCTTGAGCCGATTCGTGATCACCTGAAGGAAGACTTAACTATTTTATTTGTTGGCTTTAATCCGAGCATCCGCTCTTCAGAAACGGGTTTTCATTATGCCAATCCGACAAACCGGTTTTGGAAAATTCTTTATGAAGCGGGTTTGACACCGCGGAAATATCGACCAAATGAAAATGAGGAACTGCTGGGCCTTGGGTATGGTTTGACCAATATCGTCGCTCGGCCAACTAAAGAAGCTGCGGAGATTTCCAAAGCGGAGTACACTGAAGGCGCCAAACTACTGGAGCAGAAAATCAGGAAGTTTCGGCCGAAAGCTGTCTGTTTTGTTGGAAAAGGCGTTTACCAGCAGTTCAGCAAAAGAAAGACAGTTTCCTGGGGCCTTCAGCAAGAGCCCGTCATCCCCGGAGTCGTCGAGTATGTTGTTCCGTCCTCAAGCGGTTTGGTCCGCATAAAGATGGATGATATTGTTGAGATATACAGCGGTTTAAACAGCTACAAATAAAAAATGCCGTCCTCTTCGATAAGAGGGCGGCATTTTTGGATTTACATGCTCTGCAGCAGCGCCGCAATTTTCCGTACCGTATTGACGTTTCGGACCGTGATGCGTTGGTAAAAAGCCGTGCCGGCAACTTTCATCATACCGCTCCGTGTGACATGCTCTTTATCAACAGACCAAAGTATAGCTCCAGGAACATAGCTGACGCGGTCTAGTTCCGGTTTGATCACCAGTCTTTCCAACACGTTTGCCTCGTCCACATCCTGCCATAAAAACAAGACATCGCTTTTCATTTGCGCGTCATTTGACCAGTTGTCCGGAATGGCTTCGACGATTTTTTGAAACTCCGCTGAGTTGTAAATCAATACATTGATCTGAAGTCCAAAATAGCTGTAAATGGCTCTTTCCAACGTCAGCGCCAGTTGTTCTTTCGAATGGCTGTCATGAGCAAAAATAAGATTGCCTGAATTTATATACGTGACGACTAGAGTCATCCCGGTACTATCAAACACTTTTTTGAGCTCCTTCATGTCCACTTTGTTTTTGCCGCCAACATTGATTCCACGCAGCAGCGCCACATATTTCATCAGAATCCCCTCTTCCGCTAACTAGACTTAGTTCTCCTGCTATCAAAACCGGCATCTCTCATGATTTTTACAAAGGCAGTTTCCAGAACGGACGCTTCCAGCTCGTGAATCAACAGCTCAACGTTGTTGAAAAAGCTGTCATACTCTTTTTTTGCCAGCACCAGTTTCAGCAGGCGCAGCACAGAAAATACGGTCGCTCCGCTGAGGCTTCCTTTATTCATATTCAGCATGGATTCAACAGCACTTAGTTCCACTGGGTGTGAAAGATGAAAACGGTATAGCACTTCCTCGTGCGCGGACTTGTTACGGTATGGAAACACGATGTGTAGGATGGCATCCAAATCGCTTGCCTTTAAACCAATCGGCGGATGTTCTTCACTGTATTCTTCTGCAAAATCCTTGCCAATACGGTCTCGCAGGTCTTCCCCGATAACAGCATAAAAATGCGTAATCTGTCCAAGCGACAAAAAATTGACCAGCACCCAAAGCGGAACATCTTTGTGCTTATCATAAAATTCCCGGATAGCGGGATATCTCACTTTATCCCGCTTTTTGTGGCTTTTGATCAAATTCGCGAGCGTCGAAATGATGCGGTCGCGCTCGTGATGGTGACGGCTGTCTGAGCTGTAGTTGTCAGGTTCCAGAAAACTTCCCGCTTCCCTGAACTTTTCAGAGAAACGATAAGCTACCTTCGACTTGATGTTTTTCTCGAACTTCAGCAATTCACTCAGCAAAAGCAGGCGCAGCTTTCGGTCAAACTGGTGCAGTGCATACAGGTGGCCAAACTCGGTACCGGCTTGGTACTGTTCAAGGCCGTAGGGATTGAGGGCGATATCATTTTCCAGAAACGGTTCCTTATAGCCATCGATCAGCGCATAATAATTCTCGCGCGACAAAACTCGTTTCGCAGCCGATTTATCTGGAATTTTTAAACCGCGCCCTTCGAGTATTTCCAACTGTTCATCGTGAGTGGCAAACTCTTTCACATATCTCATCCTTTGCGCATTCTTCTCTATTAACTGTAAGCGAATTTCCTTTATTAAGAAACTGTTTATTTGTGCCAACAAGCTATCATGTCTTTCTAGTGAAAATTTCTTTCAAAAGTACTTTCCAGAAATTCAAAAAAGCTCACAGACATCAGTATGTCTGCGAGCTTTTCACAAATTCTTATTTAAAATCTACTGTGTCGTTCATTTCTTTACGGTCTTGCTCCGTGTCCTTGTTGGTCAGCTTTTTAACGAAAGTTTTGACTGATTTCAAGGTGTTGCCCGAATCCCAATATTCAGCGGAATCTGCATCCACTTTGATCAATACAACATTTGGGTCGTCGTATGAGGTGTCCAGCATTTTATCAAAAACCGGATTCCAGTATTGTTTTTTCTTCGCTGCATCTTCAATAAATTCAGCTGTTCCGCTGATCGATACATACGAGCTGCCGGCATATGCCAAGTTAATATTTGGGTTGCTGATGATTTCCTCGTACTTTTCCGTGTCTTTCATTGTTATAAACCAGAGCTCTCCATTAAATTCCACTTCCTGCGTTTGCATCGGGCGTGACAAGATTTTATTGTCGGTTGAGATGGTTGTGAACATGGCCACTTTGATGTCTTTAATTAGTTCATTCACTTTTTGCATTGACTCTAGATTATTTGTTGTATTGTTTACCATAATTATTTTTTCCTCCTATATATGTTCGATTAAGTAAGTTGTCTACAGTAACTAGAATTCCCTTTTCCTGTCTCTTTAAACGTTATATTGCCGATACCAGGCTATTTCACGTTTGCAACTGGCATCTCACGTATTTATAAAAATACTTTATAACTTATAAGAATTACACCAACACTTTGTTATAGCTACACGCATATTTACAGACGGACACTCCAGACCCCTAATAACAAAAGAAAAAATAAAGAAAAAGTAACTATCCCCTTGTAAAGTAATTATTCAATCATGTATAGTCTATACAAGAATGAATAACGGAGGCCAATGATGAATACTTTATTTCTGCTTCCTAATACCGATGAAGAAATCATCGATACTTATGACGAGGATATTATTGTGACTACGCGGGATGGACGAATCATCAAAGTCTCTCCCCACAGTGGTGAACCGTATGGAGTGGCTCCTGAAGATTTACTCGGAAAGTCTGTATACGATTTGGAAGCTGCAGGAATTTTTTCGCCTGCGATTACGCCGCTCGTGCTGAAACAGAAAAAAAAGGTGGTTCTGCGTCAGGATACACCTTCAGGAAGAAAAGTCTTGATTACTGGAATTCCATTGTTTAATGAAAAAGGTGATGTGGAGTTTGTGGTGAGCTACTCTTATGACACCTCTCAGCTCATGGTAATGAAAGAATACTTAGAAAATCTGGAGCTGGAAATGTCCAAAGTTAAGGGGGAGCTCGCTCACTTGCGCAATCAGCAGCTCCGCATTGAAGGCTGCATCATGGAAAGCCCTTCTTCCAGACGGGCACTTCAAATAGCTACGAAAATGGCGCAGTTGGAAGTACCAGTGGTCATTGAGGGAGAACCCGGGACCGGCAAAACATCTCTCGCTAAATTTATACACGGGCAAAGTGAACAGCGGGACGGCGGTTTTATTGAAGTCAATTGCAGCGCCATTCCGGAATCCGTGTTCAGCATCAGTTTTACAGGACTAGATGAAAAAGGCTATATGAGCCTGGCATCAGGAGGAACTCTGGTACTAAATGAAATTGACCGTTTGTCTCCCGCATCACAGGCAGCGCTGTTCAATATTCTGCAGCTGCCGCACACTGCGCGCATCATTGCCATCGCCACATCTTCCATAGAAAAGGCAGTACTGGATGGCCATTTTCGGGAGGATCTGTTTTATTTGCTGCATGTAGCACCCATCGAACTAAAGCCTTTAAGAGAGCGTCCGGAAGACCTGGACCATGCCACTAGCCGAATTCTGGAAGAGCTCAACAGCAACTGCCATCAGCAAAAAACTTTGACAGATAGCGTGTATTTCCACTTGCTGCAGCTGCCCTGGAAAGGCAATTTCCGGGAACTGCACAATGTGCTGGAGCGCAGTTTTATCCAAAGCGAGTCGGCACGGATTACTTTCGACGATCTTCCGATTGCCTATCGGCCGGATTCAGATGAACGCATCGGGATGGAACTTGATGGCCAAACGCTTCCGAATATTTTGGAATCTGTCGAAAAGAATGTGTTGCTAAACGCACAAAAGCGTTACCGGACCACCACTGAGATGGCAAACAACCTCGGCATCAGCCAACCATCCGTCGTCCGCAAACTGAAAAAATATACGACTACATCATCTGGAGGAAAATGACATGACGATGCTTCAAAATGAAAAAAAGAACATTCGGCCAGCGGATACTTGGAAGTTTTTGATTCCTTCCATTATTGGCGCACTGCTATTTCTATGTCCAATCTCTTACAACGGCGAAGTCACTATTGGCGTCGGCATTCTCGCCTCGTTTCTTCTGACAACGTTCGGTGACGTCATTCCGCCATTTATCGTGATCCTGCTTGGTTTTTCTGCAATCGCCAGCTTAGCAGCGACAGCCTTCAAACCTGCTTTTGTGCAGAATTCACCTTTTTTGCGCACCACGTTTATTAACGGACCGTTCGGATTGATCGTTCGTGTCCTTGCTTTCGCATTTGGTATTATGGCCTATTATGAAATCGGGCCAGAAGCCATCGCTTCACGCAATACAGGGGGCGTGGTTCTTTATGATTTGGCGCCTGTGCTGCTGACTTGGTTCCTGTTCGCCGGAATCTTGCTGCCCTTGTTGGTGGAATTCGGATTGATGGAATTTGTCGGCACCTTGCTCAATAAATTTATGCGCCCGGTCTTCACTTTGCCGGGCCGGTCTTCAATCGACGCCATGGCATCATGGATGGGTGCTGCCCCGGTTGGTGTTCTGGTAACCATGAAACAGTACGACGAAGGCAATTATACAGAGCGTGAAGCTTCTGTCATTGCGACAACTTTCTCAATTGCTTCTGTTGCCTTCAGCTTGATTGTCGCAAACGTTGTTGGCATTGGGCATCTGTTTTTGCCATTTTACTTGGCTGTCTCGGTTGCCTGTTTGGTCGCTGCCGTTATCATGCCGCGCATTCCACCGCTGTCCCGCAAAAAAGATACATATTACGCACCGGTTGGCAAACAAATTGACGATACCATTCCAGAAGGTGCTTCCCTTTTTAAATGGGGATTTGACGAAGCCCGCCGCAAAGCCAATCGTGCCGCAAGCCCGAAAAAACTTGCGTTGATTGGCATTGAAACCGTACTAGATATTTGGCTGGCATTGATTCCGCTGGTCATGGCTCTTGGTACGATCGCTTTGATCGTCGCAGAATACACGCCGCTTTTCCAAATCATTTCTTATCCGCTGATTCCGGTACTGACCCTTATGGGATTGCCCGAAGCATCTGCTGCTGCACCTACTTTCCTTGTCGGATTCGCGGATATGTTCCTGCCAGCTGTTCTCGGAAGCGGAATCGAAAGCGAATTGACCCGCTTTGTTTTGGCTGGTGTATCGCTGACGCAAATCATCTACATGTCTGAAATCGGTATTTTGATTCTGCGTTCGAACATCCCCGTGAAATTCTGGGAATTGGCTGTAATCTTCATTTTGCGTACCATCATCACGCTGCCGATTCTTGTGTTGTTCGGCCATTTATTCGTATAAGAAAATTAAAAATCCACTTCTATGAACTTTACGTTCTTGGAAGTGGATTTTCTTTTTGCTTGGTTATGACATATTGTCAGCCTCACTTGAAAAACTTTGTTGTTCCAAATATGATTTAAAGATCTTGCTAATCTTTTAGTCAAGAGCTGATCATTCTCCAATTTTCAATAGCCAATCACGCAATTTTTTCTTCGGGTAGTACACTTTGTTATTGATCATAATATGTGGAACACCGGGATACTCTTTAATTAAAGATTGTGCATCTTCTTTCGAGATTCCAATAAAGTAATGAACTTCATTTTCTTTAATTAGTTCGTGCTCATCCTCCTCATCAAAAGAATCCAAAAAGCTGTCTGCATTTGGATTTTTGAAGTTTTTCAGTCCCTCTCCTATAAAATATCCTGCAACCGCAATCCCTAAGGCTATCCATAACAAGGCATTTCCTCCTCTCACCCAACATAATATTTCTGAATACTTCATTAACTCTGTGCACAGCATATCATATCGCAGCAGGCAAAACAGAAATGTCGGTTAATCTGAACGGCTCAATCACTTCCAGAATCCCAAATCTGGAAGCCAAGTTTGTTTCATTTGAAAACCTGAATTGTGAAGAGGGAACTGCAAAGTATGCTTTAAAAGTTCGGGATCGATTTAGAGAGTAAGCAATACTATAGTTTTTGCCTGTATTTATACCTGCTACTTAGTGAAGACAATTCTTATCCTCAAAAAAATATACCAAAATTATTCGAATTCTGTCATAATGGTAGAATATATAAATTTAAGTAAAAAACATACATTTCCAGTTTTATAAGTTTGCAGATTTTAAAAATAAGGAGGAAGCCGAATGAACAGCCGCAACCGTTTTGGAAGACAGAGATTTACCTTTAGAAGTTTCATTCGCAACCTTCCAGGATTTCGAACCAATACGTTATGGAAGAAAGTTCTGGTTATTCCAGTTTACTTGCTCATTGCACTGATTTTACTCACAGGACTTTTGGGTGGCGGCATCAGCAGCATCGTCAATTTAGTCGTGTTCATTGCCGTTATTATTGCTGTCGTTGCATTATTTAAAGGCAGTTTGCCTCGCTTTAAAATTCCAAACCGGAAAGTGGCTGTTCTCCTTCTTGTCGCTGCTCTTGCGGTAAGCTTCTTCTGGCCAAGTCCAGATCGTGCTGCGGATCCGGCAGTCGAAGTTGAAGCAACAGAGACGGATACTGCCGCTGCTGAAGAAGAGCGATTAAAAGCACAAGAAGCTGATGAAGCAGAAAAAGCGGCTGAGGCGGAAACAGCCGAACAAGTACGTATTGCTAAAGAGAAATCTCAAGCAGAGGAAGAACAAGCGGCTTTAGCACAGGCGAAAGCTGAGGAAGAAGCAAAAGCTGCTGAAGCCGAAGAAGCACGCATTGCTCAAGAAGCCGCTGAAGCCGAAGCTGCAGAGCTTGCCAAAGCTGAAGAAGCAAGGATTGCGCAAGAAACTGCTGAGGCGGAAGCGGCTGAAATTGCCAAGGCGGAAGCAGCGGCAGCCGAACAAGCACGCATTGCGGAAGAAACTGCTGCAGCGGAAGCAACACAAGCCACCTCCTCTAGTTCACTGGAGCACGATCCAGCCGGTCCCGATAAAAACTGTCCAGATTTCTCGACACAGGCTGCTGCCCAAGCATTTATGGAAGCATCCGGACCTGGTGACCCACATGAATTAGACGGAAATGACAAAGATGGTCTTGCCTGCGAGAGCCTCCCTTAATTTTATGGCTTTTGACAGTAAACCAATACTCATCGCTATCTAACTCCTCCCTAAATGGACAACACTGAAAAGTGCTGCCATTTAGGATTTTTTTTTGCATAAACCTGCTGCTTTCTTTGTGGAAGCGAAAATTTCTAAGTCCAATACAAAAGCCGCATGCTGCCATGCGGCTTTTGTGTTGGCTACTCACTTTGCCCAGTTGTGGAAGAAGAAATAGGACACAATGAGCACAATGACAATGATAGAAAGGACGAGCATAGGCACAAAGCCAAAGGTAGCTTCCATTTAAACTCCCCCTCCTTTTACCCTTATCATACTCCATCTTTTTTTAAAAATAAATTAAAATAAACTGTTAATTCAGTTTATTTATAGCGACATTTTATATATTTATAACAACAATTATTTATTGTAAAACGATAAATAATCGTTTATACTAAAATTAATCTTACTCAAACGAGGTGTATAAGCATGAAACGAGAAACTTTATTTTTAAAAATTGTTCTTTTCCTGATGGCTCTGCCAGTAGTCGCTGTGTGTATTTTTGTCGTTCCTCCCATGTCGCGATTTGTCGGGGAAATCATACCGCAATGGTCTTTCTTGCAATACGTCTTTTTAGTTGCCCTATACGGTACAGCGATTGCCTATTTTGCGGCACTGTATCAAGCGATGAAGTTGTTAAGTTATATTGACCAGAACATCGCGTTCTCGGAGAAATCTGTGAAAGCATTAAAGAATATCAAATATTGCGCCCTTATTATTACCGTCCTGTACATGCTATGCTTGCCAATTATTCTGTATACGGCACAAGTTGATGACGCGCCTGGCCTTGGTGGGCTTGGAATGGTTATTACATTCGGCGCTATCGTAATCGCAGTCTTTGCGGCAGTTCTTCAAAAATTATTGGAAAATGCAATTGAAATAAAATCAGAAAATGATCTAACGGTCTGAGGTGAATGAGATGCCAATTATAATCAATATCGACGTGATGCTGGCCAAACGAAAAATGAGTGTGACCGAACTTTCAGAGAGGGTGGGCATCACAATGGCTAACCTATCCATTTTGAAAAATGGCAAAGCAAAAGCGGTTCGGCTATCCACCTTGGAAGCAATCTGCAAAGCGTTGGATTGCCAGCCTGGAGATGTTTTGGAATATCGCCCTGAAGAAGAGGAGCCGTCCTCTTAGCAAGCACTTTTCACTATTTCCATCAATGAATCATTAGTGAGGTGTTCTTAATGAAACTAGCAAAAGGTCCACTGTTTTTTCTGAAATCTATTGTTGTTCTACTGGCCCTTCTAGCACTTGCCTTCTGTATTTTTGCCATACCTGGCATGGCCACAAGAGATGCAGCCGCCCATCCGGAGACAGCCTATCTGCAATATCCTTTCGTGCTGTCTGCCTACTTATTGTTTAGCTTATTTTTTACCGTCCTTTACCAAACCTTTAAACTGCTGGGCTACATTAGCAAAAGCCTGGCATTTTCAAAAGAGGCACTCCAAGCTTTGAAGAAAATCAAATACTGCGCACTCACGCTTACCGCCTTCTTCACAGCAGGATTGATAGTCCTGATTTTTGTCATCGGTGGAGACATCGCAGGCATATTCATGATGAACCTGATCTGCATTATTGCGTCAGCAGCTGTCGGCTCTTTTGCAGGAGTGCTGGAAAAGCTGACAGCCCAAGCAACTCAGCTCAAAGCAGAAAATGAAATGATCATTTAAAACTTTAAAACATAAAAGCCGCTTTCAGGATCTTTATAACGGAAAACAAAAGGCCTTGCAGACTAACCTTAATGGTTAGCCGCAAGGTCTTTTGTCTTCGGTTTTGCTAACCCTGTTTATCTCGGATGCAGGATTCGTTGGTACCGTTATTAGCCATACCCAGTCTTGAACATGATAAAATCTATTTCATCTTAGCACTACAAAAAATGTATAAAAATATGTCATGTTGTGATATAGTCATGTTGTGACATAAAGAAAAGAGGACTCTTATGGATATTCAAAAAATGTTAAAAAAGTATGTACCTATGACGGAAACTGCTTTTTATATCTTATTGTCTTTAAAAATCCCACGCCACGGTTACGGCATTATCAAACATGTTGAGGAAATCACAGCGGGCCGGCTCAGTCTAGGATCAGGAACTGTTTATGGCACTTTGACAAAAATGCAAAAAGACGGTGTCATTGTAGTTTTCGCAGATGAACAACGAAAGACTGTTTACGAAATTACTGATACTGGAAAAAAGTTATTAACGGAAGAAATAAAAAGACTGAGAGAATTACATCAAAATGCATCAACTTTTGAGGAGGACTTTCAATGAAGAAAATATACCGGCCATTTTGGAGTTACGATGTTGCTAAAACAGAGATATGGCTTTCACAAATGGCTCGAAATGGTTTTCTCGTAAAAAAACTAAATCGATGGACACGCTGTTTTTATTTTAATGAAGAAAAGGCAAATGTTCGAACTTACCGAATTGCTTACGATAAATTGAAATCATCCACTATTCCCAAAACGCTGCAAAACGAAGGATGGGAAACTGCTTTTACTACTGGCAAATGGCACGTCACAACAAATAGCCAGCCTGAACAGACGATTAAAAACTCGCCAATTAGAGATGGGATTATTAAACATAACCAAACGATTACATATTTGTTTTTCGGACTCTTATTTTATTTAGCAAGCGTGCTAATTGCACCCATTTCTTTAGCTTACGCTTATCTTTTCACAGATGAATCTATTTTTTTAGAAGACAGCCCTTATTGGGTTGTTACGTATTTGTTCTTCACACTGGTTATTTCACTGATTGTGCTGGGTATTTATTCAATCATTGCAATAACAAATACGAATAAAAGTCTTCGAGATCCACTAGCCATCGAATCCTCTCAAAGAAGCAATAAAATCAATAAGCAAAAAGAACAAGAGCTGAAGCACTCGGGACGTTGGGTGACAAAAATCCGATTAGCTTGGATGTACTCCCCTGACAAGCTGGAACACCGGCTTGAGTCAATGGAGCAGCGTGGATTCAATTTGTACCGCGTCAATCCGCTCGGCACTATTTTTCACTTTACAAAAGGCGAGCCACGCCACATTGCGTATCGAATTGATTACCAACGCCAACCACCTGAGAGTTATTTTTTTATTCATAAAGAAGCTGGATGGCATGACCGCTTTGTTTCTTCATCCAATTTGGAAAACTGGACCATTTGGAGCCAGGAATATAGAGAAGACCAAGAACGGCCACTGCTTTATAGTGATTACCCAACTCGGATCAAACAGGCTAAAAAGATGATTATTACTTACACGGCTCTCTTTTTGCCCTTTACACTGTTGTATATTTACTTCCTAATTAACAGCTTTAACCAACAAACTGAGTTATTCTTAAAGCCTTCATGGGGAACGCTTGTATTTATACTATGCATCGGCATTTACGGATCCTTCATGGTCAAATTATGGACGTATTATATGCGGTTGAAAAAACAGGCGACAGTTGAATAAGATGCTATTTTCATCACGTCTTATCCGGAGGCACTTTTTTAAGAAAAACAAAGACCCATTCACAGCATTTGCTGAAAACCCATCATGGAATAGATAGCACCCACTATCCTAAGGAAGTGGTCACGTGGCACTAACTTATTAATGGGCACCATGATTTGAACAGAACCCGACATGGCTAGCTCATTCCTTTTCTTAAAACTGCTGAAGCTTTTCGGCAGCCTCCTACACTTTACTTTATCGCTCAAAACCGCTGCCGGGACAAAATCCCGACAGCGGCTTTTTATATCTATTCAACCAAGCTTCTGCCCACAATTCGGGCAAAATTTGGCACCTTCATTTTTCTGGCCGCAGTTTGGACAAAACTTCGGTACCGTCTTTTCGCCGCCATCAGATTGGCCGGCTGAATCGTTCGAACCTGAGCCGGCTGTATTTTGCTGATTGCCTGCATTTGATTCTTTCTGGCCATCCATCATTTCTTTGGCAATGTTCATCCCCATCATCATGCCCGCCATGTCGGAAGCCGTGTTGGATCCAGATGATTTGCCCATGGCATCGGCCACTGACATTTGCTGGTACTTCGCCACATCGCCAACCATGCCGTGCGATGCGCTTTTATTAATCATATCCTGGATTTCTTTTGGATAATTAAAGCTCATGACCTGGAAGCCAGTAACTTTCATGCCGTCGTCCATCAGCTGCATGTTCAAGTCGTCCTGGATGCCTTGGCCGATTTCGTGCGCATTGGCCTGCAGATTGAACATGTCTTTTCCTTCTTTGGTGATCCATCTCATCAAGAGTTGATCTAGTATTGCTGTGATACGTATCTTCACATCATCTACAACATAGCTGTTCCGAACACCCGCAATCTTATCAATCAATCCTACATAGTCGCTCACTTTAAACTGGAAGGTGCCGTTTGCACGGATTGGCATGCCACCCGGCAGCTGGGGCGCCGGAATGTTAATCGGATTTTGTGTACCCCATTTAACCGTGAATTCTTTGGTGTTCACAAACAGCACTTCCACGCGCATGCCGCTGTTGAAACCGAATCGGAAGCCTTTCAGTGTTGACAAGAACGGTACAATTTCCGATTCGATGTCGTATTCGCCTTCGTCTTCAAAGATCCCTTCGACTTTGCCATTGTTGATAAAAATAGCATCCTGTCCGGGACGAATAATAAGCCGGCTGCCTTTTTTCACTTCCTTATTGGTCCATTTCCAAAAAATCATATCTTCCCTGAATTCTTCCCATTCCACTACATCTGCAAATTGATTGCTGAAAAAGCCCATCCTGTTCATCCCCTCTTTCGGTTCAATCCGTTTTAGAACTTGCGCCCACCGCCACTAAATGAACGTCCGCCTCCAGTACTTCCACCGCCTCCGAAACCGCCGCCTCCGTTGCTTTTCTTCGGAACTTTGCGGCGTGAAATGGTTTTGTTGCGGAACTGATCGAGCTTGCTGGTCACTTTTGTCTCATTGTCGTCAAAATAAGTGGTGGAGTTTGTTGTTACACGGCCACCCGAGTTATAAAGCATAAAACCGACAATGCCTCCTCCCAGCAGCAATGCAATTGCCAGCTGAAACCAGGTTTTCAGAAAAATGCTTTCCGGGTTAACGCCAGGGCGATAGTCCATATAGCGGCTCGAAGTAGTCACCGTTTCATCGAAAGCGCCCGCATAGTCACCGTCCTGCAGATCGGGAACAATTCGGTCCAACACCAGATTCACACGCTGATTATCCAGCGTTGTTTCCGCCGTTCCAAAACCCGCCAAATATACGTCACGCGTTGCGATGTTCATCGACAGCAGAACGGCGTTTTCCTGATTGTTCGCTTCTGCCCATTCATCATAAAAATCACCCATGTAATCCTGGATGTAAAATACTTCTTCATCCGAAATCGTTAAAAAAAGAAATTCCGTTTCCTGCTCCTCGCTGTAATTTGCTGCGACAGCCTCCAATTCCACTATTTCTGATTCGCTCAGCAAATTGGCATTGTCGTAAATGTGCTGATCCACAGCAGCAGTCGCCGCTGTCCCACCGATGCCAATAAAAACCAGCAGAAAACAAAAAGCCAGCAGCCATTTCACCTGGAATGTTCTCACCAAAGAACACCTCCTACAGCAAACGCTATTGCTTTCATGACCGCAAAAGCTGAAGCGGCAATGCCGGTAAACCAGGCAGCCACTTTAAAAGGGCTGATCGGCGGTTTGCCAACCACTTTCCCTGTCTGCCCGTTCATGGCAAAAGTGTGTTCCTTGTTTTCAAAATCGTAATAAACCATCCATACCGGAAATAAGGTGTAATAGACATTTTTTTTATTCGTTTGGATTTGTTTGTTTGTGTAGCTGACAGTCGAGTAGCCGGAAACGGTGCTGCTTATGTACGAATCAATGTATGGCACAATCTTGGATTCGATCCGTGAAAACAGCGCCTCGTCATCGTAATCGTATTTTTCAGCCAAATAACCTGCCAAGTAAGGCATTCTGAAATCTTTCAGTTCCGCATAATTATAAGGCTCGAGCTTATCCATCAGTTCGTCGTCCATTTTTTCAGAGGCATCTGCAGGCACTTTCAAGTAGCTCAGATCCATTTGTCGGCGCACATCATAAAAATCGGTCTCCGTATAGATGGTATCGCCTCTCGTATAGCTGCGCACCCTCGTCGCAAGTGCTGCCACATCCGCTGTTCCATCAATATCGTACAGCCAAAATGGCACATACATGCCCGTCATTTTCTTGATCCGGTCGCCGCTCGCAAAGCCTCTTGGCGTCAGCCGTCCGTTTTTCGTCCATTTCCGGAAAGCAGCGACTGCTTCTTCTTTACTGATGGTGAAAGGAATTACTTTGGCGGGAGCCAAGTCCCCGCTCAGCCGGTCTGCCAACAGCACTGCTGCTCCGCAAAAACTGCAATGGGTCGCAGTGGTTTCCGCTTCTGTTAAAATGATCGCTCCGCAATTTTCGCAATGGTATTCCTTTGCTTCATCTAGATCAAACTTCCGCAGGATGTTGTTTTCCGGGAATGTCTCGATGTCATCCTGCCTGCCGCAGCTCGGACAGGACAGGTGGCCCGATTCGCTGTCGAACGACATATCCGCACCGCAGTTTGGACATTTATACTGAATGACCATTCCATCTGCCCCCTTTCAGCTTAAAGGAAACTGTCCGTACCAGAGCTGTCATTCATTTTTGCCCAACTGGCTTTTTAACGCTTCTAATTCATCATCTACGTTAATGCCCGATTTCAGCGATTCCAACTCGTCCTCAACAGAAGAGTCGCTGTCGTATTTTGAGGCAAGATCTTTAATATCTGTTCCCGAACTTTTGTTCAGTTCCGACATGGCAATCGCTTCATCCAGCTCCTGGTTGATTTTTTGCTCCATTTTGTCGAAAGCGGAAATCCGCTCGCCGGCTCCATCCACAGAAGAAGCAAAATCGTTCATGCGTTTTTGAGTCTTTGCTACGGATGCTTTACCTTTTAGCTCAGACCGGCGGGATTCCAGTTCGCCAATATCCGATTCCAGCTTGTCATGCATTTGGCGCATTTGCTGCGTATTGGCAGCAGCGAGTTCTACTGCCGTTTGCTTGTCCGTCAGTTTTTCGGAAAGCTCTGCTTTGCGCTGCAGAAATTTCCGTGCATCTTCTTCGTTGCCGGCTTCCAATGCTTTAACCGCATAGCGCTGCATATCGCCAATCTCGCTTTCAAACTCTGCAAGTTCCCGGCGCTCCCGCTTTTCAGCAGCCATAATGGCTGCTGTTTCTGCTTTCACTTTCCCCAAGTCGCTGTTCAAATCACGCAAGTACTGATCAATCATTTTTTCTGGATCTTCTGCCTTGTCTAAAAGCGCGTTAATATTGCTTGTCATGATGTCTTTAAATCGTTTTAAAATTTCCATCATCATTCTCCTCTTTTGTGTGGTTTTTTGGGACTGCGAGCAGCCACTCTTTCTTAATGAAAGAATTACCCTTTACCTGTAGAGATTAAGCATACAAACCAACCAAAATACCAGCTGCTGCGAACAGGAGATGAAAAAAATTCTCCACTTCAGTATATCTTATTGCACGCTTTAAGTAATATTTCATAAAAACTATTCGGTTTGCTGCTCCCATGCTGGCAATGTTTTCGACAAGGCTTTGTCTTCCTTGTATCCGAGAACATATTCCGCTTGCATGATAGTATGAATTTCACGCGTTCCTTCGTAAATGACCGGCGCTTTGGAATTGCGCAAGTAACGGCTGACCGGGTATTCATCCGAATAGCCGTAGGCACCATGGATTTGGAAGGCGTCGTCTGCTGCCTGATTAGCAAAATCACACGCCTGCCATTTTGCTAATGACGTTTCACGCGTGTTGCGTTTGCCTTGGTTTTTCAGTTCGCCGGCGCGGTAAACGAGCAAACGGCTCATCTGAAAACCCGCTTCCATGTTGGCGATCATTTGCTGGACCAGCTGGTGCCGGCCGATTTCTTTGCCGAATGTCTGGCGTTCACGGCAATAGCTGACACTCGCTTCCAGGCACGCCATAATCTGTCCAACCGCTCCGGCAGCAACCGTGAATCGGCCGTTATCGAGCGCCGACATTGCGATTTTGAACCCTTCTCCTTCTTGTCCCAACAAATTCTCCGCCGGAACTTTGAGGTCTTCAAAAAACAGTTCGCCGGTATTGCCTGCTCGGATGCCGTGTTTGCCTTTGATCGCCTTAGAAGAAAAACCTGGCCATGTACGCTCGACAATAAAAGCAGAAATTGCCCCGTGCTTTTGCGACTGCTCGCCCGTATAGGCAAAGACCAGAAAATGATCTGCTACGTCACTCAAGGAAATCCACGTTTTCTGGCCGTTCAGCACATAATGGTCGCCTTTGTTTACAGCTGTCGTCTTCATCGCCGCTACATCTGATCCTGCACCTGGCTCTGTTAATCCGAAAGCGCCGATCCTCTCACCTTTCGCCTGAGGAACGAGGTAGCGTTTCTTTTGCTCTTCTGTTCCCCATTGGAGAATGGTCAAACTGTTTAAACCAGTATGAACAGAAACAGCCGTCCGGAAAGCTGTATCTCCCCGCTCCAACTCTTCACAAACAATCGCCAAAGAATTGTAATCCATACCGCTGCCGCCGTATTTTTCCGGAATGCAAACGCCCATCAGCCCAAGATCAGCAAGCCTGCCATAGATCGCCGGGTCCATTTTGCCAGCACGGTCCCATTCTTCAATAAACGGCATGATTTCTTTATCAACAAAGCTCCGTGTGATGCTGCGCAGCATCTCTTGTTCTTGTGTGAATGAAAAGTCCATTTTGTATCGCCCCTTTCCATTTTGCTTGCTGCAAAAAAAGCCAGCCCAAAAAGACAACAGCAAGACTGCTTGTCTGGATGAACTGGCTTCCATCTACATCTAAAATCTTTGCAGACTTGGCAGTATGTGTTTCTGTTTTCTGTGCTTTTATTTTTGTCATTTTAATAGAGAAAAATCAAGTCAGATCTCAATGTTTAAAGCAAAAGAAAGTGAAGCAAAGGCGTTGCCATCAACCTGAATGGTTTCCTGGCAACGCCCGTTAATCCTGTCTTGTTAATCTTTTCGCCCTTATCTATCTGTTTTGCCCTTCGAGTTTTCTTTTGCTTCTTCCATTTCATCCGTCGTATCTTTGTAATCGGTCGCTTTGTTATCACCGTCTAACGCTTCTTTCGTTTTCTTGACGACTTTATCGATTCCCGACTCTGGAGGAGCCGATTGTTGATCAGGTGATCTGCCTGCTGTACCTTTTCTGGTCATTGCTATTCCTCCATTTAAAAGATTTACTTATTGCTTGTTTACCCCTTGCGCCCAATACTAATCCAAGATAAACAGCGGCAGCCACATTTTATTACATCCTTATGAACTGATCACGGAAGGTTCTGCATAGCAGCAACTGCCGCTGGTCATTTTGCAAATCTTTTTCATGCGTGTAGCTTCTGCGACCAGCTCTTCTACGCTCTGAAACGGTTTGCTGTCATTTCGTACAACCGCAATTGAGATGGCCACCAAAGGAATCGCTTCCATTTCACCCGATCGGTTTTCGCCGTAAACCGCTTGTTGTTCCAGATGCTCTTCTGAGTAAAAATCGAGAATCTCCTTATCAAAGCGAGTAATGACTTCCTCGCACTGGCTTTCGTAATCCAAATGATTCAATAGAACAATAAAATCATCGCCGCCGATATGGCCGATAAAACTATCTCCCGGATTAAAGCACTCTTTTAAAATAGTGGCAGTGGATTGAAGAACTTCGTCCCCTTTTTTAAAGCCGTAGTAGTCGTTATAAGGCTTAAATCGGTCCAAGTCAATGTACATGACCGTGAACTTCTCCTGGTGCCTGAATAGTTGATCCAGTTTTTCGTCAATCGTATAGTTGCCAGGCAAAAAGGTAAGCGGATTTAAATAGCTGGCAGTTTGAGCCTGTATATCTGCTACCTTGAGAAGCAGTTCCTTAATGCTGACTACCCCGTAAACAGCATGCTCTTTTTTAACAATAACATCATCATAGACTTCTTCATTCGGACGGTCCATCGCCAGTTTACTGGCCTCAATAACAGAAACGAAATAATCAACCACCAGTGGAGACTCTTTTGCCAGTAACTCGATAGGTCTTTTCAGATAAAGATTGTAGCCATAGCGTGTCCCCATTTTTTGATAAAAATGGGTCCGGGTAATCAAACCAACAGAATGATCTTTTTTACTCACAACAAGTCCTTGCAGCCCCTGATCCTCATGGAACATGCGATCGATTTGGTCACAAGGTGTATCAAATGGAACACACACTACGTCTTTTGCAATCTCTCCTATATATGCCATTGGCTAGACTCTCCTTTTGCTGATCAGGTAAGTAACCTACTAATCTTTCGCAGCAGCCATTCAGCCAATGCTGCTCGACTCCGTACCCTTCAGACATTAACAGAAAGGCACTTGTCCGCTGACCAATTCCGATTTGGGTTTTCCCAGTGCGTAGCCCTGCCCGAAATGGATCCCTAACTCCTTCAAAAAACTGAGTTCCAAACAATTTTCAATTCCTTCAGCAATAATTTTGGTATTCGATTGTGCAGCAAAATCCAATAAAAGCCCCACCAGTTGCTGTTGAGACGGCTGAATATGAATATCTCGTATCAGGGATTTATCGAGTTTAATGAATTCAGGCTTTAACGAAACAATGGTCTTGAGGCTATTGTACCCTGTTCCTGCGTCATCCACTGCTATCCGAAATCCTTGTTGCCGGTAATTATCTATGATCCTTTCGAATTCTTTGTAATCTGTGACCGATTCTTTTTCGGTTAATTCCAAAACTACCTGGTCGGGAGACAAATTATATTTCTTCAGCAAATCCAGCGTTGTGCCGCTTCGATAAGAACGATCTGTCAGCACTTGCGGCTGGATGTTCAAAAAAATCAAATCGTTTTCATGACTGGTTGTCTTCTTCAATTGTTCTGCATACTTTTTAAGCGATAAATTGCGCAGAAAGCTTTCTATTCGAAAAACATTATTGCTTTTTCCGATGAAACTATAAAATTCTTCCGTCGTTGGAAAAATGGGTGTGCTGTTCGGGCGATTAAGTACTTCGAACCCGATTGTTTCCCCCTCAGCCAATGCCAGAATGGGTTGAAAAGCCGTTTGAAAATTCTCTTGCAGCATAAGTTCTTTTACTTCCCCATCCTTTTTGCTTTCTTCATATATCGCATGTTGGTTTCTCTTTAGGTAGCTTATAAATTCAATGATGCCGGTTAATCTAATGATGTTCAGCCTCCCATACACTTGCGTTAACATTCGTGCCATTTTCCAGTATACGTTAAGGGTTTCTTTTAGATTGTTAAATTATAGTAAAGAATTGGACTCCATTGCATATTAGAGACGGGCAAGCTCCCCAGCAATCAGAATAATTTAGCAACACCTTTGGATTTCTTGCTTTCGCCATCTCAACAATTAAAAAAATAAAAATTATTTGACAACAAACCTAAAAGGATATATGGTTATACACATAAGTATACAACCATATTACCAGAGCGAAATAAGGAGGTGTTTGCAGTGAGCAAAGCGTTTGATTCGAGCAAGCCGATTTTTATGCAGGTCCGCGAGTTGATTGAAGACCAGATAGTCAACGATCAGTTAAAGGACGGCGATCAGGCACCGTCCACCAATCAATTGGTCAGTTTTTACAAAATCAACCATGCGACCGTTTCAAAAGGAATCAATCAGCTGGTGGAAGAAGGAATCTTATTTAAGAAAAGAGGGATTGGGATGTTTGTAGCTGAAGGCGCGAAACAGACATTGATGGGACAGCGGAAAGAAGCATTTGTGGACAATTATGTTAAAAGCCTTGTGCAAGAAGCCAACAAGCTTGGCATTACACAAGCTGAAGTTATTGAACTGATCAAAAACATGAAAGGAAGTGAAATCTAATGGCTGCCAAGATCGAACTAAACAATGTCACAGTAACATTTGGAAAGTTTGAAGCTTTGAAAGATATTTCATTGACACTTGAAGCCGGTAAAATTCACGGATTGATTGGGCGCAACGGTGCCGGCAAGACTACCCTGCTGTCTTTGCTCGCTGCTTTCCGTGAACCATCAGAAGGGCAAGTCGAAGTTGACGGCGAAGCTGTTTTTGAAAACCGAGACAAGATGCAGCAAATTGGGTTTATCTATGAAAAAAACTATGCAGACGAGTATGAAAAGGTTCCGGATATGCTTGGATTTGCTGAACGATATCGCCCCAATTACGACAAAGCATACGCTGACCATCTACTCCATCGCTTTAAACTACCGTTGGATAAACCTGTCAATAAACTATCCAAAGGCATGCAATCCGCATTGAATGTCGTCATTGGGCTCGCTAGCCGAACTCCCATCACGATTTTTGATGAAGCATACCTTGGAATGGATGCCCCGGCCCGTGAAATTTTTTATCAGGAAATTTTAGCAGATCAGGAAAAACATCCGCGGACCTTCATCCTGTCCACACATCTTGTTTCCGAGATGGATTACCTTTTCGATAATGTCATTATTATCAATCAGGGTCGCCTGCTGCTGAATGAAGATTACGAAACCATCTCTGCCCAAGGAGCTTCTATTACGGGAGCGGCCGATCGAGTCGATGCTTTTGTCTCCGGCATGCAACTCTTGAACGAACAAAAACTTGGAGGTACAAAATCTGTGATGGTCTATGGCGCATTGAATGAAAACGATCAGTTCACAGCCCAAAAACAAGGTCTTGAAATTGGACCTGTATCATTGCAGGATTTGTTCATCCACTTAACAGAGGAGGCGCGTTAAAATGAAGCAAGCCAACCTTTATCCAAAAGTTGCTTTCGATCTTTTTTACGAACAATTCAAGTGGGCTATCTGGTTTTTCTCATTTTTAATTGTCGGCCATATCGTCGGGATCATTATTGTGTCAAGAAACAACGACACCATCCAAGAGTTTTTCATTTTTTCCAGCGATTCCGTAGCCATTTTCATGCTGGTTTGCGGCATCATCGCTGCCTATGCTTTCATGGGATACTATGTCCAACAAGGCATTACCCGCAAAGACCTGTATATCGGAACCGTCATCTCTACACTTGTGTTGGCACTGGCGGTCACTCTGGTGCCGCTCGCAGTTACCGGGATTGAATATGTGATATCCAACTTTGTCGAACTGCCGATTGATGCTGATGCTGCTCCTTTATACGATCCAGCATCTGGCTGGTTTTCAGCCGGAGGTGTTTTCTTCCTGAATGCTTTTACCTATTATTTAGTTGGTTGGCTGATTGGCCTAGGCTATTATCGCTTTGGCTGGCTGATCGGTTTCGGTTTTGTCGGCATTGCCATAGCAGCACTTAGCATTAATGGCTATTTCTGGGGAGACGGCGACTTAAGTTCCATTATTCCATGGATTCCGGAATTCCCAGCTAACGCCAGCCCAGTCTTTGCGCTCGCCGGTTCGTTATTGTTGATTGCCGTCCTGTTGGTATCCACAAGAATCTTGATCAAACGCATTTCGATAAAAATGTAAGAGAGAACTAAGGCCTTGCCCTTACCCGATTTGGGTTTTGGCAGGTCTTTTTTATGGAATTCCATCTGTAAAAACTGGAGGAAGTATCATTTAACCTGTTAATATATTAGGATAAGAGAGTGAATTCATTCTCACTTTTCCCCAATCGGAAATAGTCAGCAGTTGGAGGTACCATCATGGAAAAAACTTGGAGTCTTCGTTTAATACGTTTTTCAGCCCTATTCGGCTTGTTCGGCACCTTTCTCGGTTCCCAAATGGCCGGAGAAATGGATTATGCCTTGCGCCCGATTCATGCCCATATCCTGCTCGTCGGCTGGCTGTCGGTGTTTGCTTGGGGAATCTTCTACCGTGTCTACACGATCAAATACAAAAGACTTGTCGCCATTCATAGCGTCATTGCGATGGTCGGTGCTTTTGCATTGACTGGCGGCATGTGGCTGTATAACCTCAATCCATTCAATTGGAACGAAACCTTGGTCATGATCCTGTTTATCGTCGGTGGCAGCATCCTGCTGATAGCATTCCTGCTCTTTGCAGTCATCACATTCCTGACAGAGAAAGATTAGAAAATCCCCTGAAAAAGAGCAACATTCTTTTTCAGGGGATTTCTGTATCGACTATGATTTTAAGGAGCTATTCAACCTGAAACCCTTCCGCAATTGCCTGCAAGATGCCAATCAATTCTTCCGTCACTCTTCTAGGAGATTTTTGGTAGCCATTAGCAGCCCAGTCCAACAACAGCCCGGCAGTTCCGTGAGCCATATACAGCTTGAACTGGGATGAATTGATATCATGGTCACCTGCCGGCGTAAACGTAAATTGCTCGTCCAGCAGTTCAAAGATGGCACGCGGCAAGTCCTGGTGCAATCCCGGTATCGTATCTTCCTTCAAGTAAAGATTAAAAAAAGAACGGTTATCGTAAATGAATGTTACCAATTCAAAGGAATCCGCATCCATCGACTTTGTTGCCACCAGCTTTCCGCGGGCATAACGTTCTCTGCTCGTGCGCTTGGTTTGGCGAAACATCTCCGTCTTCAGCTCTTCCGTAATTTGCTGTTTGTCCACGTAGTAGAGATAAAAAGTTGCTCGGTTGTATTGTGCCCGTTGCACAATGTCCGTCACTGATACATGGCTGAACCCTTTTTCATTGATCAGCTCGGTGAACGCCTGTTTAAACTGGTGCTTTGTCCGTTCAGCTTGCGGTGAAAGACTTTCTTTTTTCTCTCCCATAATTTGCTGCCTCCAGAATCGACATTTTTTACAGAACTGTCGATTTTTTCGACAGTTTCGGATTTTCTACTGATTGAACCCTATTTTGAAAAGGTTTACACTGAATTCGAACCTTGAATTCAGTTTAGCATATCATTCGAAAAGGAGAGATTATTCATGATCAACTACACAGACAAAGTCGTTATCATCACAGGCGGAGGCTCCGGACTTGGGCGTGCAGCCGCACTTTCCATCGCTCAGCTGGGCGGCAAGCTCGTGCTCGTCGATATGAACAAAGAATCGCTCGAGGACAGCAAAAAACAAGTTCTTGCAGCTGCTCCAGAAGCGGAAGTCGAGCTTGTGGAAGCCAATGTAACCAGTGAAGAAGAAGTGAAAAACTACGTACAAATCACCATGGACACCTTCGGGCGAATTGATGGATTCTTCAACAATGCCGGCATCGAAGGCAAACAAAACCTGACTGAAGAATATGGGTCGGACGAATTTGAAAAAGTGGTGAGCGTCAACTTGAATGGCGTCTTTTACGGCATGAAATACGTCTTAAAAGTGATGAAGCAGCAAGGCCACGGCTCGATTGTCAACACGGCATCAGTCGGCGGCATCCGCGGCGTCGGCAATCAGTCAGGCTACGCAGCCAGCAAACATGGCGTTGTCGGATTGACACGCAACTCGGGCATTGAATACGGACAATTTGGCGTCAGCATCAATGCCATTGCACCAGGTGCCATCATGACACCAATGGTCGAAGGTTCCTTGAAGCAAATGGCAGGCGACGACTGGGAGTCTGCAGGCAAGGAATTTGTCAGCGTCAACCCAATGAAGCGCTTCGGCAAGCCGGAAGAAGTGGGCAACCTTGTTGCATTCCTGCTGTCTGATGCAGCCAAATTTATCAATGCTTCCGTGATCCCAATCGATGGCGGACAATCATACAAATACTAATTGCAAAAAAACTTCAAACTGCAGCTCCGATTGAACATAGGAGCTGCAGTTTTTTACTTTTTATTCACAGTAAAAAGCTGTTTAAAAGCGGAAAACCCCTTTTAAACAGCTCCATCTACTAACAAATTCTGAAGCGCCGGCGCATCCTATGGCTAAGCGAGGCAATATCAGGAATAATAATTTATAGGTATAAGCTAATTATTTTATGAATATTACTTGCTCTTTTTCAACAAACTTCTCAAAAAAGACCGCATAATAAAATTGTTAATCGTTGCTGATGCTGGCAAACGTGTAAGTCGTTTCCGACGTGAACTCCTCATCTGCATTGAGGATAGCCGATGGGAAATGGGGATGGCGCAATGAATCCGGAGGGCTTTGTGTTTCAAGGCAAAGTGCCAAATAATCCTCGGCTTGCGTCCCTCGAATCGAATAAGCTCCGCCGATATCGTTCCCTGTATACAGCACCACAGCAGGTTCTGTAGTTTCCACAATCAGCTTTCGGCCGCTTACTGAATCCGTCAGTCGGATGCCGGATTGTTCTGCAGGATTCAACAGGAATGGATGGTCATACCCGTTTCCAGCCAGTTGGGCTTGCGGATGTTCAGCGGATGTTGCTTCCTTGATGCTTCTGCCGCTGCGGAAATCAAACAGCGTATCTTCTGCAACCGGAACGAGCTTGCCCGTTGGCAGCAATTCATTGTCCAATTCCAAATAATGATCACTGTTCAGCGTTAATTCGTGGTCCAAAATGGTCCGCTTGAAATTGCCGCTCAAATTAAAGTACGAGTGGTTGGTGACATTCAATACCGTTGTCTTGTCGGATTTCCCTGAATAGGATATGACCAGCTGATTGCGGTCATTTTTAATTGTATAGCGGACTGTCATGGACAAGTTGCCAGGGAAGCCTTCTTCGCCATCCGGACTGACATACGTAAATTCGACTGCTGCTTCATTTTCAGTTTGGACCACTTTTGAATCCCAAAGAGTAGAATGAAAGCCATTGGCACCTCCATGCAAATGTTGGCCGTTGGAATTTTTAGGTACTTGATAATTTTTCCCTTCAATTGAAAACTCCCCATCTTTGATCCGGCCGGCAAAGCGCCCCACCAATGCTCCGAAGAAATAAGGGGTATTTTCGTACTCTTCAAGCGTATCAAAACCAAGTACGACATTTTCCAGATTCCCATCGCGGTCTGGGCTGATAATTTCAGTAATCACACAGCCATAATCGATGCAGGATATCCGAAACCCTTGATCATTTTCCAATGTGTATAAGTTAATTGGCCGATCGTTTTTGTAATCAAATACTTTTTCGCTGACTTTCATTTTTATTCATCCTTTCCATCTTTCAGTTTCCTAATATATTGTGGAACGCTATTACTTTACTTCAAAGATATCCACCAGCAGCAAGGTGATCGCTCCGATTAACGTAGCATCATCCCCAAGCTTGGACACTTCCACGTTCGTTTGGCTGGCTGCGGGTGTCAGTGCAGAAGTTCTAATCGTTTCCCGTATGGCAGGCAAAATGAACTTTTCGGCTTTTGAAACTCCGCCGCCCAACACAATTTTTTCCGGATTGACGATGTGAATCAAATTGGTCAGACCGACGCCCATCGCTCTGCCGGATTCTTTCAAAATAGCCGCACATTCTTCATTTCCGCTGATGGCCTGTTCATATACATGTTCTGCTGTAAGCAGCTTGCCGTTTGCTTTTCTCGCGATGGCTGGACCGGTAACAAAGGTCTGCAGACATCCCCGGTTTCCGCATTCACACGTTTCCCCGTACAAATCAATAGTCATGTGGCCAATTTCCCCAGCGATGTCCGAAGCGCCGTGGTAAAGCTTGCCGTCGATGATAAGTCCTGCGCCCACACCACTGCCTATATTCACTGCCAGCATGCTCTCCAGTTCCCCGTGATTCCCAAACCAATATTCGCCCAATGCCATGGCCCGTGCATCGTTTTCTACTTTCACTTCCAGGCCAAAAGCTTGTTCCAGCTCTTTTTTGATGGGGATATTGCTCAAACCAAGATTTGGTGCGTACAACGAAGTGCCTGTTTCAACTTCCACCACACCGTGCATGGCAACACCAATACCTACGACTTGTTTATCAGTTTCCAGCACTTCTTTAATGGAACTTTTTAATGCGACGATAAACTCTTGGTTGGTGATTGGCAGCTCTAACGTGGTTTTTGATCTTTTAAGCACATTTCCTGCAAGATCGGCCACAATGCATTCAATGCTTTCCGGACCTGCATCCACGCCGATGATGGTAAATGCCTGATGGTTGATCATGAGCATTGTCGGTTTCCGTCCACCTTGCGACTGGCCAATATCGCTTTCTTCAACGATTTTTTCATCCAGTAATTCTTTTACGTTGCTGCTGACGGTTGGCGGTGTCAAGTTTGTTTCGCGGGCAATTTGTGCTCTCGATATGGGTCCATCTTTTCTTATTTTATTGAGGATAATCGATTTGTTCATCGACTTCATCCATTTAAAGGTGCCTTGGCGCATCCGAATCCCTCCGTTTATCGGGCTCGTACAGTTTGTAACTGCTTTGAGCTCCAGTAGTTAATAGTTTAACAAAATTCATTAGATCTTTGTTAATTAAATTAACTTATAAGTTTGAGGAGAATGGATCCGCCTAGTGCTGTATTTTTTCAGCCATAGAAAAACACCTTGTTGCCGAGAAGTGAGTGTTCGTAGGCTCACTCTTCAACGAAAGGTGTTTCTCTTCCTTCATTAAGCTAAATCCTTTTTTAATGTTTCACTTGCCATCATTGATTTTCTTAATCTCGGTTAAATCACATTTTGGCTTGCGGTGATACGTCAACAGCCCGTTAATTTCTTGTTCCACATCGGTCAACTGCGTGTAGCAAAAACCTTGGACTACTGAAGAATCAAGCAAAGCTTTCGTGTTTGCTCGATAAGCTTCAATTAGTTCTTCGCCGCCCTGAACGGCTGAATAACCCCATCCATTTTCCTGATCGATTTCTTTCGTGTCGTAGGCGATTCCACCGTATTCCGTGATTAGAATAGGTTCTCCTCTGTATCCAAAGCCTTCTGCATAAATCGGACGGTCTGCGGGTGTAGCCGAAACCGCGCTTTCGACAGTTTGGTAAGCTTCCGCCATCTTGTCAGGAGACTGGTAATTATGGATGCCGCATAAATCCGAAACCGTGTGTTCCCAGCCTTCGTTTGAACAAACGGGACGGGTTGAATCAAGAGATTTTGTTAAATAGTACATAGCAAGTGAATGATGCTGCTGCTGTTTCTCTCTAGCTACGCGGGAAATCCCCCAGCTTTCGTTTAATGGTACCCAAACCACCAAGCTTGGGTGGCTGTAATCACGTTTCACGGCTTCTATCCACTCTGCTGAAATCCGTTCTACAGCATCTTCGCTGTATTCTGCGCAGTTTGCCATTTCGCCCCATACAAGGTAGCCAAGCTGATCTGCCCAGTATAAAAATCGTGGGTCTTCCACTTTCTGATGCTTGCGCGCGCCGTTGAAGCCCATTTCCTTGGCAAGCACAATGTCCTGCTTTAACGCATCGTCCGATTCTGCCGTCAACAGACCGCCTGGAAAATAACCTTGATCCAGAACGAGCTTTTGGTAATAAGGTTTGTTGTTCAGCATAAACGTGCCATTTTCAATGGATACTTTCCGCATTCCAAAGTAACTGGTTATGGTGTCGACAGCTTTCCCATCCGCAATCAATTCCACTTGAGCATCGAATAGGTTTGGATGCTCCGGGCTCCAATACCAGCCCGGTCCGTGAATATTGCTTCTATCCGGGAAGCGTCCGCGGATGTTCACGCTGCGTTTAATATGCGGCTGAAAAACGGTCATATCTTCGCTAAAAACCGGTTCTCCCTGGAACGAAACAGTTATTCGCAGTTTCGTATTTCCGACTGAAATTCCAGCAAGTTCTGTTTCAAACTCAATATCGCCGCGATCTATTTCCGGTGTCCAGCGCAAACTTTTAATCGACGTTTCAGCTACGGGTTCCAGCCAAACCGTTTGCCAGATTCCGGTCGTCCGCGTATAAAAGATTGAAGCCGATTCTTCGTGCCAATACTGTTTGCCGCGGGGAATGGTCGTATCTTCGGAAGGATCTTCCACTCTGACGGTCAGATTGTTCTTACCTGCTACCAGCAAGTCGGTAACATCAGCAGAAAAAGGAACATTTCCACCTTGGTGATAAGTCGCTTTTTCTCCGTTGACATATACCCATGCCCGGTAGTCAACCGCACCAAAGTTCACTTGAATTCTTTTGTCTTGCCACTCTTCCGGCACTGAAAATGTCCGGTTGTACCAAACCACTTCATGAAAAGAAGGGTCTCCAATGCCGCTGTTTTCAGTCTGGTAGGCAAATGGTACTTTTATGGTCTGTCCTGCCGGGAAGTTCTGGTACCATTTTTCCTTTAATCCGATCTCTGCGTCGTCAAAAGAAAAATTCCACTCTCCGTTCAGATTCAACCAGTCCTCTCGTTGAAATTGCGGTCTCGGGTATTCTGTTTGTAAGTTTGCCATAGGTTTGCGCTACCTCCATCACTTATTTAATGCCTGACTGTGTAATGCCTTTGATCAGTTGTTTCTGTCCAATTAAAAAGACAATTAAAATTGGGATGGTGGCAATCGTTGTTAATGCCATCAGTTTCCCATAAGAAGAAGTAAAACTTCCTTGTTGCATGATGGCAATACCGGTTGTGATCGTTCTCATGTCCGGCGAGTTTGTAGCCACTAATGGCCATAAGAAATCATTGTAAATCCCCATGAAAGAGAAAATCGCTAATGTCCAAATGATTGGTTTTGCAGAAGGAATAACGATTTTAATGAAAATCTGCCATTTGTTTGCTCCATCCAATTTTGCTGCTTCTTCCAATTCTTTTGGAAATGATTTAAAGAATTGATAAAGCAAAAAGACACCGAATGCATTAGCCGTATAAGGAAAAATCAATACAGCATAGGTGTTCAATAACCCAAAGTTGCTGAATTGCATATACATCGGAAGAAACGTGATGACAAACGGAATCATCAATGTACTAATAAACAATGGGAACAGGAATTTTTTGAAAGGAACATCCAAACGTGCCAAGCCATACGCAGCTAGCGCATCAATCGCAACGATGATTGCTGTTCCTGCTATTCCAGCAAACAAGGAGTTAAACATCCATCTGAATATCGGAACATCTACGCCTTCACCCGTCAGCGTATACAGGTAGTTTTCAAAAGTGAAATTTTCTGGGATCCAGTTTAATCCTCCAGCGATTGCTTCAAAATCATTTTTAAAAGAAGTGGAAATCATCCAAACAAGAGGAATGAGAAACAAAAATCCTATTACCGAGGCAAGTACGATCAGCCCAATTTGCTTTCCATTCTTTTTCATCAGCTTTCCCCTCCTTGTTTGCGGTTGGCGATTTTAAATTGAATAACGGAAATGACAATCATGATCAAGGACATAAGCAAAGCCATCGCTGATGCTACACCGAGTTCACGTTCCTCAAAAGCGAGGTTGACAATTCCCATTAGCAGCACTTCAGTCGAGTCTCCGGGCCCGCCTCGTGTCATTAAGTAAGGCTGTCCAAAGACATTGAACGATGCAATGGTTGACGTAATAATAACGAATAGCATAATCGGCCGGATCGTCGGCAAAGTAATGTGGATAAACTTCTGCCAAGCACTTGCGCCGTCAATGGCACCAGCTTCATACAGTTCTTCCGGCACTTCATTTAACGCGTTAATGAAAATAATCATATTAAAGCCTAGCGTCCACCAAATCGTAGCCCCGATAAGGGAAATCCACGCAAACGGCTGCTTTGTCAGCCATGGAATTGCATCAAAGCCCAAATTCATTAAATACATATTCAGCAAACCGGAATTCGTATCAAGTATCCACAGGAAAATAATGGACACTACTGAAACCGATATAGCATAAGGAATAAAATAAATCGTACGGAAGAGGGTTCTGATTTTTCCGGGTAGGCTGTTTAACAACAACGCCAGCCCTAAACCAATCGCTACCAGCAAGGGCACTGAAAAGATAACAAACTTGAGGGTATTTCCCAGGCCTTCGAAGAATAACGAATTCATTGCGGAATCTGGATTGAAAATAGTTGCGTAGTTCTCTAAACCGATAAATGGCTGCACACTCGACAGTAAATTATAATCGTGCAAACTGATGTAGATACCATATACTAGCGGGATAAAAAGAAAAGCTAAAAACAACAGTAAATAAGGCAATACAAACAGGAAGGATGTGAATTTGGAGAGTTTGTCTTTTTTTGCTTTTTTCGCAGGCAACTTTGCTTCTTTCATCGCTTTCTCACCTCATTCTGGATAACTTCGTACAGCTCAAAAAAGAAAAAGTAAGCAGTGCAGACTCCACCTGCTTACTTTTTAAATTGTTATTCTAGTGCATTGGCAGCTTTTTGCTGTGCTTCTTCCAGTGCCTCTGTTGCATCTTTTTGTCCTAAAAGCACTTCATTGACTGCTTCCATTAATGGACCTGTTGCTTGTCCCCAGTTTTCCACATCCGGACCAAACTTAACATAGTCAAACTGTTTTGCTACTTCTGGAGATTGTGCGTTTACTTCCTGGAACTCGTCGCCTTCATACACTGCTTTTGAAGCCGGTGCCTGGCCGGACTCTGCCCAAGCCAACGCATTGTCTCCTACATAACCTAAGAAGTTCGTAATTCCGTCCAGCTTCTCTTCGTCCACACTTTCAGGAACTACAAAATTGTGCGAGTTTGCATAAACGCCTTCTTGTTCTGTTCCCAATTGCGGTACGGGTGCTACACCGTAATTAAGGCCTGAATCTTCCCATTGCTTCATCATCCATGGGCCATTCATGTGCATGCCGCTTCTTCCTTGCAAGAACATCGTCACTTCTCCATCTTGTTGTACGTCGCTAGGAGAAACTGCATATTCATCAATTAAAGAACGTTCAAATTCTAAGGCTTCTACAACTGCATCCGAAGTAAATTGAACTTCTCCATCCGCATATAACTCCCCGCCATTTTGGAAAACAATCGTTGGGAAGATAAATTCTTGCGGCCATAAAGTTGGGACAACATAGCCGTATTGATTTTCGTCTTCATTTGTCAATGCCTGTGCATATTCGATAAATTCTTCACGATTCGTTGGCGGCTGTTCTGGATCTAATCCAGCTGCTTCAAACATATCTTTGTTCCAATAGAAAAGTAGTGGGTGTATGTCTAAAGGTACGCCGTAAAGTGTGCCATCTACGGAAGCGCCTTCAATTCCATTTGGGTGATACTCATCCTCTGAAATCTCATCGCCCATTAAATCGCCAAGGTCTCTTATAATGTCTTTTTCAGCATAGGTAAATATTTGGTCTCCATGCATAACCATTACATCCGGCATATTCGATTCTCCGTTAACAGCTAAGTCAACCGTTCTGTAATATTCACTTTGCGGAACAATTTGGAAATTCACTGTGTAATCTTCTTGTGATTCGTTATAGCTATCAACAATTTCTTTCATATAAGGACCATCTGGACCTGAAAAGGGTGCCCATAATGTGATTTCTGAGCTGTCTCCAGAACCTCCGGAATCTCCGCCTTCTTCAACTACACCGCTGTTTCCGCTGCACGCTGTCAATAAAACTGCTGAACAAGTTACTGCTAAAGCACTCCATCGTTTATTCGTCTTCTTCATTTCCCCACTCCCTTTTCTTAGTTAAAGCACAGTGATTCATTTACTTTTAATCGGTCACTGGAACCGATATTTCGTCCTCACTTGGCTGTCCGCCTTCGACTGCTGGCCAGCCATCTTCCCAGATAATAGGATCGATCATCAATGGCCTTCTGGAAGCTCCCGTCCACAACACCGGATCGGCTTTTTCAATGGCATGATAGACAAGCCAATCTTCTCCTGCCTCGTCTGTAACAATCGAGTTATGTCCTGGACCGGCAAATTTGCTTTCTTCACCGGAAGAAAGAATCGTTGTCCCGCCGTTGTCGAGAAGCGTCTTTCCTTCACGGTCAACATACGGACCTTTAAAACTTTCCGATCGCCCAACAGCTAGATGATACGTGCTGTTTTGCCCATCACAACAAGAGCCTTTGGAGCCAAAAAAGTAATAATATTCATCCCGTTCGATAATATAGGGTGCTTCATAATCTTCTCCAGCAAGCTGGAACTTTTCACCCACTGTCGTCATTCCATCTTGTGACAGTTCAATTCCATAAATGCCGTGGAAACTTCCCCAAGCAAGATAAGGCACTTCATCTTCAACGTAGAAAAATGGATCAATCGAATTTTCCACTCCAATTTCTTCGCTTGTGAACATCTTCCCTTGGTCTTCAAAAGGACCCGCTGGGCTGTCAGCAACTGCTACGCCGATGCCGGGATTTGTATCTCCCCATAAAGACAAAGAGTAGAAAAGCAAATATTGATCATTGTAGAATTGGATATCTGGCGCCCAAAGATCTCCTGCTGCTTTCCAATCCGGCTTTTCTTCGAATGCTTCACCCACATACTCCCAATCAATTAAATTTGTAGATCGAGAAATTGGCACCAGCTTTGTTTCAGAATCATCTCCCCACGCATCTTCTGTTCCGTAAGCGTAATAACTGCCATCCTCTGCTTTCAGAATTGAGGGATCCGCCAAAACTGGTTCATATACAGGATTGCTAAAAACTTCTGGTTCGGCCGTCTCCTCTTCTGCCGAAGAACAGCCTGCCAAAATAACTGAAAGTATAAAGACTGGGTAAATTGGAAACTTGTAAATTGTGGAATCAGCTCCTTTCTCCAATTGATGTAAGCACTTACATAATGCCATTGTATTACACAATATTGTTTCATTACAAGTATTTATGTAACAAAAAAGTATTTTTTTCACTTTCTCACTTGTATATGCAGCCAAAAAAGCCCAATCCACAGTGTTTTCTGTAGATCGGGCTTTTTAAAATTAAATTTAATTATTTATGTTCTGTCAGCAAACGCATAACAATCCCCTGCCGGTAGTTCCCAAATTTGTGGCCAAACAAATTGATTCCACCTACGTTAAGCGCATCCTCTTTGACGCCAATTTTAAAAGATATGTAAGGATTTTCTGCTATTTTTAAGGTGTCTATTGTACAGTCGCTGTTTACGAGTTTGTCATCCACGAAACAGCCTTCTTTGGTCACCCGCCAGTTTTTCAGCAAGCCGTATTGCGTATGGTTGGTCATCCACCATTTAGGTGTCAGAAATCCCCGCTCGCCTCCAAAATCACTTGGCGATGTCCAAGTGGCAATTTCATGTCCGTTAATCCAAACCGTTATATCAGATGGCCAGTCGAGCTTGAATAGCGGCGCTTCCGAACAAACTTCTGCACTGAACTTGATTTGGTCCGCTTTTTCACCACGAGGAAGGCGATTTGGAAACCGGTATTCCAAATAACCCGTTTTAAAGAAAATAAGTTGCGCTTCGTCTCTTCCAATTTCATAAAAAGCACGCGGGTCGTCGTGGCCATTAATATAATCGGATTCCCCTACTAAACCACAGCTCGGTTCAATGCTGCAGTCCGTAAAGTGGCCGATTGGCATATCATAAATAATCGTTTCTTCGATTTCTTTGCTTTCTTGCGGTGCAATATCAATAATGATTTGATCGTATTTCTTGGTGTTGATTTTTTGCGTACCTCTGCCTGGCAACAACTCTGTGGTAATAAGATCTACCTCTTCGAGCTTTTTAACATTTACTGCAGTGGTAGAAAAAGGCAGGCCAAGACGTTCCGACAGTTCGTTGACGTTATGCGGACGCTCACTTAAAAGGCGCAGAATCGCCATCCTGTGTTTGTTGGCTAAAGCTTTGCATACTTCAATGGATTCTTCAAAATTTAGCTCTAAAGTTCTCATGGGCATATCCTACTTTTACTCTAAGTTTTATTGTAATAAAATTATAACACTCTATGGATGAAGTCAAGCAGAGAGAAATGAATAAAATCTGACAATTCGTTAATATTTCAGTCGAAAAGTTGTTTTGTGTGTGCATGTTGCTTCCATTCACTATATCACTATGTGTAATTTCAGGATTGAATAGTTTCACAACATCCACTATACTGAAGTTAATTAAATTAATTTATAAAGTATTGGAGGAATTGGATGAACCAGCACGACTTGTCCCAGACGTTTCATGATATTTTCAAGACTGATCAAAATCCACGCTTCTTTTTTGCACCAGGCCGCATTAACTTGATTGGTGAACACACCGATTACAATGGCGGGCATGTGTTTCCGGCAGCCATCTCTTTTGGCACCTATGCTGTTGCCCAGCAGCGCAAGGATCAAAAACTGCGGTTTTATTCCATTAACTTCCCGGAAACAGGCATTATCGAATGCGATCTTAGCAACCTGTCCTTTAACAATGATCATGATTGGGCAAACTTCCCGAAAGGCATGATCCATCATTTTATTAAAGATGGATTTTCAATCCCCTACGGATTAGATATTTTATTCTATGGAAATATTCCAAATGGTGCAGGGCTATCCTCTTCCGCTTCCATTGAAATGGCCACGGGCGTTGTCCTTGAAGGTTTGTTCAAGTTAGAAATTGACCGCTTGCGCATGATTCAACTTGGACAAAATGTAGAGAACCAATACATCGGCGTTAACAGCGGCATCATGGACCAGTTTGCGATTGGAAAAGGAAAAAAAGACTCGGCCATGTTGCTGAATTGCCAAACACTGGAATACCGCTACGCGCCAGTTAAACTGAACGATCATGAAATTGTCATCATCAACTCCAATAAACAACGCACCTTGGCCGGTTCAAAGTACAATGAGCGCCGCGCCCAATGTGAAAGTGCGCTGGCGGATCTCCGAACTGAACTCGAAGTCAGCAGCCTCGGCGAATTGACAGGCGAACAGTTTGACCAGCACAAGCACTTGATCCAAGACGACACCAACCGCAAACGCGCCAAGCATGCCGTTTATGAAAACGAGCGGACCTTGCTGGCACTCCAAGAGCTCCAACAAGGCAATATTGAAGCGTTTGGAGAATTGATGAATCAATCCCACATCTCTCTTCGTGATGACTACGAGGTGACGGGTGACGAACTTGACGCCATTGCAGAAACAGCCTGGAAGCACCCGGGTGTCATTGGTGCACGAATGACCGGTGCCGGATTTGGCGGATGCGCCATTGCAATTGTCCACCACTCGCAGATCCAAAGCTTTAAAGAAAACTTGGCCGCCAGCTATAGCGAAAATTTTGGTTTTGCCCCTTCCTTTTACGAGGCAAAAATTTCGGACGGCGCCAAAGAACTTGTAGAGGAGTTTTGACCATGAGTGTTTTAGTATTAGGCGGAGCTGGATATATTGGTTCACATGCAGTCCATCAGTTAATCGATCAAGGGCTAAGCGTTGTCGTTGTAGATAATTTGGAAACAGGACATGAGAAAGCCGTGCATCCAAATGCTGTTTTTTACAAAGGCGACATTCGCAATGCAGACTTTTTGAGCTCGGTATTTGAAAAGGAATCCATTGACGAGGTGCTTCATTTTGCCGCCAATTCGCTTGTTGGCGAATCGATGGAAAACCCTTTAAAGTATTTCGATAACAATGTTTACGGCACACAGGTTTTATTGAAAGCCATGATCAAACACAACGTGAAGAAGATCGTCTTTTCTTCTACCGCTGCAACATATGGCCAACCAGAATCCGTGCCGATTACGGAAACCATGCCGACGAATCCGGGCAATACGTACGGCGAAACCAAGCTGACCATGGAAAAGATGATGAAGTGGACTGGATTGGCGCACGGTTTGAAATTTGTTTCGTTGCGCTATTTTAATGTAGCAGGCGCCAGAGAAACGGCAGAAATTGGCGAAGACCACCGCCCTGAATCCCATCTCGTTCCACTCATCTTGCAAACAGCACTCGGACAGCGAAAGGAAATCACGGTGTTTGGTGATGATTACGATACCCCTGATGGCACATGCATCCGCGATTATGTTCATGTCGAAGATTTGATCCGTGCCCACTTGTTAGCTTTAGAGTACTTGAGAAACGATGGCGAAAGTGACGTCTTTAACCTTGGAAGCAGCCAAGGATTTTCCGTGAATGAAATGATTTCCGCTGCACGTTCTGTCACCGGAAAAGACATTCCCGTCAAAATGGGGCCGCGCAGAGCAGGCGACCCAAGCGTGTTAATTGCCAGCTCGGATAAGGCAAAACAAGTATTGGGCTGGGACCCCGTCCATACGTCTATCACCAAGATCATTGAAGATGCATGGAATTGGCATTCTTCGAACCCCAACGGCTATGAAAAGGACGTGTAAATATGGTCTATGAAAATCTGGAAGGACTTCTTGACAAAGCGCTCGAATCGGACTTGATCGAAGCAGCAGACACTGATTATGTTCGCAACCAGGTGATGAACCTGCTGGGCTTGGAATCGTTTCCTGATGAAAAGATTGATCCAACAGATGACACAATACCAAACTTACTGGAAAACTTGATTGCTTATGCCATCAAGCAAGGCGTGATCCTGAATATTTTTGACGACAAGGAAATACTGTCAGCCAATATCATGAATTGCTTTGTGGCCCGTCCTTCTGTCATCAACGCGGCTTTCAATGAAAAATACAAAGACTCACCCATCGCCGCAACGGACTATTTTTACGAATTAAGCAAAAACAGCAATTACATCCAAATGAACCGCATCGAAAAAAACATTTCGTATAAAACAAATACACTTTATGGCCAGATGGACATTACGATCAATTTGTCCAAACCGGAAAAAGACCCAGAACAAATCCGAAGAGAACGTGAAATGAAACAAACGCTCAGCTACCCGAAATGCTTGTTGTGCAAAGAAAATGAGGGCTACACTGGGCGAATCGGCTATCCGGCGCGCGCCAATCACCGGGTCGTGCGAGTGCCGCTTACCGGAGAAAACTGGTATCTGCAGTACTCACCATATGTGTACTATAACGAGCACAGCATTTTGCTTTCAGGCGAACACCGGGACATGAAAATCAATCGAGGCGGCTTTGAACGGTTGCTTGCTTTTACCGAGCTATTCCCCCATTACTTTGTCGGATCGAATGCCGACTTGCCAATTGTCGGCGGATCGATTTTAAGCCATGACCATTACCAGGCCGGACGCTATGAATTTGCGATGACCAAAGCGGAAGATGTCTTCGAGTTTAAGTTGGATTCCTATCCGGACATCACCGCATCCGTCGTGAAATGGCCAATGTCGGTGATTCGCTTGAAAAGCAAAAAAATCGGCAGCCTGGTAAATGCAGCAGATGAAGTGTTGCAGACGTGGAAAAACTATTCGGATGAATCGGCCGATGTTCTGGCTTTTACTGGCGAGACACCGCATAACACCGTTACACCAATTGCAAGACAGCGCAACGGGCTGTTCGAAATCGATCTGGTATTGCGAAACAACCGGACAACGGAGGAATACCCATCAGGAATATTCCACCCGCACGAGGACGTACACCATATCAAAAAAGAAAATATCGGCTTGATTGAAGTGATGGGCCTTGCTGTTTTGCCGCCGCGCTTAAAAGAGGAACTTGCGGAAATCCAGGAGTTTTTGCTTGGCAATGCCAGCAACGTAGCACCTTTCCACCTAGAATGGGCTGAACAGCTAAAAGCCCAATACGGCACTTTTTCTCTTCCGGAAGATGCGGAAGCAATCCTGCAGGAAGAGCTGGGGAAAAAATTTGTACGCGTTCTTGAAGATGCCGGTGTTTTAAAAGAAACAGAGGCCTTCCGCCGATTTATCAGCAAACTGAATACGTAACAGCAAAGACAGGATAGACCCTTTAGTTGAGGGTCATCCTGTTTTTTGTTCATCATCGATCGTATTCGCTCTCTTTTTTGACTATACTGGAACTACCACGATCATTATTCATAAATATAAGGAGGAAGCAAAATGAGTGGAACAAAAGAGTTAACGTCCGAACAACGCGAACAACTGCTTATGACTCTGAAAGAACGGTTTGAGAAGCACATCGACCGCCACGAGTGGATGAAGTGGGACAAAATTCAAGCAAAGCTGGAGTCGAAACCTGATAAGCTATGGCCACTCCATGAAATGGAACGGACTGGCGGAGAACCGGATGTTTTGGAGTTCGATGAAGCTACAAACGAATACATCTTTTACGATTGCTCCGCAGAAAGTCCAAGTGGCCGCAGAAGCCTTTGCTTTGATCAGCAGGCGCTGGAGTCACGGAAGAAAAACAAACCTGAAAACAGTGCAATGGCCTTAGCCCAAGATATGGGCATCGAGCTGTTAACAGAAGAACAATACCGAACGATGCAACAGCATGGCACATTTGATATTAAAACGTCCAGCTGGGTGCAAACGCCTGCAGACATCCGGGAACGGGGCGGCGCCCTTTTCTGCGATTCCCGTTACGGGCATGTGTTCGTCTACCACAACGGGGCGGATTCGTATTATGCGGCCAGAGGATTCCGCGGTTTGGTGAGGATTTAATTTTGAACAAATAAAAAAAGGCATTGCTGGAATCCTTCATAGGAACCCGCAATGCCCTTTCTATTCTGTACGTGTATGCCAATCCTACAACCGCTCTTCCATCCATTCAATCATTTCACCATAAATTTTGTATTTAACTGGTTCATTAAGAATTTCGTGCATCAGGAAAGGGTAAACTTTCAAGGTTTTGTCCTGTGAACCAATTTCGCCATAAAAGTCCCGCGAATCTTTTTCAGCAACCAGTCCATCTTCATTGCCATGCAGCACCAATACCGGCTCAATGAAACTTGCTGCATGTTCTTTCAACCAAGCAATACCCGGGGCAAATTCATTGATCAGACCTACCGAGATCTTCTTTTCCACCAGTGGATCTTCCCCGTAGGCTTTGACAACTTCCGAATCGCTGCATACTCCTTCTCCAAGTTCATTATCTAAATAGGTGTCAGCCGGCATGTCCATTGGCAGCGAGCCGAAAATTTCTTTGTTGTAGCGAGTTAATGCCCCCGATAAGATAACGCCCGTTGTTTCTCCTGGATATTTTGTTGCGTACGCAGCTGCTGTGAAGCCACCCATGCTATGGCCAATTAAAAAGACCGGCTGTCCGGAATTTTCTTCTTTTGCCCAATCCATAACGGTTTTCAAATCATCCGGCATTTCATTGAAATCCTGGAAAAACGTGCGTTTGCCTTCTGAACGCGCGTGGCCCCGCTGGTCGTAGCGATACACCGTGAAGCCGCGCTGCAGCAAAGTGTCTGCCAGCGCATCGTACCTTCCTAAATGCTCCGCTAACCCGTGAGTAATGACCACGGCTGCTTTTTGCTTTTCAGCCTGGTCTTTGCGGGTAAACAGGGCTGTTCCATCAAAAGATCTGATCATTTTTTCTTCGCCCATCCAACATCCTCCATTCCGTTAATCTATTTCCTATTGAGTAGTATTCTTCATCTATCGAAAATCTACCTTCCTATGGAAAACATTTATTTCAATACATAAAAAAGCTATTTCTTGAGACGGTAAACCCGCCTTAAGAAATAGCTTTGTGCTCTAACAATTACTCTTCTTCATCTGAAATTCCTTGATAGCTGTAATCTGCTGGATCGATGGGTGTAAATCCGTTCGGTGTGTAAAACCTCAACAAATCTCCATTGACCAGTTTATCGGAAAGTTCAAGTTCAAAACTTCCGTGCTCCTGGAATTTCTCCGCTTGCTCCAACTGATCCTCTTCTATCGGCAACCCGGTTTCCGGATTGTAGAAAGTTTCACTGATTGAGTAAATTTCCGGACTCACATAGTCACCGTTTCGGAATGTGACCAGTTCTTCATGTTCTTCAGACAACAGATCTGTACCGAATTGCATGTAGTTTTGTGTTTCAACGCCAAGCAAATGCATCACTGTCGGCAGCAAGTCGATCTGGCCGCCGTACGTTGAGTTGATGCCGCCTTCCATGCCCGGTACATGGATGAACAGAGGCACACGTTGAAGCTTGGCATTTTCAACCGGTGTGATTTCTTTCGAAAGCACTTGTTCCATCGCCTGGTTGTGGTTGTCGGAAATGCCGTAATGGTCGCCGTACATGACAATCATCGTGTTATCGGCTAAACCGGATTCTTCCAGCTGTGCAAAAAACTGTTCGAGCGCTTCATCTGCATAACGAGCCGTTTGGAAGTAATTATCAACACTGGCATCGCCTGTTGTTCCTTTATCAATAGTCGCTAAATTTTGATCCATCGTATAAGGGAAATGATGCGAAACGGTAATCATTTTCGTGTAAAACGGTTCGGGCAACGACTCTAAAAGAGGCGCAGACTGCTCGAAGAATGGTTTATCCATCACGCCGTACTCTGCCATATCTTCTTCTGTCAGATCCGTGTAAGATTCAATATCGAAGAAATGATCGTAACCGAAAGATTTATAGATTTCAGACCGGTTCCAAAACGTTCCGTTGTTGCCGTGGAATACCGCTGACGTATAGCCTTTGTCTTTCAACATAGCAGGCGCAGCTTGGTACGTATTTTGGCCTTTGGTAATAAATGCTGAGCCTTTTGGCAAACCGTACAAGGAGTTATCCAGCATAAATTCCGCATCCGCTGTTTTGCCTTGAGCTGTTTGGTGGAAGAAGTTATCGAAATACAAGGTTTCCTCTTCCCCAATCAATGAATTTAAGAACGGTGTTACTTCTTCTCCGTTTAATTCATAATCCATCAAGAAGGTCTGGAATGACTCCAAGTGCAGGTAAATGACATTCATGCCTTCTGCTGCACCAAAGTAGTCTTCATTGGCGCTAGCGTAATTGGCTTTCGTGTAGTTCAATACTTCCGTACCGTCATCGCTGTCAGCTAGAACCCGCTGGGAAGAAGATTTCGCCGTTTCCACCGTGTCATAGAGAGCATAATTGTACATGCCTAAATACTTAACGATATAGTTCCGGTCAAATCCGCGGGTCAATAATTCTGGGCGATCAGCTTCTGCCAACGCCAAGTTAAAGAATGAGATCGCTAACGCAATCGTAATCACTGGCAGGACAGCTTTTGTTTTGAAACTCCCTGACTCTTTTTTCGTTTTTGTCATGACAATCAACCCAACCAGAACCGCAACATCCACAAAGAATAGAAAATCGGTTGGCTGAATCAATGTAGCGACACTGCCGCCCAAATCGCCAAAGTTCTGTGTTTGGAACAGCGTCGGCAACGTGATAAAATCACTGAAAAATCGGTAATAGACCACGTTTGCATACAACATGAAAGACATGCCGACGTAAATGATTAAAAGTGACATGTATTTTCGCGTTCCTTTAAAGAACAGCGACAAGCTTAGTAATAAGAGTGCAGAGCCTAGCGGATTAAGCAGCAGCAGGAATTCCTGAAGCGAACCTTCCACATCTAATGCAAATTGCGTTTTTTGGGAAACATAAGTTTTCATCCATAACATGAACACTGCAAGCACAAAGAGCGGTATAAACTTGTTCAGCGTTTTTTTATCCATCTTTTTTGTCTGTTTCATAGTACACCTTCTCATATTGCGTATTTCACAAGGATTGTGGGACATTGAATTTTATAATTGTTAAGCTCAAGTAAACGGTAGGTAAAAATTATGACAGAGTCTATTTTACTCCATTACTCCAAAAAATGACAGTTTAAGGTTTTTTCAGATTATTTTAAGTGTTTGAGCTTAGGGGAGAGAGCAGTTTCTCTACCAATAAAAAAGCCACACCCAAAATATGGTTGCAGCAATGCATGTGAGTCTATTGTATAAGGACGTTACCAAGGGCACATTAAGTTCCCGATTGATCGTCAATTGCTGCAATCGCAAGTTCCAGTGAAGCGATCCTTCTTTCCAGCAAGGTTTGTTGAGAGCTGCCGGTCTTCGAATTGGCATACATCTTTTTAAGCGATGGCAATAAATTCAAAAGCACGTTGCGTGCTGCAGTTAGTTCTTCCTGATTAAATGAATGGGGCTCCTCATGCCAAGCCTTATTCAGCACAGCTAAACCGATGTGTAGAGCTTGGAGCCGTTTTTCTATCAAGCTTATGCTTGCACCTTTTTCATTCATTTGCGCCAGTGCCTTTTCCGATTTCCGGATAGTTGATTGGAAGGAATTGATTGAGTGTGCCTTCACTTCTGCTGAAACAGTTTTCATATTAGAGAACCCGCCTCTCGTGATCAATTAAGTGGAACTGTTTTTCTATAACTAAAAAATCCTCTTGCCCAAAAGCAAGAGGGTTTCATGGAAGGAGTTTTAAAACAAGACTGTGGTCATCGACCGTCATTTGCTTTTGGTTGGGAATCGGTAACAGGTAACAGTGTAATGGGGTATTGGTCATTGGTTTGCCAGTAGCCATTAAATTTGGTTGCACCGAAGTACAATAGAGGTTTCCTTCCATGCCTTGAAGCGGAGTCTCACCGCTCCAAGGATTAGAAATACTTGTCGCTGTCGAAATCCAAAACGATTGAATAATTTTTGGTGTTGATGGCATTTGACAGCCGGTTAGCCAACCGCTCCAATTCAACCGCTTTGACACGGTATTCTTCGGGGTCGAACATTGCCCGCCTGACGATTGGCGTGCCTTCCCCGTAGCCAAATTGAAGATCTTCTTTCACTGCAGACCCAAACTCCTTGAACTTGCGTGCCTTGGCACGAAGTTGCGTCGCCAATTCAATTGCCTCGACAATCGCTAACTCTTCTCCATTAAAACTCACTTCGTTTTCGAAATTGGCGCGGTACATCAATTTATCCAGCAACCGGAAATCTTTTCGAATGTCATCGATTTCTTCTTCAACTTGCAAAAGTGAACGGGCTTGCTTTGGCTTTTTACTGCCTTTTTCCATCTCCACAAAAGCCACCCGGTCCATCTCTTCTTCTAACTCACGAATGCGTTTTGCTAATACGGATTTCAATTTGACTGCTTCTGCCAGCGAAAGATTCGACATGATCCGGTCTCCTTCAATTCATAATCGTTCGTATAATGAATAGCATATCAGACCGCCTATTTTTTTACAATAATCGAATGAATAAATTTTAGACTATTCAGTTTTTAAAAATGAATAAAGACAGGTACCTATTCAGCTTTGCACCTGCCGTTTCTATTTACATTGCTTCTTCTTAATTCAACTGTTCCATCATCGCATTGCGCCATTTCACGAGTTCACGTGCCTCGATCTGCTTTTCCAGTGCTTTGTCCCAGTTGTTGGTTTCCCCATTCCAGACGCGGGCATAAAAGATATCCTGCTTTTGGTCGTATAACTGAAATTCGATGCATGAGATGTAAACCGTCTCGTGCTCAACGCAGCTCGTAATCCCGTTGACGATTGTTTGAAAGCTTTCTTCTCCACCCGACAGTTCCTTTGAAAGAAGCTGCTGCATACGGTCCTTATTCAAACTGCCTTTTACCGGATAGCGATACAACGGAAGCTCGTCTTCTGCCTCCGAATAGGCGCCGTCTTCCGCCAACCGGTACTGGTCATGGACGGCACTATAAGCGATCACGGTTTTATCGCCGTCCATTTCTTCATCAAAAATGCCTTTGGCCAAATAATCATAGCCTTTCGCCGTCAGCTTATAACCGGACTTCTCGAGCTCAATCAAACCAGTGCGCTGCATCTTGCCGATCAGGTCGCTAATAAACAGCTCTTCCACAAACAACATGTCAGACAAAGTAGCAGCACGGCGGACATCCGCCTCTTGAAAAGCCACCAGCAGCATTTTCATCAAAATATCCATCTTCAAACGTTTGACCCGGCTAAAGCCCACATCGTATAAAACGACAGGCAGCTTCCACACCTTGTCGTTGATGATTGACACATCGGGATTTTCTGTTACCCGCGTCCGCAGTTCTCCTATCAGCCCATCCACATGCCTACCCCCTGCTCTTCTCCAACAGCTTCAAGCCGTTTTTCTTTGTTACAACGTCCAATACATGCTTGTACATGGTTCGTGTTTCCGGCTGTTTGGCCCGCTCGGTGAACATTTGCGAACTGCCGACCAGTACCAGCAATTCCTTGGCACGTGAAAGCGCCACGTTCAGCCGCCGGTAATCTTTGGCAAAGCCGATATCGCCTTGTTTGTTTTGATTGTTTCGTACCATGCTCAACACGATAATGTCCCGTTCGCTTCCCTGGAATCGGTCAACGGTCCCTGTGCGGACCGTCAAATGCGGCAGGCGCAATTCCTGGTCGATCATGCGCTGAATCCGCTTGACCTGTTCGCCGTAAAAACTGATGACCCCGATGCTCTTTTGCTGCTCAGCATAGATGCGGCCCGCTCTTTTTGCTTCTCCCGCTGCATCGTTCAATTCCACTAGTAAAGTACGAATTTCTTGAAGCTCGGATGCATTGAACAAACTTTTGCCACCGTTCATGCGTTCTTCAAAATACGCCGGCTCGTTCGGCAAATCCAGCCACATAAGGTGGTTGTTCCGCTTCACCTTTGGGGATTCCAACAGGTGGTCGCGCTCCCGGTCAGAATCGGCAATGCCGCATTGCAGCTGATCCCTTTCCCGTTTGTAGAACGGTGAAATGGTTTCCATGATGTCTTCGTGCATCCGGTATTGAATGGCAAGCATCGTCTTGTTGGCAGCTGGCAAGTTTTTATAGAGGCGTTCGAATAATGACTCTTCCAGGAGCTTTTCAAGCTCTTTCTTTTCTTCAAAGCCGTTGTCCTCATCAATCATTTCCTGAAGCGTTTCCTCCAGAGTGTCATTGCCAAGAAGCGGCGGCAATTGATGATGGTCGCCGACTAAAATGATCTTCTTGCCTTTTAGCATCGGCAACAACAGTTCTGGCGGTGTGGCTTTAGAGACTTCGTCGATAATGACAACATCAAATTCCGGATAATTGTCGATAAAGTCCTTGCGTGCTGATGCAACACACGTTGTTCCGATCACATTGGCGTGTTTGATGTACAATTTCCGAATCTCGTCCAGATCGTGCTCGTTCGCTCCTGCCAATAACTCCAGCCATTTTTTCTGAATGGATTGAAGCAAGGGCAAATGTTTCATTTCCTGCTTGAGCGATTCCTTCTTGAAAGACAAACTGGCGAGGTCTTTAGCCGCTTGTTCCAGCTGCTGCTCTACATCCGAAGACAAAACCTCGCGCAGAGCAAAAAGCTCTTCTTCGTGCGTCTTTATTGCCAATGCGACTTGCTGAATCTCAATATTTAGTGCCTCAATACCGGCATCGTTTGTTTCAAGAACCTCTGTTTTTTGCGTGCGTTCCGCTTGGTGGTTTGCGATGCGCTGCTTGGTCTGTTCATAAAGAGCTTTGTCTTTTTGCAATTTGGCCAGTTCTGCTGTCGCATCGCGAACTGCCCCTTCAAGATCGGCTGGCAGATCCGCCCGGCTTGGCATTTGCCGGTAGCGCTGTTCAAGAGGTGCCATATCCTCCTGCTTTTTCTCTTGCTGCTCCAGCAACTTTTCGTCCCATGATCGGTATTGTTTTTGTTGGTTGACCAGCTCTTCGCATAACTGCTTTTTCAAGTCCTGGAAGGCCCGTTTCGACTCGGCTGCATAAACATCAAAGGCCTTGAGCTTGGCGCCTCTTCTCCATAAATCATTTTGCCGTCTGTACAAACCGGTCAGCGCTTTTTGCAGAAGAGCCAGGTCATGGTGCTTGGCACTTTTCAACAGCTTGCGGAGTTTCTCCAAGTATTCGTCGATTTCCGCTGACGTATACGCTTCTATCTTGGCCAAAGCCTGCTGTTTCAACTGCGCAACAGAAATGCCGGCAGGTGCCACCAATTTTTCGATGTAGGCAATCGCCGCCGTGACTTGTTCGTTGTATTGATTGAGTTTGCCCCATTCTGCCATGTTTTCACGATTCGCTTCGAGCCGGTTGATAAGGTACGTAATGGTTGGCGTTTCTTCAACCCGCTGTTCTTTGAGCACGTGAAGCAGGTCATCAATTTTTTTGATGCTGTCCATGTCACTGACGGCCATTCTTTTTTGTTCAATGATACCGGCAATTTGGTCACGTCTATCGGTAACCACGGCGAGGTCCTGCCGTTTAGCAGCCAGGTCCTGTTCCAGCCGCGGCAGTCCGATGACACGCTCATACAGCTTGATCTGTTTATGGATCCGCAGGTGTTGTTCCTGGAACCACGCGCTGTTTTCTTTGCCGTCAATAAGGGCCGAATCCTGGTCAATCAAATCCGCAAGCTCATGCAGGCGATGCGCCAGTTCTCGGCTGTCGTTTACAGCTTTTCCTTTTTCGCGTTCATATGCTGCGAGTTTCAACTGCTCTTTTTCAAGCAGTTTTTGAACAGATTGCCGCTGAATCTGTGCTTGTTTTTTCTGTTCAACCGCTCTTCCTAAGCTTTCGTAAACCGGCTGTAATTTCAAAGCAGCTTGTTCGTTCGCCAACAATTCGGCTTTTAACTCAGGTTCGCGTTGTTCACGCATACTGTATTGTTCGGTGATTTCTTCCAGCGTGTGGTCTTTCCAATACTGGCCCACGTTTTCCTCAATAAACTTCTTGCCTTCTTCTTCAATGCTTTCGGTCCGTCCGACGCGCAAAATTCGGATATCTTTGTTGGCAAGCAAGCGGCCCAGTGCATTATCAACCGCCAAATTGGATTGTGAAGCAACCAGCGTCCGCAATCCTTTCCGGGCATTTTGCAGGCAGATTTCTGAAATAACAGTGGTTTTACCTGTGCCCGGCGGACCTTGGATGACGTACAGATCTTCTGCCGCCATCGCACCCGATACCGCTTTTTGCTGGAATTCGTTGAGACGATTGTGGAAAGACAGCTTCTCCAGCGACCGGAGCGGTTTGACCGGTGGTTTTTCCTCGAAAAGAATCCGGTCGAGATTCGGGTTAACCGCAAGGCCTTTCTCCAGATTCGCAAAACCTTGCCGCAGCCGCCTGATTTGGCTCAAAGCTGCAAAGTTGCTGAAGACCACTTCCTTTTTATCGAGTGATAACCCTTTTTCTCGGAGCTGTTTGACGATGTAGCTTTGAAGCTCGACTTCTACCGTCCGGTTTGCTGCCTTCATGACCGTTCCGACATCCCCTGCGATTCCGGTAAGGCGCACAGTTAAACTTTTTAGCTGCTTCCATTCCGTATCTTTCAGTTGGCATCCTTTTAATGTGATACGGCTGAAATCGTGGCTGAACGACAGGTTGGAATAACTGGTTTTGATATCCGGAATGTCCATGCCGCGTTCCTGGATTTTCAAATAGCCTTCCCAGCTACCGATTCGTTTCTTAACATAATCCGAACTATCCTTCGCCGGTGTCATCCGGTTGATCAAATTGATCAAGGAGACTGGTGCCGGATCACGGGATCGGTCGAACATCAAGTATTCCTCACGTTGCCAATTGGTACCGAGCGCCTGGTAAGATTTCCGCATGGTCAAGTTGGTGACCAGCAGGTTGTGATTGGTGAAGACTGCGTGAAGGACAATCAATCCTTCGATGCTTTTTCCAGTTAGCCGGACATTTTCCGCACGATCTAAAATCAGCGCTACGGAAAGTTCGCCGTCCGCATTGGATGGGTATCTTTCAATAAATAGCTTGAATGGTTTGTCCGCAACAAAAAACGAGCGTTCGCTGATGCCGAACCCTCCCATTTTTTCCATAGCTGTCTTGGTCAACCGTATTGAAGTTTTGTATGTCGCTGCATGTACCTTAACCATTTGATCACCTGTTCTTTTAAAGCTTTAAAAATTTCAAACCGACAGATTTTGCCTGATCTGTTTTCAACTAATCATATCATCTATTAGAGACTAAGAGCTGAAAATTTATAAGAATATATGTTCTAGTATTTTATCATAAATAGATTTAAAGAGATAACAGTTTTAAAAACTGGTTCAGCAGAAGCTTTACTCTCTTTCTATTTAGTAGTTTTATTAATAACATATAAGTTTTCATAAAACAAAGTATATTCAGACAATAGGTGTTAAACTATAAAGAAAAATATGAGGGGGCATGTGATGGAGACGGATCAATTAATTCTTAGTACAAAATGGCAAGGGGATTTTGTTTTTTCGGCAGTTGGACAAGGTGGCCATATCTTGACAATGGATGCTCATCAAGGCATAGGAGAAGAGCAAGGCTTGTTGCCAATGCAGGCTTTGCTTGGTGCGCTTGCGGGTTGTGTCGGAATGGATGTCGTTATGATTTTGCGGACGAAAACGGAAAAAATACGCTCTCTAGAGATTATCACTGAAGGCGTAAAGCGGCGTAATCCACCGAAAGAGTTTCTATCGATTGTGGTAACGTTCGTCGTTGAAGCCGATATTGCAGCGGAACAAATGCTGCATGCCATTGAAGTAAGCGGAGAAAAATATTGTCCCGTCGCTCATTCGTTGAAAGCGGATGTTCATTACCGACTCATACTGAACGGTGAAAGAGCCAGTACCGATTAGCCACTGATTTTAAAAATTGAATGTAACATTTCAAACCTAAACTGCGCTGAACTATTCACACCATTAAGTCTTGCTGTCGCTTTCTATTCTGTGATTTTGAATGTTTTAGATCTTCCGTAGACCACTTGATAGACTTAATAGCAAAAGATATATGCCACTAAAACTTAGAAGGAGTGAAAAACATGGCACAGACTGCAAAAGTCCCATTTATGTTGTCGCCGGTGCGCTCAATTTTCGATAAGTTTTCCAAGGTACGGGATGTTTCACTTGTTTTCGGGGATCCAATTGACATGGGAGGCACAATCATTCTTCCTGTTGCAAAAGTAAAATACCGCGTCGGAGCCGGAGCTGGTACAGGCTATGAGCTCAAAGATAAGGATACTGAGCATCCTGGCTTAGAAGAAGCTGAAGGCGGCAGCGGTGAAGGCAGCGGCGGTTCTTTTCTGATCAAACCGCTCGGTGTATACAGCATCACCCCGGAAAAGACGGTATATAAGCCCATCATTCCTGTGGACCTCCTTCTTCTGTTGCCAATTGTAGTTACCGGGCTCGCTTTTATGGCGGCATCCAATCAGAGTGAACAAAAAAACAGTTGTGGAAAAAAAGGACAAAAAGGCAAAAAGACGAAGAAAATGCATCTCCATAAAACCAAATAACAAACAAAAGCCATCAAATGATGGCTTTTGTTTTGGAAAAATGACAGTTCCTTAGAATTCCATGGTTGCTGGATTGGTGGCTACTATCCTTTATTCTGTTCATTTTTGGAACTTTACCTCAAATCATTCGTTGTGCAATACGGCAGGCTTTGAGCAGACTATACTCTACTTGGTTCAACCGCCTTTTTAAAAAAGTTTGCCATTCCAAATCTTCTGCACTGCCCCGTTCCGTCAATGCGAGCAAGCTGATATCCTTCAAGAGCGGCAGGACAGGCTGGTTCATGGCCAAATCTTGATCGAACTTGTCCCCGCTCACGTAATTAAGTGGAATCAGTTCATGGGAAATCGCAAGCATCGAATCATTGAACAGTTTTGCGGAATCGTCACTCCAATTTCTGTCGCGTATCGCAGCATTGAGCTGAATGCCTAAACTTTCAAGCAATGCAGTTCGTTCAAGGGCCCGGGTTAAATCCAGTCGATCACCGGCAATTTTTTGATAGTTTTCTAAAGCATCCCGGATTTCGCGCGCACCGGCTGCGTGATTTAAAGGCAAAACTTTTCTCGTACAGGCGTCATGAATTACGGAAACATACACTTGGCAATCGCGGCACAAATTGGCGGGATCCAATTTATCGAGTGTATCTTCGGTCGTGTGCCACCACCAACCAAAACCGCCAGAGTTGATGCCGCCGAACAGGCTGACAAGCGTCTGCGAAGCCATATCGTCGCTTAGCGGCTGTTCGGACATGCCCATAAAAAGAGCCGGTATGCCCGTTCCCCAGAATGATTGGTCACCGCCCCTGCCAAAGCGCTTGCCGATAAAGTCCTCTCCGGTCAACGCCTTGACGAAAGAACCTCCATAGTCCCTGGTTTCCGCCATGCAATTGCTCTCGCCAAGAATGACAGCCCCTTTGCCCCCAAGTGAGTCAGCATAAACATGCAACAAGCAGTTTTCGTGAAGATCTTCCCAGTTCATATCGTTATAATAAGCCGATCCAGAGTAGCGGCCATGTGAATGCCCCGACCAGAAAGCGAGGCGCAACGTTCGGCGCAACGCCACCCTGTTTTCGGCCAGTACTCTCGCTGTCTCAAGCATTGCCGCATTGGCACTGCCATTGTCCATAGCTCCATAATGCCAAGAATCAATATGTCCGCTAAACAAAATAAACTTCTCTGGTTCTGTTTCGCCTTTAAAGTCGGCGGTCAGCGTTGGGATTTTTCGCCACCCCGTATCGACGATTGTTTTCAACCAAACTCTAACGGGTTCAGTTGTATGCGCGAACTGTTCCAGGAGTTTATTCCCTTCGGTTTCGGTGATGGACAGCACTGGAATTTTTGGAAACTCCTCTTTTGTTTCCGGGGTCGGATTGCCCCATACTCGGGATACCGTCATTTCATGAGTAATCGAACCGTTGATGAAGATGCCCGCACAGGCACCGACTTTTTCCAACATCTCGACCCCTCCGGGTGTAGCAATCCCTGGTGTCAGGACTATTTTTCCGGCCGCTTTCAAGTCGGGGGAAACCGATTTTATGTAGACCAATTCCGCTTGCAGACCCTGCGCTCCGGTAGAAGTAGACATCGAATGGGTAATGCATGGTAGGTCAACACCACCTACTTTTAGTTCTGCGGCCACTGGCAAACTAATCAAGCCATCATGGAAGGTCAAAGCTGTTTCTGCTCCTAAACTGTCGAGTACACTTTTGGTATATTCGAACGCCCTTAGTTCTTCTTCTGACCCAGACAGTCTTACTTCTTTTGCTATCTCTGCCGTATACGTCATCAGACTATCAGCAGAAACAGCATCTACCAGGCTTTTTTGCACCTTATTCAAATCCGTGATCATGCCAACATCCCTTTCTTCGGGCTAGGTGCCTTCAGTTAAATGACGAAATCTTCTTTCGGAGTCTTCACCTGTTCAAACGGCTGAAATTTTTTGCCGCTCAATCCACTGATTGCATCGATGAATGTATTCGTAGTATGCGGCGTATCGTATAGGATTTTGAAAAACTCTGACCGCTGCTCTTTCGGAATCAGATCGTACGCTTTGCCGACCATCCAACGCCCGTAATAATAGGAAGGGTAATATGTTTTCTGAATAGGGTCTGAGAAAAAACGATAGCAATTGTTCGCCTCGATTTCCCCAAGCAAGCCTTTTTCCATCATATAAGCGACCGCTTCTTCCTTGCTCATTTCTCCTGTATTAAACAAGTAGCAAGCGTTTGTCATGGCCATACGCTGCATATCAATCCAATCACGTGCCAGCTTGTATTGGCTTTTATGCTCAAGATCGATCCCTTCTGTCTCTTCTTCGTCACGGTCCCACCCTAAGAAATGAAGAGCACTTTCCGGTCCGCCTTCAAAAAGGGCATTGGTTGGTGAATTAATCAGGTAATAGGAGGCTTCAAGCGGCAGTTTTCCTTGCTGGAAAAGGTAATCCCACCGGCAATAAAATGCTTGGTGTCCTGGGTAAGCTTCATGTGTCATGATTTGTCCAAGTACTGGTTCCGTCCAAGGGCGGTCAATGTTGAATGTCAGATTGCCCCGGAAATCACCGGTATATTTTGAGTAGCCGCTCCAAAAAACACCGCGAATGGACTTGATGTAATCAATGCCGTCCTGTTCCGGCAATTCAATGATGCGTTTGAGGGTGCCTATTTTACTTTTCTCCCTCATGGATTCCGCTACTTCGATCACTTTTTCCGGTGGGATCATTGTGTCTTGGAGCCAACGTTCAGCTTTTTCTTTCAAACTTCCCCCGTAACCAAGATCGGTCAATCCCTGCTCGACAAGTTCCCTGTGCCCTTTCATCATTTCTTCTGAAATCAGCGTGGAAGGCAGTTCCTGAATGTTTGCGATGTATTCGGCATAAGGCAAATCATCCCCTTGCAGGCTGCGCACGAAATATCCATAGGCATTGAGCATCGATCGCAGGTATCTTCCGGGATGCCCCCCAAGCCCTTGTATATCTTTTTCCACTCTTTCTATCTTCTGTCCGATGGCGTCTAAACTGCCAATAGAAGGTGTTATGCTGCTGTAGCTTGCTGTCGCCACTTCTGTTCCATGCATTGATTTTGCTTGTTCATTCAGACTCAGGACAATATCCACAATAGATTCGCCCACCGGCTGTGCAGTCCAACGTAAAGTCATTTTCCTATCCCCTTTCCTGTTTCCATTCAATTCCCCAAAGTGTATCGAGATCCTGCAGCACCAAGTCCAGCATCATGCTGTACAATTCTTCGCCTTTTTCTGCTGTTGCCGCTTCTGCATTTCCTGAGAAAGCTTCCGGATACAAGACAGCTCCTGCGTTTTTAAAGCGAAAGCGTTTCGCCAAGGGAATTTTGTGGTGGCCTACTCCTTTGGTGAAAGCATAGCTCTCATCGATCGCCAACACGAGCGAAGTTTCGTCTTCACCTGCATGGCCTGGGTCCGGTGTAATCTTTTTGATATCTTCCCGGTAGTCCAGATACCAGTTAATGGTCAGTGTCCGCACACCCATGTCTGCCAGCTTTTCCGTCACGATATCAAGGCTTGAGATATTGCCGCCATGGCCGTTGAACAAAATAATATTTTTAAAGCCAGTTTGATAAAACCCTTTGCAAATCTCAAATACGTAATTGCCGAAGGTTTTTGCCGAAATATCAATGGTTCCTGAAAATGACGCGAGCCCCCAGGAATGGCCATATGCTACTTCCGGGGCCATCAAAATCCGGCTTCCTCTCGCTTTTTCCAACCGGCGGACAAATTCCCGGGGAATCAATACATCTGTGCCGAGCGCGCAATGCGGTCCATGAGCCTCAATCATTCCAATGGGCACCAGCACCGTATTGACTGTCTTTTGCATTTCTTCAAAATCTCTCAAGTTCATTGTCATCATATCCATTACCAGTAGGCACCTCCTTCAAGTCAACTTGCGTTCAAGGAATTCCGCAATCAGCGCCGCACGATACGGCAAATTTTCAAGGACGATATGTTCATGTACAGCATGAGCCCCGTCACCCACTGGCCCAAGTCCATCAATCGTCGGAATGCCAAGTGACGCAGTAAAGTTGCCATCGCTGGCGCCGCCGGAACCACCGTTTTCAAGCACATAATCGTGCCCAGCAGCAATTTCTTTGAGTTCGCTAAACAAAGCCAGCACTTCCTGTGTTTCTTCCATTGGAAAACGGTTAATATCTCCCTTTATGGCGACGACAGCACCCTGAGTGATGGGCAAAATATGGTGAAAAGCCGCAGCAAGCGCCTCACCTTGTGTTTTTGTTCGAAAGCGCAAGTCAACCATGGCTTCCGCAGAATCAGCCACTACGTTCGTGCGGACACCTCCGGAAATCGTTCCTACGTTGACTGAAATTCCGGCATCGCGGTCGTCCAACTTTTTAATGTTCTGCAGTTGAAGGACAAGTTCATCAATGGCGCTGACGCCCTCCCATGGATTGATGCCGGCATGTACTGCTTTTCCACCAACTTTCACCTTGAAGATTCCGATGCCTTTGCGGAAAGTTTTGACGGCTCCAGAGTTGGAAATGCTCGACTCGGGTACCAATACCAACTCGCTTTTTCTGGCCTCTTCTTCAATCAGCGAACGAGAGTGAAAACTGCCGATTTCTTCATCTGAAGTAACCAAAAACAAAATTTTTTTCGTTAAGCTGATGTTTGTCTGCTTTAATGCTCTAAGCGCCCACAATGTGACCGTCAGTCCACCTTTCATGTCGAATACTCCCGGTCCATAAAGCAAACCATTTTCTTCGCGCAGCGGAATAGCGCCTTGATCCCAAACTGTATCGTAATGGCCAATAATTAAAATCTGCTGCGTGCCGGAACCAATTGTGAAACGGTACTGATTTCCGACCGCTTCTTTTTCAATCATTTCCGTCTGTCCCCCAACCAGTTCTTCAAACAGATCAGCGAGCACTCGGCCGCAGCGATCCGCCAAAGTTTTGTTGCGAGAAGGTGATTCTGCCTCGGCAAGCCGAATTAACGTTCCTTCCATCTCTTTTTTATGCTGTTCCAAGTATTCTAAAATGGTTTGCATCGTTTAAACTCCTTTTCGAATCAATGGCGGCAATGGTGCGGTCCTCAACTGTTCGAGCTGGTGAGCGGCACGCAAAAGTTCAATATCCTGAAAATGCGGAGCGATAAGCTGCATGCCAATCGGCAGCCCGTTTTCCGTGAATCCCATATTGATCGTGACTGCTGGATGCCCTGAAATATTGAATGGACCCGTAAACACCATTTCGTTTTCTTCCTCGCTGCCTATAACTGGATCTTCCGCGGGTGCAGCAAATGCCACTGTCGGCATCATCAAGAGGTCTCTTGTCCTAAACAACTCAGATACGTCATTGCTGTAGGTTCTTAAATCCCGCAGGCCATTCAAATAATCGATCGCTTTCTTTTCCATCCCCATTTCAATCTGCTGATATGTCATCGCGGCGTATTCGGATTTTCGGTCAAGCCATTGCTGATGAATCTGTGCCGCTTCAGGAAGCAGCACGTCCATAATAATTTCTTCTGTCTGTTGCCAGGCAGGAACTGTGATTTCTTCTATATGCCACCCGAGCGAAGCCATATGCAGCAATGTATCGTTATAAACGCGGCGAACTTCCGGCGTAATCCTCACCAGCTGATGCTCGGGCAAGACGCCAACACGCTTCGCACCAAGTGCCTCGAAGTTGTCGGCATCCACCTCTCCTAATTTCCCTGCAAGCGAGTGCGGATCTTCCGGATCGAATCCTGAAATTGCTTCAAGAACAATTGCAGCGTCAAGTGCATTCCGGGCTATTGGTCCTGCATGGTCCAGTGACCAAGACAACGGAAAGACACCGTGTGTACTGACTAAACCACGTGTCGGCTTTAATCCAACCACACCGCAATAGGAAGCAGGAATTCGAATTGACCCTCCGGTATCGGTGCCGAGCGAGAAAAACCCAATGCCGCTTGCGACTGCTGCCGCTGATCCGCTTGAAGAGCCACCTGAAGTTTTTGAAAGATCCCACGGATTATTTGTCTTGCCAAAATCCGGATGGACGATACCGTAAGCAAATTCCAGCATGTTGTTCTTGCCAAGCATCACGGCGCCATTTGCCGATAATTTACTGATAGCAGTGGCAGTAAAGTCTGGCACAAAATTTTTGAGAATGTTTGAAGCACACGTTGTGTGAATGTCTTTCGTATAAAATAAATCTTTTGCAGAGAACGGAACACCGGTAAGCAGGTGAACAGGCCTGTGCGTCAAAAAACGCTTTTCTGCTGCTTCTGCCTGCTCAAGCGCTTGTTTCTCGGTAAGTAAAAGGAACGCATTCAATGCGGGCTCAAGTTTTCGCTGCCGCACAAAAGTAGCTTTCGTGATTTCGACCGGTGATACTTCAGTTTTCCGGTAAAGCTTGGCTAGTTCAGTAATCGAGAGATCCAGTAAATGATCCATGGCTACGCCCCCACTGCAAGCAAAGGATCATTTTCATTGATGGCAAGTGAACTGACAAGAAAAAGAACAATGCCCGCTGAATTTGAGTGCACTTCCCGAATCGTTTCTCCAAATTCATCTGTCAGTCGGCCAAGCAGCTGACCTGCCTCTACACGTTCTCCGATACCGATCTCAGGATACCAGAGGCATTGCAGTTCCGAGCGGTACCAATCGAAAACCGATAGATAAGTCGAATCTTCACTGGCTGGATCGCCTTCCACTATATCGAAGGATGCAAGGATATTTCGTACCCCTTCTTGCAACATCTGCGATTGTTCTGTGCTCAGGATTCCCTGCTGTCCAGCTTCAGCAATAATGGAGGGAATCCCTTGTTCTGCAGCGCAGCTGTATGTAGAGCCCGGCACTTGTTCGCCACTTCCAATAACATATTCAATATCAAAAAGGGAGGCCATCTTCTTGGAAACTTGTAGAACTTGTTCATCTTCTGTCTTGTGGTAAATGGTGAATGGCACCAATGCTTCAATCATGTCACCTCCATGAAGGTCGATGACATAGTCCACTTGTTTGAAAACCATTTCATTGAGCCAATACGCCAAGCGCTCTGCTTCCGTGCCATGTTGTTGTCCCGGAAATATGCGGTTCAGGTTTTTGTGGTCGGCAGGATGTACATAAATGCTGCGGGCATAAAATGAAGACGGGTTAGCAATTGGGACGACTACCACTCGGCCGTTCATATTCTTGGGATTTAGTGAGGCACCTATTTTCAACGCAGCATCGATAGAGGTGTACTCACACCCATGAATACCTGCCATGACTAAAACAGAGGGGCCTTCTTGTGAACCGTTTATCAAAAATACAGGCAGTCTTTCGCTAAGTGTTGGCATTTCCAGATGCCCTTTTATCTTTTCTCCCGCAGCAGCGAATAAGTTGCCTATCTTCCATTCATTGTCCATCAGGTTCTCCTCCATTCAATAGATTTACTGTACAAGCCCTTGAACTGCTGCTTCTAAAAAAGAGGGAGGCAGCTGTGTTTCCACAACTTCTCCCATCTTCCTTATTCTTCTTTTGTAATTTTGTGGAACGGCACGTACCAGGAATTCATCGGGTTCAGTTCATAGCCTTTCACCCATGTGCGCATAGGCGCTTCCAATTTTGGTTGGGCAACGAAGATATAAGGAACTTCTTCGGCCATGATGTTCTGGATTTCCATGTAATTGTTTTCTCGAAGTGCTTCGTCCGTTGAAGATCTCGCTTCTTCCAGCAAGCCATCAATTTCACTGTTTTCATAGAAGGCCAAGTTGAACCCAGGGCCTTTGCTTGATGAATGAGCAAAATACCAGAGGTTATAGTCGGGATCTGGATAATCTGGCGTCCAGGAAACGAGACCGAAATCATGCTGGCCGGTTGTCACCAAATCAAGGAATGTCGGCCATGCATATGTTTTAATGTCCAGCGTTACGCCAACTTTCTCCAAGTCAGATTGCAGCAATAATGCCGTGTTGCTTCGCACTTCGCTATCTTCTGAAATTGCAATTTCAAGAGTCAGCCCAGTTTCATGCCCCGCCTCTTTCAGCAGCTCTTTTGCTTTATCCAAGTCATACTCGTAAAGTTTAGCGTCTTCACTGAATCCGAACATTCCCTGCGGAACTGCTCCACCAATACGATCAGCCTGATCCAAGTAGACACTTTCAAGAAGCGCATCGTAATTAATGCTGTGGGCAATTGCCTGGCGTACTTTAACATCAGCAAGCGCACCTTTTTCCGTATTCATCGGCATGTAGTCGATTTGGTAACCTTCCGCTTCTACGACTTCCACGCCTTCGGTATCGCGCATCTGTCCAAGAACTTCAGGTGAAATGACCGTATTGTCGATCAAGTCGATTTCCCCTTTTTCCAGCATCAGGCGTGCAGTAGAAGCTTCTGTGATAAAGCGGATGTTGACTGTTTCCATTGTTGGCGCTTCTCCCCAATAATCTGGATTCGCCTTCATGACCATCGTTTCCCCGCGATCCCAGCTTTCCAAGACATAAGGGCCAGAACCCATCTCAGTTTCTGCCAGGAAGCTTTCTCCCAGATCATCGCCATGGTTTTCTTCCAGCGCCGGGTTGATGATGTTCCCAAAAGCTGTTCCCAATGTGCTGATAAATGGCGCAAACGGTTCTTTCAACGTAATTTTAATGGTGTGGTCGTCAATGATTTCAAAACTGTTTTCGTCAATAACTTTGCTGAAAATCCCTGCGGCAGATTTCCCTACATCAATAGCTCGGGTAAATGAATACTCCACGGCTTCAGCTGTCACTGGCGATCCATCGTGGAAAGTTGCATCTTCGACCAGATGGAATGTGTATTCAAGCCCATCTTCAGAAATGTCCCAGCTTTCCGCAAGCATTGGCGTCGGTTCAGTCGATGCCCCTTCATAAGTTACAAGACGATCGTACATCAGGTAAATGACCCGGAAGGTCGTATTCGCTGCCGAACCGTGAGGATCGAGTCCCGGAATATCCTGGTTGGTGGCGAAGTTAAAGACTTCGGCATCAAAGTTCTCATTTGATTCGGCCGCTGTTCCGTCCGGCGAATCCGTTTCTTCAGTTTCTTCACTATAATTTTGGCAGCCTGCAAGCACTAACACAGCGATGACGAGGAATAGAAATAGTTTTGACCACTGACTTTTAAACTTCACTGTATTTCCCCCTTTGGTTTCGTTGGTAATGATGGAAAAAGCATTGGCAGACAACCCCTATCCCCCTTTCAATGTTTCAGCAAAAACTCAGCGCTGTTTCGGATCGAGCACATCATTCAATCCATCACCGAGCAAGTTAAAACCAAGTACGGTCAACAAAATAGCAATCCCAGGGAACGTTGCTGCCCACCAAGCTTCACGCAAGATTTCACGGCTGTTTGACAGCATCGCACCCCATTCCGGCGAAGGCGGTTGTGCGCCAAGGCCGATAAAACTAAGTCCGGCAGCAGATAAAATAACAAACCCAAGATCCAAAGAAGCCTGAATAGTGGCTGGCGCAATCGAATTCGGAATAACTTCTTTGAATAAAATCCGAAATGGATTTGCTCCAAGTGCCCGAGAGGCTTCAATGAATTCCGAATGCTTGATGGACAGCACCGACGAACGGACAATTCGGGTATACCAGGGCCACCAGGTCGCGGCAAGCGCGAGCATGACATTTTCAATAGAAGGTCCCAGTGCTGCTGCAATCGACATGGCCAGGATGATGCCCGGAAAAGACAGGAACACATCTGTAATGCGCATGATAACCTGATCGACCCGTCCGCCAACATAACCAGCAATGGCGCCGAGTATGGTGCCAATTGGGAACGCGATTAATACAACCAACAGTCCGATGCGCAACGAAATCCTTGTGCCGTATACAATTCGGCTGAAAATATCCCGGCCTACTTCGTCGGTGCCAAAATAATGTTCGGCGCTTGGCGCATCGAGTTTACTCACCAGGTCCACTTCCGTTGGGCTGTGAGTAGCAATTGCCGGAGCAAATAATGCCACTATCAATATAAGTACTACGATGAAGAGCCCGAGCACCGTCAACGGGCTACTAAAAATTCTTCGCACCAACTCGACCACTCCCCCCTAGTTATGTTTCAGCCTTGGATCAATAAAGAAATATAATGTATCCACAATTAAGTTCACAAGAATGAACATGACTGCAATCAGCAACGTCACGCCCATAACAGCCGGGAAGTCCAGATAGTTGATGGCATTAACCGCATACTGACCCAAACCCGGCCACGAAAACACCGCTTCTACCAAGACACTGCCGCCAAGAGCATGGCCAAATGCCATCCCGAGAAGCGTGATGACGGGCATAATGCCGTTGCGAAGCGCATGTCCGTAAAGAACCCGGTTTTCAGGTGCTCCTTTGGCGAAAGCTGTTCGGATGTAATCACTTTGCAACACCGTCAGCATACTCGATCTGGTCATTCTGGTAATCATCCCCACCGTCACGGCAGCAAGCGTAATTCCCGGTAAAATCAAATGCATAACGGCGGCATAAAACACCGGCCAATTTCCTGTTAGCAGCGCATCAATTGTATACATGCCGGTAATATATTCCGGTGGGGACATGCCCCCATCCAATCGCCCGGAACCCGGAAGTACCCCAAGCTTCAAGTAGAAGAACAAGAGCAATAGCAATCCAAGCCAGAACGCTGGCATGGCCACGCCTATCAGTGCGAAAATCCGGGTGAACTGGTCAGCAATCCTGTCTTTCCTGCTCGCACTGATAACACCAAACGGAATGCCAATTATCAATGTGATGAACATCGCGAACATCGTCAGTTCAAATGTAGCCGGTGAGTACCTCAGCAAATCGTCCATAACCGGACGTTGAGAGTAGGTACTTTCCCCGAGATCACCCTGGACGATTCCACTCATATAGCGTCCGTACTGGACATAAAGCGGATCGTTCAACCCCATGTCTTCACGCAGCGCTTCAAGTCCATCCGGAGTTGCTTTCGGCCCAAGAATAAGACGGGCTGGATCTCCAGGAATCGTGTTGGAAATCGCGAAAGTCAAGATACTGATGCCGATTAAAATCGGAATCATCAGCAACATTCGTTTTCCGATAAATCGTAGAGCATCCATTAGGCTGTCCCCCCTTTACTAGCTTCAGATTATCTGCGTACTTTAAACATGAATGCAGGCAGCAAAATGACCAGGTTCTTTTTCTTCTAGCGGCGGTATGATTTCTGCACATTCTTTTGTCGCCATCGGACAGCGTGTATGGAACGTGCAGCCTGTCGGCGGATTGGATGGGCTCGGCAAATCTCCCTGCAAAATGATTCGGTTTTTGACATAGGTTGGATCTGGAACTGGCAATGCGGATAACAGCGCCTGCGTATACGGATGGATAGGCGTATCGTAAACTTTGGCAACATCTGCAATTTCGACCACTTTGCCGAGGTACATGACGGCTACTTTATCTGAAATATGCTGGACTACTGACAAATCATGCGAAATGAACATATAGCTCAAATTTCGCTCCTGCTGGAGATCCAGCATCAAGTTCAGCACTTGCGATTGCACCGAGACATCGAGCGCGGAAACCGGTTCGTCAGCGATAATCAGCTTCGGATCTAAAGCCATTGCCCGCGCGATGCCGATCCGTTGGCGCTGCCCTCCCGAAAACTCATGCGGGTAATTGCTCAATTGTTCTTTTCGCAGCCCAATCTTTCCGGCAAGATTTTCAATTAACTCTTTGCGGTCGGTCTTGTTGCCGATATTGTGGATAATAAGTGGGGCTTCTAAAATTTGGCGTACCGTTCTCCTTGGATTTAAGGATGCATAAGGATCTTGAAAGACAATCTGCATATCCTTGCGCAGTTCCTTCATTTCTTTTGCGGAAATACCGACAATTTCTTTACCTTCGAATTTGATGCTTCCTTCCGTCGGTTCCACCAACCTGAGGATGGAGCGGCCAAGGCTCGATTTTCCACAACCGGATTCCCCTACGACACCGAGTGTTTTGCCTTCTTCAATCGTGATCGAAACGCCATCAACTGCTTTAACAATTGTCTTATTGCCGACGAAACCCTTTTTAGTTGTAAAGTGCTGTTTCAAGTTCGTGACTTCCAGCAGCGGCATTGGCATTCCCCTCCTTTTCATCGTATAGCCAGCAAGCGGTTTGGTGGCTTTCTCTGATGCGAATCATCTCAGGTGTAGCGTTCCGGCAAATATCCATCGCATGCGGACAGCGGTCAGCAAATCTACAGCCCACCGGCATGCTTCCAGGTGTTGGAACAGTTCCAGGAATCGATCCAAGTTTTTCTTTGCGCCGTCCAAGTTTTGGTATGGATGCCAACAACCCTCGCGTATAAGGATGTTTGGGATTTCCAAACAACTCAACAACTGGTGCTTCTTCAACAATTTTCCCTGCATACATCACAAGTACTCGATCGCAAACTTCTGCGACAACGCCCATATCGTGGGTAATCATAATGATTCCCATGTCGGTTTCCCGCTTTATTTCATTCATTAATTCCAAAATTTGAGCTTGAACGGTAACATCCAGTGCAGTTGTCGGTTCGTCACAAATCAACAGTTGCGGCTCACAAGCCATCGCGATGGCAATCATAATCCGCTGCCGCATCCCCCCCGAAAGTTGATGTGGATACTCGTCCATGAGTTCTTCGGCTCGCGGAAGCCCAACCGCATTTAGCAGTTGCAGAACTCGCTCTCTGCGCTCTTTTTTGCTCTTTTTTGTATGCAAAATGAGTGATTCTTCAATCTGGACTCCAACTGTCTGAAGCGGATTAAGGGATGTTAGAGGATCCTGAAAAATCATCGACATTTGGTTGCCTCTAATTTTTTCAAGTTTACGCTTCGAGGATCCCGAAATAATTTTCCCCTGTAAATCAACTGCTCCTTCAAGCCGAGCTTTTTCAGGCAGGAGCTGCATTAGCGATAATGCTGTCATGCTTTTTCCGCAGCCCGATTCCCCAACGATTCCTAATGTTTCTCCTTGTTGCAAGTTGAACGAGATATCATCCAGGATTTTTGAATATTTCCCCGCTCGTTTCAAGGACAACGACATATGTTTAACATCCAATAACATCTTTCCACCGCCCCTCAGTCTTTTTTTGCAACGTTTCTCGACAAGTCTTTCAGCGCCTCTGTATAATGATTTGAAAATGCTTTTTTGATTTTTTTCTTGTCGCCTGTTCGAAGGGCATCCAATAGGAGCCGATGGTTATAGACGACTTGCTCCACGCGCATGGGTACTTGATTGGCGATAGTTAAATACATAACCCCTACTTGTGTATCGAGATTTTTGTGAATATTGATCAATCGGTTGTGCTTGGACGCTGCGACAATTTTCCCATGGAACAGGATATCGCACTGCACTTGGTGTTCGATGTCATGGTTGTGCATAGCTTCAGTAAACTCTTCGATATACCCCTCGAGTTCCAACAAGTCCTGGCTCGATAAATGAGGCAAGGCCAGCTGGGCTGCTTCCCCTTCAATCAGTGCCCGCAATGTATAGATTTCAAATGCGTCCTGATCAGAAAGTGTGGCAACAAATGTGCCTTTATTGGTCTCATGCTTGATAAGCCCTTCGTTTTGCAAAAGTTTCAATGCTTCTCGGATGGGGCCTCTTGATATGTTAAATTTTTCAGCCAAATGAGCCTGATTAATCCAGCCACCCGCCTTCAACTCTCCATTCAGAATCATTTTCCTGATAATTTTTGCTACATCGTCCGATAATGTTCTTTGGTCTGGGATAATCATCTCTTTCACTCCTAGATTTGCCTTACCCTGGGAGGCAAAGCTTCATATATTTCCTGCAGTTCATAAAGGTTTTGCCAACTCATGTGCCGGCTCCCATCTTCAATTTCTTTGATGGATTTTACGAGCGCCGCTAAAAGCGGCATTTCTACTTGGTGGCTTTTGCCGATTTCAAGAATTGGCACAAGCTGTGCATCCACTTCAGTTTTGCGTTTTCTGACCGCTAAATCCCGCCAAATCCCACTTTTTGTTTTCTTGTTTGCGGCCATCCGCTCGGCTAATTGCTCCAATTGTGCATCCAACTTTTTAGGATTCCTGCTTTCTCGCGGGTAGATCAAGTCTGGTTCCCAATCATCAAATCCAATGGGTTTGATTTCTTCTTTGTCTGCTGTTTCGAGAATTTCTGAGCACAATTCCATCAGCATGTCGCGGAGCTCACGATTTTCAACAACTGCTGCCATCGTCTCATCTACTAAAGCCGTCGCATAAAGCAAACCAGCATAAGACATCTTGCTCCAAAGGAATCCCCATATGTTGTCGGTGACCTGTGCCGGTCCCCAAACTTGTAATTTATCTTTTAGTGCGGTGACCCGTTCAGATACTGTGCCGTCAAGTTCACCGAGATAAAGTGAAGCGACCCCGCCATAAAGAATTTTTCCAGGTCCAAGATAATCTGCAGAAAAGTTGACGAAGCAGCCTATTGTCCGTTCTGCCCCTATCAGTTTTAAAATCTCTCTTTCGCATAAGCCATTTTGAAATGACACCACTTGTGAGGTTTGAGTTAACAGCGATAAAAAAGGAGCTAGCGCTTTTTCTGTATGCTGGGCTTTGACGCAAAGAAAAACAGTTTCCAAAGGTTGATCCTGTTCAATTAGTTGAGCAGGAGTAAAGGCAGTGCTTTCTACCGTGAATGTTTCATCAGGTCCTTCAATTGTGAGTCCATCTGAATTCATCTGGTTGACGTGGTCTTGAGCGGTATCACAAAAAACTACTTGTTCCCCTGCACGAATGAGATATGCGCCAAGAACTCCTCCTATTGCACCTGCACCGATTATCGTAATAGCCATCCCGTGTCCTCCTAGAAAAGTTGTAGCCCGCCATCGGCTGAAACAATCTGACCGCTCACATAACGGGAGAAATCTGAAGCAAAAAAGAGTACGGGATGGGCGATATCTTCCGGAGTGCCAAGACGCTTGACTGAAATAGACTCAATCAGCTGATCCTGTTGGCTCTCAGACATTGCCTTCCATTGCCGTTCGGTCGATGGATTCGATAGAACGAAACCCGGTGCGACATTGTTTACCGTGATGCCAAAGGGTCCGAGCTCCCGTGCCATTTGGCGGGTCAGTCCAATCTGTCCGGCTTTTGCACTAGTGTACGCTTGGATGCCGGTGAGGCTGCTGCTTCTTCCTGCCCCGCTTGAAATATTGACGATTCGCCCATATGCCGCTCTTTTCATGTGGGGCGCAAATTCTCGGATCATGTAGAATGTGGTCGTTAAGTTAACAGCAATTACAGCCTCCCACTCCTCATCCGAAATGTTTTCAATCGCTCGATGCACTTGACCTGCTACGCCCCCTGCTACATTTACGAGGATATCCGTTTTCCCAAAATCCTGGATTACTTTTTCTCCGAAGCTTTTTACTGCATTCGAATCAGCAGCGTCACAAACATAAAGATGGATTTCCCCTGTGGAATTGGTTTCATCGATTGCTTGTTCTACTTCATTTTTGGTTTCTTCAAGCGCTTCTTTGAGGATGTCGACTGCCACAACATGTGCACCTCGGGCAGCCAATTCTTTACAAATGGCTCGGCCAATACCGTGGGCAGCGCCAGTCACTACTGCAACTCGATTTTCAAAAGTTAACTGTAAACTGTTAACACTTTGCACTAAACCCACTCCTCTGCCGCGATTTTTTTTAGTATATGACTAATTTTCATTAATTGCAATAATATTTAGAATATTTAGTATTTTAACGCAAACTTTCTTTACATTATTCTTTTTCGTAGACAAAATAAAAAAGTGGACGACATAGAAATGTCATCCACTTTTATTCAGTTGGCAGCTTTTTATCTCTTGTCAGCCATTTTTAGTTCAGTTATTTATTTTTGAAGCTGCTTATCCAACTATCTTGCTCGCCCTTTGTCATGCTGCCAGTAATTTTAGAAAAATCCATCGAACCAGCCACTAGCGGCTGCAACACCTCAAACTGCTGGAAGCTTCCTGAAAACTTTCGCAGCGCTGGCGACTCGGCAATTACTTCAATATTTTCGATAGGCGTCCGGATGCACTCCAAGGTTTCAATTTGCGTCTCTTTGATTTCCGTTGCGTCGAAGATTTGGCAATCGATCAAGGTAAGCTTTTTTAGATTTCTAAAGTTCTCCCAAAGATGCATAGTGTAAAATGCACAATGTTCAATCGTCAGCGACTGCAAGTTTTTTATATCCCTGAGTAGTCTTAAATCCGGGTGGGCCACCCCTACTAACTGTCGAATGTGCAAATGCTCCAATTGAGTTGCCTTCTTTGCAATCTCTTCAAATTGATCGATGCTGAAGATCGACACGTCCAAACTTTTTACTTTGTCCAGCTCTTCACTGCCATTTTCGTGGAGCTTAGTCGGATTCGTATTTGCTTTCTGCGAGCTAGTAGTGGTAATCCGGCCATCTGCATAGATGGTTTCTTCCCACGGATCACCGGCAAAGCTTTGTGCACGCTTTTTAGCTTGTTCTTTCCGCTCCATTTCCAATGCTTCTGCTGTGGCTTCAGCCGTTTCAGGATGCAAAACCGGCAGCGGCATTTCTTCCAGGGCATGAAAAAAATGCAGCTCCTTTTTTTCACTATAGCTCCACGTTCCTCCCCCATCAATTGTGTAAGAGCCATCCTGAAGCGTTTTTGAAATAAATTCGATTAAATCTTCCACGCTCTGTGCGACGACATGCCGCGTATTTTCTTTAATTCCAAAGTTGATGACCTGTCCAGATAGACCGTTTGGGCCAGGATCCAAATCCACAGCCAGGAAATTGCCGCCGAAATCAGCCGCAAATGGAATCCATTTGCGATTGACGTAGTGGTCTTGGATCGTTTCCGGTGGAACTGCATAGAATGGGACATCGTTCATGGCTTCATCATCCGCTACTGCTGAACAGGATTGCCATTCACTCAAAACACCAGACAGAGGTAAAAAAGACATGCCGAAAAACAAACCAGGCGCTCCGCCCAACTCCCCATTATGCACTTGGTATAGTCTTTTCAAATCAGCTGGCAGGCTGGTTCCAAGTGTACGCTCCAAATTTTCAATCTCTTCGTTGGTCGCAGGTTGGCTTAAAAAGGATCCGAAATGAGAACTCAGTTTTTTAAAAATTCGTTTCATTACTAATTGCATCCGTCATCTCCCTCTCTCAATGCCAAGCATGACTTTCTAAAAGTGCACTGCAAACAACCGTAAACACTTGGCCTGGAAAAATCCGCTGCTTGTTTTTCAACTGTTCCTGGCCGGCTGCAATTGCTTCTTCCAATGTCTCGTACCGAACATAAGGTTCAAATGCTGAAAACGCAACGTGTTCGCTTTTTTCATGCTGTTGAACGAAAAGAAAATTTTGATAATGCGTAGCCTTTCCTTCATCCTTTTTTGACAAATCAGCGATACTACCCTGTCGAAGAATCGCCATTCTTTTATAGATGAGCAATGACGTATACCCCATGCTGATTTCGGTAAAAGCTCTATCCATAATGGTCGCTGGATCATCCGATATTAATGGAAAGGTGCCTTTCGTGTCACGATTTGACATCTGCACAAAAAAATTGCGGTGGTCTTGCTTGTCGATAATTTGTTTTTCAAACATATTCCAGACCCCCCTCTTATGCCTTCTATTATATACCAGTTAATCGTTAATTTATGCATACCGAAAGCATGATTTCACTTCTTAACTTATTTATTGCAAGCAAGCATTGTCCACCTCACCAGACAATGAGTCCGTCCCACTAAAAAACAATTCAAAAAACGGATTCTCAGTTAAGAATCCGTTTTTTCGCATAGTATTTAGTTAATCTTCGCTTTTTATACCCCTGAATAAGCCATAAATCCGCCATCCACAGCCATTGTCGTTCCCGTTACAAATGAAGAATAGGATTCATCGGCAAGGAACAACAATGCGCCAAGGAGATTTTCCGGTTCGCCGAACTTGTTCATTGGAGTAGCTTCCAGAATTTTTTTCGTTCGTGCTGTTGGGTTTCCTTCTTTATCCATTAACAAATCACGATTTTGGTCGGTCAGGAAGAATCCTGGAGCAATGGCGTTGACACGCAAACCTGTTTCAGCAAAATGCACGGCCAGCCATTGCGTAAAGTTGTTGATTGAGGCCTTCGCAGCACTGTATGCCGGAATTTTAGTCAATGGTGCGTATGCACTCATGGAAGACAGATTGATGATCGCTGGTGAGTCACTTTTCAATAATTCTTTGCCAAACACTTGGCAGGCTAGGAAAGTCCCTGTGAAATTTAATGAAAAGACTGAAGAAAATCCGCTTTCATCCAGTTCAAAAAATGACTGGCCAGCTGATTCTTCATTGAATGTTTCCGGACCGGTAATGGCATCTGGATGGTTTCCGCCTGCTCCGTTTATAAGCAAGTCAATGCGGCCGAACTTTTCCAGAATTTTTTGCTTCGCCTGTTCCAGTGATGCACGGTCCAAGACATCAGCCGAAAGTGCTATCGCTTCTCCGCCTGCCTCGTTAATCGCCTTTGCAACAAGCTCGCCTTTGGCTGCCGTACGATTTAAAATGGCGACCTTCATACTTTGACGCGATAATTCACGCGCCATTTCCGAGCACAGGACACCGCTTCCCCCGGTTATGACAGCCACTCGCCCATGTAAATTTTCATGCATTGGAATCATACAACACCCTCATTTCTAAAATTCTTTTTTGCGTAGATTCATTAATCCACTTTAATATCAAAATAGTTTGTGGCGTTATTGTATGAGATGTCTTGGATCATCTTGCCGATAAACTCATAATCTGCCGGAACTTCGCCTTCCTCAATCCAGTTTCCAACCAATTGGCATAGGATTCGTCTAAAGTAATCATGGCGTGTAAACGAAAGGAAACTGCGGGAATCTGTCAGCATACCGACAAACAAGCTTAACAACCCAGCATTGGCCAGCTCTTTCATTTGGCGGAGCATGCCGTCTTTTTGGTCGTTATACCACCAACCCGAACCAAACTGAATTTTCCCTTTCATTTCACTCGACTGGAAATTGCCAATCGTGCTTGCCACCATCTCAAAATGGACCGGATTGAGCGGATAAATAATCGTTCTTGGCAAAACTTGATTGCGGTCCAAGCTGTTTAAGAATTGATTGAGCGGACGCGCCAGTTCAAAATCATTGATCGAGTCAAATCCGCTATCGGGTCCTGCTTGTTCGAACATGCGGGTATTGTTATTGCGCAATGGGCCAATATGCAATTGCATCGCCCAATTGTGTTTGGCATACAACTCACCCAGAAATTGCATCGTAAATGTCTTGTGTTTGTCTTCTTCAATTTTAGAAATTTTTTCTCCGGACAGTGCTTTATGGAAAATGTCCGCTGCTTCTTCAAAAGAAGTTTCTTCATAAGGTAAATACTCAAATCCGTGATCCGATATGCGGCAGCCGTGTTCATGGAAATAGTCGACTCGCTCTGATAAGGCTTTTAGGAAATTGCCATAGTTCCGAATATCCAACCGTGCTGATGCGCCAAGAGTTTGGATGTATGCTGAAAATCCAGCTGCGGTAATGCCCAAACCTTTATCCGGCCGGAAAGTTGGCAGCACTTTTGCTTCAATGTTTTTATCTTCAGCAATTTGAATGTGGTATTCCAGATTGTCTGCTGGGTCATCTGTGGTACAGATAACTTTGACCTTACTGTTTTTAATCAAGGTTTTCACTGAAAAAGAGTCTGATTGGACAACCTGGTTCAGTTGTTCCCACATGGCTTCCCAGTTTTTTTCCTTGATTGCTTCTTCATAATTGAAATATTTTTTCAGTTCGAGATGGGACCAGTGATACAGGGGATTGCCCATTGTATAGGGAACTGTTTGAATCCAGGCATGAAACTTTTCTTTGTCGCCTGCATTTCCTGTAATCAGGTTTTCATCAATTCCAAATGCACGCATCGCACGCCATTTGTAGTGGTCACCCTTTAGCCAGACATCTGTAATGTTTTCAAAGCGGTGGTCTTCTGCAATTTGCTGTGGGCTCAAATGACAATGAAAGTCATATAAAGGAAGGTCCTTTGCATACTCATGATACAGAATCTTTGCGCTATTGGTGTTTAGTAGAAAGTCTTCATCCATAAATTTCATCCGTACAACTCCCATGAAGGCATTATTTTCAAACGGTACTCACCTTATTTTTTAAACCTGGACTTCGTAGCTTCCATTTTTCTTTACCAGCTGTTGTCCATTGACATAAAATTCACGTTGGTCATCCCCGTTCACATAAAAACGGATGTTGCTGTAGGGCAAGGTGTATTCTCCCTGAATGTTGAGCTCCACCTGAATTTTGTGAGTGGTTGATTCCATGGAAACGTGGACTGTGGCATGATTCTCCTGGTAGTCCGCAGATACACCATCATCTTCGTACAATTGATAATCTGAGCTTCCCTGTTCGCGGTGCGGGAACAACAGAAAGCTTCGTTCATCTTGGGCTTTGGTCGAAAAGCTTGGATCCGTATCATTAATTGGAATAATGCCTCCTGCTTGTACAAGAAGCGGGTTGTAATCCAAAGGAGCCGGCACTGTAACAAGCTTCCCGCCTTCATGCCATTCCGAAGTATGGAAGTTGTACCAACCGCCATCATTCGCTGGCAAGTAGACAGCTCTTTCTGTTTTGCCTTTTTCCACGACAGAAGCCACAAGCATGGAGTCGCCCAACATAAAGTCATCGTTTTCTTCGAAGGTTTGTACATCGTGTCCGAAATCATAAAACGTCGGACGAATAATCGGCTCATAATTTGCATGTGCCTCGTAAAGTGCTGTGTATAAGTAAGGAGTAATCCGGTGCCTGAACTTCATCAGCTCACGAATGGTGTCGGTGGTTTCTTCATACATCCAAGGAACATTGACTGTTTGATCATCGTTCCATGAATGGATCGTGAACCGTGGATGGAAGATCCCATTTTGTACCCAACGCACCAATAATTCGGGCTCTGGAGCAGGTCCAGAAAATCCGCCAATATCGTGACCTACGTTGTAAATGCCGGACATGCTTAAGCCCAAGCCCATTTTGATATTGTATTTAAGTGATTTCCAGCTCGTGTAATTGTCTCCAGACCACGTTTGGACATAGCGTTGCATGCCTGGGCTGCCAGACCGGGAAATCAAATAAGGACGCAACTGCGGAGCGTATTCTTTCTGTGCTTCATAAGACGCTTTCATCATCAGGAGCGGTTGGATCGCACGCACTGTTTCAAACGGCAGTTCTTTGCCAAAGCCATTGGATACAGCATCGGTTGACCAAATTTCGAATTCATTATTGTCATTCCACGTCGAGTCTATCCCATATTCCAGCAATTGTGAGGTAACATTTTCTTTCCACCATTGAATGGATTTTTCATTGGTAAAATCAATGTAAGCCCCGACTTCATCCCAAAACTGGACCATTTCTACTTCGCCAGTACGATTCCGAATGAAGATGCCCTGTTTTTCCAGTTCCTCAAATTGAGGATGGCTTTTTAGAAGCGCAGGTTTGATGTTTGCACACAACTGAACTCCCTTTTGGTGATAGTCATCGATAAAGCCTTTTGGATCAGGAAACTTATCTCTGTTCCAATTAAATACGTAACGTTTGTCGCCTATCGAGGTATACCCCGAGGACAATTGGAACGAATCGCAAATAATATCGTTTTTCTCACAGAGTTCAATAAACCGCTTTAACTGTTCCTGTGCGTCTGGAGCATCGGTGTAAGTCATAGTTGACCCTGAATAGCCCAAACTCCATTTTGGTGAAAAGATTGTTTTCCCTGTTAACCGGGAGTACTTTTTAACCACATTTTTTAATTCTGGACCTACGATTATGTAGTAATCCAAATCTCCGGCAAATGAATGGTAATACCGGTACCAGCCGTGGTAATTATCCATTTCATTGCCCATGTCAAAGACACTTTGTGCCATATTGTCATAGAAAATCCCAAAAGAGATGTCTGATTGTTTATTCCGTGTGATGTAAAACGGAATATGCTTGTATAAGGGATCTGTGTTTTGCGCATCGTAGCCCATTGGGTCCACACTTAACATCCGGTAGCGTTTGCCGTGGCGATCCATGTCCCCGCTTTTTTCGCCGAGGCCAAAATACTGTTCATCGTGATTTCTCTCTAAATAATGATAAATCCCTTTGCCGAGCGACCCGTCCAAATTGTATGCTTGGGTTTTTCGGTCTGACGCAATTTGAATCACTTCGCCATTGGTCTCTTTATAAAACCATGTCGCTTTAAAGCCATCCAAGTTGATGCAAAGTTTGACCATTTCCGTTTCAATGGTCACCGTCCGGCCTTCTTGATGCAACCGATACTCAGGAAGTGAAAAAGGGGACAAATCAAAGCGGCTGCGTCCTTCAAAGGGCACGTCATCCATTCCAGGAGCTACAAGCCACGTGTTGTCAATCTCCAGTTCTTCACCATTTGACATCAGCACTCGAATCAAGTCATTTTCCAACACCATCACTCGGGCAACCACTAAAGGGTTGTCGAGTTGGAAGGTGATGATATTGTTTTCTTCTTTTTGAAGTTCAAACAAGTAATTTTCTTTTAAAGACATACATCGTTCATCCTTTCGCTATGCATAGGCACCAACCTTACAAGCTGGTTGTGCGCAGTCGTGTTAATAACCAAGCAAGTTCGGAAGCACCATACTGATTCCTGGGATATAAGTGACTAAAAGGAGCACCACTATAATCGCGATGTAAAATGGAATGAGCGGTTTTATAACATCTTCCATGTCCAAATTCGCAATGCTGGATCCTACAAATAACGCACTGCCTACAGGAGGTGTGATGTTCCCGATGCTCAAGTTCATGACCATCATGATTCCAAAGTGGATGGGATCCATATCGAAACCGACGACAATCGGCAAGAATATAGGTGTAAAGATAAGAACGGCAGGTGTGATATCCATGAACGTCCCGATCAACAATAGGAACACATTTAAAATCAGCAGCAAGATAATCGGGTTATCTGAAATCCCCATGATGAGCTCACTGATCGCTGAAGGAATTCCGGTAAATGCCATAACCCATGACATGACCGCTGAAGCAGATACCAATAACATAATGACAGCTGTGATTTCCACCGATTCCATAATGATTCTTGGCATGTGCTTAAACTTAACCGCGCCATAAGCCAAAGACAGAATGAACGTATAGGCAACAGCCACTGCCGCAGCTTCTGTCGCTGTAAAGATACCAGACAGAATTCCTCCGATTACGATCACGATTAACATCAAGCTGGGAATCGCATCTAGGAAAGTTTTAAACGCTACTTTCAAGCTGACTCTTTCTGATGTAGGGTAATTTCTTCTTTTCGCGATAATAAATGCGACAACCATACAAGCAAAAGCCCATAACAAACCAGGCAAATATCCGGCCACGAACAACGCCGCAACAGATGTTCCTCCACTAACAAGTGAATAGATGATCAGGGTTCCGCTTGGGGGAATGATTAACCCAATGGGTGCAGATGCTACATTGACTGCGGCTGAAAATCTTGGGTCATATCCTTCTTTTTTCTGCAGGGGACCCATAACGCCGCCAATTGCAGCTGCTGCCGCAACAGATGAACCGGATAAAGAGCCAAACAACGTGTTGCCCAAAATATTTGTATGTGCCAGTGCTCCAGGTGTCCGTCCGACAAGAACTTTTGCAAAATTAATGAGCCGTTCTGCAACGCCGCCATTATTCATTAAAATTCCTGCCAGGATGAAGAATGGAACTGCCAGCAACGTAAAACTATCCAGTCCCGTAACAAGTTTTTGGCTGGCCGTAAATATAGCCATATCCAAAGGTAAAGCTATCAATATTGCAGCTAACGAAGCGATAATAATACTCACTGAAATAGGTACACTAATGACGAGCATCAGCGTAAATACAATCGCTAAAACAATTCCTGCCTCCAAGGCCATAAAGTCCACTTCCTCATTCTAAAATTTCATCAGACTCAAATTTCGTATCAACATTTTTCCATTTATTTCTGTTGTGGAAATGTTCAACAATATGGATTACGGCGTAGAACAAAAATAGTACGCCCGATACAATTATGCTCAGATACAAATATTGCGTTGGCATATTTAAAGCTGAAGACACTTGCCCTACTGAGTTCTGGTAAGCTTGTGTGCCGCCGTAGATTAAAACAACCAGGATAAATGCCAGTACGATGATTTCAACGAGCATATCAACATAAAACTTAAATTTCTTTGGTATTTTGCGTGCCACAAATACGACAGCTAAATGTTTTTTCTTGCCGTATGCATAGGCTGAACCAAGCATCGTGAGCCAGATTAAGGAGTAGCGCAAAAATTCCTCGGATAATGTGCTAGGTGAATTTAATACGAACCGTGTAAAAACTTGCCAACAAGCAACTAAAACCATGGCCACCATTAGGGAGCAGGTTAAAAATGCGGTTACTCGATCCACAATATCTCTCATTGGGATTCTCTCCATTCCTGAATAAAGTAAGGGCCTCAACGGTGCAAGGGTTTCTTGCTGAAAGTTGAGACCCAGTTGATCATTATTTATTCGTTATAGCTTTGAAAATCTTCAAAGTAACGTTTGCTGTCTTCATTTTCTGACTGATATGTTTCGTGAAGTGGAGTAGCTGCATCGATAAACGGTTGTTTGTCGATGTCATAGAAAGTTACGCCCATGTCTTCTGCATCTGTGATGGCCTGTGTGATTGCATCGGCCCATACTGCTTTATGGCTTTCTGAAGAGTCAACTGCTGCATCTGTAATCGCTTGCTGCTGTTCTTCCGATAGCCCGTCCCACATGCTTGTGCTGACAATCAAAACATCCGGTACATATTGGTGCTCTGTGTACGAGTATGCTTTGGCAACTTCACCGTGTTTATTGCTTGTCAAACCTGTTTCATTGTTTTCTGCGCCGTCAATAACGCCTTGTTGAAGTGACGTATACACTTCACCGAATGACATCGGTGTCGGTGCGCCGCCCATAGCTTCAATCATAGAAATAGATGTTGGGCTTTCCTGCACACGAATTTTCATGCCATCCATATCTGCAGGAGAAGCAACTTCTTTGTCTACTGTGTAAATACTGCGTTGTCCGCCTGTGTACCATCCAGCTGCAAAGAATCCTTCATCACGTGTATTCTGGAAAATTTCCTGTACCGCTTCGCTGTTGTCCATTACTTGGAAATAATGCTCTTCGCTCTGGAATACGTAAGGAAGTGAGAAGATGGCGTAGTTGCTGTCAAAAGATTCTAGAGCGCTTGCACTAACCTTTGCCATATCAAGTGTTCCTGATTTTACAAGTTCGATAACGCCTCTTTCATCGCCCAGCTGGCCATTCGGGAATAGTTCAATTTCGACATTGTCTCCTGAGTTCTCCGCAGCTAACTCTGTCAATTCAATCAATGAAGTATGGATTGGATGATCTTCCGGCTGATTGTGCGCCAGTCGAAGAGATACCGACTCCGCTCCTCCTTCAGCATCGCCTCCTGAAGCGCTTTCATCACTTCCGCAAGCTGCTAATAACAATAAAGATAGGACACCCGCTGTTGCTGCTGAAAATCTTTTTTTGAATACCATGTAAAACTCCTCCTTTTTTGATAAACCCTTTTCGAACCATTTACTCGTCTATAGATCCAATCCAATAAAGCAAGAAACCATTTCCTTAGTCCAATACAATATGTGTATGCTCATATCAGCGACAAACAAAAAGTTCTCCTTCCCCAGTTGATCTTTTTCACTACCAAAGGCAAACGCTTTCATTTTGTTGAAAAATATAAAAATTTAACTTAAAATTACGTTATGAACAAAATAACAACGTTGTTATTACAATTTTTATCTTAAAGTAATATAATAAAATAATCAAGTATGTTTTTTGAAATTTCTTTTTTTAAACAACTTTAGCTGGTGGAAACTCCCATTTGTGGGTTTTCACATTGCTTGTTTTATTAATCGAATGCTATGGTGATACATACAGACAAAATTAGTATTTTAAACTGATGGAGGATTCCTATGACAATTACAATTAAAGATCTTGCCCTCATTGCGGGAGTCAGTTACTCTACTGTCTCAAAAGCGCTGAACGACAGTTCCCTCGTGAAACCGGATACAAAAGATAAAATCATCAAACTTGCGAAAGAAATGGGCTATGAACCAAACTACGCAGCTCAGCGCTTGGTATCAAAAGAGTCAAAAGTCATTGGCCTCATCTGGCCAACATTGGAACGTGTGGCCCCTTCCATATTGGTGACAAAAATCAATGAGGAAATTTCCAAAAGTTCATATTCCATGATTCTCTCGGTAAACCCCCTTCAAACTTCACTTGAAATGTTTAAGCGTTTCCAAGTAGACGGGGTAATCATCTTTAACGAGTACTTGGAAGACATGCCCGAAACCTTTTCGTTGCCCTGCCTCACGTATGGCGTCAGCAAAGACAATCCCTTCCCGGTTATCGATGTGAATTATCAAGCGGCAATGAATGATGCAGTGGCTTATTTGCACAGTCTGGGACACCGAAAAATTGCCTTTGTCGGCAGCCTCACCACTGTTGACGAGCGGCAAATTGAAAAATCAATCGGCTTTCGCAAAGCAATGGATAAATTCGGCATTTACGAAGAGGGCAGCTTGTTCGATACCGAAGGCTTAGGCTGGTACGACGGCTATATGGCCACCATTCAATTGATCAACTCATCTTATCGCCCAACTGCCATCATCAGTGCCAGCTACGATATAAGCGCTGGCCTTATCCGCGCCTTGATGCAGGAAAACTACAGCATTCCAAACGACATTTCCGTGCTCAGCTACGATAACATTCCACAAATGGCAACGATGGAAGTTCCTTTGACCAGCGTCGGGGTTCCCGTGGAAGAAATTGCACAAAGCATGGTACAAACTTTGACCAGCTATATCAAAGACCCGCAATCGGTTTCCATTGTCCAAACCTTGACTCCCGTGATTACAGAAAGAAGTTCCTGCGCTCAAGTTGTGGATAAAGCGATACAAGAATAAAAAGTAGAAAACTGCTGCAACTATCCGTTTTTCGGAAGTGCAGCAGTTTTTTTATTCGCTCTGTTAATCCATTAACATGCCGCCATTTACTTCGATAATTTCTCCCGTAACATAGCTCGCCAAATCCGATGCCAAATACAAGGCTGCGCCTGCAATTTCCTCAGCGGTTCCTGCACGGCCCAGCGGTGCTGCTGCCACCATCTTATCCACTAATTCAGGTGTTGAATAGCGCTCGTGAAAAGGTGTTTCAATCACTCCAGGTGCAATGCCGTTGACACGGATTCCATCCTCCGCAAGTTCCTTGGCAAGCCCTCTCGTTAATGTGCTGACAGCACCTTTAGCTGCAGCATAAATCACCGCACCACCTCCGCCGCCGTTTCGGGCAGCAATGGACGACATATTAATAATGGCCCCGCCTGCTTGCTGTTTCATCAAAGGAAGAACAGCTTGTGTGACTTGGACGATGGATGTGAAATTGACAGCGAGTATTTTTTCCAGCGTTTCAATTTCAATGTCTTCCACTTTTGCACGTTTGACCATCGTTCCTGCATTGTTGATCAAGATGTCTATTCGCCCAAATTTGTCGGTGATTTCTTCGACCATTTTGTTTACTTGGCTTCGATCCGTTACATCCCCAAGTACAAGAAGGCTGTCCCCTCCATTGTCTTGAACGGCTTTCCAGGTTTTTTCAGCCTGTGCTTTGTTGGCATTTCCATGAACCACAACTGACGCGCCGCTCTCTGCGAACTTGATTGCCATCGCACTGCCGATGCCTGTACTGCTTCCCGTAATCCACACAACTTTGCCTTCCAAATTAAACATATCGTTTCCTCCTATAAAAGTAGAATCGTTACAAAAAAGGTACATCAAAATAAGCAAATCCAAAAACACCTTGCGAACACCAGTGTTATTGGACTTGCTTTTTTAATCCTTAACAGGAATTTCGGTCTATCAATATTGGTGCCATCCGCTCGACTGCAGGTTTCCCGATTTCTTTTTCGCCTTTAATTTGCTTGAGCAGCAACTCAGCAGCCCGGTTGGCCATCTCGATTTTTGGCTGTTCCACTACGGTAATTGGCGGTGTGTAGAAACTTGCAAAGGTGACTTCGTCTATGCTGATCACCGCAATGTCACGCGGAATGGACATTCCGTGTTCTTTGATATACTTCAAAACTTCGATTAGCACAATATCGTTCCCTGCCACAATGGCTTGAGGCGGAGACTCCAGCTGGAACAGCGCTTGCAGCGTTTCTTGCAGAAATGCTGCATCCGCAGTTTTAATGTACTGTTTCTGAACCGGCAGCCCATGTTTTTCAAGCGCTTGCTTGTATCCATCAATGCGCTCTACCCGCGGACTGATATTGCGAATCACTGAAGTCGTGACGATCGAAATGTTTGTGTAATCCAGCGACACAAATTTGTCCACCGCCAATTCAGCGGCCCGGTGATTGTCGAGCATGACCGTATCAATGTCATAACCATCTAACTTCCGGTCCATAAAGACAATTGGAAAGTTTCTTTTTTTCATTTGTTCATACAAATCGAGATTTTCGCCGGTTGGAAAAACAATAAGGCCGTCAATTTGTTTCGCCAGCAGCATTTCAATGTAATTCCGTTCTTTCTCCGGATCATCGTCTGCATTGCAAATAATCGTGTGGAAGCCTTGCTTGTTAAATTCCGTTTCCAAGGTACGGATGATATGCGTAGAAAACGAGTGAAGAATATTGGCCACGATGATCCCGATTGTATAGGTCGTCTTTTGCTTCAGACTTCTGGCCACAGTATTCGGGTGATAGTTTAGCTCTTCAATCGCCTCTTCAATTCTCTTTTTCGTGCTCTCACTCATGTATTCATAGCGCTTATTCAAATACTGTGAAACCGTACTTTTGGAAATGTTCGCATGTTTAGCTACTTCTGCCATCGTTACATTTTTCATTGTCGATCAAACTCCCGAATAAACAGATTAGCGTTTTTGAGTACTGGCGTTCTTTTGTGTTTCGTATGCATCCCATAACCCAAGCAAATACATAATTCCCAGTGCCCGGTCATATAAACCGTAGCCTGGACGGCACACTTCACCCCAAATATGGCGTCCGTGATCGGGGCGTACGTATCCTGTGAAGTTCTGTTCGTGAAATTCTTTGACAACCCCTTTAATATCAATCGAGCCATCCTGTGTGTAATGAGAAGTTTCGGTGAAATCGCCGTTGTCGTAAATTTTTACGTTGCGGATATGTGCAAAAGGAGAGCGGCTGGCATACTTTTTGGCAACTGCCACCATATCGTTCGATTTGCTGGCACCCATCGACCCTGTACACATCGTAAATGCATTTGACGGTGAATCCGAAATTTCAATAAGTTTTTCATAGCTGTGTTCGCCTGTAATAATACGCGGCAATCCAAAAATTGAGAATGGTGGATCGTCCGGGTGGATGGCCATTTTAATGCCGGCTTTTTCAGCTACTGGCAAGATTTCTTTTAAGAAGACTTCCAAGTTGGCCCATAATTTTGCTTCATCGATTTCTTTGTAGGCCTCAAACAATTCGGTAATGCGTTCCATCTTTTCCGGTTCCCAGCCTGGCAAGGTCAAATCCGATGCTTCACTGACGGTGCGAATCAATTCTTTTGGATCGGCATTTTGCACTTTGGCATTTTCAAAAAATAACGCCGTTGATCCATCTTCCAATGGATGAAACATTTCTGTTCGTGTCCAGTCGAAAATCGGCATGAAGTTATAGCAAATAACTTTAACGCCTGCTTCCGCTAAATTGCGGATAGACTCTTTGTAGTTTTCTATATAATGCGCACTGTCCGCATTGCCCAATTTAATGGATTCGTGGACGTTGACGCTTTCCACGACATCTGCATGAAATCCGTGCGATTCGATATAAGCCACTTCCTGTGCGATTTCTTCTTTTGCCCAGACTTCTCCAGCAGGCTTGTCGTGAAGTGCCCAGACAATTCCTTTAACACCTGGAATTTGTTTGATGTGTTCGAGTGTGACCGTGTCGTTGCCCTGGCCATACCAGCGAAATGTCATATTCATGAATGAGGCTCCTTTACTGTATGCTTTTCTGCACGTATTTTTTGCTTAGTTCCACTGCGGCACTGTATCCACCTGCAGCGTAAGCTTTGTTCAAATCACTTCCGATGCCGGCTGCAACTGCTCCATTTGCCAACCATTCCTGAATATTGTCCAAATTGATGCCGCCTGTCGGCATAATTCGCACGTGCGGAAGCGGACCATTGACCGATTTAATGAATGAAGGAACGAAATTATTCGCAGGGAATAATTTGATGACGTCACATCCTGCCTCCAAAGCTTTGACCATTTCCCGAATTGTCATGCAGCCCGGCAAATACGGAATGCCGTAGCGATTGCAGATCGGGGCAATGGTTTCATCGAAATGAGGGCTGACGATAAACTGGGCTCCTGCCAAAATAGCATGGCGTGCAGTTTCCGCATCCAATACTGATCCGGCTCCAAGCAGCACCTCTTCTCCTTGCAACTCTTCAAATGCTTTTTGCACGTTTGGAGTTGTATACGTCAATTCGATCGCGCGAATGCCACCCTCAACCGCTGCTTTTGATAATTCAACGGCCTCTTCTGCGCTGCTTCCGCGAATAACCGCCACTACTTTAGTTTCTGTGATGCTTGATAAAATTTCATGCTTCAACATAACTTGCTTCCTCCTTTAACGTTCGATCTGCTTTTCTTTTCGGACCAATGCCAAAACCTCGTCAAGATATGGCAATCCTTCATTGTCTCCAGAAACAGTCGTCACCAAAGCTCCAACACCGTTGGCAAATTCCAGTGCATCTTCAGGTGCATAACCATGAAGAACAGCATAAACATACCCTGCATCAAAGCCATCTCCGGCACCCACTGTATCCACTACGGTCACTTTGAAGGCAGCCTTTGAATGCCATTGTCCATCTTGAAACACTCTCGAACCATTTCCACCGTCTTTGATGACAAGCTGGCTGATGCCATAATGCGCAGCAAAGTCTTCCAAAGCTTGATCTGATGCTGTGCCATTGAGCATTTCGATCTCATCCAAGCCCGTCAACAAAATATCCACTGACGGCAAAATTTCTTTGTACGCCGCTTTTGCCTGATCCAAGGTCCACAATTTCAATCGGATATTGGGATCGAATGAAACGCGGATGCCTTGTTCACCGGCAATTTTCAGCACTTGTTTAACAATAGCCAAATTTTTCGGATCGATGGCCAGGAAGACACCCGTCAAATGGACAAGGTCAATCCCTTCAAACATTTCTTTCGTAATATCTTCCGCTGCCATTGTCAGAATCGGAGATTGGTATCGATAGTAAAACGTTTTACCAGAACCATCTTCCCGAATTTCTTTGAAGTTGAGCGATGTCGGGTAGTTTTCCACAAAGCTGACATCCGACATGTCAACGCCTTCACCCCGTGCAAAATTGTAAATCACACGGCCGAATTCGTCTCCGCCCAGCCTGCTTACCCATTTTGTGTCCATGCCAAGACGCGCACTGCCAATCGCAAAGTTCAGCTCCGCGCCACCCACTTTTCGTGTAAACGCTGGCACATAACGCAACGGCCCTGTTTCCGATGGATTGAACGTAATTAATGCGTCTCCCAATGTAAAAATCTTGTAATTCTCTGCCATAAGTATGATCTCTCCTAAATCGTCCATCAATTTGATAAACCGGTTTAGTACGAGTATAGACGAAGCCTTTTTCAAAATCAACTCGACTGACGCATTATTCTGAACAAAGCACCATGTTATTCCTTCTATGAAGAAAACCACACGGCAAGGGAAATTTCCCTTAGCCGTGTGGGCGGTGGCAGTGAATGACGTTCATTTATTCACCTCTTCTATACAATACGTTAAAATCATGGGTCCAATTCACACCATCAGTGGATTGTGCCCATGAACTGTCAATTGCAGTTCCAGTTTTATCGATGGTTCCCATAAAGCGTTGACTAAAATCCAACGAAGAAAAATCTGCGCTGTCCCGCCACAACTTCCAAACATGGTCTTGCAAGCTCATTTGATACAAGCGCGTGACGCCGCGTGAATCAAAATAATGCTGCAAATAGCGCCCGGTTTCCGGATTCCAGTCGTAGACGATCATGCTGCTTGGAAATTCCGGTTTATCAATATGCAGACGCTGAATCAGGTAACTGTCATCTATCCATTCAAACGTGCTGCGGCCCATAATGGGAATGGGACGAAGATGCGGATGCGTCACTTCTACTGTCCAGGTGCCGACAAAAACGTCCAACTGGGCCATCATTTCGTTGCGCGTAGGTGATTTCATGAATTCTCCTCCCTTTGCATAACGGGCAGTCCAGCTCCATCATGGTTGAAACAAATTAAACAAAAAAGCTGGTCACCCTGCTTTTTTAGCCAATAAGATCTCCACCAATTCATCACGGTTCACCAATTTTATGTTATTGCTCTTTGCCAGTTCTGCGGCCGCTTTTGTGAAAAAGCTGTTAGTGACAACCCAGGCTTCGTTTGCTTTGTAATGCCGTTGTGCATCAGTAATTTCCTGCACGGCTTTGATGTCCACATTCCTTTTGTGGCGCTTTGCCTGAACTGCTATTTTTTGCTGATTTTTTTCCAAAATAAGATCTGCTCCATAATCGCTTTTATAAGGCGTTTTGCGAACCGCATATCCTTCAGCCCTGTAGCGCAGACGCAAAAATTCTTCAAACTCTGCTCCCGACATTTCATCCACCTGCAGAATCCCCGACTGGTTTAACTTCTTCAGCCTTCTGAATTGAAGGATTTTCGCAAGTGCCAACAGACCAATGAAACCAACACCAAATACGACAACGGTTGCTGAAACCGACTGCGTGAAAATAAACGTACTGACACTGCTTAATACCAAAATTCCAGTAAGCAACTCACCTAAGTTATTATTCTTTTTCTTTCGTGCCACATTAAACCACCTCGCTTTAAAATTCCTCCGCCCCTGAAAATATATTCGCATTACCGTCAGCTAGAATACACCAATTCATTATCAATGAATATTTTGCACTGAATGGCAAAAAAACCGCCAAGAGTTACTTTAATATTTTTCATATTCTCCATTTGCTTCAGCTTGCCAGTTAGATTTCCTCTGAAGCTAAGCCCGAGATTTTCGTCCTGCAACTCTCCGTCCACAAACAGCTTTTCACCTTCAAACTAGCGATTCTCCACTAAAATATGGCGTCCGTCATAAGTAATTTCAAAGGTTTTTTTCATGTAAGCCCTCCTAGGAAATGGATTGAGTATAGAAATCAGCTTTTGCTTTACTGATTGGTCGTACCATTTATCTGATTATTCCATAACCTTAGTGTAACATATTTTTAAAAAATAATGGCTATATTTCCCACCCCGATGTTCTCAAATGAAAACCGTACATACAAAAAACCGATCTATTTTCTCCGGAGTTTTTCTGGAGAAAGTAGATCGGTGCCCGGCTATTCGTTGACTGCCCGTTTCATGCTTTGCGATTTCTTTAATAATACTTCGAGTTCTTCCAGCGACTTGCCTTTTGTTTCAGGAATGAACTTCCAAACAAACAATGCTGAAAGGATACTCATCAAGCCGTAGATTCCGTACGTCATCGCACCGCTTACTTCCATCATTGGCGGATACGTAGAAGACACGAAATAATTCGCAGCCCATTGGAAGGCCACGGCAATAGCCAGCGCTTGTCCCCGGATTTTGTTCGGAAAGATCTCAGACAGCAAGACCCACACGACAGGACCCCAAGACATCATGAACGAAGCGGTGTAGATGATGATAAACACTAAAGTAGCGGTTCCTATTTGCTCAAAGTATGCAAGACCCGCAACCCCGAACATCCCGATGGTCATACCGATCGAGCCGATGATCAACAGCGGCTTGCGGCCGACTTTGTCGACCGTCACAATCGCAATGACCGTAAAGATGACGTTGACCAGGCCCATGATGATGGTTTGGAAAAGCGATGCATCGCGTCCCGCACCCATGCTTTCAAAAATTCTCGGTGCGTAATAAAGCGCGACGTTAATGCCGACAAATTGCTGGAATACCGACAGCAGGATTCCGATGACAATAATGCCTCTGCCGTAAGCAAAAAGTTTTTCTTTTTTGTCGTCGAAGGAATGTTTAATTTCAAACAATGTTGCTTTTGCCATCGTTGTGTCGTAGGTTTTCAATAACACACCCATCGCTTTGTCGTCTTGGTGTTGAGATACGAGGTATCTCGGTGTTTCCGGAACAAAGAACAACAGCAACAGGAACAAGAATGCCGGAATGGTTTCCGAAGCGAACATGTATCTCCAGCCCAGTTCGTTGATCCATTCGATCGTCTCACCTCTCGCAATGCCCCAGTTGACGAAATACACCACAAGCATCCCGAAAATAATGGCGAATTGGTTTAAAGCAACAAGCCGCCCGCGTAAGTTTGGCGGCGCGATTTCGCCAATGTACATCGGTGCCACTGCAGACGCAAGGCCCACCCCGATGCCGCCGATAATCCGGTAAAAGTTGAATGTGGCGAGCAGCGCGATAGATGGCTCACCTGGAGTGAAGAATAAAAACTCAGGATATGCAGAGCCCATCGCAGAAAGCAGGAATAATAATGCTGCCACAATTAACGTGTATTTGCGGCCAATCCGTGCAGAAAAGTATCCTGATAAAATTCCTCCGATAATACAACCAATCAATGCACTGGAAACCGTTAACCCATGGATAAAGGAACTGAGTCCCAAGCTATCCGTAAAATATGTTTGCAGCGAACCTTCTGCACCTGAGATAACAGCGGTATCATAACCAAATAAAAGACCGCCTAATGTGGCTACTAGTGTAATTCCAACGATGTACAACAGCTTGGTATTCTTCATTTGGCAATCGAAAGCAGCTTTATTTGACTGCTCTCTCCTCCTCTCATCTTGTAAGCGTTATCAGTATTGTAACCATATTCCACCACTTAGTGCAACGAGTAAACTAAGTTTTCTTCGTTTTTTTGTTATGATGAAATAAAGTTTTGATTGATTCTTACTGCTTCCTGCAATAAAAAAACTCTCAAAAGCGATTGTGCCACTTTTGAGAGTTCCACTTATTTGAGTACCTTCACAAAATCGCCCGTTACCGCTTTGCTGCCTGATCACGTTTGACAATCTTATCGCTCACTTGCTGGCCGCTGAGTGTCACCATCGGCATACCGCCACCTGGATTGACAGTGCCCCCGACAAAGTAGAGATTGTCGTAAAGTTCGCTTTGCTTTTTGTGCTTAAAGCCGCCGTTTCTGTTTTTATCGGAAACGGTGCCGTAAATCGCTCCGCGGTCTGAGCCGTATGTGCGTTCAATATCGTGCGGCGTCCAAACATCGCGCGTCACGATATTGTCCCGCAAACCGTGCAAGCCCATGCGTTCCAGCTTGTCGAGTACGCGCTCTTCAAACTGCCGGTATTCCTCAGGCGTAAACGGCTTGTCTTGAATATAGGGAATATGTGGCAAGATTTTGATGTTTTCGTGCCCGGGTGGTGCTTGAGTCGGATCGGTTTTGTTGACGTTGACCAAGTAAATGGTCGGGTCGTCCGGAAGCTCGTGCTTCTCGAACACTTTTTCCATCTGTTCGTGCAAGTTTTCGGAAAAGAAAAAGTTATGGTGATTCAAGAACGGATAAGTCTTCTTGACACCGAGATGCAGCACGAGGCCAGAGCTTGATGGCTCGTATTTGTTCACCAGCTTGGTGACAAACTTCTCGTCGGCATCAACCATTTTTTTATAGAATGGAATCACTTCCATATTCGACACGTAATAGTCGGCCGTTTTGAATGAACCGTCTTCGAGTCTAATGCCCGCAATTTTTTTGTTTTCATTCGTATGCGCCTGAACTACACCCATCCCCGTATGGAGTTGAACGCCTTCTTCTCTTGCCAGACGCTCCAAACCTTCCGCCAGTTTATGCGTTCCGCCTTCTACGTACCAGCAGCCTTGTGCATGCTGCATATAAATCATCATGTTGAGAACCGCCGGCGCGCTGTATGGCGAAGAACCAACGTATTTCACATAATAAGAAAGCATGTCACGCAAATGCGGATTGCTGATGCGTTTGGAAATCGCGCCGTACATCGTAGAAGTCAAGTCGAAGCCGATCAAGGTTGCTAAGATGCCATTTTGTGCAACGGCTTCCCTCGGCGACTCAAAGCCTTCTTTCAAATAGCTGTGTTCGGTCGTCTTGTAAATCCGCTGCGCATATTTCAATAGCGCATAATACTCTTTCATGTCCTTTTTGGAAAGCGCCGGGTTTGCCCGTTCCATCAAGCGCAGGTCGTGGTACAAATCCAGCACCGTACCATCCGGGAAAAACGAACGCCATTCGCGTTCCAGCCGTTTGATCGGCACATAGTCCGCCATCCGCTTGCCGCTGCCTTGGAACAATTTGTCGAAAATATGCGGCATCGTTAAAATCGACGGACCCAAGTCAAAACCGAAACCGTCCTGCTCCAGGCGATTTACTTTTCCGCCGATGTGGTCATTTTTTTCGTATAAAGAAACCGCGTACCCTTTTTGCGCCAGCGAAATGGCTGCGGACAAGCCGCCAAGGCCGCCCCCGATGACGATTACTGATTTAGTCTCATTCCCCATATATGTACCGCCTTTCATCTCTCAAGTATGTTTATTCCTAAAATTTGTTTGCCGAGCAAAAGTATTTGCATAGTCCTTTTAATTCCCTGTCTACGAGTCTTAAAAACTTTCATTATATAGTTTTTGTATAATTATTATACATATTTTATTATAGAAGCAGAATTGTTTGAATGTCCATACTGAAGGACTTTATTAGAGAAACCCATCCTTACTTTTCCAAACCCAAAACCGCCTTTCCTAAGAAAGGCGGTTTCCCTTTTCCTTGCACATGCGTGTTAATCGTTACACAAGAATCGTCCACAAAATCATCGTGAAGACAATTGTCGTAACCCCTTGCAATAAAGTCGCCATAGTCTGAGCTTTGTAGGCATCTGTTACTTTCATTCCGCTGAATTGTGTAATAACCCAGAAGAAACTGTCGTTGACATGGCTCACAGTCATTGCCCCTGCACCAATTGCCATAACAACTAGCGCGAGTGGCACTGCACCTTCAACCCCAAGAGTCGGCAATAAAGGCGCTACTAAAGTTGAAGTGATAACCAGTGCGGCAGTTGAAGATCCTTGAGCTGTTTTCAATGCTGCTGCGATAAAGAAAGGAATCAACAGGAACAATGAACCGCCGGCAAGTGCAGACAAGTCCATGCCTGCAATCACATCCGCCACGCCTGAATTGGTGATAACGCGGCCGAACGCACCACCGGCACCCGTAATCAACAAGATCGGAGCCGCACTTACCAGCCCTTCGCCAATCCAACCAGACAAAGTTTCTTCGTTCCATTTTGGAAGCAATAAGAAAGCCGCAAACACACCAAACAGTAGTGCGACAGTCGGCGAACCTAAAAATCTAATCGTATTTGTCAGTGCGTCGTCACCGCCAAGAACACTGGCGATTGACCCCGCGGCGATCAACAGCACAGGAAGTGCCAGCGGCAAAAACGCTTTGAATGTAGAAGGCATTTGACCAAACGACTTGATGACTTCTTCATAGTTCAAATCGCCGCTTTGGACTGTATCTTCCGGCACTACGATTTTTGAAGCAACTTTGACTGCCCAAATATAGCCGACAATCGCCGCAGGAATCGCAGTGATCAAGCCGATTAAAATGATTGTCCCCAAGTAATTTTCAGCACCGATATTGCCGGCAGCTGCGATTGGCCCTGGGGTTGGCGGTACCAATGTATGCGTCGCGTACAAACCTGTCGCAAGCGCGACAGACATTGAAGCAATCGAAACTTTTGCACGTTTTGCCAATGCTTTTTTCAAGCTTGATAAAATAATAAATCCAGAATCACAAAAAACAGGAATCGATACGATAAAGCCAATAATCGACATGGCCAGCTGCGGCCGTTTTTCACCGATCAATCGCAAAACTACTTCTGCCATCCGGTATGCAGCACCGGATTTTTCTAAAATAACGCCAATAATGGTACCTGCAACAATAACGATCCCGATACTGGTCATTAACCCGCCAAAACCTTCATTGACACTGAGCACGACGTCTGCCAACGGCATGCCGGATGCGATTCCCATGAAGAAGGCCCCGATCAATAACGATAAGAATGGATGAACTTTAAAGACCGCAGTCAACAACACAACCAATACAACACTTAAAGCAATAATGAAAAATAACATGTCAGCACCCCTTTTGTTTTTTCAAATAAACTCCAACAACCGTTTGCGTTTTCATTTTCAGCCGGTAGTACGGATTGGCGATCGACTGTTGCGCTGTTACCGTCCCATCCACGACCGCATGGATTTCAGTAAAGTAGGGCTCCACCAGCACCGAACTCTGACTGTCAATCATTCCGGAAATTAGGAGAACCGGTTTGCCTGCTTTCATTCCAGCTTCAGCAATGCCTAAAGGTGTTTTTCCAGATAAGGTCTGGCTGTCTGTTTTGCCTTCACCGGTCACAACCAAATCGACCGTGTCCATATGAGCATGAAACGAAATGGCCTCCAAAACAACATCAACGCCGCGTTTCATTTCCCCAGCAAAAAATGCCTGCATCGCCCCGCCGGCACCTCCCGCAGCACCGGCCCCTTTTTTATCATGGAGCGACATGCCTGTCAGCCGTTCGGTAATGTCCGCAAAGTTCTGCAGATTGGCGTCGAGCTTTTGTACCGTAGGAGAAGATGCCCCTTTTTGAGGTCCGAATACCGCCGAAGCCCCATGTTCACCGATTAAGACATTTTCCACATCACAAGCAATCAGGAAGGTGCTCTCGGAAATGCGGCAATCAAAACTAGAAACGTCCAGTTCTGCAAGCTCAGCAAGTGCACCGCCGCCACGCGCCAAAATCTTTCCACTTCGGTCTAAAAACTTCATGCCAAGTGCTTCGAGCATCCCCGCACCACCGTCATTGGTAGCACTGCCGCCAAGCCCAATGATAAAGCTCCGAAAACCGGCATCCAAGGCATGGCGGATCAATTCTCCAGTACCAAAAGAAGAGGCTGCTAGTGGATCTCGTTCGTGTTTTTCCAGCAAGGTCAACCCGGATGCTTCCGCAATCTCAATTACGCAGGTTCTGCCGTCCCCAAGAATTCCATAACAGGCGGAAACGGTCCGCCCGATTGGATCCTGAACCTGGTGAGCGACCAATTTTCCGCCAGTCGCTTCCACCATCGTACTCATCGTACCTTCCCCGCCATCCGCTGCCGGCATCAAAACGATTTCCGCTCCGATGTCTAGTTCTTGTATGGCCCTTTCCATTGCCTGCGCTGCTTCCATGGCAGACAAGCTGCCTTTAAAAGAATCGGGGGCTATCATGATTTTCATTGCCAAAACCTCCTTGCCGCTTTATTAAAGCGCTTACATAAAATTATAATGAAAAGAAGTTGGAGATACATTATACTGAGTGTACATATTTTTTATCGAAATATTTAGAATATATATACCAAGGGGCGCATTTATGATTACAAGACAACTAGCAGAAGAAATTGTCGAACAAACCATGATCCGCCTGAACCGCAATTTGAACGTCATGGATCCCAATGGCATGATTTTGGCGTCAGGTGAAGCGGAACGGATCGAAAAAATTCATGAAGGTGCAGTGCACGTTGCCAAAAGCGGCGAAACCCTCTCCATCACAGAAGCCAATTTGGCGGAATGGCACGGTGTAAAACCTGGCATCAATATGCCGATCCATTTTCAAGGAAAGCTGGTCGGCGTCATCGGAATCACCGGCAATCCGGAAGAATTAAAAGAAATTTCTACACTTGTTCAACTGACCACAGAAATGATGGTCCACCAGTCGCTCATCACCTCCCACATCGAATGGAACCGCAAGCGCAATGAGTTGATTTTCGAAGAACTGACAAGCGGCAAACCTTTGTCTGCGGCTGTTCGTGAACGGATTTTCCAAATGGGGTTCGAAAACAAAATGTCTTTTGTCACACTGCTGATTGAATTGAAAAAGCCGCCTTCTCCTTCCCACCGGATCATCGAACAGCTGGAAGGGCATTTTCAAAACCAAACTGTCGTCGCTGGACACTCACAGCTGAATGAGATTTTCCTGTTGGTGGCGAATGAAGAGCCATCCCTAATGGAAGAAGAACTGTACAATTTACTTCATTTTCTGCAGAAAAGTGCCCCTGGAAGAATCGGAGTCGGCGTAGCCGTCGACAGCATTTTTGATATCCGAACATCTTATTTGGCCGCGCGCAATGCCTTGGACTTTGGCACCCCCGGCCAGCAGCTGATTTATTTTGAAGACGTGGAATTGATGGCGCTTCTAAAGCGGAATTCTCAAGATGAACTCGCCAAATTCACTGGCAGAATCTTAGCGGGTTTGAGTGAACCTTTATGTGAAACACTGACAGCATACTTTGCCGCTAATCAAAGCCATGCAGAAACTGCTGCCCGGTTAAAGATTCATCGCCACACCCTAAGCTATCGCCTGAAAAAGATTCTGGACATTACTGGGTTGGACCCATCTGAATTCCAGGACGCGGTTGTTTTGCATTTAGCATTAGCTATTCGGATCTAAAATTTTGTTTTGCCGTGCTCTAGAATGCACAGCATTTGTACAGGAATTTCTGCGCTGCCACCGAATATTATCCAATAGACTCTTTGAACTGGAGGAATGGCTGACATGAAAATGAAAACCCGACTCAAATCGAAATTGTCCCGGACGTTTTCCAGCAATTTCACGACTGCCTACCAGAAATTCACCATGAGCCATATGACAGAAAACAACAACTTGCCTGAAGCCGTTTTGCCAAAACCATTGGACCAATGCAAAGTAGCACTGGTGTCAACTGCCGGTGTCCACCTAAAATCAGACGAGCCGTTTGATGTGGACAATCCAGCGGGAGATCCTTCATTTCGGATCGTCCCGGCAGACGCCGCAGAGCAGGAGTTGACAGTGACGCACCTTTACTTCGACACAAAGTTCGCCAAAGCCGATCCGTCCATCGTCTTCCCGCTCCACCAGTTAAAGGACGCTGCAGTCGATGGAAAAATTGGGGGTGTTTCGGACATCCACATTGGATTGAACGGCGGCATCTTGGACACGACGACAGCCGAGAAAGATTTCATTCCCAAAGTGGTCGAATTGTTCCATAACGAAGGAATTGACGCCGCGCTCTTGGTGCCTGGCTGAGGATCTTGCCATAACGTGCTTGGGCTGTATGCCCGGGCTTTAGAAGCTTCACATATCCCAACCGCCATGGTCACTTTGTTCCCGGAAATTACCGACAAAGTCGGCGCTCCCCGCACCCTCCACGTCCACTTTAAAATGGGACGGCCATGCGGCGAACCGTTCGACTTTGATACGCGAAAAAGAGTGGTGGACCAATTGCTGGAGCTGTTGGCACTGTCTTCCGGGACTCGGGCAACTTATCAGGAAAAGCGATAGAAACAACGGAGGCAGATCAATATGAATGAAACAAAAGAGGTTTTAGATCCAGGTCCTTTCTTTCATGGGACAAAAGCGGAATTGAAGATTGGGGATTTATTGCAGGCGCAGCATCCGTCCAATTACCAGAACAAAAAATCCAATTACATCTATTTCACGGCAACATTGGAAGCCGCCAAATGGGGTGCCGAACTAGCGGCTTCTACTGCCAAAGAGAGAATTTACCTTGTAGAACCAGTAGGTGATTTTGAGAATGATCCGAATTTAACCAACAAGCGATTTCCAGGCAATCCAACACGCTCTTACCGTTCCCAATCGCCTCTTAAAGTAATCGCAGAGCTCGGTGTCTGGGAACGGCATACCGATGAACAACTTAGCACCATGCGGGCATCGTTAAAGGCGTTGCGTGAACAAGGAAAGGCCATCATCATTGATTGAATTTTTTACAATAGAAAAAACAGGATGTACATTTTCTTGCATTTATCTGGAAATTGCTTTATTGTGTAACACATCGACAAACCATTAACTTAATAATCTATTTCTTATCAAGAGAGACGGAGGGATTTGGCCCTGTGATGTCTCAGCAACCATTCTGTTACAGGATAAGGTGCTACTTCCAATAGGTGTTAGAGCCTAGAAGATAAGAAGAATGCATTTCCATACATGGGGCTTTCTTCTTTTTGAAGAAAGTCCCATTTTTTATTTGGGAAGATCGCACGTTAACTAAAAACTAAAAACCGAAAGTGGGAATGCAACATGGCCAATCCAATCACCGATCCAACGAAACGAGTCAATAAAGCGCCCTTCAAAGCAGATCACGTAGGAAGCTTGCTCCGCCCGGACAGCATCCATCAGGCAAGAAAAGAGTTTAAAGATGGCCGCATTACGGCAGAACAATTAAGAGCCATCGAAACAACTGAAATCAAGCACATCGTCGACAAACAAATTGAAGTCGGCCTGAAAGCTGTGACAGACGGCGAATTTCGCCGCACCTTCTGGCACACTGATTTCATGGCAGAGATTCACGGATTTGAAGGATACACGCCGGAAAAAGGCTATCAATTCAAAAATGTAGAAACGGAAGCTTACGATGTCCGCAATACCGGCAAAGCCACCTTCAATGAAAATCACCCATTCATCCAAGACTTCATTGAATTTAAAGAAATCGTTGGGGGCCGTGCTATTCCGAAGCTGACCATTCCAAGCCCAAACCAATTTTTCAACCAAGGCATTCGCAATGAGCGCATTTATCCGGATCTTGAAGATTATGCAACAGACATCATCCAAGTTTACCGCGATGCCTTCCAAGCATTCTACGCTGCAGGTGCCCGCTATATTCAAATTGACGATGTCTATATTGCAGGATTGTCATCACCCGACATTCCGTTCAATGACGGACAATACAACCGGGATTACTTGATCGACCTGGCATTGCGCGTTACCAACGCCGTTTTGAAAGATCAGCCAGAAGATTTGGCGATCACGACCCACCTATGCCGCGGCAACTATCAATCCGATTGGGCATTTGAAGGCAGCTACGCGCTCATTGCGCCAACACTTTTCGCCAAAGAACAAGTCGATGGCTTTTTCCTGGAATACGACGACGGACGTTCCGGCAGCTTCCAGCCGCTGGAACATATCCCAGCCGGCGGCCCACGCGTGGTGCTTGGTGTCTTCACTTCGAAAAACGGCGAACTTGAAGACAAAGAAACCATCAAAGCTCGCGTCGCAGAAGCAGCTCAATATGTCCCGCTCGAACAGCTCTGCATCAGCCCGCAATGCGGATTTGCCTCCACCCACCACGGCAATATCCTCACCGAACAGCAACAATGGGACAAACTGCGGTATATCGTGGAAGTTTCTGAAGAAATTTTTGGGGAGTGACTTGGAAAGCCCAACGCAGTCTTTGCGTTGGGCTTTTTTCGGTTGATTTACTTCATTTACGTTCTTAAAAGTATAAAATAGGTGTTCGGCTTCAGCTCACTGTCCAACTCAGTTGCCGATTCTCAATGCCCCATCTTTATTCTGTAATACAGCTAAAATACTCAACGCAGCGAGAAGGCTCGTCTTCGGGTTGCTCGGCATCGGATTGTTTTCCACTTGCAGCTGCAGTTTCCCGAAGTCCCCTTCTGCTTCAATTGTGTGCGTATTCCGTTCCATAGCCGGGTCGACAATGATGCGCACTGTCGTTTTCTCGATACCGATTCCCGCAAGTGCGAGTGTCATCGCGACGTTGACGTTTTTCGGGAATTTTTCAACGGCTTCATCTGCAGAACCTTCAAATAGTACTTTCTCTTGCTCTGCTTGAATCCCAAGCGATGCGGGTGATTTCCGTGTCGTAAGCTGAACCCGCTCCAAGCCACCAGCTGCTTTCGCCGATTGCAGGATGTCCAGTCCACCAATTGCACCGGAAGGCAGGAAAACCTGTGTTCCGCTAGACTCAGCCATAGCTTTAACATCAGTCAGAAGAGCGGCATCTTTAAAGACGCCGATACTGCTGACGACGAGGTCTTTTTGATGGGCAACGATCTCTTTCACGTAAAGATGAGCAGCTTCCACAGTCGCTGCCTCCACGACGAGATCAATCGGCGTCTCTAAGAATTTGTGAATATCTGTATGGAAATCGACCCCAAACTGTTCATGCAAACGGCGGCCCGCTTGCTGGTTGCGGCCAAAAACTGCCGTTATTCTTCTTTCTTTGGCTACCTTGTTGGTATTCACCTGTTCCAATAAATACGTGGCGATATTTCCTGTGCCGATGATTCCGATGTTCATCGTTTAGCCTCCTCATTTAAATAGGTATAGTCTACCGAATGTTGGATACTTACCTATACCCTAAAAAGCGATACTTGATGAAGATTCATTTTGGCAGACGACTTCTTCTAAATTTGCTCTACTAAAATAGCAATAAAAGGATTATATTTAATAATTAGAGTGAAAAAGATCAGCTGGGCAACTACAGAAAAGAGGAAGAGAATGAGTATGCCATCTACAAAACGAAAAGCAAATAAAGGAAAATTAGTTTTACGGGCACTGGCCATTATCATTGGTGCGTTTGTTACTGCATATGGCCTTGAAGCTGTCTTGATTCCGAATAATGTATCAGATGGCGGCATCACGGGCATCAGCATTGTTGGCTCCCAATTATTCGGCATGCCACTGGGCGTGCTGATTGCAGTCTTGAATATTCCCTTTGTCTATTTGGGATATAAGCAAATCGGGAAAAGCTTCGCCATTTACTCCACTATTGGCATTGCTTCCCTCGCCTATGCGACGACTCTCATGCACCATATCCCGCCTATTATTGAGGGCGACACTTTATTGATTACCGTTATTGGCGGAATCATCATCGGTTTTGGCATGGGGGTTGCGCTGCGAAACGGCGGTGCGCTTGACGGCATCGACATGCTAGCCGTGCTGCTGTCACGCAAATTGCCATTCGGGACAAGTGACATGATCTTGTTCCTGAACATATTCGTCTTTATCATCGTTTCCTTCGTCTTCGGCTTGCAAGGCGCGTTCCTTTCCGGAATTGCTTATTTTATCGCATCCAAAGTGATTCATCTGGTCGAAGAAGGATTCAGTGGCTCGAAGACGTATAAAATTATTTCGCGGGAACCGGAACTTCTCGTCCAAACCATTTACGACCGCCTTGGACGAAACGCCACGTACAATATCGTCAACGGCGCCTACACGAACGAGCAATACAAAGAAATCACCTGCATCATCAACCGGCTTGAAGACAGCAAAATGAAAGAAATCATCTTCGAAATTGACAGCAACGCCTTTGTCGCCGTTTACGACGTCGCCGAAGTCAGAGGCGGCAGTTTCAAAAAGCGGGATATTCACTGATTGGTCCGAAACAAAAAAAGCGCCAGCTTCTCTTTATTAAAAAGAGAGCGGCGCTTTTTGCATCCACTAGAAAAATCAAGTATTTCTTAACGAGCTTATGGCATTGTCTACTTTCATTTGGAGAGTTCTCTTAAACCGTATGTCTCGGGAAAAGAGCATTTCCATTTTTAACAAATCTCCACACAACAGCAATCAAAAAGATGGCAATGCCAGTTAACAAGATGCCTTGAATAATCGCGGACATAGCTGGATCGAGCTGTCCACTGGTATAAGCACTATAGATTCCAAAGAAAGCCCAAGCGATGGGAATCGGAAAGGCAGCGTTTTTGAAACGGGCCAAGTAAAAGAGGACAAAGGCGATGGCAATCCCCAATACGATCATGGTCCAGATTGAATCGGAAAGTCCGAACCCGTTCCACTCCAGCTGCACTAAAAACGCAGAGATGTTAACAATCGTTGCAATGAACACCCAGGAACTGTAGAAAGTAAAACTAAGACCTGCAAACGTAGACGGAAAAGCAAAGCGATTTTTATAAATTCTTTCCACAATAAGAAGCAATGAAAACAACATGCCCAAAATCAACAGCGTTGATACGCCTAACTGTTCATAAGAAAAAGCAACAATCCACCCCATATTGAACAGGGAACTCGCGATAAACAAAGGAGAAATTAATAACACCAGCTTACTGATACGTTTGTCTTTCCTCTTCACAAATAAATAAATCAACGTAATCAGCAGTAAACTGTAGATAACTCCCCAAATCGAAAACGTAAAAGGTGCCGGCGAGATAAGCGTCATGTATTTGTCTGAGACGTCTTTCTGACTGTTCCCAGCAAAAAATCCGGAAGATCCGAAGTAATTGACGCCAAGTGTTAAAAAGTAGAAAACCAGATTGAGTATCGTGAAATTTTTTGTTTTTTTCAATGTGCTTTCATCCATTGTGAACTCATCCTCTCAGTAGCTATTAGTTGGTTTCATTCGCAAGTAACCAATAAAAATGTCTAGTTAACTCTCTTTGAATATGTTTTCCCTAATTGGCTTTGCTGCAAAACTATTTTTCTATAAAAACAGATTTCTTCAGTCATAAAAAATCTGTATATATTTTTAAAAATCCAAAGTCATGCTATTATAAAATCAAAATATTACTAATACGACGATTTAACATCATTTAGTAACATATGGTTTTATTTCAGAAAATAGTTCGCTCCACTTTCAGGAGCGCAATCAGCCTAAAACGAAAGGCGGCGCTGGGGATGTCTGAAGAACGAAAGCAACCGAGCATGTTCGGCTGGATGTTGGGGGCATCAATCGTATCAATCTTCATCCTGCTGCAAGTCACTCAAAATGTGCTCCTTATCGGTGTTGCCATGCTGTTGGTTTTCTATGTCGTCTTGCCGGTGCCGTTTGTCCGCTACCATTTCAAGAAGCGCGGCGTGAAATTGGGTGAAGTTTTCTTTTTTCGGGGCACAGCGCGCTGGCTGATCCCGGTCCTCGGGCTTACCTTGCTGGTGATGTCATTTTCCATCAGCATCTATTGGCTGCAATTGCGTGGACTTATGTCTATTGCTCCAATGGCAGTTGAGTCAGCCCTTATGCCGCAGCCAATTCCCGACGCTTTTTGGTACCTTCTCACAACTGGCTTCATTTTGGCAGTGATTGCACCGATTGCAGAAGAGTTCGTCTTCCGCGGGCTGATCCTCAATTGGCTGGTCACGGCATTCGGCTTTTGGAAAGGAGTCGGCTTATCCAGCATGATTTTTGGTGTTTTCCACATCAACTTTTTCGGTGCCTTCTTGTTTGCCGTTCTGGCGTCGCTGTTGTATTTAAAAACCGGCAATTTGCTGGTTCCGATTTTGCTGCACATGGCCAACAACCTGGTCGCCGTTTACCAAAGTTTCGTCAATCCGTCTTTTCCCGAGTGGTTGATGGTGACAAGCATCAATGACCTGTATGCAAAAAGCATTCCGAACCTCTTAGTACTGGCCGGCAGTTTGACGTTGCTGCTGTTTGTTATTTCTTGGCTGGCTCGGGGAGTGGAAAACAAAGAAGAAGAAACTCGTTTCTTTTAGACACAAGTTTCCATATCTCCGTCATTATGACCCCTTTTAAATAAACTGAATTTTTACACAAATAAGAAAAAAGATGTTACTATAAAGATGTTTATATACTTATAATTGTGCTGCCCGCCACGGAAGGCATACCGTTTCTCAGTTGAAAGGAGGAAACGCAGTGACTATTTTTGAAGAAAAGCAATCCTCGGTATCTGTGGAAAAGCTGGAATGGATGTATGAACAGATGGTGAAGATCCGTTACTACGAAGACCAGATGGCTGAAGCTTACATGGAAGGCAAAACGCCGGTATTCAATATCGGGGCTGGGGCTGTGCCTGGTGAAATGCATTTGGCAACCGGACAAGAACCGGCTGCGGTCGGCATCTGTGTTCATTTGACAAAAGACGATACGGTGACAGCTCCCCACCGCCCCCATCACCACGCCATTGCCAAAGGGGTCGATTTAAAGAAAATGACTGCTGAAATTTTTGGCAAAGAAACGGGGCTCGGCAAAGGAAAAGGCGGACATATGCACTTGTTTGATCCGGAAGTGAAGTTTTCGTGCGGAGGTATTGTCGGTGCCGGTATTCCCCATGCAGTTGGCGCCGCCATGACCAGCAAAATGAAAGGAAAAGACTGGGTGGCCGTTGCCTTTATCGGAGAGGGTGCCGCAAATGCCGGTGCTTTTCATGAATCGCTTAATCTCGCAGCTGTATGGAATCTGCCGCTTATTGTTGTAGTGGAAGACAATTCATACGGCATTTCTGTGTCGAAAAAAGCGTCAACTTCTGTTGCATCCAATGATTTGCGGGCTTCAGCTTACGGCATTGCCGGTGCTTATGTAAAAGACAACGATCCGATTGCCATGTATAAAGCAGCGGAAGAAGCCGTTGCCAGAGCACGCAACGGCCAAGGCCCGACCATCATCGAAATCGAAACTTACCGTTATTTGGGCCATTTCCAGGGAGATCCAGAACTCTACCGGGACCAGACGGAAGTGCCGGGACTTCGCCAACTCGATCCGATCAATAAGCTGAGAAAGATGTTGGCTGAATCCGAAAGCGTCAGTGAAAAAGATCTTGAAAACATGGAAACACGTGCCAAACAGGAAGTGGATGAAGCGTACCAGTTTGCGAGAGACAGCAGCTATCCGAATCCAGAATCTGCGCTGAAAGATGTCTTTAGCTCATAAAACAGGAGAGGAGCCGATCTATTGTGGAAACAGCGAAAAAACGAATGTTGACCGGCAATAAAGCAATGGCTGAAGCGATTTCGCAGGAAATGGAAAAGGATCCGAATGTCTTTGTACTCGGAGAGGATATCGGGAAATACGGAGGCATCTTTGGTTCGACGCAAGGATTGATCGAAAAGTTCGGACCTGAACGCGTACTCGATACTCCGATTTCTGAAACCGCGTTTATCGGAGCTGCTATTGGGGCTGCAGCGGAAGGCATGCGCCCCATTGCGGAATTGATGTTCGTCGACTTTTTTGGCGTCTGCATGGACCAAATTTATAACCATATGGCGAAAATCCCTTATATGTCGGGCGGCAATGTCAAACTGCCGATGGTGCTGATGACTTCTGTCGGCGGCGGTTACCGCGACGCTGGCCAGCACTCCCAAACACTCTATGCAACGTTTGCTCATATGCCTGGAATGAAAGTGGTCGCACCGTCCAATCCGTATGATTTAAAAGGGATGATGGTGTCCGCAATCCGCGATGACGATCCGGTTGTTTTCATGTTCCATAAATCACTGCAAGGACTCGGATGGATGAAACAGTTGGATGTCGCCGTAGACCACGTGCCTGAAGAATCCTATACCGTTCCGCTGAACAAAGCAAAAGTCGTGCGGGAAGGAACAGATGTGACCATCGTCGGCATCCAAATGATGACCCATTACGCAGTCGAAGCCGCAGAGCGCCTTGCCAAAGATGGCATCGAAGCGGAAGTCATCGATTTGCGGTCGCTGGCACCGATTGATAAAGACACCATCATCGAGTCCGTCAAGAAAACCCATCGACTCCTAGTGGTCGATGAAGATTACCTATCCTATGGCATGACAGCGGAAGTTTCGGCAATCGTCGCAGAAGAAGCGTTTTTTGAAATGGAAGCGCCGATCAGCCGACTGGCTATACCGGATGTGCCGATTCCCTATAGTGGCGTGCTGGAAGACTTCGTCATTCCCGGGCCGAATAAAATCTACGAACAAGTGAAAAAGATGATGGATGAAGCATAGTGACTCTGGAGGTGTTGGAATGATCGAAGTCCGATTGCCGCAGTTAGCGGAAGATGTGGAAGAAAGCTTGATGGTTCTGTGGTTTGTGTCAGTAGGCGATTTTGTGGAGAAAGGACAGCCGCTGGTGGAAGTCCAGACGGAAAAAGCCGTTTCTGAAATCACTGCCGAAAGCAGCGGCACCGTACAAGAAATTGCGGTTAAACGCGGGACCTCTGCAAAAGTTGGTGACGTGCTGGCAACGATTGATCCTGACGGGGCTCGGGGCCAAGAAGCTCCCGTCCAAGATCAACCCGCCGCTCCGGAATCAGAAACCGAAGCGAACTCTAATAGCCAAGCATCCAAAAGTTTCGTACGGGTGTCACCGAGGCTTCGCAGACTTGCCAAAGATCTTGGAGTTAATCTGGAAGCTGTAAAAGGATCCGGACCCCTAGGCAGCATCACGGAAGAAGATGTCCGGGACGAAGCGGGGCTTTGAGAGTTGAAAATGCAGAAGAACGTAACAAAAGTACGCTTTATCCAAGAATTTAAAAATGCCTTCCCGACAAAATGGGAAGGCATTTTTTTCTAGGAATCTATAACTCACTATACTGCCAACAGTTCATAAAAGCCCAAATGGACAACTCCATTATAACCACTTATGAAACATCCTGAAAATGCAATAATAGTCTTTGTTTTATAAAAGCCTTTTCTTGATTTCTTCAAATTCTTCAGTAGTTATCTCACCTTTAGCTAGCCGTTTCTTGGCGATGTCCAATGCATCTGCACTGGAGTCATTCTGGGAACGATTACGATGATTAACACCAAAAATCCTCCTCCCAGTCCCATTCCCCATTCGGGTCCCATCATTGCTTTCTACCTCCTTTTTTAGTTCTGGCATATGTCTGTACTTCAAATGTATACGCTAGATGTGCAGAAATAGCGGAGTTTCGGCAACAGTGGATACTGCCTCTAGTACTTCAGCTTTTTGGGAAATAAAATTTCAAAGTCCTCTGAATGCAGCCAATAACTGGTATTCAATTCTAGCCATAATCTCTAGATATTATTGACAAAGAACTTACCACAATAGAAAATCAAGTTATTCCGACGACACTGTCGGCGGAATTCTTTGATAAATGCGGGGTGGTGAAAACATGAGGATTACAATCCTGACACTAGGCAGCAGAGGCGATGTACAACCGTATGTTGCGCTTGGTAAGGAACTTATAAAACATGATCATGAAGTTACCATTTGCACAGGTGCTACTTTCAAGGGTTTTATAGAAGAGAATGGAATTGCTTTTCAAGCAGCATCGGCTGATTTAATGGCCATCATAGAGAGCGAGGAAGGCAGCAGGGTTTTTAACGGCGGGAACTTTAATCTAATTAAAATGGTGAAGTTTTCAAAAACGGTGATTACACCGACTTACAGAAGGAGTATGGATGACTTTTTTCAGGCTTCACAAAAAGCAGAGCTGATTATTTATCATCCTAAGGCTCTTGGTGCTGTTGATATAGCTGTACATTATAATATTCCTTGTATTTGTTTACCCCCTGTCCCCATCATGTATCCGATAACAGAATTCCCGAATTTCTCTGTATCGCCCAATAAAAACTTTGGCCCCATATTAAATAGATTATCCTATAAGGTTGTGGCATTAGGTGAGCGGCCTTTTATAAAACAAATCAACGACTTTAGAAAAAAAACATTAAACTTGCCAAAAAGAAAAGCCGGCCTATACACATATGAAATGAATGGTTCGCCTATCCCCATACTTTATCCCATTAGCCCTTTTCTTTTTAAAGAAGTAGAAAGTTGGAATAGCCGCGTTTTTTTATCCGGTTTTTTCTTCTTAAATTTAGGCGAAGAAACACTGTCCAATGAAATCGAAGAATTCTTGGACAAAGGAACGAACCCCATTGTGGTATCGTTCAGTTCTATGCCTTTAAAAGACCCAGCAAGTTTCAAACAAAAATTGGTTCAGGCCTTAAAGGAAACAAATAATCGAGCCATTGTGCTGACCGGAACAAGTGGTATGACATTTACTCAGGAGCTGGATATAATGGCTGTTGAAAAGGCACCTCACCGACTTCTTTTCAAGCGTTCGAAAGGCATTATCCATCATGGCGGTGTTGGAACAATGTCTGAAGCTTTATTGAGTGGGGTCCCACAGTTAATCATGCCGTTTACAGTCGACCAGCCGTTTTGGGCAAATCGATTATATAAAAACGGCTATTCAATAAAGCCATTGCGCGAAAAAAATCTAGAAGTGTCTGACCTAGTACATGCCTTAGAACAAATGGATAATGAAGATTATCTAAAGAATGCACAGCGTATAAAAAACGAAATCCAATCGGAAAATGGTTTGCAAAAAGCAGTGAATTATATAGAAAATATAGCAACTGACAGGAAAAAGGAGTGAATTCGAGAGTTTAACTAAAGAAAATCAAATCTCGCGATGCCACCTGTTTTCCTTCCACTAAATGACGTGGCTATTGAGCAATGAAACAAGCGTTCAAAAAAGTGTACTCCTGCCCTGACACCCAATACCAACACCAAAAAGCACCGCTCCGATTTTTGCCGGAGCGGTGCTTTGCCTTTTAACAAAACCTGTTTCGTTGGCGATGCAGCCTTATTTGAAGGTCCAAGTAACATCAGCCAAACATCTTAACTTTTCACCAAGTCTTCAGAAGGTTTATTGATCTCAAAACTTTTCCCGACCACTACTTCGTGGCCTTCTTTCAAACGCTTCTTGTATTCAGCCGTTGCTGTGAACAGCACGTCTGTTGAAGAGTTTAAAGCCGTTTCAAAAGAATCCTGCAGCACGCCGATGATGAAGCCGACGCCGACCACTTGCATTGCTACGTCAGCCGGGATGCCGAACAAACTGCACGCCAGCGGGATCAACAACAGCGAGCCGCCCGCCACACCAGAAGCTCCGCATGCACATACTGCTGCCAGAATGCTAAGCATGATTGCTGTCGGGATATCCACTTGGATGCCAAGCGTATTGACCGCTGCAAGCGTCAAAACGGAAATCGTAATTGCGGCTCCAGCCATGTTGACTGTTGCACCAAGCGGAATAGAGACAGAGTAAGTGCCTTTGTCCAAGCCCAGCTTTTCGCAAAGCGTCATATTGACCGGAATGTTTGCAGCCGAGCTGCGGGTAAAGAATGCCGTAATGCCGCTTTCGCGCAAACATTTGAAGACTAGCGGATACGGATTGCGGCGGATATTGACGAATACGATAAGCGGGTTGACCACTAGCGCAAAGAAAAGCATACAGCCGATCAACAGCGCCAATAGTTTGCCGTAGCCCAAGAGCGATGACAGTCCGTTTGTCGTAATCGACTCGATGACAAGACCCATGATGCCAAACGGCGCGAATTTAATGATCCAGCCGACCATCTTCGCCACAGCATCCGACACATTTGTAATAACCGTTTTGGTCGTATCCGCGGCATTTCGCAATGCCAGGCCAAGGACGATTGCCCACGCCAAAATACCGATATAGTTTGCATTCACAAGCGCGTTGACTGGGTTGTCGACCACGTTTAACACCAAAGTTTTGAGAACTTCAATTGCATTGCCCGGAGGCGTCAAGCCTTCAGCTCCTTGCGTAAGTGCAATGCTGACCGGGAAGATGAAGCTCGCAACGACTGCGACAAGCCCTGCTAAAAATGTCCCTAATAAATAAAGAAAAACGATCGATTTCATATTCGTCTGCTGTCCTTTTTTATGCTGGGCAATCGATGCCATGACCAGGAACAACACGAGGACAGGCGCTATCGCTTTCAGTGCTCCGACAAACAAGGTGCCAAAAATCGTCAATGATGCCGCAGTTTCCGGAATCGCAACCGCCAAGACTACCCCTAAGACCAAGCCGATCAGGATTTGTTTCACAAGACTGATCCGGTTCCACATTTTCAATACGTTCATACCCATTCCCCCACACTAGTTTATTCTGTGCTGTATGTCAGCCGCCGCTCTCCCATCCGTTGCAGATGCAGCCGCCATTTTCAATCTATTCCTATTCTAACTAAATAGATGTACGAATAGAATAAATTTTTTATAAAATCAAATACTTAATTCATTCGAACCGCTGCCACGACTAAAAAGACCCGCCTTATTGACTGGTCGTTGCCTATATTATTCCAGATGAGCGGCTCTGTAATCGCAATGCCAAAAGAAAAACAGAACTTTGCAATGGTTCTCTGCAAAGTTCTGTTTTCGGTATTCTATGGAATTGCTAACGAATCAGATTGCCTTCAGCTTGTAAACTTCTCTCTCCGACACCAGATCCGCAATATTCGCGCGGTATTCCTGGTAATGGAGAGATTCGATATGGCTCTGTAAAGCATCCTGGTCTTTCCATGTTTCATGAAGGACAAACGTATGGTCTTCAATTGATTGGTGGAGAACATAGTTCAGGCAGCCATCTTCTGCTTGCGAAGCTTCCTGAACTTTGTTTAATTCCGCCAATAATCGTTCTTCCATGTGTTCCTTTGGCTTCAGGATTGCGGTAATGACGATGGGTTCCATCATTTAGTTGCCCTGCTTGTTTCTCTTCTCAAAGGCCTTTACCAATTCCTCGGCCAATTCTTCAGAAGAAAACGGATCGCGTCCGGTTACCAATTGGTCATTGCCCCATACTACTTTTTGCTCGGCAGAATAATTAGCCACTTCGCTCATTTTCCCTTCCAGGCTGAATGGCAGAATCGCAGGCAGGCCTTCAGGTTCAACCGCTTCCGGATATCCGGTTACGTCCAGTCCGGAAATGATGCTCTTGCCATCCGGACGTTTTGTCCAAAGCAATGGAGCTGGTCCATGACATACCGCTGACACGATGTTTCCGTTGTCGTAAACAGCGTTAATGATGCTGTGCAGTGTTTCATTCTCAGCCAGGTCGTACATCGCTCCGTGGCCGCCCACGATGAAGACTGCGTCATAGTCTTCTGGAGTAACTTCCGAAAGAGCTGTTGTGTTATCGGCTAATCCCGATTCGTACATTTTTTTGTACTTGCCTTCAGGATCATAATCTTCACTGATGCTGACTTTGTCCAGTTCAGGTTTTCCGCCCAGTGGTGAAGCCAGGTCTACTTGATGTCCCGCTTTTTCCAAGACTTCCATTGGTGCAAACAATTCTTCCGCCCACCAGCCGGTTTCGTAATTATTTTCTGTATCCTTGTGTCCGCTTGATAATACTGCTAATACTTTTGCCATGTTCGATTTCCTCCTCTGAATGATAAACTATCCTAATACTAGTATTTCCCGAATTCTTTCGAGTTCAAACAAACGAACAAAAAAGACAATTTCAATCGTTGGTTTTTCACATGAATTGTCCTTATCTCACTTTGATTCACTTAAGATGGAAAGGCATCACCGATATGAAATGAATAGGTGCTTAGTATGCGCCCTGGTCTGCTCTCTCATCGTTCATTTATTGAGCATCCAAATCGAGCTGTTTAAGCCCATTGCGAACATTACCCAAGCAATATAAGGGATCATGAGGTTGCCTGCGGTTTGATCGTATTGGTAAAATTCATACGTCGTCCATGTGATTGTTGCGAGTAGCAAAGCCATTTCTACAAGCGCAGCGCCGCGCAGTTTCCATTTGAAGAAAAGGAATGACCACAGGAAGTTTAGGCCCAATTGCAAATTATAAGGAAGCAACACTTTTCCTGCTTCTCCTTTCAACGCGGCTTTTTCGGCCGCGCGGTATTTTGCCAGTCCCATGGAAGTGTATAAAGCGGTCCATGCCAAGGGAAATACCCAAGGCGGCGGGGATAAAGAAGGCCTTTTCAATTCGGCGTATTCTTCTTGGGTGTTGTTGTTTGCGAACGCGCCGACCAGTGAACCACCGACAACCGGCACCATTATGCTCAACGCCAGTTTTCCGGGTTTGATTTTGCCATCCACTTTCAGGAACTCCATAAACTTTCCTCCTCTGAATTTAGTTGTTTTCTATAAAGTCACTCAATCAGACCCAGTTTCAGCAAGGATGTAAAAGAAATCCGCTCTATCGTTGAATAGGCGGATTTCTGGTGGCTCTAGTCATACTTTGAGCAGGAGTTCTTATTGAACTGAAATTTGAACACTTAATGCTTACTTTTCACCGCTTAACTCCACAAGGATTTTCACTTGTGTTTTATCTTTCGTTAACGCCTCGAAGCCTTTTTCCACAATGTCATCCAATTGAATTTGAGAGGTGACAATGCTTTTTGGATTTAATTGGCCCGTCCCCATCAAGTCTACCGTTTGTTGGAATGACGTCGGTGTGTAGGCAATCGAAGATGTGATTTTCACACCGGTATTGGTCAATTGAAGCGGATTCCATTCAATGGGTCTCGCGAAAATAGAGACAATTACCATCGTTCCACGCGCTTTTGTTGCCGCAATGGCCTGTGTAAAGGTTGGCGCAACACCGGCCACTTCGAATGATACATCGACTCCTTCGGGAACAATTGCCCGAATGGCTTCGACAGCATTTTCAGTTCCGGAGTTGACGATATGCGTAGCCCCTAATTCTTTTGCTTTTTCCAGACGCGTTTCGGATAAATCCAAGACAATGATTTTGCTGGCTCCTGCCGCTTTTGCCGCAATTACCGTTACCAAGCCAATAGGGCCGGCTCCAAATATGGCGGTCGTATCGCCAAATTGAAGGCCGCCTTCTTTGATGGCTTGAACCGCCACAGCAGTGGGTTCAACAAGCGCGCCTTCTTGCAGGCTTAAGGTTTCCGGAAGAAGGTAGACATTCGATTCGGGTGCGTTGGCAAACTTCGTGAAGCCACCATCTCCATGAAGACCGATAAAGCTAAAGCCATCGTATTGGTCAATGTCTTCCGGTTTATTGCCAAAAGTTAACGTAGGATTAATCGCGACACGATCTCCCACGTTAAACTTGGTTACTTGTGATCCCACTTTTTCGATGACACCAGCAAATTCGTGACCCATGATCAGGGGTGCGACTTGCCCCGTTAATTGGTCTTCTTTTTCCGTAGGGACAAAAACCGGGCCTTCTTGGTACTCATGCAAATCACTGCCGCAAATTCCTGCCCATGCGACACGGACCGTTACTTCATTGTCTTTTAATGTTTTTAACTCCCGTTCTTCGATGCGAATGTCTTTTTCTCCATACCATACTGCTGCTTTCATAACGTCATTCCTCCTGATTTTTGAGTTCATACCTTGTTTACATATGCTGCGAATTAAATATATATGCAACATCATCTTAGTCCTCTTGTTTTCTAACGTCAATAATGATGCATCCATCTCTTGATACTTAAATATCTAGATATCATACAACGCTATTCACCCCACTTTTTCAAATGCATAAACATGCAAAAAATCTGTTTTTTGTCCGAAACGGAACAAGTCAGAAATCAAGGAACCAAAAAATGTGCGGGCGACTGGAGTCGCCCGCACATTTGCTATTTCACTCTGTAGTACCAATCAGTTTGCGATTACACCTCTACACCTTTTCTCAGCCACTTCGCCGTTAAAGTGTCAGCATCGAGCATTTCTTCCGGTGTCCCTTCAAACAACACTTCGCCGCCTTTTTTGCCTCCGCTTGGACCCATTTCAATAACCCAGTCGCTCGCTGCAATAAAGTTTAAATTGTGTTCAACAAGGATGACCGAATTGCCTTTGTTTACAAGGCCTTGGAAAACATCCAGTAGATGATCATTATCTTTTGTGTGCAGCCCGAGTGAAGGTTCATCCAATAAATAAATTTGCCCTTCTTTTTTCAAGTGGCTGGCGAGTTTGAGGCGCTGCACTTCTCCTCCGCTTAACGAACTGGTCGTCTGGCCGAGTGTCAGGTACCCCAATCCGACATCTGTTAAAGTATCTACTTTTTTGACGATTTTTGGCATGCTTAAATACTGATTGGTTTCATCGATTGTGAGTTCTAAAATTTCTACGATATTTCTTCCTTTGTAGCGGTAAGACAAGGCTTCTTCTGAATACCTCGTCCCCCGGCACGCTTCACATGTGACGCTCACGGGATCCGCAAAAGCGACGTCTGGCGTGGTGACGCCTTTGCCCTCGCAGACAGGACAAGCACCTGATGAATTAAAGCTGAACAATCCCACGGGTTGTCCGGTTTCTTTTGACAGGATCGACCGGATGTCATCCATGATTCCCATGTAAGTCGCAAGTGTCGAACGGCTGGACGTTCCGATGCTGCCTTGGCCGACTGAAATGGTTTCAGGGTAGTTTTCGGTAAATGCGCCAAACATTAACGAACTTTTGCCAGAACCGGAAACGCCGCATACCGAGACTAGAACATTTTTAGGAATGTCCACGCTGACATTTTTTAAGTTGTTGGCAGAAGCGTTGCTTATGGAGAATCTTTCTTCAGCTTTTCGCGGATTCTTATTGATGGTCGGTTTATGGTCCAAATTAGTGATGGCTGATACTTTTTTCAACCCTTCCAGTTCGCCTTGATAGACCACTTCGCCGCCGCTTACGCCGGCTCCTGTCCCCATCTCAATGATTTCGTCTGCTGTTTTGATAACCGCTAAATTGTGTTCAATTACCACGACTGTATTGTAATTGTCCCGCAGACTTTCCAACATATGCGTCAACATCTCAATTTCTTCCGGATGCAGTCCTGCACTGGGTTCGTCAAAGATGTAGGTGATGTTGTTCAGGCTGCTGCCCAAATGACGAGCAATCTTCACGCGCTGCGCTTCTCCGCCGGACAAAGTTCCCATTTTTCGCGACAGACTCAAATAACCCAGCCCCAAGTCAACCAGCTGTTTTACATTCGGATACGCTTGCTGTGCGATGGATTTTCCGACAGGATCTTTTATTTTCGCTAGTTCACCCAGCAATTCTGTCAGTTCCAATCGGTCGTAATGCACGATATTCAACCCGTTGATTTTGCATTCCAGCACTTTCGGATTTAATCCCGATCCTTCGCAAGTTGGGCACGCAGTGTGTGTCGTCATCGCCAAGACGTCATCCTGGGACGTTATTTTCAGTTTCGTGAGGTCCCGGTTAATGTACAGGCGAATAAACCGGGGAAGGATGCCGTCCCATTCGATTTCCCGATTGCCTACTTTGTAATAATAGGTGCTGAATGCCCGCTCGCCTTCCGGGGGGCCGTAGACAAGCATATTGTATTTTTCTTCCGTGAAATCTTTGATGGGGAGATCAGGGTCAAACAATCCGCCGTCCACCATCCACCTGCCCTGCCAGCCAGGCGGCGCCAGCGGCTTGAATTGCACTGCGGATTCTCTGAGTGACTTCGTGTGATCGATGAGTTTGGTAATATCCGGCGCAACGATTTCTCCATATCCGCTGCATTCCGGACAGTTTCCGAAAGAACCCTCACTCGAAAATTCAGTTGCTGAACCGATCGAAGGGCTGCCGATTCGCGAAAACAACAGTCGAATCAACGGATCGATGTCCGTATAGGTACCAACCGTCGAGCGCGCGTTGCCTTTTACCGGTTTCTGTTCCACGACAACGACCGGGCTTAAATGCTGCATCAAGTCCGCATGCGGCCTTTCATAACGCGGCATCTGATGCCTTACATACAATGGATAGTTCAATGTCATTTGCCTTCTGCTTTCGGTCGCCAAGGTATCAAAGACGACGGAGCTTTTCCCTGAACCCGACAGGCCGGTAAAGACATTTATTTTTTCTTTTGGGATATTTAAATCAATGTTCTTCAAGTTGTTTTCTTGAAGCCCTCTTAGTATAATTTCATCTCGTTTATCTGCCACGTTGACATTCTCCTTTTCCAATCCATTCAAGGAATTGTCCGATTGTATACATTTAACTAAAGCATCCGCAAAACTATTTTATGCAGTACCGGTTACTATAGTTTATTAACGCAACTTAGTATAGTAAAAGGATTCCCTGTTGCTGCCCGCCTTACACAAAAAGATTGAAAAAGAAGCACCTCGATTTCCAGTGCAATAGAAGTAGTGACGCCAAACTTGGCTGCTTTTGTAAAAGATTGCGTTTGCGTGAAGCTTCTCTTTATAATTTTGCGGTCAAACCACCGTCAATCACAAATTCAGCACCGGTGACATAGCTCGATTCATTGGAAGCCAAGTAGACAATGAGGTCGCTGACTTCCTCTGGCTGGGCTGTACGCTGCAGCGGAATGGCCCTAGCCAGCTTGCTGACGCGGCTTTTTCGGACCATTGGGGTTTCGGTAATCCCTGGATGAACGGAATTCACACGGATGCCTTCTTTTCCGAGCTCGATAGCGGCACTTTTTGTCATGCCCCTTACCGCAAATTTCGAAGCACTATAAGCGATGGAGTCTTCGTTTCCTTGTAATCCACTAATCGATGAAATATTAATAATGGACCCGCTTTCCGCCCTTTTCATAGACGAAAGCACATACTTCATCCCCAGAAATACCGACACTTGGTTGACATCAATAACTCGCCGGAACTGCGCCTCTGTCAGGTTGTCGATGGATTTGAGCAACGCAATTCCCGCATTATTCACCAAGACGCTGACAGGTCCAAATGTGGATTCTGTCTCAGCAATCACTTGTTCCCATTCCAGAGTCTTTGTGACATCATGCTTCATGAACTTGATGTTGCCGCCAAGATTGCTTGCTATCGCTCTGCCTTCTGTTTCCAAAATATCCGTAATCATCACTTTTGCCCCTTCTTCCAGAAACCGCTTTGCATGTGCGGCCCCCATTCCTCTTGCGCCTCCTGTGATGATGGCTACTTTGCCGTCTAATCTGCCCATTCTCCATTACCTCCTCTTCTTTACCTATCCGTGGAAAAGTTGGAAAGCCTTTTGAACTGCCTTACAAATTTTTAAAACACCCAACACGCAGAAGCATTGGGTGTAGGAACAGAAGAACTTTTGACCTTCTGTTTTTCACAATCTTTTTGTTATTGATGGGTGATCACGACATTCCCTTTTTTCGCTCCACTTTCCACATAATGATGCGCTTGTCGCAGCTCTTTCAAAGGGAATGTTTGGTCAATGACCCCTTTGATTTTGCCATCCGCCAACAGCTCGCCCAAGTAGCGTAAATCTTCGGTTTTGTAGTCGGCCGCGGCCACAACGATTTTCCGATCGTTTTTCATCATTGGTAAAAATCTCCGAAATATTTTGCTGAGGCCCGGGTTGCCGATCAAGTAGACCCCTTTAGGTTTCAATAATTTGATGGTTTTAGAAAAAGAGGCCTTTCCCACAATATCGAAGACCACATCATAAGTTTCACCAGTTACCGTAAAATCTTCCTGCTGATAATCAATTACTTTGTCCGCGCCGATGGATAAAAGTATGTCCAACTTTTCTTTGCTGTCGACAGCCGTCACTTCAGCACCTGAGTTTTTGGCAAGTTGAACAGCCATCGTGCCGATGCTCCCACCTGCTCCGATAATCAACACTTTTTGGCCAGCTTGAATTTTGGCTTTTCGAAGAAAAAACAAGGCATTCATTCCACCTGTCGGGATGGTGGCCGCTTCTTCAAAACTAACCCCTTCCGGCATACGGATGATGGCATAACTGCTGGGAAGACAGATGAAGTCGGCATTAGCGCCAAGCTTCAATTCCGTCGAACCAAATACACGGTCGCCTAGTTGAAATAGCGTCTGCTCGCTTCCCACCGATTCAATTTCTCCGGCAAACTCCTGTCCCAATACGTTCAATCTCGGTTTCCGCAAACCAAAAAATAGCCGCAACGGAACCCACAAAAACAACGGAAAGGCAAAGTTTCGCATTTCGCAGTCTCCTGCTGTTGCGGTAGATGCCCGAACTTTTATCCCGATTTCATTGGCTTTCGGCACCGGCTTGTCCAGCTCCTGAAGTTCCAACACTTCCGGCGGTCCATACCGTGTACAAACCATGGCTTTCATTTTCCGTCATCCCCTTTTCTTTCGAATGAAAAGTCAGCAATCAAATCTAGTGCATTGCATGGAATAAGAGAACCGCTCCTATACTGATGCGGTATATTATATGGCGTGCATCGCCTTCTTTCAACCTTTTTTCAGTCAAAAGGAACAGCCAATAAAAAATGCCTTCCCGGGAAAAACCGGAAAGACATTGCTTATCCAAGCAACTGGTGCTTGATGCTTTTAATACCCTAAAAAAACATCCTTAATGATTTTGCGTTTTGCAATATCCTTTTCTTTTAAATAAGCGGCAAGTTCTTTCACCATTTGCTTTGGCCCTGCTATATAGTAGGTGCCCCCGTTCTTATGCAAGCTTAAAAAATTGTCCAGCTCTCTACGCAACTCATCCCGTGTCACAACATAAGTGATGTCTATCAAAGAGTGAGCAGCAATCGCGTCAAATTCATCTTTGAATGGATAGACTCCCTTGCTGTCCAAGTACAGCAGCTGGATTTCGTGATCATGCCCATTGCCTTCCGCCTCCAGTTGTTTAACGATCGACCGGAATGGAGTGATGCCCATTCCGCCTGCAACCAGAAGAGTCGGGCTGTTTCCGTTGAGGTAAAACTTTCCCACTGGACCATTCAGTTTGATTTTCATGCCCTGTGTCAATTCCAGCATGGCACTTTTGAATTCACTTGGTTGATCACCGATGCGTGTCGTGATCCTAATGACATTCTCCTTAGGTGCAGATGCAATTGTAAATGGCCGTGTCGGCTTTTTTATCTTCTTATGGGTAATCGTAAACAAGCCATGCTGTCCTGCTTTCCAATTCAAATCCTCGTCTTTTTCGAACAAAAAGGAGTAAATTCCTTCTGACTCCTTCTGGCTTTCCAAAACATCAATTCTCTCTTTTGGAGTATAGCTAAGGTATCTTGTACGAAGTTCATAACCTTATCCTCCTTTAATTGGGGGAAACAGGACACTAATTGGCAGTTCCCACCATATTTAGTAACCTGTTTAGCGTTGCTGCTATCCCGTTGCTTTAAAGCCCAATTTCAGTCGAATCGCAATGCAATCATTTTTCCAATACTCCCTCGAGTTGCTCTCCAAAGTTTTCCCAACTGGATTTGGCGCCTTCTAGAGCTCCCTTGGTTGATTTGGTTTCTTCACTAAAGCCGGTTTGTTCAAAGTGCACATGTGTCAAACCATCTGCCCCCTTTTTCAATGACCATGTAATTGTCGTAGTTTCTCCAGCACTTGCCCAAATATATGACAAGCTGCGTGGCTCATCCACTTCCAGAACTTCCCCATTAACGATTCCGTCCCACCATTCGTTCGGTTCCGAACGGAATTGGAATTTTTCTCCGACAGCCGGTTTAAAATCGTTGTCCCATATCCACTGTGCCAGCACATCTGAATCCGTTAAAGCCTTCCAAACTTTTTCAATGGAACTCTTTAATTGAAAATCCAATGTAACGTCTGCCATAGTCTATTCCTCCGATAATAGTTTTTTTAAATGCGTCACTTTCTGTGTCCAGAAACTCTCGTAAAAAGATACCCAGTCCTGGATTTCTTCCAAAGGAGCCGCATTTATTCGATACCTTGTTTCCCTTCCAACCTTTTGGACGGTAACCAAACCTGCTTCCTTTAAGACAGCCAAATGTTTGGAAACTGCCGTACGCCCAATTTGGAAATGGACCGTCAATTCGTGCAGTGGCAGTTCCCCTGCTTCTGCCAACAAACGAAGCAATTCACGCCTTGTCGGATCAGCAATCGCTGCATACACATCATGTCCTTCTATTTTTTTATCCAAATCCTCCCTCCTCACAAATAGGACACCTTTTAGTGTCTTAATAATACGACACTAAAAGGTGTCCTGTCAAGGGACAAACACCTATATACTGAACTTTTTTACTAGAAATCCGGCTGCTTAGATTTCCAAATTCCAAGAAGCAAGACTATTATTATTCCACTTTCCCTACAGCAGCGGTACCTTTAGTTTCTTGACTCTTTTTCATCTCCAGCATCCATTTTATTAACAACTCACGATCCACCAGACGTACTTTGTTAGATGCAGCCAATTTCTTGGCTGGCTCCGTATAATAGCTGTTAGTGACTACCCAACATTCATCTGCATTGAAGTGATTTTTGGCAGTCGAAACTTCCTGTACGGCCTTTAATCCAACATTCTTTTTATAGCGCTTTGCCTGCACGACAATTTTTTTATTTTTATCGGATAAGATGAGATCAGCTCCAAAATCACCAGTGGCCGGCGTTAATAGAACATGGTATCCTCTTTCGCGGAAGAGAACCCGAAGATATTCTTCAAATTCTCTTCCCGTCATTTCATCTACGTGAAAGATGCCTGATTTTTTCAGTTTGTTGTATCTTAATGTCTTTTGAACAAGTCCCAGCACCAATGAACTAATAAAGAAGAATGCCAGAATTCCAATTAGTAACGGATTGGCTAACACAATCGTCCACAGCATCTCTAGTCCCATTCCAAAACCTTCGGTAAATTTCATATTACTTATCTCACTTTCTATAGGTAAGTTGGATTTTCCGCTTCTGAAAGAATTAACGCTTTAGCTCATCTACAATCCGTTGAAGTCCGTTTAGATTTCCTCTTCCTAAGGTTCCATAGTAATTGATGTGCTTTTGTGCGGCAGTTAATGCTTTTTTGTAGTATTGCTCTCCGAAATCTCTTCGGATGCTTTCAAATAAAAATCGATTGGTTTCGTTATTAAATGCTCGCTTGTACTCTTCCCCGTTCATCATCGCTAAAAAAATCGTGATGTATGCACTGGCCGATCCTTCGTTCATACCAGAAACGCGATTAATTTCACTTTTCCCGTCAGTTCTCGTTAATTGTCCGGAATAAACCCGCTTTGCTATTGGATAGGCTTCTACACTCATTTTCATTGTAATTTTCATTTTATCTTTCCCCTTTTCGTAAACTTGCAAATTCTTCAGCTAAACATTTACTTACTATCATTAAAAATAACCGTTACTTTAGACATGAGTAAATCGTATCATAAAAACCCAATTTGAAATACATAAATTTTCCATTTCAATTGATTTCTATAAAAAAATTTCCACAACAAAACCCACCGATGGAATCGATTCCATCGGTGGGTTTGCAAATACACTCGTTACATTTAACTTGAAAAAGCTCTTCCAGTTATTTGGCTGGTGTCTACTTTAAAACTCCTCATGCGTAGCTGGATCCATCCCAAACAGTCTGCCATCCGGATGCGACATGCCCGCAATCGCAGCCATTTCGGATTCGCTTAGTTCAAAGTCAAAAATAGCCAGGTTTTCCCGTTGCCGCTGTGGAGATGTGGAACGCGGAATCGATACCGAGCCGATTTGGTACTGCCAGCGGAGCACCACTTGCGGAACGGTCTTGTTGTGGGCTTCGGCAATTTTTATAATGGTTCTATTCGACACAATATCTGCCGCTCTGGCGATTGGGCTCCACGACTCGGTTTGGATATTGTGTTCTGCGTGCACTTTCCGCTGTTCTTCCTGGTTAAAGAACGGATGCAATTCCACTTGGTTGAGACTTGGCGTTACGCCGGTCTCCTGAATAATATGCTCTAGGTGCTCAGGCAGGAAGTTGCTGACGCCAATCGAACGGACGAGCCCCCATTTCTGGGCATCAATCAAGGCCTGCCACGCTTCCACGTAAAGATCTTGATTCGGAAGCGGCCAGTGAATCACATAGAGGTCGAAATAATCCAAATTCGAACGGTACAGCGATTCCTGAATTGCCACCAATGCTTTTTCGTAACTGTGATATCGTCCTGGCAGCTTGGAAGTGATCCACAGTTCCTCGCGGGAAATGCCGCTGCGCTTGATGCCTTCCCCCACCGCTCCTTCGTTTTCGTAATTATAGGCCGTGTCAATCAGCCGATATCCGGCATTGATCCCACTGCTGACTGCGTTCGCCCCGGCATTGCCCCACAGTCCATATGTACCCAGTCCAGTAACCGGTAATTTTGTTCCATCGTTCAACGTCACTTCTGGTATTGCGTTTTTCATCTGCTTTCACTCCTTTCAATTATATTTTCAGATTACTCTTACATCCTCGCAAACTCAACCGATTCGATCCTTCAAGCTTTCCCGATAAAACTAAATAAAATCCTCTCCATTGCTAAATGGGAAGGATTCCTTTTGTGTGCTCACTACTAAAATTACGGTTGAAGGCTTAGTTCCCCACGGCAATCTTAATATGCGCCAAATGATGCTCTTCGTGCCAAGACAGCTTTGCGAGATTTTGGGCGCTGCGGATTTCACCGTCCGTTTCGTGGGTGAAGACCCGGTCCAATTGTTCGGCCGTCATCTGTTTTCCGAGTGCAACGATCCGTTCATTCAGCCCTTCTAGCATACGGATAGAACTTTCTACCGGCAGTCGGTTGTCCGGAAGCTGAGCCCATTTTTCCTCATCGAACCCGGGCACGGTCGGATTGTCTTCCGTTACAGCTAGTTTCAAGCGCTGGTACATGGCCACTTGCGAGTCCGCAATATGGTGCACCAGCTGACGGACAGTCCAGCTGCCTTCCCTGTAAGTCTTGCCTAACTTCTCATCACTCAACGAATCAACGGCTTCCCGCAGCCGCGTCGTGTAACTCTCGATTTCCTTGAGCCACTGCCGAACATCTTCTGCCGTCACTCTATCTGGAACGTGCAACTGTCCAATGGGAAATTTCACATCCATTTGACTAACCTTTTTTCCATGCTTAGTTGTGAAATGCCATATTCACGCTCAATATACCAATGTGTTTAGGTTTTGTAAACTAACTGGCTAAGTTGGATTTCGCTCTCTCAGAGGAAGAAATCCAACTAGAACCAGTAAGCTTTTCGGCAAATAAACAGAATTGTCCTCACTTCTTTACAAGTCTCGCTCACCAGTTGAAAGCAATACTTTATGTAAAATTAAGAATTGGTGTACAATTAAAGATATGTAAATTACTTATAGTCAGGAGCTTACCCATGGAGAAAACCTCATTCACATTAAATGAAGCAACAATCGAAGATATTCAACAGGCTTTTCAGGAAAACCGACTCACTTCTGTTGAATTGGTGCAAGCCTACCTCGATCAAATCGAGACATATGACCGCAATGGCCCGAAGATCAACTCAGTATTGACCATCAATCCAGACGCGCTGAAAATCGCTGCCGAGCTGGATGACATGCGCGGGCAAGATGGGCAAGGTCCGCTATACGGCATTCCCGTGCTGCTCAAAGACAATATCGAAACGACGGACCCGATGCCGACAACAGCCGGCACTATCGCACTCGAAAACAACTTTGCCCAGCAGGATTCGTTTGTCACGTCGCAGCTGAGAAATGCCGGTGCCATCATTCTCGGCAAAGTGAACTTGAGCGAATGGGCGTATTTCATGTCAAAAGAAGGCGTCAGCGGCTACAGCTCACTCGGTGGGCAAGTGCTGAACCCTTACGGAGTCGAAACCTTTAAAGCTGGAGATGTCGGCGGCTCAAGTTCAGGAACAGGCGCTGCGATCGCATCGAATTTCGCCGTTGTCGGTGTCGGTACCGAAACTTCGGGATCTATTTTGAGCCCCGCCAGCGCCAACTCGATCGTTGGCATCAAGCCGACAGTCGGACTGATCAGCCGCTCGCGCATCATCCCGATTTCCGAAAGCCAGGATACCGCAGGACCGATGGCACGCACCGTTGCAGACGCCGCGATCTTGCTCGGCGCTATGACCGGCGTCGATGAACAGGACCCGGCAACACACGCAAGTGCCGGTAAAGCATTAACTGATTACACGCCGCACTTGAAAACGGACGGTTTAAAAGACGCCCGCATCGGTGTCGATCTTACCTTCTTAAACAATGAAGAACCAGAAGAACGTGCCATTATGGATGAGGCAATCGAACAGTTGAAACTGCTCGGTGCGACTGTGATAGAAATGACAATTCCCCAGCAGTCATTTGAATCAGACGTCTTATGGTATGAATTCAAGCGAGGCGTCAATGAGTACCTCAGCACTGTCCCTGACGAGGTGCCGGTTAAATCACTGGCGGATGTCATCGAGTTCAATAAACAAGACCCGGACCGCTGCATGAAATTTGGCCAAGCGGAACTGGAAAAATCCCAATCCTTGAGCGACGATCCGGCTGACCCGACGTATGTGGAGCACCGCCAAACCGATTTGCGCCATTCCACTCTGGAAGGACTGGACCTCGTTATGCGCGAACACCAACTGGATGCGCTGTTATTCCAAAACAACCGCGGCGCTGCTCTTCCGGCAAAAGCGGGCTATCCGTCCATCACCGTCCCTGCCGGCTACACAAGCAGCGGAGTTCCAGTCGGTGTCACGTTCAGCGCCCAGGCATTCAGCGAAGCACGCTTGATCGAACTGGCTTACGCTTACGAACAGGCGACCCAAAAGCGACAAGCACCGGATTTCAGTAAGCATACAATAACCAACACATTCTAATAGAAGTTTCTTCACAAGAACCCCTTTCCAGATTTCAATTTCTGGGAAGGGGTTTTCATGTTTAATTCCTGTCTACCGAACAACTAAAAAACGGTCCATCTCTTGCTTATCATATACTCGAACCTGACAAAAATTGTCTTGGAATCCAGAGAGAATTTGGTGATATACTAAACTACGTTGAAAAATACTACGCAAAAGAGATGGTGCTTAACAAATGATGCGATCCTTCCAGGGCAGCCGAATTTTAAAAACAGGGATAGCGATATTTATAACAGCAACAATTTGTTTGTGGTTTGGCTGGCCGCCTGTCTTTGCGGTCATCACTGCAATTGTGACAGTTGAACCCACCGTCAGCGATTCGATTAAAAAGGGACTGGTCCGGTTCCCGGCATCTGCGATCGGCTCAGCATTCGCGGTGTTCTTTATTACCCTATTCGGGAATTCCCCGATTACCTATACACTCGCTGCCGTTGCCACTATTTTAGTTTGTTACCGACTCAATTTGCATGCCGGTCTGCTCGTTGCCACGTTGACATCTGTCGCGATGGTGGAAGTGATCCATGATCATTTCTTAGTGTCGTTCTTCATTCGATTGGGTACCACGACGATTGGCCTGCTCGTATCCACTGCGGTCAACATGCTGGTGTTTCCGCCAAACTACCGGTGGGATATTTTAAAAAACATCCAAAGCATCAGCGAACGCGCTGGAACGATGCTGGAACAGACTTTCCACACCATTCTGTTTGACGGAGATGCAAACCGTCAGAAAGAGCAGCAGCTTGTGAAGCAACTGACGACGAAAATCAAAAAGACGGAGAAATTAATTCATTACCAACGGGATGAAGCAAGTCTGTACCCATGGGTCCGCAACCGGGAAGCCGAACTTCGCATGGCGGAACGGCAATTGCATTTTTTACATAACCTGGAGTTTCACTTGGATGCCCTGCTCCGCATCCCGTTCCATAGCATCAAGTGGTCGCCAGCCGAGCGGAATATCATCATGCAGGCTGTGGCAGAGCTTGCCGACGACTTGCAGAATTCCAATGAATACGACCACAAAACGCATCAGCAGCAATTAAAAATCATCACTGATTTCTTTTGGGAAGACAGCAAAGGCGTCACGACAAGTGATGCCTTGCACCCTACCCTATTCCCGCCGGAGTTCAAGATTCTTTACGAACTCATCACCATTTATGATTTGGTGGATAACTTTTTTGATCCAGGCAGTGTAAAGGCTGCGCGGGAAGCGGAAAAGTGAACAAACAGACGTGTCAGAAACAGAGCCGTTTCTGGCACGACCGTTTTGTATTCATCATATTTCTTATGCAGAGCGACAACTTCTTATGGTTTTTACATAAGTTGTAAGGGTATGAGCATAGAAAGAGGAACTTTATTTTTCTTTAAAAAACAGAAAAAAAGGGAGGAAGTAATCAACACATGACTTATCTATTATTATTAGTAGGATTCGCTCTTTTGATCAAAGGAGCTGATTATTTTGTAGAAGGAGCTTCAAAAATAGCGCAAAGCTTGAGGGTTTCCCCCCTATTGATCGGCTTAACGATTGTGGCTTTTGGTACAAGCGCACCGGAAGCGTCGGTCAGTTTTATTGCTGCCTTCGAAGGAAACAGTGACGTCGCGATCGGGAATGTAGTCGGCAGCAATATCTTTAATATCACGTTCATTCTCGGAGTTACAGCTCTGGTTTTCCCTTTGATGGTTCAGAGCGAGACGATACGGAAAGAAATTCCTTTTGCTTTGTTGGGTTCCGTTGCCTTGCTGCTTTTAATTAGCGACATTCAAATCGGATCTTCAGACAGCAACCTCATTACAAGAACTGAAGGCATTATGCTGCTCCTCTTCTTTGTGATTTTTCTTTACTATATTTTTGAAGTGGCAAGAAAAGATCGACTGAACATCGAAGAAAATCCTGTTGATACCGCGAACGTGTCCAAAGTGAAAAACACGATTTTAACAATTGGCGGACTTGCGGCCATCGTGTTCGGTGGGAACCTCGTGGTAGAAAACAGCATTCAAATCGCGCTGTCGCTTGGAATGAGTGAAACCTTAGTCGGTTTGACGATTGTGGCTGTAGGGACTTCACTTCCTGAATTGGTCACCTCTATAACCGCAGCGTTAAAGAAACAGGTAGAGATTGCGTTGGGTAATATTATCGGAAGCAATATCTTCAACATTTTCTTCATACTGGGAACTTCCGCAACGATCCATCCTTTAACGGTGGATTCAAAGATCTTTCTAGATGTATGGGTCATGATCGCTGTGTCCATTCTTTTAATGATTCTTGCAAGAACCCAGTATAAGATTTCACGGATTGAAGGTTCGGCGTTAGCCGTTATCTACATCATTTACGTGGTTTACATTATTCTAAGGAATTAACATGTAGAGCCGAACGAATATAGTATAAAATGGGGCTGTCCCAAAAGGGCGTGAAAATGACTTTTTGGGAACAGTTCCTTTTTACATTCAATGATAAAATACTGAAGTGCACGATTCACTTTTGACATACTGTCGATCGCAATTTAAAGTTTAATGACAACATTATATAAGATAATAGTTGCCTGACGAGATACTGGGGAGTGAAAAGCATTCCTCCGGTTCGTTATTATCTGAAAGGAGAAATGGATATTACTTTTGGTCCTCGTATTTTTAAAACTGGCGTAGCCGTAATCATTGCCATATATGTATGTGGATTTTTCGAATTGGACAACATTGCGTTTGCGGCGGTTGCAGCTATTTTAGCTGTACAGCCATCGCTGTACCGGACTTGGAAGCAATTGCCTGATCAATTGATTACAAATACCTTAGGCGCATCCATCTCGTTGTTTTTCATCTATTTTTTAGGCGAAAATCCGATCACCATCGGTTTGGTGATTATGATTATGATTTCATTCAGCTTAAAATTAAAAATGGATAGCACAATCCCACTAACTCTTGTAACGGTAGCTGCAATCATGACTTCCGGTGCAGGTGAGGATATGTACTTTGCCCTGGAAAGATTTTTGGTTATTTTAGTCGGAACAATTTCTGCTATAGTCGTTAACCTGGTCGTTTTCCCGCCGAAATATAAAAAGAGTTTTTCGGATAACATCTACTCAGCTTTTCAGGAAATGTCATTGTTATTAAGAACTGCCATTTCAAATGAACTGACAGAGAGTTCTTATCAAGTACTTTCCCGCAACTTTAAGAAAGAACTTGAAAAATTAGTGGAGCAATTCAAGTTGTTTGATGAGGAAAGAATCAAGCTCGGAAAATCACGAACCAAACAATTGAATGACAGAGAAATGATTGTCTTCAGGCAGATGTTGAAAACATTAGAGGAGGGAGATCAGCTTCTCAGAAAAATTGAGGACCATTACTTTCAGAGCACGTCTGAAGAAAGTGTCAATCTGCTGTTTGATGAGTACCTGGAAGAATTAATCAAATATCACGAGTACCTGTTTTTGAAATATCAGGGCAAGATTAAAGAGTTTCAGCATTCAGATGCAGATATGCTAAACCGAAGAGACGAATTTTATAGATCCGTGCTTTCTCTCTCTAAAGAAGATCCGGAGAAAAACATCCGATTAATGATCGTAGCATCTGCTCTTTTGGATTATACCTTTTACCTGCACCGTCTAGATCAATTGCTGAACCAAGCACAAAAATAACAGCAATATATTATATAGGTGTGATGGAGTAAAAGGAATACAATAATGCCCAACAACAAAAAGCAACCACCTTCTCCTTACGAGGATTGTAGGTGGTTGCTTTTTTGCTTAAAACATCTCTGATTATCTCTAATTTATATTCCCCAACTCGTCCAGCAGCGCTTTTCTTTTCGGATACATAAATTCAGTTCTTTAATAAGTCCCGCTGTTGCTTCCTTTTGTTTAAGTTCATGAGAAGTCCCTTTAGATCGGTTATAACTTGCGCGGCTTAGAGGTTGAATTGGAAGTTTTTTTGGGGGGAAGCACTCTTAAAGGCAGATAGCATGATTTCAGTTTGCCGGACTGCTATACTCCTCTATGTGCAAACCTGCAGTTAACGAAAGGAAGTCATATAGATGAAATTAAGCGTATTGGACCAAGCGCCCGTCACGACAGGCAACACCGCAGAAGATGCGATGAAAAAAGCAGTAGAGCTCGCGGTTCTCGCCGACAAGTTAGGGTACAGCCGGATGTGGATGGCGGAACATCATGGCTCCGGCGCATTTTCCAGCTCCGCCCCCGAAGTCACGGCCGCCTACTTGAGCGCCAAAACGGAGAAGATCCGAATCGGCACTGGCGGCGTGATGATGATGCATTATTCACCGTTGAAACTTGCAGAAGTCTTTAAAACATTGAGCGCACTTGCGCCAGGGCGCATCGATTTCGGCGCGGGTCGCGCACCCGGCGGCGACCACAGTTCCATTTACGCCTTGTCCCAAGGACGCCGCCCGATGACAGACGATATGTATGGGAAATTCGACACCGCACTGAAACTGATTAACGACGAAACGCCGGAAGACAATATGTACAATAAAACCATTGCTGCCCCAACACATATCCAATTGCCTGAAGCCTGGCTGCTTGGCTCAAGCGGCAACAGCGCACTGGAAGCTGGCCGAATGGGTGTCGGCTATTCGTTTGCCCAGTTTTTCAACGGCGGCATGACGAAAAATATTTTGGATTCCTATCGGTCCAATTTTGTCCCTTCCGCTTTTATGGAAAAGCCCAAAATTTCGGTCTCGTATTTGGTCACAAAGGCTGAAACCGCCGAAGAAGCAGAATACGAAGCCTTGCCACAGGACATTTCACGCCTGATGTTGATGAAAGGCCATCTTATGCCCCTCATGACACCCAAAGAAGCACAAAATTCGGCCTTAACAGAAATGGACCGCATGCAAATCCAGGCAAGCCGCAAACTCCATCTCGTCGGTTCCGCCAAAGATGTAGCAGACCAATTGCAGCGGGAGCAACTTGAATATGGTTTTGAAGAAGCCATGATCTGCAGCATTCCGCATTCCCAGGAAAAGCGTTTGGATGTTTACCGTTTACTGGCACAGCAGTTACTTTGACTGAACAAAACCAAAGCCGTATCCATTAACCCTCGAGGTTAGTGAATACGGCTTTTTTCATGCTAGTGTTATCAATAAACTGAATTGAGTTTGACACACAAGGGCGTGATTTCGCCTATGCGGCTCTTTTCTTTGAATCCTCTGGAATGATGAGGTTCAATGCAATCGCAACAAAACACGCGATGGTGATGCCAGATCCGCCAAACAACAACTTAATAACTTCGGGAAAGGCATTCATCGCATCGGGTACTTGACTTAATCCGAGACCGAACACTAAAGACAACCCAATGATAATTTTTGCTCTTTCATTCAAAGGCTCTGACGTCAATATGTCTATGCCCGTTAACGTAATCTGAGAAAAAATAATGACTGTGGCGCCGCCAATAACTGCTGGTGGCATAGTAGATACAAGGGCTCCAATCTTAGGAATAAGACCAGCCAGTATTAAAAACACAGCGCCAACAGCTACGACATATCTGCTCATTACTTTCGTAAATGCGATCATTCCCACATTTTGACTAAAAGATGTATTAGGCAACGAATTAAAAATTGCGCCCAAAGAAGAGGTAAACCCATTGGCTATGACTGAGCCGGAAAGTTCATTTTTCGTGGGTTCTCTGCCTGCTCCCCCCGTAGTCATGGCTGTAACATCTCCAACTGTCTCAACAGATGTCACGATAAACATAATTAGCATCGGGAGTATAGCTCCCCAGTAAAATTCCATAGGAAAATAAAACGGTTGTGGAACTGAGAACCAGGTAGCTTCTCTTATTGCTGTAAAATCTACCATCCCCAGCGGCAAAGCCACCATGTATCCTATGACAATCCCTATTAAAATGGAGGAGGTTTTCGCCATTCCCGTTGCATATCGATTGAGAAAAAGCACAATGGCCAATACCAGTAAAGCCACCAGCCAGTTTTGGGCTGATCCAAAATCTGCAGATCCACTTCCTCCAGCCATCGATACAATACCTGTAGGCAAAAGCGACAAACCGATCGTCAGAACGACGGTGCCTGTTACAATCTTTGGAAAAAACCGTCTTAATTTCTTTATGAAAAATCCTAAAGTTCCGCCAAACAAACCTCCTATCAGACTTGCCCCCAGTAATCCTGAGATGCCATAGGAGCTTGCAATCACGATATTGGTAGGTAGAAATCCAAAACTGGTACCCATAACTACTGGGAGCCGTGCGCCAATCATCCATATTGGGTAACATTGAATAATCGTTGCAATTCCTGCCATGATCATGGCGCTTTGAACCAGTATCGTTAAATCCGTTCCGGTGATGCCAACCACACCTGCGATGATGATCGGGACAGCGACATTCCCCAAAAACATTGCAAAAATATGCTGCAACCCTAAAGGTATTGCTTCTCTTAATGGGGGTACACCATCTATATCATATTTACTTGTATTTTTAACTTTCTCTTCATATCCAACTGCCTCTTTCATAAAACACCTCTTTCTAATTTTATATATATTTTATTCGATCTCCAATATTTTTTTGGCTGCATAATCGGCTCCTCTTTCTCTTGAGATGTTTTGCCAATGCAGTAAATTATCTTTGGAAATCTCTTCTATTTCAATAAATGCCTTTGCTAATTCTTCTTGGCTGAAATTATTTGGATCCAGTACTCTTCCTAAATTATTCTTTTCAACATCATATGCGATATTAAACTGATCGCTGGAAAATGGTAAGATGACCATCTCTTTTCCATGGTACATCGCTTCTGTTAAGGTGTTGCATCCCCCATGAAAGACAACCGTATCCACATAATGCATCAGTGCAATTTGGGGGATGAAATCTTCTATGATTGTATTGGGCGAGCTGTATTTTTTTAATTCTTCCGCATTGCTGCCTGCAGAAACGATCAATAGCGCATCCGGGTAACTTTCTCTGGATGATAGGATCAGTTTTTCAAGTACATCTTTTCGATTTGATAAAAAGGTGCCTAAACTGATCATGATGATCTTTTCTTTGGTATCTATTTTTTCCATCCACTCCGCGTCCAACGCAACCACGTCAAATGAATTCCCGATAAATAGTTCCTTTGGGTTTTCTTCATTTTTTTCAATGTTGTTAAAATCGAAATAGTTGTAGATGACAGCTATTTCAGAGACCAAACTAAACGCATTATCAATTTTTTCAATCGACTTGTTTTCAGTGATAATTTCATTAAAAACTTCCGTGAATTCACTTTGCGTTTGGGTTGAAACCTGCTTGAGCATCCTCAAATCTTCTTCCTTGATCGTGATCGCCTCAGGCCAGCTTTTCGGTACATTAAAATACTTTCCTTCTTTTGGAATCGTATTGGGATGAGGGGGGCAAAATGTGACAAAAGGCAGCCCTAAAAAGTACAAGCTCAGCGTAACAGAGTACGACAATATATCTACCACATACAGATCCACATCCAGTGAATCATCAATGAGCTTTACCTTATCGATAAGCTCTTGTGGATTGTAAAGCATATCCGCCTTTCTGTGGCGGGACTGGGTGATCAGTGTTTCTACTGCACCCTTTTTTGTCGACTCAAAAAATTCTTCCAATCTTATTCTCTCTGTGTCTGGTTGTATCGTGTTTTCAGCTTTGCCCGTATTTTTATTTGCACTTATATCTATTTCATAAAAATTCAACTTTTCTTTCAAGATTTTTTCTTTAAACTCGATACTGCAGCCAAAGGTCACTTCTGCACCATGTTCCTGAAAACTTTTGGCTAACACCAACAACGGGTTAAAATGCGAATAAAAAGGGGGGCTGATAAAAAAGATCTTTTTATATTTCATTAACTTCTTCTCCTTCTATAGACAAATAAAATGATACAAACTCATTTGAAATCTTTTCAATTGAAAAATTCTCATCTACCGTTTTTTGTCCGGCAGCTTGAATTTTTTTCATTTCATCTTTGCCGACGTTGGAATCATAAAGATGGTTTTCCGCTTCTTTTGCAATCGTTTCCCAATTACTTGTGTCGATTAAAAAGCCATTTTCCCCATTTTTCATATAACTTTTAACCCCGCCTTTTATCGGGCCCATGGTTAGAAATCCGATCGACATCGCTTCTAAAATCGCGATGCCAAACTCTTCTTTTACACTTGAGCACAGATAGATATGAGGATAGGCAAAGTCTCTCTTAATGATCGCCCTTTCCAGCAATCGGATATCCAAATTTGACATGGCGCCTTTATGGATAAACCTGCCTTTGAATTGTGGATGCCTTTGCAAGTAATCCTTAAAATAATCAATGACCATTTCTTCTTCTTTATTAGGTCTCTCCAGGTCTCCTCCGATTAGCAGAAGATTATGCGTTTCCGAAAGCTTGGAGTTTGACCATGCTTGTAAAAGTTCCATCTGCCCTTTTAAGACAGATAATCTCCCCACGTTTAAGATTACAGGTTTTTCAAAAAAATCTTTATTGGTTTCGATCAAGCGATTTGAAGTGATGTCCTCTGCATCAATGGATTGACCTATTTGTATGCCTTCACCGATCATTTTTATTTTTCGATTTATATCTTCATCTTTAAATTGCGGAAAATAGACCTCAAGTTCGGTTTTCACGTCTGCATTCCCTATGCCAACGATTCCGTCGCTTGTGTGGATTAATTCGTCCCCTATTTTTATCTTGTTCAGTTTTTCAATAAGCTCGCTAAAACCAAGTTCTTTTATATGGCTCTGTCCATCAAACATGTTTCGGTGCGGGTCTGGCGTTAGGGTAAAGACAAGTTTTCGATTCCATTCTTTGCTTAGATGAGCAACCGATTTAGACGCGTTGTCCAGAAATCTGATATGAAAGACATCAAGATTTATTTTGGACTGTTTTAAAAAATTGGCTATATACCTTTTGATAAATAACTCTCTTTTTATAAACTTGTCGGATACAGACTGATCTAAATAGATTGGCAATCGAATAAATATGTGTTTGTCCCCATGAAAGCTTATAAAGGGCTTATTTAATTCTTGCGTGATCGTAATCGTAAATACGTAAGATATGCGGCTGTCTTTCGAGATTTCCTCACCCAAACCTTTTAATAATACGGCTAAGCCTCCATTATTTCCTTTTCCGCTATCTTCAAAATCGCCATAAAACATGGACTGCAAAATTGATATGCCTGGCTTTTCAAATTTAAAATCCGTCTGGAGAAAGTCCATATAGCTGTCAAAAAACACTCCGTTTTTGTCATTTCTTACATTCTTCTCGACAAATGATTGATCGATAGTTTCTACTGAGTACAAATTCCGCAATAAATTGATTCCCTGGAGTTTTATGCTATCGGGGTAATCCAAGGTTACTAATTTGTATAGATGCTCTTTAAATCCTTGCCGTTTAAAACGATCCAGATAATCCAGTAAGATAGACATGATCTCTAAATCCATTTTGTATTTCTCAAGCAATAATAAGATATCGCTATCACTTAAACTATCCAGACCACATTCAATGCAAATATCCAACACATGATACAGCTTTTGACTACCATACTGCTGCTTCAATAGTAAATCTTTTGTTTTTCTCTCTACTAGTTGCTTGATTTCTTCATTGGAAAATTTTAAAACCGTATCCACTATGAATCGGTCTGTAGACGAATGCTCACCCAAAAACGAGATCAATTCATCTATTTCTTTTTCGCTCAGCTTCTTTTTCCGCTCTAATTGCTTGATCGTCCGAATTTGCTCGATTACTCTTTTTTCATCGGAATTTACAGCCTGGCTGGTATTTATGTACTCATCTAAAAATTGGAGCGGATAACTATCATTACTTTCGTGATCATAAACACGATTTCTAAACTCAACAAACTCGTTCATTTTTCATCCCCCGATGCTTTCAGTAGAATAGTATCTTCCTATTTTATACCACAGGTGGTGCTACTATATACGCAGATGCTTCTTCATTCTTTTTAATAAAACGAAAGATGCCAATTAATGCCAAAAATATTGAAGCAATTAGGTGCAAATATACTCCTTTCCTTATACATCATTTCTATGTCCTGCATAGTTGCTAACCAATTAGGTATGAAGGATACAATATATTCAGGCCACTTACTGAGTGTGGACAATAAAAAACACACTTGCTAGTTTGATTTGGCAAGTGTGGAAATATAGTTAATCACCTAAAATTTGTGCGGCATAAGAGCGTGATTGAAGTTCCGCCATTCAGCTAAGCTATCCATCACTTATGAACAGCAGTGATCTCTTCCATCAACTGAACCCATTCTTCTCTCTTAAAGTCATACAATTCCAGCTCTGTTTTTCTCAGAACCATATGAAGACTGTCGAATTTCTCGTCCGACCGGAACCGCCACCAGCTTTTCGCTGTCGATGTCTTGGTGCCTGGCTCGTAATACGTCAATGTGAATTCGGGATCGATGATGTCATCCAGCCGATCAATCTCGATATACTTATGCGGGAAATCAATATACAGTCCGAGCGCCGCTTTATGAGGCGTAATGGACCCAATTTTATACGTCGTGTGTGCGTCCTTCTCCTCAAGCGTCTCACTCCACGGAACCGGGGTGTCGCTCACGATCAACGTCCGGCCGGCCTCATCGGTTTCAATCCGGCAATTCGGCAAACTGTTAAATACTTCTGTCATCTCGTTCATTTTTTGTTCGACCATTTTGTTCATTTTGCTAACTCATTCCTTTCAACTCATCTATCAATTGTGAATGCTGCACGTTCTGCTACCTGTTATTCTATCACGTTCCGCCCTTTGCTCCGGATTTAATCTTGCATTGTTTGGTCAAAACGTTCAGGCTTGTTTCTTATCCAAGGACGCGACAATTATTTTGAGCGTTGCTTGCTTGAAACGGGTCGATTAAGGATATAGTAGGTGTACAAGATCTTTTCCGTTCGGTATCATCCGCTTTTTCTTATCAGCACTTTTCCTATACTCGATTTTATAACTTTACATGATACTTGAAACTTAACAGATCAGCAGGCGTGCTACTCATTAGGAGGTCTCTAGGATGAACCCACAAATCTTAATCGTCGGAGCCGGCCCCACTGGCTTGGCTCTAGCTTACAGCCTGGCGCGTCAGGGCGTGCCGTTTCGGATCATTGATAAAAACGCAGGAACCGGCACCGCGTCTCGTGCGCTCGCTGTGCATGCGCGCATATTGGAGCAGTATGAGCAACTGGGCCTCGCCGAACGCAACGTCAAGCGCGGGCATCCGATTTTGTCGCTGGATGTCAGCGACGGCAAACGAGTGAGAGCCACAGTGAAATTCCATGAGTTGGGCAAAGGGCTGAGCCCGTTTCCGTTTATCTTGAGTTTGCCCCAAGACGAGCATGAAGAAATTCTCGTTGACGAATTAAGTAAAATCGGCGTCGAAGTCGAATGGAACACCTCGCTGCTGTCGTTTAGAGACACAGGAGCTGGCGTAAACGCCGTGATGCAGCAACAAGGACAGCCAGAAGAAGCAGCGGAATTCGCCTATTTATGCGGATGCGACGGCGCCGGCAGCATGGTTCGAAAAGAACTCGAACTCGATTTTCCCGGCGGCACCTACAAGCAATTGTTCTTTGTCGCTGACATTGAAACCGAGCAGCCGGTAGACGACATGGAAAAGATGGATATGTACATGGACAATGATGGCTTTATGCTCTATATGAACGTCCGGAACGCCAACACCAAACGAATCCTCGGCATTGTGCCCGAGGAATTCAACGATCGCACCGATGTTGAGTACCAAGACATCACCAATTACATTGAAAACAAAATCCGCGTCAGCGCGGCCAAAGTCAATTGGTTTTCAACTTACCGCGTCCATAACCGCGTCAGCGAGCGATTTGCCAAAGGACGCATCTTCATCTTGGGCGACGCCGGCCACTTGCACAGTCCGACCGGCGGACAAGGCATGAACACCGGCATTGGGGACGCCATCAATCTGGGTTGGAAGCTCGCAGCGGTGGTTCAAGGAAAAGCCGCTCCTAAAATATTGAGCACCTACGAACAAGAGCGCATTGCCTTTGCGCGCCGATTGATCGCGACGACCGACAAAGCGTTCCAAACGATCGTCAACCAAAAACTGCCCGGCACCTTGCTGCGGGAATATGCCGTACCTTACGCCTTGCCGTCGGTATTCAAATTTTCCTTCGCCTCAAAAAATGCGTTTAAAATCTTGTCTCAAATCCACATCAATTACCGCAGCAGCATCTTGAGCAAAGGCAAAGCCGGCAAAGTCTACGGCGGCATGCGCTTGCCGTGGATTGAAACCGCAAACGGCGATAATTTTGCGCCGCTGCGCTCCGTCGATTGGCAAATTCATATATACGGCAAAGCGCAGCCCGAGCTCATCGACTTTTCCCACGAGCAGTTGCTCGAGATCCATGAGTTTCCATGGGAAGCAAAAATGAAAGACGCAGGATTCAAGCAAGATGCGCTGTACTTGATCCGGCCGGATGGCCACGTGGCGCTTGCAACTGACAAGCAATGGCTGCGTGTGTTGAAATTGTATTTGGAGACTTATGGGATTGTGGCATTTGGAGCGGAGTGAGATAGAAATAGAAAAGGAGGCTAGAGGAATAGATCCGTGATGGGATCATTCTTCTAGCCTCCTTATACTTAAAAGCAAAAAAATTACTTAGGCTTTCCAGGGAAAAATATGATCCCCACATAATTTATAAAGATGAATAAAAAGAAAATACTCCACCTAAAACGTTTATACAGTAGGTATGGACTGTATAGAACGGTAGCGCGGATGCTCAGGAAGCATCGAATCGACTAGGCTCTTTACTGCAGGCTGCTGTGAAGTAAACACTTCATCCTTGTCATGAAACACTTCTGCTATTTGTCCCTTGTGCATAATGGCCACAGCATCTGAAATGGAGTAGGCCGCGCGGATATCATGTGTGATGAATAGATAAGAAAGGCCATGCATCGTTTTCAAGTCCTGCAACAAATTCAAAATGGTCGTCTGAGTCACCATGTCCAAACTGCTGACGGATTCGTCCAACACGATCATCTTCGGTTTTAAAGCCAAAACTCTGGCAATATTGATGCGCTGCAACTGCCCGCCACTGAACTCGCGCGGGTATTTTTTCATGTCGTCCTTGCTCAGTCCTACTTGCTCTAATAAACTTGCAATCGTCCGTTTCTGCTCAGCGGAGGATAGCTTTTCGTAATTCTCCAACGGTTCTGCAATGATCTTTTCAGCCGTTAGACGCGGATTTACGGAAGAATAGCTGTCCTGGAACACCACCTGCAAATTCCTGCGCATTTGCTGACGGCTTTTGGCGTCCATGGCGTATACGTCCTGCCCTTGAAAAATCACCTGCCCTTTTTGGGGCTTTTCGAGTCCAAGGATGACTTTTCCAAGCGTACTTTTGCCGGCCCCGCTTGATCCAAGCAATCCCAGGCACGTTCCTTCTTCTATCGACAATGAAACCCCGGAAAGAACCGGCTTCACATCTTTTTTGCGCCAGAACGAACGGGAGGCACCATATGAATGGGTAACATCTTTCACTTCCAATAAACTCATGGCTTGCTCCTCCTTGCCCGCTTGTTTTACATAACGAGCCGGTTTAAAGTGTCGTTGTATGGCACCATCAGTCTTGCCTGCAGCAATTTCTTTGTGTATTCATGCTGCGGACGATCAAACAAATCGCATACTTCCGCTTTTTCGACGATTTTCCCATGGCGCATGACCGCCACTTCATCGGCAAGTTGTGAAATCACGCCTAAATCATGTGAAATCAGCAGAATCGCTGTCCCGCATTCTGTCCGCAAGCGGTCCAGCTCTTTCAATACTTGCAATTGATTGGTAACATCCAGCGCTGTTGTCGGTTCATCGGCAATGACAACAGATGGCCGCAGCGACATGGAAATCGCGATCATGACCCGTTGAAGCATGCCCCCGCTTAACTGAAATGGATATTTTTTCATCAATTTAATAGGTTCTTCTAAATTCATGCTTTCAAGTGAAGCTATGGCTAATTCGACCGCTTGCTTTTTTCCCATGCCTGTATGAGTCCGGATCGTTTCGACAAATTGATTGCCGATTGTGTAGACAGGCGTAAAGGCGTTCATAGGGTTTTGCATAATAAAGCCGATTTCCTTGCCGCGAATCGGACGCATGGCTTTTGGCGCCAAGCCATTCAACTCCTGGCCATGAAGCTGGATGCTTCCCTGGACGTGCATAGCACGCTGGTCCAATAATTGCATCAAGGCCATGGAAGTGACTGTTTTGCCGCTTCCGCTTTCCCCGATAAGCCCCAGTACTTTGCCCGGTTTTAATTCCAAATTCACGTTTTGCACCAAAGGAAGAACCCCTCGGCCGGATTTGGCAGCGATATTCAAGTTGTCGACTTTCAGTACATTAGCTTGTGTATGCATGTGCCTGCTCCTTTCAGTAGCGCCGCTTGACGCCAAACTGCTCTGATAACGATTCACCAATAATGTTAAACGAAATCACCACGAACAAAATCATCAATCCCGGGTAAAGCATCAATTCCGGATTGCTTCTCATAAAGCTGGTGCCTTCGTGAATCATTGCACCCCATTCTGGATTAGGCGGCTGGATGCCGAGCCCGAGAAACGACAAGGCCGAAATGTCCATAATAGCCCATCCCATTTCAAGGGTGCCCATGACCATGATTGGCGGCAGCACATTCGGTACGAGATGGCGCCTGATGATTTTCCAATTAGACGACCCGCTGATACGCGCTGCTGTGATAAAGTTCTGTTCTTTCATCGAGACAACCATTCCGCGAATCATGCGGGCGTAATACACCCACTGGACCATCATCAATGCGACCACAACTTGCCATAGCCCCGGCCCGAGAAGACCAACAATCCCAAGGACCAGTACGAGGTTCGGAAAAGCCATGACGCCGTCGCAAAAACGCATCAATACCGTGTCAATCCAGCCGCCGCGATAGCCTGACAATGTTCCGATGACAAGTCCGATGCCGAGCGATGCCACAAAAATCAAAGTCGCGAAACCGAGCGAAACACGCGCTCCGTAAAGTAAGCGCGACAGATTGCAGCGTCCCAGCTGATCCGTCCCGAGCGGATATTCGAGAGACGGCGGCATCAGTTTAAGTGCCAGGTTTACTTGAATCGGGTCATTCGGGGCGATCCATGGAGCCAAAATGCTAACAAGGAAGAACACTGCCAAAATCCCTGAACAAATCATCAATGGCCATTTGCCTTTTAATGCAGTTCGTATACGTGCCATCAAATTTGCGCCCTTCTTTCCCGTGAAATGCGTGGATCCAAATACAGCTGGATAACATCCACGATCAAATTGCAGACGATAAACAAGCACGCAGCGAGAACGACGTAGCTTTGGATCACGGGAATGTCCCGGTTAAAAATTGCTTCGATGAAGAACCGTCCGAAGCCTGGCCATGAAAAGACCTGCTCGACAATAATCGTCCCCGTGAGCAATTTCCCCAAGTTCATCCCAAGGCCTGTCAGCATCGGAGAGATGGAAATTCTCAATACATGCTTGCCCATAATGGCTTTTTCTTTTAAGCCGCGCGTTCTTCCATACAAAACGTATGCCTCTTCCAATTCCTCCAGCACACTCGCCCGCAACAGCCTTGTGTAAATTGCGATTAACGCAAGCGACAGCGTGATGCTCGGCAATACGAAATGCTGCCAAGTCCCCCTGCCCTCAACCGGAAATAAGTCCAGTTTGACGGCAAAGAAGAAAATCAATACATAGCCAAGCCAAAACTGCGGAATCGATGCGCCTAAATAGGAAAGCAGCCGGCTGAAATGATCCAGCCAGCTGTTCTTATAAACCGCTGATAAAAATCCGAGCGGCACACTAACAACAATAGCCACCAAAATGCTGCTTAATGCCAGCTGAAGCGTTGCCGGCAGACGGGTCGTGATTTCCTGCCACACGGGCGTATTCGTTACATAAGAATTGCCGAAATCAAACCGGACAATGTCGGCCACCGTCTGGACATATTGAACAATAAGCGGCCGGTCCAAGCCAAATTCCTGGCGTTTTTCAGCCAGCAATTCTTCTGTCGGATGGATGTGGGAAGCCGCAAGATAGGCTTCTGCCGGATCTACCGGAGACAGGCGCACCAACACAAACATCAAAAAAATCGCAAAGAGTATAATTGGAACAATCGCAAAAAGCCGTTTTATCAAATATGTGCCCATTGGATTGCCCTCCTGTTATCAATTGTTTAGTGAAATATCGTTAAACGGGTGCTCATCGCGATTCGCCGGGAACTCAAATGACTCGATATCATTTTGGTAGATCACCGTCTTTTTCATATAAGAAATCGGAATGAATACCGACTGCTCCTGCAAGGTGTTTAAAATGGAACCATATAATTCCTGGCGTTCCGTTTCATCTGTCGTGGCCAGTGCTTCATGTACCTGCTCGTCCAATTCCGTTTTCATCGGCAGATTGGAATGCGCTTCTGAAACACCCCAGCCATTTTCAGCGACGACATTGATCATGGAATGCGGATCATAAGGCGCCCCGTAGTTAGACCAGAAATCCAAGTCGAAGTTGCCTGCTTTGCGGCGCTCGATTTGCTCGGTCAATTCCAGTCCGGCAATGTTCAGCTTAACGCCGAGCGCAGTCCATTCGGCTTGAAGCGTTTCAGCCATTGCTTTTTGGATCGGATCGGTCTTATCGTATATTAATTCCAGTTCAAGTGGCTGTCCATCTTTTTCACGTACAGAACTGCCGGATTCAAGTTTCCAGCCGGCCTCATCCAAATAAGAAGCCGCTTTTTCCACATCGTATTCAATCGCTTTGATCTCTTCAACTGCATAAGGGAAATTGGATGAGAGAATCGAATCCGCTTTTTCTTCAAGCCCCAGTGTGATGCCTTCCACCATCGCTTGTTTATTGAAACCATGATGCAGCGCCAAGCGGACATTTAAATCGGACAGCTTTTCACTCGTCGAATTCACCAGCATTGTTCTCGTCGCCACAGGGTCTGATAAATCGGTCGTGTATTCACCGCTTTCTTTCAAATAATTGAATGAATCCATGCTGACCACCCCTTCACCGTAAATCAGGTCAAGCTCGCCTTTTTCAAAAGCGAGGACGCGCGTTTCCGCATCCGGAATGATTTTGATGGTCACTTCCTCCAGTTCCGGACTCTCTCCCCAGTAATCAGGATTGCGTGTGAAAACTGCATATTCATCTGTTTTATATTCGTCCAATACCCAAGGGCCAGTTCCCACCGGTTCTTTAATTCCTTTGGATGTATCGCCGTCTTCCGGAAATCCTGATTCACCGAGCATTCGCACCGGACGAACAACTGCCAAATCCTGCAAAGCCGGGTAATAAGCTTGCGTCAGCACCATTTTGAATGTCAGCTCATCCACCACTTCAATCTTGTCGAGCACATTGATGACGCCAAGCCAGCTGTGAGAACTTTTATTGGCAAGTACGGCATCAAAATTCTTTTTGACAACTTCTGAAGTCAATGAAGATCCATCCGTAAATTGGACGCCTTCGCGCAGCTTGAACGTATATTCCAGACCGTCTTCTGACACTGTCCACGACTCAGCAAGATGCGGCTCGATTTCTCCGCCTTCTTCGTAGCTGACAAGCGGCTCGTAAATCATCGATTGGGTAATCAATTGCGATGGATTATAGACATGCGGATTCATCGAACCGATATCACGCGGCCAAGACATCGTAATGGAATTCGCGTTATCGTTTTCTGCTTCGCCCGAACCCGTTGCATTTTCGTTTGAGCAAGCGGTTAGCATTATCGCTGCAGAAGCCGCCAGAGCTAAAAATAATTTCTTTTTGCTATTATGTATTCTCATGGTTAGCAGATCCCTCTCTTATTTCAATCGTTGATAATGATTCTCATTTTCACTTAACTAAATATAAGGAACTATTGCCGATTTGTCAACACGAATTTCCAGTGGAAATGATTTGTTCCGCATCCCTTAACAGCTTCCACCTCCCATAATGGAAAGTTCCCTCCAAGTAAAAGGCTTGAGTCGAAAAAAACCGAATACCAGAAATCGGCATGCGACCCTTAATGCTGAATACTTTCTTTTCCACCTAAACATACAAAAGCCGTATCCATTAACCATTGAGGTTACTGGATACGGCTTATTCACATGGTATGGCAGTTTATAAATTAAAACACGTTTTACATAAAGACTCGTTTCTTACCTTCTTCTATACCATTTCTGTAACCGGCGCAATAGCGGCAGTTTCAACGGCTCGATTTTCACATCGCGCGCGCAAATTACAGTCTCGCTCATTGGGGAATCGAACAAGGTATGAAGCTCAAAGCCACCGTCCACTTTGTAAATTTCATCATACAACCACCATGCACCTTTGAAATCAGCCGGAACGTTTGAATAGGTGACCCCTTCAAAAGTGAAACGGACATCCGTGAAGTAATGAAAACCTCCGCTGCAGTCGAGCGTCAGGACCAGCTGATCTTCAGATGGTCTTTCAACAGAAAGGACGACCGCATCGTGCAAGCCATTCTCCATCAGTTCGACTGCAGTTAGCGGGAGCTCCGCTTTGATCGATTCGAAATGCTGCATATACCGGTCACTAAGCTCTTCCATCCGCCGCTCGTAATCCCGTTCCCATCGATTGACGAGCATGCGTAGCTCCGGCGTCGGGTATTCGGTCACCAGCGTGCCGTCGTGGATATACGGATGAAAAGTTTCCGGCAAGTAGCGCAGCAAACTTTCCCGCATATCGTCCAGATTGCGTAAGTTCAGTTCCCGCAAATCCTCTCCTTGCCTTTGGTAATATTCCAATTCCTCTTCCCAATCCTCTTCTGACTCGGGCAATACGAGAAAACCCGAAACCTGCATTTCGTCATACCAATCTTTCGTGAAATACTTCATCTATTGAGCCTCCTGACATATGAATATGCGCCTTTCCGTTCCCAAGCAGACTCCCATTTCATACAAATTACTCCTCCATATTATCCTCAATAAATTTCTTCAGCCGCTCCTGGTATTCCTGAGTGGCTATCGTATAGGCTTTAACATGTCCGGCGTCCGGAACTGACCAAAACAGGTTGTTGCCGCCTGCTGCTTCGTACAGTTCTTCTGCCATCGACGTCGGAACGAGTTCGTCCGCATCTCCATGAATGATAAACAAAGGAAGCGTGTTTTTTGCGGCTTGCTCGAGCGCGGAAGCTTCATTAAAAGTGAAACCCGCTCTGAGTTCTGTAATACCGCTAGTGATTGGAATGAGCGGAAACGCCGGCAGATTGTAAATCGACTCGAGCTGATAAGATAAAATATCCGCCGCTGACGTATAAGCACTATCAGCAATAATCCCTTTTACTGCTGGAGGAAGATCTTCGCCACTCGTCATCAATACGGATGCTGCTCCCATTGAAACGCCATGAAGAAAAATATCGCTGCTGTTTTCCTCATCAATGAGCAGCTGGGTCCAGTGCTTTGTATCCAGCCTGTCGTGCCAGCCGAAACCAATATAATCCCCTTCGCTTTCCCCATGGCCACGAGCATCGGGAAGTAAAACATCAAATCCCTGGTCATAATAAAACTGAACAAAATTTTTCATATCTTCCCTGTTTCCGCGGAAGCCATGTGAAAGGATCACGGCTTTCCCACTGGAATCTTCGTTCTCCAAAAAGTCACCTTCCAACCTAAGATCGTCATATGAAAGGATAGAGACCGTTTCAAATTCCTGCTCTTCGTACCATTCAGCCGCCTCCTCGATAATCTGTTCATCTTCAAGGGCAATTGTCACTGGGACCTCTTCTTCTTCATAAAGTTCAACTTCAGTCCCTCGCTGCACCGCTTCGCCATAAAAAAAATCCCCGGCAAAGGCAAGAACGATGATGATAAATGCCAATAAACTAATTGCCACAATCGAAAACTTACTCATCTATTAATCTCCCTCTTTTAAAATCACTCATTTCGCTTCCCTGGAAGCACCGCATTTTCCAATTTATGCGGGTAAACATACAAAAATACCACACTCTAAATGTTAATGCAAAGAGTGCAGGGAGATATAGGGTATGAATCTTAGTTTATTTTGTCAAATGTTCCAAGAAAACCTACATGTATAAGACTCGACACTACAGAAAAAAGTAATCTCAAATCCCTGATGGAAAGACTACCATTTATATATCTAAACAAAAAGAACCTTGAGCATGCCAAGGTTCTTTTTACAAATATATATTAAGCATTTAATTTATATTGCTCTGCCTTGCCATACATGCCGTTTTCAGCTGTTACATCATCCAATTCTGCAATAATGACCTTAGGTCTGGAAGGACCGACTATGGTAGAAATATAGCTAACTTTAAATGCGTAAGTAGCTTTTTTGCGGAAGTTTCGATATTCAAGCGAATCTTCTGTAGTTGTCCAATAAAAAACATGGTCATCTCTATCTATTAAAGCAATTACTCGATATTCTTCGGTTTCAAAGCAAGAAACAAACTCAAGTTCCTTAGTATATTTCTTTCCTTTTTCAAATCCGTTCACTTCTTTGATTGCAAGCACCATCGAAATACACCTCATTCCATAGTGGTATGCATTTAATATAACAGAACTTACGTTCGATTCCTAGTGAAAAGATTAAAAAAGTTAGAATATTTAGTTCATTCAGCAACTAAGGTGGTGATTTTGGATAGCTCACATACTAGCATTAAGTTCTTCATCACAGTCAATGACTTCTTAGATAAAAACACAAAAGCCGTATCCATCAACCATTGAGGTTTCTGGATACAGCTTCTTCTTCATGCAATCGTATTTAATAAACTAAATTCCTTTTGACAAAGGGGTGCGTTTTTATTCACCTGCTGCAGAAATCTGATAAATCTTACCGCCATCAGTGGCTGCAATAAGCGCGCCATCCTCAGTGACAAGAATATCACGGAAACGTTCGCCTTCATCAGTTAATAGACGTTCTTCTCCAACGATGGTGTCATCTTCAATAACGACACGTGCAATATAGCTCGATACTAAACCGCCGATGAACAAGTTGTTCTCCCATTCAGGAATTGCGTCGTTATCATAGAATGAACTACCACTTGGCGCACTTGTCGGATCCCAATAATATCTTGGTTCAACAAAGCCTTGCGCTTCGTGTTCTGAAACACCACCATTGATTAATTCGCCAGTATACTCGATACCATAAGAAACAATTGGCCATCCATAATTATTGCCTGGTTCAACAATATTCAGTTCATCCCCAGCTTGTGGACCGAATTCAACAATCCATAAGTCTCCTGTTTCAGGGTGGAAATCCACACCTTGAATATTACGGTGACCATAGCTGTAAATGCCATCCAGTGCGTCTTCATCTTCAATAAATGGATTCGACTCTACTGCTTCTCCATCTTGTGTAATGTGAATGACTTTACCCAAGTATGCATCCAAGTCTTGTGCACGTTCGCGAATTGGATCATCTGAACGCTCACCCGTTGTTAAGAATAGGTTGCCATCCTCATCAAAGATAATACGTCCACCATAGTGCAAGTCGCCATCATATGCTGGTGTCGCTTGGAAGATCGTTTCAAAATTTTCCAGTGACGCTTCATCTTCTGATAAAACACCTTTACCGACAGCCGTTACAGTACCATCTTCAGCATCTTCAGAATACGTCATAAATACCATTCTTGATTCGTCAAAATCAGGGGCAACGGCTACATCCAGCAACCCGCCTTGACCTTCGTTATTTACTTCTGGTGTACCTTCGATTGGATCTGAAACAGCGCCATCTTCAAGGTTGACAATTAGAAGTTCTGCTTCATCTCTTTGCGTTACAAACAAGCGGTTTGGTTCAAACTCTGCCATCCCCCAAGACACGCCAAGACCCTCAGCAATAACTTCTTCATTAAGTTCTGTTTCAGTCACTACTGCAGGTGCTCTTGTTTGTTCTGGAAATGCCGGTTCAAACTCAGTAACTTTTGGTTGAGATTCTGCACTTCCATCAGAGGCTTCTTCAGTGCCCTCTTCAGCGTCTTCAGTGCCCTCGTCAACACCTTCTTCTGTTTCAGCACTTTCTTCTTCTGTTGTAGCATCCGAATCAGCAGGTGATTCTTCGTTTGAAGCATCATCATTGCCGCATGCTGCCAAAGCCAATACAAAGATCAGCATTGTAAATAACATAAATCTTGACCACGAAACTTTCGTCATTATTTTTCCTCCCTTTTCTAAACTATTAAACTGGAGATGTTAAAATTCAGTACCCTAAAGCCCAGTTACAAAATTAGGTAAGACTTTCATAAATAAACTGAAATTATGAAACGCCTTTGAAGTAATATACCCGGATTTACTCCAAATAAAACAAAAATATTACTTTTCTGTGACATTTACTAAATTCTTGTAACAATTACTTGATAAAAGACACCAACCGGAGTAGCTGGTTTTTGTTATGTATTTAGCCTGTCTTTGTCTCGCATTCTCTAAAGGGCGTAATGCTTCGACGATGTCACATAGATCCTCAATGCTGCCGGTAGCCATACCTACCATCTGTATTGCAGTGCCTGAGTCTGGGGCGCATAAGAAAGCAATGTTTCAAGTGACAGGTAGTCTTCAGGGAAACCGAAGCTGAGGAAAGACAGCCCTGACTCTATGTCATATTTTCAGCGAGTGATAATGTTCCGTTTACAATGATGATATCCACCAAGTTCGGAATCCTCTGTGAAAATATGATTTTGACCGGATTACTCCCAAAGGTTCTTGAAACATTGATATAATCAAACTCTTTCTCCTGCAGTGCCAACGAACGGATCAGCCTTGCCGTACCCAACCACAGGAATAAAGCCACAATTACACTGAACTTCCAAATATCATTATTTCCAGCAGTCCCCAAATTGCCCCTGTGTAAAAAATCATGAATATTTACCTTTTGAGATAAAAATACGAAAGCCGTATCCGTTAACCATTGAGGTTTCTGGATACGGCTTATTCATCATTGTATTTCTCATATGCTTTGTTCATAATTTTCATTTGAAAAGGAACTGTAATAGTTAGTAAAGTTATAATTACAGAAATTAAGCCCAGAGCATTGCCTATCGAAATCAAATCAGAATTAACAATCCAAATCTCTAGTTTCTTGATAATTTCATTATCGCTTTCTTTATTAATAATCTTAGTAATGGAACCAAGAACAAATGCAACAAAAATTAAATATATTGAAAAGTGAACCATAGATAAAATAAAATATGCTACTTGGTGCTGTAAATTCATAAATGGGGATATCTCTATGAAAGTGAAGCTCTGATTTTCTATAGTCGTCTCGCTTTCATGTGGAAACATAATTTTAAGAGAAACATAAAAAAGGAAGTTTACTAAGCCTAAAATAAATGCAATAACTAGACTTATATAAGCCAACAACCCGATTAACGTTATAACTGACAAAAGTACATTGCTATCACCTATATTAACGAAAATAAATATAAAAAATAATCCACTAACTTGAATTATAATAGAACAGATAAGTACACACTTGCACAGCAAACTCCAATCATTATGATAAAGAGTTTTATTATCACGCACAGACAAAATAATAGAAATTAATATAGCAGTGTTAATAATATAGAATATTTCTAATCCAAATATAAAAACTAATGGATATAGGGTAGTTAAAAGTATAAAACTCATTTCCGCACTGCCAAATTTTCTAATCCACGACAACCTGTTGCCTTTTATAAATCCATTTGAAATTCGTTTAAAATGTAGAGAAATTTCAATCACTCTTCCTTTTATATATCATCACATTTCTTCTATTTTTACTGATTAACTATAACCACTTATAAGTTGCTATAAAAATACAACAATTCTTCGATGCCCTTAACGACATCATCCAAACTGAGTTCCAGTTGAGATCCCACTCTGTTGTTTCCTTAACATGAATATACCAGCCATTTTCTGGCTCACCTACCTCCGATATCGGTTATCCCTCTTCTCCAGTGCCGTCACTTCACTTTCATTAATAAAAGCGGTAATCGACTGGTAGAGGTCTTAAACGATTCAAAAAGACTACTTGTCGAATACAATAAGATATGTATGCATTTCGTGGTCTATCAGAAATGCTTCTATTTCTAAAATGGCAATCCGTAAAGCCAGTGCTTTCGGATAACCTAAGATTCTGGTCGAGATGAAGGGAGATGAGATCGATTCATAACAGAGTTGATGGGCAAGTTTCTAGGGAGTTGCGGTAACAATTCCATAACATAGCTTCTTCATTATTAGCACCACCTTCCCAAACTGGTCCCACCGTATGGATGATAATGTCAGCAGTCAGCGGAAAAGAGTCCGTATATATCGCTTCTCCCACAGCACAATGGCCAATACGGTCGCATTCCTCTTGTAATGCTTGAGGTTCCGTTGCACTGAATATGGACCGCATATACTTGGCCCATTTTCAGGCCAGAGTTCGTAGCGTTGATAATTGCATCGTTTTCATTTTCGTGATGTCATTTTGCATGATTTCCAGTGGCATGTATGCCTCCTTTCAGATGTTTTAGAACTTTCACAAACTAACTTATTTTGAACCGTAAACCTTTACTCCGGCACATACGCATATACCTTGCCTTCATCAGACATCTCTACTAGTATCTCAGACGGAATTTCTTGAACTGCAGCATGTTGCTGGCTGATCTTTAATGGAGCAAGTTCTTTTAAGCTCTCCAAGTTCCGGTATTTCATGGCTTTTATGCCGAAGTTGACCTTCACTTTATAATTTTCTTCAATGCTTCTGACTTTTTTTTCAATATTGTTGATAATTGAATTGTTTTCAACAATCAAATCCTCTAAGGCTTGAGATTTAACATTTACTTCCTGATGATTTCTTATCGTGCTTAAATAAGGCTCGTAACATTCTTCAATAAATTTCACGTTTAAAAGGACAAGTTCTTGTTTATTGTTGAACTGCTCAATGAGTTTTTCATACTCCCTTTTCACTGGAGCTTCACCCCATTTACGAATATTTTCATATTCCTTCAACTCTTCAATACTTGCTCCAATTGCTTTAAGATCTTTCATTAGAACTTTCAAATCTTGAAGAGTGTCTGCATAAAAATCTTCTATTTTATGGTCCTCCACTCCCCCAAGCGTGATGCCATTTCTCCGGAAACGTTCTATTACTTCTTTAAAATAACTAAATCTCGATTCGATTTTCCCAGCAAAGTCATTATTTCTATTTTGAATGATGACATCTAATTTTCTTTCAATACTTTTTAATGAACTTTGGATTTCAGCCAATTGTTGTTGTCCGACAACGGCTGTTAAGAGGCCAAAACTCGCGTGTGCAATCATTCCTGGATTAACTTTTTTCAATAATATTCCTTGCTTATAAATACCTTTTACGCCTTCTTTTTTTACGGCAGGGAGGTATCCTTTGCCGTCTACTCTTTCAATCAGAGTCATGCTCTTATCTTTCAAACCTTTTACAATCTCAGGGCTAAATTCCACCTTATACGTTTTATAATCTTCGATAATCATTAACCCAGCTGCAAGGGTCTGCTGGATGTCTGTCTTCAAAATTGCAGGTATTTCAATTTTTTTGTATTTGCTTTTTACCGTTTCTTCGTTTTGAACTTCTGTAACTTGTGGCATGAATTTTTCATAAGCATCTTCTTCTATAGCTAATTCATCGTTAATGATTTCTGCTCTACTTTCTTGACTTGGTGTTTTTTTAGCATCTGATGTGGTCACTTTTTTTCTACTAAGATAGATAAAAAGAACAATTAACAAAATCACCAAAATTGCTGCTATCGGAAAGAAATTTTCCACACTTTATCCCTCATCTCTTTTGAGCTTTTTGAATACGATTTATTTTATCATTGATGTTATTCACAAAGAGTTTAAAAGAGCTTTCCAGTTTCCTGAAAAGCTCTATTTTTTATCTATTTAATTCCAGCAGTTCCCATTTGGTCCCTGTGCGCCGCTCAATTATGAATACTTCCCTTTGTAATATAAATCCAATGGGAATTCTTTCTACTCCTGATTTACCCGTTTTCTTATGCAGGATTATTGTATGTCTTGAATTGTGTTCAACACAGGGAGGCGGTTTTAATAAATTGAATTGGGTTTGACACGGGGAGGCGATTTCTTCAGGCTTGTTAAATATTTCATTTTAAATAGACTTTATACCGTACCATGAATGATACTGTATTTTGGCTTTCTGATAAAACCTTAATGCATTTGGCAATTCATATTCTTCGAATTTCACCTTATCTCCTACATTTACAATTGTATTTAAAACTTGGTAAAAAGTATAATCCACTCCTATAAAGCATTCTTTAGGCTCTAATTCTTTTTCTAACTTGTGAGCAACATTTACTCCATGACCAATCGATATTAATTCATAATGCTTTTCGTTACCTATGTAAGTAATTACTGTATTTTTTCCGTAAACTGCAGTAAATCTGTACTCCGTTCTTTTTAAATCGTATTTATTTCTTAAAATTTGATCCATACTTAAAATTGCATTAAAAGCTGCCCTAATAGCTGAGGAACAAGCATTCTCTTTATAATCTGATTCGCCTTCAAACATACTAGTAAAGAAGTGAAAGCTTATTCCGTCTCCTGGAAATTTTTCCACAACCCCTCCCTTTTCGTATATAATATTGGTTAAATCATTAAAAATATTTTTCAATTTTTTTACATATTTTATAGAATCTCTTTTTCTCAAACTTAAAGTTGAACCAGCTAAATCAAATACACAAATAACCCCTGGCATTTCATCTATAGCATCTTTTGGTAAAAATTCTCTACTTAATTTAAGATCACTTTCTACCATATATTTTAGAATTGATTCATCTTCTCTTGAATTATTGCTTAATCTTTGATTCATAGATTTCCTCCTAAGAATGAATTTCGCTATAAAAAGAATATTACTGAAAATAATAAAATATGTCATCATTGGCTTCATTAATTTTTATTAAGAATTTTGGATATATTTAAGCGGTTTTCGCAAAGTCTTTATTTATGCTCTTCATAATTTTGATTGGATTTAAATAAAAGAGAGCGGTTCTACATTTCCTATTTTTACGTGGTCGAGCTTTTTTGGAATTAATATGAGAAAATACTGTAATGAGCTTTATAAGAAATGAGACGTACCTTGTATAAATTACAAAAGTACACAGCTTAATGTTGCATCTAAGTTAGAAAAAGATGTTAATACTCAAAAATGTTTTATCGGAATTGATTATAAATGCTTCAAGATTTCTAGTAAGATTACTAAAGCTTGTTGGGATAACTTAGAATTAGAATATTTTTCTTTATAAGATGACTTAAAAGATCAACAAGTAAGAAAGTTAAGTCATAGTTTATGGCATGAATTAATATATAAATTTTTTTAAAAAATAATAAATTACTTTTATCTAGGTGGTGTGAAATTGAATATTTCTGATCAAAAAAGACTTTACGACTACCATAAGCATAATTTGGTATACATTGGGGATTATATAAAATTTGCGGATACTAAAGCAGGAGTTGTGTTGAGCCTAAATTTATTATTAATTGGATTTTTTGCAAACGTAATAAAACAGAATGGTTTTAAAGGGTTGGATTTCACTCAGTATATTTTATTTATTGGGTTTTTTTCCTTATTAGTGGCAGTCTATATATTAGGATTTAATATTATTTGGCCAAGATATCCTACTTCCTCTCAATATTATATGTCCTGGGGAGGGATTGGTAATTTTCAACATGGTAGTTCATATGTGAGAAAAATTAATTCTCTTAACTACGAAGAATTTATAAATGAAATGGCAAATCAAAATCATAGTCTTGCTCAAGTTTGTATAAAAAAATATAAAAATTTAAAAACAGGATTCATCTTCACCATTATTGGAATAATAATTTGCGGTACTTGTTGGATATTAGGATAAATAAGAGCCACTGCATGTCAATATGCAGTGGCTCTTTTAGGAAGATTTTACTTCTTCATATAAATCCACCATTTTATTAGAATCATCATTAATGTAAACGCCAAACTTATCCCGAGCAATTATTTCGCCATTTGCATTTAAAATTTGACAAATCATATAGTGATGTCCGTTATATTTAGTGCTTTGTAAGCATTTATTATTATTGTTATAACTCTCCATTTCAAATTTTTCTATCTGTTCTGCTAAAGCAGCTTCTTCTCCACTGTTTTTTACAAACCATTTAATCTTATAATCTTCTTTTATGTTTTTATTTATTAGGTGAAATTCTATATCACATTTCTTATTTAAAGCACTTGAATTAGCTCTATATTCTTCTAAAAGATCACCTGTCTTCACAAAGCACTTAATTTCAAAATCTTTTTGTGAAGCGTATTTAAAACTTTTCTCTTCCGTTTTCGGCAAGAAGGTAAAACTATTTAGATACTTTTCCCAAGAGAAGACTCGCATTTGATAACGTTTGTTTAAAGTACTGTCTTGAATAACGTACTTCTCTTCTGAACGAATGCCATTACTTTGTCTTATTTTAAATTCAATAAATTCATCAGGTAAATCTAAATATGTCAGTACATTTTCCCCAATCATAATAGAATTGCGAGAAGCTTTAGATTGTAGTTTTGCCGCTAAATCAGTATGAATACTTGTCGACGTAACTTCCGATATTTCTTTAATTCCATATGTTGACCACAGAACCTGATGTTCGTCGCCAATATCAATCCCAACCCTTAGTTTCAAGGGCTCTAGATTATTCTTTTCAAAAAATTTGGTGAGTGTTGACTTGTTATAAGCTTGCATCATTGAAGCAGCATTTAAAGCATTTATTATTGCATCAGATTTCTTCATTTCTTTGTGACCAAAGTACGAAAAAATTGCATCGCCTTGCAAACGATGAATATGTGCGTCAAATACTTGAAATATTTCTATTGCTGATTCTAATATTGCTTTTTTATACAGTAATACCTTTTCTAGTGGAAATTTTAATCCTAACTTTGTTGAACCTGAAATATCTAAGAACATAGAAACCATATATTGATTTCTAGTTTCATCTTCTTTTAAATCTATAAAATCAGGATGAGTACCAATTTTATTAGAGAATGGCAATTTATTTTTACCGAATAATTCCGCTAAGTTGCTGCTAGACATATGGGAAGGGAGGTAACTTTCTGATATTAAGCTTTTACTAAAATATGTTGATCTTGCTTCCTTTTGTAATCCCTCACTTAAATGACTATAGAAAAGATTATCGAAAATATCATTCAAATTCTCCATAATTTCCCCCTACTTTAAATTTGTTTACTGAAAAAATTCAAACAATGTCTTCTTAATTACTTTCATTCCATAAATTATCCCCAAACTAATAATCGTAAGGAAAACAGTCTAGGTGGATAGATATTTTACATCAATTGCTATATTCAACTTAGCCAGGCTGTAAATAGCAATTCATTCCTAGCTGTTCTATAATTTTTTTGATATAGGTTAGCTGAAAACCTATAAAAAGTTTCTTGTGAACACTTACTTATTGGTTCTTTCCTAAGGAAACTATATGCACATTCATCCTTCAAGATCATTCAATGTAATATCACTCATTGCTCTCTCATGATAATAAGCTTCCATGTCTCGTTGATGTTCTTCATACTCTTCTCTAGTTAATTCGAAAAATTCTTGGTCAATTTGATGCATTATGCCAGGTATGAATTCTTCAAAAAATAATAGTGCTTTTTGAAAAGCAAATTTCATTCTCTGGAGTAGTATGTTTATATCGTCTCGTTCCAAGAGCAAAGAGTGGTGCATTAGTTTATTTCGATAACCGTTAACATATTCTATCGTACCCTTAAGATCTTCCTCTAAAGGTATATCACATAAGAATTCTAACCTTTCGAGTGCTTCCAAAAGATTGATAGTATTTAATTTATCGCCTTTTTCCACATCAAATACACTATATAAAGTATTTCTGTTTTTTCCAAATCCTTCACCAGGTTTCAACCCAACAAACTTCTTTCTCTCATTGTATAGCTGTTTTTTGGCTTCTAAATATGATTTTATGTCTTTAAATATTAAAACTTCACTCTTTGAAGATAAAACGTATTTAAACAATATTTCCATAGAATGATGAAAGAAAATTATTGAATCTTTTAAGTAATGATATGCAGTTTCTTCATGTAATTTATCGAAATTTTCTAATGCGTTTTTCGATTTTTTTAGTGAATCTAGTCCATTCTCTAATAAAGAAAATTCCATTATTACAACCCCTTCATACAAACATCCCCCGCATAAACCCTTTCTTCTGCTCCTCCAAAACCAGTAACTTCTCTTTTTCTTTTTCAACCTTAAGATTAAGCGAGGTTAAGTAATCACTTATTTTTTCTTGTTCAGCTAAACTAGGCATAGCAATATTCATTTCAAAAAAAGAAGAGTCTTTAATGCTGACACGATCATGTCTTGCTCCACTATCACCATGAGTATATATATGCTTATACCACCGAGAGCTTATAAAGAAATACTTTAGAAATTTAGAATCAATATCTTTAGTTTTAAAACAAAGGTACAGTGGTGAAACAATTCCATCATCTTCTAATTCATAAACATGAACCGGGCCATATGGAGATTCACTAGATATCCGTGGATTATAAACAAAGTCACCTTTAGAAATGACATAATAACCATCGATGTTAAGCTCATTAGCAATATCTTTTTTAAAGTAACTTCTCTGGGAAATCAAACCCTGCTTAGCTGAGTTAGAGATTACATTCGTAACTTTCATATCTTTATTCTTTTTTACTGTTTTCGTTGCAAATTCTTTTAACTGCTTTGTTTCCCACTCCGGATACTCCCCACCATCCTCACCCTTAAACCGCACTTCCTGCGAAAAAATCTTCTGCATCATACCCTTTTTAAACTGCACAAGTTTCTCAATTTTCTCTTGTTGCTTTTCTATTCTCTGTTCAATTAATTTAAAGAAAGAAGCCAGTTTTTCCTGTTCTGCAATTGAGGGTAACCTGACAAAAAAATTCTCAATATCAGATTTAGTTATATTAGGATCTTTTCTGCTACTAGCAGCCAGTCTCTTCCACTTCTCTACATTAAAATTCAAATAGCTCTGAAGAAAAAACGGACTAAATGAATTCTCTTTTGGAGTTAATGCAGAAATGGCTTGATTAGTAGTCCCAGTAAAACTAATTATTCCTGTTCTGCCTATCTGATTAAAGCCGCCATACATTGCTATTAATAGTGTATTAGCAGGCAACAGTCTTAGTGACGTTTCTTTCATTGCAACTTCAGTTACATATTCTTGTGTATCTTTAATTATTGAATTGTTTAAATCCATAGTTTTAACCCATGGAATACTGCCATTTCTAAAAAATTCATTTCTAGATCTTAGTGGTGTAAGTCCAGATGTGACCAATGCAATTTCTTTTATTTTCTTCTTACTCCAAGTATCTTCAAACCCACTAAATCTCAACTGAGGTACGTTCACTTAAACCAACCCCCAATTCCTTAAAATACTGCTCCAGCTCCCGATCAATCTCTTCAATCTCTTCATCAATCTCGTTCAGTCTAACCTGCACAGCCTCAAGATCTACCGCTTCTTCCTCAATGAAAGTATCAACATAGCGTGGGATATTCAGGTTATAATCATTCTCTTTAATCTCTTCCAACTTAGCTGCATAGGAATACCGTTCAATCGTTTCACGTGATTTATACGTATCGACAATCTTATCGACGTTTTCATCAGTCAGGTTATTCTGATTCTTGCCTTTTTCGAACTCGTTTGAAGCATCGATGAAGATGACGTCATCATCTGCTTTGCGGGTCTTTTTGAAGACCAGGACACAAGTCGGAATAGATGTACCGAAAAAGACATTAGCCGGCAAGCCGATGACTGCGTCCAAATAGTTCTTTTCTTCAATTAGAAACTGGCGGATGATACCCTCTGCCCCTCCACGGAACAGGACACCATGTGGCAAGACAACTGCCATCGTGCCGTTGTCGTCCAATTGATGGATCATATGCTGGACAAAGGCGAAATCGGCTTTTGATTTCGGCGCGAGTCGGCCATAATCGCTGAAGCGTTCGTCGTCCAGATATTTGGCGTCTGCGCTCCAGTTGGCAGAGTATGGAGGATTGGCTACGACCGCTTCAAAACGCATATCGACATGTTTCGGGTTTTCCAATGTATTGTCATTCTTGATGTCAAAATCGGTATAGCGCAAGTCATGCAGCAGCATGTTCATGCGCGCCAAGTTGAAAGTCGTCGTTGTCAGTTCCTGTCCATAGAACAAACGGACATTCGACTCTTTGGCAACGCGCAGCATCAATGACCCTGACCCACAAGTCGGGTCATAGACGTTCTTCAAGTTCGGTTTATCATGCGTAACGATTTTTGCCAAAATTTTTGATACTTGCTGTGGCGTATAGAACTCGCCCGCTTTTTTGCCGGCATTTGCCGCAAATTGTGAAATCAAGTATTCATAGGCATCGCCCAAGACATCGATATCCACATCATCGTGCAGGAACGGAATATCGTTAATGCTGAGGATGATTTTCGCGATCAGTTTTGAACGAGATTTCACATCACGCCCAAGTTTCGTTGACGTCAGGTCCATATCATCAAAAAGATGTTCGAAGTCCTGCTGGCTGTTCGTGCCCAGTGTCGATTCTTCAATCGCTTTGATTGATTTATGCAGAAGCTCTACATCAAATGTCCCTTTATCACCTTTTGGAATTTCAGTCACCATCGACGAAAACAAGTATTCCGGTTCGATGACAAATCCAATTTCTTCAAGCAACGCTTCAATCAGGCCTTCACGGTACTCTTCGTCTTTCCACGCATTTTCATATGAAATATTGTCTTCTTCCAATAGCTTCGCAATACGTGCTTCTGTCTTCTCTGACAGGTAACGGTAAAAGATCAAGCCCAGGATGTAGTTCTTGAAATCATAGGCTTCCATCTGGCCACGCAGGTCATTGGCCATCGTCCATAGTTTCTTATGCAATTCAGCCTGTTGCTGACGTTGTTTTTCTGAAGTTGTCATTTTATCTTGCTCCTCTTGTTATGAATATTTTCTTACATTGTCATAGATGAAACCCTTCAATGCCTGGACACGTTTGCGCTTTTCCTTGAAAGGTGCTTTGATAGCATCGTTAATTTCCTGATCGGGTGACACGCCGCTGAATTCGTATTCCTTCATGAAGTACTCCAGCTTTTCTTCTGCCACTTGCACTTTAACTGACATCGCCTGGATTTCCTTTTTGCGCCTCTCGTTTTCAAAGTCGTGGTATTTCTGGTCAACCGAGTCGTTATTAGTCAATATCGGTGCGACGCCTTTCAGGAACTCAAGCAACAGCTCCCGTTTCAGGCGCATGTCATCGCTTGAAGCTTCATTGACTTCCTTGATGGCACGGCGTACAGCTGTGTCGCGTTCTTGCTTGTTTTCGTAATTGATGTTGCGCAGCAGTTCCAATATATAATCGACGTTGATCCGATCGGTCTGGATCAATTCGATTTCAAAGTCGACGTCGTTAAGAACAGAAACCTGTAATTTTTCGCTTTTGCTGTTTTCATAAAGACGTAAATACTTGCTGCGGAAGTCTTTATAAGTCTGCTCACTGATGCCCATATCTGCCGGATTGAAATCAAACTCAACAAAGGTTTTAAGTTTCATCAAAATTCGTGTTAATTCACGGAAAGCGAGAGTAAACTCTTTTTCTGCTGTTTCTCCGACAAGTTCATCAACAGCGTCTGGTGTAGTGGCAATATCGAGCATTTCATCAAGCTGATCTTTAAAGTCTGCCAAGTACTCATTATACTCTTTCATCAGCACGGTGCCAGTGTCTCCCGTCTGAGAAAACAGCCGGACTGCTTCATCTGTTTTGTCTTTCAAATTGCGGTAACAGACGATATTGCCGTACATCTTTTTCGGCCCTTCGACACGATTGGTCCGGGAATAGGCCTGGATCAAGCCGTGATATTGCAAGGGGCGATCGACGTATAGCGTACTCAAGGTTTTGGCGTCAAAACCGGTCAGGAACATATTGACGATGATGAGCAGATCGATTTGTGCAGCCTTCACTTTTTTCGACACATCCGCAAAATAAGAAGACGTGTTATCGGTTTTGTGGTTGGTACCAAATTTTTTATTGAAATCGTCCATGACGCGTTCGAGTGCATGGCGGGAATGTTCCTGGTTATCGTCGCTGTCTTCATTCGTGCCATAGCTGTAGATGGTGGTGATCTTCAGATCGGTATCGAGCTTCTTGAAAGCGTCATAATACTTGATGGCTGCCGGGATGCTTTCTACAGCCAGCATGCCGGTGTATTTCTTATTATGGGTTTTATTGTGATGGATGCTTGAGATATGTCCAGCAATCAAATCAATTCGTTCATCCGCCATCCAAAGTTCCTGCCTGTCGATGCCCGGTACTTTCGTGACGTCATCGCCCAGTTCTTTTTCTTTGATGGTGCTGATGTATTCAACGGAGAAGCCAAGGACGTTACCGTCATGGATGGCGTCCTTGATCAAATAGGAATGCAGGCAGTCCTGGAACAAGTCGGAAGTCGTGCGTCCATCCTGGCTCTTGTTCGCGACGAATAACGGTGTTCCGGTAAAGCCGATGTATTGAGCTTTCTTAAAATGCTTTTTGATAAGGAGGTTCATATCGCCGAATTGGGAACGATGGCATTCATCGATGACGAAGACGACTTTTTCATTTTCATAAAGCGCCATGATATCTTTGTAGCGCTCGTTCTTCACGGCGTAAGCCATCTTTTGGATGGTGGTGATGATCAACTTTTGTTGGGTATTTTTCAACTGCTCGACTAAGACACTGGTTTTGGTCGTTCGGTCGACTGAGCCTTCCTGGAATTTATTGAACTCTTTCATCGTCTGGTCATCTAGGTCCACCCGGTCGACGAGGAAAATGACTTTCTTGATGTCTTGTTCCTGCGTCAGCAGTTCACTGGCCTTGAAGGAAGTCAGCGTCTTGCCGCTCCCGGTCGTGTGCCAGACGTAGCCGTTGTGGTTGCTGTGGATCACTTGCTCTAAGATCCGCTCCACGGCGAAAATCTGGTAAGGGCGCATGACCATCAGGTGTTTGTCAGTATCGTTGATGACCATGTATTTGGTGATGACGTTTTGGATCATCTTCCGTTCCAAGAATGATGCCGTAAAAGCATCCAGTTTGGTGATGCGCTTATTGGCGTCATCCGACCAAAAGAACATTAGGCTCTTCATTGGTTCCCGATCGGAGTTGGCAAAGTACTTGGAATCAACACCGTTGGATACCACGAAAACCTGCAGAAAGTTAAATAGACCACCGTAGGAATCTTTACGGTAGCGCATGATTTGGTTAAAGCTCTCTTCGAAATGGAGGCCACGTTTTTTCAATTCGACCTGCACAAGCGGCAAGCCGTTGACAAGCAAAGTCACATCGTAGCGGTTGGTGTAGCGCCCGACGACTGTCGTCTGGTGCGTCACTTGGAGATGGTTGTTGCTGTAGTTTTGGGTGTCCATCAATTGAAGGTAAAGTGTGCTGTCATCATCACGTGCAATCGTCTGTTTATCACGTAACAGCTTAGCGGATTCATAGACGCTCTTTCCTTCGATTGTTAGGAGCACGCGCTCGAATTCCTTATCAGACAAATTGGTGCCTTTAAGGTTTTCTTTATTCAACCGGTTCATTTGTAAACGGAAGTTTTCTTGTAGTTTTTTGATGGAAGGAATCGAAACTTTCTCATATCCCATTTGAGCAAGCTGCTCAATTATCTCTTTTTCCAGCTGTGCTTCGGACTGTGTTTGGGATTGATAAACCATGTGCCTGCCCCTTTCAAATTTCCGCAGTAATTTACATAATTTTACCACAAATTGATGTAATTTGATTATTTAACATTAATTTAATGGGTTTTATAACAAAAAAAGCAGACCCATTTGGATCCGCTTCTGTCATATTTTTATCGTCTAATTGTGAATTGAGTTCTTCTTTACCTAGAAAAATAATCCGTTGAAAGAATAGATTGTATGATAATAGACATATCCATATCTTTATGAAAAAAACGATTTTATATAAGAAATAAAAGCATAGTTAATGAAAAAACGATTAAAACGAAGATTGTTACTCTATAAACCGTCAACAAATTTAGAAAGTTTTTTTCTTCTTTCAAAATGAACTTGTTTTTGAGACTTTGATAATCCAAACCACGCAAAGATTGGCTAGAAACATAAATAGTATAATTTTTGAAGATCTCTAAATAATTGTCCAATTGATTTTTAATTTTATAAGAAATATAGAAGCTAAAACCTAAATAAGATAAATAAGATGAGATCAAGAAAATAATCACGATTCTGTTGCTATTATTATCTACTATCTGGGGAATAACACTTATAACAATCGCTGCGAACAACGTTAATAATAAATTTCTTAAATTATTTCCGATATCAGCAGTTAATTGAGAGACTTGTTTTGTAACAGAGAGTGTCTCATTTAAAACTTGATTCTTTTGTTCAATAAAAATTTTAATCTCATTTTGTACATATAATTCAAAGTGATGCTGTGCAGTTGAAAATACTTCATCAATTTGTTGATTAAGTTGTGAAATGGTAGAGAAATTATTTAAATATGTAGTTAATACATTTCTAATGATAAGTAACTTATCATAATGTCTTTTCTCATCTAATGTGAAATTGATAATATTAATAAATGTAGTCGTATTTAATTTTATATCTTCAAAGATTAATCTAATTTCCAGATTATGGTGTCCTTTAATCAAGTATATATTCTCAGGAAATTTAATTTTATTCGAAATTAAATTGAAAAATGATTCAACACATTTTTTATAGAATGGAATTAAAAATGAATTTACTTCTGTAAAATGCCAATAATGCGGTATTTGATAGTAATTATTAATATCTTTAGTGTCATACACAATATTTAATATTTTAAAGAGCTCTTTGTCAGTTGTTTCTATTAATTTCGATTCTTGATTCACTATATTATTTAATCCAGTGACGATTAAATAAGGATTTTCATATAAATTCGCATCGATATTTCCAATTAAGAAGAGTACATTTTTATACTCATTATTTCTAATACTAGTGAGTAAACCATTTGCTATATAATTTTCACAACTAAAAAATATAAAAGCATTAGAGATATTTCCATTAAAATAGCTAACTAATTTTTCTTTAGTTATTACTATTCTAACCTTTCCCTCATTAGTATCCAAATTTCCCTTATAAACATTTTCTATTTCACTTTCAAACTCAAATAAAGATTGAAAGGGAGTAGAATAATAAGTTATTGTATATTTAAAAAACTCTTTATCTATTAATAAATTTGGTAGCTTTTTGTCTATTTCTTCTAAATCTCCATACTCTAATATAAACTCCTCAGCATTATCGTGAACTATATTTTCTTTAAAAAGCTGTAAGTATTGGGTGAATTTTTCGACAATTGCCATAGACATTACAGCCCCTTATCACATTAGCTTTTTGGAATAACATTTAAAGCTGGAGAAAACTTAAAAATAGTGTTACCTTCTTCGTCTTTAGTATAAGTGAATAACCTCTCGTCGATAGCACTATGAATTTTTATTGTAACATTCTGGTCTTCACTTTTGTAAATCAAATCTTTAACTTTTAATGGATCAGGAACAAATTCGAAAATGGCATCTGGAAATTTCGCCACTACTTTATTTTTAATAACCCTTATACTTTCTTCTATAGCAAATCCATCTGGTAACAGACCTCTTATTAATAAAGGAAGGTCTTCATCAAGATTAAATCTATCAGCATGAATTAATGTTGTTTTTAATCTCGAACTAAACTCACTAACAATACGAGGGTCTTCAATCCTACCGCAAATTTCAACCTTAATCTCTCTTTCAATAGCAGTTGTTAGGTTACTGCTATTCGCTTTTTCTATTGCTTGCAAAAAATCACGTAGAAAATATTTTGCAGGCTCATCTTGAGTTTGTTGTCTATCTAGAACAAATAGATGTGCTTCGTCAGTAATAAATTGGCTTTGAAATTTGATAAAAGCTGATTTGTGAAGTTTTTCTTTTGTACTTGGTAACATTGAAGGGCGAACAGTTAAAGTTAAATCATCATTCACCTGTATCCCTAAGTTGGGATCCATTTTTAATAGGCCTAAAAATCTTGATTCTTCGTAAGTATAGAGAAATATGAAAATAGAGCCATCGCTACTAGATTTCCCTCGCATTGAATTGGCTAAATGGTCTGTAATAACAATAGATTTTCTTTTAAATAACTCGTCAAAAGAATAATCTTCACGAGGATTGGAGTAAAGATTGCTCATCTCATTAATTGAGGTTTTCACATGGTTTGCTTGACTATCACTAAATTTGCATATTTTAGTATGCCCCTGAAGCCTATTATTTCTAATATGCTCTTTGAAAAATTCCAGTGCGTCATCTCTATGATCCAAACTTTCTAAGTTGATTAAACCTTCGCTATAAATAGGACGATTTCCTTTTAAATTTAAATTATGAACAATCATCTTTTCAATAATTGGCAAAATGTATTCCTCCATTTTTTAATCATTTAAATTCTAGTTATATAGACTATATTCATATTAAGTGAATTCGTAAGTTAAAATAGACTACATTTTATTAAAAATAGGTTTTTGTCATCTGAGATAAGGAAATCGTCTAAAAACAACTTTTCTTTTTCTTATACATGCTGAAAAAGAAGACTAGCGTTTTGCTGCTCAAGTACAATGTTTATAAATTCCGAAGACATTTTTGTTATAGGTATTTCTTGTTGTGCCCTATCTCTTTTTAGATAGTCTATTGCTTTTCTTTGCTTCACTATAATTACATTAACATTATTTCACTATTTTTATTTAAATTCCTCAAATATTTATACAATTTTATCAGTATTATCTTCTCTATTTTGTTTTGCTGGTTCCGAGCTTACACATAACTTTCATCCCCTCATATCCATCCACCTAACTAGAGGTGATTTGCATTAAGAGAATATGTATTGGCACATTAATCATACTTCTTTTCATCGTCAGGGAATTGCGAATGGGGCATTGATTATGTGGACGGACAGAGCGGTGAGATTGAAATGGGCTAGAGGACGATTTGCTGATGGCGAATCGTGGGTTTTCATCTTCAAAACAAAGAAACCTCCAAGCATGAATACTGCTTGGAGGTTTCTCAATTTTCTATTCTATTTTTGTTAGGAATACCAGAATACTAAGGTACAGTTATTTAAAATTTCCAGCTTGTTTTTGTAGTCTTATATTCCACTTGATGAATTACCTTTTCACATAAGAAAGTAAGCCATCGAGAGAATCAACCGTGCGATAAGGTGCATATTCGCCATATACTCTTTTTACTGTGTTTATGTTTTTTCCACCGAGTACCGCCAATTGAAAAGCTGTTCCCTTGTTTTCGCGAATAGCTCGTACCGCTTCTCGATGACTTGTTTTTAGAATAGCTGTTTCTCTTCCACCCATATGGCGAGCAATAAAAAATGTTTCGCCCATTGGAATCACTCCTCTTAAAAACCTTAAAATAGCCCAGTCCTCGTAAAGAACATGAGCTTGATCACTACATATATACCAGTATTTATTGCATCAATACAAATATAAAACAATCGTGTTGCGTCACTGTGTGCTGCTCAATTTCATATACCCTATTGAATAGGGTATAATTAATAAACCATAGATATGCGGATCTTTAGTTGCCTTCTATTTATACGTCTGTTCCCAATCCTACTGCTTCCTTCTGACACAAGAAAGGATGAATAAAAAATGACTGAAGATCAATTCTTTAATGATCTGCAAACAAGTCTGGATCAGGCTATTGACCATGCTAAAGGTAAACCTTCAAAAGCCAGAACCAAAAAAGTCGAAATAAAAGAACTGGCTCTCTTTACTGCTGAAGAAATCAAGTCCCTTCGTCTTCAAATGAACTTGACTCAAAAATCTTTTGCTGCGCTTATGGGTGTATCAATCAAAGCCATCGAATCCTGGGAGCGTGGAACAAACCAGCCAAGTGGTTCTGCACGCCGCCTGTTGGAAATTCTGAAAAACGAACCGCATTTGGCGGAAGAGCAGAAAATTATTTCTCTATGAGCATTGCTGCCTTATATGGGTGTATGAGGTATTTTGTCATCTCGATTATTGCTGTCTTTCTATTAATATGTCTATGATACTGATCATTATTATGTTTAATCCGAATTGACAAAGAACACCGATTATCCAGTAGAGTGCTGGAAATCGGTGTTCTTTGGTTTTTCCTTTGTTAATGCAGTTAGCTATCATTCACCATTGTAAAAAACCTATTCTAGCACTGTAAATTCATGTCTCTTCACTTTAAGGTTTCTTATGATGCAACTCTATCTTCTTCTTTGACTTTGCGTTAAACGAATCAACTTGTTTACTTGCTTCTCCAATAGCTCTACTTTTTTCAACAAAATTTCTTCTTCCTGAAAAGCATCCATTTCTTTTGGCTTCGGAAACAATGAAATAAACCTGGAGAGAGATATTAAAGTCATAAATACTCCGACAATCGCCTGAAAATGCAAAATCAAAATAGCGGTTAGCGACCAGCCTTCAGCCGCGATTGTGCTGGTATAACTGACCATCGTCAACATACTGAAATAAATAACTGAAAATGGATTTAGATTGACAAATTCATTTCCAAAATTAATGTTGAATGCTAAATAGGACACGGCAAACCAAAATATAATTTCAAAGAAATTATGTACCAATGCAATTATCATTCGCCTATGACTATGTATCGAATAGCTGGCTTGATTTTGAAGCGGATGAAATAATAGTACGTTTACTTGATAAACGAATATTTCCAGGACACGAAACAACCCATAAAAAACAAGCACATAGCTATAGATTTTACTTATATCACCATAAGCTAGTATAAAGACCGATACTACGCTAAACACTAAATTAAATAATACCCAAGCGTCTACAAACCAATAACTCCTTCTCAAGCTTGGAAAAATCCAACGAATAAAATGAAAAATAGAAATTTTTTCAATCCATTTAAATATAATTGCCCACATTGACACTAAAAAAGACGTGTTTGAATTCATTGATTCCTCCTGAATAATCGCTCTACTGGCGCGTATTTTGCAGCTAATAAAAAATTAGTAATGACATTTTAAAACCGCTAATAACAATGTTATTTAGCGGTTTTAAATTTTTTATTTGATTTTAGGCGTCTGATCTAAACTACTTAATTATTGATCATTTTACTAAAGCCCTATCGCATCCACGGCATAAGTAGCATCTGCATTACTGTATCCTTCATACTCCAATTGTTCGATCAATCCAAATCTTGAAAAAGAAGTGTACTCGATATAGTCTTGGGCTGCCAAAACGGCTTGTTCACTCCAATCCACCGTTAGTACTCCAACTGCGTTAGTTGCGTCGGCGTTGCTAAAGCCTTCAAATTCCAATTGCTCGACTAAGCCACTCTGTGAAAATGGCGTATAGGAGATATAGTCTTCAGCCGATTTCACTGCTTGTTCGCTCCAATTTACATCGATTTGTTCTACGGCGTATGTTGCATCCGCGTTATCAAAACCTTCGAACTCCAACTGCTCGACAAGGCCGCTTTGCGAAAACGCAGTATACTCGATGTATTCTTCGGCCATTCCTACCGCTTGTTGCTGTGAAGCTGAGCCAGCATTTTCTGCTGCTTGGCGTTCGGCTTCTTCAGCCTCGGCTTTTGCTTGTTCTTCGGCTTTTGCCTCGACTTCTGCTAGTGCCTTCGCTTCTGCTTCAGCTTGTTCTGCGGCTTCTGCTTCGGCTTTCGCTTGTTCTTCTGCTTCAGCCTCTGCTATTGCTTTCGCCTCTTCTTCGGCCTTTGCTTTTTCTTCAGCCTCAGCTGCTTCTTTTTCTGCTGCCTCAGCCTCTGCTTTTTCTTCTGTTTCGGCTTTTTCTGTCTCTGCAGCTTCGACTTCTTCTGCCACTTCAATCACAGGTTCGTCTGTCTCGATAGCCTCTTGCCCACAGCCGCTTAAAAGAACAATTAATCCGGCAGCCGATAGCATCTTTTTACTTTTGCTCATAAGTACACTCCCCTTTCAAATGGTGAAGATTTGATATTGATCTTTCAATAAACTATTTACAGATATTAATAGGACTTTATCTCCTACATTTCCATTTCATTTGTACTATATAATGTTAATATACCACAGCATTTAAGAGGTTTATATAGCATTAGTGTAACTAAATTTCATTCGCTATTTTTTACTAGTTTTGAAAATCTGTATTCTTCTAACGTTTATTTACTCTTAAACACAAAAACGGCCCTGCCCTAAAACAGGCAAGACCGTAATCAACATTTTCATCTACAAAAACAACAACCCAAGCCCAATCACCACACCACTAACAAATAACACAATCAAACAAAAGCCCATAATGTCCTTAGCTTTCAGTCCCGCGATTGCCAGTGCCGGCAATGCCCAGAATGGCTGGATCATGTTCGTCCAGGCGTCTCCCCATGCGACAGCCATCGCGACTTTTGCGGTGTCGCTGCCGAGCATTTCGGCCGCTTCCAGCATGATTGGCCCTTGAACTGCCCACTGCCCGCCGCCTGAAGGGACGAAGAAGTTGACGAGTCCTGCGCTTAAAAAGGCAAACAGCGGGAAGGTATCAGCGGTGGAAACGCTGACGAATGCATCCGAAATGACCGCTGCCAAACCGGAAGCTGTCATCATCCCCATGATGCCTGCATAAAATGGGAACTGGATGATGATGCCGCCCGCTCCTTTGACGGCTTCTTGAACCGCCACCAAGTATCTCCTTGGCGTTCCGTGGAACAGGATCCCAAGGAACAGGAACATAAAGTTTACCAAGTCGAGCGTTAACGCAAAGCCATTTTGAATGAAATAATAAGCGACAAATGCAACACCCAGAATACCGATGATGGCCGACAAGATCCAGCTGTTTTCCAGCCGCTCTGCCGGTGTCATGTCGGATTTCGCCGGTTGCTCTTCGGCTACAGGTTCCACCAACACTTTAGGATCGACGACCACGGTTTCTTCTTTTTTCGGCATCATCAACCGGTTTAATAAAGGAAGAATGATAACTAATGCTGCAATGATGATCAAGTTATAGCTGGCAAAAATCGTTTCTCCGGTTGGAATAATGCCGATTTGGTCCATGAATGGATGGCCATCTGTCGCAATCGACAGCGGAATCGAACCCGAGAACCCGGCATGCCAAATAATAAATCCAGAGTAAGCGCTTGCAATTAACAGCCGGTAATCGACATGGTCCACGCGTTTTGCCAACTCTTTCGCAAATAACGCACCGATGACCAACCCAAATCCCCAGTTGATCCAGCTTGCAGCGAGTGACACCAAGGTTACCCAAATGATCGCGCTGCCCGGCGTCTTCGCAAAGCTTGCCAGTTTGCCGAGTCCCTTTTTGAAAATCGGGCTGCTCGCCAATACAAATCCAGTTACCAGCACAAGCACCATCTGCATGGAGAACGCCAGTAACGCCCAGAAGCCCTCACCCCAGAAGGCGACCATTTCGACAGGCGTCGAACCGGTTAATCCCAAGCCCATACCGAACACTACCAACGTCAAAATAATGACGAATAAAAACGGATCCGGCAAATAGCGTTCCATCAAATTATTGGAAAAACGAATAATTCCTTTCATCCTCTTACACCCCTTTGTTAGCGTTTTCATTACCTTTCTAATGCTACCTTATTTTGCAGCTTGGATGCGTGTTAATTGAAAATTTTTGATTGTTTCTGGGATTTTTATTGTTTGTTGCTGCAACGCATCCAAGGATACGGAACAGAAAAAGCCTTCGAAAAATGATTCGAAGACTTTGGTCCATTCACGTAGTATTTTTGTTTTTTCTTAGAAGGCTCAACACCAAGGCGATGACCAGCAAAAGAGCTCCGACAAAGACCAGCAAGATCATAAGAAAGGCTAAAAAGTAGGCAAATCCTTCTTCTTGCCCAATCAGCACCGTAAAGCCCGGAACACCGCCGAATGCAATAAACACCAAAGGTAGAACGACCAGCAAAAGTCCGGTTACTGCCAGTTTCATGGGTTGTTTCATCCTATCTCTCCTCCTTTTTTTAGTCGTTGTTATGTATGTTTATCTTGCTGCCTGCTGCTTCTCCATCCAGTTACAATCAACTTAATCGCTAGAACGGTGAGAGTGGCGATTAAAACGAGCCAGAGAATGTATTCTCCATACCCCATATTGCTGTTTTGGTAAAATGCGTTTCCCAACAGTGCCGCCAAAAAGCGAGGAAAACACTCAAAAACGGATCTGCTTTCTTCGTTAGTATCGGTCCTTTCAACCAAGTCGCCAGTCTATTCTTTTTGTTTTCCATAGAGTGTCCCTTTCTTCAGCTTTTTTCTTTTGTCCAGGGCCGGAAAAATAAATGCATACAGCAAAAATCCGGCAATGGCTTGGCCAAACACCAGGTTCCATACCGGTGCGCCATCCAGTATAGACGTCACCACAAACCCGATAACCCCAAAGAGCAAGGTTCCTAAAATTGTGTTTTTCACGCGTGTGCTCATCCAATCCCACTTTCGATTATCTGTTTAAAACCTCTCTTTCCACTCATACCCTTCTCCTTCAACTGGAAACTAATTGTTAAAAATTGATTCTTTGTAGTTTGCCTGATTGAAAGCATGCTCTAATCAATAAAAAAAAGATCAGACAGAAAATCCGTCCGACCTTTCATCATTTATTGAGGTATCTTAGGATCAACTGTTGTCTTTACCGCAATTTGGTTGATGTACTCTTCCAAAGCTTTGGCTTCTAGTGGCTTGCTGTAGTAATACCCTTGGATGTTAAAGCAGCCTTTGGCCATCAAATAATCCAGCTGCTCTTTTGTCTCGACGCCTTCCGCAATGATCTTCAAGCCCAAATTTTGTGCCAGGGTGATGATCGTGTTCGTAATGGCTGCGTTGTGGGGGTCTGTTAAAATATCAAACACAAAAGAGCGATCGATTTTCAAGGTATCTATCGGGAAGTTTTTCAAATAGCCCAGCGATGAATAGCCTGTACCGAAGTCGTCCAATGCGATTTTAACGCCGAGCGTTTTGATTTCTTTCATTTTTCTTAACGTTACTTGTGTATTTTTGAAAATTTGATTTTCTGTCAGTTCGATGTGCAAAAACTCCGGAGCAACCCCCGTTTCGGTGAGGATGCTGTCAATCATCGAGACCAAGTCCTCTTCTTCAAATTGCCTGCCGGAGAAGTTCACGGACACCGTCATGTGGGAATTTCCCTTAGCATGCCAGAGTTGAAGTTGTTTACAGGCATTCAACAGCACCCATCTTCCAATCGGTACAATCAACCCGGTTTCTTCCGCCGCCGGAATAAAGTCAATTGGAGAGACCATGCCTCTCGTTGGGTGATTCCACCGAAGCAAGGCTTCTGCTCCAGTAATTGCGTTGGTTCTACTATCGATTTGCGGCTGGTAGTGAATCAACAGTTCTTCGTTTTCTAGAGCTTTGTACAATTGATTTTCCAAGAAAATGTTCTCCAGATTCCGTTCGCTCATTTCACTTTGGAAGAAGTGATAATGTGTGCCGGACTTTTCTTTTGATTTGTACATGGCGGCATCTGCATTTTTGATCAACTCTTCAGCTGTGTCTCCATCTTTTGGAAACACACTGATGCCGATGCTGGTTTTAATGTGAACTTCATTTCCTTTTAGCGAAAACGGGTGCGTGAATGATTCCACCAGTTTATTTACCAGGCTCAAGACTTCGTTGTTCTCCATGAATCCTGGCAAGATGATGGTGAATTCATCGCCTCCTTGCCGTGACACAAATGCATTGTCCGGTACATTGGCGCGCAGCCGATCAGCGACATCTTTCAATAGAATGTCTCCATAGCTATGGCCCAAACTGTCATTGATCAGTTTGAAGCGATCTAAATCCAGATATAACACCGCCACTTTTTGTCCTAAAACGGTCGCATTCCCGATTTCTTTTTTCAAAAAATCATTCAGCAAGACCCGGTTTGGCAAATCAGTGAGGTTGTCATAATAGGCTAAGTGACTGATTCTGTTTTCCAGCTGCTTTCTCATCGTGATGTCTCTGAATGTAACTACGTGGCCAATAACCTGGCCGTTTTCTTTAATAGAAGAAACTACATGTTCAACAGAAAATGGCTGGCCATCTTTCTTATAAAACTTTAGTTCTTCTTCCAAAGGAAAAGAAGTACTTGGAAAATCTTCGGATTTGTTCAAAAGGATCCCATAGGACTGCCCGATCAGTTCAGTTTTGCTGTAGCCTAAGGTGCAATGTGCAGCCCGGTTGCAAAACGTGATCTTTCCAGCTAAATCCAGACCGAAAATACCTTCTTCCACCGAGTTCAAAATCAGCACCTTTTCTCGTCCCATATTCTCGAGCTCTGTAACTGCATTTTTTAGTTCATTGTTCTTTAAGAGAATTTCGGAGGTTCGTTCTTCGATCAAGGCTTCCTGTTTCTCCATATACAACAGATTGGAGAGAGTTGAAGCAGTAGCGTCTGCTATGGATTGAGCCAGTTCGATGTCTGATTCGTAAAAGACGTCTTTATTTTTATTGAAACTTACCAGAACCAAGGCACCCAAGACTTCACGCATCGTTACAAAAGGAAGCATCAGCATCGATTCAATCCCAAATGATTGGCAAACTTCCTGATTGACCCGTGAGTCTTTTGTGACGTCTGCAATGTGCACGGGTTTTTTCGTACGGACCACTGCAGCAAATACGGGATCATTGGAAAGATCAAACTGCAATTCAGTATGCTTTTCCAACCATGCTTCTTTTTCCCACTCACTCTTCGCACTTAAACTGGTCGGTTTGATTTTTGCGCCCGCTACAGGGTCCAATAAATGGACGCCGATATTATCATTTTTCAGGACTTTCCCAATATAGTGGAAACATTTGTCCATAACAGTCGCTACCGAAGAGCTCATTGACAAATCCCACGTTAAATCCAAAAGCAATTGTTTTTCGGCAAGTATGCTTTCTTGGTCCTTAAAATTGTTGGCGTTGCGAATTGCTACTGCCGCCATGCTGACGTAAGCTTCGACAGCTTGTATTTCATCGTCTGTCAGATCCATCGGAATTCCGTAGTCAAACAAAAAAACAAGCCCAAACAGTTCCCCTTCATATGAAATGGGCATTGCCAATAAAGATTTGATCCCGAACCCTGCAACGGCTCTTGGATCTGGACGATCGTCGTTTGACGTATCCGGTATATAAATGGTTTGTTGAGTCTCAATAACTTCCTTCGCCAATAAATCAAACTCTGTATCCACCACATGCATGTCGAGGGTCATGCCATTGATCACTTCCGGTTTTCCTACATATCCGCGGAACGTTCCGTCTTCCTGCGGCAAGTAAATGCCGACAGAATCGCATCGTACCACTTCTTCGGATATGGCCGTTATTACATGTTCCAGCAAAGGACGCAATTCAAACTTGGTATTGATCAGTTTAGTTATATGTGCCAACCGGGAATACTTGGTTTGTTGATTCTCCATAAACAGAGCCCTCCATTCTATTTCCTGTCGATACAGCAGATTATCACCAAAAGACATTAAACTACTTCAGGTCAATTAGGTATTTTAGATTGTAAAATAATTACTTTTAATAATTCTATTGTACCTCATAAATTGTATAATTAAATAGTCGTTTGTGTCTAACAGAAAATATATAAATATTAAGAACGCCGATGAGACAGCCTGTCAAAATGACATGCAGCAGCTAATGCTTACTATTAATTCCAACATATGAGAAACTATTGGAAGAAACAATAAGGAGGAATTTTTTTATGGCAGATTTAAACGCAATGATGGCATGGACGTTCACCCAGGAAATCGATGTACCTGCATCGGTCAACGATTTGTTGATTGCTGGGGAAGTGGCACAAATAGCTTACAAAACGGTACGAGACACAGCTGTTGTGACGAACAAGCGCATCATTATTTCTGACAAACAAGGATTGACCGGAAAGAAAGTAGAGGTTTACACAATTCCATTCAAATCGATCACCATGTACTCTTCGGAAAATGCCGGAACCTTCGATTTGAACACAGAGCTGGAGCTTTGGACAACAGCCGGCAAGTTTAAATTAAATTTGGCTAAAAAAGTGGATATCCGCAAACTTGATAAGGTTATTGCGGAGGCAATTCTATAAGCTCGATTACCAGTCCTTCGATCACTATCGAAGGACTTTTTTACTTTATCTCCTCTTCCTTTATTTGGTTATAGCATTTACAATTTAAGTAAAGGGGTGAATTGCATGGCGATTAAGTTTAGAAAAAGTTTCAAAGTGGCTCCGGGTATGCGCATTAACGTTTCCAGCAGAGGGATTGGTGCAAGCGTTGGTGTGAAGGGGCTCCGGTATTCGGTAAATTCGCGTGGGCAACGCCGAACAACTGCGAGCATTCCTGGCACAGGGATATCGACAACAAGATCTAGTTCAAGCAGAACCTACAAAAGTGCCGCTCAACAAAACAGACAGGCTCTTGCCAGGCAGCAGAAAGAAATTGCCAAGCAAGAAGAAATTGAAAGAGCCAAATACGATGTACAGGTTTATGAAAACAAAATTGAGTTGATTCATTCGATCCATAAAGAATGTGACGATTATTTTGACTGGTTTGACATCAGCCGTTCCAAGCATTCTCATCATACAAAAGACATTGGGTATCATGAGTTGGAAGCCCAAGAAAAATTAACTTCTTTCAAGCCATCTATGGTGTAGAAAATGCTGAAAACAGCAGATAAAGAAGAAGAGAAATTGCGTCAGGAAGTCTCAGTGGCGAGAGAAAAAGACGCGGAAGAAGCGAAAGAACTCATTCGGACAACACGCTTGGCCAACCGCATTCTGCAGCAGGACACGGATGCTTATCTGCAGGTGATTGAAGACCTTTCGCCGCTGGATGATTTGCTGGAATTCGGAAGCGGATTTGATTTTATTATTGAAGATCCTAAAACTCTTGAAGTTGAGTTTAATGTCCATTCCAAAAACGTGGTCCCTTCAGAACAAAAATCTCTCACGAAAACCGGCAAGCTCACAGTAAAAGAAATGCCGAAAACGAAGTACTACGACATCACCCAGGACTACGTCTGCAGTTGCGCAATCCGCATTGCCCGGGATATGTTCGCCATCCTGCCTTTTGATACGGTCGTTGTCCACGCGATGGACGAAATTTTGGACACGTCAACCGGTAGAACCGAAGTACTGCCAATTCATTCTGTTCGTTTTGATAAAGCCACATTGAACTCTCTGCACTTCGAAACTATCGATTGTTCAGACTCTATGGTCAATTTTCCACACAATATGAAATTCAGGAAGACACAGGGGTTTTCTCCCGTCGAGAAAGTTCAGCTGCCTCAAACCTAAAAAGAGACTCGCTTCATTAATAAAAAAAGATTGGACAGGTAGCTGTGTCCAATCTTTTTTTTGCTTCTACTAAATCCCCTCGACCTATTCTTGAATTTCCAAAACTTCAATCAAATCGATGACTTTTTCTTCTTCTCCTGGATCGATCTCTACAAGCTCTGTATTTTCTATGATGTCATTATAAAACTCCTGGCCAGCTGGATATTGGCCATCCCAACGCAATGGTACATTGTAAATATTGATGTTACCATCTCCATTGCTGCTGTAGGTTACAGACCCGTCCACTAAGCGTGATCCTGCCAATTGAATGACCGGTTCAAGATACGCGGCGCTTGTGTCATCGTCCGGATTGAGCGGTGTGCCTGCAGGGATAGATTGGACATATAAGCTGTCTATTTCTTGATTCGGCCCAAGCTGCAGCCATACTCTGGCGTACTCGATTTGCTCGCTAGAATACTGAGACAAGGCATCTGCCGAATCGGTTCTTTCTGCTGGTGCGATTTCTTCCGGTTCTCCTCTGGCTTTTGAAGCGTCCATAATTGGCGCATCCTCTTCACCGCAGCCAGCCAACAACAAAGCCCCACTCATATAAAAGGCCTTTCCGAAGTTCCTCATCTGTTTCAACTCTCCTCTCCTTTAATCCGAATAACTAAGTTACGTGTACATTCTACAGAGATAGCTCGTTTTCCTGCCCTCAATCATTCCAACTAAACAACAGAAAAAGCCCACCTGAACGGCATCTCCATTGTCAGATCAATCGCTGACAACTTCTGTGCAGTCCACATGGGCCAATATTTATTGAATTGATTTTACACTTTTGCCAAAATCAACACGCCTTTTTCTTTCAATACCAGATTTCCGCTCACGTGTGCGTCTGTCAGCACTTCTTTATACTGGCTGTCCTGCAGCTCGATCGTGACTTCATCGTTGTTGTGGTTCAACACGAACAAGAAGGTTTGGCCGTCTTTTACGCGCTCGGTTGTTTCGACGCCTGCCGGTACGTCAAGCAATGGCTCGACCCCTGCTTCTTCACAGACGGTTTCCAGGAAGTCGACAAGGAAGTCCGCGTCCGGGCTTGAAGCCACGTACCACGCTTTTCCCTTTCCGAATTTGTTGACGGTCAGGACCGGCATGCCTTTGTAAAAGTCAGAACCGTATTCTGCAACGGCTTCTGCACCTTCTGTATGGATCAAGTCAAACAACAAATTGCATGAATACTTGCCGCTCAAACTTCCGCGGGATCCTTTGATGACGATTTGGTTGGTTTCGTCCGGATGCAGCGCATCAATTTCTTCTGCCCAAATGCCAAGGACATTGCGCAGTTCACCCGGATAGCCGCCGAGTGTGACGATGTCGGTTTCATTGACGATGCCACTGAAGAATGTAGTCAGGAAGGTACCGCCGTTTTCGACGAACTTCTCGACTTTCGCTGCGTAGCCTTCTTTGACCATGTACAAGACCGGTGCAATGACGACGTCGTATTTGCTCAAGTCTTCTTCGACGCCGATCATGTCGACTTGGACATTCAATTTGTACAGCGCGTCGTAGTATTTATGGACTTCGCTGACATAGTCGAGCGACACGGAAGGTCCGCTTGACAGTTCCGTCGCCCAGCGGTTTTCCCAGTCAAAGACGATGGCCACTTTGGCGTTGACCCGTGCATCGAGCAAAGTATCCGATAATCCATTCAGTTCTTTTCCTAATTGGGCAACTTCGTTAAAGACGCGCGTGTGTTCATGTCCGACGTGTTCAATGACCGCTCCGTGGTATTTCTCGCAAGCCCCGACTGAACGGCGCATCTGGAAATACAAAATCGTATCTGCCCCGCGGCCGATTGCCTGGTAGCTCCATAAGCGCATAACGCCGGGACGCTTCAAGGAGTTATACGGCTGCCAGTTTTGCTGGCTCGGCGTTTGCTCCATCAGCATGAACGGCTGCCCGCCTTTTAATCCGCGCATTAAATCGTGCGTCATCGCGGTGTAGCTGAATGGCGTATCAATCGCCGGGTAGTTGTCCCAAGATACCACGTCCATTTCTTTTGCCCATTTGAAGTAGTCCAGCATCGGGTATGTACCCATCAAGTTAGTGGTGATTGGGATATTGCTTGGCACGTGCTTGCGGATGGCGTTGTATTCCAACTTGTAGCAATCCAGCAAACTATCCGACTGGAAACGGCGGTAATCGAGTGAAATCCCTTGGAAGTCTGAGACATTGTCTTCGCGTTCTTCGCTCAGCATATTCGGTGCCACGATTTCGTCCCATTCGTAGAATGTGTGTCCCCAGAACCCGGTGTTCCATGCTTTGTTAAGTTTTTCAAGCGTTCCGTATTTGTCGCTCAACCAGCCGCGGAAAGCATCCTGGCAGTTGTCGCAATAGCAATAGCCACCATATTCGTTGGATACGTGCCAAATCAAAACAGCCGGATGGTCTTTGTAGCGCTCTGCTAGTTTCTCAGCAATTTTCTCGGAATACTTGCGGTAAGTTGGGCTGTTCGGGCATGAGTTGTGACGGCTGCCGAATTTGCGTTTGCGGCCGTAAAAATCAACGCGCAATACGTCCGGGTATTTTTTCGCCATCCATGCTGGATGTGCCGCTGTACTTGTTGCCAGGCATGTGTAAATGCCGTTTTCGTACAAGCGGTTAATTTTTTCATCAAGCCAGTCAAAATTGTACATGTCTTCGTTCGGCTGGTTGAGTGCCCACGAAAAGACATTTAATGTGGCCACATCAATGCCAGCCAGTTTGAACATGCGGACATCTTCGTCCCAAATTTCTTTCGAATCCCATTGTTCCGGGTTATAGTCCCCGCCGTGCCAAATCTTCGGTAATTTATCGTTAATCATTTTTTCCATCCTCTCTCTTTTAAACTTTGGTCAGCTCAGCTTTGGCTGATCCAGCAATTGGATTTGATCGGTAGTGGTGTGCTCCAACTCCAACACAACGATTTTATTGTTTTCTTTTTTCAATAGCGGGCCTGGCAAATACAGCCGCTGCTGCGGGCCTGCAGAGTTCCAGTAGCGTCCCAAGTTAAAGCCGTTAACGAAGACATTGCCTTTCGTGAACCCGTGCGTGTCTACATACGTATCCAAGCCTTCTTCTGCATCGAACGAGCCGCGGAAGAATTTTGGAAAGCGCTGTTCCTGGCTCAATTCGTACGCTTCCGGTAAACGGTCCAGTTCGACTTTGAACATGTCCCAATGGAAGAAATACTGTTCGCCGAGCCACAGGTTTTTGATCAAGCCTTTCGGATCGGTCAAATGCTCGCCGTAATTGGCGCGCCCCATGTTTTCAACCAGAATTTCCAGTGTGTTGACGGCATCTGGAAAATTCAATGTCACCATTTTTTCCAGATCGTTGATATAGACAGTGGTGATAAACTGGCCGTTGACGTAAATCAACCCGCGGTCACGAATATTGCTAGAATTGAACTTCAGTTCGCCTTGGCGATTGACCGTCGTGCGGTACAGCGTGTAGCCGTAAGCCTGATCGATGTCTTCCATCGCCAGCGGCACAATGTGCTCGACTTTGCCGCTGATGTCTTCGAGGACATCGAACAAACTGACCGATTCGCTGAGGGTAACACTTCCATATGTTTTCGCCGATGGAACTTCTGTGAAATCCGCCGGTACGCTTCTGTACTCACTTAAAACTTTTTTGACGGCCTTGTATTTCTCTGTAATCGTTCCGCCCTCTGTCAGCAAGCTGTCGTAATCATAGCTGGTGATCGTCGGGTAGTAGATATCGTAATGATTGGCCCCGTTCATAAAGCCGAAGTTCGTGCCGCCGTGGAACATGTAGAAATTGACGGAAATGTTTTTCTCCATAATTTCCTTAAAGACCGCAGCGACATCGTCTCCGCTCCGAACGGTATGTTCCCCAGTCCAATAATCAAACCAGCCGATCCAGAACTCGGCCACCATTTTCGGCGAGCCCGGTTTGAATGCATCGAGCGCTTCAAACGACTCGTTGACCCGTGAACCAAAGTTCAAAGTCGTCGTAACGTCTGGCAGAGAGCCTTGCGTAATAAAGTCCGGTCCATCTGAGGTGAACAGGAAGGTATCGAGGTCGTGTTTTTTGTATTGCTCTTTATAAAAATCGAGGTACGCCAAATCATTGCCGTACGCACCGTATTCATTTTCGATTTGCATCGCAATGACCGGTCCGCCGTTTTGATACAAGTGTTTTTTAAACTTTGGCAGCAATTCCGCAAAATAAGCTTCCACATTTTTCAGGAAACACGGATGGCTACTTCGCATGACCAAGCTTTTGTGTTTCAACAGCCAAGACGGCAAGCCACCCATTTCCCATTCTGCGCAAATATACGGCGCCGGACGCAAAATCACGTACAATCCCACAGTGTGGGCGAGCTCGATAAAGCGTTCGATGTCCGCCATTCCCGAAAAATTAAACTCGCCTTTTTTCGGTTCGTGGAAGTTCCACGGAATATAGGTTTCGACCGTATTGAGCCCCAAAGCCTTCAACTTCAGCAAGCGGTCTTCCCATTGTTCCGGCACTGTGCGGAAGTAATGCATCCCACCCGACAAGATCTGGAAAGGCTCGCCTTCAAAATAAAACGATTCGTTTTTAGCAGTCAGCACGTCGACGCCTCCTATGTATGTTGGAGTGATGGTTTTGATTTGTCGATATAAGTAAAGTCACTTTTTTATAGCCGTTATCCAGCACCGGCGCGTCTACGGGCTAAGCGAAGCAAGAAGGCAGGTGCTTTTCCTGGCTTCTTGCGGGAGCTGTGCCCAAAGTGTCCGGTGCGATCGTAGAGCTCAACATCATTTACACTTTCGTTAATTTAAAGACAACCGAAGAAAAATCAGCTGGATGTTCATTCCTGCGGTAACGGTTTAGCTGCAAGCCTGCGCCCATCAGTTCGTCTCCGTAAAACGTGTCGCCAATTCCATCGATGGCGTATTCAAATTCCGGGTTCAGCCCTTGGAAGAACACACGCGTGAGTCCCGGATTGGGCTGGGCCAATACTTGGTAATAGCCAAGGATTGCTTCGGTTTGATCGTTGGAAACCACAGTCCAGCTGGTAACGTTGCCGTCTTCCGCAAATGGGCTCTTGATTCGGTAAAACTGCCCTTGCTGGATCAGCGAACGGTTTTCTTTGTAAAAAGCGATTTGTTGTTTCACTGTTTCTTTTTCTTCATCTGCCATCTTCGTTACATCCAGCTCGTAGCCAAATGCGCCAAAGTAAGCAACATTTGCCCGTGTGTCGAGGCTCGTGATGCGTCCGACTTGGTGATTCGGCACGGCAGATACGTGTGCGCCCATCGAGCTGATTGGGTAAACCAGCGAGGTGCCGTACTGGATTTTCAAGCGTTCAACCGCATCGGTATCGTCGCTCGTCCACCCTTGCGGCGCATAATGCAGCATGCCGGGATCAAAGCGGCTGCCGCCTCCAGCACAGGATTCAAACAAGATATGTGGAAACTCGCTCGTCAACCGTTCGTACAAGGAATATACACCCAATATGTACCGGTGGACCACTTCGCGCTGGCGGTTAGCCGGCAGCTCCAAAGAGCCAATCTCCGTCATATAGCGATTCATGTCCCATTTCACATACGAAATTGGTGCGTCCTGCAACACTTTCGCCACTAAGCCGTGAATAAAATCCACCACTTCCTGCCGGGAGAAATCCAGAACATACTGGTTTCGGCCATGCGACATGTTGCGGTTTGGCACGTGAATCACCCAATCCGGATGGGTTTTATACAAGTCGCTTGCTTTTGATACCATTTCCGGCTCAAACCACAAGCCAAATTCCATGCCCAGGCCGGTAATGTTTTTGGCCAATTGAGCCAGGCCGTTTGGCAATTTGCGCTTGTCTTCAAACCAATCGCCTAACGAAGACGTATCTGCATCCCGCTTGCCAAACCAGCCATCGTCCAAAACAAAAAGCTCGACACCCAATTCTTTGGAGGACTTCGCAAGGTCAAAAATTTTCGTTTCATCAAAATCAAAATACGTCGCTTCCCAATTGTTGATCAATACCGGCCGTTCACGGTCGCGCCATTGTCCGCGCGCTAGCCGCGTCCGGTAAAGCTTGTGGAAAGTCTGGCTCATCCCATTCAAGCCTTCCGCCGAATACACCATCACCACTTCCGGCGTCTGGAAACTCTCGCCGCTTTGTAGGAGCCAATTAAAATCAAATGGGTTGATGCCGATCATCAAGCGCGTTACATCGTAATGATCCACTTCCACTTGCGCCAGGAAATTGCCGCTGTAGACCAAGCTTACGCCGTACACTTCGCCTTGGTCTTCCGTTGTAGCAGGACGTTTCAGTGCCAGAAATGGATTGTGCTGCGCACTGCTCGTTCCTCTTGTGCTGGCAATACTTTGAGTGCCTGGCACCAGTTTGCGATTTTTCATATGCCGCTCTCTTGCCCACGAACCCGACAGCTGAACCATCTCAAAATCCGAATCCGGCAAATCGATGCTTGCACTCATCACTCTCGTCAAATTGACATCGGCCTGTCCCCGGTTCATAAACTGAGCTGACCGGGCAATTGCATTTAAGTCTTCAAACACCGTATACGAAAGTTGGACTTCCACGTCGATTTCCTGGTCGTATAAAGAAATCTCCAATGTTGTTGCCTCGTCATCATTTTCCACATACGTCGCAGGCAAACCTTCCAGCTTCTTTTTGCCTTGAAAAATCTCATGGCTTTGGTAGACAAAATGTGTAATGCGGCTGCCATTTTCCTGCAGCACTTGATAAGCCGGTTCACGGAAATCCGTTGCGCCATACGCCGGGTACTCCTGCTTGATCAAATCCAGTGAAAACACAAGATCCCCTTCATTGACACACGCTGTGTTTGGCGCCTCTTCCACATGGAACAAGCGCTCAAACGACTCCCGGTGGCGCAGCTTCTTGCCGTAATAAAGATGGCCCAACTGCCCATTTTCCAAAATGTTGAGAATATAACTTACTTTTTCGGTTTGCAGATGAAACTCACGTGTGGATTCGTTATATAAAATCGGCACAATTTACCTCCTATATAAGTTGGACTCATAATCTTGCATTGCCGATATTCCGCAAAACAGCTGCGCTTTCCTGAGGGCTCTCGCCGAACTAACTTGGGCTGGGCCCAAGTGGATTTCGACACTTCGCTTAGCCGTGGGAGTCTCCGCTGTTTTGCTTCATATCCAAATTTAGAAGACTAAAAAATATAGTTGCTTTCAGTTAACCAGTTACATAGCGCCGGCGCGTCCACGGGCTAGGCGAAGCAAGAAGACAGGCGGTTTTCCTAGCTTCTTGCGGGAGCCATGCCCAGAGCAAGTGGCTTATAAGAACAACACCCGCTATCAACTAACACTTACCTAAAAGCTGACTGCCATTTACCCCTTAACCGATCCCATCATTCCAGCAACAAAGTGTTTCTGCATCAGGAAGAAGACAAGAGCCGTTGGCAAGGTGGCGATAACGATGGCTGACATGATCACGCCATAGTCTGGCGAGTAGCTTGATCCCAGATTTGAAATCAACAACGGGATCGTCCGTTTTTCCGGTGACTGCAAAATGACCAACGGCCACAAGTAGTTGTTCCAGCTGTTCATAAACGAAATAATCGCTGCTGCGGCATACGTCGTTTTCATCGTTGGCATATAGATGCGGAAAAAGACGCCAAGTTCACTCAAGCCGTCAATTCTGCCCGCTTCCACCAAATCTTTCGGAAACATCTTCGTGTTCTGGCGGAAGAAAAAGATAAAGAACGCCGTTGTCGCTGTTGGCAAAATAACCGCCCCAAGCGAGTCAATTCCGATTAACGGAGCTGTGTCGCTGATGCTGCCGAACATGCGGTACAACGGAACCATGATTGCCGCAAACGGAATCATCATCGACAACAGCAAGATGTTAAAGATGATGTCTTTCCCTTTACTGCGGTGAATTTCAAAGCCGTAACCTGCGAGCGAGGCCAGCAGGAGTGTCAATACAGTGGTGATGACCGCTATAATGGTCGAGTTGATCAAAGCTGGGACGATATCGATCGTTGCGAACAAAGTTCTCATGTTTTCGATCAAGTGAGTCCCTGGCAATAAGCGGCCCTGGGTCACATCCACTGATTTATTGGTGATGCTGACGAGCATCCACAGGAACGGAAAAATGGAGACGATGGCCGCGAGACTTAAGAATACATAAATGAAGATTCTTTTTACGTTTTTCATTTTTTCTCACCCGCCACTCTGAATTGAATAATTGATAGAATTACCACTAAAATTACGATGACATAAGATACAGTTGACGCGTAACCGAAGTCAGGCGTGTATTCGAATGAAAGATTGTAAATGTATTGCGAAATCGAAATCGTCGCATTTCCGGGTCCGCCGTTGGTGATGTTGACGATCTCATCAAAGATCTGCAAGGTCCCGATTGTCGACGTAATCGATGTGAACAAAATAATCGGCTTCAGCATCGGTACGGTAATTTGGAAAAATTGCTGGATCGAGTTGGCTCCGTCAATTCGTGCTGCTTCGTAAATCGACTTGTCGACGTTTTGCAAAGCCGCTAGATAGAAAATCATGTTGTAGCCTGTCCATCTCCATGTAATCGCAAGGATGATAACCACTTTCGCCCACACCGGATCGGCCAAAAAGTTGATCGATTCAGGAATAAAACCAAAGTTGAGCAAAAACAGGTTGATGATGCCATCGATGCCGAACAAGTATTTAAAGATAACCGAGTAGGCAACGAGTGACGTTACACACGGCAAGAAAATTGCGATTCTGAAAAAACCTCTGAATTTCAACTTTGGATCATTCAACAGGACGGAAAAGAATAACGCCAATACAATCATCAATGGCACTTGAATGAGCAAGTAAATTGATGTATTGGTTAGCGCTGCGATAAACGTCGGATCGCCGAACAATCGCTGCCAGTTGGATAAGCCCGTAAATTCCAGATTTCCGCCCATTCCGGTTTGGAACGACAACAGGAAAGCTTGAACCATCGGATAAAAGTTAAAGATTGTAATGGCGATGACTGAGATAATGATAAACAGCCAACCAACTTTTTTCTTGAAATACACACCAGTTTTTTCGCGTTTGGTTTCTTTGTGGCGCAAGCGCACAGGAAGATCCATTTCGCCTTTTTTCGTTGATTGCTGACTCATGCTTGTCATTCCTCCTATTAAAAAAAACCTTGAGTTGTGCCGGACTGGTAAGTGATAAAGCACTTCTACCAGTTATTCGGCGGCAACTCAAGGCTTCATTTATTTACCATCCATTAATTGAGTTGTGCTTCAGCTTGTCCTTGAACACCTTCAAGTACTGTTGTAAGATCTGCACCGTTCAAATAATCTTGCATTCCCGTAACCAAAATGTCTTCAATTGCATACGTGTGAAGGCCATAGTTCACAGCTGGAATTTCGTCTGTCCATGTAGACAGATCCGTCAGAAGCTGCTGCCCGCCAAAGAATTCATCTTCAACTGCATACGCATCTCCTTCAGCTGCCGGTGAATACGTTCCAAGAGCACCGATTTCTTCTACAAGTGTTTGGTACAATTCAGGATTTGAACCAAATGTGTTCAGCATGAAATCTGCCGCTTGTTCTTTGCCATCTACGTTCAAGACGTACCACGAGCTGCCGCCCAAGTTAGACGAGTTGACTGCGCCTTCCATATCCAAACGCGGCATTGGCACGACTGCCCAGTTGCCGGATTGATCAGCTGCTTGCTTGACGCTTGGCGTAATCCAGTTTCCTGTTGGAACACTGGCGACATCGCCGCTGTTGAACGCACCAACGAATTGGCTCCAGTCAGAAACGATTTTCGCGATGTCCGCATCCATCATTTCTTTGTATGTTTCAAATGCTTTTTCAAGTGATTCGTTGCCAGCAAGGTTTGGTGTTGAACCATCTTCATCCACATACCATGAACCGTTTGTCTGAATCATCATGCGCACTTGAGCCAAATCGTTTGGATCCAATGTCAGCATGTTCTTGCCAGTTGCTTCTTTTACGTCTTTACCAATTTCAATGTATTCATCCCACGTGATATTTGTTACGTCTTCCACTGTGTATCCTGCTTCTTCCAAGTAATCTGTGCGCACGTACAATGCCGCTACGCCAGAATCGAAAGGCAATCCGTATTGCTCGCCTTCAAAGCTTGTTGTCGCAATTTTATAATCCGCAAAGTCGTCTGAGTTGATGACATCCGTCAACGGATGGAATGCATCCGGGTAAGCTTGCAAGAAGCTTTGTGCACGGTAATCTTCAATCAGGACAATGTTTGGCATTCCGTTTGTTGTACCAGAGCTTAGCCCTGTGTTTAATTTTTGAATGATATCGTCTTGTGCGTTTTCAATAACTTCGACTTCATACTCACCGTCTCCGTTATAAGCTTCTTTTGCATTTTCAAGAGCTGCAATGTTGAATGCTGGATCCCAAGCCCAAGCTGTAATGGTATCTACACTTGATGAACCTTCTGAACCGCCGCCTTCACTTGCTTCTTCATCCCCCGAAGAACAAGCTGCTAAAACAACCATGCCGACTACCAGCAATAGCATAAGATAAAACTTCTTCATCAAAAATCCCCCTTTTTGTAAGCGCTTAACTTTACGCCTTACATACAGTATAGCTACACAAAAAAAAAGATTGTTAGCACAATCTTTAGGTGTTTTATTCGAAAATTTTTAGATGTTTAAAATTTCCGACTATTTAGTTGCATTATTCTTGGATACTTGTAATTTTATTAGGTTTGTTCAATGGATCTACTTTTTGAATAGGCAAATCCACTTTTATTTTTGTGCCTTCGCCTCTTTGGCTTGTGATTTCTACGCCGTATTCTTCTCCATAAAGCAGCTGAATGCGTTCATGGACATTGCGGATGCCAATTCCGCTAAACAGATGGCGTTTCTCTTTAAAATCTTCTTTTGTGTGGTCGCCTTTCATTTCCATGCCATCGCCATTATCAGCGATTTCGCATAACAAATTATCCCCTTTTTGAGACACCAAGATTTGGACAAAGCCTTCTTTTTTCTCGTTAAATGCATGGAAGAAAGCATTTTCGATAAACGGCTGAAGAATCAGCTTGGGCAGCTGGCAGTCGAGGCAGTCCGGCGAAACAAAGAAATTCACTTTGATGCCATCGCCATAGCGCGATTGGTTGATGAGAACGTAGTTTTTCAAATCAGCGATTTCCTGTTCTACGGTAACGGTTTGATCGACATTGCTGAGCGCATTTTGCAGAAGCGAAATCAAGGCATGGATCATGTCGGTTGCCTTTTCTTTTTTGCCCTGCTGGATCATAAACTTGATGGACGCCAGTGTATTGTAAATAAAATGCGGGTTGATTTGATGCTGCAGCGCCATCAGTTCGGCACTGCGCTGCTTTTGCTGGGCTTGAACGACCAAGTCGACGTACGCCTGCAGTTCGCTGAGCATCGAGTTGAACGCATTGGCGATTTTTTTTGCTTCATAGCCTCCCGTTTCAGCTACCGGCTTGTTGAAATCGTGTTTGGCCATGACTGAAATTTGCTTGACCAATCGGCTGATGGAATTGGTCATCCGGCGGGAAATGAGAAACACAACAATGACGGCCAGCAGCACAATGCCAAGGCTGATCAAGAGAATTTCTTTCGTGTTGACCAAACTATCCAGCACCGCATTTTTGTCCACCAAATTCACCAAATACATATTATAAGTCGGAAGGTATTGGGACATCAGCATATAGTCCTTGCCAAACACATGGACGTCTTTGAATTCCAACTCTTCGTCGTCTACTTGTTTTGCCAGTGCCATGACGTCAATTGCTTCATTGCCAATCATGTCTTCTTTATTGCTCGAAACAATTTTTCCGGTTGAATCCACCAATAGCACTTCGTTTTCCATGCTTGTGTAGCCTTCGTAAAATTGTTTCAGCTGTGCTTCGCGGATTGGAAAGTACAACACGCCGTAGATTTCACCGGTGGACCTTTCCATGAGCGCTTTTGTTGCGACAATCATGGGTTCGTCCGTAAACGAAGTGGATGGTAAATATTGATAAAGCAAGGCATCTGGCCGATTGATGGTGTCTTGGGTAATCGGATGGTTTCGCAGCACTTCCCAAGAAACCGGCCAATTTGCATAATTGACATTGTACAGCCGCTCGTTGTTCCCAAGCACAATCATGTTGGCTTCGTACGGCTCGACTGTCGGGTAAATGCGTTCAATTTGAAGGCTGATGTCGTGATAGGACCTGAACGTTTCAATCGTGGTGGCATCGGTTTGGGTCAACACCCTTTTGATGGTGCCGTTGTTTTGGACCTGGTTTGCTGCACTGACAATCGCAAAGCTGTAGTCTTCAAATTGCGTTTCAATCTGTTCCAGCGCTTTTGTATTGGAAAGGCTGAATGTCTCCATAAACAAATTGGAAGACATTCGAATGGAACTGAACGTAATCAACAAAGACACAGCTACGATGCTGACGAACATAATCAGGAACATTTTAATAAACAGGCTGTTATTTCTTAAGATCAGAAAAATCCTTTTCTTCATTTTCATGGCGCACCTGGAGCTCCTTTCGGTAACTTCCTGGAGATGTCCCGGTTATGCGTTTAAAGACTTTGCAGAAATAGCTATGCTCCGAATAGCCCACCATTCCACTGATGTTCGAAATGGACACTGTGCTGTTTTCCAGCAGTTCCATCGATTTCTTGATTCGTACACGGTTCAAGTATTCACTGAATCCTTCTTTGTGGTGCGTGCTGAAATACGATGACAAGTAGGACGCGTTAAAGTGGAAATGGTTGGCGATTTCAGACAGCCGCAGCGGTTCTGTGTAATGCTGCTCGATATACGCCAAAATTTTATCCAAGTTATTCGACTCGCTCGCTTTGTCGCCCACCAGCATAACCGTCCGCACCTCTTCCAAAAATCCGTTAAACTGGCAAAATGCTTCTTTCGCATGAGGGGCTTCGTTGATTGCCGAGAAATATCCATACTTTTTTTCTTCGAGAATTTGGGTATCGTATTTCATGGCATCCAGCAGCACGATCACGTTAAAAACGATGTTGCCTAAAAACGACTTGAACTCAAAACTGTCGTTGTTATAGCGCCCTGCCAAATAATCGACGTGGTTTTCCAAATACGTCAGAGCCGCATTAAACAGGCGGTCTTTGAACATTTCGATAAACTGGTTCAAATCAAAATTGGCTTGTTTTTCATTTTCTTCCGGCAGCTTATCGTAAATAAACAAGCTCATGTCTGGCAAGTAAAACAAGTATTTTTTCATCTTCAACTGGCCTTCATCGTGGACCTTTTTCAACTCATCGAGCGCATCAAACGGCTCGTACATTAGCCATTTCACGTCCAGCATACTAGCTGCCTGATGTTCGATCGTCCGTTTGATTGCTTCCAGTTGATGCGGGTTGAAGTTCAGCAAAAACATGGCTTCTCCTGCACTCGCGCCTATAGAGAAAACAGGCAGTTCTTCGAGAACAGAGCGTTTTAAAACCGCTTTCAATTGCTCCGGCTCCAGGTTGTTTCCGTGGATGCTGGCCAATGCAAAATGGCTATTGGGCAACACGTCTGTTAAGGCCGACAAATCCTTCGAAAAGTCCTGGCCCAAAATTATGCTTTCCAGCAACTCTTCCGGCGAGCGTTCCGGCTTCACTGCCGATGCCGCGTGGTGCAAATCAGGAATCCGGCTGACGACCCGGTTTAAAATTTTCAGCAGTTCCGGACCGTTTAACTTGGGCTTTAATATATAATCGGCCACCCCGTTTTGGAAAGTCGACCGCACGTAATCAAAGTTTTCAAAGCTGCTCAAAACAATAAATTCAATCGTTGGAAATGCCTTTTTTCCTTCTCTGACCAGGTCGATGCCATCCATAATGGGCATGACAATGTCGGTAACCACAATATGCGGTGAAAATTCCTCAATCAGCTGCATGGCTTCTTTGCCATTTGAAGCTTCCCCAACGATTTGAAACCCTTCTTGCTCCCAATTAATGTAATTAATAATCCCTTGCCGGATCAACATCTCGTCATCCACAATCAGCACTTTGCATGCTTCCCCCATGAAATTTTCCCCCTTCAATTGCAATTCATAAGAAAATCTTGCTCCCCTTTGGCGTGGCTGTTTGTCTTTATTCGGCCATTGTCTACGTCTCTTTTGTGCCAATCTACAGATTATAATAGCATCTTTTCAACGAATTATGTCGATTATTCGGATTTGACGGATATGCCAGCAACAGAAAAAACCGCCATTCTTCTGCTGATGAAAGCAAAAGAAGGGCGGATTTTATTCCGCTTTAGCGGTCTTCTTGCATGTTGTCGTTGTTGTCTTCTTCAACAGGTGATTGTTCTGTTTGGACGACCGGCAAAGTGGCAGCCGGTCCCTGCTGCGGCGCAGAAGGTTTGTTGCGGTTGACGTAGGATTTCAGCAGTTCGCCCACATCAATGCCGGTCATTTCTTTGAGTGGCTCCTGCATGTCGACCATCGTTTTGGTAACGCTTTTGCCGAAGGACGGAATGCCCTGGCCGTTGCCGGAATCAATAATTTTCACCGAGTCGATATTGCTCAATGGCAACGCGACTTTCTCGGCGAAGACCGGCAGCATGTCGATCAGTTTTTCGGTGATGATAACATCGCCGTGTTCTTCCATGGCTTCTGCCAACAGTTTACGGGATTCGGCTTCTGCCTTCCCTCGTTCGCGGATAACTTCTGCTTCTGCAGAACCTTCGTCGCGTTTGATCTTCGCTTTTGCTTCCCCGTCGATGACGGCACGGCGAGCATCGGCTTCTGCAGAACGCGTCGTTTCGTAATAGGTCGCATCGGCTTTTGTCTTCCGCACTTTGCTTTCTTCTTCTTCGAGTTTAACGGCGCGTTCCCGCGCTGCAAATTGCATGCTTAATTCTTCTTCCTGGATTTGCATCGCCAGCTTGGCTTTTTCCAGTTCGTATGACTGCTCGGACTTGGCGCGCGCACGCTCGGTTTCTTCTTTGAAGGCGGCGTCTTTGATGTCTTTATCCTTTTTCGATTCTGCTGTCGAGATTTGGCGCAAGTATTCTTCTTCTTTCGCTTCCTGATCGGTCTGCGCACGGTGAATACGTGTTTCGCGTTCCGTGTTCGCTTCCGCGATTTCAGCCAGTTTGCGAACTTCCGCAATACGAGGACGACCCAAGTTTTCCAGGTAGCCATTGTTTTCATCGGCATCGCGCAAATCGGTCAAGCCGAGTGACGTGATTTTAAAGCCCATCAAATCAAGCTGCTTCTGCGCCACTTCCTGCACATCCGTGTTGAATTTTTCGCGATCGCTGTTGATGTCTTCCACCGTCATTTTCGACAGGATGGCACGCAAATTACTGCCCAGCACTTCGATGATTTCTGTTTCAATTTCTTCTTGTTCTTTGCCTAGAAACTGCTCGGCGTAATTAGCGATGCCGTTCAGCGTATCCGCCACTTTGACCATTGCCACGGCGTCTGCGACAATCGGCACCCCAGCGTTTGTATAAACACGCGGTGTTGCCAATTTCAGCTGGAACGAGGTCAAGCTGACAGGCGTTGACGTTTGGAAACGTCTCAGCAAGTACCCGCCGCCTCGGATGATTTTCATCGAACGGCCTTCGTCGTCGGTAAAGATGTTGGTGTCTTTTTCCGGATCCCCCAGTTTCGGTCCCGTGATAATTAATGCTTCATTGGATTTGGCGGTGCGGTAGCGGATTTTCATCCAGAAAAAATAACCAATACCCGCGATTGCGGCGACGATCAGCAACGCGATAACCACTGTAATGATGCCTAATGATTCCATACTGCTTCCACTCCTTCTGTTTTGGTAATTGCCTCCTGCCACCCAGTTCATTCCTATGTATGCGGTAGAGGCTTATAGTAAGTATACGGAAGTCTTATCTAAATGTTTCAAAAAAAGGGAATGTTTTTACAGAAAAACAAAATCTGTCGCACTTTATGGCCGGTAGCCGTAGCCAAAATCGATGATGAAATAGAAGAAAAAGACCAATGCTGCGACTGGCAGCAGGCTTATTGTGAGGAGGATTATCGCGGTTAGAGACTGTGCATTGGTAAACCATCGATAGTAAAGGTAAAACAAAATTCCTGTGAATGGCAATAGAAATAAATGCGATGCCGTGGATGCCCACTCGGAGTTTTCATCCCAATACGCTTCGGGAACCGGGATGATTCCGCTATATTTTTCTTTGATCTGATTGGTGTTGATGATGAACAGGAATGTTAAGACTCCATAATAGATAACGGAAAGGCTTTTAGCCCACCAGGTAAAATAAGAAGTTGCCATAACGATGAGGAGTATGATTCCGACAATGATGAGCAGCCACGAATAGATATCCATTGGCGTCCTCCTTTAGTTGTTCTTTTCAATCATAACTTAAGTTTATTTCTTCTTCTAAACTTTTTGAAACAATTGTATGATTTTTCCGTATACAGTAACAGGAGGTGAGTACATGAACATGATGGGTGATTTTTTCTTTATCTTTCCGATTTTAGCGATCTTGTTTAATGTAGTAATATTCGGCGTCATCGTTTACATTGTGATAATTGCTTTGAAATTGACGAAAGAACGCAATGCTTATTTAAAGACGATTGCTGAGGAATTACAGCGGAGGCCGTAAATAGCGGGAGGAGTGTGCCGTATGGGATTGATCCGTTGGCTTTTTTTCAAACGAAAGCATTTGGTGTATACCGCGTTTGGTGATGATATGTACTACAAAGCGGGTGGCAGATTCAGCGCACACGGCATCGCTTATGATGCCGTATTGAAAGTGACCGCCAATGTACACGGCACGGAAGCTTATACCGGTACTCCTCAAATGCGCAACGCCGCGCAGTATGACTTTTATGTGGCAACAGAAGATCAGCATCGTGCGCAACAGGCGCTTCGCAGCTGATTTTGAAAAGGAGGACTCGCTATGGAAATTGGCTTTTACTTGCTGCTGGCCATTCTTGGCAGCGGCTTTCTTTTGCTCGCCGGCTTCGACATCTACCGGAAATCGCAGATCAAACTGGCTGAGATTCAATTAGAGCGCGACAAACTGGCGTTGGAGAAAAAGCAATTGGAACTTCACAACAGCAATACATAGATTTTTCAAAAACGCTTCCGGCCCCTTTGTGCCTGAAGCGTTTTTTTCATTGCGCAAAGAAAGTTCACGATAGCGCAAACAACAAAGGGTATTCTGCAAATAAAAGATGAGATTGTGCAAACAACGCTACGCATACTGCAAACAAACGGCCTCTAACTGCAAATAAAGACGTGTTCTGGCAAGTGAAAAGCAAATTTCGTGACTAATCTTATACTTTTTCCTCAAAAAAACGCAAAAACAGGCAGGCCCCATTGGCCCGCCTGCTTGTTTTCATTTAATCCTTATTTCTTTGCTTTCTTCTTGTTCTCTACCACCCGAAACCTTACAATCTGGCGAATCAACTCATATGGCATCGGCTTATCCAGCGGAAACTGGACCGACCCTTTTCCTTGTTTGTAAGGAACGAGTTCTTGTTGAAAAGCGCTGATTCCGCTTGGCACGGGATAAAAGCCGATATGGTTTTTGAATGCGGCAAAATGCACCAAATTGCCATGCAAAATAAAGGTCGGCATTTGGTAGCGGATGGCCTCTTCAGCTTCCGGTGCCTCTTCCTGAACAATAAGCCGCAAGTTCTGCAAAATTTTCCGAACTTCTTCTGGAGCTTCCCTGATATAATCGTCAATCGTCTCAAACCCCATCCGTTCTCCCTCCTTCACGCTATATTTTGGATTTTGCTTACTCAGATTTTCCTGTCCGCTGCTTTTCTGCAAACAAACCTGCTTATTCCACAAATAAAGACCGGGATAGCGCAAACAAACCCGCTTATTCTGCAAACAACTCACTCAACCTGGATGCCTTGCCGCTTTTATCACTGAAATGAGGCACCCTATCAGTATCAAGATGCCGCTTCCGAGAAAAATATTGGAAAACAGCTGGAGTCCTTCGGTCGGCGAAGCCATCAAGGCGCCACTACAGACGAATAGCATTGTTGCGGGAAACAGCAGGAAAATGCTGAACGCCATTTTCTTTCCTCGAAACAGCCAAAACGCGAGCTGCAGGAATACAATCATGCCAGAAAGGAACATAATGACTGGAAACAGTGGCTCAAATTTTGCGGCGTAGACCAAATAGTCAATTGTCAGGATTTCATCAGCTGAGGAGACAGATCCGTTCAACCAGTTGGTGAAAATTGCGGAATGTGGCCATTCCCAAGATACGTCGTCGAGCTGGCTGCCTTCATACAAGCTGAAAAATGCGGCAACAGCGAAAAAAACAAAAGCCCCCAACAAAAGGATCGGTTTTCTTATCGTTTCATTTTGCATGGAATTGCTCCTTCCAAAGATTCTGTTGCTTCTACTATATCAAAATTTTTCCATAAAAAAAGAGAAACCTCTAAAGGTTTCTCTCCATTTTTATTCCAATTAAATCGGCTCTGCTTCGAACGAGTCGTCGCTGATTTCGCCGACAATTTCTTCTAAAATGTCTTCCATCGTCACAAGTCCTGATGTGACGCCGTCTTTGGTGGTGATGATCGCCATGTGCGTACGGCTTTGCTGCATTTTGGTCAATACAGTCTGGATAGGAGTTGTTTCCGGGAAGCGCGGCATCTCGTGAATGAAAGACTCCGGATCCTGGCTTCTTCCTGCTGCCATACTGGTCAGCAGTTCTTTGGTGTTAATAAATCCGATCAACCGGGATTTGTCGCCATGTTGGGCTACCGGGAAACGGGTGTATTCGTGCTTGTCCAACACTTCAAACAGCTCTGAACGTGTCAGGCGGCTGTCGACTGAGACGATTTCGGCTTGGGGAATCATAATATTCCGCACAATCCGGTCATCAAAAGCGAAGATGTTTTTCAAATAAGTTAACTCTGTCTGGTTGATTTCACCACTCTGGAAGCTTTCTGCCATGATCAGTTTTAATTCTTCTTCCGAATGGGCTTGTTCGTGGCCGGCTGGCTCTACTTTGAATAAACGCAAAAGTTGACGGGCTGAACCGTTTAATACCCAAATGAACGGGCTCATAATTTTACCGAACCAGTAAAGCGGCGGTGCAAGCAGCAAGGTCATTTTTTCGGCATATTGGATTGCCAATGTTTTAGGCGCCAATTCTCCGATGACTACGTGCAGGAATGTCACAATACTAAGGGCGATTGCATACGACAAGAACGTCGACAGTGCAGGCGAAACCTCAAACGTATCAAACAACGGGTGCAGCATACGTTCAACTGTCGGTTCTCCCAGTGCACCTAGCGCCAGGGCGGTTACGGTAATTCCCAGCTGACAGGCGGACAGGTAATAATCCAAATCATTGGCTACTTCTTTGGCACGTACCGCTTTTTTGTTGCCTTCTGAAATCAGTTGGTCGATCCGCGACATCCTTACTTTCAAGATGGCGAATTCGCCGCCTACGAAAAATGCGGTACCGATAATCAGCAACGCCACGAGTATTAAGTTAATTATTATTTGTCCATCCAATTGGTCTCCCTCAAAACGAGGGATTCACCTCCATTAAATTTAATAAGAAGAACTGCAGCAAAACGTCTCCGTTCTTGTCATCAGTTCAGCTTATTCTGTTGACTCTTTTTAGTTTTTCGAAAGTTTTTGGAACATCACTTGTTTAATTTGTTGGTTGTCCATTTCGACCACTGTCCATGAAATATTGGACTCTGTGAAAGTGGCATTGGTTTCGACTTCTCCAGGGCTCTTGAAATGAATCCAGCCTCCAATAGTATCGATGTCTTCACTTTCATCAAACGAAAAGCCAAAGCGCTCTTCAAGATCTTTCAGCAAGACGCGCCCGTTTACCAAGTATTGATCGTCGTTGACCCAGGTGATATCCGCTACTTCATCTGCATCAAATTCGTCGCGGATTTCGCCAACGATTTCTTCTAAAATATCCTCCATAGTAATCATACCGGCAGTACCGCCGTATTCATCCGCTACAAGAGCAATGTGGACACGGGCATTTTGCATGCGCAATAAAGCATCCTGCAAACCAGTTTGTTCAAAAACCGTCGGCATCTCAATTACAAAACCTTCAAGCTGCCAATCACGTCCGGCAACAATATGGGGAAGCATTTTTTTGGCGCTGACAAAGCCGAGAACGCGGTCTTTGTCGCCGTCTTCTGTTACGGGATAACGCGTGTAGTTATTTTCGTCCAAAATCTCGATGATTTCTGCCAGTGGCATATCTTTGTCGAGTGTTACGAGCTCCGTACGCGGCACCATGATGTCTTTAGCTACGCGCTCATCGAATGAAAAAACATTTTCCATATAGGAAAGTTCGGTTTCATTGATGGCGCCGCCTTCAAAGCTCTGGGCCATAACGAGTTTTAGTTCTTCTTCTGAATACGCCTGCTCGTGTCCTGCCGGCTGAACTCCGAAAAGTTTCAGCAAAAGGCGGGCCGCTCCGTTCAATGACCAAATAAATGGCTTCATGATTTTACCGAACCAATAAAGTGGCGGTGCCAACAGCAACGACATTTTTTCAGCAAATTGGATTGCCAAAGTCTTTGGCGCCATTTCACCGATGACTACGTGAAGGTAAGTCACAAGCAAGAACGCGATGGCGTATGAGGCAGTTGATGCAATAGCATCTGAAACTGAAAAATAATCAAAAATCGGGTACATCAAGCGCTCGACTGTCGGTTTTCCGAGTGCACCAAGTCCGAGTGCGGTTACTGTAATACCAAGCTGGCAGGCAGACAAGTAATAATCCAGATCGACTGCTACTTTCTTTGCAACGACTGCTTTTTTATTGCCTTCTGCAATTAATTGGTCGAGCCGCGACATACGGATCTTAACGACCGCAAACTCCGAGCCAACGAAAAATGCCGTCAAGGCAATCAATACTACTAATAACACTAAATTTAATAAGGTAACTATATCCACGTGTCTTCCCTAATAAAAGGGATTCACCTCCAAAGTTGATTACAGCAAAGCGATCAAGGCGGTAATTGCTGCCAATTGATGCTCAAGTGCTTTACTGACGTGCGTCTTCACCGTACTTGGTGCATCTTTTAATTGCTCTTCCAAACACGTGATTTTTCGTTGCAGGCATTCGAATTCTTCGTGAACTTCCTCTACCAGCTGCTCCGTTTTTGGATTTTCAGGTGTGTCGAGAATTTCTTTAATTTCCATAATCGACAAGCGCTGTTTTTTTAATAGCTGGATGCGCTCGAGCGTCTGCAAAGCAGAAGCCGGATACAACCGGTAATTGGAATCAGAACGTTCACTGTGCAGCAATCCGGAGAGCGTGTAATAATCGATGGTTCTCGTTGATACTCCGCTCATTTTTGCAATTTCACCAATCTTCATTAAGTCCTTCCCAATGCAGACGCCTCCTTTTTTGATTCTTTTCAACTGCCCAAACGATTGTGGCGGCTGAAATCCGATTCGATCCATTGCCGATAAGCAATTTCTCTTTGTAATAAGAAATAATAGCACATTCCAGCGAAAAGTATACAGTTCAACGTGCTGCTTTTGATGGAAATATTTTCTTGGTTAAAAAAGCGACATTATTTCGTCAATTCTGTATAAAAAATAGGATTTCTTCATAAAATAAGTCTTTGCCATACGAGTTTTGCAGTTATTGAGACTGACTGCCGGGCAATCGGGTATATGCTTAGTACAGTAGTTTTTGCTGGATGGTTCAAATTTGAAAAGGAGATGATATTTTGGAATATCAACTAACCTTACGCCTGGCCAATGAAAAAGAAGGGTACGCTTGGCTGTTTGAAAGCCCAGAGGACACGATGCCCTTGTTTGATGACGTCGTCGAAACGTTCCAGCACTATGAAGCGGACGACATGGAACGCTTTATCCTCGAAAAAAAGAAAGAGATCGACGAAACAGGTTCCAGCCACACTGCGCAAATCGATGTAACAAAAGTCGACCAGCATGCGATCATCCGCTCCGCTTCCTACAAGGAAATGTGGTACGACGGCAAGTATTTTGATGACATTTTGGAGGTATTGACCGATAAACTGGGGCCGCCTGAAAATGAACAGTTTGAAGAGTGAGTTCTCTTTCAGAGCTTGCTTTTTTGTGTTGGATGGTTGAAACCCGGTATGGATCGTGAACACCCGGGTTGGCTGGGCGAACACCCGGGTATACCGAGAAAACACCCGGGTTGAAACACCGAACACCCGGGTTAAACCATAAACACAACCACCACTCACTCACTCTCCCGCGCTTCAACAACCTGCTCAACCTTCTCCTCCAGCCTTTCGCCCCCTTCAACCATCATCGCCACAATCAAATCCGGATTTACTAAGCTGTACCCGACAAACCAGGCATTGGGCTCGCCTCTTTCATCCACAGTTCCGCTTTTGCCGGCAAGTTCTGTGCCAAGTTCTTGGCCAGCGTCACTTAAGCTAATCCGAAGAAGCTCTGCGTTTTCAGCGCTAAGCACGTTTTCATTCCATATTTGCTGATCTTCGTCGTCCAGAAGCAAAGTTGGCTTATAGAGCGTGCCGTTTGTCAAAAGGGGGCTGTACAAGCTAGCCAGGTGGACAATATTCACCTGCATTTGTCCTTGTCCGGAAGCTGTTCCGGCGAGCTGGCCTTCCGAGCCGAATGCATCGTCCTGGGAAATGCGTGACGCCGTCAAGCTAATTGGAAAATCAATCGCATCGCCAAAGCCGAAGTTTTCCAAGCCGAGCTGGAAGTCATCGTTTTGCATATTGAGCGCCTGCTGCGCAAAATAAATTTCGTCGGAATAGACGAGCGCTTTGTTGAGATCGACGGGATTTGGCACGTCATCCCGTGAACGCGTCACCCGGTAGTCGCCCCAAGAGGCAAAGCGTTGCCACGAATCACCGGTAATATCCAAGCTTTCAGCCGGATCGAGCGTGCCGCTTTCCAATCCGATTGCCGCAGTAATTGGCTGGATGACAGGACCTGGAGTATAGACGGCCGCAAAGCGATTGAAGAATGGCTGCAGCGGATCGTTAGTAAGTTCTTGGAATCGGCTGTTGGTAATATTCGGTACAAATTCATTCGGATCAAATCCTGGCGAACTGACAAGCGCTAGTGTTTCACCGGTATTGGGATCAATGGCGGCACTGGTTCCCCCTTCTTCTCCCATCACGCCGTATAGCGATTGCTGCAGTTCGGCATCGATGGTCAAAGCGACTGTTTCACCGGAAACAGGTTCATTTTCCACGGATGTGATGACGGCATTTTCCTGCTGCTTTTGCAAAATAATGCGGCCGCCTGCCTCCCCGCGCAGCCGCTCCTGCAGAATTTCTTCCAAGCCTTGCCGCCCGACCATCGTTTCGGCCGTGTAGCCCTGACCGCTCCACGCTTCCAGCTGCTCGGCGGTAATTGGCCCCATATAGCCGGTGATGTGCGACAATGCTCGGCCGTACGGATAATTGCGGATGTCCACTTCTGTACGCGTTGTGCCGGTAATCGTAAACAGCTCGTCCAATGTCGATTGGTCTGCTTTGATCTGTGCAATTGGCACGAGATAATGCGGCTGCACCCATGACTGGTTGAGCTTGTCATCAATGGCTTGTTCGCTCATGCCTAACAGTTCTGCCAGCTGCTGCTTTTTGGATCTATCAAAGTTTTCCGGGATGACGCTGACCTCGTAGCCCGTGTTATTGGAAGCGATCGCGTTGCCGTTGCGGTCCACAATCTCTCCGCGCGGCCCTTGGGTTATTTCAGTGACTACTTGGTCCCCGGCTTCCAGATTGGGCAAAATAAAAGACGGATCCCATTCAACAAACCAGTCTTCCACTTCTCCGTGCACTTCATAAAGCAGCGTCAATGTCTTTTCAAATTCCACCGGTCCAACGATGGTGTCGAACTTGATTTGAATCGGAAAATCCGCTGGCTGTTCTGGAGTCCACTCATTTTCCTCTGCCGGTGTATAGGAGACTTCCAAGTTGTCGATTCCCAAGCGTTCGTGAAGCTCTTGCTGCCAAGTGACAAAACTTGCCTCTCCGTAAACCGATTGCGTCCCTTGATTTAAGTATTGGAGGTGCATCGTTGAAAAATCCCCACTTTTCCACAGCTCAATAAATTCCGCAACCCGCGTTTCCGGCGATGCGACTGCTTCAGCTGTTTCTTCCGGCGGCTGTTCTGGAGTTGGTTCTGTTTCTTCGTCTTGGCACGCCGTTACAACGAAAATCAATAGAAAGAAGAGAATTGGCACTACTAGCTTCTTCATCAAATGACCTCCACTCTTTTCATTACTTTTATTATCGCCGGAACGAACAGGAATATAAAGACTGAATTTTCTGTACTCAATATAAAACTATTCTAAAGTCTTGCCTTGAAAATTTCCATAAAAAAAAGCCAGGCAACTTTCACCCGGCTAACTGATCAATTATTTTTTTTGTTTTTCTTTGATTTTATTGGCAACGTCGTCTTTCATGACCATCGCTTTGTCTTTGTAAGTGTTTGCTTTTTCTTTGTAGTCGTCTTTGTTTTCTTCCCAATGCGCCTTGCCTTTTTCGATCGACTTGTCTTTCAATTGGTTCAGTTTGTCTAGAAATGCCATCTGAATCATCCTTTCGTTCTCCCCGCCATAACGGTCAGGGTAACTGCTTTAAGCATAACGTGTTTCCGCTTGCATGTCTAAAGATAGATCAAACGGATGACTTTTCGGGTTTAGGTGAAATAGCGCTTACTCTGGCTGGCGCGCGGTCTGGATACCCGCACAAAATCCACTTACAAATAACAAAAAAGGTCCACCGTGCAAAAACTGCGCGGTGGGCCTTTTCGTTTTACACAGCCACTTCCACTGAAAACTGACTATGGTACAGATCGGCGTAAAAGCCATTTTTGTCAAGAAGCTCTTGGTGTGTGCCTTGTTCGATGACTTTTCCTTGGTCCATGACGAGGATCAAATCCGCGTCTTTAATGGTCGACAAGCGGTGTGCAATCACAAAGCTTGTGCGGCCTTCCATGAGTTGATTCATCGCCCGCTGGATAAAGATTTCGGTTCTCGTGTCGACACTCGAAGTGGCTTCATCCAGGATCATAATCGGCGGATCGGCGAGAATGGCACGGGCAATGGTCAATAACTGCTTTTGCCCTTGTGAAATATTCGATACTTCCTGGTTCAGAATGGTATCGTAGCCGTCCGGCAAGGTCCGGATAAAGTGGTCGGCGTGCGCCGCTTCTGCTGCAGCCAGAATTTCTTCTTCTGTCGCTCCGGTTTTTCCGTAAGCAATGTTGTCACGAATTGTGCCGTTGAACAGCCACGTATCCTGCAGCACCATGCCGAAGTTTTGGCGCAGTTCATGTCTCGACATTTCCCGTGAATCGAGGCCGTCGACTGTGATGCGCCCGCCGTTCAATTCGTAAAAACGCATTAATAGATTAATCAGCGTTGTTTTGCCGGCACCGGTTGGCCCAACGATTGCGACTGTCTGTCCAGGTCGGACGTCGATGTTCATTTTTTCGATTAATAAGTTGGTGCCGTAGCCAAAGTCGACGTCTTCAAATGCCACGGCGCCTTTTGCACGAGCCAGAACAGAAGTCGTTACTTCCTCTACTTCTTCCTTCTCGTCCAGCAGTTCAAACACCCGTTCAGCAGCTGCAACTGTTGATTGAATGATATTGGCGATGTTCGCCGTCTGAGTAATCGGCTGCGTAAACTGTTTGGAGTACGTGATGAATGCCTGAATGTCACCAATAGAGATGGCGCGCTGCGTTACCAGGATTCCGCCGACAACGCTGATCACCACATAGCTTAAGTTGCCGATCAAGGTCATCATTGGCATGATAATCCCGGAGATAAACTGCGCTTTGCGCCCGGCATTGTAAAGTTCTTCATTGACTTCATCAAATTGTTCGTTGGATTTTGCTTCGTGTCCGAACGCTTTGACGACCTGGTGGCCCGTGTACATTTCCTCCACGTGCCCGTTCAAGCGGCCCAGATTTTTTTGCTGGCTGCTGAAGTATTTCTGAGATCTTTTTAAAATCGGTCCGATGACGAATAAAGATAGTGGCAAAGAGACCACCGCGATTAAAGTCAACAACGGGCTGATTGTCAACATCATCACCAGAATGCCAACGATGGTCACTATCGAGGTGATAAATTGCGTTAAACTTTGCTGCAGCGTACTGCCGATCGTATCGATGTCGTTGGTCATGCGGCTTAAGGTTTCACCGTTTGGCCGGCCATCAAAATACTCCAGCGGCAATTTCTCCAATTTTTTGTTGACGTCTTGGCGCAGGTCATAAACCGTATCCTGTGCCACTGTCGACATCATGTACTGCTGGATATAGCTGAACAAACTGCTGAACAGGTACAGTCCGGCAAGAATTGCGAGGATTTGGCCGATGACACCAAAGTCGATGCCGCCGCCTGGGACGCCTTGCAACTGGCCATATGCGCCTTCGAACAATTCCGTGATCGCCATCCCCATGATTTTGGGTCCCACAATCGTAAACACCGTACTGAGAATTGCGACCAGGAAAACGGCTGCCAGTTTTTTGCGCCGTGGTTTTAAATAAGAAACAAGGCGGCGAAATGTCCCTTTGAAGTCCTTGGCTTTTTCCGCCGGCATATTTGCTCCGCCGTGTGGAGGTCCCATTCTGCTCATGCGATTTCCTCCTCTGACAGCTGAGATAGGGCAATTTCGCGGTATACTTCATTGGATTCGAGCAGCTCTTTGTGCGTGCCCATTCCAACCACTTTGCCTTTTTCCAACACGATAATGCGGTCTGCGTCGACCACCGTGCTGACTCGCTGTGCCACCAGCAGCACTGTGGCATTTTTTGTTTCGTCTTTCAATGCTCTGCGCAGCTTGGCGTCGGTTTTAAAATCGAGCGCCGAAAAGCTGTCGTCGAAAATATACAAATCCGGCTTGCGAATCAATGCACGGGCAATCGACAGGCGCTGCTTTTGCCCGCCTGAAAGATTCGAGCCGCCCTGCTCAATTTCAGCCGCGTAGCCGCCTTCGATTTGATCGATAAATTCTGTGGCCTGCGCAATGTTTGCCGCATGGTCCATTTCCTGCTGATTGGCGTCTTGTTTGCCAAAGCGGATATTGTCTGCAATGGTCCCAGTGAACAAGATCGATTTCTGGGGCACAAAGCCGATTTTCGACCGAACTTCTTGCTGGGAGGCCTCGCGGATATCGACGCCGTTAACGCGGATGGTTCCGCTCTTCACATCATAGAAGCGCGGCACCAAGTTAACGAGCGTTGACTTGCCGGAACCTGTTCCGCCGATCAACGCGGTAATTTCACCCGGTTTGGCGGTAAAGCTAATGTTCGACAGTGCCGGTTCTTCCGCTCCTGGATAATAGAAGGAAACGTCATCGAACTCCAGCGTGCCGCGTGCGCGATCCGCTTTTGCGGTGCCGTTGTCTGTGAATGCCGGTTTCATTTCCAGCACTTCATTGATGCGTCTGGCCGATACCGCTGCACGCGGAACCATGACAAACATGAAGGATGCCATAACCAAGGCAAACATGATCATCATGACGTATTGGATAAAGGCCATCAAATCCCCGATTTGCATCGCGCCATTGCTGATGCGAATGCCCCCGAACCAAATGACCGCGACAACGGTCATGTTCATGACCAGCATCATAACAGGCATCAAGAAAGCCATGACTTTATTGACTTTGATCGACACATCCGCCAGGTCACGATTGGCTTTTTGCATACGTGCTTTTTCCTGTGATTCGCGGTTAAAGGCACGAATAACCCGTATGCCTGTCAAGTTTTCCCGCACGACCAAGTTCAGTCCATCCAGCCGTTCCTGGACTTCCTGGAACAAGGGCATGCCGTATTTTAAAATCAAGAGAATCGATACGGCCAATACCGGCATGGCACCAATAATGACCAGGGACAATTGGGCGTCTTTGGAGACCGCCATAATAATCCCACCGACCAGCATGATCGGTGCGCTGATGACCATGCGCAGCATCATGATGACTACTTGCTGTACTTGGGTAATGTCGTTTGTGGTACGCGTAATTAACGACGCCGTTCCGACTTCATCAAATTCCTGCAATGAAAATTGGCCAACGTGCTTAAAGACTTTTTGACGCAAGTCACGCCCCAGCCCCATCGCCGCCTTGGCTGAATAATAACTGGCAAAGACAGCCGCAATGGCGCCAATTGCCGATACCAGCAGCATCCAGCCGCCGATTCGCCAAATATATGGGATGTTGCCTTTGACGACGCCATTGTCGATAATGTCGGCCATCAGTGTCGGCAAAAATAGCTCAGCCATCGATTGGCCGAAAACCAAGGCAACAACAGCCAGAACAACCCATTTATAGGGATTCAAGTTTTTCAAAATTTTGATCATTTTGAAGCCACCTCGAGTTCCACTTCTTGTAAGTACGTTGAAATTTTTTGATGCGCATCGAGCAGATCAGCAACCTGCTCAGGCGTAAACTGCTCACTGGCCGCTTTAAACACTTGATGCAGCCCATCTTCTTGCAGATGCAGCTCTGCTACCAAAGCTTTTCCTTTTTCGCTCAGTGCCAGCAAGGTTTCACGACGGTTGTCCTCTACTTGCCGACGGTCGAGATAGCCTTCTTTAACTAGTCCATCCACTGCTTGGCTTAACGTGCTTTTTGGCAAAAACGTCTTTTCCGCCATTTTTTTCTGCGTCATTTCACTCCTGCTGATGATGGTCATCAAAATGGAGTATTGCGGAATTGACAATCCTTTTTCGACTGCTGCTTTTTGAATAAAACGCACCATATTTTTCTGCACATTAGCAAATGACAACATCAATTGCATGTACGCTTCCAACTCTTTCTTATCCTTCATTTGCTTCACCATCTTTCATTTTCGAACTGTTCCAAATGGAACCATTTTGTTTGATGCCTTCAAGTTACTCCCCTTATTGCGATTCGTCAACTTTGGTGTACTGATTCTCAAAGACAAAAAACACCCTTTGCCAAAACAGAGGCAAGGGTGCAGATCATTTATGAAATTTTTTGGATTAGAGTTTCCTCGCAATGCGATTTGCAGCAATCGATTAACTGCATCAGGAGTTTGCGGTTGTGCATAAAGTTCTTCGGTTCTTTCCAGACAGTGCGGAACACCTGGGCAACAAGTTGCTCACAGACGGTTGGATCTGAATCGGCTTGGCGTGCAACATTCCATATGATCCGGTGGTAGCGGTCGTACAAATCCGACAGCGCCTGCTCTTCCCGGTTCAGAATTCCAATCATTAATTTTTCGTCTATGGTCAATTTGTCACCCCCTCCTCTACAATAGCCTTTAGACGATCATCCTAAACCCAATTATCTCGAAATAAAGGCAATTATTTAAAAAAAATAAAAAAACACTAGAAAAACTTTACTCCAGTAAAGTTTCCTAGTGCTATTGTTTTGGTTTTAGTGCTGAAGGATGTTTTCAAGCGCCTTATCGAGTGTTGGGTAAGTAAATTGGAATCCTGCTTGTTGAAGGCGCTCCGGTAAAATCCACCGGCTTTTCAGAATCAGTTCCGTTTCCGTTCCGATAACCACCGCTCCCATGCTTAGCATCCACTTGGTTGCCGGCAAACCGATTTTCCGGTCCATGGCAATCCGCAGTTGCTTCATCAGTTCCCGGTTGGTGACAGGTTCAGGGGCTGTCGTATTGATGACGCCGCTCATATTGTCATGGTCTCGGATAAACTGGATAATGCGGTAAACATCTTCCAAATGAATCCAGCTGAACATTTGCTTGCCGTTGCCTTGCTTGCCGCCGAGTCCGAAGCGCACCATGTTTTCATAAGGGTTCATGACGCCGCCGTCTTTGCCGAGGACGATTGACAAACGCAATGCCGCTTGGCGTGTTTGCGGCAACTTAAATGTGAAGAAAGCTTGCTCCCATGCTTTACCGACTTCTACCGAAAATCCATTGCCGAATTCTCCGTTTGCTTCGGTCATCGGCCGGTCTTCAGCATGACGGTAAATGGTCGATGTGCTGGAATTGATCCACAGTGGCGGCGGGTTGTCACAAGCAAGGATGGCTGTGCCGAGTGCTTCGGTCGTTTCGACCCGCGAATCAAAAATCTCCCGCTTGTTGGCTTCAGTATACCGGCAATTAACCGATTTCCCTGCCAGGTTGACCAGCATTTCGGCACCTTCCAATGCTTTGACGATTCCGGTATGATTGGTCCAATTTAAATGATCCGGCTGCCGTGAAATGATAATCACCCGGTACCCTTGGTCTGTAAATTTACGTTCCAAATACTGTCCGACAAAGCCCGTGCCTCCAGCTAATACGATCTTCTTCATCCCATCACCTATTTTCTGTAAGTTGTTCTTCTGCTATTTGACGCTTTCTCCGATAAAAAGATGCAGCTCATCCATATTTTTTCTGGTGCTCTTTTTTGCGCTTCAAGTAATCTTCGTCTTCCCGGATTTCATCCCAGCGTTTTTTGAAGATTGCTGCCGACTCAGCTTTCACCGGATCGATTTCCCGCTCTTTGATGGTGCGGTCTTCGTTGTATTTGCGTCCGCCTTTGTAATTGGTGTAGCGGCGTGCCCGTGTATAACCCATCTGAATAAATTTGCGTGCCATGTCCATTCCAACAAAATCATCTTGCTTGCGGTATTCTTCGAACATCTCCGAAATTTTGTCACATGATTCCTGCGCAATTTCCGGCGTCTTAAAACGCCAATGCGGCAAAATCTCACCTTTATACGGTTCTACCATCAAGACACCTTGCTCTCCTTTTCCAACTCGGTAAAGTTCAGGCTGCTTGCGCAAATCTAAGTTTTCATAATCCAGCTCGTAATCAAATGCCATGCCAATCGACTCCTTTTTGCTTTATGCTCTGTTTTATTTATACCCTCCATTGGGAGTTGTAAATCCACATAGCAATGATTGTTTGACGACAAAAAGACCAGAGAAAGTCGAACGTTTCTCTGGTCTTTTTGCAGGCGATTGTTATTATTCAGCAAACGATGCTTTAGGAATTTTGTAGACCCGCGCTTCGTATGGAAGCAATTGCGCAGGATCAATATTTGTGTAGTTTGCCAAAAGCAATGTGGAGTCTTCGGGGTCGATGCCGCAAAGACAAGCGTGCTGGCCAAGATTCGTGACAATAAGAACTTTGTCATCGCCGTATTCGCGCGTATAGGCGAACACTGCATCGTGCCCAAGCTCCAGCAACTTATATTCCCCGTAAACGAAGACGTCCATATTCTTCCGGAGCCAAATCATCTGTTTATAGAAAGACAACACCGAATGCGGATCGTTTTCCTGTGCTTCGACATTTAGCCACTGGTAATTCGGATTGACGTTAATCCACGGCAGAGCTGTTGAGAAGCCGGCGTGAAGGCTGTTGTTCCATTGCATTGGCGTCCGTGAATGGTCGCGGCTTGTTGCACGAAGCAAGGTCATAATGGCGTCGTGTTCCATGCCCGTTTCTTTTTTATGGAAGTATAAGTTGTGTGTGTGGACATCATCAAAATGGTCGAGTTCTTCAAACGGTGCGTTTGACATGCCAATTTCCTGTCCTTGGTAAATGAACGGCGTGCCTTGCATAAAGAAATACATGCAAGCGAGAGCTGTGGCACTTTCACGCCAGTATTCCTGGTCATCTCCCCAAGTTGAAACGACACGCGGCTTGTCATGATTTTCAATGAACAGGGCATTCCAGCCGACGCCATTCACTTTTTCCTGCCACTTGCTGAGCACTTTTTTCAGTTCCGGTGCATTCACGCCGTTTTGCACTTCGACGTTCCACAAGTCAATGTCTTCAAACTGGAAGATCATATTGAACTTGCCGTTCTCGGTGCTGACCCAATCGTGGATTTCGTCTGCTGAAACACCGTTAGCTTCCCCGACTGTCATAATGTCGTGCTTGCCAAAGGTTTCATCATACAACTCCTGAAGAAGCGGCTGAATGCCTTCAACATTCATCATTTTTTCCCAGGAAGGCACAAACAAATGGCCTTCAGTATTTTCTGCGTTCGAGTAATCTTTTTTAATATGGCTGATGGCGTCGACGCGGAATCCATCGATGCCTTTGGCTACCCACCAATTAACCATTTTATAGAGTTCACTGCGGACTTCCGAGTTTTCCCAGTTTAAATCTGGCTGTTTTTTCGAGAAAATGTGCAGGTAATACTGCCCGGTCTTTTCATCATAGTCCCAGGCCGGTCCACCGAAGATGCTTTCCCAATTCAATGGTTCATCGCGCCAGACGTACCAGTCACGCTTCGGATTATCGCGTGATGAACGTGATTCCAAGAACCAGGGATGCTCATCGCTCGTATGGTTAATCACCAAGTCAATGATCATCTTCATCCCGCGTGCATGTACTTCTGCCATCAAACGTTCGAAATCCTCCATTGTGCCAAAATCTTCTAATATGGCCTGATAGTCGCTAATATCGTAGCCATTGTCGTCGTTTGGCGATTTGTACATGGGGCAAACCCAAATCACATCGATGCCTAAATCTTTCAGATAATCCAATTTGCTTGTAATCCCGTTGATGTCGCCAAGGCCATTTCCGTCAGAATCCATGAAACTGCGCGGATAAACCTGATAGACTACTGCTTCTTTCCACCATTTTTTATCCATAACTAATCCCTCTCAAAGACGGCGGCAAGATCCTCGTTCAATCAATCGTGAAGCGACTACGACTTGTTTCGGAGGCGTCGACTCGTCTGTTATTTTCTCTAGTACCAATTCTGCTGCGTGCAGACCCAGATCATAAATCGAAATATCCACAGTGCTTAGCGGCGGCTTTAAATGCCGTGAAATTGCATGGTTATTAAAACCAACGATGGAGACGTCCTCCGGGACACTTATTTCCAGATCCTCGAGATAACCGATCACTTCATACGCCACCATGTCATCGTGTGTAACAATGGCTGTAGGCGGTGTTTCCAGTGCCATCAGCTGGCGAATTGCCTCGCGTTCGCCGCCGCCCATCAATTCCTGGTTTACTGTGTAGGCCTCGTCAAATGGAATGCCGTGTTGAACAAGGGCTTGCTTATAGCCTTCCAGCCGGTCAAGCGAAACGACGAAATCTGCTGCTCCGCCGACAAATGCGATGTTCCTGTGGCCGAGCCCGACCAAGTATTCCACCGTCCCTTTGGCGTTATTGATATTGTCGTTGTCGACATACGATACCGAACATGGATCTGTGAAGGGACGGCCAACTACTGAATAGGGCAAGCCGCTTTCAGCCAAATATTTCATGACTGGGTCGCCTATTTTTGAATACAATAGAACAATGCCATCCACCCGCCTGCCTTGCACCATTTCAACAACTTCCCGATAAATTTCTTCTTGCGTAGCACCTGTGGACAAATACAAGCCATACTGGCTGCCATGCGCCCGAGTGGAAATCCCTCTCAGCACTTCCGGGAAAAAGGGATTTTGAAATGCCAAAGTCGCTGAATTTTCCATAATGACACCGAGTGTCTGGCTCTTTTTCGCGACCAGGTTGCGGGCTTGGAAGTTCGGAAAATAGCCCAGCCCTTCCATTACTTCCCGCACTTTCACTTTTGTCTTGCTGCTGATCCGCGGATTGTCGGCTATGACCCTGGACACAGTAGCTGGAGACACGCCAGCCTGTTTCGCAACGTCTTTGATCGTGACTGCCATCTTTACCGCCTCCTTATTTTACTGCTCCATCTGATACCCCTTTAATAATTTCACGCTGTGCGAAGAAATAGAAAACGATGACTGGAACAATGGCAAGCGTCAATCCTGCAAGCGCCAAATGCCATTGTTTTGTGTATTCGCCAAAGAAGAAGAACATCTTCAACGGAATGGTTTCGCTGCCTGGTGTATTGATGACGAGAGATGGCAATAAGTAATCATTCCATATCCAGATGATGTTTAGGATTGCCACTGTCACCGTAATCGGCTTCAACACTGGAAAGATGATATGCCAAAATACTTGCCAGCGGTTTGCCCCATCAATTGTCGCTGCTTCATCAAGCGAACGCGGGATGTTATTCAAAGCACCATGATACAGGAAAATCGACAGGCTTGCGCCAAATCCGAGATACATAAAAATTAATCCGCCTCGATTCAGCATTTCAAACTGACCGAATACGGTTACCAGCGGAATCATAACCGACTGGAACGGAATCAGCATCGCTGCGACAAACGTGAAAAACAGCACCGTACTGAGCTTGCTTTTAGCTCGTGATAACGCATACGCTGCCATGGCCGAAAAGAAAATGATCAAAACCACACTGACAATGGTAATCAAAAGCGAGTTGAAAAGCGTGCGCATGAAATCAAGTTCCTCAAAAGCGGTGATGTAGTTATCAAAACTCCATGCTTCTGGAAGGCTAATCGTGTCCATAAAAATTTCTTTTTTGGACTTGAAGGAATTAACGAACATCAAGTAAAACGGAACCAGCCACAATAACGCCAGCAGCACTCCGAGAACTTCCAATTTAATATCCCACTTTTTTTTCATTACATTTCAACCTCCTTGCGTTTGTTAAAATACACTTGCACAAGGGCAATGATGGCAACAATGACAAAGAAAATAACGGCCTTCGCTTGCGCATAGGCAAAGTCATTTTGCGTGAATGCTGTCTTAAAAATTTCCATTGCCACCATTTCAGTTGAATTGAATGGCCCTCCGCCTGTCAGCGACAAGTTTTGGTCATACAACTTAAACGAGTTCGACAAGGTCAGGAACATGCTGACTGTAAATGCCGGAGCCACAAGCGGAAATACAATGTAGCGAAAGCGCTGGAATGTGGATGCGCCATCGATTTCGGAAGCCTCCAACAGCTCTTTTGGCATTCCTTCCAAATAAGCGATATAGATGACCATTATGTAGCCTGCCATCTGCCAACTCATCAAAATGACCAATCCCCAAAATCCCGTGTCTGTCGTGGACAGCCACCCTTGCAAACTTTCCATTCCGATAATTTCGCCAATGCTCGCAAAAACTTTGATAAAAATAAACTGCCAGATAAACCCGAGGATCAATCCGCCAATCAAGTTTGGCATAAAGAACGTCGTGCGCAGCAATTTGCTTGAACGTACGCGCCCTGTAACAAGCAACGCCAGCGACAATCCGATGATGTTGATGAGGATCACCGACACAATCGAGAATTTCGTAGTGAACCAAAGCGAATCCAAGAACCGTTCGTCCTGGAACAAGTTAATGTAATTTTGGAAACCGACAAATTCGCCCGTATTAATTCCGTTCCAAGTCGTAAATGAATAATAAACTCCAAGAAGCATTGGAACAATGACAACCAGCGTAAGCGCCAGCAAAACCGGGGCCAGAAACAACCAGTAGGATAAATCTTTTGTACGCATAGAGGCACCTTTCCTTCCTTAAACCACAGCGCGTTCGCCCTGGTAATAAAACAAAGTAGCACAGAGGCTACTTTGTTTAACACTCAAATGATGAAGATTGATTGGATTTTTTTATTCAGCTCGCTCTGATTCCCAAGCTTTTTTAGCTGAATCGATAACTTCGTCCCAGCTGGCTTCGTCGCTTAAGTATTTCTGAATATTGGCCCCAAGTTCGTCTTCTCCCCAGCCAGTCGGATAGCCCATGAAGACCCAGCCAATTGTGTTGCCTGACTCGGATGCGTCATAGATTGCTTTCGACATTGGATCTGTAATTTTAGAAGTGTCATAGCCCTCATATGCCGGGATAAATTTAAAGTCTTCTACTACAGCTGTTTTTCCTGCATCAGAAGTGTAGAGCCAGTCCAAGAATGCTTTTGATTCTTCAATGACTTTTTCGTCAGCTTTTTTGTTCACGCCCCAATACATTGGTACGCCAACCGGTAGACCAGCGTTATCCAATCCTTCAACCGGGATTGGCATCATGCCGACGCCACTGTCTGCCAGTTCTGGGTCAATGCCGGCAATAGAACCGTAAGCCCAGTTTCCTTGCTGGATAATTGCAACGCGTTCCAGGGAGAATAACTCTTCTACTTGTTGAGAGTAGTCTAGGCTTACTGTCGGCTGTTTCGAATATTCGTTTTGCAAGTCAACAATTTTCTTAAAGCCGTCAGCGTATTTGAAATCAACTGCCTTCGCATCAAATGCTGTTAATACATTGTTATCAAATTCAGGTGCTAAGAATGTGTTTGACAAATGAAGGCCGGTCACCCATGTTTCTTTTCCTGGGAAAGCAAAGACCGATTCAAGGCCAAGCTCTTCTTTTTGTGAATCCAGCGTCTTCACAGCTTCTTCAAGTGCTGCAAAGTCAGTGATGGATGCAGGATCAATTCCAGCTTCTTCGAACAAACGGGTATTATAGATAAATCCGTACCCTTCTTGGTTATATGGAAGACCAAGCACTTCGGATTCGACGGTCACGCCATCAAGTGTCCCTTCAAGTGCAGAACCAGCCGCTTCTGTATCTGCAAGGTCTGATAAGTTATCTTTCCAGTCTGCAACATCCTGCGGTCCACCGATGTTAAAAATTGCCGGCTCATTGCCGGAAGCAAAGCGTGAACGAAGGGCAGCGCCATAATCTTCCCCGCCGCCAACAGTCGTGATTTCAATGTTGACGTCTGGATTTTCTTCTTCATAAAGTGCAACAACATCTTCAAACTGGTCTTTAAACTCCACTTTAAATTGGAAAATATCAACCGTTGTCTGTTCCCCGTCAGATCCTGAAGCATTTTCTTCTCCATCGCTATTGCATCCTGCTAAAACTGCCGCTGACAACATCAATGACGCCACAAGCCCTTTGCTAACCTTCAATTCCTTCATCCCAAAATCCCCCTTTAGATTTTTGTGAAATCGTTTGCACAAACCTAGAAATAAAAAGCGGAAACGAAATTGATAACGCTTCCAACAATTAATTATTAGTATCATACCACCGTGAAAACGTTTGCACAAGATGGAATTTAAAAATTAATTTAGTTTTTTTATCTTCCTTAAAATTTCTATCAAACTAGAAAAACAGGAGCAGCTGCCTTGCCGCTCCTGCCTTGAATTTTAATGTTCCAGCACCAGCAAAGCTGCACCTAAAATACCGGCATCATTTTCAAAACGTGCCACTTCCACTGCTAAGGGATTTAACAACATCGGTTCAAGATGCTGTTGGAGCGACCCCATCCACCGGTCGGCTGCTTCTGAAACCCCGCCGCCGATGATGACCATATCCATATCGAATGCTGCTTGAAGACTGCTGATGACAAGAGCCAGATCTTCCGTAAACTCTTCCACCACTTGCTTCGCTTTTGGATCTGTCCGGGCATTTTCAAAAAGTTCAGGCGGTGTGATGGCAAGACCTGCTTCACGAATACGCCGGCGCAGCGCTGTTCCGGACACATACATTTCACTGCAGCCCAACCTTCCACATGCGCATTTGACGCCGTTTGGGTAAAGGATCATATGCCCCAGTTCTGCAGCTCCTCCATGAGGGCCGCCACTTAACAATTTGCCGTCCCACAGCACTCCCCCACCAAGGCCGGTACCGAGCGTTAATACAACGACGCGATCAAGCCCTTTTGCAGCGCCGAACTTTGCTTCTGCCAGCGCCACAGCGTTTGCGTCGTTTTCTACTTCAACGCGTTTCCCGGTCGCTTTCTCTAACCATTCCTTCACAGGTGTATTGGTCCAGCCTGGCAAAGTTTCCGCCGCATAAATAACTTTTCCTTGCTTTGGATCAACAAAACCGTGCGTGCCAACGCCAATTGCGCTGACTTCCGGCTGCGCAGCCAGAACGCGCAGGATATTCTCTTCCAGATAAGGATACAGCGGAATTTGGGTTGGAATTTGTTCTTCGTATAAAATTTGGCCATGTTCGTTAATCACGCCCATTCGGACCTTGGTGCCCCCAATGTCGACTCCTAATACTTTTGCCATAGCTCCTCCTAGTGGTATTCGTATTTTTTATTGCTGGTAAAAAACAATTGCTTCGTATGGCCGCAGCAAAACTTCACTGTCTATGTTCTCTTCCGCGTAATTGCCAATCAAAACTTCACCTGCGGGCCGAGCAGCCGATCTTACATTTGACGAAAAGTTGCAGTAAATGGTCAGTTTTTCATCATTCCATGTACGAGTGTAGGCGAAGATGTCAATGTCTTCACGGTACAGCAGTTTAAAATTTCCGTGTGTAATGATGTCCATTTCTTTGCGCAAACCGATAAGTTTTTTGTAATACTGGTAAACCGAATCCGGATCCGTATGCTGCAAAGCATTGATTTCTGTGTAATTCGGATTGACTTTCAGCCATGGTGTTCCAGTTGTAAAGCCACCATTGGATTCTGCAGACCAATGCATCGGCGTTCGTGCATTGTCCCGGCTTTTCACATGAATTTTCTGCATGATGTTCTGGTGTGAAACACCGGCTTCGCGTTTTTCTTTATACATATTCAAGGTTTCGATGTCTTTGTAATCGTCGATCGATTCAAACTGCACATTGGTCATTCCAAGTTCTTCACCCTGGTAGATGTAAGGCGTTCCTTGCATAAAATGCAAACACGTAGCAAGCATCTTCGCTGATTCAACACGCCATTTAGTGTCTTCGCCAAAACGAGATACGATGCGCGGCTGGTCGTGGTTATTCCAATACAAGCTGTTCCAGCCTTCGGCGTGGAGGCCGTGCTGCCATTTTTCCATATTTTCTTTCAGGTCAATCAGAGATAACGCTTTCAAATCCCATTTTTCACCTGATGCCTGATCAAGCCCCATATGCTCAAACGTGAAAATCATATTCAATTCCTGATTTTTTGCAGCGGTATAGTCACGCGCTTCTTTAGGCGTTGTGCCCGGCGCCTCTCCGACTGTAACAATATTGTATTTCGACAGCACTTGTTGATTCATTTCTTTCAAGTATGCATGAACATTAGGTCCGTTTAGAAACTGATGGCTGCCATCGCCGCCAGGTGCATCGTGCATATTCTGGACTTTTGAAATCATATTGATGACATCCATCCGGAAACCATCTACCCCTTTATCAAGCCACCAGCGCATCATTTCATAAACTGTCTTTCGCAAGTCTGGATTGTCCCAATTTAAATCTGGTTGTTTTTTAGAAAACAAATGCAAGTAATATTGGCCGCGTTCTTTTTGGTATTCCCAAACAGATCCGCTGAAAAATGAACGCCAGTTCGTCGGTTCATCGCGCCATATGTAAAATTCCGGATGGTTCCGGAACCACTCATGCTCATCAGATGTATGGTTGACTACAAGGTCCATAACGAGTTTCATGCCGCGAGCATGGACTTCTGACAACAGCTCGTCAAAATCAGCCATTGTGCCAAATTCTTTCATGATTTGATAGTAATCACGGATGTCGTAGCCGTTATCATCATTTGGCGAATCGTAGACCGGTGACAGCCAGAGGATGTCCACACCTAGATTGTGCACGTAATTAAGCTTTTGAATAATGCCGCGAATGTCACCGATGCCATCACCGTCTGAATCCATAAAACTTCGTGGATAAATTTGGTATACGGTCGACTTTTTCCACCATTCGTCCATAAATCCCCCTCTTTTCCTTTTAGTGAATATTATTCTAACATCATACATGAATTTACTGAGTTGCCAACTAATTACCCCAAATATATTTTTTAATAATTTCAATTTCGGTGGTTGTTTAAAAAATTTCATAAAAAAAACCACCGTGATTTCCCGGCAGTAATTGAACACGCAGCGATTTCTCGATGCGTAAATAGCTATTAACTTAAGATTTTACGGCAATATATTGGGTTGAGACAACAACATCGTCTTCAACCAAAACATAAGGATGGGTTTCCAACAACATCTTTTTAATAGGAGCCGGCAATGCTCTATTGGCATAGGCACAGATCAATGGAAATTGCAGTTCCTTCACTGCCACATCAATAATCTTTTCAAAATCTTCTATCAGATGAGTTGGATCTGTCGTTGTTGCCCATTCCACATGCGCCCAAGATCGGAAAGTCGCTTGTTTTTCTAAATATGGCTCAACCGTTTTTTCAAAATAGGCTTGAATTGCAGGAGGATGGTAACTGCCGCTTGAATAGTAAAAATCAAAGCTTTTCACAAAATGGATAAATTCCATTTGCATTTCTGTCAGCTGAACCTCCAGCTCTGCTTTGATTTTTGGAGACAGACGTGGATTTTCAATGAGAATCACGTAATCTCCTGATTCCACACCATGTTTGGCATAAGCAACAACATTATTGATGTATTTTTGGGTTTCTTCGTACGAATACAGCACATGGGCATCGCGCTGTTCATCAAAAAGTTTAAGCATTTTTTTGTTCAATTCATCATCCCTTTAACAAATTAGTAATTCCGTTCACGGTTTTTCTAGATTAAGTATACACGGAATGGGAACATTTGTCCCTGTCTGTACAATACTTTGCTGTATAATAAATAAACTACACCAACAATTAGACCTGCACTTCCTACTTTATAGCAGGCTGTTCTTATGAAAATTTAGTTGAAAAGAGGTATTCGATGATTAGCCAATTGAGTAAAATTTATCCTTCGCTCCAAGTGTATACGCAAGGTGCCTCTGCCGCCGATCCGGATTATAAATGGTTTTCTACAGCTGATGGCGTCATTATCGGCATTCATGAAACAGAACTGGCCCAAAAAGACCTGTCGCTATTGGCGGCTTTTCTCACACCCTACAACCCTAAGTTTCCGGTTCACACCGTTGAAGAAAAAAAATGGATGGCGATCATAAATTCAACAGCACCAGAAGAGTCGCTCGAATTTCCATTGGACGCTTTATACCGCTTTGTCCATTTTTCAATCCAGGAAAAACAAATTAGCCCAGTTGCTTTTAAACATGCCGTAAATGATTTTTCGGCCCAACAAGTTTCCATCCTATGGGAAAATGACCACGAAGGCATCTTGATTGAGCATTTGGCAAAAGAAGATGGAGCTATCTCTTACGAGGAAATCATTGATATTTTGATGAGCGACTTGTATGTCAAAATCCGATTTTTTGTCGGCCCTTTCCGAAGCAGCCTGACTGATGCCGCTGCACATTACCTGTCTGTGATTGAGGCTGCAAAAACAATGGTCTTTTATTCTAATAAAACAGTGGCCAGCTATACAGACGCTGTTCCTTATTTGCTAATCGATCAGGTTGAAAAGCCTTTGCTAAGTGACATCAAACAGTCTATCCTGCAGGCTTATCAGGACGACGACGAAACGGTTAAGATGCTCCAGGTTTTTGTCCGCAATAATTTAAATATTTCTGAAACGTCGAAGGCTTTGCATATGCACCGCAACAGCCTGCAATACCGCCTTGACCGGTTTCATGAAAATACCGGCATCGATGTCAGGAAGTTTGATCATGCGATGGCTGTTTACTTGGCGATTTTAATCGAAAAGTAAATGTGCACAAAAAAGCGCTTTCATTTTTAGGCAGTTTTGACATTCTCTTAAGTTCATCAGTCAGTTATGATGGTTCCAATGACATTATATTATTGGGGGAAAGCAAATGACTGGCTTATCATTAGTAAATATTAAAAAAGAATATGAAAAAGGTGTGGTGTCTGTACAAGACTTCAACCTTGAAATTCGCGACAAAGAATTTTTAGTGCTCGTTGGCCCTTCAGGCTGCGGGAAATCAACTACGCTTCGCATGATCGCTGGACTGGAAGATATTACAGATGGCGATTTATATATAGGGGACAGAAGAGTCAACGACGTTTCACCAAAAGACCGCGACATCGCAATGGTGTTCCAAAACTATGCACTGTACCCGCACATGACGGTTTATGAAAACATGGCGTTCAGTTTAAAACTGCGCAAAATGAAAAAAGACGAAATTAAAGCCCGCGTGGATAATGCGTCAAAAATCCTTGGCTTGGACGATTATTTAAACCGGAAACCGAAAGCGCTATCAGGTGGTCAGCGGCAGCGTGTTGCTCTAGGCCGTGCCATCGTCCGCGATGCAAAAGTTTTCTTAATGGATGAGCCTTTATCAAACTTGGATGCTAAATTGCGTGTGCAAATGCGTGCAGAAATCCAGAAATTGCACCGCCGCTTGCAGACAACGACGGTCTACGTTACACATGACCAGACAGAAGCGATGACCATGGCAACACGCTTAGTTGTTATGAAGGATGGGTTCATCCAACAAGTGGGTACACCAAAAGAAGTATATGATTTACCGGAAAACATGTTTGTAGGCGGATTTATTGGATCGCCATCCATGAACTTCCTACGTGGAAAATTAGTAGGGGAACATTTTGTTATGGGCGACAACAATATTCGCATTCCTGAAGGCAAGTTGAAGATGCTTAAAGAACAAGGTTATGAAACAAGAGATCTTGTCCTTGGCATCCGTCCTGAGGATATTCACGATGAGCCGCTATTCCTTGAGCATTCGCCACATACCAAAATTAAAGCATACATCGAAGTTGCGGAATTGATGGGTTCTGAAATCGTCCTTTACTCTCAAGTCAACGAACAGGATTTCGTTGCGCGCGTCGATTCACGTTTTAATGTTGAAGCAGGCACAACCATCGACATGGCGTTCGATATGAACAAAGCACATTTCTTCGACAGCGAGTCTGAGCTGCGCATTCGCTAAGTCAGCTGTATTCTTTTCATATGGGTTTTCAAGCTGCCGGTCCCCTTCCGGCAGCTTTTTAATTTAAGCAGCTGAATTCAACAAAAAACTGCCTCGCAATTTTGCGCTGGCAGTTTTTGTTTAAAAGTTTTTGATTCCTGCGATGATTTGCTTTAAGGCATCGATGGATTTGAGTGCATCGGTTTCGCAATCCAGACGGTGATTAATATCCGGCAATAAGATTGCCTCCAAATTCGGATTTGTTTTCAGCAATTCAAATGCTCCTGACGAGTAGTAGCGGTCTTTATCGCCCATATAACATAATGCTCGATTCTTACTGTTGACCATGGTGTTGAGGACTTCTTCCCGGTTTAATAGGGGCGTTACCCATACGGCTTTTGCTTCGCTGAACTCCGGACGCTTCATTTCGGCGCCCATCGCAATCGTCCCCAGTGATTTGCCGACCAGGTAAAACTCCTGATAGCTGCTTCCTTTCAGCACGTCGCTGATAACTAAACGCACGTCATGGAGAATCGCTTCATCCAGTTCCCCCATGGTGAATCCATCATAGGCTTTGTCCGTGTATTGATAATTAATCCTTAGCACCTCATAGTTTTGGTTCAAGAAAATTTCTTCAGCGAAATGAAAAAGTGGACTTTTGGTTGTGTACCCTGCCCCTGGCAGAAAGATAGCCAGTTTTTTTGTGTAATCTTCTGTCAGCACAACTGTGTAAGGAACTTCGATTCCTTTGTAGCCGGTGACTTTGCTGTTTATTGTTTTCATCACATTCACTCCCGTCTCTCTCTATTATAAAGAATATTCCATAAACTTACTAAGTATTTTTCAAATCGGCTGTGATACAATCAATTTACTAGTATTTTGCAGGGAGGCTGACAAATGAAAACCGAAAAAGAGAAGATGATCGCTGGTGAAATGTACGATCCGCAGGATTCTGAGCTTCGCCAAAACCGTATGAATGCACGCCGCCTTAGCCGCCTTTTTAATGAAACGACGGAAATGGATGGCCAGGATCGCACCGATCTGTTGAAGAAATTATTCGGTTCGACTGGTGAAATCCTCCATGCCGAACCGACGATTCGCTGCGATTATGGGTTCAATATGCACGTTGGCGAAAACTTCTACGCCAATTTCGACTGCGTATTTCTGGATGTATGCGAAATCCGCATCGGCGACAATTGCATGATTGCACCAGGCGTCCATATTTATACCGCTACTCATCCACTTGAACCAGCTGCGCGGAATTCCGGCAAAGAGTTTGGCAAGCCGGTCACAATCGGCCACAACGTCTGGATTGGCGGCCGTGCGGTTATCAACCCCGGCGTCACAATTGGCGACAATGCCATCGTTGCTTCCGGCGCCGTTGTCACCAAAGACGTACCCGCCAACACCATCGTCGGCGGCAATCCCGCAAAAGCGATTGGGCATATCAAAGAATAATCAGCAATGCGCTTTGGCGTGTTGTTTTTTTATGTATGGATTACAATACAAATACTCTTCTATCGCTTAGGATATGGCGGCACTAAAACTCTCAATATGAGCTGTCCAATTTTTATGTTTAAAGGATCTCTGTACCAATAAGCAAACTGCCATGCTAATACTCACGCAGCACAACGAATTTTTAAGCTACTTTTTTAACTTACAAAGTTAAAACTTTGCAATGTCTGCAATAATGTTTTGCAACTTTCCAATCGATTCCACAGGATTGTCTCCATACTCCAAACTGTGATTCAATCCGGGATACAAGTTTGCTGTCAGATTCGGATTAGCTGCTAGTTTACTGTAGTTCTCTTCGGAGTAGTAACGATCCCGATCGCCGACAAAACATAAAGCTGGATGAGGGGTGCTCACCATGGTTTCCAAAACTTTTAGTTGATCAATCAATGGTGTCAGCCAAATTACTTTAGCGTTTTTAAATCTTGGTTTCTCTACTTCCAAGCTCATTGCAATGGTTCCAAGTGATTTCCCAACTATGTAGTATTCATCATACGCGTGATTTGAAAAAAACTGATCCAAAACAGCCGTTACATCTACTTTTACCGCTTTGTTCAATTCTGCACCTGTAAATTCATCATATTCTTCGTCTATATAGCGATAGTCCACCCGCAATACATCGTATCCTCTAGTTAAATAAACTTCTTCTGCGAAATGAAACAATGGAGCTGTTGCATTGTAGCCAGCGCCAGGAAGAAATATTGCTAGTATTTTTGGTTTTTCATCATTTTGAATAAAGGTGTATGGAATGGTTAACTCCTTGTAGCCTTTGACATTCCCTCTAATTAGCTTCATTTCTTTCACTCCCCTCTATTATTATACAAAAACACCCAAGTACAACGTGATTTTTTATATTAAGTTTGTATATTTATTCAAGGGTATTTGTAAATTCATTTTACAAATACCCTTGAATAACGGATTGGTAAAACCTCATCGCTCAGCCAAATCAACAGCCTCCCACAAGTGGAGGCTTTCAGCTATATTTACAATTCCACTTGCATCCCTTCCCCGCTAGCCGCTACTTTCCTATAGACACCTTTGGCAACGGCTAAGTCAAAATAGGCAGCGCCCACGCATTTAAAGAACGTAATTTCGGATTCTGCTTCACGGCCGGCTTTGTCTCCGGCAACAAGTTGTCCAAGTTCGGCATGCAGCTGATCGAACGACCAGTCTCCGCTTTCTGCGCTATGAATCAGTTCGCCCGCTTCGCCTTTAACGCCCACAATGTCATCTGCTACAATTTTGTCGGCGCGCAGTATGGTCGTTTCATCCATTTCACACATGCTTGGCAAATAGGAGCCGACACCGTTAATATGCGTCCCTGGATTTAAATCTTCTCCATTAAAGACTGGCTCATTCGATCGCGTCGCACAGCAAATGATATCAGCCTGCTGTACCGCTGATGAGACGATAGTTTCAACAGTATAGGGAGTTTCGATGCCGAATGCCATGAGGCTTTTGCCAAAGCGCTCTGCTTTTTCCGGTGTCCGGTTGACCAGGATAATCCGTTCAATCGGCCGCACTGCCAGTACCCCTAGCACTTGCTCAAATGCCATTGCGCCGGTGCCGATGACAGTCAGTACGCGGCTTTTCTTGCGCGCCAGCAGATCGGTAGCGATGGCGCTGAGCGCACCGGTGCGCAAGCGGGTTAAATAGGAAGCCGCCATCATCGCGACATGCTCTCCATTGTCGCCATCGGATAATAAGATGACGCCTTGCGTAGTCGGCTTGCCCTTTGCCAGATTTTCCGGAAAGATGGTGACAACTTTGACGCCTGAGATTTCATTTGCCATGTCGGCACTTGGCATGTAAAGTGCCGAGGCCTTTCGTTCCGGAAAATCTAGAACGGTGCGATGTGGATTGTTAATGTGTCCTTGTTGCTTGGCCCGCAGCATTTCAGTGACGTCACGGATGGCGTCGTCTATATGGTATGTTTGCTGAATCTGCTGTTCGTTGATGATAAGCATAGCGTTCCTCCTAAAAAAAGCTGCTGCAATGTTTTTCAATTTTCCTTACTAATCAGCTTAGCCAGTTTGCAATATTCCGTCAATATATCATAGAACGTTTTGTTTTTCGCTTCAACTGCGTTATGATGGGGCAGAACAGAGGAATCTTTTATCCAGTTTCCTAGTCAAAAAAACATTATTAATTCAACTTAACCGAGTAAGATGCACGTTTTATTAGTATCACAAAAACAAATTAAGGGGAGTCTATTTATGCATCCGGTCAAAGATCCGCAAGTAGATAAATTCATCGAAGGTTTGGAAAATCCGACACAAGATATTGTCAAAGAGCTGCGTACGCTGGTGTTTGAGGCATACCCGGAAATGGACGAGGGCTTTAAATGGGCCAATCCAAGCTATGCTAAGGAAGGGCTCGTATGCTATATGCAAACTGCCAAAGGCCACGTGAATTTCGGCTTTTACCGCGGCACAGAGCTTCGCGATGAGTCCAACTTGCTGGAAGGCGACGGCAAAAAAATGCGTCATGTGCGGCTGAACCGGACCGATGAAATCCGGACCGACGAACTGAAGCTGCTGATTTGGGACGCCGTGGAATTGAATAGAAAATAAGGAAAGACTGCATAGTTAAAAAGAGAGCTGTCTTAAGCATAAAAAAACGAGGCGCAATTGGCCTCGTTTTTCTATTTCACTGCTTCAAAAGTAATGACAGCGTCTGCATTTTTGGGGTACTCGCCAAATTGATAGCCTGTTGAAATGCTAATTTTGCTGAAACCAATCTTTTCAAGGATAGTCTTGAATTCCTCGACGCCATACCAGCGCATTGGGTAGCGCTCGAGTTCGGTCTCAAGCAGCCGCCCTTCGCGCCAGCGCTCATAGCGGCCCTGTGAAACAAAATATTGCCGGATCCAGTCCACTTCAACTTTTTTGCTTTCGACGGTCAATGTGTCGCCATTGATGGCTTGCCACGTCCGCGTCGACGTTTTTTCGAGCTCAATGTTAGCTGGCACATGCAAATCAACAATCAATCGGCCGCCCGTCTCCAGGTGACGATGGAAATTTTGCAAAGCCTGAAGGGATTTTTCGCGTTCATGGAGCAAAAGAAAAGTTCCTGTCGGGATAACGATCGCTTCGTATTTTTTCTCGATCGAGAACGATTCCATTTTGGCGTTAAACAATTTGGGTGCCAGTCCCCGCTCTTTGCAGTTGGCTCGACAAACTTTGAGCATTTCATCAGACATGTCAAAGCCGTCGACTTCAAACCCTTTTTCCAGCAACGGCACGAGCAAACGCCCCGTTCCCGTCGCTGGCTCCAAAATGCGTCCTTTGCACGAAGCCAAGCGCTCCAGGTAGTATTCAATGTCCCCAAATGAACTGCCGATCGGTTTATCGAGATCGTACACTTCTGATGACAAACTGCTGTAATACCCTAACAATTCTTCACCCCATCCGCTTTATGAAATCATCGTCAAGTTTACAATTACTGCGATAATGTTTGGCACCGCGACCAATACTGCATTTTTCATTTTTGCAACGCGCTGTTGTTTTTCACGGCGTTTTTCTGAACTTGTCGTTCTCGTCGACTTGTTCTTGCCCGTCCCCAGTGCCAATACGCCCCAAATCAACGCGATGCCGGCAGCAAGGCCGCTAATCACGAAAACCAGTGACCAGTCGTTCGTCAAATAAGCAACCAACACACCTGCTAAGGCGATGAGGACTCCAATTAAAAAGTATTTCATTCTATTATTCTCTCCTTTAGGTGCTGTGAATAGCTAAAATTTCCTTGCACGTTAATATTATCAAATGTCGCGCCTTAGAGGTAGGTAGTAAGAGTGATTTTTGATTTTATAATTTTCGGTTGCGTTTCAAGGCAATGATATTCAAGAAGATGAAAACCGCCGCAAACGCAGCTAGCGCCAGCAGGTTGCCCGACACATCCGCCAGTCCCTCGCCCCTGTACATGATGGCTTTCAAGGCATCGGCCGCATAATACAATGGCATGATGCGGCTGACATTTTGCAGCCAGTCAGCCATGCCTTCAAGCGGAATGATGCCGGCAAAAAAGATTTGCGGAACGACGATGATGGGAATAAACTGCACCATCTGGAATTCAGAAGACGCGAACGTCGACAGCAAAATCCCGAGCGACAATGCCACCAAAGCCAGCATCAAGTTGACGATAATGACGTGCCAAACTTGCCCGACCATCACCATGTCCAATACGTGAATCGAGTAGAACACAACAATGGTTGTCTGGATGATGGCAAAAATCCCAAAGCCGGTCAAATAAGCCAACACGATTTCCCAGCGCCGGATTGGCGTTGCCAACAACCGCTCCAGCGTTCCCGATACCCGCTCTTTCAATAACCCGATTCCAGAAATCAAAAAGACGAAAAAGAAGACAAAAAAACCGACCAGGATGGGACCAAGAACATCAAAAAACTCGGTTTCCGCATTCCCATAAATGTATTCTGCATCGATGCTGGCGGGCGCACCGGCTCCCCCTTGCATGGCTGCTGCCTGCGTAATTTGCATCAATAACGCTCGGGATGTACTCGGATCATTGTTTTCCAAGGTCATCTGGATACCGTCTTCATTTATTTCCAACAAACCGTCCAACTCCTCATCGATGACGGTTTGCTTGTCAGCCTCGTCGTAAGAAACCACATCAATCGATGCGTTTTCCAAAGCAAGGATGAGCGGCTCATTGCCTCCGACAACGCCGAGCTGCGGGTTGTCATTGTCACCGTTAAAAAAGAAATACATCAAGGTTAAAACAAGGAGAGGTGCGAAAAACAGCAATGCCATTGTCCGTTTGTCCCGAAGCAGCTGCAGCATAATGCGTTTGATCAATGCCAACACTCTCATCGCGCATCCCTCCCCGCCTGCAAAAAGACGCCTTCTAAATCAGCCGCACCGTAAGCCAGCTTTAGTTGGTCGGGAGTTCCGGCTGCCAGGATTCCACCTTCACGCACCATGGCGATGCGGTCACATTTTTCCGCTTCATCCATAACATGGGTCGTGACGATGATGGTCTTGCCCTGTTCTCTTTTTAAGAGCATCAACTCGCTCCAAATGGACAAACGAAGTTCTGGATCAATGCCGACGGTCGGTTCATCAAGAATCAGGATTTGCGGATTATGGACGAGTGCGATCGCCAGCGACAAGCGCCGTTTCATCCCACCGGAATAAGCCGAGACTTTCTTGCCCAGTTCATCGGTCAGTTGGACCAAATCTGCTGCATAGGCGATTCGTTCTTTCAATACTGTTTTTTTCATTTTGTAGAGTGAAGCAAAAAAGCTCAAGTTTTCCTTGCCGGTCAATTCCGGATACAGCGCGTCTGATTGCGCCATATATCCAATGTCTTGGAGCAGCGAGAGATTTGGCACCCGTTTGCCAAGCACCTCGACTGTGCCGCCGCTCGGCGAGTCGATGCCGACGATCATCTTTACCAAAGTTGTTTTCCCCGAACCCGATGGCCCAATCAGCCCAAAAATTTCACCTTTCGCAACTTGCAGATCCACTTCCTGGAGCACTGGCGTTTTGCTGTAGACTTTGCTGAGCTTGTTGATGGAGATGCTGTTGTCCATTTGCATTCCCTCCAGTCGAATAAAAGCCTGCTGTTACTTTGTATTCTACGCTCATTTCAAAAAAAGCAAAGCAGCATGTGGGCTGCTTTGCTTAGTTTTTTATGGGCGCTTCTGCTTTTCTTTGGTGTCCAGGCTTCAGCGTCCAGCTCTTCGGGTCATAAGCCAACCCAGCTGAGCGGCAAAGTACGCCGCTCTGCTGGTCTGTCTTATGCCTGTCAGAGCTAAACGGACGCTTACGCTTTTCTTTGTCCAGGCTCCTGCGCCCAGGTCCTTGGGTCATAAGCCACTCTGGCTGTGCGGCTGAAAACATGCCGCTTCGCCAGATCGTCTTATGCCCGTCGGACCTACACGGGCGCTTACGCTTTTCTTTGTCCAGGCTCCTGCGCCCAGGTCCTCGGGTCATAAGCCACTCTAGCTGTGCGGCTGAAAACATGCCGCTTCGCCAGATCGTCTTATGCCCGTCGGACCTAAACGGGCGCTTACGCTTTTCTTTCCCACTCAGAAGCCAACATCCCATATACGACGTGATCGACGTAATGGTCGTGCAGCCATTCGGCTTGTCGGATGGTGCCTTCTTCGATGTAGCCGAGGCGTTCCGGGATGCTGCGGCTTTTTTTGTTTTCGACCGCTGCACGGATTTCGACTTTATTGAGCTGAAGATCGGTCAAGGCATAGTCGGTCAAGGCTTTTGCAACGCGGGTCATGATGCCGTTGCCCTGATACTCCTGGCCAAGCCAGTAGCCGATATAAGCTGTTTTGTTGGCATGGTTGATATTATTGAAACCGCCAATCCCAACAATTTCTCCTTTGTAGAGAATAACTGCACCAAGGCTTTTGCCTTCAACAAAATTGCTGCTGCCGGATTTAATAAAGTCTTGAGTGTCTTTTAATTCGGTAGTAAAATCCAGCCATGGCAACCACTCTTTTAAATACTCTCTGGATGAATCGGTCAGTTCAAAAATTCGTTCAGCGTCGCGCATTTCCTGAATTTTGAGTGATAAATCTTCGTCAATCTTATGTATGAACATGAAAATACCTCCTTTGGTTTGTAGACATATCGTAGCATAACTATCAGAATTTTCCATTCATAAATTTTTGCTTTAATTGTACATTGGACGAATATTCAGTGGCCAAAACGTGTAAAATAGAACTATAACAAATGCGTGGACCCCTTCCAAAAAGGAGTGTGGCGTGTGTGGAAGCTGCCGTGATGAATCCCGTAATTCCATTGTACGTGTGGATGCTGCTGTTTTTGGTATTTCTAGTCATTGCGTTTATTGGTTTAGTGATTTACGCCAGTCAGCAGAGGCTCCCCCGCTACATGTTGCCTCCGAAGAATAAACAATTGCAATTGCTGAAAGAACAGTATGCCAAAGGTGAAATCAGCGAAGAAGAGTTTCGTAACCGCATGAAGAGTTTGAAAAAACGACAAAAATTTTAGCAAAGAGAGGAAGTCGAAACCAATGGGCGAATTTTTTACACCCGGCAACCCGGCACTTGGCATTACCATAGCTGTTGGTTTTATCGTTCTGCTGGCCGGAATCGGAACCATCCTGTGGTTCACATTGATCAAAGCTCGCAACAACGCAGCACGCACCGAACCGGGCGCACCTAACAAAGCTTCGGAAGCATTGCGCCAGCGCTACGTTAGCGGTGAGATCAGCAAAGAAGAATATGATGCGCAGCTGCGCCAATTGAAAGCCCCGCCGGAAAACTAACTGTGCAGTTTTTGTCGAGTTTCTTTATTCCCGTTTATTTCACAATCTGAGGGGAAACGGAGTAGAAGAACCACAAAATCTGAAACTGGAGGTTTTATTGATGGCACATGAACAACATGCAGAACTGATTAAAACTTTGCACGATTGCGCAGCAGCGTGCAACCACTGTTTTGATGCGTGTTTACAGGAAGATGATGTGAAAATGATGGTGCCTTGCATTCGACTTGACCGTGAGTGCGCAGATATCTGTGCGTATCTCGAGCATGCAATTACCCGCAACTCGCCATTTGTCGCCGAGCTGGCGCAAGCATGCGCGACTATTTGTGAGGCGTGCGCCGCAGAATGTTCAAAACACGATCATGAACACTGCCAAAAATGTGCAGAAGCCTGCGCAAAATGTGCAGAAGCTTGCCGCAACGTTGCTTAAATTTGTCTATTAAAAGCCCGGCTGCTTGGAAATTTCCAAGCAGCCGGGCTTTTGTATTGGCAGGGTTTCCGCATTATCGCCATAATGGAAACAAAGGAGTGGATTCGGATGGCACGAACAGTATTGGTAATAGGCGCAGGCATTGGCGGATTGACAGCGGGCTCACTGCTCGCAAAAGCAGGATGGCCAGTAACGCTGCTGGAAGCTTCCTCGGAACTCGGCGGCTGCGCTGGCAAATTCAAGCGCAATAAGTATTTATTTCCGGCTGGCGCAACACTCGGCATGGGCCTTGAACCTGGAGGCATTCACAACCGCGTTTTTCGCTTTCTTGGCGCACCAATGACCATCGAACCGCTCGAACAGGTAATGGAAATGGTCCATCCGGAAACAACGTTTGTGTTCCATAAAGACCGCGCACGCCACGTTGACGGCATCGCCTCGCATTTCCCCGACCACAGCGACAAGATCCGTGCTTTCTACAAAGAAATCCACCGCACCGCTTCCATCGTACGGACCTTGATGGACCCGCTTCCTTCCCTGCCTCCTGCCACGGCAACCGAGTGGGCGTTTCTGACAAAATCCATACGCCCCAAGCACGTCAAACTCCTGCCATTCTTTAACCAAACCTTGGGACAGCGGTTGAAGAAACACGACTTGCACGAGTTAAAAGAGTTTCGCCATATGCTGGACGGCCTGCTGATTGACAGCATGCAAACGGGCAGTGAAGACGTGGCGTATTTATTGGCTGCGGTGGCACTTGATATTTACCACGAAGGAGCCTACTACGTGCCGGGCGGTTTATACCGTTTTGCTGAATTGATGGGCGACAGCTTGAAAGATAATGGCGGGGTACTGAAAAAGCGGCGTACCCTCGAAAAGCTGGAGCGGCAAGGCGAATTATGGATTGCCACCGATCATCGCGGCAATACCTATGAAGCGACAGATGTCATCCTGAACGTTCCGATCCAGCAATTACCGAAAATTTTGGCGCCGGAGCTGGTGACAAAGCTGAAAGTTTCTTTGCGTGATGGGATTGCTGGGGAAACTTGGACGACGCTGACGCTGTATTTAGCAGTAGATTCGAGCAAACTCCATGAACCGCTGCCGCCATTCCGTCAAATCTCAACAGGTGATGGCCTTTCAGAAGGCGGCCATTTTTTCATGTCCTCTTCTGTTGCAGGCGACGACTTGCGCGCACCGGATGGCTTCCAAACCGTAACGATCTCCACACATTCACGCCTCCAGGAATGGGACAACCAGGAAAAGTACGAAAACACACGGGAGGTTTTAACAGAGCGCATGCTCCAGGCCATCCAAAAGGTCTTCCCTGAGTTCCGCGACGCCATTGTCCACATGGAAAGCGGCGCGCCAAGAGCCTGGGATCATTATGCAGGGCGGACCAATGGCCTGGTTGGCGGCTTTCCTCAAACTTTGGACGCCGCCCTGTTCAATTCCATTTCGCATCGTTCCGGCTTGCCAAACCTTTACGTCTGCGGCGATCACGTTTTCCCCGGCGGTGGGACAATTGGAGCCGCAACGAGCGGCATCCACGCGGCACGGTCCGTGTCGGGCGAACGATTGATTTAGAGGTTGGGCTTCCGAGCAATGCAGTCGCTCAGGGAAATTTGCGGTCGCTCCGAATTTTTCGCCACCACTCAGAATAGAATGCGCAAAGAAACACGGCGAAAAAACCGCTGCAGATTTTTCTGCAGCGGTTTTCTAATGGACCCATTTATAGCCGATGCCCCATACGGTCTGGAAATGTTTGTCGATGGGAAAGCCGGCTTGGCGGATCTTCTCGCGAATATTGCGGACATGTGAGTCGACAGTACGGCCTTCTGTCTCCGAGTCAAACCCCCACACTAATTCCAACAGCCGGTCGCGCTCGAATACTTTATTCGGATTCTTCATCAAGAGGCCGAGCATCGAAAATTCTTTTGGCGTCAAACGGATGGGTTGGTGGTGATAGCTCAACTCAAAACGGTCTTCTTCCCATACCAGCCCCTGCACTTCGATGCGTTTTGCTGGAAGGCTGCGGCGCAGCAAGGCTTCCATTCGGGCCAGCAATTCTTCTTCACCGAACGGCTTGGTCATGTAATCATCCGCACCCAGGCGCAAACCTTTGACAATGTCTTCTTGCTGATCACGCGCCGTCAGCATGATGATGGGCACATTGGAAGATTTGCGGATTTCGCGGCATACTTGCCAGCCGTCCATATCGGGCATCATAATATCCAGCAGTACCAGATCAAACTCTTCATTGTTCAATAAATCCAACGCTTGCCTGCCGCTGCCTGCTTTTGTGCAGGCATAATCATGCGGCTGCAAATACAGCGCCACCAGGTCCAGCATTCGTTTTTCATCATCCACCAACAAAACCTTATGAATGGTTTCCACCCCTTTTCAATCGTACGGTGACGGTCGTCCCTTTTCCAAATTGGCTGTCAATGTGGATCCTGCCACCATGCGACTCAACGATTTCCTTGGCAATGGCCAATCCGAGTCCAGAACCGCCCCGTTCGCGCGACCTTGATTTCTCCACGCGGTATAAACGGTCAAAGACGAAAGGCAGTTCCTCTTCCGGAATCCCCTGTCCTTCATCACGAATTTGAATCGCAATGCCCTCCAACTCCTCCTGGCATTCCACCATTACACGATTGCCGGCTGACGAATGCTTGCGGGCATTGTCGAGAATGTTCAGCAGCACTTGCTGAATACGCTCCGGATCGATGGAAATTTTCACATCTTTGCTGCAGCTGATTGACAGTACAATTTGTTCTTCTTCAAAAGCCGGCCTAACGAGAACCGCGACAGACTCCAACAAATCAGCGATGAAAACTTCCCGTCGTTCGATCGTGAATTGGTTGCGGTCCAGCTTCGCCAAGTCAAACAAATTCCCAACCAACAGCGTTAAATGAGCCGCTTCTTCACGAATAATGCCCATATATTCCTCACGGTCCCGCTCTGTTGTCTCCGGCCGCTCCAAAATATCGGCATAGCCTTTAATGTAAGTCAACGGCGTCCGCAATTCGTGCGAAATGCTCGACAGGAACTCATTGCGCTCATTTTTCAGGCGGTCAAGATCGGTCGACAGCTTGGTGATGGCATTGGCCAATTCTCCCAGCTCGTCATTTCGTTCATTCGTCAAATCGACCTGGTTGTTGCCATGGCTCAATTGTTCAGTCGCTTCTTTCATGCGAATCAGCGGCAAGGTGATAATCCGCGACAGCAGCAGGATCGTGACAATGGTCAAAAGAACGGTGATGATGCCGACCAGAAGAAATTGATTTTTCAAGTGGTCAACGATCCTTTCAATATTGTCAGTCGGCGCAAACATAAAGACGTGGCCTTCATGCACTCCGTCAATCGTAATCGGGCTGTCGGTCGCAATATAGCGCTGGTCCTGCCAATTTTCTTCAATTATTTCTCCGTCTATAGGCACGGCTGCAAAATCAGTGTGGCCCAGTACTTCCAGCATTTCCGGTTCCAACGCATCGGAATTGACCAGAATCTCACCCGCCTCGTCCGTAATCACGACAATAAAATCAGAAGCTGATTCCATCATGCCGACATGTTCCAAGGTCATCTCTTCGAAACTGTCTTCCAGCACATCGCTGTGCGTTTCGCCCCGCGCCAATAAATTTTCCATCACTTCATCGACGCGTTCATTAACCAAGGTGAAATAAAGCGTTGAAAACAGGAACGCTTCAATAATTAAGATAAAAACAAAAAACAACAAGCCGATTTTCAAGGATAATTTATTGAACATAGGGACCTCCGCTTTTACTCTACTTGGCCTGCATACAAGATTCGATTCCACGTGCCCCCGCCATCTTCTGAAAAGAAAGCATGGCCCGCCGCTGTATACATAGCCAATTGTTCTGTGTTGGACGGATTTTGTGCGATGTACAGAATGCCGTCTTCCGGCAGATCAGGCAATTCATGCGCCTGCTGTTCACCGTTTTCCCAAGTATACTCGATAAGCTCTGCCTCCGTGCCGTAAGTTGCATAGTACAGCGCATCTTCACTGAAGAACACAGCTGTTCCGTAAATCTCATTCTCTGTCAGCAGCGTAAAGCTGTCACCCCCATCTTCCGACAAGAAAATTCCTGCGGTTGTCGCTGCTGCAATCAATTGCGAATCGCTTGGATGCATGGCAAAAGAAGAAACTTCGCCTTCCAGTCCACTGCCATCCACTTGCTGCCACTGCTCCCCTTCATCTTCACTGCGGAAATAGCCGAGGCCCATTTGCGAATTTTCCTGCGGGTTCATCACAAACAGGTGGTGGCTTCGGTAGCCGGCCGCCATGCCGTGAAAATCAGTTTCGCCTTCAAAGCCCAGATGGTCGAGCGAACGTCCGCCGTCCATGCTGCGCTGGATGCCGATTGGATTTTGCATCATCGAGCCGGGTCCCGGGTGGCCAGATGTGTAGAATCCGTCATCGACTGCATTAAATCCCATGTAGTCATGCAAATGATCGCTTGTTTCCAGCCATTCTCCGTCGCGGTTAATCTTCAGGCCGTGATGTGAGGCAAAATAAAGCCCTTCCTCACTTTCGATAAAGCCCATTCCGTGGACATGGTCCATGCGCCCATCGAACGCTATTTCAAATTCTTCATTGGTTTCATTCGTTTCGTCCGTTTCTGTGCCAGCTGCGGGTTCTGTGTTTTGCGGTTCCGGTTCTGCCGTTTCTCCGCACCCTGCCATCAATAAGCCCGCCATCAACGGAGCCACTATCCATTTGCTGTTCATGTTTTTTCCTCCTGTCGTTCCATTAGGTTTTATTGTACAAGAAAAGTTTTGATTTTTTGTGCAGATTCTGCACAGCAATTGCACACTCTTTGGGTACAGTATAGAAACTATAGCAACGAAAGAGGGATTCTCATGACGAAAAACAAAATTCTGCTGTTGGCAATGTCTGCGCTGAGCGCCATCACATTAGCAGCCTGCAGCGATACAGAAGAAGATGGAATGAATCCGGCTGATCCTGACAATCAGGTTGAGATGAGTGAAGAGATGGACGAAAATATGGATGAGGATATGAACCATGGCGGCATGGATCACTCGAGCTCTGGCGAAGTGCCGGAAGGATTGGCCGAAGCTGAAAATCCAGCATTTGAAGTTGGCAGCCAAGCCATCATGAGCGCAGATCACATGCCGGGTATGGACGGCGCGGAAGCGACCATTGTTGGCGCCTACGACACGACTGTTTATGCATTGAGCTTTACGCCAACTACGGGCGGTGAACCGGTTGAAAACCACAAATGGGTCATTCACGAAGAGCTGGAAGATGCCGGCGACATGCCGCTTTCAGCTGGTGACGAAGCCGTGATCGCTACCGATCATATGGAAGGCATGGAAGGTGCCACGGCAACCATCGATTCCGCTGAAGAAACGACTGTCTACATGGTCGACTTTACAACAACTGATACGGATGAAGAAGTCACCAACCATAAATGGGTAACCGAAAGCGAGTTATCCGCCGAATAAAGATCGCCTCCCCTATGCTTCTTGCACTGGGGAGGCTTTTTGTTTGCGAAGAGGAGCAACCACTTCAGCTTTTTTGTGTTTACGGACGCTCCATCCTGATTGCACAAAACAAGCACGACAGACGACCGTTGCCGCGCGCTAAAATCTCCCGATGACTTTATTCCTATGTACATATTTTCCAAACGATCAAGTTCAAAACCCAAAAAGCAAATGGATCGAGCCCAGAAACCACCACCCAGCTTATGGTATTATTACAAAAAGCAGATTGATAGTAAGGAGCTCTCCCATGATTCAATTCCGCAAAGCTGATATCCAAAAACGATCGATTCCAACGAAGAACGTCATGAATTTAAAGATGAAGATGATCGCGTTGATTGGACTGCTGATCCTGGCAATTGTTTTGGTGATCGGTATTTTTCTTGATTATTTCATTACCGAGACGCTGGAGGCACAGCTTGGTGAACAAGCACTGAGCGTGGCGGAAAGTGTGGCGCTCAATCCGGACATTGCGCAGGCCTTTGAAACAGCGGATCCAGCGGCGATTATTCAGCCTCTCGTTTCTCCGATTCAACAGTCTACAAGTGCCGAGTTTATCGTTGTCGGCAATGCCGAGGAAATCCGCTATTCGCATCCAAATCCCGAACAAATCGGCAAAAAGATGGTCGGTGAGGACAATGAACGTGCACTTCTGTTTGGCGATTCTTACGTCTCTGAAGCTACTGGCTCGCTCGGCAATTCGCTGCGTGCGAAAGTACCGATTTATTCAGGAACTGATGTTATTGGCGTCGTGTCGGTCGGGTTTCTCGCTACTGATATCCAGACGCTTATCGGAGATTATAATCATGAGCTGTGGCTGATGCTGGTGATTATCACGGTTGTCGCAATCCTGGTTGCTATCGCCATTGCCACGTATATTAAACGGAAATTGCATGGCCTTGAACCCGAAGAAATCTCGCGTTTGCTGTTTCAAAAAGAAACAATCTTGCAGTCGACCCACGAAGGCATTATCGCGGTCGACGACGCCGGAAAGATTACCCTGCTCAACCATATGGCCCAGCAATTGCTGTTTGGTGCTGAACAGGATACTGGCCAATTGATCGGCCAGCCGATTCGGCAAGTGCTTCCAAGCTCCGATTTGCCGGACATTCTGGAAAGCCGCCAGAGCCGCTTTGATCAGGAAGAGCTTTACGGCAGCCATGCCGTCTATGTCAACTCCGGACCCATTTTTTACGAAACTACATTGGTTGGCGCCGTTTCAACGTTCCGCAATAAAACCGAAATCGACACGCTGACAAAAGAGCTGTCGCATGTAAAGCAATATGCCAACGCGCTGCGTGCACAGACGCATGAATTCTCGAATAAGCTGTACACCATTTCGGGGCTGGTTTACTTGAATAAAAAACAGGAAGTGCTTGATTTTATTCGCATGGAACATGATATTCAACAGGAATGGATTCAGCAGGTTATTGATAAAGTGACCGATCCATTGATCAGCGGCATTTTGATTGGCAAACTCAACCAGGCGAGCGAACAGCAGGTCCAGCTGATGATCGATCCGGACAGCCGATTGGAAACGCCATTGTCGGACTTGCAAAGCCGTGCTTTGCTGGCGGCCATCGGAAACTTGATTGACAACGCGCTTGATGCTGTCAAAAGTTATCCGGCACATCAGCGGCAAATCACACTTTACTTTACCGATGTCGGCGACGATGTATTGTTTGAAATTGACGATTCAGGACCGGGAATTCCAGCCGAACATGAACAGCATTTATTTGAAAGAGGCTTTACGTCCAAAACAGGTTCAGACCGCGGCTATGGCTTAAGCACAACAAGACAGCTTATCGTCCAAGTTGGCGGCGAACTGCATCTAGAGGAAAGTGAACTGGGCGGCGCTTGTTTTGTCGTTTCATTACCCAAAAAGGAGAATACCTTATGAAACAAGAGCTTCATGTATTGATTATTGAAGATGATTTTCGGGTCGCCGAGATCAACCGCCAGCTGGTGGAACAAATAGACGGTTTTCATGTAGAGGGTGTCGCAAAAACAGGCGATGAAGCGATGGCTTTGCTTACCAATAGCCATCGAGTGCCGGATTTGATTTTGCTGGATGTTTTTATTCCTGACCGCAAAGGGCTTGAATTGCTGCGCGAAATCCGTAGCAGTTTTCCACATGTCGATATTGTCATGCTGTCCGCAGCCAAAGAAGCAGCAACCATTGAAGAAGCACTGCGCCACGGCGTTTTTGATTATCTTGTCAAACCGGTGGATTTTGCCCGTTTTGAACAGGCATTGCTGCGGTTCCGTGAGCAAAAGTTCTTCTTTTCTGTACGGCAGGAGTTGGAACAATCGGATATTGACGGGTTGATTGGCATTGAGCCTCCCCTTTCCTCTGGCGAAACACCGGACGGCGAATTGCCTAAAGGCATTGACCAGCTGACCTTGATTGGCATTATCGAAACACTGCAAGGCTCAGCCCGAGAAGGCATCAATGCCATGGAAGCCGGCAAAGCAGTTGGCGTCAGCCGTTCTACTGCACGCCGCTATTTGGAGCACCTGGTGTCGATTGGCGAAGCAAAAGCACAATTAAACTATGGTGAAATCGGCCGCCCTGAAAGACGCTACATTCCGTGGACAAAATGAACAAAACTACCTTAAAGCTCTTTAGTTCACTTAATTGAATAATCTTATTTTTCAAATCCCTCTGTGCTAAGTTTAGAGCTATAACTTAGAAGCAGAGGGATTTTCGATGGATGCATTTTATGTATGCGTTTACAATTCTTCCTTCAATCAACTTTCTACTCTGGGGAGGAACTCTTATGTTAAGCATTATTGGACTATTAACCATTGTCATCATTGTCGCATTGCTCATCAGCAATAAAATCACCCCGATTGTCGCGCTCGTTTTGGTGCCGATTGTTGCAGCTTTCGCGGCAGGGTTCAGCTTTGCCGAAATTGGCGACTTTTTCAACAGCGGAATTGACTCCGTGATGAGCGTCGTGATTATGTTTATCTTCGCCATCTTGTTTTTTGGCATTATGCAGGACGTTGGATTGTTCGATCCATTAATCAGTAAAATGATTGCGGTGTCGCGCGGAAACGTTATCGCCGTAGCAGTCGGAACGGTATTGATTGCAGCCGTTGCGCAGCTTGACGGTTCAGGAGCTTCTACTTTCCTCATTACGATTCCGGCGTTATTGCCTTTGTATAAACGCTTGAAAATGAATCCTTACCTATTGTTATTATTGGTCGGAACATCCGCCAGCATTATGAATATGCTGCCATGGGGTGGCCCGCTTGGCCGTACCGCAGCAGTTCTCGGAATGGACGTCACCGAATTGTGGCGCCCATTAATCAAAGTCCAGGTTATCGGCATCGTCCTACTGGTTGGGCTGGCCATCTTATTGGCCATTCGCGAAAAACGATTGATCGCCAAACGCGGTAATTTTAATGAAGAGATTTATGAAGATGCGCAGCCGCTTGTTCAGGGTGCTCAAGACGAAGCTTCATTGAAAGCGGCATCATTGCGCCGCCCTAAATTGCTTTGGGCCAATACGATTCTGGCACTGGCAGTTATCGGCGTTCTCGTATGGGGCGTCATTCCGGCTGGCTTTGCCTTTATGATTGGTGTCAGCATTGCATTGCCGTTGAATTACCCGAACATGAAAGACCAGATGGACCGCATCAAAGACCATGCACCAAGTGCTTTATTGATGGCCGCCATTATTTTGGCCGCCGGGTCTTTTCTTGGCATTTTGAACGGCACGTTGATGCTCGACTCGATTGCCAACGACTTGGTCAAAATTCTGCCAGCGTTTGTTCTTCCTTATCTGCATATCATCATCGGCTTTTTCGGAGTACCGTTTGATTTGCTGCTTAGTACAGATGCTTACTATTTCGCGCTCCTGCCAATTGTTGAACAGGTAGTTGCGGAAGCTGGCGTATCCTCCATCTCTGTTGCATACGCCATGATCATCGGCAATATTATCGGGACGTTTGTCAGCCCGTTTTCCCCCGCCCTTTGGTTGGCGCTTGGCTTAGCTGGTCTCGAAATGGGCCGCCACATCCGCTATTCGCTTCCTATTATGTGGGCATTCAGCATTGTGTTGCTGGCAATTTCAATTTTGATTGGCGTTGTGTAGGAAAGAGCTATCGAGCCAGCCACGGTTTACGCCGCGGCTGGCTTTTTTGCGAAGATTTATTGAATTTTCGAACGTCCTAGGTGAAGTATTTTATACAATATGCACGCTTTTCTTGATTTATGCACGCTTGTTGAAAAATATGCACGTTCAAAAAAGTTTATGCACGCTCACTAAAAATTACGCACGCTCAAACCAATTTATGCACGTTCAGCCCAAAATGCACAAAAAAAGCACGGCAGAAAATCGCTGCCGTGCGTTAAAAACGTTAAGACAATAATGAAATTCGCTCACTGTATTTATCGATCAACTTCGCATTATGTGCATCCGCACCATCGATATTGCCGCTCAAGAAAATGGGCGGCGCGAAGCCTGCGTCGGCCATCCTCTTGATAGCTTCCGCGAAAACGGCATTTAAAATTGTTGCCCCGACAACAGTGGACGTCGGACCGAATGGAACTTCGACGCTTTCATACGACAAGATGGCATCGCCTGACACTGAATGGTTGTCGATGACCAAGTCTACCGAATCAAACAGGTGCTTGCCTGTTTTATGGCGTGAAGACTGGCTCCCCGAATACTCAAGCGACGTGATGCCAATAACAAATGCCCCTTGTTCACGGGCTGCCAGTGCAACGTCCACCGGCACCGGGTTGCGGCCGGAAGTAGAAATGACAAAGACCACGTCGTCAGCACTGAAATCCTGTTCCTGCAAAAAGTTTGCCGCGTAGTCATTTTTTCGCTCCAGCTGAGAAGACTGGACGGCGCCTTCATGGAGCATTAACGGCTCTACAAAAATGGGCTTGATTGGCACCAATCCGCCGGCACGGTAAAACACTTCTTCCGTCAAAATATGCGAATGGCCGCATCCGAATAATTGGATGATGCCACCCGCCTGTATTGCATCCGCCACTTTTTCAGCGGCCGCAAGCATCGCCTGCTTTTCTTGTTTCTCGACAAGCTGCAGTCGTTCCTGTGCTTGTTTAAAATAGTTGCTTAACATTGATGGCTCAACTCCAAATTTCTTACGCTTTTCCAAGTCCTTCAGCCACAATCAATTCTTCGACTTTGGCCATAAGGGATTCTTCGTCGCTGCCGTCAGCTGTGATCTTGATGGTATTGCCTTTTGAAACGCCAAGTGACATGACGCCCATAATGGATTTCAAGTTGACTTCTCTTTCTTTGTACAGCATTTTAACATCGGCAGAAAACGGTGACACTGCCGCGACTAGTTTTGATGCGGGACGTGCGTGAAGCCCTTCTTCGCTGGTGATGGTGTAGTTTTTTTCAATCATGTCCATTTCTCCTTTGGGGTTATCTCTGAATATCGGTCGTGAATTTATAACGGTCGGCCCGGTACGTGCTGCGAACCACTTCGAATGGCAGCTCACCCTCCAGGTAGCTGATGCGTTCGATCATCAGGATCGCTGCCGGTTGTTTGATGTGCAGCAAGTCGGCATCCTCTTTTTTCACCAGCCCTGCTTCCATCCGCTGGGTGGCACGGCTGATTTTCAGCTGCTGGTTATTTTCTATTATCGCATACAGTGATCCTTGAAACGAATCTTCGGTCAGATTTGGAAATCGTTTGACCGGCAGATAGGTCCGCTCAATCGCCATCGGCTTTTCATCCGCAAACCGAATGCGTTCGACAAAATAAACTTGGTCGCCATGGAGCAGCTTCAAGTCTTCTGCAACGTCGGATTCCGGCTCCATGATGTCAAAACCGATCAGCTGGCTGCTCGGCACCATGCCGCGCGACATCATGTCTTCCGTAAAGCTCGTCAAGCCATTGAGCGGCTGTTCGACTTTGGGAGAAGCCACAAATGTGCCGCGTCCTTTTTCCCGGTATAACAGGCCGTCATTGACCAAATTGGTGATGGACTGGCGCACCGTCATCCGGCTGACGCCAAAGCGCTCGGTCAATTCGCGTTCTGAGGGAATCGCTGCACCGATTGGAAAGTCGCCTTGCTGAATCTGCTGTTTCAGCTGTTCTTCTATTTGAATGTAAATGGGAATCGGCGATTGTTTGTCCAGCACAGCATTCACTCCTCTTCTGCCGCTGCCAGGCTATAGGCATCCTGATCTACAATCAGTGTAACATGATTGTGTTTCCATAAAAATGAAGCTGGAAAATCTTCGCTGACGCGTCCGTCCAGAAATCGCTTTACAGCTTGTGCTTTCTTTTTGCCGGAAGCCAATACAAGGATCCTTTCACTTTTCAAAATCGATTGAATCCCCATCGTGACGGCGTGTGTCGGTACGCCATCGCGGTCACTGAAAAACCGTGCATTGCTGTTCCGCGTCGACGCTTCAAGCTGCACGCAATGGGTCAAACTCGTTTCTGGCGTTCCAGGCTCGTTAAAGCCAATATGGCCATTCGTTCCCATGCCGAGAATCTGCAGATGCGGCGGCCCAATTTCATCAATCAATGCTTCGTAACGCTGGCATTCCACTTCCACTGGCACGGCTTTGCCGTTCGGAATATGGGTGTTCGCCAAAGGAATATCAATATGCAGAAACAGTTTTTCATTCATAAAATGGCGGTAGCTGTTCGGGTGATCGCCCGACAGTCCGCGGTATTCATCCAGGTTGAGAGTTTGGACATGCTGGTAGGAGATCTTTCGTTCGCTGACTCCTTGAATCAGTTGTTGGTAAAGGCCAAGCGGTGTCGATCCGGTTGCGAGCCCCAGAACCGAATGGCTGTTGTTCAGGATCTGCTGTTCCACCAATTGCGCCGCGCTGCTGCTCATCTCTTCGTAGTTTTCGACTCGTATCAGTTTCATTACAGTCACTCCTTCGTATAGGCAATTGTTCCTCTGCACAGGGTCAGTTGAACATTATAATTTTCATCAAGAATTACCACATCGGCGTCTGCACCAGCCTGTAGCTTGCCTTTATTGGCAAGACCTAGCTCGGTTGCCGCATTGGCAGAAGTCATAGCTACCAGCTCGTTCAAACTGCAGTCCGTGATCGATTGGATATTCCGAAGGGCTGCATCCATTGTCAGAACGCTGCCCGCTAAAGTTCCGTCGGCGAGGCGAGCGTCTTTTTTGGTAACTTGTACATCCTGGCCGCCTAAATCATAAACTCCGGGCGGCAGTCCTTTTGCGCGCATCGCATCCGTAATGAGCATCAGCCGTTCTGCGCCTTTTTGCTGAAAAGCCAGTTCGACTGCAACCGGATGGCTGTGAATAAAATCAGCAATGATTTCTACCATTAGCCCCTCTTCCATTAAAGCCGCACCTACCACGCCAGGATCCCGATGATGGAACGGACTCATTTGATTATAAAGGTGAGTCACATGGCTGGCGCCTGAACGAACGGCCGTCTGTACTTCTTCTAGCGTGGCATCTGAATGGCCAATCGATGCAATCACACCATCATCTGTCAGCCTTTTAATAAACACCATTCCGTTTTTTGTTTCTGGTGCAAGAGTGACTAAGCGGATCTGGTTGCCGCTGAGCTTTTGCCATTTACGGAATAATGGGTAAGAGGCTTCTGTAATGTATTCAATTGGCTGCGCCCCTGCACGTTTAGCTGAAAGAAATGGACCTTCCAGGTGAACACCAAGCATTTCAGCCTGCCCATCTTGCGCCTGAAATTTTTGGATATTCTGCAGGGCTGTTGAAATGGCGTTGTCGGATTGCGTCATGGTGGTCGCCAAAAAGCTGGTCGTGCCTTCTTTCGGCAAAGCACCGGCTAAGCCGGCCAGTGCTTCCGGTGTTGCATCCATGGCATCGTGTCCGGCAGCACCGTGAATATGGAGATCAATAAACCCAGGAAACGCCGTCCATTTTTTGCCGGCTGCTTCTATGTGAATGTCCGCCTGCATCTCAATCTTTTTAGCAGTTTGAATTATTTTTCCATCCTCCATCAAGATGTCCCCGATAAAAACTTTTTCTACCGCATCTGCTATTGTGACGCCGGAAATTAGTATGCTTTTCGTCATTTTAACCACTCCTTGCGAAAAACCAGGAAGATCACAATGGATGTCCCTGGCTCTTCGGCTTTAATTATTCGACTTTCAGGATAGATGCATTTCCTTGTTCCTGGAAACCGTCTTTCATGATCGTCACTTTTTGTTCGGTTAAGTTGGTGAAAATAACCGGTGTGGCAATAGAAGGAGCATTAGCGTTTAGGAAATCCAAATCAAGTTTCAGCAAGGCGTCTCCACGTTGCACCAATTGTCCCTGCTCCACTAATGTCTCAAAACCTTCACCTTTCAGTTTGACGGTATCCAACCCGACATGAATCAGAATTTCAATTCCTGTATCTGTCTCGATGCCGATAGCGTGCTTGGTTGGGAATACGCTGACAATACGGCCATCAACCGGTGAATGAAGGATATTCCCAGATGGAATGATGGCAAAACCAGGTCCCATCATGCCTTTTGCAAATACTTCATCCGGCACTTCTGATAACGGAATCATTTTCCCTTGAATCGGCATTTCAAAATCCTTAGCAATAATTTCTTTCATGGCCGGTTCTTCGCTGGCAGTTTCTTCAACAGCGGCAGTTTCCATTCCAGTTGCAGGTGCCGGATTGCCGTTTGCTACACGCGGCTTCATGGCATCTCCCAGAAACTCAACAGCTGTTCCGATAACCACTTGCACATTGGTTTTATTTATTTTCATAACACCCATTGCCCCGTGGCGCTTGAGGGCTTTTTCATCTACAAGCTCTGAATCTTTGACTGTCATGCGCAAACGCGTCGTGCAATATTCGACAGCCACAATATTTCCTGGGCCGCCCAATGCTTCAATCGTATTATATGCTCTAAAATCAACAGCGTTGCTGCCTGAGCCCACATTTTCTGCACCTTCTTCATCTTCGTCTTCACGTCCAGGTGTTTTCAAGTCCAGCCTAACGATCAGGAAGTAGAAGATTACAAAGTAGATAACTCCAACAACCAGTCCCATCACCAACAAGATCAGCGGGTTGGTAGCCAGTCCATAGTTCAGGACGTAGTCAATGGCACCAGCAGAAAAGCCGAAACCATGATGCACATCTAAAGCATAAGCGACCATCATCGAAGCACCGGTCAATAATGCGTGTACCACATACAAAACAGGCGACAAGAACATGAATGTAAACTCAATCGGTTCTGTAATTCCTGTCAAAAATGAGGTGAATCCGATACTGAAGAGCATTCCGCCAACAAGGGCTTTGCGCTCTTTTTTAGCTGCGGCATACATGGCAAGACATGCTGCTGGCAAACCGAACATCATGATCGGGAAGAAACCGGACAGGAAGGGTCCTGCCGTTGGATCGCCTCTCAAGAAGCGGTTAATTTCTCCACGTACCACCTCTCCACTCGCATCAGTGAAAGTACCAAAATCAAACCATACAACAGTATTAATAACATGGTGAAGACCAGTCGGCAACAATAAACGGTTCAGGAAACCGTAGGCACCAACGCCAAACATCCCCGCATTCAAAATCCAGTCACCGGCACTGTCAATGCCTTCTTGGATTGGCGGCCATGCATAACCCAACACCCCAGCCAAAATCGTCATGACGGCCGCGGTAATAATCGGTACAAATCGCCTGCCGCCGAAAAAGGCTAGCCATTGCGGAAATTTAACATTATAAAATTTATTGTATAAAAGACCTGCGACAATACCGGATACAATACCGGCAAATACGCCCATGTTGATCGATTCATTGATTGTAACAATCGCCGAAGTCAATACGAGATAAGCAATGGCACCAGCTAACGCCGCTCCCCCGCTGCCATCATGAGCAAGTCCCATCGCAATCCCGATGGCAAAGATAATTGCCAAGTTGTCGATGATACCTGCACCTGCTGCCGACATGAACGGAATGCCAAGCAAATCATCCTGTCCAAAACGCAGCAACAAAGCCGCAGCTGGCAACGTAGCAATTGGGAACATCAACGATTTCCCTATTTTTTGCAGAAAACCAAACATAAAACTTCCACCCCTTTATGTATTCTTAATTTTCACTATATCTGCTATCGGTATAGTTGTCTATACCAATTTAGCAAATAATAAAAATAAAGTAAGCGGTTACTTCTTTTTTCTTAAGAGTTTCGAGGAATAAAGTCGCTCGAAAAGCAAAAAACTGAAAGCTTTTAGGCTCCCAGTTTTCATAAAATGCTCTTTCTGCTCAAATCCAATTTATCTGGAATTTCACTCCACCTTTGATATATGGCAGCAATTCCAAGTCTTCATTGATAACTTTACCAATGACATTCACTTTTTCGTCTGCAGCCAGATCTTTTTTAGTAATCTGTAACTCACCCTGATAGCGGCCATAGCGCTTGTTATCAATCGTGATACTGCCTGTGTACCGGGAAATGGTATTGTTCGGCTCCAATAAATGGGTACCAATCAAGCCGTATTGGCGCGACTCGATGGAACGGATGCAGTCACGGGCAGCGTCCCATCGATTGGTTTGGATGTCCAAAGGCGCCACCTCCACCAGTGGTTCTGCCCGCAATGGAATTGTTCCTTTGTGAAACTCGGAAAATTGGTATAGGCTCTCATCGCTAAGTGTAATATCGCCAATCAGAATTTTATCTACTGCTCCATCTGCCTTCAAGTGCAGATACGCTTTAAATGGACTCACATCCCGATGTTCTTCGAGCGTTGGCAGGCCGCAGTGAAGAGGTCCGCGAAGAAGACCATCTCCTGGAATAAAAGCCATGACCATTAGTCCTTCGCTTTTCAACCACAGATTGGTTTTCACAAACTCGCTGGATTCCAAACCGGTTTCCGGCCGTGGATAGAAGTTATGCCACATTTCGACAGCATCCCGTTGCAAACCTGCGCGAGTCAAAGCAGCCAGTCCAGCTTTCGTCAATGTACTGGCATTCAAAGCGATTTTCATCTTTTGAGACAGTGCGGCAATTACATTATCGTCCACTCCGTAATCAATCCGTAATCCCGTCACTCCCCATTCCAGCAAGCCTTCTGCATTGTCCCAGCCAAAGCCTATATGAGCCAACGACTGCGGCGCGATGTCCGCCATCAGTTCCATATCAAATTGCAGTGCCCACCGCCCCAATTGCTGCAGCCGTTCCTTATAGAGAAGTGGATCGTCTTCAGGAATATGCAGCGAAGTGAAAATGGAAGTAAACCCGAGCTTACTAACCCTTTCTATATAAGGCGATAGCCCTTGAAACGAATCGTCTCCCAAATAAACTGAAATTCCACGCATTCTGTCAGCTCCCTTTCCAGTGTATCTCGTCCTTTTCATTTAAAAGAAAAAAGGGAGATTTCTCTCCCTCTTCCTCAAATTCCTTCTGCCATCTCTTCTTTGAATCCAAATAAATAAGTGAAAATGAATCCAAAAATATAGGCTACGATTAAGCCAACAAAGTACCAGAGGTATTGGCTTTCAGCAATCAATGGAATCAATGAAATTCCTGATACCCCGATTCCAAGTGCTGCCGTATGCATCACTGCCTGGAATGCGCCGCCAAAGGCAGCACCCATGCAAGCCGTAATGAATGGCCGGCCAAGCGGCAAAGTCACGCCGTAAAGCAGCGGCTCACCGATGCCAAGAAAACCAACTGGCAGTGCTCCTTTGATAATATTTCTTAGACGCTGATTTCTTGTTTTAACGTATACGGCAATTGTAGCACCAACTTGTCCCGCTCCAGCCATCGCCAAAATTGGCAGCAAGGCTGTAGCGCCAACAGTGTTCATTAGCTCCAAGTGGATTGGCGTCAATCCATGATGCAGGCCCAGCATTACAAGTGGTAAGAAGAAACCAGCCAGGACGCCGCCTGCCAATACGCCGCCAACATCAAGTACAGAGGTTAGAACAGTCATAATAGCATCAGATAAGAGGCCTGCGACCGGTACTACCGCATAAAGTGAGAAGAATCCAACAACCAATAGTGTGATGAGGGGTGTAAACAAAATATCGACTGAGCTGTGCATCACTTTGCGAACATTTTTTTCAACAAAAGTCATTAGCCAAGCTGCGAATATAACCCCGAATAATCCGCCTCTGCCGACAACCAGCGGCTCTCCGTAAATGACGATGTCCGCCAACATCGGGTTGAACAGGATTCCTCCTGCAATCGCACCAAGTACTGGTGTTCCGCCAAATTCCTTCGCTGTGTTCCATCCGACCAGAATAGCCAAATAGGCAAATACGGTGCTTCCAAGCAGCAATAAAATTTGCATCCATGTTTCAGTCGCGTCCACTCCGGCATTTTTCGCAAAGTTGGCTGCTCCATTGATGATCCCTGAAGCTACCAGACCTGGAATCAGTGGAATGAAGATGTTACCAACACGGCGCAGGAAAAGTTTGAATGGTGTTTTGTTCTTTTCTTTCAGTTTGGCTTTTTTCAAAGCGGCTTTTTCCGTGAAATCCATATCGTCTTCATCGACGTCTGCCATTTCACCGATTGCCAATCCGGTTTCACTGCTCATTTCAGCAGCAACTTTATTGACTGTACCCGGACCTACGACAATCTGGAGTGTATCGTCCTCGATGACACCCATTACGCCATCCACACGCTTCAGCTCATTTAAATCCACTTTGCTGTCATCTTTGATCGACAAACGCAATCGCGTCATACAATGTGCTACTTGATTAACATTCTCTTTTCCCCCGATTTTTGCGAGAATGTCATGCGCCATCTGCTGTTCTTTTTTCATATTACCCCTCCGCTCCCCCGAGTGTTATAAAGCTTTTCGTACAAAGCCGCCAGCTGTTTCCAGTTTGGCGATAGCTTGTTCTTTCGTGCAATCCAGCAAACTCATGACAATTGCCGTTTTTACGTGGCCATCTGCTCCTTCGTAATAACGCTGAGCAGTTTCGTAATCAACTTGAGCAGCATCCATAATGATTCGCTTGGAGCGTTCTACCAGTTTTTCATTAGTCGCCTGGACATCTACCATCAAATTGCCGTAGACTTTGCCAACGCCGATCATCGCAGCTGTCGAAATCATATTCAGTACAAGCTTTTGGGCGGTTCCCGCCTTCAGACGAGTTGAACCGGTCAATACTTCAGCTCCCGTTTCAATCTCAATCGCTGTATCGGCATAGTTGCTGATTTCGGCTGTTTTGTTACACGAAAGTGCAACGGTCGCTGCGCCGATCTGCTTGGCGTATTGAAGTGCCCCAATGACGTATGGTGTACGGCCGCTAGCTGCAATGCCGACGACGGTATCATTCGCCGTTAAAGAAACCGCTTTTAAATCATCCATGCCAAATTGCGCTTTGTCTTCGACGCCTTCAATCGCAGTTTTGATCGCTTCTGCACCCCCAGCAATAATCCCGACTACTTGTTCAGGCAAGACGCCGAAAGTTGGAACACATTCAACTGCATCGAGAATTCCTAAGCGTCCGCTGGTTCCGGCGCCGATATAAATCAATCTGCCGCCAGCCTCAAAGGAAGCAATGGTTTTTTGCACCGCTTGCTCGATGTTTCCCAGTTCGTTTTCAATCGCTTTTGGAACGATTCGATCTTCTCGGTTCATGGTTTCCAATATTTCCAGCACTGACATTTCATCCATCTTCATGGTGTTGGTGTTGCGCTTTTCTGTGGATAAATTTTCTAGCATCGGATCACCTCTTTACATTTATTTCTTGATTTCATTTTATCCTTAAGAAATTTAAAGTCAATATAAATTGATATAATAATGAATTTAAATTTCATTAAATCTAGTAAAAAAAGAGCCGAACCATCAGCTCTTTATCTTCTTAAGCTTTCCATTTCACTGCGGGCATCATAGTATTGCTGCAAAACCTTTTCGCCAACATGATGGAAAATGCTCATATATAAGGTATCGATTACGGTCAGTTGCGTCATCCGCGAAGGAATGCTGCCAATACGAAAATCCTGTTCCACATTCGGTGTACACAAGCGAATGTCCGCTTCTTTGTACAAGGGTGATTTGCTGAGCGTCGTAATGGCGATGGCAGTCGCCCCTTTTTTCTGCGCAAACCGCGTAAGTTCTAAGACATCCTTTGTTTTTCCGGACGTGCTGATTGCCACAAACACATCGTTTTCCGTCAGATGTGGAATCACTGACAGCATGTAATGAAAATCGAGAGAAGTGATCGAATGATAGCCGAGTTTCGTAAATTTATACTGAGCATCGACAGCCGCAGTGGATGAACCGCCAACACCGAAGAAAACGATTTTTCCGGCATGCTGAATCGCTTCAACCGCCTTCGCTAATTCTTTTCGGTCCATCGAGTCCGCACACGATTCAATCGCGGATTTGTTGACATGGATCACTTTATGAAAAAGATCGTATGGAGAGTCTTTTTTGTTCAATACCGAAAAATCAGTGAGGTTGGTATCCGTTAAGGTTAAGTCTTTCATAAGTGCAAGTTTGAAAGATTTAAAGCTGCCGATGCCAATCGATTTGCAAAAGCGGATAATGGTCGCTTCGCTGACTCCTGATTTTTTCGACAGTTCTTTCGTGGTCATGTGTGGGATGGCTTCCGGATTTTCAAAAACGTACTCGCCGATCCGCCTCTCTGCCTCTGATAACTGCGGCAGCACTTCTTTTATTTTTTGCATCAAAGAAGTCATCTTTGAACCCCCTGTGATTCTGTTTCTGATGTTAACTGATTACATGTCTCCAAGCTGAAAGTGGTGCGTAATACTTACTGTTTCTTTCAACTTATTTGTGTAAGCTGAACCTTTTATTCACCACTTTGGCCATAGCTTAGTTCGGAGCTAAAGAACATAAGTGCAACTTCTCTAGCATACACGAAAGTCCAGTATAAAATGAGTGATTTCAGTTGAATTCAAGCATTAACATTTTCTATTTCAGACTCAATCGCTCAATAACATTCGCCAGCAGCAAGGTGCGCTCGACCAGCGAAGAAACCACCAAATACTCGGTTTCCTCATGGGCGTTGCCGCCGACTGGACCCAATCCATCAATCGATGGAATGCCGATATGTGATGTTAAATTAGCATCTGATCCGCCCCCGCTCCGTTCATGAGACAGCGTGATGCCAAGTTTTATACCTTCTTCGGCGATCACGTCGATTAATTTCTGTGCAGCTTCTGTCAATACCCACGCCGGCCGGGTAATATGGCCAGTCAATTCCACGGTCGTCCCCGGCGTTTCGGTATAGCTGCAAATTTCCTTAATGGCACGGTCCAAACGTTCGCCATCTTCCGGTGTTTCAATCCGCAAATCAATCCCGGCTTCCGCAAAAGGCGCAATCGTATTGACGGACGTTCCGCCTTTGATCAAACCAACGTTTACGGTGATCCCTTTGTCAGGTTCGCTCAAGGCATGCAGCTTAAGGATTTTCCGAGCCAGTTCTTCAATGGCGCTTGCACCATTTTCCGGTTCGATGCCGGCATGCGCGGACTTCCCATAAACTTTCAGGAAATACTTGCCCCCGCCTTTGCGTTCACTAACGAGCTGCCCGTTCTGTGCTGGCTCCAGTACAAGCGCATATTTTTTATCGGCTGCAACTTTTTCAATAAGGCTGCGCGAAGCGATGGAGCCGATTTCTTCGTCTGTATTCAAGATCAGGACCACGTTTTTATAAGCCTCGCTGCCGCTTGCTACCAACGCCTTGATGGCGAACAAAGCTGTGGCGTGGCTGGCTTTCATATCGATGACACCCGGTCCATGGGCTAAATCCTCCGAAATATGGAAAGGCCGTACTTCTGCTGTTCCTTCTGGAAATACGGTATCAAGATGTGCTAGAAGAACGATTTCCGGCATTTTTGCTTCTGGGTGTCGAATAACCAGGTTGTTTCCAAATACTTGTTGTTCGTGTACTTCGGTTTTAAATCCAATCAACTTGTATTCCTCAGCCAAAACATTTCCTACTCTGTCGATGCCATTTTTGAAATAAGAACCGCTGTCGATATTGACCAGGTTCTCTATCAATTCCAACATCGGCTGCTGATTTGCTTGAATAAACTCTCTCATATTCGCTGTCCCCCATGGCTTTTCTTTATTCTATCAAAAAAAGCCCTTGGCACCTCAAACAAATTGGGGTGCCAAGGGCTTAAGATATTACTGATCTGAAACGGTAACCATGCCGTATGAAGTGATCAAATGCCACATGTTTTGAGGGATGTCCAGTTTTCCAACCATTTTCGGTGTGATGACCGGATGGATTTCCTGTTCTTTCCCTTGTTTCACTTTGTCTGTCCATTCAGGATCGATCAGCGCTTGGCGGCCGATTACTACGATGTCCGCGCCTTCTGATAACGCCGTTAATGCATCTTCCGGTGTTTTCACGCTGCCGACTGCAACAAAAGCCGCACGCCCGTTAATGTGGTCTGCCAAGAGGCGGACAATGCTGTTGCCTTGTTCCGCGCCTTTTGGTGCTTTCATGATTTCCATTAGCGATACATGGATATAATGAATGCCGTGCTGAATCAATTCTTCTACCAAGACTTTGGTATCTTCTATTGTATAGCCAACTGTCGTTTCGTTGTTTTCTTCCGGCGACAAGCGGTAGCCGACAATAAACTGCTCATCCGCATATTTCGCAACGGTTTCCTGTACTTTTTTCTGAACAGCCAGTGGAAACTTCAAGCGATTTTCCAGGCTGCCTCCCCATTGGTCCTGACGCTGGTTTGTTGCTGTGGAAACAAACTGCTGCAGCAAGTACGTATTGGCACCATGAATTTCTACGCCGTCAAAGCCGGCTTCGATTGCGCGTCTCGTCGTTTCGCCAAAATCTTCGATGATGGCTTCAATTTCGGCTTGTGTTAACTCGCGAGGAGTTGGCTTGCCTGCTTCGCCGGGTACGGCACTTGGCGCTACGGTTTCATTTGCTTTGATCAATGCTGGCTGCCCTTGGCGTCCGCCGTGCTGAATCTGGAGGATTGCTTTACTGCCTTTTGATTTCATATTATTGGCCATTTGCGTCAGGCGCGGAATCGCGCTGTCATCAAAGCCGATAAATTGGTTCGGAAAGGCAATGCCGTTTTCTGAAACCGCGATGCATGCCGAGATAAACAAGCTGCCAAGGCCAGCGCGTCGGTTGTAGTACGTCAATTCTTCATCTGAAACAGTGCCGTCTTCATTTCCTGAATAAGTTGTCATCGGCGCTACGCCCATACGGTCATTCAATACGATACCATTTGGCAACGTGATTTCTTCAAATAACTCTTTGTATAGTGGATTCAATGGACTTCCTCTTTTCTGCAATCTAATAGTCTTCCGAAAGGCTTCGGTATTTCAAAATAGCATATGAATTTTAAGGAATCAAGAATACACGCTCGCTCCCTTTTTCCGGTACATTATTTTTGACCGTCCTCCATTCCAGTGGTACGCTTTTCATCGAATTCGCATACATTAGGAGGAATTTTCCATGACAACTCAAACACATAAAGAAATCCATTTGGCCAATCGTCCTGAAGGCATGCCAACCAACGATGATTTTAAATTTGTTGAAAAAGAAGTTCCTGTACCCGGCAAAAACGAAGTGCTTCTGAAGACTCTTTACCTTTCCGTAGATCCCTACATGCGCGGACGGATGAGAGATGTAAAATCGTACATCCCGCCATTCGAATTAAATCAAGTGCTGGTGGGCGGCGTTCTTGCCGAAGTGGTTGAATCCCATTCGGATTTATTCAAACAAGGCGATATCGTCAACGGCAACCTTAACTGGGCTGAATACACAGTCGCGGATCCTGAAAAATTGCAAAAAGTTGACCCATCTGCCGCACCGATTACGGCACGCCTGAGTGTCCTTGGTTTGACAGGACTCACTGCTTATTTCGGCTTGTTGGATATTTGCAACCCGCAGCCAGGCGAAACCGTCGTCGTTTCAGGCGCAGCTGGTGCAGTAGGTTCCATCGTTGGCCAGATTGCCAAACTTAAAGGTGCACGCGCTGTCGGCATCGCCGGTTCGGATGACAAAGTCGATTACTTGATCAACGAGCTCGGCTTTGACGCCGCGGTCAACTATAAAAAAGACAGCTTTAAAGAAGATTTGATCAAGGCGCTTCCTGATGGTGTTGACGTTTATTTCGATAACGTCGGCGGAGACATTTCAGACGCCGTCATCAATGAACTGAACAACAATGCCCGCATTTCCTTGTGCGGTTCGATTTCGTCTTATAATTCACCTGGCGAAGACGTCGGTCCACGCATGCAATGGAAATTCATCAAGACCAGCTCAATGATGAAAGGCTTCACGCTCGGCGATTATGCAAAAGACTTCCCGACTGGCGCTGCCGCATTAACGCAATGGCTCCAGGAAGGCAAATTGAAATACGACGAAACAATCGTTGAAGGCTTTGAAAACACGCCGGAAGCTTTCCTTGGTCTATTTAAAGGCACCAACCTTGGCAAGCAATTGGTGAAAGTCGCTGATCCTGATTTCGCGAAGCTATAAGATGATGAAAAGCCGCCTACCCGGGCGGCTTTTTTCCATTTAATTGGATATAAATTCTATTGGCAGCCAAATACTTTCCATTTCAGCTGAAATACGTTCTATTTGGCCCCAAATACTTTCCACAAGCTGCTCAATACTTTCTAAACCCCAAAAATCCCCTTACCAATCCCTGAAAAAGCGCAAGACCAAACGTGGAAGAAAGAAAAATAACTCAAAGAAATCCATCACATCGACAATCCACCAACGATCTTTCTTCTCTTTCTTTTCCTTCGCTTTCGTTTCGATTTCCATCCGCCATCTCCGTCCCTTCTGCATTTTTACTTTATACGCAGCAAAGGCACAAATGGTTTCATTTTCCAGGAAGATTAAATGCTTCGGCTAATAAACGCAGTTCGGTCATTCGGTTATCGGCTCCAGAAATGTTGGGAATGATGGTGATTTCGTCTGTAGCGTATTGCTCGGCAATCGCTTCGATCTGTGCTTTTACTTGTTCGGCGGTGCCGATCAGCATGCGTTGCCGGTTGCGCTTAACTTTTTCCTTCTCGCTTGCACTAAAGCCGCGCTTTTTTGCTGTTTCGATAGATGGATAATAAGGAGGCGGTGAATCGGATTCGACAAACAGCAGCCACAAATCGAACGCGGCGGCCAGCTCTTCGGCCTTTTCCTCTGTTTCGGCGACGACTGCAAAAACCGCGATGATTACTTCCGGTTCTGCTAAAAACTGCGATGGCTGGAATTCCGCGCGGTACGCATCCACCACTTCCACTCCTTGCCGGGATGGCTTCGCAAAATGAGCAAATGCATAGCCCATTCCTTTTTCAGCTGCAAGCCGGGCACTGCCTTGTCCGGTTCCAAGCAGCCACAACTCTGGCGCCGTATCGACAATCGGCATGGCCTGAAGTGATTGGAAACGGTGTTCGCTGACGGTGTCATCTGCAAAATACTTTTGAAGATCCACCAATTGCTGGTCATAAGACAGCCGCTTGGTTTTGCTTTCATTCAACGCTTCGTTGACCATCCGGTAGCTGCGGGAACGGCCGATGCCCAGATCAATGCGGCCGGGATGCAATGCTTCGAGCATTCGAAAGTTTTCCGCAACTTTGTAGGCGCTGTAATGCGGCAGCATGACGCCTCCCGAACCGATGCGGATCGTCTCGGTAGACGTTGCCAAATGCATCATCAGCATTTCTGGCGTACTTCCTGCTACCGATGCCACCTGATGATGCTCAGCTACCCAAAAGCGCTTAAACCCAAGCCGTTCTGCCAGCTGAGCAAGCTGCGTTGATTGCTTCAAAGATGTCGTTGCCGCCTCGCCTTCATCAATCGGCGAATAGTCCAATATATTCAATGAAATCATCTGTCTGCCCCCTTTACTCGTTCTTGCATCTTAGCACGGGAATCAAAAGCTCCTCCACTACAGTGAACCCATAAATCGAATTTGTGACAAACCGGACAAATTATCAGTTTTTTCCGAACCGCTTCAGTTCCTCTTTTACAAGCATTCGATTAAACTGAAGGTAGAAACGATAGGATACCGCTTACAATCTCCTTTTTTTCGTCACATTGGACTCATTTTCGGAAATGGACGATGGTTGGCTCATGAACACCTCAACAAGAAAGGCTGGAGATTTGATATGAAAAAGAGTTTATTTATAGGATTTTTATTAGTATTCCTTATCGTCCTTGCGGGCTGTTCAGCCGAAAGCGCAGGCAATTCCAGCAATACCGCATCAGGACAGACAGCATCTACAAGTACTTCCAAATATCCCGATAACCCAAATGTGGACCTTGATTTTAACACCGACAACTTAGAGGACATCTGGCTTGCCGGCGGTTGTTTCTGGGGAGTCGAAGCCTACATGGCACGGGTTTACGGCGTTTATGACGTCACCTCCGGCTATGCCAATGGCAATACCGAAAATCCAACTTACGAAGAAGTGATCCGGGAAAATACCGGGCACGCTGAAACCGTCCATGTCCGCTACGATCCGGAACGTGTGGATCTCGAGAAGCTGCTCGGCCATTACTTTATGATTATCGATCCAACACTTTTGAATCAGCAAGGCAATGACCGAGGCGAGCAATACCGGACGGGTGTTTATTATGAAAATGAAGCCGACCGGGCTGTTATCGATCAAGTAGTCGCAGCTGAGAAAGAACGTTACGATGACCCGATTGTTACTGAAGTCGAAGTGCTCGAGCATTATTACTTGGCAGAAGAATACCATCAGGATTATCTCGAAAAAAATCCAGACGGCTATTGCCATGTAGAGTTTGATAGCCTGGAAGGACAAGAGTTAGGCGAAGATGCCCAATCATTGATCGATCCAGCGCTTTATCCGAAGCCAAGTGACGAAGAATTAAGAGAACAATTGACAGACATTCAATACGAAGTAACGCAGGAAGACGCGACAGAGCCCGCTTTTTCCAATGAATACGATGGCTTTTACGAGCCTGGCATCTATGTCGACATCACCACTGGCGAGCCGCTGTTCTCTTCTGCGGATAAATACGATTCCGAAACGGGATGGCCGAGCTTTACCAAGCCAATTGACCCGAATGTCGTTACCGAACACGACGACGGTTTGTTGTTTATGAAACGGACTGAAATCCGAAGCCGAGCAGGCGACAGCCATTTAGGCCATGTGTTCACTGATGGCCCCGAAGATAAAGGCGGACTGCGCTATTGCATGAACAGCGCTGCCCTGCTGTTTATTCCTGAAGCAGAAATGGAAGCAGAAGGCTATGGCTTCTTGTTGGATAAAGTGAATTGATGCTATCGAAAAAGGCGGTCAGCTGAATGCTGGCCGCCTTTTTTCTTTATGTTAAAAGCAGGAACAGGAAATCCACGATTTCCTGTTCCTGCTTTTACTAATTTTTTCTAGTTGTTCAGATTACCGCGGCTTATGCCCGTCGAATCTACATGGGCGCTTTCGCTTTTCTCTTGTCCAGACTCCAGCGCCCAGATTCTCGGGTCATAAGCCAACCCAGCGCCGTGGCAAAGAACGCCACTCTGCTGGTCTGTCTTATGCCCGTCGAATCTACATGGGCGCTTTCGCTTTTCTTTTGTCCAGACTCCAGCGCCCAGATTCTCGGGTCATAAGCCAACCCAGCGCCGTGGCAAAGAACGCCACTCTGCTGGTCTGTCTTATGCCCGTCGAATCTACATGGGCGCTTTCGCTTTTCTCTTCAATCCACAATGAAATACCTGGCATCTGGATGAGCGAAAACGATGGCGGATACCGAAGCTTCCGGATCCATCATGTATTCTTCTGTCAGATGAACACCGATGTCTTCGGGTTTGATGAGATTGAACAGCTTTGCTTGATCCTCCAGGCTCGGACAAGCCGGGTAGCCGAAGGAGAAGCGCTGTCCCTGGTATTTCGCAGCAAAGCGCTCGCGCATCGAGAAGTCCGTGGCATCTGAAAAGCCCCATTGGTCGCGGATTTCCTGGTGGATGCGCTCGGCAAAGCCTTCCGCCAGTTCCAGCGCGGTTGCTTGAAGTGCATGGCTTTCCAAAAACTTGCCCTGTTCTTTCAAGCGTGTCGCTTCATCCCGTACACCAAATCCTGCCGTCACTTGCATAAAGGCCACGTAATCCATTTCGCCGCTGTCCACAGATTTCAAGTAATCGGACAGGCACAGGAATGGCGGAGCCGATTGGCGTGGGAAGGTGAAGCGCTCGATTTCCGTTTTGGCGTCTTTCGGGTCATAAACGACCACATCATCGCCATCACTTTGAGCTGGGAAAAACTGATAAAGTCCAGATGGCTTCAACAGGCCGGAGCCCAGGAAATTAGTCGCCAGTTCGTGCAATTCTACAGCACGCGGATCGCCTTGCGACAAGGTTTTCTCACTATAGCCTTTCAACCCAAGATGATGGCCGATTAAAGTGCGCATATTCACATATGGATACAAATGCGCCACTGAATAATCTTTCAGTACATGGCGGCGCAAATCGTTCGGTACGTAGACAGGTACATCTTCGCGAACCATTTTGACCGGTTTCTCAGCAACTGCAACAGCCGGTTTGGCTGCGCGCACCGCTTCTGAAGCTTGGCGTTTTTCCTGCTGGGCATCCAATTCCAATAACAGCTCAGCTTTTCCTGCACCGCTTTGCAGCCGGTTCGCAAGGTCCAGCCCTTGCATGGCATCTTTCGCGTAAATAACCGGTCCGTCATATTCCGCTGAAATCTTGGTTTCCGTAAAGCGTCTCGACAGTGCGGCGCCGCCGACCAGAATCGGCACATCGATGCCTGCTTCCTTGAAATCCTGCGCGGTGATGACCATCTGTTTGGCTGATTTGACCAGCAAGCCGGATAAGCCGATCATGTCCGGTTTTTCTTTCCGGATCACTTCGATCAACGTAGCCGGCGTTACTTTAATGCCGACGTCGATCACTTTAAAGCCGTTGTTGCTCAAGATGATCTCGACCAGGTTTTTGCCGATGTCATGGACATCGCCTTTGACTGTGGCCAGTACGATTTTCCCTTTTCCGGAATCGTCTTCTTTTTTCTCCATGAACTGCTCTAGGAATGAAACCGCCGCTTTCATGACGCCTGCGCTTTGCAGCACTTCGGCAACAATCAGTTGATTGTCATTAAACAGCCGGCCTACTTCGGCCATCCCTGTCATCAATGGTCCGTTGATGACATCGAGCGGTTCATCGTACATTTCCAATGCTTTTTCCAAATCCGGGATCAAGCCTTCTTTTGTTCCTTCTATAATATAGTAAGCCAAGCGGTCGGGCACCGTTTTCGGGATGTCGTCCTCGGTTTTTTCTTTCTTCTTATCACGGTAGAAAGCCGTAAAATCAGCCAGAGTGGCGTCTGTAGTTGTAAACAGCAATTCATTGGCCATGTCGATTTCCTGTTTTGGAATCGATGCATAGCGCTCCAGCTTTTCCGTGTTGACGATGGCGTAGTCCAAACCTGCCTGCGTGCAGTGGTAGAGATAAACGGCATTCAATACCTCACGGCCAACCGGCGGCAAACCAAATGACACGTTGCTGACGCCCAGAATGGTCAATGCGCGCGGCAGTTTTTCTTTGATCAGGCGGATGCCTTCAATGGTTTCCACTGCAGAGCCGATGTATTGCTGATCGCCGGTACCGACTGGAAAGACCAGTGGGTCAAAAATGATATCTTCCGGCGCCAGTCCCCATTTGTTGACCAGCAAGTCATACGACCGTAACGCAATTTCCAGCTTGCGCTCACGCGTAACCGCCATGCCTTCCTCATCGATCGTTCCGACAACGACTGCCGCTCCGTATTTCTTCACCAGCGGCATGACCGCATCAAACCGCTCTTCCCCGTCTTCCAGGTTGATTGAGTTAATGATGGCTTTTCCTTGTGAGAATTTCAGCGCCACTTCAATCACTTCTTCATCCGTGGAATCAATGACCAGCGGCACTTTCACTTTTTTGACGACTTCTTTCATGAAATTGGTCATGTCCTCGACTTCATCCCGATCCGGGTTCGCCAGACAGATGTCAATAACATGAGCGCCGTTTTTCACTTGCGCGCGGGCAATTTCAGAAGCTTCTTCAAACTGGCCATCTACAATCAACCGCTTGAACTTGCGGGAACCAATGACGTTGGTACGTTCACCAATGAATAATGGACGCATGGTTTCATCGTACTGCAACGGTTCAATGCCGGAAACCACATGGCCGTGATCGACAGGATCCGGTTTTCTCGGAGGCAGACCTTCCATTGCTTCACGCACCGCTTGAATATGGGCTGGCGTCGTACCGCAACAGCCGCCCACTACGTTCAGCCAGCCTTTATCGGCAAAGCCCCGCAATTTTTTCGCCAGCGATTCCGGTGTTTCGTGATAATGCCCTTCTTCATCCGGCAAGCCGGCGTTCGGGTAACAGCTGACATAGCCGTCCGACAGCTCAGACAGCGATCGGATGTGGTCTGTCATGAATTCCGGGCCGGTTGCACAGTTTAAGCCAACCGATAACGGTTTCACGTGCTCGATTGAAATGTAAAAGGCTTCGATGCTTTGGCCCGCAAGCGTAGTGCCCATCGGTTCAATCGTTCCTGACACCATGATCGGCAACTCGATTCCGGTTTCTTCAAAAGCTTGCTTGATTCCAATCGTTGCCGCTTTGACATTCAGCATGTCCTGGCTTGTTTCCAAGAGAATCAAATCTGCGCCGCCTTCGATTAAGGCTTTCGCCTGTACATAGAAATTTCCCAGCATTTCATCGAATGTGGCACCGCCTGTAACAGACAGCGTTTTTGTGGTCGGCCCGATAGCACCCGCCACAAAACGCGGCCATTCCGGCGTTGAAAAAGCAGCGGCTGCTTTTTTCGCAATTTCCACTCCACGCCGGTTGATTTCCGCCGCCTGGCTGCCGATCCCATACTCATCCAAAACAATCGGTGTGCCGCCAAAGCTATTGGTACAGAGAATATCGGCTCCCGCTTCGAGGTAAGCCGTGTGGACCCCTTCGATAACATCCGGACGGACAATATTCAAATACTCGTTGCAGCCGTCAAACTCTTCGCCTCCAAAATCTTCGGGAGAAAGATCGACGTTTTGAATCATCGTGCCCATGGCTCCGTCGATGATCAAGATTCTTTTTTCAAGTTGTTGTTCAATAAGATGTTTGGACATGGCTGCGATCGCTCTCTTTCTGTTGATCTAGTTGTCGAATGTAATGAATCAATTCCACGGTCATATCGTAACGGACAAACGGAGTTATGAGGTAAATGCCATGGAACAGCTCCGCTGCTGTATCAATCAATTCTTTTGCGATTTGGATGCCTTCTGCAGTGGCGCGGTCTTTGTCGTCGCCGCATGCGCGCATGCGTTCCAGTGCATCTTCCGACAGTTTGATGCCTGGCACTTCATTGTGCAGGAATTCAGCACTGCGGATGCTGGTCAGCGGCATCACACCAATGAAGATCGGCGTTTCCAAATGTTTTGTCGCTTCGTGGATTTCGATGATTTTCTCTTTTGTATAAACCGGCTGCGAGATGAAATAATCCGCACCGCTTTCGATTTTCTTATCAAGCCTTGCCACTGCTCGGTCCAAAACACGGACGTTCGGGTTAAATGCTGCCGCAACAGAGAAGTTGGCTTTTTTCCGCAACGGCTTGCCGGAAAATGAAATGCCTTCATTCAGCTTTTTAATCAATTGAATCAATTCCATGCTGGACACATCATAAACACTGGTAGCTCCCGGGAAGTCGCCGACTTTGGTTGGATCACCTGTTACGGCGAGTATATCATGGATCCCGAGCGCATCGAGCCCCATCAAATGCGACTGCAGGCCGATTAAGTTGCGGTCGCGGCATGTGATGTGAGCGAGTGCCCGAATGTTTTCCTTGTGTTTGAGGATGGAGCCCATCGCCATATTGCTGATGCGCGGCGATGCCAGCGAATTGTCCGCCATTGTTACGGCATCAACACCGGCTTTATTTAAAGCGACGGATCCTTCTAAAAATTTAGCCGTATCCAAATGGCGCGGCGTATCCAATTCCACAATAATGGTTCGTTCTGTTTTGGCTTTTTCGTGAAGCGGCTTCACTTCTAATGCTTCTGCTTCACGAATGATGATTGGTTTTCTTGCTGTTACCTCTTTATGGAAAATCGGAGGCAAATTACCGAGATGTTTTTTCACGGCTTCAATATGCTTCGGCGTTGTGCCGCAGCAGCCGCCGATCAAACGCACACCTTCTTCTCTTAATAACAAAGCGGCACGGCCAAAATAATCCGCTTCCGATTCATAGACGATTCGTCCGTCTTCTACATCAAGCAAACTGGCGTTGGGATAAGCAGAAAGAAATGCTTTGTCAGGCAAAGTGACTTCTTCAAAAGCCTGGATGGTATGGTGAGGGCCGAGACGGCAGTTGACACCGACGATATCGGCTCCAAGCGTCTCCAACTGATGCAGGGCATCGTTCAGCGACATACCGTTTTGCAGGATGCCCGGCTCATGCATGGACACTTGGGCAATCAGCGGGGTATCGGTGATGCCTTTTAAATACTTGACCGTTGCTGCCAACTCTTCAAAATCGTAATACGTTTCCAGCAACAAGCCGTCCGGATCTCCAGACAGCAAATGATTGGCTTGCTGGTCGACCATCGCAATGATTTCCTGCAGCGTAGCGTCGCTTTTACGGATTCCCCGTATTCCCCCAATGGTGCCGAAAACAAATTGTCCTCCTGGCGCTGCCGCACGTTTCGCGATTCCAATGGCGGCTCTGTTGATGTCCGCGACTTGCTCTTCCAGTCCGTAACGGGCCAGTTTCGCTGCATTTGCTCCATATGTGTTGGTTTGGATGATATCCGCTCCGGCTTTGATGTAGTCCTGGTGGATTTTTTCAATAATTTCCGGTCGTTGCAAATTCAGTTCCTCGTTGCAATACTCAATGCCGTACGAATACAGCAATGTACCCATGGCCCCGTCCGCCGTCAAAATCCTGGTCTTTAATTCGTCTAATAAACCCATCCTGCTCAACCCCCCATATATACAAAAAAAGCCTTCATGAAAAAGAAGGCTTTACGATATCAAACTCGTTCCTTTTCATCTGCCAGGCAATTGCTTGCCTGCTGGATTTAGCACCTGACCTTTCGGCTGGTTGCTGAAGCTTCATCGGGCCAGTCCCTCGACTTCTCTTGATAAGAATTCACTATTCTGTTTTAAGTATTCTAAATATGGTACCTGTATCTATGGAACAGGTCAAGGCAATCTGTCGAAAAACAATGAAATTTCTGTGTTATTCCGCAAAAACTTTTTGCTTTCAGAATTTTTTAGAATGTAGATGCATTTTTGGGATTAAATCGAATCTCTGACACATCAAACTTATACCAAGTAAATGTATTACCCTCTATCACCCAGCTGACCTCCATTTTTACGGGCATCTTCAATCTTTCTACCTGCTGATGCTCTTTGATAGTTCCGATGCAGAGCTGTCGTTATGCGTCTTTGCCACTGCCTTTATAGCGCAAAGCCTCGACCCTCAACAACTTACTTTGCTCATTGAAGAAATAGGTTGCTGATCCGGTCAAGCCCTCATACGTAATCGTTGCTTTCGCAGTGTGCACATCCACGAGCTCCCATTTGATAAATGGACTGAACACCGCTGCTGGATACCAAGCCAACTCCATTAAGTAGCGCTGCAGCGCAGACTCATTGGTCTTCTCATTGTCAGGAGTTTGTGACATTGGAAAGATGCCCACAAGTTTGATCCGCATACTGGCTTTGCCAGCAGTAAAGCTGTCTTTCCCCGTAATGAATAATCCCTTTCCCATTTTCATCTTTGCAGACCAGTAGAATGCAGGCGGGTCGGTAAAGCTCGTTTGTTCGGCTTCCGAGGCCATCCACTTTTTTTGCTCCGGCTTTTGTTTCATCCAACCAAGTTGCTTGAAGCTGACGCTCGCAATTTGTTCGTGACCGACAGCGCCAATTGCATAAAGCCAATTTTTCACAGGCAATGGAAGAGACTCTGCCATTTGTTCCGTTAGTTTGTCAGGAGCCGCAAGGTCAGAATGGATTACATGCTCATCTTTTTTCTCCACCGCAAACACTCCTTTTTGTTTCTTTACCTGTTTATACAGGCATTAAATCATTTTTAAATAATCACTGGACAAAAAGTCAAAAAGAGAGTATTTTTATAGCAAATAGATATATATCAAAAAGATATAAGGATGTGAATCCATGGCAAAAGAAAACCATACTCAATATGCCATACTCGGGCTGCTGACAACAGAATGCCGCACTGGCTATTCGATCAAGCAAATGATCGATACAAGCTTGAACCATTTTTGGAAAATCAGTTACGGACAAATTTATCCGACATTGAAACTGTTGGTAGATCAAGGGTATGCCACCGTGGAATCTCAAGTTCAGGAAGGCAGGCCGGACAAAAAAGAATACACGATTACTAACGAAGGCGAGCGTGCTCTAAAAGAATGGATCCAGCAGCCGATTCAGCAGCTGCCCGGTGAAAAAAATGAACTCCTGCTCAAGTTATTTTTCAGCGGAAACCAGGATGTTCAGGATACACTCAGTCATTTAGCAGATTTTCGTGAAAAACTGACCGGCCGCCTGAACACGTATAGAGCAATTCAAGAAATGATCAATACGCAATTGCGAGATCAAGCGGATGCCCCTTTTTGGCTTTTGACGCTGGATTACGGAATACGGACCACTTTGGCTGCAATCGAATGGTGTGATGAAGCAAACAAGACCTTAAGTCTATGAGGAGGAAAAACAATGAGCGCAAACGTCTTTCCCGGAAGATACACTGCTGAAAGCCACGAGGGAATCGTCGTTTTTGTTATCGGCATGCGAATCAACAAATGGAGAGCTGTGCATAAATGGCTGCCGGTCATGATGGCAATGGGGCCCATGATCAAAGAACTCGCAGTGCACAAAGAACTGGGTTGTCTGTCTTCTGAAAGTTTTTTCAAACCGCCCCTTACGTTCATGGTTCAGTATTGGCAATCGGAAGAACAATTGCATGCTTATTCGAAAGGGCAAAATCATCTGTCTGCTTGGAAAACGTTCAACAACAAAGCAAAAAACAATGACGCTGTCGGCATTTATCACGAAACCTACCTCATTTCTCCTGGCCAATCAGAGTCGATTTACGTTAATATGCCTGAGTTTGGCTTAGCCCGAGCGCTCGGAAAAACAGCGATTACGCCAGCTACTTCATCCGCTCGTCAACGACTCCAAAAGCAACATTAACTCCTTCACGCAATAATAAAACCCTGTCCAAAAAAATCCGGACAGGGTTTCAAACTAGTTAATAAGGTTTTATGTAAAAAGGCTTTGTAATTCTTTTATCGGCCGAACATCCGGCTGGCCTTCATAGCTGATGAACTCGATTTCCCCAATGCGCATGCCCGCATTGTATTCTCCGATGACGGTATCCAACAAAATAAAAGAAGCTGAAATAAACTCGTCTTCGTTATCTTCGGTAAAGCCTTTGATGTAGAGAACTAAATTCACTTCGTCGCTGTCTTTTTCAAACGTACAGAAAATATCATCCCACCCCAGTTCGATATCTCCGTATGCGATAGAAAACTCTTCCTCATGCGGTTGGCGAAAACCAATGATGGCAAAGCTGCCAAGAGTGGGTGCGTTGTCGACCAACTCAATGACGTCATCAAAAGCTTCGACCACCCCGTCTGCACTAATGATGAATTCACGTTTTCCCGCAGCCAGGCTTTCGCCAAACTCAAAAGCCAAATGCCGATTGACCTTGTGCAATTTCTTTTCCAACTGGCTAAAAAGCTTATCTCGGCCAGACTCATCCAATTCAAAGTACGCTGCTTTGTTTTCTGCAAACCATTCCCAGAAAGCCGCCACCTTGTCTTTTCTCTTTGGCAACCAATTCATCCCGCTATCCCCTTTGCAACATCATCCGTTTATTTATATCATAATCATATTTACAACAAAATGATAGTTCTTTTTATCCATGCTCAAAAGACTATTTTTCTACTTCTTTTATTTCATAAGCACGAAACTTCACCATTGAAATTACACCGAATACCGGACCGATGCTTAATAACGCAAATACCCATTTCCAGCCAACGATGCTTTGCACGACGGGAATCATATTGATGGAAAAGATCGTGACTAAAAAGCCGACGCACATTTGAAATGTTAAAGCAGTTCCTAGATACGGGGGTTCTGCAAATTCTGTCACCGCCGCTGAGAATTGCGCCGAATCGGATATAACAAACATCCCCCAAACAATTGCTACCGTTACCGTCAACCATAAAGCCTGGCCAAATGTAAAACCGATGATGACCGAACAGCCAGCACTGATGACCAATGATAGAATTGTTAACCGCGATCTGCCCAATTTATCTGCCACTAAACCGCCCAAAACGCTGCCAATCGCTCCCGCAACGCCAATTGATACAAAAGAAGCTATTGCAATCATGGCCGGGTCGATAGCAGAGGAAGAGCTGGCAAAACTGGCAGCGAGGAAAGTGGGGAGCCATGTCCACATGGCATACAATTCCCACATATGGCCGAAATAGCCGTAATTCGCTAACATGACAGGTTTATTGAGCAGCACTTGTTTGATCAGTTTAAAAGAAAAAATCGTTGGTTGCTGAGCAACTGGCGCGTCCCTTACGACCCAATTCATCATTGCAGCCGCAACCAATGCCAGCAGCGAGCTGACAATGATAACCAATTTCCAATCCACTGAAGAAAAAAAGATGCTGATGAAGTAAGGCAAAGACGAGCCTAAAGTCAATGCGGCAATCAAAACCCCGAGCGCCAATCCCTTTTTTGCTGGAAACCATTGCGACAACAACTTGACCGCTGTCGGATAGACGCCTGCAAGCGCGACTCCCGTTAATATACGCAAAGAAATGCCGATGGCCGCACTGTCAGCGACCGTCAGCAACCCATTGATGAGTGCACCCGCCAATGCGGAAAGGGCAAAAACTTTCCGTGCATTAAAGCGATCTGCAATACCGAAAGAAACACTTAGTAATGTGCCGATGATAAATCCGACTGGTACAGACGCTGACAGCCAGGCCTGTGTCCGCTCGGTGAGGTGCCAAAGCTCCCTCAATTCCGGTCCTGTGACGCTCGCACTAAACCATAAACTCAACGCAAACAGCTCTGCCATGGCGATCCAAAACAAAGCTGTCCATTTTCCCCCAGCCATCCCAATTCCCCTTCCACAAAACAAACCGTCCTGATTTTTCTCTTATTCCCATCATAGAACAGTAAAAGCAAATAAGAAAGCGCCTCTCGTCAGGTGAATCTCCTGATGAAAGACGCTGAAAATGCACTTTTTGTTTATAGCTGTTCACTATTTGCTAATCAAATCGCCGATTTCCAGTACGGGCACATCAACATTCACGGTATCCGGGTATTTAATGCCTGCTCCTGTATTAAGTGCAACAACAGTTTCACCATCTTTAATCCAATTCTGTCTTCGCAACTCGCGGATGGCCACAAAGACGGCTGCCCCTTCTGGACAAACAAAAGATCCTTCCAGGCGTGCAACTTTTTCCTGCTCGTTCAGCATAGCTTGATCATCAATCGCGATGGCGCAGCCCTGTGTTTTGTAGATTGCATCCAACACGAGAAAATCGCCCAGCGCTTTCGGGACATTGATGCCAAAAGCTTGCGTACTGGAATTTGCCCAGAATTCGGATTCGTTCTTTTTCTCTTCCCAGGCTTTCACAATCGGCGCACAACCGGTTGCTTGAACCGCAACGAGCCTCGGAAGATCGCCTTCTACCCAGCCGAGTTTTTTCAGTTCATTCAAGGCTTTGTAGATGCCGATCAACCCAACACCGCCGCCTGTCGGGTAGAGAATCACATCCGGCATTTCCCAATTCATTTGCTCAGCAATTTCCAGCCCCATCGTTTTTTTGCCTTCGATGCGGTATGGCTCTTTTAAGGTCGATACATCATACAAACCAAAATCCTTAACGGCCTGTCCAACAATTTTCCCCGCATCACTGATCAACCCGTTTACCAAATACAGATTGGCACCGGACAATGCCACTTCATTGCGGGTGATTTTAGGTGCATCTTGCGGCATAACGATAGTCGACCGGATGCCGGCTTTTGCACCATACAGCGCCCAAGCGGCACCAGCATTGCCATTGGTCGGCATGGCAAATTCCTTAACGCCCACTTCCTTGGCTTTTGAAATTCCAACTGCTGCGCCTCTTGCTTTAAAGGTACCCGTCGGAACAAGCCCTTCGTCTTTCATGTACAGATTGGCGACATCCATATCCTGGCCCAATGTTGGCATTTTTATGAGTGGGGTCATGCCTTCTCCTTGAGAAACAACGTTCGCTTCGTCTTCCACTGGAAGCAGTTCGTGGTATCTCCATAAGCTTGGTTCTCTCTTCACCAAATCTTCCGGCTTCCAGTCCGCTTTTAATTGCTCCCAATCATAGTCCACCAGCAGTGGAGAGCCACACGTACACAATTGGTGCTGCTGTTTGGTATCGTAGACTGCATCGCATTTTGGGCAATAAAGATGGGAAACATAACTGTATTTCAAATTGAACACTCCTCTTTTATTGATGTGCCTACCAGCAGCAGCCCGGAATCGCTTCCGGGCTGCTGAATGGATCTTATTGGATTTAGCTATGGAAATTTAGTCCAGATGTGACGGGCGCCACATAACCGGCACGGATGACGAAATCACCGAAATGCTCGTTTTCCTGACGCTCTTTGGCGAATTGGAAAAAGATTGGCTTGAGCGTCGCCAAAATTTCTTCTTCTCCAATGTTCTCGCGGTATATTTTATTCAAACGATCGCCCGCAAAGCCCGCACCCAAGTACATATTGTATTTGCCGGGTGCTTTGCCGATAAAACCGATTTCCCCAAGTGCAGGACGTGAACAGCTGTTTGGACAGCCCGACATGCGGATGATAATTTCTTCATCACGCAGTCCTGCTTCGTCCAATGTCTCCTCGATTTTGCCAACAAGCACCGGCAAATAACGCTCGGCCTCAGCCATCGCCAAGCCGCAAGTCGGCAGTGCCACACAAGCCATCGAGTTCTGGCGCAAAGCGGAGTTTTCTTTGCCGTCGGTCAATCCGTATTGCTCAACCAAGGCATCAATCTTCGCTTTATTGGTTTCCGTCACATTGCTGATGATGAGGTTCTGGTTGGCCGTCAAGCGGAATTCCCCTGTATGGACATGGGCAATTTCGCGAAGGCCTGTCATCAATGGATAACCGTCGAAATCTTTGACACGCCCATTTTCAACAAATAAAGTCAGGTGCCATTTGCCATCGCTTTCGATCCAGCCATAGCGGTCACCGTTGCGGTCGAATTGGAAAGGGCGTTCTTGCTCCACTTCCCAGCCGAGGCGCGTATTCAGCTCGGTTCTGATCCAATCAAGCCCCAATCTGTCGACGGTGTATTTGAATCGAGCATTTTTCCGGTCTGAACGGTTGCCGTAATCGCGCTGAATCGTAAGGATTTTCTCCCCAACTTCGTTGACTTTGTCTGGCGGGCAAAATCCGATGACACGCGCCAATTGCGGATAAGTAGCCGTATCGCCATGGGTCATGCCCATGCCGCCGCCGACAGTCACGTTAAAGCCTTGCAGCTTGCCGTCTTCTAAAATGGCAATAAACCCGAGATCTTGTGAATAGATATCGACATCATTGGCAGGTGGAATTGCAAAGCCGATTTTAAATTTCCGCGGCAAGTACAGGTGCCCGTACATTGGCTCTACGACTTCGTCTTCGTTGCTGTCGACGACTTTTTCTTCATCCAGCCAAATCTCATGATAAGCTCGTGTTTTTGGCAGCAAGTGTTCACTCAACGCACGGGAGATTTCGTATACTTCTCCGTGCACGTCCGATTGGTACGGATTGGACGTCGACATCACATTGCGGTTCACGTCGCCGCAGGCTGCAATGGTATCCATCAAAGCATGGTTCATTTCCTGAATGGTGCTTTTCATATTCCATTTCAAAATCCCATGCATTTGGAATGTTTGACGCGTCGTCAACTTTAAAGTGCCGTTGCCGTGGGTATTGGCTAAGTTGTCCATCGTCAGCCATTGGTGCGGCGTCGCAACTCCTGCAGGCAGGCGGACACGAATCATGAATTGATACGCAGGTTCCAGTTTTTGCTGAGCCCGTTCGTTGCGAATGTCGCGGTCATCTTGCATATAGCTGCCGTGGAATTTCAGCAGCTTGCCGTCATCGTCCGGAATGGAAGCTGTCAAACGTTCGGCGAAGCTTTCTACCAGATTGCCCCGCAAATAATTGGTTCGATCTTTGATGACCTCCATTTCACTTGGGGGTCCATCGATATCAGTTAAGTCTTTGATTTTCATGGTAAGCTCCTTTCATTTTTGAAGAAGTCGCTCTAGGCAGACGCTTTCGGGCCCACAGGATTATGAATACAGCGGAAAACTTAGGCTTGCTTTGAATCTACTCTATTTCTTAGCGCCGGCACATCCAAAGCGATGGGTAAAAGTTAGTTTCTTTAGTTCAACCTATATATAGTCACTCATGTCTTCTTAATACACATCCCGCAAATAGCGTTTGTCACTGCGCATGGATGTTAAATACTCTTCCGCTTGTTCTGGACTCATATTGCCTTCTTGCTCCAGAATGAGGGCAAGCGTGGCATGGACATCCTTGGCCATGTATTTTTCGTCGCCGCAGACGTAGACATTTGCGCCTGCTTCCAGCCATTGATACAATTCCTGGCTCTTTTCAAGCAAACGATGCTGCACATATACCTTTTCTGCCGTATCGCGGGAAAAAGCAACGTCCATTTTTGTAAGAACCCCATCTTTCAACCAGCGCTGCCACTCGGTCTGGTAAAGAAAATCGGTGACAAAATGCTGGTCACCGAAAAACAGCCACGAATCTCCCTGAATATCTCTTTCTTCCCGCTCTTCCATAAACGCACGGTAAGGCGCAACGCCTGTTCCGGCACCGATCATGATAATCGGTGTTTCAGGATTGTCGGGCAATCGGAAGTTATTGTTGCTTTGGATGAACACCGGCAACGTTGCGCCAATATCCGAGCGCTCAGCGCATTGCGTCGAGCAGACGCCCGTTCGTTTGCGCCCGTTTGCTTCATACCGAACAGCTCCCACGGTCAGATGGACTTCATCCGGATTTGCTTTTGAACTGCTGGCAATCGAATACAGGCGAACCGGTATTTTGCGAAGGATGTGAACGAACTCGGCTGCCGGCACTTGCCACGGACCAAAATCTTCCGTTAAGTCGATCAAGTCTCTTCCATATATGTAAGCTTGCAGCTCATCTTTTGTCGCAAGTAAACGAGACAATGCGTCACCATTCGCAAAAGCTGCCGCTTTTTCGAGAAGCGGTTTTGACAGTGTAGTGATTTCAAATGTTGAAATCAACGCATCCCGCAATGAACTTGTGTCCCCTTGCTTGTTAATAGAGACGGGTTCGTCCGGATTCCAACCTGCGGCAGCAATCAATTGATCAGCCAGCTTGTCTTCGTTTTCCGGGACGATCCCCAGACTGTCGCCCGGTTCATACTGAAAGCCGGAACCTTCCAAATCGAGTTCCAGGTGGCGCGTTTCCTTATTCGAACCGCGGCCATTCAAATTGATGTTTTCCAAAACTTCCGCGTTAAAGGGATTGCTGCGGGAATAAGGCGTTTGGCTGGTTGCAGCACTTTCTTGAGAAGCTGGCGTAGCCAAAGTGCCTGAATAAGTTGCTTCCTTGTCTTTATTCAATACATGAAAGACACCCTCAAACCATTCTTCTGCTGGTTCTTCAAAATCCAAATCAGCGTCTACGCGCGGATGGATACGTTTAGCACCCAGCTCTTCCAAACGCCGATCGAAGTCTTTGCCCGTCTGGCAGAAAAATTCATAAGAGCTGTCACCTAGAGACAACACCGAGAATCGGACACCGTCAAGCTGCGGCGCTCGTTTGCTGTGCAGGAAATCATAAAGGGCAATGGCGTTATCCGGTGGATGACCGTCGCCATGTGTACTGGTGATGACCAATACATCTTCGATTTTTTTCAAGTCTTTTGGCTTAAACAGGTCCATTGGCGTCAGCTTTACTTGAAAGTCTTTGTCTTGTAACTTTTTCAATACCGTTTTGGCAACCGAATCACAGTTGCCCGTATGCGAGCCGACGAGAATAGTGATTTCACGTGCAGCAACAGGTTCGCTGTCTTGCTGCACCTCATTCGGCTCTGGCCGTTGTTGCACAGCAACTGCACCGGCTGACTGCGCTCCAGCTAAATAACCGTTCAGCCAAACTTTCTGGTTGTCTGTCAGCAAAGGCAATAAGCGATTGATAAGCTCTACCTGTTCCTGATCAAACGGGCTGTTTATAGTCTGCAATTGCAAATGGGTTCACCTCGAAATTAGTTTATTTTTAGCGGTATCAAATTTTCTTCATTTAAGCAGCACCTATACATGCTGCCGACGGTAATAATGATCGATGGCCACGATCATGGCCCCCATCTTTTGATGTTCTGGCTGCAGCACTTGTTCGATGCCATTGCTTTCCAGCTCTTTGGCGGTGACTTTGCCGACGGCCACTGCCAGCACCTGGTCATTAAAAGCTGCTGCCAATTGTTTGCCTTGATTTGGGTCCGCAAAAATATTCTTGACCTGTGTTTTGCTGGTAAAGACAATCGCGTCCAAAGACTGTTCGATAATGGCCTGTTTCAATTGGTCCACTACAAAAGCATCCGGTTTTTCGTAGGAATACGGTCGGGATAAATAAACCGAGTGGCCGTGTTCTTCCAAAATGCTTTTCAATTTATGATCGTCCAAATCGTATGCCTGCAAAAAGATTCGCTGCGGGCTTTTGCCTCTGTATTCTTCCGATAAAGCTGCAAGCAAATTGGCCATTGTACCATCTTCTGACACATGAACCGGTTCCAGGCCATGCTCTTTGATCCATTTCATCGTTTTGCTTCCGCGGACAGCTACCTGTGTTTCTTTCAGCTTATTGATGTAACGCGATTGAAGTCCGATGCCTTCCGCAGAATCGGTTAAGGTTCTCGCGCCAATACCGGTCGTAAAGATAGCCCAGTCGAAATCTTCAGCTAAAAAATCTGTGATGTTCTGAGCGCTGATGTCTTCATTCAGCCGCTGCCTTCCTTGAATCGGGAGAATGACAGGAGTACCGGATTGTTTTTCAATCAGCACGCTGATTTCCTTTGCGGCACGGACAGCTGCCACCCCTATTTTCTTGCCGGCCAATCCTTTCATAATCAATCTCTCCTTCTGCTAATCACCATGCTGGCTGCTGTTCACTTTGCAGCGCTTCATGGACACGTTCAGCAAGAGCATCCACCATCGATGGATGATTGCCTAAATATCCGCATAATATAATTTCTTGGTCGTCCGAAGACAAACCATTGATTTTCTTCTGCATGGATTTCACCAAAAGTCCCGTGAACCATAAATAAGGAACAACGAAAATCTGCTTGCTGCCGCTATCGATCGAGGCTTGCAATCCTTCATCAAATGACGGAGCGCTGGCTGCTAAATAACAAACATCAATATGTGTCACACCCGTTTTGACTGCTAGTTTTGCGGCAATTTCTTCGACCGAGCGGATAATTTCTGAACTTTTCCCACCCCGGCCAACCAACAGAATTTCTGAATCAGGCAAGCGTTCCACGCTTGTTTCTCGCAGGCGCTCGGCTAAAATTTCTACAAGGCGATCCTGGACACCGAGTGGTTTTCCATAAGTAAAGTGGATCTCCGGATAACGCAGTGCAGACTTTTTAACTTCATCCGGAATGTCTTCGTAATAATGTCCGGCACTCAGAAGCAAAACCGGTACGATGGCGATTGCCGTAGCGCCCTGTTTGGCAAGGCTGTCGATGCCCTCGCCAATATCCGGACTGGCCAACTCTAAAAAGCACGTTTCCTGAAGAGCAACATCCACTTTCTGGCGCACTTGCTCCATAAATGCCATCGCTTCTTCGCGCGTTTCTTTTACCCGGCTGCCATGGCTTACATATAAAACGGCTTGCATTTTACCATCTCCTTATCCTACATGGGCGGCAAGCTGAAACTGCTGTTCGTCCTGCAGCTGCTCGTACCATTGCAATTTGTCTCTGAGGCGTACCACTTCTCCTACCACAATCATCGACGGATTCTCGAAACCTTTGGAGTTTCGAAGAATCGTTTCGAGCGTGCCAGTCACTGTCCGCTGACGTTCCGTTGTGCCCCATTCAATCAAGGCAATCGGCGTTGTCGGTTTCAGCCCGTGGCGCAGCAATCGTCCGCAAATTTCCGGCAGTTTGCTGACGCCCATATAAATGCATAGCGTATCCATGCTCTTGACCACATGCTCCCAATATTCATCCTGATCAACGCCAACTTTGCTGACGCCCGAAATAAAAGCAACAGATGCACTGTAATCGCGATGTGTCACAGGGATTCCCGCATAAGCAGGCGCTGCAATGCCCGCCGTAATGCCCGGTACAATTTCAAATGGGATGTTGTGGTCGACCAATGCCTCTGCCTCTTCTCCACCTCTTCCAAAAATAAACGGGTCGCCGCCTTTTAAGCGCGTTACGATTTTCCCCTGCAGTGCGAACCGGCACAACAGCTCATTGATTTCTTCTTGTTTTAAGGAATGATTATCCGGTCTTTTGCCGCAATAAATCAATTGAGCATTTTCTTTCGCTTCGTCCAGCAAATCCTGGTTTATTAAGCGATCATAAAGGATGACATCGGCCTTCTGGATAGCCTTCAGCCCTTTCACGGTAATCAAATCAAGGTCGCCTGGACCTGCACCAACTAAATAAACTTTTTTCATAAGCTTCCTAGACTCCTTTTTTTAACCAGAGAAACGAAGGTTGCGTCATTTTCTGATCGTTAATTTACACTTTTGCCGGCCCGGTTATGTATGCAGGCCACATTCCGTTTTGGCAAAGCCTTTCCATCTTCCGTCGCGGCTGTCGCCATCCGTCGTCACTGCAAACGAACAATGCTTACAGCCGATGCTTGGATAGCCTTCGTCATGCAGAATATTGTATTCAAGATTATTCAGTTGGATGTATTGCCAGACATCGCCCCACGTCCAATGGATCAACGGGCAAATCTTGACCGATTTGAACCGATTGTCTTTGTTAATAAAGTCCGTCTTGCTGCGGCTGGCCGACTGCTCTCTTCTTAAACCGGAAATCCACGCCTGTGCTCCGGAAAGTGTTTGTTCCAGCGGTTTGACTTTGCGGATATCGCAGCATTTATCCGGCTGGCTGTTCCATAATTCATCTCCAAACTGGCTGGCTTGTTCCTGCAAAGTCAGTTCCGGTTTTTTCATCCGGATATTCAGTTTTGGATAGCGTTTTTTAACCCGCTCAATCAGTTCATAGGTTTGGTCGAAGTGGACGTCCGTATCCAGGAACACCACTTCCGCATCGCTTTTCACTTTGGAAATCAGGTCAATCAATACCATGCCCTCGGCTCCAAAACTGCAGGCATACACTACATCTTCTCCGTAGGAATCGTAAGCCCACTCTAAAATATCCGCGGCACCTTTCAAAAGATCGGTCGGTGCCAGGTCCTTGAATGGATCTCCAGTAAATTGCTCGTACGAAACAATTTGGCTCATCCTATCTTCCTCCCTTAAACAAATCTAATGTGTTCCGAAACTTTTCTTCTACATTATAAAAACCTTAAAGAATCGCTTCAGGTGAAGTCTAAATAAAAACCCCCTCTTCTAATAGAACAAGAAGAGAGGGATCGAATGCGCGTTTGCGGCTGCCTGTCTTCTTATCTTCCAGATCCGATTGGGACCTGCTGGAATTGGCACATGATCCCCGGTCAATGACCAAAGCTGTTGCCGAGGCTTCAAAGGGCCAGTCCCTCCACCTCTCACGATAAGAAATACCTTATATGAATACTAGGTTTTAATATTTTGTAAATACTATACTAATCAAAGTTAACTGTCAATAATATTCTGAAAACACCATTTTCTTGCGAGATAAATTTTAGGGATTCTCTATTTTTTATTCAGCCGATTATTCATTTGCTCAAGTAACCGGATTTCTTCAAATACTCAACAATCACTTGTACCGATTCGTCCAAATTTTGCTTGTCCGTTTCGATCACAATTTCCGGATTTACCGGTTCTTCGTATGGTGCGTCAATTCCCGTAAAGCCTTTGATTTCACCGGCTCTCGCTTTTTTATAAAGCCCTTTCGGATCACGGGCCTCACAAGTATCCACGCTGCATTTTACATAAACTTCAATAAATTCACCTTCATCAAGCAAAGCCCGAACTTGATCGCGGTCTGCCTGATACGGCGAGATAAATGCTGACAAAGTCAGTACACCTGCGTCGCTCATGAGCTTTCCGACTTCACCGATCCGGCGGATATTTTCCGTCCGGTCTTCTGGACTGAACCCCAAGTTTTTATTCAAGCCGTGGCGGACATTGTCGCCGTCCAATAAATACGTCCGAATGCCAAGTGCATGTATTTCTTTTTCCAGTGCAACCGAAACTGTTGATTTTCCGGATCCCGACAAGCCGGTAAACCAGAGTACACCGCTTTTGTGGTCGTTCAATTTCTGTCTATCTTGTTTCGTGATGCCCGACTCATGCCAGGTGATATTGGTTGATTTGGTCATTCCTTCTCCTCCTAGAACCAGTAGTAGTAAACAATTCCGATGGTAACTGACATCACCAGGATGCTGAGTGGCGTACCTACTTTGACGTAATCTATGAATTTATAGCCGCCCGGCCCATAGACAATTAGGTTGGTTTGGTAGCCAATGGGCGTAATAAAACTGGCAGAAGCCGCAATGGTGATGATAACGGCAAAACCCATTGGATCGAGCTGTAGGTTGCTTGCCATTTCGATGCCGATGGGGATCATTAATACAGCGGCAGCACTGTTGGTGATGAGTTCTGTAAAAATGCTGGTCAGCAAGTAAATCAAAATGAGAATCGCCAGCAATCCAAACGGCTGGCCGACTGCCAACAATCCGTCCGCCGCCCATTGCGCCAGACCGGTTTTGGTCATAGCGGCACCCACACCAAATGCACTGGCAATGAGCAGCAGTACATTGAATTGCACATCGTTTTTTGCATCTTCCATGGAAACCGATTTGGTTACCAATAAAATCAGCACTGCCAAAGCCATTGCTTTGAACATGCTCAGCCAGCCAGCAATGACAAGTGCAATGGCTCCCAGTAAAACCAGCAGCGAGAACCAGCCGACAAAACGGCTTTCTTGCAAGGTTTTTGGCGGTGTCATGGAAGACACGACGTAAAAATCGTTGGACTGCTGATATTTTTCCACAAATCCGGTTCCCGCAAGCAACAGCAAGGTGTCCCCCGGCCGCAGGATGATGTCACCGACTTTGCTTTTAATGCGTTCGTTGTTGCGGTGAACCGCCATGACGCCTGCATCGTAACGAGAACGAAATTGAGATTGCTTGATTGTTTTCGAGAGCAACGAAGATTCATGGGAAACGACCGCTTCCGCCAGCTGCGTGTTGCCGTTTTTCAAATCCTCCAACTGCAAATTGGTCCCGGTCTTTAAAGTCAGCCCTTTTCTTTTTTGCAGCTCTGCGATCGTTGAAATGAGTCCGGTAAAAATTAGGCGGTCTCCTGACTGAATGATGGTTTTGGAACTGACCGATGAAATCCGGGTCTGATCTCGGATAATTTCAATCAAGTACAAACCTTTCAAGTCGCGCAGTTTTGCTAATTCCACCGTTTGATTGGCGTAAGGAAAATTTTCTTCCACCACCATTTCAGCAATGTAGTTTCTGGAATCTTCAACGACCTGCTTGCTGAAACTGTTGTTCTCAGGCAACAGCATGTTGCCTACCGTAAACAAGTAAATCAAACCGACAATGGTGATGGGGATGCCGACAATTGCTAATTGAAACAACGAAAAGCCAGGCAGGCCGTAATCGAGCAGCATCCCGTGCACCACAAGATTGGTCGATGTTCCCATTAGGGTGATAGTCCCCCCCAAAATCGTTACATACGATAAAGGAATCAGCACTTTGGAAGGTGCGATATTGCGTTCTTCACACCATTTTTTCAAAAGTGGAGTTAACGTGACAACAATGGGTGTGTTGTTCAAAAAAGCCGAAAACAACGGGAGCGGAAGAAAAATACGAAACAAAGATCCTTTCAAGCTTTTGCCTTTATTCAGCCAGCCAATCATCATCTGGTCGATCAGGCCGTGCTTTTGTACAGTACCGACAACGATGAACAGTAAAGCGATTGTCAACATTCCTGGATTCGAAAATCCGCGCAATGCTTCTTCTGTTGTTAAAATTCCGGACAGTAGCAACACCACCAATGCTGAAAATACAATCATATCCGGACGGGCAATTTCAAAAAGCAAGGCGCTGACCATGGCGACGATGACGATAAGCACAAAAATCATTTGGACTGACACGGGCAACCATCCCCTAATTAGTTACTAATAACGGTCTCCCGCAAGCCTTTGATGAGCACATCGGCTACTTCCGGACGGGAAAACTGCTTCGGTGGTTTTTCTCCGTTGCGAAGCAATTCACGAACTTTCGTGCCACTTAAATGAACATGGTTTTCTGCGCTGTGCGGACATGTCTTAGCCGTGGCCATGTTTTCGCATGCATTGCAGTAAAATGAATGCTCGAATTTGAAAATTTGAATGCCCAATTCTTCTTCAAACTGGCTGATGAATTCCTGTGCCTCGTATGTGCCGTAGTAATCGCCGACACCGGCATGATCCCGTCCAACGATGAAATGTGTACAACCGTAGTTTTTGCGGACAATGGCGTGAAGAACCGCTTCTTTCGGTCCGGCGTAGCGCATTGCAGCTGGATAGATGGCGAGGCGCGCCCGGTCTGCAGGATAGTAATGCTTTAAGATGACTTGGTAGCTTTCCATCCGCACTGCAGCTGAAATGTCATCGGATTTTGTTTCACCCACGAGCGGGTTCAGCAAGAGGCCATCCACCACTTCCAATGCGGCTTTTTGAATGTATTCATGTGCGCGATGCACCGGGTTGCGCGTCTGGAAGCCGACAATCGTTTTCCAGCCAAGATCTTGGAATAACTGGCGCGTTTCAACCGGGTCCAGATGAAATTCTTTGAACTCGCTATGGTCCGGACGATTTAATAAGGTGATAGGACCTGCCAAGTAAACATCTCCGCGTTCGTATAGTTTTTCCACGCCAGCATGTGCTACTTCTGTCGTGCCGTAAATTTTTTCTGCTTCCAACCTTTTGTCATACGTGTACTTTTCCTTCAGCTCGAGTGTTCCGTAGATGACACCGTCTTTGCCTTTCAGCGCAATTTCATCGCCCAGCTCGTAGCTGTCTGCTTCTTCTGTCGTGACCGATAATGTAATGGGTACACTCCACACGTTGCCATTGCTGAGGCGCGATGTATGCAGCACACTTTCATAATCCTTTTGTCCAAGAAAACCAGTCAACGGGCTAAACCCACCGATGCCGATCAGTTCCAAATCCGAGATGGCCCAATCTGAAATGAATAAAGTGGAAAGTGTTTCCGCATTCTTTAATGCCTTTTCTCTTTCGGTGCCTGTCAGCTGTCTGTTTACCAAGTCTCCACCATGTGCTTTGTTCGTCATGTTATTACCTCCAAGGTTAGTTTTGTGTTCTGTTGCTTTCTTAAAAACTGTTCAGACAAAAAGAAAAGGACCCTCTTCGGCAAGAAGAAGGTCCGTAAAAACAAAACTCTCTTCTTATCTTCTAGGCTGATGAAAGCCTATTGGAGTTAGCACCGTTTCCATAAAGGAGGGTTGCTGAGACATCAAAGGGCCAATCCCTCCGTCTCTCTTGATAAGAATGCATATTCAATTGGCATTGGAAAATTAATTGAAAAATTTGATTTCACAAAGTATATAATATACTATTCAGAGTGTCAAACTATGTTTTAACTTTTTTTTGAAAAAGCTGTATTGCCATAGGGCCAAAGGAATAATTTTTTTTGAAAAGATAACGGCTATATACCACTTCATTTGCCTTGGACAGATCCTCCACAAGAGGTGGGAGTTGAACCATTTCTATTCAGTGCAGTGAAGCACTTATTTGATACTATTAAAGGAATGGAGGAGGCGGAGAAGATGACAGTAATCCCCATCATGATCGATTTGGGAAACAAAAACGTGGTCGTTGTCGGCGGAGGGAAAATTGCTGAACGAAAACTGGACGGGTTGCTCGACAGCAAAGCCAGCTTGACCGTGATTAGCCCATCCGTAACGCCGACAATCCAGCGGTGGGTGGAAGAAGGACAAATTGGATGGAAACAAAAAAAGTTCGAGCCAAAAGATGCCGAAGAGGCTTTCATGCTGGTGATTGCGACAAACGACCCGGTCGTTAACGCCGCCGCACAAAAAGCCGCCCCGCCAAATTGCCTGGTCAATGCTTCTACCGAAGCAGAGTCTGGCAATGTTCAGTTTCCTGCACATTTCAACAGAGGCAAATTGAGCATCATTGTTTCTACAAATGGCGCAAGCCCGATGCTCGCCAAAAAAATCAAACACGAACTGCAAGAACAATTTGACGAGAGCTATGAACAATACTTAGACTTTCTTTATCATGCCAGACAGCTTCTCAAACAAACTAAGCTGTCCAGAAACACCAAGGAAAACTACTTGCGCAATTTCTTGGACAAATCTTTTTTATCAAATGAAGTTCAACAACACACGCTCCATGAATTGCAGCTGCTCGCAGCCAAAGACAATGCTACCGAATAGAGGTTGAAGCTGGGGGGCAAATTAGCATTTATTCATTTCCCGCTCCGTAAACATCTGTCCCGGTATGGAAACCATCTGCAATAACGGTATCCCTCATGTTTTCAGCAGTCACTGGAATGGGCGCCAGTAAAATGGATGGCACATCGATCTTGCCATTATTGACAGATTTTACGGTAGTGACGCTTTCCCCTTCTGCCATTCTGACTGCCAGAGCAGCAGCTTGTTCAGTTAAGGTTTGAATGGGTTTGTAAACCGTCATTGTTTGGGTACCGCCGACGATTCGCTGCGCAGCAGCCAGTTCTGCGTCCTGGCCCGCTACCGGAATTTTGCCCGCTAAGCCCTGCGCTTCCAATGCCTGAATAACACCGCCAGCCGTTGCATCATTAGCGGCTATGACTGCATCAATTTGATTGTTATTTGCTTCAAGGGCTTCGGTCATATTGAGAAATGCTTTTTCCGGTGACCAGTCTTCGGTCCATTGATCGTAAACAATTTTAATATCTCCCCGGTTGATGGCAGGCTGCAATACGTTGAATACGCCCTTCTTGATCAAGTGAACATTGTTATCGGTCGTTGCCCCTCCGATATAGACGTAATTCCCTTTTGGCACCAGCTCTAAAATTGCCTCTGCCTGCATTTCGCCTACTTGCTCGTTATCAAACGATACGTATAAATCGATGTCTGCATTTTTCACCAGCCGGTCATAAGCAATCACTTGAATTCCAGCGCGATGAGCCGTATGGACAATGGCTGCGGTCGCTTCCGCGTTATGCGGCACAATGACCAATAAGTCGATGCCTTGTTGAATCAGCGTTTCAGCCTGAGCAAGCTGCAATGCATCGTCGCCATTGGCTGCCACAATCTCCACTTCCGCGCCCAAGTCCTCTATCGCTTTCTTGAACAGCGCCTGGTCTTTCAACCAGCGCTCTTCTTTCAGCGTATCCATGGAAAACCCAATTTTAATAGGCTCATCACGGTCCGTGACCGTTGCTTTTTCGGGTACCGCTTTGCCGATTGACTGCTCGGGTGCACATGCACCCAAAAACAGGCTAATGAATAAAACCGTGGCCAGTTGAGTCATTTTATTCATTAGACTGATCTTTCCTTTCCACTAATGTCCGTCGGTATTCCTTCGGAGACACATTGTTCATCTTCTTAAACACTTTGCTGAAATAATTTGGCTCATGGTAACCGATCTCGAAAGAAATTTCCTTTAAGCTTTTTTGTGGATCTCCCAACAACTTTTTCGCTTTGTCCATACGGCAGGAGGTTAAGAAATCGATATAGTTGATGCCCAGTTTTTCTTTGAACATTTTGCTCAAATAAATGGGACTTAACTCTACTTTCCGCGCCAGTGCATCCAATGAAATATCTTCGTGGGAATGATCCATAATATACTGCTTGATCTGATGGACTTTATCCACTTCCAGGCGATCGTAATGCTTCAAGTAAACCTGTTTCAATCGTTCAATCACTTGCAGCGTTTCATTAAGCAGCTGCCGATGATCCTTGGCTTGGATGGTGTAATAGGGAATTGTAGCGTCGATGCCCATTTCGCCCATGACCCGCGCAGTAACCCATAAAAACTCAAGTGTCCGCTGCTGTGTCCAAAGAATTGTCGCTCCTTCTTGTTCGAAGCGCCGGATCAGGTCTGCCGCCAGTCGTTTAATTGACTCCCATTCTCCCAACCGAATAAAATCAAATAGCTTTTTCTCCTGTTGCTTAACAAAAATAGCATCGCCCACTTTTTCAAGAGAAGGGACGTCAGAAGAAAAACGGTATCTGGATGGCAGTGACAAGTCCATTGTGGCGATCAGCGATTTTTGATAGGAATTCCGGATATCTTCCAGTGATTCACAAACGGGTCCCACGCCGACAAACCATCCTTCCTGTCGGCTGTCCGAAATGGACAAGATCGCTCTGACCAATGAAATTGCCTGAGACCGAAACGATTTTTCTTGATTTCGAAAAACAATAATAGGCAATTGGCGGCCATACAAAGCGCCAATCCACGCATTTTCAGTTTGACGGATTTTCTCTTTTAGTTGCGGATACAATTTTTCCAAGCCTTCCGGTACCATAACCGTCATAACAAATTTCTCAGCAGTCGCTGGGATTTCGAGCAAGTCCACCAGCATTTCGATATGGACATCGTGGACATGATCAAACAGCAATTGGGTGACAACATCGGTTTCCACAATCGCCAAGGCTTTCTGGAAGTCTTCCTGCTGCTGGTGCTGGACCGCCGAAGCCTGTTCTTTTTGAGCTTGCTGCTCAAGCAATTTTCCGACAGTTGCTACAATTTCACTGGCTTTACTTGGCTTGAGCAAATAGTCTTTGACCCCTAACTTGATTGCCTGTCGGGCATAATCGAACGTATCAAAAGCCGTGATCATGACGAACTGAATATCCCGATCTCGCTGCTGGATCTTTTCGATGGCCTCCAACCCTGTCATACCTGGCATCATAATATCCATAAAAATCCAGTCAGGCTCCCAAGATTCTGCCAAATCAATCGCTATTTTGCCGTTTCGGGCCTGTTTAATGTCAAACTCGTTATAGGCACGCTGCAAAATAGCTTGCATCCCATCCCGTTCAATTGGCTCATCATCCACTATCAACAGTTTGATCATGGTGCGTCGCCCCCCTGACTTTCGGTAATTTCAAAATAATTTTTGTGCCTTGGCCGATTTTGCTTTCGATTGCCACCAAATCGTCCTTTCCGTAAAACAACTGCAGCCTTTTGACGACATTAACAAAGCCGATGCCAGTTGAATGCCCCTCCGCCGGTACGATCGACCCTTCGAGCAATTGCTGCTGTTTGTCCAGACTCATTCCCTGGCCATTATCTTCGATTTCGATCCACACTTCTTCTCCTTGGTCTTTGATGCGGAACCAAATATGGCCACCGTCTTCCTCCGGCTCAATCGCATGAATCACCGCATTTTCAATAAGCGGCTGCAGCGTGAGGCCAGGAATCTGCAAATTTAAACACGTCGAGTCCAGCTCTATAAAAAAATGCAATCGGTCGCTGAACCGTGCTTTCTGGATTTCCATGTATTGCCGCAGGACAAATTCCTCTTCGGCCAGCGTCACAGCACGGTCCATGCGCTTCAAGTTATAGCGCAGCAAACTGGCGACACTGACCAACAAGTCACTGGTTTCTTCAGCCCCATCCAAATACGCTTTTTTCGATAAGGTATTCAAAGTATTGAATAGAAAGTGAGGATTGATTTGGCTCTGCAAATTGCGCAGTTGGCTTTGCTGAAGCAGCAGTTTGCTGTCTTGCAACTCGCTTTCCAATTGTGCTTTTTGTTGGATCTCCACGATCATGGCGTTGATGTTTCTTCGCATATGGTTGAAAGTTTTAGCAAGAAACGCAATTTCGTCATTGGAATCCACTTGAACTTCCCTGTCAAAGCGCCCTTTGGCCAACTCATTTGCCGCTTTTGTCAATTGGTGGATCGGTTTTGTGATACTGAGTGAAAACAGATACGTAAACAGCAGCAATGCGGTTGTAATCAACAGCAAGAGCCAGATGCTGAGTTGCTCTAGTTCCGCCGATTGCTCAATGATTCCCCGGTAAAATTCTTCATAGGTTTTCAGTTCGGTATCAATGATGGTTAAGGTCATTTCAGAAATGTACATGGAAATTCGCGTTGCTTCTGTAAATTCAGCTAAGGAAGCTTCGGTATCGCCCTCTTCTTGAAAACTTACAGATCGATCTACTGTTTCGATAAAACTGCTGATCAAGTGGCTGTAATTGGTTAACGCAAATTCATTTTCTACATTCCGCAGTTCATAGATCGTTGATTGAATGCCCAGAAGATTTTCTTTACTGGCCTCCAAGTAAGATTCAGTTTCATCTGAGGGCAGTAACAAGTAATTATTCAAATCAGTCACCATTTGCTGGCTTTCCGTGGTGATTTCGTTCATCTGCAAATAACGCTGCAAAATATCATTGTACTGGGTCTGTACTTTTTGATTGTAAAAGGTTAGCGTCAGCCATATGGCAATCATCATCACCAACACCACGAGTGCGAGCATCCAGATCTTTTTCTGAATCGTATTCATGGCTGAGCTTCCGCTCCTTTCACGATACGAATATCTGTGGTATATCCACTGGCATCCAGTGGAACAACCTCATCTCTCAACCATTGCATCATCAACTCAACACTTTGTTCACCCATCTGTTCGGGAGACTGCTGGACCATCGCATCCAGTTTGCCCTCGCCCAGCAACGATGCCGTTTCAGATCCATCATCAAACGAATAAAAATAATAAGGTTCTAGTTGCGCTCTTCTGCTGATTTCTTTCATCATCGGCCCTACGTGGTTAGCGTTGAGTGCAATAAATGCCTCAAGATTTGGGTTATGGTTCAAAGTGTTTTGCGTAACAGCCACTATTTCTTCGTCTGACTTGCCGCTTTCTGCATAAACTGTGGAAATTCCAGCATGCTGTGCCAAGCCTTCTGTTACGCCCTTCAGACGCTGCCGTTGGCTATACTGCTGCTCTATATCCCCAAGTACGGCGACTTGCCCAGTACCACCCATCTCCTTGACCAATTGTTCTGCCAACATTTTTCCGGCTGCATAATGATCGGACCCTACGTAAGTTTTGCGCAAGCTTTCTTCTACCGGTACGTCGTTGGCAACCGTGATGATTGGAATGCCATAAAATGCTGCTTTCTCTTTCGTCAATTCCTTGAACTCTTCTGTATCCAATCCTTGTACAATTACGCCGTCCACTTTAGAATGCAGCGCAATTTCAATCTGCTTTAAAAAATCTTCTCGGTTATTGCCGTAGCTTCCCCATACATCTAACATTGCTTGTTCCTGGTTGGCTTGTGCTGTTGCACCTTCCCCTACTTTATCCCAGAAAGGCGTTTCCAACTCCTGCGTGATCAGTACAAGGCGATAGCTTTCTTCAGCAGCAGGAACAGCAGCAGGCAATTGCCAGTCAGACTGGAAAGCGCTCTCAGCCGACCATAAAGTAAAAAAACCAAGAATGGCGCATACAAAACAAAGGATGATTATGACTTTTTTCCTCATGGGATTCGGCTCCTTTTCCAGTAGTGAACTGTTCCCATTTTACCACTTGGCTGAAAATTCACAATACAGTTCCTAATGAGCAAAAGGCATCCCCCAAAAGGAGATGCCGCTTTTATCTTTTAAACTTCCTAAGCACGCTGCCGGCGCGTCATGACATCAAAAATAACAGCTGCCGCCAGCACTCCTCCACGAATCATGTACTGATAAGAAATACCGGTTCCAAGCAAGTTCATCCCGCTGGACAAACAAGCCATAACCACGGCGCCGATGATGGCTCCCGTAACACGCCCCACACCACCAGCCGACGAAACACCACCTACATAAGCCGCTGCAATGGCATCCAGTTCGAACAATGTACCTGCAGTGGTTGTAGCTGACTGGAGGCGTGCAGTGAACAGCAAGCCGGACAAGGCAGCCAGCATACCCATGGAGCCAAAAACAATATAGGTGATTTTCTTAACGTTAATACCGCTCAAATGCGCAGCTTCCGGATTGCTCCCGACTGCGTAAATATTGCGGCCCAGCACCGTTTTGGTCGTCAGGAAATGGTAGATGACTACCACCAGAAGCATGATGACCATCGTCCATGAAAATCCGTTATAGCCGGCCAAAATCCATGTAATGTAGGCAATTACCAAAGAAACCAGCAGGAGTTTTATGAGAAAAATACCGCTTGACATGACGTCAAAACCGTAAGTCATTTTATTTTTTCGAGTAGAAATTTCACTGTAAATGTATAAAAGAATGGCTGCAACTCCGACCAGCAAGGACAACAAATGAAGACCGTTGACCAGCATCAGCGAAGGAATAAAGCCATTGCCAATGGCATTAAATTGATCGTTGTTGATGATGATGGTTCCTGTATCTTCCGTAACGTTCAGTAAAGCTCCACGGAAGATAAGCATTCCTGCCAGCGTTGCCACAAAAGCCGGAATGCCAAGCTGCGCAATCAAGAATCCATTAAAGCAACCGATCAAAATCCCAAACAACAATATGGCGGGAATGGTAATCCAGATGGAAAAACCAAGCTGTGTCATAAAGATGGCCGCGACTGCACCTAAAAAGCCGGCAACAAAACCTACGGATAAATCAATGTGGCGGATAACGATGACCAAGGTCATGCCCACAGCAAGAACAGCAATGTAACCTGCTGAGTCCAGCAGATTGCTGATGTTTCGAGAAGAGATGAACAGGCCATCCGTCATGATCGTAAAAGTCAGCATGATAACGATCAACGCGATGTACATGCCGTAATCGCGGATATTTAGTTTTACGATGGATTTAGCTTCCGTAAATAGATTCATTGTGACTGCCTCCTATTGCGTCGCGAGCTCCATAATGGTCTCTTGAGTCGTTTCTTCAATTGCTAATTCGCCTTTCACCGCACCTTCAGCCATTACGTAGATGCGGTCGCTCATTCCCATGATCTCACCCAGTTCTGAGGAAATCATAATGATGCTGAGCCCTTCTTTAATCAGTTCGTTCATGATGGTGTAGATTTCGAATTTCGCCCCAACATCAATTCCGCGGGTGGGCTCGTCGAGAATGAGAATTCTCGGTCCTGTGAACAGCCATTTGCCAAGCGAAACTTTCTGCTGATTGCCGCCGCTCAATTTGCCGACCACTTGTTCGAGAGAGCTGGCTTTGATATTGAGCGATTTTTTATATTCGGTCCCGACTTTTACTTCTTCGTTCAAGTTCAGGATGCCGTTCTTTGAAATGCCCTTCATATGGGCAGCGGAGACATTGATTTTGATGTCCTGTATCAGAAACAGCCCGTCGCCTTTGCGGTCTTCCGTCACATAAGCGATACCCGCTTTAATGGCGTCGCTGGTGTGCTTAAAGTTCTCTTTTTTTCCGTGCACTTCCAGCTCCCCATCAAGCTTGTAGTTTTTAGGGTTGCCGAAGATGCTGAGGGCCAGTTCGGTGCGGCCTGATCCCATCAAACCCGCAATTCCGATAATCTCCCCTTTTTTCACTTCCAGGTTAATGTTTTTTGCCACTTTGCGCCCGAGCTGCGTATCGTAGGCAGACCAGTCTGTCAGCTTTAATACGGTTTCGCCGATTTTCTTGTCCGGCCGTTTTGGATAAATGTCTTCGATTTCGCGCCCGACCATGTTTTTGATGATAATGCTTTCAGTAATTTCCCCTTTGCGAGAATCCAGCGTGCAAATCGTCTTGCCGTCCCGCAGCACCGTTGCTTTGTCTGCAATTGAGATGACTTCCTTTAATTTATGGGAAATCATGATGCAGCTGATGCCTTGGCTTTTCAGTTCCTTCAACAAATCCAATAAGTTTTCACTATCGTTTTCATTTAACGCAGCGGTTGGCTCGTCGAGGATGAGCAGCTTGACGTCTTTGCTGAGTGCTTTGGCGATTTCAACCAGTTGCTGTTTTCCAACCCCGAGATCCTTGATCAAGGTTTCCGGTGTGACATTCAGCTTTACTTTTTTCAGCATGCGAGTCGCTTGAACAACGGTTTCATTCCAATCGACAAATGGCCCTTTTTTGATTTCGTTGCCGGCAAAAATGTTTTCATAGACCGTCAGATCCGGAAACAGGGCAAGCTCTTGATAGATGATGCCGATTCCGGCCCGGACACTGTCATTAATCTCGTTAAACTGTTGGACCTCTCCTTCAAAAACGATATCGCCTTTGTAAGTTCCATAAGGATAAACACCGCTCAGCACTTTCATCAAGGTGGATTTCCCAGCTCCGTTTTCGCCAATCAAACAGTGAATTTCTCCCTTTTCTACTTTAAAACTGACATCAGACAGGGCCTTCACGCCTGGGAATTCCTTGGTGATATTATTCATTTCTAAAATATAATCGCTCATGCAATCGCCTCCCTGCTCTAAATACGAGTGAAACGGAAGAATAGCGATAGAGGTTCTATCACTATTTTTCCGCTTCTCTGTATTTTTACTCTAGCCCTGTAAACTCACTTGCTTCGTAATACTCGGAATCGATCAATTCGGCTTGGACGTTTTCCTGGTCTACCACGATGACCGGTGTTTGTTTTGCTTTTACTTCTACCGAGCCGTTGTCATAAGTTCCAGTCGTTTCAGGTGTATTACCATCCAATACTTCAACAGCCATGCCCATTGCGTCTGTTACCAATGAACGAACATCTTTAAAGACTGTCATGGATTGCTTTTCGTCGATGATGTACTGGATTGAAGCTTTTTCTGCATCCTGTCCAGTGATCAAATAATTGGTTACTGCACTGTCAGAAGCAAATACATCTGCGATTGAACGGGCTGTTCCATCATTCGGCGCTAGAATTGCTACATCGCCTTTCATGTCATCGCTTACAGAAGTCAAATGCGTTTGTGCTTTGTTTTTCGATTCGTTCGGATCCCAGTTGGTTGTCACTTGGCCAATAATTTGGCTCAATTGCTCACGTGACAATTCTTTCGTATCTTTTAATGCTTCGGCTTCACTTGAGTTGGCTACTTTGAATGTACCATCTGCGATTTTAGGCTGAAGTACTTCCCATGCGCCTTGGAAAAACAAGAAGGCGTTATTATCTGAAGAAGCTCCTGCATAAAGGTAAAGCGGAATGTCTGTGCCTTCTGCATTGTCAACCAGGTATTGAGCCTGTGCTGCTCCTACCGCTAAGCTGTCAAACGTTACGTAATAATCCACTGCATCCGTATCTGTAATCAAACGGTCATAAGCAATGACTGTTACATCTTCTGCTTTTGCCGCTTCTACTGCTGCTGCAGCTGCCGGCCCGTCATGAGGAGTAATGATCAATACTTTGATGCCTTTGTTCAAAAGAGCTTCAACATTCTCTTTTTCTTTTGCTGAAGAACCTTGGCTGAACAAAATTTCAGTTGAGTATTCAGAATCTGCTAATGCGTCTTGAAAGCGCTGCTCATCTTGAACCCATCTTGGCTCATCTTTAGTTGGCAGTACAATTCCCACATCCACAGCCGATGAAGATCCGCCTCCGCTCTCTTCATCACTGTTGCATCCAGCAGCTACCAGTGCAAATACCAACAGCATCATCAAAAACAGAACACCTTTCAAATTCTTTCTCATTGTTCATCCCTCTCCCTTTAACTAAGTTAAGTACAACTTTAGTATAAATTCAGAAATTAAGAATGAAAGCGCTATCACCTGTATTCTTTTAATATCACCTGTAATTTTTTAACTTTCACAAAAAAAAGCACTTCCACTTGCCAATTTGATCGACAGGTGGAAATGCTCTTTTATTTTCTGTATTTAATTGCCAGTCCTTTAAGAAAGTTGCGTGCGTAGCGATCGCCGCATTCTTTGTAGTTTTTGTGGCCTACTTTTCGAAGCAATGCGCCCAACTCACCTCTTGTTACGGTCACTCCAGCCAAATCCCAAATTTCCAATACATCTTCGCTGGTCAGCTGCAAAGCGATTTTCACTTTTTTCAGCAACAGGTTGTTCGAACGTTCATTTGTCATTGCTGGAACCTCGGGTTGTCCAGGTTTAGGCTCTTGACGGCCTCTTTTGAAGATGATCAAGCCATTCAAAAATGATTCGAATAAATGATCATCTGCTTTGATGTAATCCTCGTTTTCGGGCTCAGCCCAGATGCTGTCATCATCTTCTTCGTCACTTTCCGGAGTTTTCGTCAGCACTTTCAGCACTTCTTCCTTGCTTAGCTCCACGCCGCCTAATTTGAAAATCTCAATCACATCTTTATTTTTTATGTCCAGTGCATAGCGAAGCCTAATCAACAAATCATTATTATCCATTTTATTGCCTCCTGTTGAATTCCCGTATTGATGTCTATCCACATTAAATCCATCTCTAATAATAGCACATATTTCCGAGTCCATCAGGCAGGCAATAGACAACAAAAAAAGACAGTTTTAGATGACTGTCTGATGATTTTCACTATTTTTCACTTTTTTTAATTGTCTTACTTTATGCTGCAGGTCCACAATAATTTCCAGAGACTCTTTATCATCCTTTGACTCTTCATAAAAAAACTGCAAATCGCGCTCCATATCCGCCAAGCGTTCATTGTAATGCTTGAGCTTTTCGGCAATGAGCAGACGTTTTGCGTCTTCTACATTCTTCATTTTTCTATTACCTCCACTTTAAATGACCAAAGCTTCATTTTACATAGTATTCCCTTTTGCGATTATTTTAACCTACTACTTTTGTCTTTTCTGTGTCTAAAGAAGGAGCTACAGGTTAAATAACTCTTTTCTTCTGAATCTTATTTCCCCCAATACGTTTTGCTTCTTCTAAGCCATTGGTCTTCCAGCACCCGCCTGCTATACTGTACAGTAGCAAATGCAGATGGAGGTCGTACAAAATGAAAAAAGGCGAGAGCGAATTGAAATTTCCACATGACTTTTTATTCGGTGCAGCTTCTGCTTCCTATCAAGTAGAAGGCGCAGCCAATGAAGATGGTAAAGGAACAACCAACTGGGACGTCTTTTCAAAAATTCCCGGAAAAACTTTTGAAGGAACAAATGGCGACATCGCCATCGATCATTATCACCGCTACAAAGAAGATGTCCGATTAATGGCTGAGATGGGTCTTGAATCGTATCGCTTTTCCGTTTCATGGGCACGTATTTTGCCTGATGGTGATGGTGAAGTGAATGAAAAAGGTCTTGAATTTTACAACAACCTGATCGACGAATGCTTAAAATACGGCATTGTTCCATTTGTGACATTATATCATTGGGATTTGCCACTGGCACTGGAAGAAGATGGCGGGTGGACCAATAAGCGGACAGTTGACGCGTTCGTCAAGTATGCGGAAATTTGTTTCCAAGCGTTCGGCGACCGCGTTAAGCATTGGATCACGTTCAACGAAACGGTCATGTTCTGTGGACTCGGCTATTTGAAGGGTGCGCATCCGCCAGGTATCCAAAATGACGAAAAGAAATACTTCCAAGCGACACACCATGTTTTCTATGCACACGCCAAAGCAGTAGAAGCTTACAAGAACCTGAAGCAATATGGCGAAATTGGCATTACACATGTCTTCCTTCCTGCTTATAGCGTAGATGACAATAAAGACAACCTACAAGCAGCTCAGCATGCCAACGAATACGAGACCTTCTGGTATTATGACCCGATTTTAAAAGGCGAATACCCGCCCTATGTCGTCCAGCAGCTAGAGGAAAAAGGGTGGACACCCGACTGGACAGAAGAAGAGCTCGACACTTTGAGAAGAAACGCTGAGAACAATGACTTTATCGGCCTCAACTATTACCAGCCGATCCGTGTGGAAAAAAATCTGGAAGCAGTTTCTTCCATAGAACATTCAAGAGAAAGCTCCACGCTAGTTCCTGGCAGCCCTTCATTTGATGGCTTTTACCGAACCGTCAAAATGGGTGACAAAACTTATACCAAATGGGGATGGGAAATTTCGCCACAAGGATTTTTGGATGGATTGCATATGCTAAAAGCGCGCTATGGCGACGTCAAAATGTACGTCACTGAAAATGGGCTCGGCGACGAAGATCCGATCATTGATGGCGAAATCGTTGATGTTCCACGCATTAAATACATTGAAGAGCATTTGAAGGTCATTAAACTTGCCATACGCCAAGGCATTAACCTGAAAGGTTATTACGCTTGGTCAGCTATTGACTTATTGAGCTGGCTGAACGGCTATAAAAAGCAATACGGTTTTATTTATGTCGATCACAAAGATGGGCTGAACCGCAAGAAAAAACTGTCGTTCCATTGGTATAAAAATGTGATTGAGACCAGAGGAAAGAATTTATAGGTCAAACTAAAAACAGGTATCTTCATCGACCATAATCGATTTGAAGATGCCTGTTTTTAGTTGTTTCATTGGGTTAAAAAACTTCCGTGCCAATATAATTTATTGATACTTTTAAATTGCCATTTACTTGCCGCAATTCATCCATTAATTGTTTATCTTTTATACCTTCTTTGTTTTGGACCACGTATACCAACTGTATCATCGTTCCTAAATTGGTTGTCTCGATTGAACTGAGTGCAAAAAACTTTAAATGCTTTGATAATATTTTATCGAAGGTATTTTCGTCGTGTAAGTTTTCGGGAACCGTTATCGTCAAACGTTTTTTGGAAGTTGCGCTTTTGCCGAAATCCATAAAATACAACATCAAAATAATAGCTGACAACGAAACGGTAAAGATGATGGCTAAAATGTAAAAGCCTAGACCGCAGGAAATACCTGTAGCCATGCCAAAGAAGATAAATGCAATATCTTTTGGATCGCTCATTGCGCTACGGAAGCGAATAATGGAAAAAGCGCCGACCAAACCGAAAGCCACAGCTACATTATTGCCAATGACTATCATAACTACTGCCACTGTGACCCCCATTATGATAATCGTTTGGACAAAAGACTGAGAATAACGTGCACCCGTATGTGTTTTTTTGTAAAGAAACGCAATAATAGTAGTTAAAATAAAACTCAAGAAAATGGCGGCTATGGCTTCTAAAACAGTCAAGCGTGATGTAATATCTGCCAATTGTTTGATATCGGTTAAAAAAGTTTGAGTGATGCTATTAAAATCTGTAATCATGTCGTCATGGGCTCTCCGTTCTTAGCAATTTTTTCTTCTGTTGCAAGGTCTGCTAATAAATCTATACTGGAACAAAATTTTGAAACGCTTTCTTTGCTGCAGTTGCTGTTGCTAAGCAATCGGGCAAGCCAAAAAGGTACAGTGTCAGATACTTTGACTTCAAGTACAACCATATCCGAATCAATGAAAGATTCACCTTGTGGACCATTTTCAATCGCCAGATCATCTTTCCGACACATCAAGTTATAATCGAACGTGACACGTAAATCTGGTTGATCAATGCCCACAAACGCTTGACGGTCATAACTAACAATGACCTCCGGCTTCAACTGATACAATTCTTTAAAATGCAATGCCTCTTTCAAAATTTGATTATTGGAAGCTAGAAATTGAGAAACGTCCCCACTGTCTGTAGTTTCGAGCGCTTCGTATGCTTTGCCAAGAGGTATAACAGTTCGTCTTTTGTTGACAACATTTTTGAATTTTTGTTTGATTTCGATAAAAGCAGTACTGTTTAGATTGGCACGATCGTAAATTCGCAATCTCAGTTTTTGCCGAAACGGCATTTTATTTCGCGTCTCATGGTAGATTCTAGCATCGTCTGAATCGAAATATAAACTAACGATATTGTATTTCCCTTCTTGATTTCCATATGTATCGTACCTCATATGCTCAAGTATTTTTTCTCTCAAGTCTACATACTGTGAGAAAGAAATAAGATATTTTACTTCATATCGTTTAAAAATTTCTTGAGCCATTAAGCCACCACTTTCGTAAAATCCTGTCACTATGCAGATATCATTGTTAAATTCTAGAACTCTTGATAGTATACTAGTAGTTGTTTATTTTTTCAAACCGTGTTTAAACCGTTTGAACAGTCCCAAATGCAGAAGGAGGACCTATGAAATTTTTATTAGCTTTTGCAATCATGATTTTTTTGATTGCATTTTGGTCAGGCATGTATTATACAGCAAATGAAGCTACCGTCTTAGATACTTCATTTGCACAAGCTTTGGAAGTAGAGGCAGAAATTCCTTCAACAAATTTTAACCAACAAACTGCAAAAGAAATTACAGAATTGGATTTATCCGGATATGCCTTGACGAACATCGATGGCATCGAGCATTTTACTTCTTTAGAAACCTTAATTTTATCAGACAATTTATTAACGTCCGTAGATGGAATTGAACAATTGACTAATTTAGTTAGTTTGGATGTAAGCTTCAACGAATTAACGGAACTAAAGTTGTCTAGCCCAATGATTGAAGACATTAATATCGAAAATAATCGTTTGACTGAAATTGATTTTGCAGAAGGCTTGACTCAGCTGCATACGCTAAACATACGTGACAATAACATTGAAGAATTAACCGCATTGAACAATAGCGATAGCCTTGTTAACCTAAATGCGCGAGGCAATCGAATTATGTCTATTGATGTACTGAGCGGCATTGAAACACTAAAAGATGTTAACTTGCGGAATAATCAAATTAAAGATACAGTACCACTTCGCAGTCTGGTTCAACTTACAGAACGGCTTTACTTGACCGGGAATGGGATCGTAGATTATACTCCTCTTGCCGATTTGGCCCCGAACATCTTAGATAAGGATTTTGATGTAAAAGCTGCGCCTCCCCTTTTCTCAATAGAAGGAGGAATCATTGCTCCAGGTTCTAGTTTGACTTTAGAATCGAGTAATTCAAATGCAGAAATTTATTATACGGTTGATGGTTCTTTGCCTACCGTTCAATCCACTCGTTATCAATCTTCCATTGTTTTAAATGAAGAGCTGAAAAATCAAGGGGCTGTCTTGGCAAATATTAACACCTCACCAAATACTGCAGCCTATCAGTTTGATGCTGCCACTGTAAAAAAAGGAATTGTTATTAGGGCTTCAACTTACGAAGCTGGAGAAATGAGTGAAACCATTACTCAAACCTATTTATTAAACGAAGTAAGTCCAACTTTGCCGGTAATTGCCCTCTCTGTTGATCCTGATTCATTATTTAGTGAAGAAGAAGGCATTTATGTCCCAGGCATGTATTTTAATCGAATGCAATTGGCAGAAGAAAGCAATTACAATAAAAGAGGAAGCGAATGGGAAAGGCTAGCCCATGTTGAATACTTCGAACCTGATAATGAACGGACATTGTCACAAAATATCGGCTTGCGCATTCATGGAGGCGTAACGCGTAATTATCCACAAAAAAGCTTAAGAATGTACTCAAAAAGCGAATATGGTCAAAGTCGTTTTTACTATCCATTTTTCGAAAACCATTCTGTCGAAGAGTTTAACCAATTAACCCTCCGGAATTCTGGTAATGATTGGAATAGCACGATGTTTCGAGATGCCCTAATTCAGGAATTGGTAGCAGATCGGCCAATTGATACCCAGGCATACAAACCTGCAGTAGTTTTAATCAATGGCGAGTATTGGGGTCTTCACAATTTAAGAGAATCCTTTAACGCTGAGTACATTGAAATAAAATACAACTTAGATGCAGCCGAAATTGTGTTATTAGAGTCAGATAGTGAGGAGGACTCAGGATTTTCAATTGAGGAAGGTTCACTTGGTGATGACGTCCATTACAATGAAATGCTAGCTTATGCCAATGCAAATGACCTGAGGCAATCACAACACCTCGCTCACATGGAACAGCAGCTGGATCTCGAAAATTACTTGAATTACATGGCAATCCAAATCTTTATTGGGAACACAGACTCAGGCACTAACAACACTGCACTATGGCGCAAAAATGTAGAATTTACCGAAGGTGGTCCTTATGGCAGCGATGGCCGATGGCGTTGGATGCTTTTTGATACCGACTTTGGATTTGCAAGATACGAAGAACAAAATATGCAGAATCATAATACCTTACGCTGGGCATTAAGAGATGACGAGTCCACAGTCTTGTTTAGATCTTTAATGCAAAATGAGACAGTTCAATCGAAATTCCAGACCATAATGAATGAAATGATTGAAGGGCCTTTCAACACTCCGAATGTTCTGGAAAAGATTAATGATTTGGAAGCTCAAATTGCACCAGAAATGCCAACTCATCTGGAGCGTTGGAAATCTTTATCCTCCACCGAAGTCTGGGAATCAGAAGTAAACCGCCTCAGAGCATTTGCGGAACAGCGTCCGGATATCGTGAAGGAACAGCTTAATGAGGTTATTAATTCTTTGCCTTAATCCACGATAGTCGATTAGCAGAAAAACCTTGGACTCTATAACAAAACGGTCACACAAGAAATCAATTGATTTCTTGTGTGACCGTTTTTCTTTATTCGCGTTTAATTTCTGCCAGTACTCTTTCATACATGCTATCAACCCCGATGCCAGTTAAGAGCGGCACTCCGTCGATTACCTTATCTTTAATGTTATTGGGCACCAAGGTAGTCGACAATACGACATCGTATTCGTCAATCCGGCCGATTTCATCACTGACTTTGGATTGATAAATTTTCACTTCCTGGCTCAAGTTATTGTCCTTCAGCCATTGCTCGACTTTCCCTTTGACCACAGTCGATGTAGCGATTCCTGTTCCACACATTATCAATAGTTTTTTCATTGAATTTTCTCTTCCTCTCTTGGTGCTTCTATCTGTTTTTCGCGCTTTGGCTTAATTTTATTCTGATAAACTAGCCCGAACAAGATCAATAATCCCAACCCAATCATGCCATACCAGCTGAGGATTTTAGGAATCCATACGAAGATGAACGTTGTCCAAACCGCTCCATCGATCAAGGACGAAATGCTGGTGTTCTCGCCCATCTCGAAATTTGATGCGATGGCAGCTTCCGTAAACAGCGGCGCAATCCATGTCGCGATATAAAAACCAACACCGATATAAATCGATCCGCCAATGACTGTCCGGATGATATTCCCTCTAAATATCGGCACCATCAAGCAAATCAGGAAAGGAATGGAGGCCAGATCCGCAAATGGCAGAACGGAATTTCCCGGCAGCAGAACAGCCATAAAGATCGTGATCGGCACAATCAGCAGCGCGGAGGACAAGACTGCTGGATGGCCAATTGCCAAAGCACTGTCCATCCCGATGTAGAGGTCTCTTCCGGGAAAGCGTTTTTTGACAAACTCCCCGGCTGCTTCCGAAACCGGAATCAACCCTTCCATCAATAGGGCTACCATGCGCGGAAGCAGCACCATGACCGCACCCGTTTGAATCGACAGCTGCAGGATGCCTGGGACGTCGTAACCCGCCAATATCCCAATCAATATCCCAATCAATACACCGATAATGGTCGAGTCGCCGAGAATACCGAGTCTTTTTTGAATCGACTCTGGGTCGGCTTCCAATTTGTTGAATCCTGGAATACGGTCAAAGACCCAGTTCATTGGCATCGCCACAAAAGCAGAAGGTGCCGAAGTTCCATGTGGAAAAGTAATGTTTTGGAAGCCATAAAATTTGCCAATATGCTTGGCGAGAACGTCTGCCATTAAATAAAGCAGCATTAAGTGAACAATGATGGTCAAGACCCCAAGCCAAAAATCCGAAGTCAGCGCGTAGACCAAAGAGCCCGTAAACGCCACATGCCAAAAATTCCAAATGTCGACGTTCAGCGTTTTGGTTAACCCAAAAGTCAGCAACAGCAAATTGACGCCAACACCAAGCGGTATCGCCAAACTGCCTAAAGACGTGCCGTAAGAAATTGCCGAAGCCGCAGGCCAGCCCACATCAATAGTGTTTAACTCAAAGCCGAAATTGTCGACCATTGATTGAGCGGCGGGCCCCAAGCTGGAAACAAGCAACCCGATAACCAGGTTGATCCCGACAAACCCAATCCCGACAATGATGCCGGCACGTATTGCTTTTCCTGGTTTAGTGCCCAGTACCAGCGCAAAGATAAAGATTAAAATTGGAAGCAAAACAGAAGCACCAAGATCTACGAACCATTGCAGGAATCCCATCAACTTCACTCCTCGATTTGTGTTTTATTTATCGAAAGAAAAGGGCTATTTCAGGAAACTTTAATGATTTTATACTTTGCCTTCCACGAGTTCATTCAGTGCTTCAACACTTTTGATCCGGACCAGTTTCGAAACCATGTCCGTGTCTTGGATCAGCCCCATTAGTTTCTGCAGCATTTCCAATTGGTCATCCGGACTCTTTAAAGCGAGCATAAAAATCAGCTTCACATCTACCAGTTTGTCATCAGTGCCCATCATCAAAAATGGAACAGGTTTTTTCAAGCTGGCAAAGGCTACTGTTGAGCGATTCACCATGTCTCCATCCGTGTGCGGAATCGCTACACCATATGGTTCAGTCGGCAATCCCGTCGGATAAGCCACTTCTCTTTGGAGTATGCTTTCGATAAATCCTTCTTTGACGTAGCCTTGCCTGATTAACCGGCTGCCTAACTGCTGCAACACTTGTTCTTTTGAATCTGCTTCCAGTTCAATAATCGCCAGCTCTTCCTCAATTTTCATTACCCACGCTCCCTTCCCCGCTTCAATGAAAGCTGTTTTACATATGTTCCAATTCAGCACATTTGGTATTATCCTTATTATAAAAGCGCTTACACTGGAAATCAATATAAAATACAGAATAGTTCGTTAATTTAGATATTATTTAGGTCTTATGCTAAAGCCTTTCATATAAGCGCCATCTGTAGACAAACAAAAAACCGCTTCCTTTTTTTAGCAGGAAGCAGTTTTTTGTTACTTGTCTGCTCTATCGATATCAGGCTCTCCCGCCACCTCAATACCGGTTTCTTCTTTGACAACAAAGAAAGATTTAAACACAAGAGCTGCCAGAGCTGCTCCAACCAGAGGAGCAGCAATGAATACCCAAACTTGAGCCAACGCATCGCTGCCCGCAAAAATAGCCGGAGCTAAACTTCTGGCCGGATTGACAGAAGTACCAGTCAGCGGGATGCCGATAATGTGGACCAGCGTCAGTGTCAACCCGATCACAATTCCTCCCATGTGCGAAGTGGACTTGCTTGAAGTCACACCAAGAATGGCCAGGACAAAGATAAAGGTAAGAATCACTTCGACGACAAGGGCACCCGTCAAATTTAATCCAACTGCACTCAACTCTCCATACCCGTTTGCACCGAACCCTTCCAAATTTGCCGAACTGGCGTTGACAAAAGCGAGAACCGAACTGCCTGCCAATGCCCCTAAAATCTGCGCACCCACATATCCCCCAAATTCTTTAAGCGTCAGATTGCCAGACATCAATACAGCCAAAGAAACGGCCGGGTTGACGTGGCATCCTGAAACGTGGCCAATGGCATACGCACCGGCGACAATAGAAAGCCCAAAAGCAAATGCAATCGCCAGAACGCCCAAAAATCCTGTGTCCGTGCCTCCTGTGTACCCGCCCAAAACAACTGCTGCACCTGTCCCCAAAAACACCAAAATAAACGTACCGATAAACTCAGCCAAATATTTCTTCATCTTATCCGACTCCTTTGGCCTGAATGCATTTCCAATAATCTTGCTTCTGCTAGCGGCAACGAAGCATGAGTGTCTGGCATTCAGAAAGTAGTTCGATCATTTCCATCCGGACTGCAGCATCAGTTGAGACAATACGATGTTTGAAAGTGTAACTGGAATCCAACATGCTCAATTTTTTGGAAACTGTGCTCCTTTCTGTTTGTTCTTTATTGGTTCTTGCCCACCTTCTAAGTTCAGCTCTTTTCGCTTTTTCTCTTACTAATATATTTTTGCTTTCATTGTAATTTTATACCCAAAAAAACGCAAGAAATTTCCGAAGCTGTAAAAAAGGCCTCCTGCCAATTCAGTGAATTGGCGGGAGGCCTTTTGCAAAAACTTTATTTATGAACTTATTCCAAACTCAGCTGTTTTCTGCAGCTTGTAAATTTTCAGCTTCCATTGCAGCTTCAAAATCGTTAAGCAATACCCGCACTTCATCCGTCGTTTCTGTGTACATCAATTGGTTTCTCAATTCCCCAACGCCACGGACGCCGCGAACATAGATTTTAAAGAAACGGCGAAGCGGTTTGAATGAAATCGGTTCGATGTCTGTTGAGTATTTGTCGTGAAGATCCAGATGCATCCGCAGCAGGTCAAATAATTCTTTGCTGCTGTGCTCTTTTGGTTCTGTTTCAAAAGCAAACGGATTGTGGAAAATGCCGCGCCCAATCATGACGCCATCAATGCCGTATTTGTCGGCAAGTTCCTGGCCCGCCTGGCGATCCGGGATGTCTCCATTGATCGTCAAGAGTGTATTCGGCGCGATTTCATCCCGGAGTTTCTTGATTTCCGGAATGAGTTCCCAATGTGCAGGCACCGCGCTCATTTCTTTTTTGGTACGCAAATGGATCGACAGATTGGCGATATCCTGCGCCAACACATGAGTCAGCCAGCCTTTCCACTCGTCCACGTTGGTATAGCCGAGACGTGTTTTGACACTGACAGGCAATCCGCCTGCTTTTGATGCTTGGATAATTTCAGCTGCGTTGCCCGGGTAATTGATCAGACCGCTGCCTTTTCCTTTTGCGGCAACATTAGGCACAGGGCATCCCATATTAATGTCGATTCCTTTAAAGCCCTGCTTCGCCATACCGATGCTCATTTCCCGGAAATGTTCGGGTTTGTTTCCCCATATGTGCGCCACCATCGGCTGCTCATCCTCGGTAAACGTCAAACGCCCCCGCACGCTGAAAACAGCTTCCGGGTGACAATAGCTCTCCGTGTTCGTAAACTCGGTAAAAAATACATCAGGTCTTGCCGCTTCAGCCACTACATGGCGAAACACAACATTTGTAACATCTTCCATTGGCGCTAATACAAAAAACGGCTTTGGCAAATCAAGCCAAAAATTCTCTTTCATGTTCAAGTTTCAATCCTTTCATTACGGGATGTTAGGCGAAGCCTCTATCCGAAAATTCTTCTTGGTTTTATAGTGAAAATCAATCATTGTCTATGTGTGCAACACTATCTCATTTTTTCTTAACCTTATACAGTTTACACGAATCATGCATTTGTGGAAAGTCGCGGGCTCTAGATCGAAGTTTAGATGGATAAACAGAATTTCTTTGTTTCTTGGAAACATCCCGAAAATAAAAGTGCCACGCACACAAAAAAACCTCTCCACAATTTGGAAAATTGTAGAGAGGGTTCACATCATTAACAGCTGCTCAGCATTAATTTCTAGTCAAAAAATGATTTGTCATGCTTTTATCAAGCTGCTCAAATAACTCTTTAACGCGTTCTTTAGGTACCAGTGAATACTGATCTCCCATAGTCACTTCAAACGAACAAGAATGCTTCCCATTCGCCTTTAAATGATTGGTTATTCCTACGCCTATTTGTTGTTCCAATTCTAATAAAACGAGTTCCACTCGCTCTTTAGCATATGGAAAGTGGACATGGAACATATTTGAAACAGGAACAGCAGGAAGAGTGGAAATACCATAACAAGAATTAAACTCATCCGCAACTTCCTGGGCCTCTTTAAAATACTGCTCCATTTTGTGTACCCGCATGTCAAAATAAAAATCGGCTGCGATGATGTAAGGGTACAAACTGATTAAATCGCCGCCGTGCCGTCTTTTCCAAACTTTTGATTGGTCCACAAAATCGCCGTCTCCTGCTAATATCGCACCTGCAATTCCGCCGATGCCTTTGTACAAAGATAAGTAAACACTATCAAATAACGCACAAACCTCGGCCGCAGTTTTTTTGTAATACGGCAAAACTTCAAGCAGCCGGGCCCCATCAAGATGCAGCCTGATTTCCTTGTCGCGGCAATGCTGCGAAATTTGTTCAAGCGTTTCAAAGCTCGGCAACTGCCCGCCGATTTCGCGTTGCGGCAGCTCCAGCAACACAGTGGCAACCTCTTCTCTCAGTTCCAGTACGTCTGCCAGATCAACCACTTGATCGCGGTCTGTCAGAAAAACCGAGTCAATGTTATGCAATTCTTTTAACCCGTCTTCTTCATGAATTTCCAAGTGGCTAAGCGGATGGTAGGCTACTTTTCTTATGCCTTTTTCATCACACCAGATGCGCAACGCAATTTGTTGGGCCATGGTACCGCTTGGAAAAAAGACAGCGCTCTCTTTTCCAAGCAAAGCAGCCATTTTCTTTTGGAAATCTTCAATTACTTGGCCTTGTCCATACAAATCACTGAGCAACTCGCCATCAACTGCCTGAAAAGCTTCTTTCAGCACATGAACATTTCGTGCGCCGTGGCCGGTCAACTTGTATGTGGATTGATTATAAATCCTTTGCAATTGACTTAGTTCCGCCATCTGGTCAACTCCCTTCAAATTCCACCACCCGAATCAGGCACGTTTGATCGTTTCATTAGATGATAAATTTTCGAATCCATCCATACTCTCATTAGCTGAGCTGCTTAATAGAAATTGTACGTATTCTTTCCAGACGTTTTTGCACGATACAATGCCTGGTCCGCATTTTTTAGAAGTGTCTGCAAATCGTCCGTACCATTGATCGGATACGTGACAATTCCAATACTTGCAGAAAGTTGGTATTGGGCATCCCATGTGCTTAAGTTTTTGAGCAATTGTTCTGCCTGTCGAGTCATTTCTGCTTTATTTGATAAAGTAGAAAAGTGAATGACAAACTCATCACCGCCTATTCTGGCCACAAAGGAATCAGAGTGCTGCTTCACAAATTTTTGAAGCCTCGAAGCCACTTCTTTTAACACCAAATCTCCAGCCTCGTGGCCATGTACATCGTTCACTTTTTTGAATCCATCCAAATCCATGAAAAACATTGTGCCTCCATCTTTGGCATATTGCTCATAAAATTTAGATAAGTACCGTCTATTATAGAGATCCGTCAACGAGTCGCGATATGCAAATCGCTCCAGATTTAAGTAGTAGGAAAACATTCGAACAATCCGCTGCAATAAATCGATGCTTCTTTCATCAAAAAGACTGGTTTTGTCATTTACCGCGCACAATGTCCCAAACTTTTCTCCGTTTACGAGCGAAATCGGAATGCCTAAATAAGAACGGACATTGGCTCCCTCGATTCCTTCTCTTAAATGATCTAAATCGCTTTCTTCTCTCGTGTCTCTAAAAATCGCAGGTTGTTTTTTCTCGAAATCGACCTGATGGCACAATGAGTCGCTAATATTAAATATCGTGTTCTCAGCCATCGGAATACTTGTCTCATGGTCAGAAAGCTTTAAGATTAGTTGCTGATTGCCACTAATGGAACTTAAATAAAACAAATGATCCGGCAAAATTTCTTTGGCTAGGCCAAGTACGTCACTCGCCAGCTCTTCAAAATTATTATACATCCCTAGTTCCTGAAATGTTATCTCCATACAGCACCTCAATTATTATTATTTACTTTCTCAGCAATTCAAAAGGGTAAGTAAAAAATAACAGAAATGATTCTGCCCTATTGCCTTTTATTCGATACAAAATTTAACTATATTTATTTAAGTTTAGCATAAATTATGAGAGATGTTTAACAATGCGACTAGTGCTGGTGGGAGAGATCCTTATTAATTTGAAACAAAAACGAACTGCGAAGAACCGGAAATAAAAATCCATATAAAAACTCCTAACCTCAAATGTAAGCGCTAAGAGTTTTTACCGAATTTATAAACTTGCTTAATTTCAACAAGGTATCAATAAAAATTATATCTGTTCTTCCCTGAAGTTTTTGCATGATACAGCGCCTGATCGGCGTGTTTAAGAAGCATTTTTATATCACCTGTGTAATTAACCGGATACGTGACAATCCCCATACTGGCAGAGAGGTCGTATTCTCCATCCCACATGCTTAAGTTGTGAAGTACGTGCTTGGCTTGCTTGCTCATTTCTTCTTCGCTGGAAACATCAGAAAGATGAACGATGAATTCATCGCCTCCTAATCGAACCACAAAGGCATTCTGATGTTCAGCCGCAAACTTTTGAAGCCTTGAAGCAACTTTTTGCAACACAAGATCCCCTGTATCGTGCCCATATATATCATTTACCTTTTTAAATCCATCCAAATCAAGGAAAAATAGCACTCCAGCTGGTTTAGAATCATCTTTAAAAAAATTCGTCAGGTAGTGTCTGTTGTATAGTTCCGTCAGTGAATCTCTGTAGGCAAAACGTTCCAAATACAAATAATACGAAAACATCCTGACGATTCTTTGCAGCAATTCCACACTCTTCTTGTCGAAACGGCTCTCTTCATCATTTACCGCACACAGAGTCCCGAACCTTTCCCCATTCATTAGAGAGATGGGAATACCCAAATAAGATCTGATATTGGCCTCTTCAAGAGCCCCTCTTAAATTGTCCAAACTGCTCTCTTTCCTCGTATCTTCATAAATCAATGGTTGTTTGTTCTCAAAATCAATCCGATTGCAAATCGTTTCGTTCAGATTTACAACCAATCCTTCGGTAATGAGAATATTTGTATCATCATTCGAGAGCTTCAGAATCATCTGCTGCGTGTCGCTAAAGGATGTTAAATAAAGCAATTGGTCAGGCATTATTTCTTTTGCCAGATCCAGTACATCTCTACTTAACTCATCAAAATTTTTATACATCTGCAATTCTTGAAACGTTGTTCCCATAAAGCAAACACCCCGCTTATTGTCATATTTTCTTTTGTACATCGATTCGATGTCAGATAAAACACAACAAATTCATATCTACTTTTTAGTTTTTTTAAAAGTCCCATATTTTACTGTATTTCTTAAAGCTTAACATATAAGAGGGAAATACGTTCAACAACTTTGCTGCTCATTGGTGACCTTGGAAGACTGTAAGACTGTCCGAATACCAAAGCCCACCTGCTATATGTTGAGCCATTCAAAAAAGAAGAACCCATTATGGATTCTTCCTCACTGCATACACGAATTAACTTTATAGATACCTCAATACGTAACCCAACTAAGCCCAGTCGTCCCTTCCCCTGCGTGTACAGCTACGCACACACTCAGTGAAACCACTTGTACTTTTAAATCAGGAAATTCCTGCACTAGTTCGTTCTTCCATAGTTCTGCGTCTGGAGCGTTATTGCAGTGAATGACAGCCACTTCCGGTACAGTGCCCCATTCCATATCTGCGCGAAGTGATAGCGCTACCTTTTCTTTTGCACGTTTGTTTAACCGGACTTTTTCTTTCATCACCGGTTTGCCATCCTCGAAACTAATAACCACTTTAATATTCAATAGATTGCTGACAAATGCCTGGGTTCCCGAAACTCGCCCACTTTTATGCAATTGCTTTAAACTTGAAGGAATAAACGACAACCTCGACGTTGCGGTCATTTCAGTAATGGCTGCAACTACCTCATCGATGCCTTTGCCGTTTGCCAACAGCTCATCACCCGTTTCAATCATTTTCACCATTGGGAAAGAACCAATCTTGGAATCGATCGGGTAGACCTTGAAGTCGGACATTTTTGCAGCTGCCTGTGCGCTTTCAAACGTTCCCGAAAGGCCGCTTGACAAGTGCAGCGCAATCGCAAAATCATATCCGGCTGATTGAAGCTCTTCGTATAACGAAACCATCTCACCAATTGCAGGCTGCGAGGTTTTCGGTGAAACTTTGGCTAAGCGCAATTTATCGTAAAACTCTTCTTGTGTAAGATCGATTGATTCCCGAAATGACCCATCAGAAAAAACAACACTAAGGGGCAGGATGTGGACATTGTGTTTTTGGATGAAAGCCTCATCTAGTTGCGCAGCTGTATCTGTGATCCAAGCGATTTTTTTCATTCAAAACTTCTCCTCTAAATGCAAATTTACTATCAAAGTATGCGTTCTACAGCTAACTTACAGGACAGCCGAATAGAGCGCTAGTGACAGTCGTCACATACGGAAAAAGTTTCAATGCAGTCGACATGATTTGAACATATATCGCTTTTTTCCTTTTATTTGTAAGAGGAGGAGAAAGCGGTTTTCTAAGAAAAAACCTCTCACCAATTCAATGAATTGGTGAGAGGTTTTGGGATTTGGCTTGATTATGATTTGGTGAAGCATTCTTTAGTCCTTGAAAAATCGAGGACTTGGAGAATTTGTTACATCATGCCGCCCATTGAAGAGTGACAGATATAGCTTTCTATGGGGTACTGAAAACTCTATTATATAGAAGGTTTTCATTTTTCCTTTGTATAGAAATCTACAGGAAATCATTTCATTGTTGCCGGATTGTTGCCTAACAAGTAAATTACTTAAGTTAAAAAAACTGCTATTTTTAGAGCACAATAAAATATTTTATGATGTTATAATAAGAATTAAATAGAAAATTTTAGAAAGGATGGTGAGCATGACGGATCCACAGTCTAAAAAAACGAAAAAGAAGTTCTCTTTCGATGAAATGATTGATCACTTGGAAAAAAAGAATATAAGTTTTAATAAAATTTCAAAAGCTGACGCTAAACAAATTTTAATTAAATCTAACTATTACTATAAAATTTCTGCTTATAGAAAGAACTTCATTCAGAAAAAAAATGGCGAGTATACCAATCTTGATTTTGCATATTTGGCTGATTTAGCAGCAATTGATATGAGACTAAGATATGTGGTATTACAAATGTGCTTAGATATTGAGCATTCAATAAAAACCAAATTACTTACGGATATAACAAATGATTCCCGAGAAGATGGTTACAAAATAGTAAAGGATTTTTGTACTTACGATAACACTACGTTGAAGTATTATATGAAAGGAATGTCAAAGGACTCTCACTACAATAACGGACTCTATAAGAAACATCATGAGAATCCTCCAGTTTGGGTTTTTTTTGAAATCATTCCTTTTGGTGCTTTTGTTAAATTCGTCGAGTTTTATTATTTAACCAGAAAAAGAAAAAAATATTTAGAGCTCTATGAAGTTCTTAAGTATGTTAAAAACATCAGAAATTCAGCGGCTCATAATAATCCAATTATTATGGATATTGTAGCAGTAGGACAATTAACAGATCCAGTAACAAAGCCCGTTTCGTCTTTTGTAATTCCCATTAAATCAATAAAACCCGATTTACGACGTAAAAAACTCACTAATAGAAAGGTACATGATTTAACAGCATTATTCTATGTTTATGATACCTTTGTTCTTAGTCCTCAAATGAAGAAAATCCGATATGAGAGTGTTCAAGAATTATTACAGAGATGTAAAAGGTTAAAAAATGAATACAAAAACCATAATGGATTGGTTTCAGTTTATAATTACTTTAACAAAATGGTTGACCACTTAACGAAAGAAGTGTAACATGGTTCTTAAGGAAAAAATCGATTCGCTCGGTTTGTACAGGTGAAGGCCTTCCTTCACCCTTAGTTTAGCAGATTAGAAGCGTCACCAAATGGTGGCGCTTCTTTTATTTTGTCTAGAATTCCTTATTTTTTACAAACGTTAAAAAATATACAGTTGTAAAAGGCTTGTGTTATTTGTAGAGAAATTGAGAAGAAAGTTGTTGCACGTAGAACCATTTGAACCCAATTCCCAACCTTAGGAATTTCAGGACCCGAGGTTAAATCGTTTCTTTTACCTTTATTGGATTCAGCTATTTCGTAAATTTTTTCTATCAAATCCACAGACTGGAATATGATGTCTTCAGCTTTTCTCCGAATTGATATGATAACTTCCTTCCAGATATGTACTTTTCGCTTCTTCTAATAATTCAATTGCCTCTTTCGCGCTTAATTCTGCTCGAATTAAAGAACCAACTATTCGGGATGCAATGTCTTCATTCTCTATATGATTCCCTACATTTCCAAACAATTCATCTAAGCTGACACCGAAGTAATTAGCGATTAAAATTGCTTCTGGTAGCGCGAAAGCTGTTCTTCCGATTTCTTTGTTTTGATAAGAAGACTTACTGATTCGTAAAATTTTAGCCATATCCTTTTGCGTTAACCTGTTTTCTCTCCGTAGAATGTAAAGTTTATTGGTCATGGCCTATACCTCCACTTTGATATCAATTTCGCTTAATTCTACCAAAACACTTTTTTCAACAAAAATAGAATTGAGTTGTGAGGGATTCGGTTTTCGTCGCGCGACGAAAGGCTTATTCTCTGTTTTGCTTTTCAAAAATGGAAGAAAGTCATTTTCCTCTTCTTTTGAGCATGTACTTTTTGGTACGCTTGTAAAATAGATACCTTCAAGCTGTTACTCTTTTTCGAGTAATAGCAGCAATAAAAAAACAGCCAAATTAATGGCTGCTTGTCTTATTGAGTTTAACGTCCTCTTCTATCCACCTGCTGTAAATCATACAGTTGACGTGCAACACGTTTAACATCGGCTTCTTCACGAATAACAAAGTTATTGCCGGTAATCGTCGTTCCGCCCAGCATGCCCATCGTTTCGTCATTCGGTCTGACCTTCGAACCCCTCGGCATTTCCACAAGTTCAGGACCTTGTTCTCCCACAATGGCCATACCACCCTGGAAATAATCCGTTCCTTTTGCCAACATTGGAATGTCTGGAATATTAACGCCAGCCCCACCGATGGCCGGAACCCAGTCTGGAATCTGTAGCGTGTTCATGCCATTAATAAATCCATTGATCAACTCTATAATTAGATTTATGGAATTTCGGATGCCATCTGTAATGCCGGACCAAATCGACGTTATATTGTCTCCTAATCCAGTAAATACACCCGTTATGGCGTCACCCATTGAGACAAAAACATTACCCAAAAATTCACCGAAAGCTGATGCCTTTTCCTTTATCCAATCCCAATTCTTTACGACTAAAACAAATGCCGCAATCAGGGCGGCCGCGGCACCGATCGCTATGGCTATTGGTGCAGAAATTGCTGCAAAGGCTCCTGCCAGGATTGGCCACAAACTAATAATGCCTGAAATCACTGGTGCCAACAGAAGGAATGCCCCACTGATCGCCGCAATGGCAGTCGTGACAAATGCTGCAATAACGGTCAAGGTTTCATTTTCAGCCGCAAAGTTTGCGAATGCTGTAATTGCTGCTGTAACTGCTATCACTACTGGTGTTAAGGCAATGGCTAATTTGGCCATCGCATCTTCCAAATCTTGCGTCGCCAGTGCATTTGCAACAACGGCTTCATTCTCCCTCACATACTGCTCATACATGGCATTTAACCCTTGGTCGGCTAGCAGTTGGGAAATGGCATTTGCACGCTCCTGTGTGGACGAGAGACCTTGTAGCTTCGTGTTAAACTCTTCCACACTGACGCCACTCTTTTCCATCAGGTCGGTTAGTTGTCCGGTTACTTCCCCTGTTTGTACAGTAGTTGTAAAAGATTCAGCTAAGCCTTCTGACGAAAATGTCTCGCTATACTTTGCAATCGCACCAGCGATACCCTCTGTCACTTTGTTTATTTCTTCTTCCGTGGTATAACCTGCCTGGAATAAGTTACCCATCGCCTCGGTGATCTGCCCGTTATCTTGTCCAACGGCTGCTAAATTCTCTCGAGCCTTATTGATGTCTTCTAAAGACAATCCTTGAACGTCGGTATCCACAACCAACCTTGTAGACTGCTCAATAGGAGCCGTTTTTGCCACTTCTACTTTTTCTGCATTCATCTTCACGAAGGAATCTAACTCGTCTTGATGAGCCTTTTCGGTTGCCGCAAGTTCTGCAGCCAATCGTTCATCCAGTAACTTTTTACTTCCTTCTTGCTGTTCCTTTAAGCTTTCAAGTTTGGACTGATTGATGGCGTTGAATGATTCCAATTCGATTGCTTGTCTTTCTTGTAAGTTTTCTGTGTTAATTTTTAGCTCTTCACTAACCTGTTCTTTACGCAAATCAAACTCAGCTTGAATGGCTTCTTTTCTTTGATCGAACGCTTCATTAATGTTTTCTTTTTGTTGCCCTAACGCTTCAATCTGATTGTTGCGTTCTTCTTTAATTTGTTCAGCACGAAGTCTTGCTTCAAACTCCTGTAAATTTTCAATAGCCTTTTGTCGCTCTTCAGCAGATTTAGCATTACTAATCTCACCGTTTAATTCACCGCGTCGCTCTGCGTCTTCACGTTTCTTAGCAGCTCTTTCCTCAGCTTCCGTTAACCCTCTCAGCCCGTTAATTTCATCATCAATTGCTTTGATTTGGTTATAGCGCTCTTCATCGATGAGTTTCATTTTTTCGAGATACTCTTTATCGATTAACGCGAGCTTCTGATCCGATGCTTTCTGCAAGGCTTCCATTTCATCGCTCAGGGACTTTTCAAGCGCACGGGACTGTTGGTCATAAGACTTAGAAACGGCTTCATATTCATCGTCCAGTGTCTTGCTCAGCGCGTCCTTCTGATCGTCATAAGCTGCAGACAAGGCATCTGCTTTATTGCTGAGACTTTCATCCAACTTAGCTTCTTCTTTATCAAGTTTTTCTTCATAGATTGCCAGTTCTTCTTCGCTCATTTGTTTCGTGTTTGTACTGAAGGTACGAAGTCCACTACCGGCATTGGCTGCCTGTGTTTCTAACATTGCTAGCTGCATGTTTGTTTCTTGCATACCGGTGACAAGACCACCTATAGCGGCAACACCCACAGCTGCGCCCTTAGAAATGCCATCGCCAATCTTTCTGCCTGTTTCCTGTGCCGTGTCACCTAGGTTTTCAATGTCTCGTTCTGCATCTTCAATATCCCCAGTATCGACATCGCCCCGTATTTGCAGGTCTGTTTGTTGTGCCTGATTCTGCAAGTTTCGAAGCAAAATTTCTGCAGACTCAACCTCACGATTGAATGCGCGGAAAGTAGAATCATCGATTTCCCCGGCTTCGAATTGTCGGTTTACTTCTGCCTGTGCTTGGCGCAGAGCATCTAGTTTGCTTGTAGTATTATTTACTGCGTCCTGCAAGACATCTAAACGTTGCTGCAGAAGATTGACGTTACTTGGATCGAACTTCAATGCGTTGTTAATTTGTTTGAGTTCCTTACTGGTTTTTCCAGATGCCTTATTGACATCCGTTAATGCTGATTCAATGCCTGAAGCATCAGCTCCAAGTTCAATTGTGATACCTTGTATCTTTACCATTGTTCTCCACCTCTTTTATGGTTGCTCGCTTTACTCACTGGCTTCCAAAAAAAAGAAAAAGAAGCCCGGCCACAGTAAAGCGGCTGGACTTCTGGAGTCTCTATAGTGTCTGGAAAATGAATTCCTTTATTATTTATTTTTGAAAATATTCAGTTGGCCACATTTGTGGCATTTGATTTCAGCAGTACCGATTAATTTCCCGAGTAGCCTACTGCATTTAATGCAGCGGACCCGTTTGAGATAAGATGGTTCTTTTTTAAGCAAAGTATCTTTCAAACAGCACCGCCTCTATTCTCTTATTTTTTGAGCGATCTCCGTAAAGATTTCTGTTAACGGAAAGACTTCGAACCCTTCTAACCATTCTTCATATTCCGGGATTTTATTATCAGCCGTCTTAGCAAACGCCCAGACAATTTGCGCCATTTGGTCGCTGTTTTTCAAATTCACTTTGTCCAACTTCAAATGATCTGCCATGACTTTGAAAGGGTCTAGCTTATACCGGCTTTTATATAACATTATCGCGGCCTTATTGATTCGCAGTTTCACTTTTTTTCCGTCGATTTCTATACTAAAAGCTTTATTAATATTTCGATTTGAAGCGAACATGATTTCACCCTCTTTTATCTTTTGGGATTCAGACTTTCCAACATTTTTTTCTTGCGTTCTAATAGTTTAGCCTTACGTTTTTTAAGAGAAGCCTGATACTCGGGCGTTCTTTTAATTTCTTCTGCTTGCCGTTTACGGTATTCAACGTGTTCATTGGTCCCGGATCTTAGCAACATTTCTGATTTTCTCGCGGTTGTTTTTGCCATATACTTCACCTCCTCTTGGTTCATTACAGATGCTCAAGAAAGACTCTTTAGAAACGATTCGAGATTAGATTCTCCGGCTTTTTCAACCTTAATGCTCTCTAATGCCTTCGGATTTAGTCCTAATCTGTCGGAATATGTCGCAATATCTTTCCGTAAACCTTCCATTGCCGTATAGATTGGAACCTTTCTATCGTTGGTTGCGCCCGCTTTATTCGTATAGGCCTCTGTAATTTGGTAGTCCGACTCGATAAACGTTTCTTCAAAAACCTCGTACTGGTGCTGCATTCCGGCGAAATTATTAATCATCGTATTGAATTGAGGTTTATACGTCCCCAGTTCCTTCATATTTTTTATTGCTTCTCTTTTAATGACTTGCTTTGATCTAGCCAATTCTCACACCCCTTTTTCTCTGAGATCAGTGGAGGCGGAAAAGGTCCCCCCCTTCCATCCCCTGAGAAGTTTTTTAAAAAATATTTTTCTGGGGGGGGATTACTTTCCGCTTAAATATTTTTCCGTACTTTCAAATTTCGTTTTGTTTTTCTTGAAACTGTTAGTGTCCAGTAAGTTCCTGCCCAACATCCGGCTCTCATGAAAAGCTTCCGTTAACTTACTTAGATACACAGTGATTTCTTTTTCTGCCTGTGCATGTTCTGCGGCTGCCTGGTTTTTCAATTCCTCTACTCCAAGCTCTGCCATTCTATCCCCGATGGTTTCACGAACATCTACGCTAAGCGAATCCAATACTTGTTCATGTTCAGTTTCAAGTGTTTCAATGCTGGTCCGGATGGAATTGCGTTCTTCCATTCCATATGTTTCCGACAACGTCTGCTTCAGTTTATGGATCTCGTTAGGGATTTCGGCTTTTCTCTGCAGCGCTTGTTTTTCTTGTGCCATCAATTGTGTTTGCTCCGCCTTGATTGTCTCCATTGCGGAATTAAACGCAGTAACCGCCGTTGTATTTGTTTTGTAAAGTGTAGGTGCTTGGATTTTTTCAGTTTGTATGAATGTCATTGGTTATTCTCTCCCTTTGTGTGGTTTATTTTTTTGTGAAAGGATTCGATGTGAATTCATGATTTTTGAACCGCCTTTATAAAGTGACGAGGAATTTTCCAAGGCGGTAAATCGATGAATTTCTTTTATTGCCTTGACCATTTCTTTCTCATACGCTGTAGCAGCAGCATAAATCATTTCGTATTCGGCTTTGGCTTCTGCTTCTAGTTTTTGGATAGTCGGGTTGCTGATTAGTTTTCTTGTGTATGCATGGATATCCAGATCCGAATAATCATCAACGTTATCCAGTTCGTTTTGAAGCTCCTGTTTTCTTTTCTTAAATGCCATTTCTTCAAACTCATCTTCTGCCATTAGCATTCCGGCATTCGCTTTTTTTAATGCGTCTTTGATTGCGTTGATCTGTTTGAGAGATCCGTTCTTTTTTTGCGTCTGTCTTGCAACTTTCGAATTGATTTCCCACATTGCTTTTTCAAACTCTTCCCCCTTCGGTTCATCGAAGTTTGGAACTGTAATCTTTTCGCCTTGCATGATTTCTTTGAATGATTTCATAAATAATCTCCTTTGTATTAAGTAGTTTGTCTTTGTGATTCCGTCTCAGATTGACGTTTCAAGGTTCTTTGTTTTTCTCTTTCTTTCATATCGTTGAGAAGATCTTTCTTGGTTACTACTGCATTTCTGAAGCCTATTTTGAAAGATTCCTTCATATCTTTACTTTGAAAGGTTTTGTTAAAACGCATAGGGTACTGGTGTTTTCCCAAAAATCAATTCCCCCTTTCTTTTAGCCTGTTAAATTATGGACACCCTACAATGCATCAGGATGTTGAAATGTTTCTCGAAAGTATTTCCGTAAAGCTTCTCCTTTCTCTTCAAACCTTTTTCGCCACTGTTTCTCCGCATGTTCATCCGGATCTACCAGCTGCCACTTACCATCTTCATAAAGAGAAAGCATACGTTTAGGCAAACGCTTTTCAGCTTTAACCTTCACGAACTCTTCATGCTCTTCCTTAGCCAGCTCCGTCCGAACCTTTTCAAGATGCCGTTCTTCAGCCTCGATCTTCTTATGAATGCGATGGAGCAACGAGCTAACGAGTTCAGGTCGCACATACTTCTTTTTCTGGAAGTAACGAACCATGATGGCCTTGTCGTGATCCGTCAGCCAGTCGAGCATCGTCTGCCAACGGACATGGCGCTCATGCTCATTCATAATCAAACGGTCATAGCGTTCCTTAGCCTCGATGATCGCGATAGCTTGGGAATCTGTAGCAGTCTTGATACCCTTCGGATTTAGCGGATCAAAGTTCGTTGTTGAGTACGAGATACATTCATACAGTTCCTTGTGAAAACTAGTTCTCAGCGCTTCCAAACGTTTGGCACGCGTTAAGGCTTGCGCTAAGTGCTTAACCTGCCAGGCGTCGATATTGAACGTTTCGGCATCCATCCTCATCTCCCTTTCTTTAGTCACCAGCCAGGTAACTTTGCAAAATCCACATGCTGCAACTTCCTGGACAGTTGATAGTTCCAGTTTTTGCAGTGAGGATTTTCTGGAACAAAACCGGCTTCCGCGAAAGCTCCCTTTAAACAACCGTTACTGATATAAAAACCTCTGTGGCTGTATTCGAAGTAGTGCTTGATTCGATAAGAAGACGGACCACCGAACGACTTTATTTTGTAGGGAACAATGTTCCTTTGGATCCACGCCTGCAATATCTTTTTCTGATGGGCAGACAGTTTGTCGTATTCAGATGGGTGATCGATTGTATTTGGTTTTTCTAGTGCTGATAGCATTTGGTTTCCTCCTTTTTTTGAACAGATCATTTATTGCTATTTTTCAGCAATAAAGCAATAAAACAGCAATATCGTTAAACCCTTGCCTCGCTTGAACTCAGAGGACTTTTATTGCTTATTGCTGGAATTTAGTCTAAAAAATATATAGGTGTGTAGTAACAAGAACTCCATCAGTAGAACACCTATCTAATGGAAAGAAGAGATTCTTCAGCAATACGGCAATATAGCAATAAAAGTGGTGAGACATCTTGCGTAGCATAGGCTCGCTCTTATTGCTGTCTTATTGCCGAGTATTGCCGTTATTGCTGTTATCTCTCTTTGAAACCTTTAACCGTTTTCCAATTACCGTTGATTTTCAGCATTTTATCTTTCCAAATTAGATTGTACTTAGCTCCGACTGCTTCTTTGAACCGCTTCATGCCAAAAGTATGGCGAATATTGTTTTTGTCGCACCATTCAAGATAGTCTTCAAAAGTTCGCGTCCCTAGATTGTCAATGAAATACTCCCTATCAAATTCATCAAAGAAATCAATTAACGGATCATTTAAATCAGAGAACTCTTTTGCAACTTCCGCGACTTTTTCATTCGGTGTTAGCACTGAACCTGACCGTTGAGTCATTTCTTTAATAGCCTCTACAGCTAGTCGAAGTACATATTCTCTCGCGCTGTCTGATTCCAGCTTCTTCATACTTTCAGGCTCAGAAATTGCTTCTGGATCTTTTGTGAAATCAAAATCAAACGGTAAAATATAGAGCCTCTTATTGATTTGATTGCCGTACTCCTTGAAAGCCGGAAAATGATTACTGGCTGTGATGCAAATAGTGTTCATTTGAACAGTCCGACTATCCTTATTCTTTGCCTCGATTTCGAGGTACCCGCCTGTGATAATCGTCTTCAAGCTCCCAGAATCTTCAATTGGTTTATCTGGCTGATCATCGACAATATTAGCTAGTTTTCCGTAGATGCTACTCCCAGCAAAGTCATTTGTTGCTAATCTGTGTGGACTAACGGCCGATATTGAACTACCTGAGTTGAACGTTTTTTGGATCATGTACAGCACCGTACTTTTACCGTTACTTGCTGATCGCCCATAAAGGTAGAACATTTTAGGAACTAATAAAGTCGGATAAAGCACGGCACCGAACATTTCATGAATGTTTTTAATCGAAGCAGCATGTCTTTTTGTGACTTTCAGCAATGTACTTTCTACAAAGTCGTCATGTGCTTCTGGATTGTAATTGGTTGGAATCTTCTTGGTGACAAAAACTTCAGGTGTAAAATCTTGAAAGTCCATAGTTTTCAAATTCAATAAACCATTATTCACTGCGACATATTCCGTTGACTCTTCTTTTTCCACTGGTGACATGTCGATGATATAGTCCTGGATTTCCTTGATATTGGAGTTTTTCAAAACTTCCAAGCCACGTATGATTGAACGCAAGTGTCTGCACGTTTTATCAATCTCATATATGCCCTTAGATGCGTTGTAAATATATAAGTCACCATGTCTATCCGGGAATCGGACTATACTGTTCTCTTGAAGAACGTAATTAGCGAATCTGTCATGGAGTAGAGAATGTGTGCCGTTTTCATTCAATTTCCACCATTGACCCTTTTTAATTTCTCGCTTATCACCCTCGATGTATAACTCAAAATTAAAGTTTTCATCATAGAAGGCCTTTACTTTTTCGTCACTCTGACAAAATTCAATCATGGCTTTGTAACTCGGCTTTTCTCTCATTTCTTCCTGTCCTTGATCAAGGTTTCCAAATTTATGGATACGTACAAGATCAAACGCGTTAACGTTTTGGCCACTAACTGGATCGGTACCATGATTCGAGTGAAAGTGTGTGTTCTCATCGTAGACAATTGCTCCACCTTTTGTTGACCCGTCCAGATAGGTAAAACGGTCTCTGTCATTGAAAGCTTCGTAAACCCCTGATAAGAAGGTTTCCAATACGTCTGTAATTGTGTAGATATTACAAAAGGCTCCTATCCAGTTTTGCTTTTCTCTGGGATCACGCTTCTTAAAGTCATCACTGGCAAACTTAGCAATCTCTCCGATAGACTTGCCGTAATGTTCAGGAACGCTATCTGGATTAAAGAAAGGAAGATCCTGCAGCTGTGTTTCATAGTATTCTGGCTTCGAACAAGTCGGGTAATACATGATTTGCGATAATGTCTTACTTACGTTGTCTACCTTCACTTTCAACATATCAGCTACAAATTGAGATGCTCCCCCATACTCTTCAGGCAACACAGGACGCGACAATGGAACAATCAATCTATACCTAGGCGCTTCTGGAGTGCTGTTGTGTGTTGAATACATGAATGCAGCTATTTTTGAGTAATTTTGTACATTCTCAAAAACGTTTATGCCATCTATATCATCAATATCCAGGCAGATAATGGATCTGGTAAGAACATTGGCGTTTTTACGCTCACCTTGAACGAATCCACCGACAAAACCTCCTGCACTTCCTTTCTTGTATGAGGTTTTTGGTGTTCTAAGATTGTTAACAAATTCGCTGTACATGATTTTTTCGTTCCCTTTAACTTCAGTGTCAGTCGCAGAAGCGAAGTTAGATATATCAATTAGAAGGTCATGCTTTAGTTCAATTGGCTTTTCAATAATTGCGGCTTCATTCGGCAAATTGCGATCGCCTCCTGTCTTTATAGATTATGTTTTTCTTTTATAATTTCGTGATTTGGGTTATAATATTTGATAAGATGTTTTATTAGTTAGCTGACTTCTCACTGCCCGGTGAGAGGTCTTTTTTTGTTTCCAAACGAATATTGGTATAAATCGGAGTCATAAGCGCATTCTGCTTTCTTCTTCGATTTTTGACGCTAAGAATATCGTCTTTAAAACTTGCGCCTTTTCAATAAGGGATTCACGGTCTTTAGCTTCTATCGGTGTAGACTGAACAACTTTCTTCTCCAATTCATCCATTGCGGTAAAACTGCCAGTTACCTGTGTTTCTGGTCCCTCTAAATCAACACTGTAAGTGAAAGAATATCTTTCCATAGCCATTACTCCACGTCCTTTTTTATAATTTCTTCATGCAGGCTTTCTCCCAATGAAGTAATATCTTCTGTGTCTTTTCTGACATCTTTCATTACATAATTCATGAATGAAGCCAAAATCCTAACCTCTTGCTGATGTTCTTTGTAGTAAAGCTTTTCATGACCGTTATAGACAGCCTTTTCCATATCGTCCATAAGGTGATAAAGCTTCGTTGAAATATCATCCAGTAAATCTGTGCGGACACTAATGTTGCCAGTCACACTGTTAACCTCTCGGACTGCTTCTACTACCACTGGTGATACCTCGAATTTGTTAGTTTTCATTTTTATAACTCCCCATCCATTTTTATTTTTTCAACATTTTCAATTGATTCAAAATCAACCATGATTTCATGTTCCTTACGATTGTTGAAAACTGCTAAAACATTGCCAGGATGAACGACGGTTTTATAAATTCTGCTATCCGTCCAGCCAAAAAGATGGTTGCGATCATTAAACCATTTAGCTGTTTCTAAGCTGCTCGTCCATCCGATTCCATAAACATAATCTGGCGTTGCGGCTCTATAAACAGTGATTATTTCTGTAGGCGGTATGGAGCCATCGTCACTACAAAATCCGGCTTCTATGAAAATTTGTAGCCATTCTTCATAAGAAGATAGATGTCCCGGCCATTCTGCCAAAGTCCAAATTTCGGGTAGCAACTGATTTAATTCTTTTCGTGTTAGCTCGTACCAATTATCAAGAAAATGTATTGCTCTTTCATTTCTATCCATCATCCCGAAATCCATGTACTAACCTCCTAATGAAATTAATGTGAAGAGCGCAATGGCTCCAGTAGCGATGAAAGTACCGTAAAAATATGCACCATCCTCGAAGCTGATTGATTCAGTTCCGAAAAAATATTCTGTAACTTGTTTCATGAAGTCGCCTCCTTACTCTCGAGCAAGTTTTTGAATGTTTCCACCGTTATCACGTACAGTTTTATAAAATTTATTCATGTATTCATCAACTGTTTTCTTATGGAAGAGCCATTTACTACCTAGTCGAATAGCACCAAACTCTTCATCATGCAACATATGTTTTTCCACTGAAGCCCAGCTCATATTTAGATAGGCCGTCAACTGCTTTGAATTCATAAAGAAAACCGTTTCCTCTAGCTCTTTTAGACGTTCTTCAACTTTTTGTAGATAGAGGTCCTTTAATTCTTTTTGGTCAATTTCTAAAGTAATCATCTCTGTCCTCCTCAAAATTTATTAATCACTATAAAATACACTACGTGTTATTCTGTGATTAATTATAAGTCTAAATCATAGGACGAAACTTTGCAAGCATTATTTTGTGATGACTCATTACAATTGTGATTAAAAAATGTTAAGATGGAAAAAACAAAAGAAATGAGGGTTTTAAATGAAAAAAATAACAGAGTATGGGAAGCTGCAGAGAGAAGTTAGAAGACAGCTCAAAATGTCTATTCGTTTATTAAGCGAAAAAGCCGGAGTTTCTCATTCTTATCTATCGCAAGTTGAAAATGGAACTAGGTCCGCACCTTCTACAGAAATAATAAAAAAGATTGCCAACGCTTTGAATTATGATTACTTCGCCTTGATACGAGCTGCCGGTTACATGGATCCTGATTTAAACTTAGGACAACTGATTAGAAATAGCAGAGAAAAAAACAATATGACGAAAGAACAATTAGCGAAAGAAATAAACTTTCCTTTAAGTAAACTGATTGAAGTTGAAAATGGCGAGTTGATTCCTTCATCCCAAACACTCAAAAATATATCTCAAGTATTAGAAATTGATTATGCAGAAATGATGAAGAAGGCCGGCTTCTGGGACGAAGACGGGAATTTTATTGATCCTTTTGATAAAATGGCGAAAGCTAAAAAATGGTCTCTTGCTTTTGAAGTTCCTGCAATGGAAATATTGAAAAATAATGAAACAGAAGTCACTCGTTCAATTCCGGTTGAAGAAGCATATAGCCGTTTTTTAGAAATAGAAAATATCTTAACAATGGACCACCCAATTTATTTCAACGGTAAAAAGTTGTCTATACATCAACGCAAACAATTACTTCAAATTGCTAACATCGTATTTAGTCCTTCACAATAAGAGGAGTGATTTACTAATGGCCCATTTCCGAGAAAAAAACGGCTCCTGGGAATACATCATCAGTGCAGGTAAAGATCCAGTAACTAAGAAGTACACCAAAATAAGAAAATCTGGTTTCAGAACCAAAACAGCTGCGAAGAATGAAGCTCGAAGAATTGAAGAGGAATTGAAACAAGGTACTTATGTAAAAGAATCCAGCATGACGTTCAGTGACTTCTTCACTCAATGGGTTGCCCACTATGAGAAACGCGCAAAAATAAGCAGTGTAAGAGCGCGATCGATCGCCGGAAAGAAGCTATTAGAAGTGTGGGAACATCATCCACTAAGCAGCATTACCATGCAGATGTATCAGAAGCGTTTAGATGATCTTAGCCTGCAGGTTAGTGAGAACTACTTGGACAGCATACACACCACTGGAAGAATGATTTTCAAACATGCTTTAAAGTTGAAGTTAATTAAGTTCAATCCTACTGAGCATTACGAAAAGCCAAGAATGGCTAAAGATGAGGTTAACGATGAAGTGGAACAAATGGATAACTTTCTTGAACGTGAGGAATTGATGGAGTTTCTTTTGCTGACTAAAAAATATGGATTACCAGGTGACCTAGTTTTGTTTACTACGTTGGCATATTCGGGGTTACGTATTGGAGAGTTAGTATCTTTGAAGGACTCGGATATTGATTATAAGACGAATGAGATTAATGTTACTAAGACCTATTACAATCCAACAAACAATATGAAGGATTTCAAACTACTTACGCCAAAAACAAAAGGATCCATTCGAAAGTTCGAATTAGATCCATTCGTTGTGGGTTTGATTAGAGAACATGTAAAGCAGCAAAAAGAAACTAAAATGAAGAATCGAAAAATCTACAAAGACCAAAACTTCATTTTTGCAGATGGGTTAGGTTACCCACCTACTGTCAAAAAGGTTTCCATCCGCTTGCAGCGTTTAATGAAACTAATGGACACATCCAAGCACATCACACCTCATAGCTTCAGGCACACCAATATTTCACTATTGATTGAAGCAAATATACCAATTGGTGAAATCCAGCGCAGAGTTGGCCATACAGATATAACAACCACAATGAACATTTACTCTCATATGACCAAAAATACAAAGAGCACGGCATCACAATTATTCAGCAATCACCTCTCTGCTTTAACCGCAAAACTGCAATAGAATATTTTTTTGAAATCGATTGTTGCCCGATTGTTGCCCAAACCAAAAAGAAAACCCCGAAAACCTTGATTTAACAAGGTTTCGGGGTTCTTTTTACATCATGCCGCCCATGCCGCCCATGTCAGGCATTCCGCCCATTGGTGCTGCTGGTTCTGGGATGTCTGCGACAACTGCTTCAGTCGTCAAGAACATGGCTGCAACAGATGCCGCGTTTTGTAATGCTGAACGCGTAACTTTGGTTGGATCAACGATTCCTTCTTCCACCATGTTAACCCACTGGCCGTTAGCAGCGTTGTAGCCAATGCCAACTTCTTCGGATTTTAGGCGGTGAACGATGATCGAGCCTTCAAGGCCTGCGTTTGTTGCGATTTGGCGAACTGGCTCTTCCAGTGCACGAAGCACGATGTTGACGCCTGTTGCTACGTCGCCTTCTTGTGTTTCAAGAAGTTCAGCTACTTTGTTGTAGACGTTGACTAGCGCTGTACCACCGCCGGCAACAATTCCTTCTTCTACAGCTGCACGCGTTGAGTTTAATGCATCTTCAATGCGAAGTTTGCGTTCTTTCAACTCAGTTTCAGTAGCTGCCCCTACTTTGATAACTGCAACGCCGCCAGCCAATTTCGCTAAGCGCTCCTGCAATTTCTCTTTGTCGAACTCAGAAGTTGTTTCTTCAAGCTGTGTGCGAATCTGTGTCACGCGTGCAACGATGTTTTCCTGGTTGCCAGCGCCTTCCACGATAGTTGTGTTTTCTTTCGAAACAACCACTTTTGATGCGCGCCCAAGCTGAGCGATGTTTGTAGTTTTCAATTCAAGACCAAGGTCTTCTGTAATCACTTCTGCGCCCGTCAGTGCAGCGATATCTTCAAGCATTGCTTTGCGGCGGTCACCGAATCCTGGAGCCTTAACAGCAACAGCATTGAACGTTCCACGCAATTTGTTGACAACCAATGTTGCCAACGCTTCGCCTTCAACGTCTTCAGCGACGATCAACAATGGCTTGCTTTGCTGAACCACTTGCTCAAGGATTGGCAGGATTTCCTGAATGTTGCCGATTTTCTTATCAGTAACCAAGATGAACGGGTTCTCCAGAACGGCTTCCATTTTATCTGAATCCGTCACCATGTACGGAGACTGGTATCCACGGTCAAACTGCATACCTTCTACAACGTCAAGTTCTGTTGTGAAGCCGCGTGATTCTTCTAAAGTGATGACGCCGTCGTTGCCAACGCGCTCCATTGCTTCAGCAATCAATTTGCCGACTTCTTCGTCGCCAGATGAAATCGCTGCAACTTGTGCAATCGATTCTTTGCCTTCAATCGGCTTAGAGATAGCTTTCAATTCTTCAAGCGCATTTTCAACGGCCAATTCGATTCCGCGGCGGATGCCGACTGGATTCGCGCCAGCTGTAACGTTCTTCAAGCCTTCACGAATCATTGCTTGCGCAAGAACCGTAGCGGTTGTTGTACCATCACCAGCGATGTCGTTTGTTTTAGAAGCCACTTCCGCAACAAGTTTCGCTCCCATGTTTTCAAAAGCATTTTCCAGTTCGATTTCTTTCGCGATTGTCACACCATCATTGGTGATTAACGGCGAACCGAATTTTTTCTCAAGCACGACGTTGCGCCCTTTTGGCCCAAGTGTTACTTTTACTGCATCTGCTAATTTATCTACGCCTTTCAGCATTAAACTGCGTGCATCTTCACTGAATCGAATATCTTTTGCCATGTTTAGCTTCCTCCTGTGTCGTTGGTTTATTTTAGCCTAAAACTGCTAATATATCGTTTTCACGTAAAATCAAATATTCTTTGCCTTCGTATTTTAATTCAGATCCTGCGTATTTCGAGAAGATGACGCGATCGCCAGCTTGCACGTCCAATTCTGTGCGCTGCCCGTTTTCACGGATAAGTCCATTTCCTACAGCGATCACATGGCCCTCCTGCGGTTTTTCCTGTGCTGATCCCGGCAAGACGATGCCGCTTGACGTTTTTTCTTCCGCTTCGATGAGCTCAATAATTACACGATCTCCTAGTGGTCTTAACAATTGAAACACCCTCCTCAAATTATCTAAATGTTCTCGCTTAGCACTCTCAACCTCTGAGTGCTAACCCAATAACAAGTTTAATAAAATCTTCTGTCTTTTGCAAGCAGGAACCATCATGATTTTGAATTCTTTGCGGTTGTTCTTTGAAAGCTCTACAATAGAAGGAGTATTCATTAGCGAAAGGAATTACATCATGCCGACTAAACGAAAATCCTTTATAGACACTTTTTTTGAAAATGACAGCTCATCTAAACCAAAAGCCAAAAAAGACAGCGGCTATCACCCAAAATCCAAAGGCAAAAAAACGCCGCTGTATGTATTATTGATTTTTATTGCCGTACAGCTCTCCCCGATCTTGTTTATCGCGCCCTTCATGAGTTACTTTCAAGGCCAGGGCATGGACCGTGAAGCAGCTGGCAACGCCACTTCAGGATGGCTGATTTTCCTGACAATGGGCATTGGCTTTATCATTACGCTGATCGTTATATTTCGGGACAAGCGCTTTTTTGACATTTGGAAAGGTGCAAAATCTTCTGTACCCATGTCCATTGTCTGGGGCTTTCTCGGCTTCTTGCTGCTATTGATTGGACAGTCGCTGGCCGCTTTAATTGAAATGAGGTTTCTCGGCATTGATCCCGGTTCCGAAAACACAGCGTCTCTTGTAACCATTACGGAAGCTGTGCCGCTTGCGATCGTTGCGATTGTTTTGTTCGGTCCGATTCTGGAAGAATTGGTTTTCCGGCGTGTGCTGTTTGGATCACTTAACCAAACGACTAATTTCTTTTTTGCGACAGCCATCAGTTCTTTAGTATTTGCTTTGATCCATTTCGAATTTACGCATTTGCTGTTGTATTTTACTACCGGATTGATCTTGGCATTTTTGTACCAGAAAACCAAACGCATCATCACCCCCATCATCGCCCATATTTGTCTGAACGGCTACGTCATGCTTATCCAGCTCAATATGGATACGATTATCGAATTTCAAAAACAGATGGAAAACCTGCAGTAAACCTTGCAGATCACAAAAAAAGCCTTTCACCGATTGGATTCGGTGAAAGGCTTTTACTATTCTAGCGGTTGTTGCTCTTCAATGATTTGCTGCTGCTCGGCTTTCAGGAACTTGCGGTAGCCGATCTTCGCGATGATGACACTGAATTCGTACAGAATAATCAGCGGCAGCGTCACAATCATATGCGAGACAATGTCAGGCGGTGTAATAAACGCCGCGATGATGACCAAGCCAAGATAGGAATACTTGCGGTACTTCGTCATGAGCATCGGCGTAATAATGCCAAGCCTTGTCAAAAACAGCATCAGTACCGGCAGCTGAAAAATCAGGCCAAACGGCAACGTGATTTGGAACAAAAACTGAAAGTATTCATTGATGCCGATGGTTTCCTGAATGTCCATGTTATCGGAAATGCTGAGCATAAATCCAATGACGTATGGAAACAAGATCAAATAGGCAAATGCAATGCCTCCTAAAAACAGCAGAAGAGAAAATGGAATATAGCTGAGTGTGGCTCTCCGCTCTTTGTCGAGAAGGCCCGGGCTGATAAATGCCCAGAACTGATACATGATGAGTGGAGATGTAAAAATCAACGCCAGAATCATCGTCACCTGCATAAAGATTTTCAAGGGATCGGTAATTTTAAATGCGTTTAAGGTAAGGTCTCTCGCTTCTTCCGTATACTGCAAGTACTGGATTAACGGCTGGGCAAGAAAAAAGCTGACAATAAGCGCCAATATAAAGAAAACGACTACAATGGTCAGCCGTTTTCTCAACTCAACTATATGTTCAACTAAAGTCATGTCTTTTTCTGTCATCGGACAAACATCCTAACGTATTTCCTTTTGCTCGTCTTTCTTTTTAAGCTCTACTTTTTTATCATCGTCTTCGTCATCTACAAGACCTTTTGTTGCGTTCTTGAACTCACGCAAAGACGAACCGAATGCTTTCCCAAGTTCCGGCAACTTTTTGGGACCGAAAACGAGTAAGGCAACAACACCGATAATAATGATACTCATTGGACCTGGCATACGTGCACCTCCTGTATTATGGCTCTATTTTACATCATTCAACTCAGTTTGGCTATTTCGAAACGGCATGGAAATGTGAAGGTTTTAAGTCAATGCTGCTTAATCTGATAAATCAATGTCTGCAGTTCAACTGACAGATCGATGGTCTGGACGCGGATATGGTCAGGCACCGATATGCGCACCGGTGTAAAATTTAAAATCCCTTTAATATCGGTCTGTGCCAGACGGTCTGTCACTTCCTGGGCCGATCGTGACGGCACGGTCAAAATAACCAGCTCCACACCGTATTCTTTGATCTTTTCTTCAATTCTGTCTGGGTGGTACGTATCGATATCGCTGATTTTTTCACCTTCCAGCGGACTGTTCGAGTCAAACGCCACAATAATCTTCGTATTGTGGTTACGGTGGAAATTATACTTTAAAAATGCGCTGCCGAGTCCCCCAACACCGATCAAGGCTACGTTGGTCTCTTCTTCTTGATCCAAAGTCTTCCTGAAAAACAGCAGCAGCTCCTGAACGTCATAGCCATAGCCCTTTTTGCCGAGTGCGCCCAAATGTGAAAAATCACGGCGGATGGTGGCAGAATCAATTTTCATCGCTTCGCTTAATTCCTGTGAGGAAATCCGTTTTTGTCCGGCATTTGCGAAGTTTTGCAGAAAACGGTAATACAGCGGCAGCCTTTTGGTCGTGGCTTGCGGGATTTTAGATGTCTCGTGTAACATACGCTTTCGCATCCTCCTGAGGTGTTGTCAAATCGCTTTCATCTTACATTAGGAGCCTTGATATGTAAAGGCTTGCGCAATTGCGAACAACCGCCCCATCAGCTACACTTAAAGAGAATAGAGGTGACCTACATGATAGTATTGCAAGTAAACCAAGTCCATAAATCATTTGGCGCGGAAGAAATTTTGTCCGGAGTTAAGCTGGAAGTCCAGCACCGCGACCGTGTGGCGTTGGTAGGCCGCAACGGCGCAGGAAAATCCACATTACTGAAAATCATCGCCGGTGAAATGTCCCACGACAGCGGCGATATCAGCACGCCGAAAGATTTGACCATCGGCTATTTGGAACAGCAAACCAATCTTGAATCGGATGCGACCGTCTGGGATGAAATGATGACGATTTTCCACCATTTCCGTGAACAGGAAGCGACTCTTCGCCGCCTGGAAGCACAGATGGCCGAACCTGACATATACAATAACCCTGCAGAAAATGACAAGGTCATGAAAGAATACGACCTGTTGCAGCATGATTTCAAAGACGCCGGGGGCTATCAGTTTGAAGCAGATACGCGAGCTATCCTGCATGGCATGAAATTTTATCCAGAAGACTTCGACAAGAAAGTCGTATCGTTATCCGGCGGCCAGAAAACGCGCTTGATGCTGGCGAAGCATTTGCTCAGCAAACCTCAGCTGCTGATTCTCGATGAGCCGACCAACCACTTGGACATTGAGACCTTAAGTTGGCTGGAAAATTATTTGAAAAATTATCCAGGCGCATTGCTGATTGTTTCCCATGACCGCTACTTCCTCGACCAAGTTGTGACAATGGTCTACGAAGTTTCCCGCCACCGCGTCAAAAAGTACACCGGCAACTACAGCCGCTACTTGGACGAGAAAGCCAAACAATACGAATTGGACCAGAAGCACTTCGAGAAACAGCAAGGCGAGAAAGCCAAATTAGAAGATTATGTCCAGCGCAACCTGGCACGGGCTTCCACAACTAAAATGGCGCAAAGCCGCAGGAAGACCCTCCAGAAAACCGAGTGGATGGAAGCTCCAGACGGCAATGAAAAATCAGCTGCCTTTGGTTTTACGATTGGCAAGCAAAGCGGCAATGATGTGTTGAACGTCCAGTCGCTAAAAATCGGCTACACTGACAAACCGGTCTCTGAAAATATCGCCCTTAAGCTGTACCGTCAGGAAAGTCTGGCACTGGTCGGCCCGAACGGTGTCGGGAAATCAACTTTGCTGAAAACCATCATGAAAGAGCTGGAACCCCTTGCCGGTGACATCCACTACGGCACCGGCATCCAGTTTGGCTATTACGATCAGGAACAAGCCAATTTAAAAGGCAATAAGCTGGTGCTGAACGAACTATGGGACGATTACCCACTTATTAACGAAAAAGACATCCGCGGCATTCTGGGACGCTTCTTATTTACGGGAGATGATGTGCTAAAGCCGGTTTCTACACTATCAGGCGGCGAAAAGGCGCGTGTTGCCTTGGCGAAGCTCATGATGCAAAAAGCCAATGTCTTGCTGCTCGATGAGCCGACCAACCATTTGGATCTCGACAGCAAAGAAGTGCTGGAAAATGCTTTATTGGATTATCCAGGTACCTTGCTCTTTGTCTCGCACGATCGCTATTTCATGAACCGCATCGCGACGAAAGTTATTGAACTCACCCAAGACGGTACGACCGAATATTTGGGTGACTATGATTATTACGTAGAGAAAAAGTTGGAAGTCGCTGAGCTAAAAGCTCTTGATGAAGCCAGTTCGGTTGCTGAAGTAAAAGCAGCAGCTGCTGTTTCCACTTCTCAGATTGATAAAGAAGCCAAAAAGCTGGAACGCCAGCTGGTCCGCCAATCAGAAGAAGTCGAACAGGCGATGGAAGAACTGGACTTGCAGATTGCTGATATTGAAGAACAATTATGCGAGCCGGAAATCTTCCAGGACCACGAGCGTGTATTGCCGCTTCAAAATCAACTGGAACGTTTGAAATCCGATCATGAAGAAACGATGACCCAATGGCTTGAACTTCAGGAAAAAATTGAAAATATTTAATTAGAACCGGCTGATTTGCAGCCGGTTTTTTTGTTTCTATATATAGGTCAATAGGAATTTATGAAATATTTATTTCCACAGATTTTTCCACAATCCTTCGCTTGTCTAATCAACTGCCAACAGACTTATACACATTATCCACAGATAAACTAAATGTTGTCCACATAGTTTTCCACTTTCAAGCACACAATATATAGGATACCCCCCGTTTAGCACCTAGTTGTAAACAGTTTATTCACAAATTGTGCATAAGTACAAATGTTCTCTATTGACAGAACAATTATGCCTTATCCTATTAAAGTCTGAATTTTATGCCAAAAAAAGCAAGTAATTTTACACATTCCAGAACTTCTGAAATGGTGAAATTACTTGCTTCTATTAAATCCATGATGTTAAAGGCATCCCTGGTCGCCCATTCATGGCCATATTGCCGTAGAGTCCTTTTTGGTACATGACAGTTCCGGCTGCAGCAATCATGGCTGCGTTGTCTGTACACAAAGGCAAAGAAGGAATATAAAATGGAATGCCTTTTTTCTTAAATGCCGTTTCCAATGAACGTCGCAATCCTTTATTTGCTGCGACACCGCCCGCAGCAATCACTTGGCGAACTCCGTATTCTTCAGCTGCACGTATCGTTTTTCCAGTGACCACTTCCACAACACTGTTCTGGAATCCGGCTGCGACATGTTCAGGAGCGACTTGTTCCCCGCGCTGTGCGGCATTGTGCATGTAGTTTAGTACCGAGGATTTCAATCCACTAAAGCTGAAATCATAAGATCCTTCTTCCAGCCAAATCCGTGGAAACATTACGGCATCGTCGCTGGCATGCGCCAACCGGTCAATATGGGGACCGCCGGGATAAGGCAAATTCAGCGTACGGGCAACTTTGTCATAAGCTTCCCCGGCAGCATCATCACGCGTTTCACCAATGACGGTGAAATCGCCATGTTCTTTCATGTAAATCAGTTCCGTATGGCCACCAGAAATCACCAAGGCCAGAAGCGGAAACTCCATTTCCTGTTCTAGGCGATTCGCGTAAATATGCCCCGCAATGTGATGAACGCCAACTAAAGGAAGCTGATGTGCAAAGGCAAAAGCTTTTGCTGCATTGACACCTATCAACAAAGCTCCAACCAATCCCGGGCCTTCAGTTACCGCTACCGCATCTAATTGATGTGGTTCCATTCCAGCTAGTTGCAGCGCTTCCTCGATGACCAATGTGATTTGTTCCACATGATGTCTTGAGGCAATTTCCGGTACCACACCACCAAAGCGTTTATGGCTTTCGATTTGTGAAGCCACCACATTGGAGATGATTTCTGTGCCGTTTTTCACAATGGAAGCGGCCGTTTCGTCACAGCTGGTTTCAATTCCCAATATATACATGTCTTTATTCATTAAAGTTCACCCACATCACTATGGCATCTTCGTAATTGTCCGTATAATATCGCTTACGGATGCCACCATTTTTGAAACCTAATTTCCGGTAGAGATTTTGCGCAACAATATTGCTGACGCGCGCTTCCAATGTCATCAGCACAGCGCCGTGTGCTTTGGCCGCATCAATGGCTGCCTGCATCAAGCCTTCACCTAATTTTTTGCCACGCTGATCGGGATGGATCGCAATGTTTGTAACATGCGCTTCGTCTATTACCAGCCACATGCCACAATATCCCACGATGCCATCATCTGTTTCAGCAATCACGTAATAGGCATGTTCGTTGCTAATCATTTCATAGTAAAAAGCATCTTTGGTCCAAGGCAAGCTGAACGACAAATTTTCGATTTCGTAGACCACTTCAATGTCTGCAATCGTCATTTTTCTGTATTTGACTGTGTCGTTCATAAGATCTGACCTTCTTGCGCTTTGTTGTAATTGGCTTCTGCTTCCGTAATGCGGCGGTATTGAGGAACAGCATGATGAACGTCGCTGTCCTCAGAATCTTGTGCCAGCAAAATCAGATTCGTTGCACGCGGCAACCGATTTTGGGGCCCGCTGAAATGAGCAGCTTCACCCAGCACCTCAACAATCAAGGCTTCGTGCAAAGCCACATCAACTCCCGTAAATAGTAGAGGCAACCCGAATTCTTTGGCTTTCAACAGGAATTCCTTCACATCGCTATGCTGGTCAGCAATCACCGGGGACAAACTAGCCCCTTCGTACAAGCCAATAAAAGCCGTACCACGACGAGCATCCATTATTGGACAAATGAGCCCATCAAATCCCTGCCCATTTGCAGCCAGCACCTTTAAGCTGGATACAGGATGCAGCGGAATTTTTAGCGACCATGCCAATGTTTTCGCGATTGTCAGGCCAATGCGGACGCCCGTATAAGAACCAGGGCCTTCTGCTACTGCGATATGCGTCAAATCAGCAGGCAGCACTTTGGCTTTTTTCATCATTTCTTCGATTGCTGGCATTGCGGTCAACGAGTGATTGATTTTTAAATTAGATGTTTCTTCTATTAAGACCACACCATCCTCCATTAACGCAATCGTCAATGGGGAATTCGAGGTATCGATTCCAAGATAGATCATAAGTTTAGCTCCCTGCAAAGTTTTTCATAGCGTCTGCCAATCGGATGCAGCGTGATTGTACGCACTTGTTCAGACTGCCGGTTTAATGTGATTTCTAAACGTTCTTTTGGCAGGTACTCTTCTATAAATGTTGCCCATTCAATCACAGATACGGCGTCGCTGCTGAAAAATTCGTCAAATCCAATGTCTTCATCGCTGTTCTCCAGGCGATAGACATCGAAATGATTTAATTCCAGACGACCCGAATATTGCTTCAAGATGGTGAAAGTTGGACTGTTGACCATCCGTTGAATTCCCAGTCCTTTTGCCAAGCCTTTGGTGAAAGTGGTTTTGCCGGCACCTAAATCACCTGCCAGCGTCAGCAGATCCTGCGGTTCCAGTAATTGTGCCAGAGCAGACGCGAATGATTCGGTTTCTTCCGGCGAATTCAGCATAAGTGTATAAGTCATTTTTCACGTCACCTCGATTGAGTCTTTACATAGTTTAGCGAAATTACTGCGGTAAATCAAAATATATCATTTTTGTGCGGTCGCTGGTTTGGGTTGTGGTGAAGAACAAAAAAAATAAACACAGCGAGTTGGCTGTGTTTATCATCAAAATTACGGTCCCGACCGGGATCGAACCGGCGATCTCCTGCGTGACAGGCAGGCATGTTAACCGCTACACCACGGGACCAAAAAAAAAAAAAACAGACCAGCGACGTCTTACTCTCACAGGGGGAGACCCCCAACTACCATCAGCGCAAAAGAGCTTAACTGCCGTGTTCGGGATGGGAACGGGTGTGGCCTCTTTGCCATCATCACTGGACTATTTGGTTG
>NZ_JBZDOJ010000004.1:0-394297 GCF_058268435.1 Planococcus sp. TJ-307
ACCAAATAGTCCAGTGATGATGGCAAAGAGGCCACACCCGTTCCCATCCCGAACACGGCAGTTAAGCTCTTTTGCGCCGATGGTAGTTGGGGGTCTCCCCCTGTGAGAGTAGGACGTCGCTGGGCTATTCTATGTTTATTTTTTTGTCCCTAATGATTCTTTTACCTTGCTTCCATAGCTCAGCAGGTAGAGTGCTTCCATGGTAAGGAAGAGGTCACCGGTTCGAATCCGGTTGGAAGCTTTTGTTTTCTTTTAGGAGTTCTAAGCAGAAAGTTAAACATATTTTAAAATCAAGGCCCCTTGGTCAAGCGGTTAAGACACCGCCCTTTCACGGCGGTAACACGGGTTCGAATCCCGTAGGGGTCACCAATTTATGGAGGATTAGCTCAGCTGGGAGAGCATCTGCCTTACAAGCAGAGGGTCGGCGGTTCGATCCCGTCATCCTCCACCATTTTTTCAATAAATTCATACGGTGGGGTAGCGAAGTGGCTAAACGCGGCGGACTGTAAATCCGCTCCTTCGGGTTCGGCAGTTCGAATCTGCCCCCCACCACCAGTTTTTATTATGTTTGGGGTATAGCCAAGCGGTAAGGCAACGGGTTTTGATCCCGTCATGCCCTGGTTCGAATCCAGGTACCCCAGCCATTTTTTATTATGAGCCATTAGCTCAGCTGGTAGAGCATCTGACTTTTAATCAGAGGGTCGAAGGTTCGAATCCTTCATGGCTCATTTTCAACTTCCTTGCGCCTGTTCAGCGCGGGGCCTTAGCTCAGCTGGGAGAGCGCGTCGCTGGCAGTGACGAGGTCAGGGGTTCGAGCCCCCTAGGCTCCATTGTTCCATGTGTATTTGTACTATCCATGTGTAAAAAAGCCGTATCCATTAACTTGGATACGGCTTTTTTTTAGGTTCCGATGTATTCGGACTGCGGGCGGAACATGACGTTATTCTCCTGTTGCTCTAAAGCATGCGCCGTCCATCCGACAATGCGGGCGATGCTGAATGTCGGCGTAAACAGCGCGGTCGGCATGGCGATCGACCGCATGATGGCAGCTGCATAGAATTCCACATTTGTGTAAAGTGCGCGTCCAGGTTTGTGTGCGTTCAGCTGCTCAATGATACGGGTTTCGGCAACGGTCGCTAAATCCAGCCATGGGTCTTTTCCCTGAAGCTCCAGGCATTTTTTGCGGAGGATAATGGACCGTGGATCTTCTGTCCGGTAAACCCGGTGGCCAAAGCCCATAATCTTTTCTCCGTGGTCCAGTTTTTCTGCAATGACCGAATTGATGCGGTCTTCAGTTTGTATACTGTCCAGCAACTCAATGACACCGGATGGTGCGCCGCCGTGAAGCGGGCCTTTCATGGTGCCCAGAGCCGATGCAACTGCCGCCACAAGGTCAGACTCGGTGGAGATGGTGACGCGTGCTGCAAAGGTCGAAGCGTTCATGCCATGTTCCATGGTCAATTTCAAATAGGTTTCGAGAGCTTGGGTCTGAGCATTGGTCGGCTCTTGTCCGTTAATCATCCATAGATAATTGGCAGTGTGTCCAAAATCAGCTCTTGGATCGATTGGTTCCTGCCCGTTTTGAATCCGGTAAAAAAGAGCGGCCATTACCGGCAGTGCAGCTGTCAGTGCAGTAGCTTGTTCTACGGGAGACAGGGTTTGGAACTTGGCATCTGGATATGCCGATACTAACGTTCGCATCGCATCCATTAAAGAGCTTTCTTTTGGCAGCAGCTTAGCGATCTCCGCAATATGGGGCGGCAGTTGGCGGAACCGGATCAGTTGCTGCTGCAGGTATTCTAGTTGCGCAGCATCGGGCCATTGCCCATGCCAAAGAAAATAAGCAGTTTCTTCGAAAGACTTGCCGTGAATGACCTCTTGCACTAACTGTCCCCGGTAGCGCAGTTCTCCCCTGTCGCCATCTACCGAAGCAATGGCTGTTTGAACCGCTACGACCCCTTTTAATCCTTGCTGAAACATAAAAACGCCTCCTTTTCTTCCAGTTTACTCTTCCCATTTGATAAAAAAAATTAAAGATATATAATTGAAACAATTAAAAATAGTAATTGAGATGGGGGATGTCATGGAAGTCCAGTGGCTAAGAACCTTCGTAGACGCTGCAGAAACCTTAAATTTTAGAATGACTTCCGAACGCCTGCTGATGTCACAGCCAAGCGTAACCGTTCATATTCGGTTGCTGGAAGAAAGTCTGGGCCTTTCTTTGTTTAAACGCAGCCATAACCGGGTGTCGCTGACGGAAGAAGGACGGCATTTTAAAGAGCAGGCTGTACACGTGCTGGAACAGCTCGATAACAGTGTCGAAGAGCTTCATTCGTTCGCACAAGGCTACCGGAAAAAATGGATATTGGCAATTTCTCCGTTGATGGCGGAAACCATTTTGCCTTATGTGCTGAAATCGTTTATAGATGAGCATCCAGAAGTGGAGTTGGTGATCCGTGTGGAAGAATCGGAGCATATCGAGGCATTGGTTGAATCCGAGCAGGTGTCAGCTGGAATTTCGGCCTTGCCTCCAATTGGACGGGGGATCGATCAACAGATTGTCTACGATGATCCGCTGCTGTTCATCTTGCCGAGGGATGCCTATGACGATGAAACCGGCCCGGTTATTTCAATAGAGCAGGCATTGCGGAACTCCGTCCTCTTTACCCATCATCATCCCGTTTTCTGGGAGGAGCTATTGGGCAAGCTGCGGCTCTGTGTGCCGGGTATCCGGACCATGAAAGTGACGCAAGCACATATTGCCAAACGGTTTATCCAAGAGGGTTTAGGGGCATCATTTTTACCGAAGTCGATGGTTCGCCGGGAGCTGGTGGAAGGCAAACTAATGGAGGCACATTTTGACTTATTTTCTTTGCCGGCAGTTTCTACTTATTTTTTGGCGAAAACGATGGGCAGTCTCGAAGAAGATTTTTTGCGGCGCATTCGGTCTGTATACTTTACTTGAAAAGGGGAGATTGGGATGAATATTGAATCAGATGGCATTCGTTTGCGTTTATTGAAGAGAGAGGATTTTGAATCGTTGTGGACCTTGTACACTCCGGAAATCTTCGAGCATATGCTCAATAAAGTCGAGTCTTTTGAAGACATGGTCACGTGGCTGGAAGCGGGGTTGAATCAGTCGAATGTGCTTATCTTTGTAGTGGAAGACCCAGAAACAGCTGAAATTTTGGGTACCACCCGTATATATGCAATTGATGAGGCCAATAAAAGCTGTGAGATCGGCGCCACTTTCTATGCGCAGTCGGCTCAGCGGACGCATGTCAATACGGCAGTCAAGCATGCGCTGCTCAGTTATTGCTTTGAAGAGCGCAACCTGATTCGGGTGCAGTTTAAAACAGATGCCGATAATATCCTCTCGCAGAAGGCGATTGAACGCATTGGTGCAGTTAAAGAAGGCACATTGCGCAATGAACGCATCCGCTCGACCGGTCAGCCGAGAGATGCTGTCGTCTATTCGATTATTGACCAAGACTGGCCAAAAGTGAAGAAAGAGCTCACGAAAAAAATGAATAAATATACTTGATTTTGTACGGTTGAGCCAAAGAGACCTTAGCGGTTACAATGAATCTATCTTGCTAAGGGGGTATAAAATAATGAATAAATTAAACATATCTATTATTGGGGTTCCAATGGACCACGGACAAAATCGCCGCGGCGTCGACATGGGGCCAAGTGCTATCCGCTATGCTGGCGTTGTAGACCGCATTGAAGAATTGGGCCACACGGTTTCGGACGAAGGCGATATTCAAATCGGCCAGGCAGACGGCAGCGTTGATACGTCGACAAACTTGCGCAATTTGAAAGCGATTACGGAAGCGACCGAAGCGCTTGGCGATAAAGTATTTGAAGTGGCAGAAGCCGGTAATTTCCCACTAGTTTTAGGCGGAGACCACAGCATTGCCATCGGTACGCTTTCTGGGATTTCTGAACGCCACGAAAACTTGGGTGTCATCTGGTATGATGCACACGCAGATATGAACACGAGCGATACGTCGCCATCCGGCAACATCCACGGCATGCCGCTTGCTGCAAGCTTTGGGTTGGGCCATGAAAAATTAACGAACATCCGCGGCTATTCGCCAAAAGTGAAACCTGAAAACATCGTCATCATCGGTGCGCGTTCAGTAGATCCAGGCGAACGCCAGCTGATCAAAGAACTAGGCATCCGTGTTTACAGCATGCACGAAATCGACAAATTGGGAATGAACGCTGTGATCAACGATTCGATTCGTTATTTAAAAGAAGAGCGCAAGACGGATGCAGTCCATCTGTCATTGGATCTTGATGGCATCGACCCAATGTACACACCAGGCGTCGGGACTCCGGTTCCAGGCGGCATCAGCTACCGCGAAAGTCATTTAGCGATGGAAATGCTGTTTGATGCAGGCATCATCACTTCTGCAGAGTTTGTGGAAGTCAACCCGATTTTGGACGAAAAGAACCGCACAGCTGATGTAGCTGTTGCGTTGATCGGTTCCTTATTCGGCGAAAAATTATTGTAAGCAGAGACAGGCGAAAGCCTGTTTTTTTTGTGCCGTTTAATAGGAAACTTTTCCCTTTGGAAAACGTCACAAAATTTAGTTGGATTTATTTGGGTATTGTCTGATACGATAGAATAAGAAAAATAATTGAAACCTTTTAAGTTAGTGCACGTATATAAAGTACAGCCGCATAGGCGGAGGGAAATGAGATCATGGATGCGTTAGTCAATAAACGAATAGCTAAGGTACTAAAAGGCGATCAGAACGCATTCGCCGAAATCGTGGAGCTTTACCAACACCAGCTGTATCAGATCTGCTACCGGATGCTTGGCAACAAGCAGGAAGCGGAAGATATCGCTCAGGAAGCTTTTATGCGCGCTTATGTAAACATCCACACGTTTGACCAGAAGCGAAAATTTTCGACATGGCTGTACCGCATCGCCACCAATCTGTGCATCGACCGGATCCGTAAGAAAAAGCCGGATTATCACTTGGATGCCGAAGTGCGCGGGACGGAAGGCTTGAACATGTATTCGAAAATTGCCAATGATGATGAGCTTCCGGAAGAAGAGTTGATGCGGATGGAAGTTCAGGAACGGGTACAGTACGAAATCAGCCGCTTGCCAGATAAGTACCGTGCCGCTATTGTATTAAAGTATATTGAAGAATTGCCGCTGGCGGAAATTAGTGAAATTCTGGATTTGCCGTTGGGTACGGTAAAGACGCGTATACACCGAGGGCGCGAAGCTCTTCGCAAGCAATTGAGCAATTTGTAGGAGGCGAGCACGATGAATGCGTGTCCGGAAAACGTGATCCATCTCATGGACGATTATCTCGATGGGGATATCAGTCCAAGCGATGAAAAACAGTTAAAAGAACACCTGGAGAACTGCAGCGATTGCAGAAAGCAGTATCAAGCATTAAGCAAAACCATTGCATTTGTCCAAAGTGCATCACATATACAGGCACCTGCTGATTTTGTCCAAAAGACGATGGCAGGGCTGCCGAAAGAAAGACAGCGGGCAGGCGTTCAGCGTTGGTTCAGAAGACATCCAATGCTCGCAGCTGCAGCGTTATTCTGCATATTGATGAGCGCGGCCTTGTTCACAAATTTCAATGACGATCAGCAATTTTCGTTTACCAAGCAGCCTAATCTAGTAGTAGAGGGCCAGACAGTGGTGGTGCCTGAAGGCCAGACAATTGTCGGCGACTTGACGGTACGCAATGGCGATTTGCGTGTGGAAGGCGAACTGCAAGGAAATGTAACCATTGTTAACGGCCAGTATATGGCATCAAGCGGCGTCATTACCGGTGAAATTGAGGAAATTGACAAAGCATTTGAATGGTTATGGTATACCATAAAAAATGGCTTTAAAGACGCAGCTGCTATTTTTGAAACAAATGGAAGCCAAACAACCGAGTAAACCTGTCCTTTCCTAAAGGATGGGTTTTTTCTATGAAGGCAAGCCCAATTTACTTATGCTATACTTAATGTATATGCAGATGTAGAAAAGCGAGGGTTGCAGATGCCTTTTTTGGAGAATTTAACAGACCAAACACCACTCGAACTTCTAGGAAATATTATTGATATTTTATTAGTTTGGTTCGTTATCTATAAATTGATTACCGTCATCAAAGGAACGAAGGCCGTTCAATTGCTGAAAGGAATCTTTGTTATCATTATTGCACGCCTCGTCACGCAGGTACTGAACTTGGAAACACTCGGCTGGATTATGCAGCAAGTGCTGGAATGGGGTTTTCTGGCCATCATCATTATCTTCCAGCCTGAATTGCGCCGTGCACTTGAACAGCTCGGCCGCGGCAAGCTGTTTTCCAGCAGTACGCTGAATGAAGAGTCTGAGCGCAACCGATTGATTGAAGCGATGTCCAAATCCGTCAGCTATATGGCAAAGCGGCGGATTGGTGCATTGGTGTCGATTGAACGTGAAACCGGTTTGAGCGAGTACATTGAAACCGGCATTCCGATGAATTCAGATATTACGTCCGAACTGATGATCAATTTGTTTATTCCGAACACACCGTTGCATGACGGAGCAGTCATTGTGCAAAAAAACCGGATTGCCGCAGCAGCTTGCTACTTGCCGCTGTCCGAAAGTCCGTTTATTTCAAAAGAGCTGGGAACGCGCCACCGTGCCGCTCTTGGCATCAGCGAAGTGACCGACGCGATCACCATTGTCGTGTCGGAAGAAACGGGCGCCATCAGCTTGACAGCAAATGGCGATTTGCACCGCAATTTGTCACTTGAAGACTTTGAAGTGAAACTGCGCCGAATTTGGTTCGGCGCAGCACAGCAGGAAGTCGCTTCTTCATGGTGGAACTGGAGGGGGAAAAAGAATGGATAAGATGATGGACAATCGCTGGTTTTTACGAATTACGGCGCTGCTGTTAGCCTTCCTTTTATTCTTCTCCGTACAGGCAGAAGACAGTCCTACGGGGACGGCGGATGCCGGCCGGACATCAGAAGTGATTGAAGATGTGGAACTCGAGGTATATCATGACAATAGTTTAATGGTCAGCGGTGTACCAGACACAGCGGACTTGCATTTAAATGGTCCAGTCAGCAGTGTGCAGACTGCACGCCAATTAGAAGACTTTACCTTGTTTTTGGATTTGCGAAATTTGCCTGTGGGTGAGCATCAAGTGCCCATTCAAACTGAAAATCTATCTGAACAATTGAACATTCGGACCGATCCCGCATTCGTGAATGTCGTGATTGAAGAACGGGTGTCGCAGGAATTCCGCATCGATCCGGAAGTCAACGAGCGGATGCTTGCTGACGGGTTCATACTTGAAAGTGTGGCTGCCGATCCGGAAACGGTGACGGTAACCGGGCCGAAAAGTATGATTGATGCCATCAGCTTTGTTAAAGCAACTGTATCCGGGGAACAGGGAGTCAAGGAATCCTTTACGACCGCTGCCCGCGTCCGTGTCTTAGCAGAAGATTTGACCAAGCTGGAAGATGCGGAAATTGAACCACAGGAAGTAGAAGTGGATGTAGAAGTCGTGGAATACAGCAGGATGGTACCGGTAAGGCTGGAACCAACCGGCGAAGCCCGTGTAGGCATTACCATCACTGACTGGAGCACGGCCACAGAAGAAATTCGCGTTTTTGGACCGGAAACGGTCGTGGATGAGCTGACCGAGTATGTGGTAGAAGTGGATGCGGCAAGTGTTACTGCCGAAGACACCACAATTGAAGTTGAGCTGGAAGTTCCTTCGGGTGCTTCTGCAGTATCACCAGGGCAAGTTACCGTGGAAGCGGAAACGATTGTCGATGAATCGGCGCAGTCTCCTGAAGACCTTGGCAATTAATGAACAACCAACGATTTACAATAGTATGGAAAAATAACTAAGCGAAAGCTTAACTAAACCAATCAGAAGCAAATGATTGAAGGAGCGAAAAGTAGAATGGGAAAATATTTTGGGACAGATGGAGTACGGGGAGTAGCCAATACAGAGCTGACACCTGAACTGGCTTTTAAATTAGGACGCATTGGCGGATATATTTTAACGAAGAGTGCAAAAGATAAACCGAAAGTGCTGATTGGCCGCGATACACGCATTTCAGGTGAAATGCTGGAAGGCGCTTTGGCAGCCGGTTTGCTGTCTGTGGGCGCAGAAGTAATGCGCCTTGGTGTCATCAGTACGCCAGGCGTCTCTTATTTGACGCGTGTAATGAGCGCTGAAGCAGGCGTTATGATTTCCGCTTCACACAACCCTGTGGAAGACAACGGCATCAAATTTTTCGGCTCAGACGGCTTTAAGTTGTCCGATGCGCAAGAAGCTGAAATTGAAGCTTTGCTCGACAGCAGTGAAGATCTACTGCCGCGCCCAACTGGCGGCGATCTTGGAAGCATTACGGATTACTTTGAAGGCGGCCAGAAGTACTTGCAGTACTTGAAGCAGTCTGTTGATGAAGAATTTGACGGCATCCTTGTGGCGCTTGACTGTGCACACGGTGCGACGTCTACTTTGGCAACGCATGTATTTGCGGATCTGGATGCAGACATCACGTCAATGGGTGCTTCACCGAACGGCTTGAACATCAATGCCGGAGTCGGTTCAACTCATCCGGAGAAATTGGCGGAGCTGGTTGTCGCAAAATCTGCAGATATTGGGTTGGCTTTCGACGGCGACGGCGATCGCTTGATAGCAGTGGATGAAAAAGGCCAAATCGTAGATGGCGACCAAATTATGTACATTTGTGCCAAGCACCTGCATTCGGAAGGCCGCTTGAAGAAAGACACAGTAGTTTCTACGGTTATGAGCAATATGGGCTTTTACAAAGCTTTGGAAAGCCATGGCATGAAGAGCAACAAGACTGCTGTCGGTGACCGGTATGTTGTGGAAGAAATGAAGAAAAACGGCTATAATTTGGGCGGCGAACAGTCGGGCCATATTATTTTCCTTGATTACAACACGACGGGTGATGGCTTGCTAACGGGCTTGCAGTTAGTCAACATCATGAAAATTACTGGCAAGAAGTTGTCTGAACTGGCATCTGAAATGACGATCTTCCCGCAAAAGCTTGTGAATATTCGTGTGACAGATAAACATGCAGTGACAGACAATGCCAAAGTGGCAGCAGTTATTGCGGATGTTGAGACAGAGATGAACGGCAACGGCCGTGTCCTTGTACGTCCATCCGGCACGGAACCATTGGTGCGTGTCATGGTCGAAGCAGCTTCAGCAGAAGACTGTGAAAACTTTGTAGAACGCATCGCGGAAGTTGTCCGCAGCGAAATGGGCTTAAACTAATCAAATACAGTGATCTCAAGGCCGTAAGCACCGTTGCTTGCGGTCTTTTTTATTCGCGAAAAAATAGTATGTCTGTACCAAAGAAAGTTGTAGAATGGGAAGTAAATAGAAAAGAAATCGCTTTAGGTGGGGCTTGCAGCAGAATATCCATAGATAGAGAGAGTTTGTTTCAACTAATTAGATCCATCACGTTTGAGTTTTTCTACTGTGAGAAATTTTGGAGTGATAAAGAAGAGAAAAGAACCAGTTCATGGAAAGAGGTGATAATATATACCTAAATAACTATCTGCTTTAATTGACGGGATTGTGCGGAAGCTGTATGATAGTAGAGTCGGTTTATGACCGCAGCAAAAGGGGGATAGTAGGGAGTGCGAGGAAAACAATTATAGCGCCTGTACTGAAGAAATCGGACGGACCAGTCATCTTCAGTAGACGAGGAGAAGGAGTATCGAGATTTCGGCGGATACCTTCCGGCCGCGAAGCCCGGTCGTTATGTCCATTCTTAAAACAATCGAGCGATCGATTGGACAACAAGATGGATGGGCTCAAGTAGAAGTGTTTGGAGAAGTATGCAAACACTCATTTTGACTTTCAGAAAAACGGAGGAATTAGACTATGTGTGGAATTGTTGGATATATCGGAGAAAACGACTCGAAAGAAATTTTATTGAAAGGCTTGGAGCGCTTGGAGTACCGCGGTTACGATTCAGCAGGAATTGCTGTACGCAACGGCACGGGCGTTACGGTTTTTAAAGAAAAAGGACGCATTGCAGATTTGCGCGGCGTTGTTGAAGAAGAAGTTACAGGATCTACCGGTATCGGCCATACACGTTGGGCGACTCACGGCAAACCAAACCGCGTGAACGCGCACCCGCACCAAAACACATCTGACCGCTTCACGATCGTTCACAACGGCGTGATTGAAAACTACCACCATATCCAGCGCGATTACTTGGCTGGCGTGGCAATGGAGTCGGATACAGATACGGAAATCATCGTGCAGTTGATCGGCAAGTTTGTTGAAGAAGGCCAAACAACACAGGATGCTTTCAGCAAAGCTCTTACCTTACTGAAGGGTTCATATGCAATCGCATTATTGGACGCAGAAGAAGAGGAGACCATCTTTGTCGCAAAAAACAAAAGCCCATTGCTTGTAGGGCTTGGCGACGACTTTAATGTAGTGGCATCTGATGCCATGGCGATGCTTCAATTGACAGATCAGTTTGTTGAATTGATGGATAAAGAAATTGTCATCGTTCGCAAAGACAGCGTGGAAATTTTAACATTGGATGGCCAGACCGTAAGCCGCCTGCCATTCACTGCAGAAATTGACATGAGCGACATTGAAAAAGGCACATACCCTCACTATATGTTAAAAGAAATTGACGAGCAGCCAGCAGTTGTCCGCAAAATCGTTCAGGCATATCAGGACGGAAATGATAAATTGACCATCCAACCAGAAATTTTGGACGCGATGCAAGCTGCTGACCGCATCCACATCATTGCGGCAGGAACAAGCTACCATGCAGGATTGATCGGCAAAGAATACATCGAGAAATTAGCAGGAATTCCGGTTGAAGTGCATGTATCGAGTGAATTTGGCTACAACATGCCATTGCTTTCGGAAAACCCATTGTTCATCTTTATCTCCCAATCCGGAGAAACAGCAGACAGCCGCCAAGTATTGGTGAAAATCAAAGAGATGGGCCATGCTTCGTTGACCATTACAAACGTAGCCGGATCTACCTTGTCACGCGAGTCTGACCATACCCTATTGTTGTATGCAGGTCCTGAAATTGCCGTGGCATCGACAAAAGCCTACACAGCGCAATTGGCTGTCTTGTCGATCTTGGGTGCAGTTACAGCGGAAGCACGCGGCATCGACATCGGCTTTGACTTGGTTCAGGAACTTGGAATCGTGGCAAACGCCATTCAGGCTCAAGTGGATTCAAAAGAAGAAATGGAGCAGATCGCTGCAGACTATTTGTCTACTACACGCAATTGCTTCTTTATCGGCCGCGTCATGGATTATTTCGTTGGACTTGAAGGTTCATTGAAATTGAAAGAGATTTCATACATCCAGGCAGAAGGCTTTGCTGGAGGCGAATTAAAGCACGGAACGATCGCATTGATCGAAGAAGGCACACCGGTTATCGCCCTTGCGACGCAAGAAGCGGTTAACTTGAACATCCGCGGCAACGTGAAAGAAGTAGCAGCACGTGGCGCACACACATGCATCATTTCAATGGAAGGCTTGCAGGAAGAAGGCGACAGCCTGGTCCTTCCGAAAGTCAACGAATTGCTGACGCCGCTTGTATCGGTTATCCCGATGCAGTTGATCAGCTATTACGCAGCGCTTCACCGCGATTGTGACGTTGACAAGCCGCGTAACCTTGCGAAATCAGTAACAGTGGAATAACCCGTAAACCATTTCCGGGTGAAACAGCAAAAACCCCTTTGGATCTTTAGAATCCAAAGGGGTTTTTGCGTTCTTCTGCACTCAATGCGTCTCTAAACTCTCAGTGAGGGTAGGAGAGGAAGAGAGGTTTTGATGGCGGGTTTTTGTCTTTGGTAATCGAGGTACTTGTCATTAAATGCTTTCGGCTGCATGGGTTTGTCGTAAAAGTACCCTTGGTGAATGGCGCAGCCGTTGATGGTCAAAAACAAAGCTTCGGAAGCTTCTTCGACGCCTTCGGCTACAAGGTCACAGCCTACACTGTTTACAAACTGAATAAGTGACTTGAGAACGGCTTCCGATTTAGGATCCTGGCCAATTTTTTCGATAAACGATTTGTCCAATTTGATTTTATTGATGGGAAAGTCCAGCAAATAAGCAAGTGAGGAAAATCCGGTCCCAAAGTCATCAAGCGCAATCGAAATCCCTTTTTCTTGGCATGCCAACAAATTTTTCATAGTTTTTTCTGAATAGCGAAGTTCCACGCTTTCGGTAATTTCAATTTCAATTAATGCCGGAGCAATGCCGTAGTTATCAAGCATGCAGAACAGTTTATCAAAAAAAGTCGTGCTGTCGAGCAAGGAAGGGGTGATATTAATGGCTGTGCGAAGCGAACTGCCGTATCGCTGTTCCCTTTGCGTCATATAAGAAAAAACTTCATCCAGCAAATGTTCCGTCAGCCGTTTAATCGTGTTGGTTTCTTCCGCAATGCCAATAAACTCAACGGGGGAAATGAACCCCAATTCCGGATGGTGCCAGCGTGACAAGACTTCCACACCACGGACTCTGCTGGTTGCCGCATCAATTTGCGGCTGAAGAGCAAAATGAAAGCCAAGAGATTTCAAGTCTTCAGAAAGGCTTTTTTCAATCAGGATGCGCCTTGCCAACTCATCTCTCATGGCAGAATCAAAAATACAGAAAGAAGAACCTTTTTTCTCTTTTGCTTTGCGCATGGTGATTTCGCCAAACGTCATCAAATCTTCAAACTCTGTCGAATCAGTAGGACAAGAAATGACGCCGATGCTTACAGTGACATCTACATAACTTGATGCATTCAATGAGAAAGGGCGATCGAACAAGCTGCTCACCTGTTTGGCAAAAGCTATTGCACTATCGTTTTTTGGATGCCTGCGGACAATCACCAGTTCGTCTCCTTCAAGCCGGCCGATTAAATCTTGTGGAGCAATCAGTTGTGTGAGACTTGCCACAATGCTTTTGAATACTTCATCGCCCATTTTATGCGTATAAAGCGCATTGATGTATTTAAAATTATCCAAGTTGAGGTAAAGGATGGAGAAAGGTGCTTTTTGCTGCATGAGCACCTCGATTTCATCGGCGATTTTTTTGCGATTGGGCAATCCGGTTAAGTAATCGGTATGGGCAAACTTGTCCCATTCTTCTTCAACGGTCAGCGGCTTGCTAATCCTTTGGCAATAAACAGCCAATCCATCATTTTCAATCGGATAAACCCGCACCGTAAACCAGGATGCCACAGATGTGTAGTACTCCTTAAATTGAACAGGAGAGCGTTCCCGCATCGCGCGAACAATGCTTTTGTAATACGTCGTGCCGACAGCTTCTGGAAACGCAGTCCATAGATTCTGTCCGATCAATTCTCCTTTTCGGCATTGAAGAATTTTCTCGGATTGCTTGTTTAAAAAGTGGAAGTTCATTTGGTGGTCGATCAAGTAAAACGCATCGGTCATATTTTCGAAAACGTGCTCGGTGTGCAAGGTGTTAACCGATTGGAGACTCACTGGCTGCTGATATAAAATAACCCCTTTTGAACCGTTTTCCAGTGAAAAAGGACGGTATTTGGTAGACAGCCATTCGGTTTTATCAGCTACATAAAAAGGAGACAAGTGGAAATGCCACTGAGCTTTTTCTTGTAAAATGTCTTGGATATTTTCAAATTCAACAAACTTCTCTGCTTTTTTCAAATAGCCTAAATAATTCATGCCGATTTTCCAGTAGGGACTTGGCAATTGATGTTGGATGCAATAGTTCACCCAGCGGTCATTTGCCTGCAAAACGAGTCCATCCGCATCTAAAAGGACAACGAAATCATCTCTTTCTTCCAGTAGCTCCTGCACTTGCTGTTTAAGCAATTCCATCCTTGGATCCCTCCCAATAAAATAGCTGTATCTTTTTTAGAAACTAGACATACTGAACCGATTGTTAAGCTGGAAACATGGAGCAAAACAGAGAACAAGGGGGTGAATCCGTATGCAGTAGTGGATTGAACCCGAGCTCACCATAAACAGGTATATTCTTTGTTGGATGAAACTTCTATATCCACGGTTTGCAGCAAATAACAAATATGGTGGAAAGCCTGAAGATTTTTTAGGCGTATGGCTTTGTTTTCGTGTTCGTCCATGTACACGATATAATCTTTTTTGCGGGTGAAGGACCTGGCCGCTGTATAAAATGGAATGTTTTTGCCTCTTTCTGCTTTTCCATCCACCCAGTTAAATTTGGACATTTGAAAAATGTCTGCCACAATATAGCCGCCTTCCCAAGAACACATAAGGACAAGATCGTACTTGGTATAAGTGTTTAAGGTCTCTTCTCGAGTCAACAGCATTTTTTCGAGTGTGCTGCTGAGGAAGACTTTGATGTCATCCAGTTCTGAATCTGCTAAGCCTTCTTTCTTTTTGAACGAGAACATAAGAAAACTCCTTTCTTTCGTGAAATAATAAAAGCTGTCGTAAAGGGAGTGGAAATTCCTCTGCTTTTCTTCAGCCAATGATTTCTCACTTGTTCGAAAAGAGTGAGGGCATCTCAATGTTATTGAACGTTCGACTAGGCTGAAGTTGATGGAGATCTTGATAATAAGAGAGAAGCAGAGAAATATATAATCACGACGGTGATGCGAAATACAAAAAGGTGATTCTATTGATCGAGCAAAAAAAATATTATGTGGTTCAATTGACTTATTATCGAATTATTACTTAAAATTATATATTTTACTTGTATAAGAATACATGGACATATGTAACCATTTAAAAAATTAAATACTAATTATTTTCCAAATAAATAGGTATATAAGTCATCTAACTCTATTTAAAAAAAAGAAAAATAAAAAATGCTTTTATGAAATAAAGTTTTTTCTGCCACATTCTTTGCTCTGGTGAGATTCTGAGAAAAATATCTGTAATATTTTGAAATTATGAGTTTTTAAAAAGAAGTTCAGTGATTTTTCTTTACTGGCGTAAGGAAAACAGCAAAAAATAAAAACTGACAGGAAGAGAATTTCGATAGATTCCAAATTAACTTTCAACAATTTTAAAGGGCTAGTGTTTGGATTTTTATCAAAACCCTGCCAAATGGTATAATTAATTCAACATATAGCAAAGGTGTGAAATGGATGTCTGCGTTAAAAGATTTTTCCCAATACATAAGCAAGCATGCGGAACTCTTATCGGCAGAAGTGGTAGAATCGGTTGTGCGTGAGATGAATTTGAATATTTCTGAGTTGGAAAAACAGCAAGCGAATCTGATGTACATAGAGCTTCTCGGGTTTTACGGGCACTCCCTCTTGGAAGGAGACCGCATTCAAGTACCGGAGTCCTTACTGGAATGGAGCAAAAAGAATGCGGAAATGCAGGTAGCTTCAGGCGGTAAGATTTCTGAAATTGTTATCCGTTATCCAATCACACGACAAGTTTTTTCTGAAATTTTCACGCGGCTCAGCTTGCAGTTTGGGTTGTCTGTAGTGGAAACTTCAAAATCCATCAAAGGCATCAATGCCATTTTGGATGTGAGTTTGAATGAAACTTTTTATGCTTTTGAACGTTTTTCGGAAAAATACCAGGCGGAAAAACAAGTAGAACTGCTGAACTTGTCAGCACCTATTGTGCCGATACTCGAAGATGTTGTGGTGCTGCCATTGGTCGGTGTGATCGACAGCTACCGGGTTGCGCACATTTTAAACAACGTGATTCCGAGAATCGCTGAGCAGAATGTCAATCATGTCGTCATTGATTTTTCAGGCGTCCTGACCATCGATGCCCACGTTGCACAATCGATCCAGCAGATTGGGGCAACACTTCAATTAATGGGCATCCATATCGTTATTGCCGGATTGCGGCCAGATTTGGTCCAAACCATTGTCCACAGCGGAATTGATATGCTCGATGCCGATGTTTATGCAACCGTTAAACAGGCACTGGAATGCGTTAAGTAACTCGCTTGGAAATTCACAAAAAAACCGCAGTCTCTCTTTTTCGAGAAATTGCGGTTTTTTGTGTTTGAATAAGAAGAATGTCAAATAGAGTAAAAAGAAATAAAGAGATCTGGGTAATATTGCATAATTGTGCATTCCAAGCTATGATCGATGAGAAACAATATAACTAGCATAAAAATAAGTCATTTTTGGTTATTATAAGCTATCGGAGGAAATCCATGACACAAATACAGGATTTGGAACTGAAAGTGCAGGAGCTCGTGACTCTGCTGGAAGCCTCCAATCAATTAAATTCAAATATAGAAATGGGCGAAGTTCTCGAAAATATTCTGCTGCAAATGGTGCAGGTAGTGGGAGCTGAAGCGGGAACTTTGTGGGTGCTGAACAAAGAGCGGCAAAACATCAAGGCCGTAGCGGCGTATGGCGAGTCTGCTTATAGCATCCTGAATATCGAGTTGGCAATGAATGAAGGCATTGTCGGCAAAGTCATTGAAACAGGGGAGGCCCAGCTGATCGAAGACGTAGCGGCTAATCCGGATTGGGCGAATCGGGTTGATTCTTCGAGCGGATTCGTGACCAAGTCGATGATCACCGTTCCCTTGTCGGTCAAAGGCAAAGTGCTTGGTGCGCTTCAGTTATTGAATAAAAAAGAGATTGCTTTTTTCTCTGAACAGGACATCAGCTTGGCGGTGGCACTGGCCAGCCAATCTGCGCTGGCGCTCCACAATAGCCAAATGTATGACGAGCTGCAACGCATGTTGTTGAGTATGATCCGCACCTTAGCGAAAGTATTAGACGCACGCGATCCTTATACGGCCGGCCATTCCGAACGGGTCGCCCAATATTCGCTGTGGATTGCCCAAAAGCTGGGCTTAGATGCAACTGCCTGTGAAGAACTGTACAAAGCGGCCTTGTTGCACGATATTGGAAAAATCGGCATTCCGGACGCGATTCTTCGAAAGCCTGGCGGATTGACAGATGACGAGTTTGCCTCGATCAAACTGCATACGGTCATCGGTGCAGACATTTTGTCCAATATGGAGCCAAAAGATGCCATGGTGCCAGCGGTTGAAACCGCATTGTCCCATCATGAGCGGTTCGACGGCACCGGCTATCCGCATGGGTTGGCCGGTACAGACATCCCGTTATTTGCCCGAATTGTTGGTGTGGCCGATGCGTTTGATGCCATGACCACTGCCCGTTCTTACAGCAAAGGGCTGTCGTTCCGCTTGGGTGCAGAAGAACTGATCCGCTGCCGAGAAGTCCTATTCGACGGCCAAGTAGTGGACGCATTTGCGGAAATACTGGCAGGATGCGATTACCGATTAGAGGAATATGAAGCGTTACAAGGAAGAGGCTACAGGCTATGAATCAGTTTGACATCTTATTAATTGGCCACCTGATCGGCGATTTTTTGCTGCAGACAGGTTGGATGGCCAAATACAAAGCGACCAAATGGCTGCCATTATTAACACATGTGTCGGTATATACCGCTGTCATTGCCGTGCTCGGTATTTTCTCAGGAGGATTGTCGTTTACTGCGCTGGCCATCGTTTTCTTCGGCCATATTATTTTAGACCGCAAAACCTTCGTTATGTTTTGGGTTCAGCGGGTACAAACTGCTAAAGGACCGGAAAAGGTTTGGTTGTCCATTGTAGCAGATCAAATTTTTCATATCATACTGCTTGCCATTGCCATTGCGATTTCCTAGGAGTGAACAACATGAAACCAAAAACGTACGTGCTTGAAAAAGAATATGCACTCGATCGTAAAACCGCATGGCAGCTGCTGGCGGACAATAACCGCATGAATTTGTATATCGGCCTGTTCCCAGTCAACTTCAGCCCGGCCAAACAAGACGGATCGGAAGTGTTTTACCGGGAAGCCCATGCTAAAGTGCTGGGGCTTGTCCCCATTTCGTGGCAGGAGTTCCCGTTCCAATGGCAGGAAAACGACAGTTACACGGTCGAACGCCGCTATCTTTCCGGGCCGATGAAACACTACAGCCTAAAAGTCGAGCTGTTCGACAATGGCAAAAATGGAACGCGTGTCAAGCTGACCGCGGATTTTGTGCCGGTCAATCCAGTGGGGTACGCCGCTATTTGGGCAACCGGCCTGCCGGCTGTCAAAAAAATCATGCGGTATTTGGATGATTATTTAGCGTCAGGCGCAACCGCTGTTTTCGAAGCACCGCAAAAACCAGTATCCGCCAAAATCAATCTGCCGGAACTGGATCGCCTGTCGGCTTTGCTTGCCAAGTCGCCTGTTAAAAATGAGTATGTCGAATTGCTGCACCGGTATTTAGCCGAAAAAGGCGACCACGACGTCGCCCAAATCGAACCGGTCCAAGTGGCGAAACTATGGAATGCCGATTTGGACGATACTCTTCGTGTGTTGCTGTACGCCACAAAAGCCGGCTTGCTGAACCTCAGCTGGAACGTCATTTGTCCGAACTGCCGCGTTTCAAAAGTGGAGCATAACTCTTTGTCAGAGCTGGAGCAGGAATTTCATTGCGACTTGTGCGGCGTGAACTACGATGCCAATTTTGATCAGTATGTCGAGTTGAACTTTTCCATCCATCCAAGCGTGCGCCAAGCCTACGCTGAAGTGTATTGCATCGGCGGCCCTATGATTACCCCGCATGTCAAAGCACAGCAAGTGATCGAAAGGGGCAAAACCACAAGCTTTGCAATTCCAAAGGGTGAAGATGCCTTGCGTTTGCGCGTGCTTCAGGCAAATCACCAAGTTGCGCTAGATCAAGAAGCAGAAGCTACACAGCTCCAGTATTCGGATTTGGGCTGGTCACAGCATGCAGTATCAGGGAATGGTGATGTGGTCATTACCAACTCCAGTTCGGCAGACATTGTCGTCGCGTTGGAACTTTCCGACTGGAACAAGCAGGCCGTAACAGCTGCCAAAGTCACCGCGATGCAGGAGTTCAGGGATTTGTTTTCTTCCGAAGTGCTGTCGCCGGGCCAGAAAATTGGCATCGATCACGTGACAATCCTGTTTACCGATTTAAAAGGCTCAACTTTACTGTACGAAACAATCGGCGACTCGGGTGCTTATGGACAAGTCCGCAGCCATTTCGATTTTTTGACTGGGCACATCAAGAAAAATTCTGGCAGCGTCGTGAAAACCATTGGCGACGCCGTAATGGCAGTCTTTCATAAACCGGAGGATGGCTTAAGAGCTGCGTTAACTATCCAGAAAAACTTGGCGCAATTCAATGCGACTGCCAATGAAGACCTGGTGCTGCGCATCGGTTTGTACAGCGGACCGGCCATTGCCGTCAACTCCAATGACCGCCTTGATTACTTTGGACGAACCGTTAACATCGCAGCCCGCATTCAGGGGCAGGGCGAAGGGGGCGACGTGATCATCAGTCGGGAGGTCTTGGCGCAGCCCCTGTCAGCTGGGTTGCTGACAGACGTCGAGCTGGAAGAGTTTTCAGCCCTCTTGAAGGGAATCGACGGCGCAGCTGAATTGGTACGCATTCGTTTAAAAGAAGATGTAATAATTGTTGAGCAAGTCGGATAAAGAGTTTCCAATAGATGGAGCAAATGAAATATTCATTGTTAATAAATGCCTGTTGAGATATCTTTATCTTAAGAGGCATTTTTTTGTTAAGGAAAGGGAGTTGGGCATGAAAATTCAAACAGAGCAATTCGGTGAAGTGGAACTGGGGCAAGAACGTGTCATTACGTTTGATAAAGGAATTCCGGGGTTTGAGGAATATAAGGAATACGTATTGATACCGGCGGACGCACAAGGAGAATCGCCATTCTTTTTCCTGCAGTCGGTAGAAGCGGTGGAAGTCAGTTTCTTCCTGGTCGATCCGTTTACGTTTTTCCAGGATTACGACATCCAGCTGGAAGAGCAAATGGTCGAGCGGCTGCAGCTGGAAGATCCGGCAGATGCCATTGTGCTGACGACGGTGACGGCCAAAGGCGACATTAGCGGAGCAACGACAAACTTAAAAGCGCCACTGGTCATTAACAATAAAAAACAAACCGGTATGCAGATCGTGCTGAACAACAAAGACTACCAGATTAAGCAAGCTTTATTCCAGAGCGACGCTGCAAGGCAGGTGTAAAAATGTTAGTACTGGGACGTAAAAAGGGCGAAACCATCATTGTCAACGACGACATTGAAATCACAGTTACTTCGATAGAAGGCGATATGGTGCGGATCGGCATCAACGCACCGAAGCAAGTGACCATCCATCGGAAAGAAGTGTACCTGGAGATTCAAGAAGAGAATAGGCAAGCAACTTCAAATGTCATCAACTTAAATGACTTTGTGAGCATGCGGAAGAAATAGAGCGAAAGCCTGCAGATTTTGCAGGCTTTTTACATGGGTTCAAAATAAAAAAGAAAAACTTTCAAAAAACACTAAACATTTGTTAAACCCCTCCGATATAACTTATGTAAGGCAGTTCAAAAGGATTTGGGCGCTTACAAAAAACAAAAAAACATTACACGGAGGTAATACACAATGATTATCAATCACAACATCACAGCTTTAAACACTCACCGCCAAATGAGCAGCGCAACGAACGCTCAGGCAAACAGCATGGAGAAGTTGTCTTCAGGTATGCGCATCAACAGCGCGAAAGATGATGCAGCTGGACTTTCAATTTCTGAAAAAATGCGTGGACAGATTCGTGGGTTGGAGCAAGCTTCTAAAAACTCCCAAGATGCGATCTCGTTAATGCAGACAGCAGAAGGCGCATTAAATGAAACACATGACATCCTTCAACGTATGCGTGAGTTAAGCGTTCAGTCTGCAAATGATACTAACACAGCAGATGATCGTGCTGAAATTCAGAAAGAAATCAGCCAATTAACAGAAGAGGTTGATAGAATAGCGAATACAACGGAATTCAACTCTAAAAAGTTACTTACTGGAGAAATTGGTACCAAAACTAATGATTCTCAAAACATTACAGGTCTTTCAATGTCTTCTTCTACACAAGCTGGAACACTAACTTTTGGCAGCAATGCTACTCTAGCAACTAAGGCATCAGATTCACTAACAATTGCTGCCGGTGTAAATACTGTAGATACTGCTGGTTCTCTTACTATCGAATCGAATGGGAAAACTTACAATATTGGTACAACTGCGGGACAAACATTTGAGGACTTGGCTAAACAAATTACAAGCACTGTAGATGGGTTAACTGCTACATGGGATGCTACAGCTAGTGAATTTAAGTTTGAATCGAATGCGGCAAATGCAGATCAAGTCTTTTCTGTTTCTGAAGCAACTGCTAGTAGCTTAGATGGTGCAACTGATTTTACAGCTGCTACTGCAACTAATGCTATTGTTGATGCTACTGGTACTAATGCAGCTGGTCTTACAGCTGCTGGAGCAACATTCTCTTACCAAGGAAACCAAGTTACAGTAACTGGTGGAACAAGTAACTTTGAAGGCTTAACATTCAATTTAAAAGCTGATGAAGGTAGTACAACTGCTGCGACAGTTAATGGAAGCACTATTGACGTTAGTGATCAATTAACTATGCAGATTGGATCGAATGCAGGACAAGAAATTAGCATTAACATTAATGCTATGGATGCAGGTAACTTAGGAATTGCAGGTCTTGATGTAACAACTCAAGGAGGAGCTTCTTCTGCAATCACTAATATTGATACGGCTATTAAATCCGTTTCTTCAGAACGTTCTAAACTAGGTGCAATTCAAAATCGTTTAGATCACACAATCAACAACTTGAACACATCAGCTGAAAACCTAACGTCTGCAGAATCACGCATCCGCGACGTTGATTATACCGAAGCCGCGTAAGCGAGTTGAGGTACAGTCGTCCTGGCCGGTAACAGCCAGAGATTACGATCGGGTGAATTGCTGGAAACCCCTGATAGCTTTTATTGCCACAACGCAGCTGGAAACGGCAACCGTGACGGCTCGAAAAAATGAAAGATTGGGCAATCAGCAGCCAAGCTCCTGTCTCGAAAGAGTGGAGAAGGTTCAACGACTAGGATAGACCATCTAAGGCAAAAGCTATGGTGATGAAATCCGTAGGTGACACAGTGGCCATCACCACTGATCGATCCGAAGTGCCCGACCCCTACTAACACTAGAGGGTGAAGATATAGTCTAGTCATTTATGAAAGTAAATGTTTCGCACGATGGCGAAAGAAATGATGGAACAAACTAAGAATTCAATTCTTAGTCAAGCTGCACAAGCAATGTTGGCTCAATCCAATCAAATGACTCAATCAGTTTTACAACTGTTGAGATAATTGATTCTAGGGCGTCTAACCGGGTAACGGGTTAGAGTATAACTGGGTGAATTGCTGGAACTTCCTAAAGCCCCATCAACCACAACGTAACTGGAAACGGTAAGCGTGACGGTCTGAAAACGATGAGGATGAACCAATGGATAATCAGCAGCCAAGCTCCTGTCTCGAAAGAGTGGGGAAGGTTCAACGACTAGGATAAACCGTCTAAGGCACAAGCTATGACGATGAAATCCGTAGGGCGGCAAGCGCCGTTCGAAGTGCCCAGCCCCTCAAAATAGAGGGTGAAGATATAGTCTATTCTATGATCGAAAGACATAGCGGCAAAGCAAGCCAACCAACAGCCACAAGCTGTTCTTCAATTACTGCGTTAATCTTAATGATCAAAAGGAGCCTGATTTTAGGCTCCTTTTTTTATAAGGAGGCAATCTAATGGATATCGCCGCACTATCAATGGCATTAAGCCAGATGAATGTCCGAACTGAAGCTAATGTATCGATTATGAAAAAGACAATAGACCAAGCCGAAACAAATGGCCAAGATGTCGTGAAGATGCTGGAGCTGTCTGTTCAGCCTCATATTGGTGGGTCTGTTGATTTAAAAGGATAAGATTTTCATGAATGATAGCCATGGAATATTCCATGGCTTTTGCTTATATGAAATGATGAAGAGGTGATATGGTGGATAAAGAGCAGAATGAAAGAAAAGAATTTCTTCAAGAACAGCTCCAATGGACTAAGGAACAAATTAATATCTTAGATCAAATGGATGGGAAGCTGCAGGAGATGAAAAGGATTGCTGAGTATACCGCGGGAAATGGTTTATCGGTGCACGAAAGAGAGCATTTGAATAGGCTCTTAGAAATATTGAAACAGGAATATAGTTTACTCGGAAATCGAAGGAAAATCTCATTGCACTGAGAACTGTAGGAGTCTGATTTTAATCTAATGGCATAAGGTTTTTGTTATTCTTTCTTAGCTCCGCCCATTTATAAACGATGGACCAGTAAGTTCGGTTCAAGTGAGCTGCAATTTCTTTATCGGTTTTGCCTTCCTTCTTCATTTCGCACAATAACTTACATTCTTCATCCGTATAATTTCTTTTTCGGTCTGATGAACTCACAATTACTTCATACTCTGGATGAGACTCTTGGTACCGTTTAATTTCATTTAACAAACGGTGACCCCAATCAGTTTTGTGATACATGGAAGGGCAATCTCTGGATGCGCCACCAACTACTTTCAAGAAGTTCATTGTTTCGCTGACTTTTGTAGTTTTTAAAATATAGCCAAAACCATCAGATCTCTTGCTGGTATTGAATTCCACTCCAAAATAAGTATTGATGTGCAGCTTTAATTTACACAAATCTTCTAGGGAAAGAGACTGCAGGTAAAGGTAAATATGAGGTGTTAAATAGATGGTTTTCTTCAAATCGTTTCGGCTAACAGAAATCGATAACGAACCATCATCCAAATATAAGGTCGTTAAAAACAATGGAGATTTACATAGTTTTAGCATTTCTAAAGAGACTATTTTATCCCCATTCAAGTTGTAGAAATGCTCAAACATTTGAGTTAAAAGAGGCAGGGAAGGAGAAAGGAGCATAGAACGTGATTTATTAAAATAAAAGTTAGAAGGCAGCAGGTTCGATTTCCAAATGCGGTAATCCAATTGTTGAATACTGAAGTGTTCTCTGTAGCTATTGTTTTTGCGCCGAGAACCAGCGTACCTTTTAGTAATTTCTCCATCACCCAGAATGCTTGCGATCAGAACGTTTTGTTCAATTGAGGTCAAAGAAAATAAGTCCATGCTCTCACTCCTTTTAAGAACATTTGTTCTTATTTAATATACTCCAAATTAGTCACTAATGTCTATTCTCTAATAGAATTTTCTGATTCTAATAAAAAATAAACGTCCTTTCCACAATTATCCTATTCTTTTTTTCTTCGTTATCTTGTACACTAAACATAATTAACTCCGATAAAGGATGTGAAACCGATTGACCAGTCCGATTTCTTCTAATTTCCTTTTGTATAACACGATCGCCACAATGGCCAAGTCGATGCCTGCTTTAGGCCAAACCGACAGTGCCAGCAGTTCCATTGGCAGTTCGACAAGCCCCAGCACGTTTTTTGCGATGCTGATGAATGCCATGATGGAAAGCATGGAGGAACAAACGAATACCGGAGCGGCTCCCCAAAACGGTGTTCAAGCAGCGTTGCCGTCTTTGACTACGCCGCTGACGGCACCTTTGGCTAATTCCTATAACCCGGCTATTACGATCTCGCCGCTCAACACAAAAGAAGTTCCCACTGCAGCAACCGACACCAGTGACTTGAAATTCCGACCGACGCAGTTTATTAAATTGGACAACACCTTAGAGGGCAAACTTGAAGGCACAGCGGCTCACTTCATCAATGCTGGGAAAAAATATGACTTGGATCCAAACTTATTGTCAGCCATCGCCATCCATGAAACCGGCAACGGCTCATCGCGCGCAGTGAATGACAAAAACAACGTCGCTGGCATGATGGGCAAGAATGGTTTACGAAGCTATGCTTCTGTAGAAGACAGCATTTTCGACATGGCCCGCAACTTGCGTCAAAACTATTTAAATGAAGGCAAAGACACCATCGCGAAAATCGGAGCAAAATACGCGCCGGTTGGAGCCGCCAATGATCCAACCGGGTTAAACAACCACTGGACACAAGGCGTCAGCAATCATTATTCCAAACTCACATAAAATAAGGCAGGGTTTTCACAAACCCGCCTTATTTTTTTTGATCTTTTGCTAAAAAAATCCCTGTTTCTGCCGATAACTAATAATAGAGAGCTTTTTAACGAATTTAGAAGACTAAGGGAGTGCCCATCATGGAAATAACCAATCATTCAGTTCCATATTTTCCAAAAACCAGTGAACCCAATCCGGTAGCCCCGAAAGAAGCAACAGTTCCTGAAGAGAACAAATTCCAGGAACCCGCTAAACCCATAACAAAAGAAATGCTTAAGGACAAAGTTGAGGTAATGAACGAGTTTCTTGAGCCTACTTCAACAAACATTAAGTTTCAGCTTCACGAGCAGCTGGAAGTTTATTACGTACAGATCATCGACTCGAAAACAGATGAAGTTCTGCGCGAGTTTCCCAATAAGAAGTTTTTGGATATGTACGCATCGATGGCCGAACTTGCGGGCCTGATTGTGGATGAGAAACGATAAGAATGGAGTGAACTATTATGCGTGTTGGCGGATTAGCATCAGGTATGGATACAGAATCAATCGTTAAAGATATGATGAAAATCCAAAAAATGCCTTTGGATAAATTAATGCAGCAAAAAACATTTACAGAATGGCAACAGGAATCAGTTCGCGATGCCAACCTGTCCATGTCGAACCTACGGACGAGCGCCAGCAATTTGCGGCTGCAGTCGTCGTTCAACTCGTACAGCGCAACGTCGCCAGATCCGACAAGCTTCTCAGTAGCGACGACACCGAATGCAATGAGCGGGTCGTATAAAGTGGAAGTAACAAGCGTCGCGAGCTCAGCGAAGTTGAACTCAGCGCTCGGAGTTACAAATTCGGCAGGCGCTGCTGCAAGGTCGACGGACCAAATTGGCGTTGCCGGGAAAATTAATGTGGGCAGCGTAAGCATTAACATAGCGGCCACCGATACGTTTGCAGATGTAGCCAAAAATATTCAAGATGCAACAGCGGCATCAGTTCCGGCTTTGCGAGCAAGCTTTGACAATACGACCTCCCGCTTCTTCATCGCATCCAAAGGATTGGGAACAGAACAAGCTTTTACGATGAATTTTACAGCCGCAGACGGCACAACTGCAAACGCAGCACTGGCTGACAAAATTATGAACAATGGCTCGACTTCAGCTGTAGCTGCTGGAGCAACAGACGGCGCCATCAAGTTTGATGGTATTGAAATTAAAGACCTGAAAACCAATCAGACAACGGTCAACGGGTTAACGGTCAACCTTTTGCAGGTGGGTACAGAAGAAATCGTCAACGTCCAATCCAATCCTGAGAAACCAGTGGCGATGATCAAAGACTTTGTTGAAAAGTACAACGAAACACTGGAAACCATCCAAAAGCAATTGATCGAAAAACGCTACCCGGATTTCCAGCCCTTGTCTGACGAACAGAAAAAAGATCTGACAGAAAACGAAATCGAATTATGGGAAGAAAAAGCCCGGAGCGGATTGCTTCGCAATGATCCGGTTTTGAAATCTGCTATGCAAGACTTGCGCAGAGCCTTTATGGACAGCGTGTCCGGCCTTGCGGAAGGCAACATCAGCCATTTGTCACAGATAGGCATTAATACCGGCTCGTATACAGAAGGCGGAAAATTATTTATCGATGAAGCAAAACTAAGTGAAGCGCTGACCAATAAACCGGACGAAGTCATGGCACTGTTCACAACTCGTGACGCTGCAGGGAACGGTGTTGGAGCAAGAGTCTATGACACATTAAACACAGTCGTCAAAAACCTCAGCGATAAAGCAGGTAGCACGTCAAGCTCTGTCGACAACAGCACGCTTTCTAAAAAAATAAAACAAATGGACGATGAAATCAGCCGCTGGCAGGATCGCCTGACACGCATCGAAGACCGCTACTGGAAGCAGTTCACAGCCATGGAGAAAGCATTAAGTCAGATGAACTCACAAAGCACCTGGATGCAGCAGAACATGTTTGGTGGCTCATGATGACTAGCACAAAAACAATTATGCATGCCTTTCTGGAACAGACACAGGAACTTTACAAAAAAGCCAATCATATCAATTCTCGGATGGAAGCAAACGAAGAAGGCAGCGTCGAAGCATTAGAGACAATCTTTTACCGCCGCCAGCAATCCATTAAACAATTAGAAACGTTCATGAAGCAAAAAAACTTCCAGTGGACCGCCGAGGAGCAATCGATCATTGAGCAAGTAAAGGAGATCGATCATCAGCTTAACCTTTTGCTCAACAATCTGCACCAATCCTTCTTCACCCAAATCAATCGTATTGCCCAGACAAAAGAAATCTCAAAAAAGTACAGCGGTGCTTATCAAACGGTATCTACCGAAGGATCTTTTATCGACAAACGGAACTAAAAGCTAGGGGGAAAAGAACACATGGCAACAATTAATCCTTACCAAACTTACCAGCAAAACTCAGCACTGACGGCATCACCCCAAGAACTGACCCTGATGCTGTACAACGGCAGCTTAAAATTCATGAAACTGGCAAAACGCGCAATGGCAGATAAAAAATTCGAAGAAAAAAACACCAACATCATCAAAGCCCAAAACATCGTCCAGGAACTCCGTATCACATTAGACCTGAAAATCGAAATGTCGACCGGACTGGCTCAAATGTATGAATACATGTACACGCGCCTTCTGGAAGCCAACACAAAAAATGACTTAGCCGCACTCGAAGAAGTCGAAACCCTTATGACAGACATGCGCAACATTTGGAAAGAAGCCATGGCACTCGCGAAAAGTAAATAAGTGAATCACTCAGGATTTTAAAATACTTTCTTTAAGAGTTTTATCGTAAGCAAATTTAGAATGGAAGTTCTGTTTAATTCTTTAACTTGTCTTTATTTAATCTTCGCTACTAAGATATGGAGCAAAACAACGGAGACTCCCGCGAAAGCAGTGCAACGACATATAAGAAATCCACTCGGGCGTTCAGCCCGAGTTAGTTCGGCGCAAGCCCTTGGCAGCTGGCACCGCGACGTCCTGTCGCGCCAGCTGCATGACCCGCATCCTGCGGGCCCGAAAGCGGAGTTGTTTTGCGGAATATCATTTGAAAGTCTAATGCAAAAACAATTACACATGTAAACGAAAAGAGGTATGAACGTGGATAAGACATCATGGATAGGAGTCATATTGGGATTTGTTGTGCTGATTGGCGGTATGATCCTCAAAGGATCAAGCCCGGTCGCATTGTATAATCCAGCAGCGCTGGTCATCATCTTTGCCGGAACCATCGCCTGTATCCTCGTTGCATTTCCGATGGAAGAAGTAAAAAAAATTCCCAGCTTGTTCAAAGTAATATTCAGAGAAGAAAAATCAGTCTCCATTAAAGAAATCATTCCACAATTCACGGAATGGTCCAGACTTGCCCGAAAAGAAGGCCTCTTGGCATTGGAAGAAAAAGCAGAAGAAGTGGAAGATCCATTTTTGCAGCGCGGCTTGAAAATGGTGGTCGATGGCCAGTCGCACGAACACATTCGCGATTTGATGGAAGAAGAAATTGCCGCAATGGAAGAACGCCACGAACTGGGCGCGAAAATTTTTGCGCAAGCTGGAACATATGCCCCAACGCTTGGTGTGCTTGGAGCCGTTATCGGACTGGTGGCCGCACTGGGTCACTTAGATGACGTAGCGCTGCTTGGTAAATCCATCTCTGCTGCGTTTATCGCGACCTTGTTCGGTATTTTCTCAGGGTATGTCCTATGGCATCCATTTGCCAACAAACTCAAGCGAAAATCAGAAGCAGAAGCGAAAACCAAAATGATTATGCTGGAAGGCTTGCTGGCTGTACAAGAAGGCCTGCCGGTCCGTACAGTAGAAGAAAAACTGTTGACGTATTTGCCGGCGAAAGACCGTGTGCTAGTATCTGAAGAAGGAAGCGGTGTTCAAGTTGAAGCGTAAAAAAAAGCATGAAGACCATGTCGATGAAGCCTGGCTGTTGCCCTATGCTGATATTTTGACACTGCTTTTGGCTTTGTTTATCGTGCTGTTTGCTTCCAGCCAAGTGGATGTTGCAAAATTCAATGCCATCGCCGAATCATTTAACGTCGAACTGCAAGGCGGCACCGGCATATTGGATCAACAAGCACCGGTTGAAAGTTTCGATCCATCGCCATCAGCAGAGTTAAGTGAAGATCCGCCTTCTGGTGAAAGCCCGGAAGAAATTCTGGCTGCTAAAGACCAGCAGGAATTGCAAGACTTTCAAACAAAGATCGATGCGTATATTGAAGAAAAAGGGTTGTCGCCGCGTCTGCAAACCGAAATGACGGTAAAAGGCCTGATGATTACCATTAAAGAAGGCGTGTTGTTTGAATCGGGGAGCGCCGATATCATCGACGGATCACAAGAAATTGCAGCTGAAATTTCAAACTTGCTGGTTTCCGATCCGCCACGGATGATTTTCATTGAAGGCCATACGGATAATGTTCCAACTGGTACAAGTGAATTTCCGACAAACTGGGAATTGAGTGCTGCACGTGCCATCAATTTTATGAGACTGCTTCTTGAAAATGATAATTTAGAACCGGAAAAATTTAGCGCGACTGGTTACAGCGAATACCAGCCGATTGCAACTAACGATACACCTGAAGGACGTGCAGAAAACCGTCGTGTGGAAGTGTTGATATCACCTTTCGAAAAAGAAACTGAAGAATAAGAGGTGTCCCATGGGAAAATGGAAGAAAATCATTGGTGTTGTCATTGTGGCCGCAATTATTGGCGGGGGAGCCGCATTTTACGTTGGGCAAAAAGATGCCAAAGCGGAAGAAGACCAGTCGTTAAGTGCAGAAGAACTGGCAGAAATGAGCATTGATACGGATGTGATTACGACAAATCTAGCGTCTCCTGGAAATTTCGGAATTGTGCAGTTTAACATTCTGCTAAGTGATGTTGAAACAAAAGAAGAAGCCGAAAAGCGAACGGCTGAAGTACGAGCTGCGGTGATTTCGACAGTTGCTAGTTTTACAAAAGATGAACTAGCTGGAGAAGGCGGCATTAAAATGCTCGAAGAAGAGCTAGCAGCACGCCTAGCCGAAGTTTTTGAAAAAGGAACGGTCGACCGAATACTGGTAACTGAATTTAAAATGCAATAAAAAAGTATAGATAAAGTTCTTCGCCATGGAAGCGAAAAAGTTGGAATTTCGCTAAACATTTCGGTAAAATTGCCGATATAAATCTATAGAGAAGATCGGGTGAGTGACTATGGGAACCAATCAACTAGATAATTGCCGGATTTGCGGTACACTATTCCTCAAAGACTATACGGACTACTGTTTGAACTGCTACAAAAAAATCGAGCAGGAATTCAAGTTGGTGAACGATTTTTTAAGAATCGAAGCCAATCGCTTTGCAGATTTGCAAGAGATTAGCCAAGCCACAACGGTCTCCACCAAACAAATTTCCGATTTTATTCGCGACGGACGTATTTACGCGGATGACTTCCCAAATTTGGGTTACCCGTGCAAGCATTGTAGTAAATTGATCAAAAGGCAGATCCTCTGCGACGATTGTTACAAAGAGTTCTCGCATGAGATCAATGTGACATTGAAGACTGAGGAGTTTTTAGAAGCAACCGGAAGAAAACGAGAACGGCCAAAGATCAATGCGCAGTATTGGAAAGTACGGAAATAGACCACAACTAAACTAGAGGGCGGTGAAGGAATGAATATTGACAAAACAAATGGTTCTTCCTTTATTCAAGCTTATCAAAAATTGCAGGTGGCTCCGGCCGCCAAAACGAAATCGCTGCAAAAAGAAGACGAATTGCAGATTTCTAACCAAGCGAAAGCCATGTTCGAGAAAAATACCAATGTTGACATTGAAAGACAGGAAAAAATCCAGCTTCTGAAAGCCCAGGTCGAAGCGGGCGAATATGAAGTCAACAGCGACAAGGTAGCCGAACAGGTATATCAATTCTGGTTTGATAAGTAAAGAGAACACATGATGGGGAGGGTATCGGATGCTGAATTTAGTAGTAAACACGCTGGACGAATTGATCAGCATACAAAAGCAGCTTATCCGCTACGCCGAACGCAAGCAGACGGTACTGATCGAACGAAAAGTCGATGAACTGACGGAACTTGTAAAAGAGGAAGCAAAGCTGGTCAAACAGCTGAGCCAATTGGAAGAAGAGCGGCAGCTGCTGGTGGCCGACGTACTGGAAGAGCATCCCGGACTGACATTTAGCCAGTTTGCGGAACAAATTTCAGATGAACATGTAAAACAAGAGCTTCACTTACAATTGAAAACGTTACAAATGCTTTTAATTGAGCTGCAGGCGAAAAACAAAGTCAATGAAAAAATCCTGGAAGACTCGATGAGCTTTGTTCAACATATGATTACCCAAGTAACAAAAACGAAACAACAACATTTTAATTACCAATCACCAACAGTGCAGCAAAAACCACAATCAAACAATCAGGGCTTTTTCGATACAAGAGCTTAACGGTTGTCGGAAAGCAGGGAAAACTCATGGTTTCATCATTTCACGGATTAGAATTAGGAAAACGCGGATTATCCGTTGGCCAGGCAAGCATTTCAACGACGGGACAGAACATCGCCAACGTTAACACCAAAGGCTACTCACGCCAGCAAGTGAATTCCAGTGCATCGCCTTCTTTGGATATTTGGACGGCTCAGGGAGCGAGTACAGGCCAGCTTGGCACGGGCGTCAACCTCGATTCCATCACTCGTGTAAGGGACCAATTTCTTGACCGGCAATTCCGGGACCATTCAGAAACACTTGGCCAGTGGCAAGCAAAGCAGACAACTTTGGACCGGTTGGAAACCGTCATCAACGAGCCAAGCAGCACCGGTTTGAACAACGCAATGGACCAACTGAAGAACGCATGGCAAGACTTGTCAAACGATCCAAGCAGTTCTTCTGCACAGGAGGTTGTAAAACAACGTGCCCAAGCCTTTATCGAAGTGGCCCAATCGATGAACAAATCGATGGATAACTTGAAAACCGAACTGACGCAACAGTCGGAAGCGACTGTTGCTGAAGCGAATGGCTATTTAAAACAAATCGCCGAGTTGAACAAAAGCATTGTCCGCCAAGGTGACCAATCAAACGATTTGCAAGACAAGCGCGATGTGTTGGTGGAAAAACTCTCAACGCTAATGTCAGTCAAAGTCGATGAAAAAGCGAATGGCAGTTACACGATCACTCTGGCTTCAAACGGTCAATCGTTGGTCGACAACGAGGAAGTTGGAAAGGGATTTACAGAAATCGAGCACAAGCCTATATCTGCTGAAAACGAAATCTACGGCGGCAAATTAGCCGGTTTAAGCGAGTCGATGGGCATTGCAATAAAGTATCAAGAAAAGTTAAACGATGTTGTTGAAGGCTTTGCAACAGCGAATGGTATGTTGACGAAGACGGAGGCAGCTGCAGCGTTAGAAGATGATGAATTGGAAGAAACTTTATTCATTCGCAGTGATGAAGCTAAATTTAATATTTCTCAGTTGGAAGTCAATTACGGTGCGGATCCTTTAAAGCAGCCAGTCACAACGGGCGATACAGCACAAAGTGATTTCAGAAAATTGGTCAGCGAGCTGGGCGCACAAAGTCAAGCAGCGACCAACTCCGTTGCCAATCATGGTGCAGCTCTTCAAGCAACTGAAAATCGTAGACAGTCAGTGACCGGTGTTTCCCTGGATGAGGAAATGGCCAACTTGATTAAATATCAACACTCATATAATGCGGCAGCGCGGTTAGTATCGATGACAGATCAAATGCTCGATACCATCATCAACCGCATGGCCGCCCGGTAAGTAAAGGGGGAAGCAAAATGAGAGTCACACAGCAAACAATCAACCAAAATGCCATTAACAACATGAGCCAAAATTTAAGCCGCTTTGAAAAAATCAACAACCAGGTGTCGACTGGGAAATTGCTTCACCGGCCATCGGATGACCCAAACGGTGTCAGCAAAGCGATGAACTTGAAAAGTGCACTTGCTGCCAATACCCAATTCGAGCGAAACACCAATGAAGCCAACCTGTGGATGAATGAAACTGATCAGCACATTACTTCCATGGTAGACGTTACACAACGCGTTCGCGAATTGGCGGTTCAAGGAAATAACGGCAGTTTGTCTGAACACGACCGTACGTCAATTGCTGCCGAAGTCGAAGAGTTGACTGAGCAGATGCGCCAACTGGCGAATGCCAAAGTCAACGGCAAGTCCTTGTTCAACGGCAGCGATCTGGCGCCGAGAACGTTCAACATTGGAGAAGGCATCAGCATTCAATCAAGTGTTTTGCCGGATGACTTGTTTGGGACTGAAGCAGATGAAGCCAATCTATTCGAAACTCTGAAAGACATCTCCACAAATTTAAAATCTGGAACTGCGATTGATTTGGAAAAAATCGATACTGGAATGGAGCGGTTGTTGACCGTAGGAGCTCAAAACGGCGCACGCCAAAATCGCGTGGAAGCAGTTGAAAATCGCTTGCTTGATACCAACCTTCAACTCAAGTCGATGTTGTCAAAAGTCGAAGACATCGATTACGCAGAAGCCATCATCAAACTGAACAGCGAAGAAAGCGTCTACCAGGCAAGCCTCGCTGCGTCATCAAAAATAATCCAGCCGAGTTTGATGGACTTTTTGAGATAAGAAGCAAGTTCTAAATGTAATATTGCGCAAACCAGCTTGGTGAGTGGTGAGCAAAAAAACTCTATTTATTTTGACGATGCCTAGAAGAAAGAGTGAAAGGCGGCGACTCCTGCGGGAATGCATGAGCCGGAGCCACTGGACTGAGCAAAGCGAGGGAAGCGGCAGAGGCCATGCCCGCGGAAAGCGTCCGCCTGAAGCGATTTCTTCTACATAAAAAAATTACACAACAGCAAAAAAAGCAGGCGCCCAATGGGACGCCTGCTTTTTTGTATTATCCTTTAATCGTATTAACCAAGCCCATCATGTCATCTGCATAAGAAATAGCTCTTCCTTGTGATTGGAACAATCGTTGCGTCGCAATCAATTCGGTCATCTCATCTGCCAATTCAACATTGGAAGATTCAAGGGCACCTTGCTTAATAGCGATTGTTCCATCATTTTGCTGAGCCAAATTGACAAACTGCAAATTGCCGTTGGCGAGTTGTTCAGCTTCAGTGCCAGTCAGGCGGAAACGGTTGCCGCCTATTTTTTCAAGCGATTCCGGCCGATCTATTTGGGCAATGCCCATTTGGATGTCAGCCGGTTGTTTGTTGGGGTCTCTAAAGGAGACTTCCAACGTGCCATTACCATTTAGTTGAAGCGTGTCGTAATCATTGTCGAAAACAATCGGCTGATTATCGGCTCCCAAAACGGCATCTCCGCTCGCGGTAACCAAACTTACTTGATTTGAGTTCGGTACTGGCTGGACTTGGAAAGATCCATCTTTTGTATAAAATGCATTTCCTTCCGATTCAACGCGGAAGTAAGCCGATTCGCCTTGAATCATAAAATCAAGCGGACGATCCGTTTGGGTCATAGAGCCTTGTTCATTGCGGGTTGCCGTTTGGGACAAAATTGCTCCGGCACCCAGTCGCAAACCGTAAGGCGTAATTCGTCCCACTTCATTTTGCGGTCCGACTTGTTTTTCCATGGATAAGACAAGTGCATCTGAAAAACTGGCTTCTTGTCGTTTGTAGCCATTGGTGTTCACGTTGGCAATGTTATTGCCGATCAAATCGATTTTTTTTTGCAGCTCACCCATGGTGTTGCTGGCGGTGTTCATTTGAATGTTCAACGTTACAATTCCTCCTAGACGCGCCCGATTTCATTCACTGCTTTTTCCATGCTGCGATCATAAGCTTGAATAACTTTTTGGTTTGACTCAAAGCCGCGGTAAGATGTCATCATGTCTGTCATGGTCTTCGTCAAATCCACATTCGATTGTTCGATAAACCCTTGTTTGACAAAACTTTCCGTTCCATTCAAAAGAGCAGCATTATCGATAAATTGAGGAAGGGCATCAGGTTCGCCTTCCCAGCGCAAAAGATTCTGACCTTGTTTAACAAATTGTTGTGGATTTTCCGTATAGCCGATCCACAAGCGATCTCCTTGCGTACCATCTGCTAAAGTGATTTGGCCATTGTCTGCCACGGTGAAATCAGTAGAACCTACTTGAATCGGTTGCTGGTTTTGGCCTAGGACGGGAAACCCATCGCTGGTTGTCAGTAAACCTTCAGTGTTAACAGAAAAAGTTCCGTTTTTTGTGTAGCGAACTTCATCGTTCTCTGTAGCTACTGCAAAAACCATCGAACCTTGTTGTTGGGTTTCTGGATTTGTTGGGAGTAATTCATCCATCAGCACCATATCGGTTAAATTGCCTGTTTCTTTTAACGGTCCCTGTAAAAATGAGGGAATACCCTCTTGGGCATATACACCCGTGGTTAAAGTCCCGATATTTTGTGGTACTATTGTACCTTTTTTTCCGTTCTCGATGGCTGTAATTAATTGATCTGGAAAAGCGCGCAAGACGGTTTGATCTCCTTTAAAACCTGGAGTATTGGCGTTTGATAGGTTATTTGTCAATATTTGTTGATTCCTATTATTGGCCATCATCCCTGATGTAGCGGTATATAATCCACGAAACATGGGCTTTTTCTCCTTCTTAGTAGCTTAATGGTAGTTATCGCGTAGTATATCACTAAATATGAGAAATAAATAGAGGCGAATATATTAATATGGAAAATATATCATTTAATTTTTTACAAAAGAAAAATATACAAAAATGTAGAAACGTGATACTATCACTTTGATATTAATTTTTGAAAATAGTACGAAATAACGAGTTTAATAAATAAATACTAGAAAATCATTATGAAAAAGGCAAATTTACTCGAAAGGTAAATACGCAAAGCCACGGGCCTAAATACACAGTGTACACGGCAGCCGGGTCACCAAAATGGTAGATTTGATTCGAATCCACCTATATTAGAGGTGGATTTTTATTACTTATCTAACTGTAAAAAAAAGGAGTTTTTTGATGAGTATATTCCCTAAATCGCTTGAGTCCATGGAACAAGCGCTCTCAGCTTCGACACTAAGACAACGCGTGCATTCAGCAAATATTGCCAATGTGGACACGGCCAACTACAAAAGCAAAAAAGTCGATTTTCAAGCGGCAATGGATACCGCAATAAATAATCAAAGCCTCTCCAGCTACAAAACCAATGATCGGCACCTCTCATTCAGCAATGAATCTTCACTAGGCAAAACTGAAATTCTTACCAACAGCTCCACAAAATACAACAACAATGGCAACAATGTCGATATGGATGTTGAAATGGCGGAGTTAGCAAAAAATCAATTATGGTACAACGCAGTTACCGAACGGGTCAACGGCAAGCTCAACAGTCTCAGTTCAGTTATTAATGGAGGGAGATAAAAAAGATGAGTTTATTCAGTGGCTTTAATATTAGTGCTTCAGGTTTAACCGCCAACCGTATGCGGATGGACGTCGTGTCCGCCAATATTGCAAACGCCAATACAAATCGGGCAGAGCTTGTAGATGGAGAATGGCTTCCTTATCGCCGAAAAACAGTGGAATTGTCGCAAAGCGGTGGTTCGCCTTTTGCCAATCAACTGCAGTCGGTTATTAATAGAGACAACACGGCAGTATCTGGTGTTGAGGTGTCGGAAATTCGAGAAGATGATACACCGTTTAACTTGTCTTACGACCCGGAACATCCGGATGCAGGAGAAGATGGCTATGTTCGAACATCCAATGTGGATCCGCTGAAAGAAATGGTGGACCTGATGTCCGCAACCCGTTCTTATGAAGCGAATGTTACCGCATTGAATGCTTCAAAAAGCATGTATATGAAAGCTTTGGAGATCGGGAAGTAATCATTTCAGTTTTCAGTATGCCGCTTAAGCCAGAGCAGAAAAGAAAAACACAAAATATATAGTTCTATAAGGAGGTCCCCATGGAGAAAATCGGCCAGATTCAAACACCTTTTATCCAAAATCAATTGTTCGATAAAGTTCAGCCTGAAAATAAAGTTGAAGGGTTTGGACAAATATTTAAAGACGCGTTAAAAGAAGTAAGCAAAGCACAAAATGAATCAGACAAACTGACCAACCAATTGGTGACAGGAGAAGTACAGGATGTACACGAAGTCATGATTGCTTCGCAAAAGGCCAGTTTGTCGTTGCAAATGACAATGCAGGTCCGCAATAAGGTTGTTGAAGCGTATCAAGAAGTAATGAGAATGCAGGTATGATACGTAAATGAAAGAGAAAGTCTCCGTATATAAAACCAAGTTAACCGAGTCATGGACCAGTTTTTCTCCTGTCACGAAATGGGCTGTGATCGGTTCTTTTTTTCTTACCTTAATTATTTTGGTTGTTTTTGTTTTTCTCAATAACCGCTCTGAGTTTTCGGTGCTGTATTCGAATTTGGAACCAGCCGAAGCAGGCGAGATTAAGACGGCGATAGAAGCACAGGCCATTCCGGTGGAAGTATCGGCCGATGGCAAAACAATCAGCGTACCTGAAGAGCAACTGGCAAACTTAAAAGTCAGCCTGGCTGCAGAAGGCATACCGGAGAACGGCAATGTCAATTACGGCATATTCAGCGAAAACATGGGTCTCGGAATGACCGATCGCCATTTTGATGTGGTCGAACGGGACGCTATGCAAAACGAATTGGCGTATTTAATAGAACAAATTGATGGTGTGACAGAAGCGAATGTCATGATTACGCTGCCGAAAGAAAATGTGTGGATTACGGACGAAGAACAAACATCTACAGCGTCTATTGTGGTTCAAGGCGATCCCACATTTCAGTTGGACCAAAAGCAAGTAAATGGTTTGTATCACTTGATCAGCAAATCGGTTCCAAGTTTGCCAGCTGAACAAATTGTCATTATGGACCAGAACGGCCAAGTGTTTGAAGCGCAGGATGCTGAACAGGCAGATACCAATCTGTCGGTATACCAGCAGCATCGTGAAATTCAAAAAGGCATCGAACAAGACATTCAGCGTGAGCTGCAGCAAATGCTCGGCTTATTGCTTGGGCAAGACAAAGTGGTTGTTTCTGTTATGACGAATATCGATTTCACAAAAGAAAAACGGGAAGAGCAATTGGTTGAACCCGTTGATATTGAAAACAACGAAGGTTTGGATATTAGTGTAGAACGCATCGTCGAAACGTATTCAAGTGAAGGCGTGGTTGTTGAAGATGCGGCTGGCACTGGTGAAACAGAAGTTGCCAACTATCCAGGTTTGGACGGTGCTGGAAACAGCGAGTCGGAGAGAACGGAAGAACGGATCAACAGTGAAGTTAACCGGATCAACCGTCAAATTGAAATGAGCCCTTACGTGATTGACGACATTACGATCAATGTGGGAGTAGAGCCGCCAATTCCGGAAAATCCGGCAAGCTTAACACAGGAAAATGTAACGGACATCAGCAATCTCTTGAAGAATGCAGTTAGTACGTCATTAAGCATGAATGAATTTGCTGCAACTGAAGTGGAGCTGGAAGACCGGATTTCTGTATTCGCAACCGAATTCCAAGGACGTCCGGAACTTGAGGAAGAACAAGAAGCAGAAACCTTCCTGGCGGGTATACCAAACAACTTGCTTCTTGTCATTGCAGCGGCCGTTGTATTGGTATTGATCATCGTCATTGCATTGCTATTGCTTCGCAGAAGGAAGAAAGAAGAAGTGCTTGAAGAAGAATATGACTTTGTAGCATTCGAACAGGCATTGGCCAAGTCTAATAACATCGAAATAGAAGAAGACGAATCCGATTTATCCGAGTTTAGTTCCAGAGAAAATCCTAAACGAAGAACGATTGAAAAGCTTGCCAAAGGAAGACCTGATGACTTTGCTAAATTGTTGCGGACATGGATGGCAGATGACTAGGAGAGTAGCCAATGGTTAGACATATGAACGAATTAACAGGCATTCAGAAAGTGGCCATTTTATTGGTGGGACTGGGGCCAAATATCTCTGTAGAAATTATTAAGCAGCTGACTGAGCCGGAAATCGACCAATTGACGATGGAAATTTCGAATGTCCGTCAATTAAAGAACAGCCAGACAGAAGAAGTGATTGACGAATTTTATGAAATGGTTTTGGCAAAGGATTATATGAATGAAGGCGGTTTGGGTTATGCCCGCAATATTCTTGAGCAGGCGTTGGGGAAAGACAAGGCAATGGACACCATTAATCGCCTATCCAACCGGCTTCAAGTAAAGCCGTTCAGCTTTGCGCGAAAAGCAGATCCCATTCAAATTTTAAATATTTTGCAGCATGAACAGGCGCAAACCATTGCGTTGGTGTTGTCCTACTTGGACGCCAAGCAATCATCGCAGATTCTGTCGCAGCTGCCGAACGAGAAACAGGCAGAAGTGGCCAGACGAATTGCCTTGATGGAAAGCACATCACCGGATGTCATTCATCAAGTAGAACAGATTTTGGAACGGAAATTGACCGCTACAGGAACACAGGACTACACAGCTACCGGTGGAGTCGAAGCGATTGTCCGTGTCTTGAGCAACGTCGATCGGGGTACAGAAAAATCAATTTTGTCTGAACTTGAAGGTGACAGCCCGGATTTGGTTGCGGAAATCAAGAAGCGCATGTTCGTCTTCGAAGATATCGTCAATCTGGACACCCGTTCAATTCAGCGCATTGTGCGTGAAGTAAGCGATGCTGATTTAACCTTTGCCTTGAAAGTAGCAAGTGACGAAGTGAAAGACAGCATCTACCGCAATATGTCGTCGCGTAGAGCAGATGTAATCCGTGAAGAAATTGAAGTCATGGGGCCAGTGAAGCTGAAAGATGTCGAAAATGCACAAACCAACATTGTCGGATTGATCCGCAGCCTGGAAGAAAAAGGGGAAATCGCCGTATCCCGCGGGGGTGAAGGGGATGAAGTGATTGTCTAACATCATTCGTCTTTCACAAACTCCATCCAGCGAGACAAAAATTATCCAAACCCGAAAGATTGAAATGAAACGAACCGTTTTCAGTGAACAGGAATTGGATCCAAGGCAGCAGCGCCAGCAATTGCTGCAGGAAATCGCTGAATTGGAAACTCGTCAGGAGCAATTGCAAAATCAGATAGTGACCGATCAGCAAACTGCGCAGCAGGAAATCAGCGAATGGTGGCATGAAAAGCAGCGTGAAGCGCTTGAACATGCTGAAGCATTGGCGCAAGAAGCACAGCAGCAAGGATTTCAAGCCGGATTTTCGGAAGGCCTTCAACAAGCGGAACAGGACAGCGTTGAAAAACGGATGGAAATGACCCGCTTGCTGGAAACAGCTTATGAAGAAAAAACGAACATTATCCAGCAGGCCGAACCTTTCTTGTTGTCCTTAAGTGTCAAAGTTGCTGAAAAAATTATTCATAATGAACTTAGCCAAGACACGAAGCAGCTGCTGCACATTATCCAGCATGCATTAAAGCAGGTAGAGGAATCGGAAGATGTGACGATGCAAGTTTCCGCTGAAGACTACCCGATGATTATTCCATTTTTAGAAGAGCTAAAGACCTATATTAAAGCCGATTCCGAACTGAAACTGGTTCCAGTGGCAAATCTGTCGCCTGGCGGTTGCCGGATTCACACGGTGAGCGGATCTTACGACGCCACAGTCGACAATCAACTGGATGAAATCAAAAGCCAATTGCTCGCTTATTGTGAGGAGAAAACCAACGATGAACTTGTGGGAAGATGAATATTTGGAGTTGCTGAATGACATTGAACCCATCCAAAAGCATGGGAAAGTGATCCAGGTTATTGGGTTGACGATCGAATCACGTGGGCCAAACGCAAAAATCGGCGAACTTTGCCTCTTGTATCCGAACCGCAATGAACCGCCGATTGAAGCGGAAGTGGTCGGCTTTAGAGAAAATCGAATTATGCTGATGCCGCTGCAGGACTTGTCGCAAGTTGGTCCAGGATGCTTGGTAGTCGCCACAGGAGGCCCGCTTCAAATCAAAGTTGGTCCCTCCATTTTGGGGAAAATCCTGGATGGAACGGGAATGCCGCTGGATGAGAGTTTATTGCCGCGTGGATTGAAAAAGTATTCCACGAACAATGCACCACCCAATCCGCTAAAGCGTCCACGCATTGATAAACCGCTCGAAGTCGGGGTCCGCGCAATTGACGGATTGTTGACCGTTGGGCAAGGCCAGCGTGTTGGCGTATTTGCCGGAAGCGGTGTCGGGAAAAGTACATTGATGGGCATGATTGCCCGCAATACCGAAGCCGATATCAATGTCATCGCCTTAGTTGGCGAACGAGGGCGCGAGGTGCGTGATTTTATTGAGCGTGACCTCGGTCCTGAAGGATTGAAAAAATCTGTGGTAGTGGCAGCAACTTCGGACCAGACACCGATGCAGCGCATTAAAGCAGCACTGACAGCGACCGCAATTGCCGAATATTTTCGAGATCAAGGAAAAAATGTCATGTTGATGATGGACTCGGTTACCCGTTTTGCCATGGCACAGCGGGAAGTCGGACTGGCGGTAGGTGAACCGCCGACCAGTAAAGGCTACACACCAAGCGTCTTTGCCTTGTTGCCAAAGTTGCTGGAGCGCTCCGGTACTTCAAGCAAAGGTTCCATTACGGCTTTCTACACCGTTCTGGTGGATGGCGACGACATGAATGAACCAATTGCCGATGCGGTGCGCGGGATTTTGGATGGCCACATCGTGCTGGACCGCAAAATTGCCCAAAAAGGCCAGTTTCCAGCGATCAACGTCATGGCCAGCGTCAGCCGGGTCATGCATGAAGTCGTGTCGGAAGAACATCAGCTGGCAGCACGGGAATTCAAACGCTTGTTGGCAGCTTATGAAACTTCGGAAGATCTGATTAACATCGGTGCTTACAAGAGCGGCGCCAATAAAGAGATTGATGATGCGATTCGATCGCATCCACTGATCAAAGAGTACTTGCAGCAAGATATTTACGAAAAAGCCAAGCTAGAAGAAAGCATAGAGCGGCTATCAGCACAATTTGGGGGCGATTAAACTGACACAATTCAACTTTCGGTTTCAAAAAATATTGGATTTAAAAGAAAATGAAAAGGGCTTTGCGCAGATCCAAATGGCTGAAGCCATTAAACAGCACGAAGTGGGACACCGGCGCAACAAAGCCATTCAAAGCCAAATCAGCGATATCGAACAATTGAAAAACACCAAGCAGCAAAGCGGCGTTAATATTTCAGAATTGAGAATGCTGGAGGGATATATCCATCAGCTCCAGGATCAATCGCTGTCTTCTAAGAGAGAGTTGGAGTATTTGCAGAAAAATGTTTCAACGTCTCAAGGCTTGCTGCAAAAAAAAGCGCAGGAAGAAAAAACTTGGGAAAACTTAAAACAGCAGAAGTTAAATCATTTCAAAGAAGAAAGCAAAGCAGCGGAGCAGAGCTTTTTTGACGAAATGGCAAGTACCCGATTTTATCGCATGGCTAAAGCGAACAGCTTAGCGGAAGGAAGTTAAGCCAATGGAAGCTTTAAAACTATCATTTCCACAAAGCATCTCGCCGGCAGCCAAAAAAACCGCTGCACCGGCTCAACAAGATCAGGACGTGTTTGCTTCTTTGCTAACTTCATTGAGTACCGAAGCAGAGCTGCCAAGTGAAGAACAGCTTCCGGCAGACCAAGTGATGGAAAGCTTGGAATCGTTGCTAACGCTCCTGCAAGAAATCCCGGTCGAAGAGCAGACAGTTGAACAGCAAGAGCTTCAATACGCAATTCTCCAATTGCAGGAGCTGCAAGCTGCAAATGCACAAGTTTCCGTAACATCCGGCCAGACGACTGCCAGTCCAACAGACGCTGCAGATGCTTCTGCCAAACTGCTTGAGTTGCTCGAAAACATCCAGCAAAAGCTGCAAGTTCTCTCGAGCGTAGCATCTGCACAGTCCACAGGAAGTTCGGCGGCTAAAGAAGCAGCAACACAAGCAAACAACCTCAACCTTGCCGATATGCCCGAAATTTCCAAACAGCTCGACAAGCTGATTGGCGTTCTTGAAAAAGAAGTTTTAACAGCTCAACAAGCAAAGCTAATCAGCCAGGAAATGCCGGTTGAAGGAGTCAAATCGGTAAATGATATTCCAAGGTTTTTAAATGAAATCCTAAAACCAGTCAAAGAACTTCCAAAAGTCCCTGTTGAAACACAAGAAACGCCTCAACAAACAGAAGAAGTTGCACCTCAGCCATCCGTAAAGCTTCAAAGTGCTGAAGAACTTCAGTCACAAAAAGTAACAACTGACAGCAAACCAGCTCAAGAAACAACTGTCCAGCCAGCCACCAGTATGACGGCTGAAGCGGCAAAGGCTGCCGGCAACCAAGTGCGGACAGAAGCCAACCCACCTCCTGCACCAGTAGTCCGGCTATCCAATCTGCTTGAAGACTTGGGCGGCATGTTGAAAAACTCGATGCGCATGGCAGAGACGGCAGAAGGCATGAAAATGCGCGTCAATATTTTCCCGGAACATCTCGGCCATTTGGAAATTCTTCTGACATCAGTGAATGGCAAGCTGGCCGCTCAAATTATGGCGAGCACACCGATGGCAAAAGAAGCACTTGAACTTCAGCTCAATCAACTCAGAGCTTCGTTAGTACAGCAAGGCGTAGCCGTTGAAAAGATCGAAGTGCTGCAGCAAAGTTCGCAGCAGCCTTTCAGTCAGCAACATTCCCCTACCGAACAACGATTTTCCCAGCAATCCAGAAATGGCGCCGGCAAACAAGAAAAAAATGGCTATTTCCTGCCTGAAGAAGAAAAGGCCGCTGACAGGCAGCCTTCGGTTGGCCAGTTGATGAAAGTCGATTACACAGTATAAAAGAGAGGGTGTTTTGATGAACATCTCAACAGCGACAACCGCAGCAGCGGCTGCACCAGCACCAGCTGCCAAGGAAGCAACAAATGCACTTGGACAAGATGCTTTCTTGAAAATTTTGGTCACTCAAATGAAGCACCAAGATCCAATGGAGCCATTAAAAGATACCGAATTTATTGGCCAGATGGCTCAGTTTACGAGCTTGGAGCAATTGACCAACTTAAACAAGACCATGACGCAATTCGTCAGCAATCAAGGCAGCTCTTCACTAGCAGATTACGCACACTTAATCGGCACTTCAGTTAAATGGGAGTCAGAAACAGGCTCAGGCGAAGGAATTGTCAAAGCTTTGTCCAGCAAGAACGGCGAATTGCTTGCAGAACTTGAAGGATCGGATGTAAAAGTGCCAATTGAGTCCATTAAACGGATTGAAAAACAAACAGCTACCACAAATCAACAAGAAATCGTCTGATCCATTCTGGATAGCAGAAGATTCTTGAAAGGGGAAAATTAAATGTTGCGTTCAATGTACTCAGGAATTTCAGGTATGAAAGGGTTTCAAACGAAGCTCGATGTCATCGGGAATAATATTTCCAACGTCAATACAATCGGCTACAAAAAAAGCACAATCAATTTTCAAGATTTGTTAAGTCAAAACATGTCGAATAGTGGTGCCAATCCAATGCAGATCGGCTTGGGATCGTCGATGGCTGCTGTAAATGTCAACCACAATGCTGGCTCAACAATGTCTACAGGAGTTGGTACAGACCTATCGATAATGGGTGATGGATTTTTCGTTGTGCAAGACCCGGAAGCTCCAGGAGTCGAAGGGCAGTATTTAACGCGTGCAGGTAATTTTACGGTAACAGCTGAAGGCAACTTGGTAACAGCACAAGGTTATAACGTGTTAGACAGTACTGGACAACCAATCGAAATTGATGCGGATCTTTATGATTCGTTTAGTATTAATCGTTTGGGTGAAGTAATCGGCAAAGAAGCAGATGGCACTGAAACAACTCTTTCATCTGTAGGCGTATCGTCACCTGAAAATCCAGCAGGCCTTCGTAAATTTGGTGGTTCATTGTACCAGATGACAGAAATGGCCAGCGCGAACGGTATTAATATTCAAACAGCAACAGTAAAAAACACAGAAATCGGATCTGGACAACTTGAAATGTCCAACGTTGACTTAACGGAAGAGTTTACTGAAATGATCATCGCACAGCGTGGATTCCAGGCAAACTCACGAACGATTACAACTTCTGATGAAATTCTGCAGGAAGTTGTGAACCTGAAACGTTAATAGAGGGGGCTTAGGCTGAGTGGGGCATAGGCTTCACTCAGAAATCCATATGATTCAATTGACCCGGTTAAACCGATCACCGATCGTCTTAAACGCCATATATATTGAACGGTTGGAATCGACACCGGACACTGTGGTGACGTTAACAACTGGCAAAAAAGTCCATGTACTGGAAACGATAGAGGAAGTTATGGACAAAGTGACCGTGTATTATCGGAAACTGAACATTTTACCTCGTTTGCATGAGCCGAACCTGGACGAATGAGGGGGCAACCAAGTTGACAGATGTGTTATCAGAAGAAAATATCGAAACCATCCTTTCGGCAATGGGCCAGCAAGCGCCTAAAGCTATTGAAAAGAAAAAGGGTGTCCAAACTTATGATTTTAAGAAAGCCTTGCGTTTTTCGCAAGACCAAATACGTACACTGACTCGGATTCATGAAAACTTTGCTCGCTTGCTGACTTCTTATTTTTCCGCGCAGCTTCGAACGTTTGTGCAGATTCAAGTAACATCCGTTGAACAAGTTTCCTACCAGGAATTTATTCAAAACGTTGAGAAAAAATCGATTTTGGGAATTTTTGAAGCCCACCCGTTGCAGGGCAGCATGGTTATCGACTTTTCCCCGGAGGTTGCCTATGTCATGTTCGACCGTCTCCTCGGCGGACAAGGCAATATTTTGGATAAAGACAACGATTTGACTGAAATCGAAATCAGTGTCATTGAGCGTGTATTTGCAAAGTCACTGGATTGCTTTCAAGAAGCTTGGGCATCCGTATTGAAGCTATATCCGGAACTTAAAGAAATTGAAGTAAATCCGCAATTTTTGACCATGTCACCGCCTAACGAAACGGTCATTCTCGTTAAGCTGCACACAAAGGTCGGCATGGTGGAAGGCATTATCAACATTTGCCTGCCCCACGTCGTACTGGAGCAGATTTTGCCGAAGCTGTCAGCGAAGCATTGGCTGGCCAATCAAAAAAAATCCATTGAAACACATGAACTGGAAGCATTGGAAGAAAAACTGCAAGGCACTAAGATGGAAATTAAAGCAGTGCTTGGCAAGTCGATGATCCAGCTTGGGGATTTTTTAAACCTGAAAAATGGAGACGTCATTCGCATGAATGAGTCGTATGAAGCGCCTGTTATGCTCCAGGTAGATGACAAGCTGAAGTTTTATGCACAGCCCGGCATTTCAAAAGGCCGAATGGCTGTACAAGTAACAGAAGTAGCAGCACAAGGAGCGGGTAACGATGACAACTAATCAACCATCTCCGGAAGAACGCGCAGGGTTACTGAATCTCAACAAGACAGGGGGGAAGGCGATGCCTGAAAGTTCATTATCCCAAATGGAAACAGAGGCAGTCACGGAACTGTTGAACGCTTCATTAGGCGGATCTGCAGCTGTGTTGACTGCACAACTTTCAGAACAGGTTTTCGTAACGGCTCCAACTGTCACGATCATAGACAGAGAGAGCGTGTTCGCCTCTACAACTGCACCTTTTTACGTAGCATTGAGTGAATACGCAGGAGCAGCTACTGGAATACAAGTTTTGGGCGTATCCAAAAAAGAAATCGACGCAGCGCTATCGGCCGTATTGGACGAGGCAGCAGAAGAAAAGGAATTTCAAGCTGTTCAGGATATGATCGGCAAAATGTTCGATTCCGTGGCGCAATGCATGTCAGCACTTTTGGAGCTGGATGTTTCCCACTCGTTGTCCGGTATGGACATTGTTGAAAAGGACAGCGTTTTTCCATTAGGCAACTTTACAAAAGAACAATGGTTTGCAGCAGCAGAGTTTCAGCTGAACGTTGGCGGTAAGCAAAAAGTCCATTTTCAGCTGTGCATTCCTGTACCGCTGGCAAAACAACTGGCGGGTATCCTAACCGAGTCGGTGGACGAAGAAGAAATAGAGGAGATACGCGAAATGCCAAAGCACTCAGATAACCAGCCAACAGAATCTACAGCATCAACACCAACCGTACAAAATGTTCAGTTTTCCAGTTTTGACAATACGGAAACAACTCAGTCAGAACCAAATAACTTGAACATGCTTTTGGATATCCCGCTTCAAGTAACCGTTGAGCTTGGACGTACAAAGCGCATGGTCAAAGATATTTTGGAAATTTCACAGGGGTCCATCATCGAACTGGATAAATTAGCTGGAGAACCTGTTGATATCCTAATCAACAACAAGCTAATCGCAGTCGGAGAAGTCGTCGTCATTGACGAAAACTTTGGTGTCCGCGTAACAGACGTACTAAGCACAGCAGAGCGTATCTCGAAACTGCGTTAATGCCGGATAGAAGGAGTTTGTCGAGATTGAACAAATCTATTTTTGTATACATCACAATGCTTATGACTGTCTTATTATTTGTCTCACTGTCGTCTCCTGCAGCTGCTCAGGCCAACCCAAACGTGGTGGAATGGCTGAATAACGACGAGCCTGCAGAAGAAACGCCGGCAGACCCTGTAGAGGCGGCGCCGGTGGAAGAAAAAAGCCTGGCTGGTATTCTTGTTCAGTTGGTGCTTTATACGCTGTTGGTTGTGGCGATGATTTACGGCCTGATTAAGTTTTTAGCGGCACGCCAAAAAAATCTCATGCCAAATCAGGCAGTTAAACTGATGGGCGGCACACCGCTTGGCAATAATAAATCGCTTCAACTGGTGAAAGTTGGCGGCCAAATGTACTTGATTGGTGTCGGGGATGAAGTGAGCTTGATCAAAGAGTTTTCAGATGAAGCGGAAATCTCCAGCATCGAAAAGGATTTTGAAAACCAGCAGCCCGCACTTTCCAAAAACCTGGTTGACTTTACGAAAAAGAAAATCGGCAACTTTTCGAAAAACCCGCAAAGAAAGGGTTTTGACCAGCTGTTCAATCAAAGCCTGAACAAGCAAAAAGCCAAACAGCAAGCGCTCCAAAATGAGCTTGGGGAAGAACAGAAAGACAAGGAAGGACGTCCGCTATGATTCCGGAAATTTTATCAACTATTAATATTCCGGGCATTGATTTTGGCGGAGAATCGCCTGAGGATGTCTCGACAACCCTTCAGCTGTTCTTCCTGTTGACGGTGTTATCGCTGGCCCCCGGGATTCTCATTATGATGACCAGCTTTACACGAATCATCATCGTGCTGTCATTTGTCCGGACCGGACTCGGTACGCAATCCATGCCGCCAAACCAAGTATTGGTTGGTTTAGCGCTGTTTCTGACATTCTTCATCATGTCGCCGATTGCCATGGAAATGAATGAAACTGCCTTGCAGCCGTATTTAGACGGCGAGATGGAACAGCAGGAAGCGTTAGATACCGCCATTCTCCCGTTAAAGGAATTTATGGCGCAAAACACACGGGAAAAAGATTTGGCTTTGTTCTTTAAATACGCAGAGCTGGAAAAACCCGACACCATTGAAGAAATTCCGTTGACTTCACTGATTCCGGCATTTGCCATCAGTGAGTTGAAAACTGCGTTCCAAATCGGGTTTGTCATCTTTATTCCTTTTCTGATCATCGATATGGTGGTCGCCAGTACGTTGATGGCAATGGGGATGATGATGCTGCCGCCGGTCATGATTTCACTGCCGTTTAAAATTTTGCTGTTTGTTCTGGTGGATGGCTGGTACTTAATAATCGAATCGCTGCTTGTCAGCTTTTGACGAAGGGAAGAAAACGATGACTCCAGATATGGTGATCAAACTAGCCGAACAATCGATTTTTACCATTATCCTCATCTCGGCACCCATGCTGCTGATAGCGTTGGCGGTTGGATTATTGGTCAGCGTCTTCCAGGCGATGACGCAAATCCAGGAACAGACGCTGGCGTTCATACCCAAAATACTGGCGGTCTTCATTTCGCTCGTGGTCTTCGGGCCGTGGATGCTGACATTGCTGCTGGATTATACTAGAGACCTGTTTCAGCAGCTGCCAAGAATCATCGGGTAAGCGGGCATGGAAATGATTTTTGACATACTGCCTTATTTTTTGCTGATGCTTATCCGGCTGAGCAGCTTTTTCTTAATCGCTCCCATTTTTTCCATGCGGGGCGTACCGGCGCAATTTAAAATTGGCATTGCTGCTTTTCTGGCATTTGTTGCTGTTTCAACATTGCCGATGGGCGAAACAATCCCAATAGACTCTTCTTATATTTTATTGGTTCTCAAAGAACTTGGCACTGGATTGGCGCTTGGATTCACAGCGGCGTTGCTGTTATACGCCGTTCAGATTGCTGGAGCGTTCATCGATTTTCAGATGGGATTTTCCATGGCCAATGTGCTGGATCCACAAACAGGTGCGCAAGTGCCAATCATTGGCCATTTTAAGTACATGATGGCGCTCTTGTTCCTGTTGACAGCTAACGGCCACCATTTAATGCTAGACGGCGTCATGCATAGCCTGCGCGTGTTTCCGGTAGAGCGTTTGGCAATCACGGTGAAAGCAGAAGACATCGCTCAATTTATGACTGGTTTGTTCACAGATATGTTCTTAATTGCCCTCCAGATTGCGCTGCCAATCGTCGGTGCCTTGTTTCTGGTGGATATCGCACTTGGCATCTTGGCAAAAACGGTGCCGCAGCTGAATATTTTTGCAGTCGGCTTGCCAATAAAGATTTTAGTCGGCTTTATCATGCTGTTTCTGACTATGCCGGTGTTCTTCTTCGTCCTTCAAATTCTCTTTGAGAAAATTTTGGTGAGCATGGCTCAGTTGATCAGTTTATTAGGAGGAACGTAAGTGGTAAAAAGGTATCGCTTGGACCTGCAGTTTTTTGCCGGTGAGAAAACTGAAAAAGCGACACCTCAAAAACGCCAGGAATCCAAGCGGAAGGGGCAAGTAGCAAAAAGTCCTGAAGTTGCCGCAGCAATGATTTTGTTAGGTGGAATTATGCTGCTGAATTCCTTGGGTGGCTGGATGCTGGACCAGATCTTGGCCATCTACCGCATACATTTTACGCAGTATATTTCCTGGGAAATAACGCCGGCGACTATTCGGACCTTATTTGAGCAAATGGCTATGAATGCATTCTTGCTGATGCTGCCAATTATGCTGATTGGTGTGGTTTTTGGCTTTTTCGGAAACTTTATCCAAGTCGGAGCGATTTTTTCAACTGACCCAATCATGGCAAAGCTCGAACGAATGGATCCCATTAAAGGGGCAAAACGGATCTTTTCGGCTCGTGCCCTGGTCGAACTAGGAAAATCCTTGCTGAAAATTGCCATTATCGGAGGCGCTGCATTTGGTGTCCTGTGGCTCGGCAAGGAAGAACTGTTTTCGCTGTCTCAACAAAGCATTAGGTATTCCTTATCTTTTATTGGCTCGCTAGTGTTCCAGATGGGTCTGGTTGCAGGAATTATTCTGCTGAGTTTATCCATTCTCGATTATATTTACCAGAAATACGAATTTGAAAAAGGGATACGGATGTCCAAGCAGGACATTAAAGATGAATACAAAAAAGCGGAAGGCGATCCGCTCATCAAGTCAAAAATAAAAGACAAGCAGCGGCAAATGAGCATGAATCGCATGATTCAAGATTTGCCGGGCGCGGATGTGCTGATCACCAATCCGACGCATTATGCAATCGCCATCAAGTACGATGCCGAAACGATGGCGGCCCCGGTCATCATCGCGATGGGCAAAGATCATCTGGCTTTAAAAATCAAAGAAAAAGCAAAAGAACTTGGAATTGTGACGATGGAAAATAAGCCTCTCGCGCGTGCATTGTATGCCCAAGTTGAAATAGGGGATACCGTGCCGGAAGAATTGTTTCTGGCCGTGGCAGAGGTATTAGCATATATTTACCGATTAAAAGGAAAAATCCGATGAACAAAAAAGAGGAGGGAACCGCGTGAAATTAAGAGATTATGCCATTATGGTAGCCGTCATCATGATTGTTGTAATGATGGTTATCCCTCTTCCGCCGCTCTTATTAGATATTTTAATTATGATTAATATTAGTATTGCTTTAACAATCCTGTTAGTGGCAATGAATACAAGAGAACCACTTGAATTTTCTATATTCCCCACACTGATTTTGTTGACTACCTTGTTTCGCTTAGGCTTGAACGTGTCAACAACGCGCTCTATTTTAACCGAACAGACTGCTGGACAAGTTATTGAGACTTTCGGTTCATTTGTTGTTGGAGGCAGTGCCATTATCGGTATTTTGGTCTTCCTCATTCTTGTTATCATTCAGTTCCTGGTTATAACAAAAGGTTCTGAGCGAGTAGCGGAAGTCGCTGCACGATTTACACTCGATTCGATGCCCGGAAAACAAATGAGCATCGACGCTGATTTAGGCTCTGGAATGATTTCTGATCAAGAAGCTAAGAACCGACGTGAAAAAGTCAGCTCGGAAGCCGATTTCTATGGAGCGATGGATGGTGCCAGCAAGTTCGTTAAAGGAGACGCGATTGCCGGCATCATCATTACCATCATCAACATTATCGGCGGTTTGCTGATCGGCGTGATGGTCCACGGACTGCCATTTGGAGAAGCCGCGCAGCTGTTCACTTTGCTATCAATCGGTGATGGTTTGGTTTCGCAGATTCCAGCCTTGTTGATCTCGACTGCAATGGGTATCGTTGTAACGCGTGCAGTATCGGACGGCAACTTAGGTTCGGATATTACGAGGCAGCTTTTCGCTTATCCGAAAATGCTGTATATTGTCGCCGCCACCCTTGTAATGTTTGCGGTGTTTACGCCAATCAGCCCGATGCTGGTTGTGCCGATTGCCGGAGTGATTGCTTACGGTGCGTTCCAAATGCAAAAGACCTTGAAATCCGAGGAAAAGCAGGAAGTGGAAATAGGCAAGGACGAGAAAGAAATCGAAGGAATGAAGAGCCCGGAAAGCGTCATCGACTTGCTTCACGTCGATGCCATCGAGTTTGAATTTGGCTACGGACTGATTCCGATTGCCGACAAAAATCAGGGCGGCGATCTTTTGGACCGCGTCATTATGATTCGCCGGCAATGTGCAATGGAGCTTGGCATTGTGGTTCCGGTTATCCGGATTCGCGACAATATCCAGCTGCAGCCAAGTGAATACGTTATTAAAATCAAAGGCAATCGTGTAGCGTCCGGAGAAATCATGCTCGACCATTACTTGGCCATGAGCCCGGGAATTGATGACGAAGCAGTAGAAGGCATTGAAACGGTTGAACCTGCTTTTGGCATGCCAGCGCTGTGGGTCAATGAAGAAATGAAAGAAGAAGCCGAAATGGCCGGTTATGCCATTGTGGATCCGCCGTCTGTTGTTTCGACTCACTTGACGGAAGTGATCAAGCGCCATGCCCATGAATTGATTGGCAGACAGGAAGTCAAATCACTGATTGAAAACGTGAGGGAAACCTCACCGGCCGTTGTGGAAGAATTGGTTCCGCAGCTGATGACTATTGGAGAAGTCCAAAAAGTGTTAATGAAGCTGTTGAAAGAAAAAGTATCGATCCGCAACTTGCTGGTCATTTTGGAAACCTTGGCCGACTATGCTTCGCAAACAAAGGATACCGACCTGTTGACAGAATATGTCCGCCAATCTTTATCGCGGCAAATCACGCTGCAATACACGACACAAAGAGAGCCGCTTCAAGTCATTACAGCTGGGGCGAGCCTCGAGAAAAAATTTGCCGACTCTGTGCACCGGACAGAGCAAGGCAATTACTTGTCCATCGACCCGGAATCTTCCCAAACCATTTTCCAGAAGATTACGGAACAGGCTGCACAGCTTCAGCAAACCGGTGTACAGCCGATCCTGCTGACGTCTCCTGCCATTCGTATTTACATGAGGCAGTTTGTCGAGCGCTTTGCGCCTGACCTGCCGGTGCTATCGTACAACGAGCTGGAACCTGAAATTGAAATTCAAAGTGTTGGAGTGGTTAACATCTCATGAGGCTAAAAACGTATATAGTAGCTACGATGACGGAAGCAATTCCGTTGATCAAGCGGGATTTAGGCGCAGACGCCATGATTTTGAATACGAAAAAAGTAAAAACAGGCGGTTTTTTAGGGTTTTTCCAGCAGGAAAAATTGGAAGTTACTGCAGCAATTGATCCAATAGCAAAGCAAGAAAGTGAACAAGCACGCGTGCCGGCAGAATTTCCAAAAGAACAGCCAGCTAAGCAGCCAGCTGTTCAAAGGGAAACCGCAACCGAATTGATCAGCGAATTGAAAAACATCAAACAATTCATGATGCAGCAAATGACAGAAGACCGGCTGCCCGCCGCATTTCAGTTATTGAAAAAGCATCTGACTGCACAGGAAGTAGCAGAAGACATTCAAACCGAATTGATCGCAAAGATCATTTCGAACTTGGACGACAAGGCTGACCCTGCGTTAGAAACAGTATGGTCAGCCGCGCGTGAAGAAATTCTTGCCTTGATTGATCAACAGCAGCCGGCGCTCACCGTTCAAGATCCTGAAATTATTTGTTTTATTGGCCCGACAGGTGTTGGAAAGACCACAACAATCGCCAAAATTGCAGCGGATTACATGCTGACAAGAGACAAAAAAGTGGGCTTGATCACTGCCGATACTTACCGGATTGCTGCAGTGGAGCAGTTGAAGACATACGGCAGCATTTTGAATTTGCCAGTGAAAGTAGTGGATTCAGCAGCAGAGCTGAAAAATGCAATTGAGGACTTTGCAGCATGCGACATTATTTTAATGGATACCGCTGGCCGCAATTATCAGCAACAGCAGTATATTGAAGAGCTTGAACGATTATTGCCGGATAACAGCAAAGTCCAAATAAACTTGGTGCTCAGCCTGACTGCCAAATACGAAGACATGAAAAAAATCATTGATAATTTTCAATCGATTGCTATGGATGAATTGTTGTTGACCAAAAAAGACGAAACGAGTTCTTCCGGCGCCATTTTGAACTTGATCTCTCATTACGATATCCCCATCCGCTACATCGCCAATGGCCAAAACGTTCCAGACGATATTTTAACAGTCACTTCTGAGTTGGTTGCAGATTTTATAATGGGGGAAGAAAATCATGCTTGACCAGGCGAATGAATTAAGAGAAAAAATGATGGCAAAGCACTTTAAGAAAAATGATCGAAAACCCACGAGAAAAACGCGTGTTCTTGCCATTACAAGCGGCAAAGGCGGAGTGGGGAAATCCAATTTTGCGTTGAATTTTGCGCTAAGCCTGGTAGAACAAAACAAAAAAGTGCTCATATTTGATGTCGATCTCGGCTTTGCAAACATCGATGTGCTGCTTGGCCGCACACCACGTGAAACGATTGCAACAATGATCGAAAAAGATCTGGCTGCACAGGATATTATTGAAGAAGGCCCCAATGGCTTGCTGTTTATTTCAGGGGGCAACGGATTTAATGATTTGTTTCGTATGGACGACCTTAAACTGGAGAAGTTTTTTAGAGAACTGAGCACGCTGCAAGGACAAGTGGACTACATCATTCTGGATACAGGAGCAGGATTGTCTTACGAAAACCTGCGTTTTATTCTGGCAGCTGATGACGTCATCCTGGTGACAACACCCGAACCGACATCCATCACCGATGCTTACTCTGTCGTTAAGATGGTTCATGGAAAAGATCCCAATGTCCACATGAAGCTGGTAATCAATCAATCGACCAGTGCACGTGAAGGACAGCAGACAGCCGATAACTTTAAGCACGTAACGGAACAGTTTTTGAGCAAAGAAATCGGCACCTTAGGTTCCATTCCAAGTGATCCGCGCATTCCAGAAGCAGTGAAAAGACAAAAGCCGCTTCTGCTTGCATACCCGGATAGTCCGTCAGCGACCGCCATCCGCAAAGTGGCACGCGAATTTCTGCAGTTGCCCGTTCCTTATAAACTGGGCCTGAAAGGGTTCATTATGAAAATCCTGTTTAAATAAGAGCGGCTTGCCGCTTGGAAATGGTGGTGAAAATCATGCTGAATCCTAAATTATCCAAAGAAGAACTTACTTGCTGGAGCGATTGGCAACAACACAAAGACCCGGAAGCTGGCGAATACTTGGTTGAACAGTATCTTCCTTTGGTCGATTACGTGATTCAACGATTCATGATCAGTTTGCCTAAAACTGTGGAAAAAGATGACGTCCGCAGCTATGCTTACGAAGGACTGCTGGATGCCTTAAGCAAATTCAATATAGAGCGGGATTTAAAGTTTGAAACATACGCATCTTGGCGCATCAAAGGTGCCATTATTGACGGTTTGCGAAACAGTGACTGGCTTCCGCGGTCCGTCAGAGACAAAGTAAAGAAAATTGAAAAAGCCTATCTCCTGCTGGAGCAGCAAAATAATGCTTCCGTCTCGGATGAACAAGTCAGTTCTTATCTCGGCATTACTAAAGCGGAGCTCAATAAAGCTGTTTCGGAAGCTGCTTTATCCACCATGATTTCAATGGATGATGAAAACTTTGAAGAACGCGGTGCGTTGGGGAAATACTACGCCAATTCGCCCGAACGCCACATGTCTGAGCAAATGACCAAAGAATCGTTGGTGAGAGCGATTGACCGGTTGCCGGAAAAAGAAAAATTGACGGTTTCCTTATGTTATTTTGAAGACATGAAATTAACCGAAATCGCTGAAATTTTGAGTGTCAGTGTATCAAGAGTTTCGCAGCTGCATTCAAAAGCAATGCTGCGCTTGCACGCTTCGATTTTATCCGTACACGATAATTACTAACAGTGAAATAAGGAACAGAAGGCCAAGGTGATGATCATGGAGTGGCTATTGATTGCAACAATAATCTTGTTGCTGCTGATGAATGTAAAACTGCTGCTGTCTCTTAAAAAGCAACAGCAGCCCGAGGAAGACCCGGCTGGAATTCACGAAAGCATGGAAGCATTTGTGATCCAACTTGAAAAAGAAAATGAGGAACTTTACGATAAATTAATTGCGTATATAAAAGAAAGCGAACAAAAGCTGATGAAGCGCGTAGACCATTTAGAGAACAAAATGCCTACAGTACTTGAAGAAGCAGAAATTGCTGAAAAGGATCCAGTGGAAACAGAAAAAGTAATTCAGCTTTCCAAACAAGGATTTTCTTCAAAACAAATCGCTAAAGTGCTCCAAATGGATTATGGAAAAGTAGAGCTAATTGTAAACATGAAAAACAAACGGCAAAGCAATTACAACTAAGAGGAGGTCCTTTATTTGCGCATTGAAAGCCAAAGCAATATTTCGAATGAGCGGCTTTCGAAACAAGTTACGGAAACAAAGACCGGTGAACTTTTTTCGAATGCCATGAAAAAATCTCATTCCAAGCTGCACAATGATTCTTTGAGCCAGCTGATGGGGCGGGTCGATGCGCAAGGACAGAAACTGGCCAATCAGCGGACACTTGAAAATGTCTTGAACTATAAAAACGCCGTCAAGCAGTTTGTCAGCGAATCTATCCGTTACGGCCTTCAATTATCCGACGAGCAAAGCCAGCACCCAGCCGGCGGCATGAAGTCCCAACAAATCGTTAAAATAATAGATAAAAAATTGATTGAAATTCAAGACCAACTATTGAATAATGAAGAAGAGGGAATTGGTACTTTGGATCTAGTCGGAGAAATCAAAGGACTGCTTGTCAATTTATATATGTGATGAAGGATGGAGAGGACGAAATGTCAGACAATCGTCGGGAGTTTTTTAGGGTCAGGTTCAACGAAGCCATGAATGGCAAAGTATCAGTTTATGGCAGCGGATTTGTGCCTATTGAAATTTATAATATTAGTGCCGGCGGGCTTGTGTTTACTTCCGCTTTAAACATTCCATTGAAAGAGCATGTAAGCTGCAGCTTTGAAGTGTTGGATAGTGCTTTTTTATTAGATGGAAAAATTGTTCGTAAAATAACCGGAAAAGATTTGGTGGAATACGGTGTGGCCTTTGCAGTAGACCAAGGAACTTCTTCCGAATTATTCAAGCAGTTGAATTACTACCAGATTCGCCAGCGAAAAGGGAATCCTGCAGAGTAAGACACAATTTCATTCGATACAAAAAGAGCAGACTTTCGGGTTTGCTCTTTTTGCATGCAGAAGGAATTTCGGTACGGGAAAGAGAAGTAGTAGCCATACGAAAAAAGGGAAGGTGGAAACATGGAAGCGCCGGAAGAAATACGTTCCGTTTGGCAGCAGTTTGATGGTTTTCCAATGGAGACTTTGACGAAGGCCTGGCATTATCAGCGCTCAGGTGAACAAAAACAGCGCAGCGTGGAGCAGATGGTGCAACATCACAACCGCTACGGCATTACTGGAAATTGTTTTGATTTGGCAATTTGGCTGTTGGAAGCGTTTGATCGGGCAGGTGTTAAAGCTTATCCAGTAGGCAGCGGGCTTGGTACCGAACGGGTTCATGCAGCCGTTGTAGCTGAGGATCAGCGTGCGCGCAGATTTCTATGCGATTTAGGTGACCAATGGATTCAGCCCATCCTGGTGGATGCAGCCTGTCCGGAGTTTAAAGAAGGCAGGCTTTCAGGTTTTTTCCCAGGAGCGGAAGTTCAGGTAAAGGCTGCAGAGAATGGAATAGAAGTCATTTATCACCGGCCAAATGGCAAACAGTCGAATCAGATTTATGCATTGGAGCCGGTTGACCGCACGGAATTTTTAGCGGCTGCCGAATACTCCCAACAGCATATTCATCCGGAGCCTTTGCTTGAAGTGCGGTTGTTGGAAGCTGGCGAAATTGTTCACTGGGAATTTGATAATTGGAAAAGTTTTTTGAGTACGCGTACTGGACTCTACCCGGATAATGAGATTGAAACGCTGGAGGAATGGGTAGAAAGAATACATGATAAGACGCAATACGATAAAGAGTTTCTGGCAGAATCATTAAGTTTTTATCAGCGGCTGAATTTGGGGAGCCATGAATGATGGACAGGAGAATGAGATGATTAAAGCCGTTATTTTTGATTTGGATGGCACTTTATTGGACCGGGATCGTTCATTGGCCGCATTCGTAGAGGCACAATACGAACGATTAGCCGAAACTATGCAACATATACCGAAAGATCTTTTCATTGAGCGGTTTATCGCATTGGATGCCAAGGGCTATGTATGGAAAGACCGCGTTTATCAGCAGTTGATCGAAGAATTTAGGATTACCGGGGTAGACTGGCAAACCTTGCTGGAAGACTATGTGATGAACTTTAAATATCATTGTGTACCGTTTGCAGATTTGGCCAGGATGCTTGAAGACCTGTCTTCGCAGTCCCTGCGGTTAGGCATGATTACTAATGGACGAGGGCAGTTTCAGCTGAACAATATTCAGGCTTTGGGAATCGAAGAGCATTTTGACGAAATTCTGATCTCCGAATGGGAAGGCATGGCCAAGCCGGATCCTGCCATTTTCCATAAAGCGCTGACAAGCTTAGGCGTTTTACCAGAGGAAGCAGTCTATGTCGGGGACCACCCGAAAAACGACATCCAAGCGGCAAAAGCAGCCGGTTTAAAAGCCATCTGGAAAAAAGATGAACATTGGAGCTGCCTCGGGGCAAATGGAGAAGTGGACGGCTTGAACGAAGTGGTTGGAGTGATTGAGCGCTTAAACGCAGTATAGTCATGCGTTACAGAGGGAAAAGGGCAGGTGGGGATGCATGGAATTAAAAACACAATTGCAATTCGAACTTACAGAATTTGTCGCTGGCCGGGAAACAGAGCGGGTGCCGGCGAGCGGGAATTATGACTACTGGCTCCTGTTGATGGAGTATTTTCTGGCCAAATCCGATCTCTTTGAAATTCATTGCTTTGACGAGGAAACGGAAACCATTGAAGAACTCACGTCCAGCTTGCCCCGGCCATTCGATATTAGCGTCAAACAAGGCATGACTATCTTTTCTGGCCTCTTGACGTTAGACATTGCTGAATTTCTCATAACCCATCATGTCAGCAGAAAGAAAAAACTTAAATGGTTTTCTGTTTTTCTGAGCAGGGAAGAACAGCATGTTTTCTCCTCAGAGAATTGGGGCACTGAGTTTTTTGTTCCGGACATTACAGAAGAGGATCTTGTGTTCATCAAGCATGTCACTCCGGAAGATGCCCGCTTTAACCAGTATACGTAGCAAGAAAATGCAGAGCAGCGGACAGGAGCCAGCCGAGCAATCAGCTGGCTTGTTTGCTGTGCTCAAAAAAGGAGTGCAAATATGGAAACAGAAAAACTGCAGATTTACGATGAACAAGGAACCCCTCAGAGCATTGCAGACCGGCAGACTGTGCACGAAAAAGGCTATTGGCATGAAACTTTCCACTGCTGGGTAGCTGGACAACAAGGCGGCAGGGATGTTGTTTATCTTCAGCTGCGGAGTGATTGCAAGAAGGATTTTCCAGGGCTGTTCGATATTGCAGCAGCGGGCCATTTATTGGCAGGTGAAACGGTTGAAGAGGGGATCCGGGAAGTAAGAGAAGAGCTTGGAATTAGGGTGGACTTTGCGGAGTTGATTTCAATTGGAATGATTAAAGATCAACTGGCTTTGCCTGGATTTCTGGATAATGAGCGTTGCCATTGCTTTTTATATACGAACTTAGAAAACATGGACTTAAGGTTTGAGTTGCAGTTGGAGGAAGTGGCCGGCATTGGCAAACTGGATTTTGAGGCATTTGCGGATTTAGTGTCAGGAAAAAAAGAGCTTGCTGTTATTGAGGGTTTTGAAGTCATAGAGGATGGAAGCAAAAGATTTTTTGAAAAGGCAATTGGCTTAGAAGATTTAGTGCCGCACAGTGCCGTTTATTTCGATAAGATTGTTGAATTGATTGGGCAGGAGTTAAACAAGTGAAGCTTTACTGCATAAAAAAGGCAATGTCCCGAGATGGACAATGCCTTTTTTAGGTTGATAATTTCTTTTAGTTCCAGATCAGCAGTTGGTTTATTCGGGTCAAACAAATTCACTCACTTTTAGAATCTCGATATCAACCTCTTTTAATGATTTGGCAATTTGGATAGCAAAATCTAGGGCATGAACGCCGTCCCCGTGAATGCAGATGGTCTCTGCCAGAAGTTCGGCATCTTTGTTTTCAACAGTGGCTACTTTGTTTTCTTTGACCATTCGGATAACCTGGTCAATGGCTATACGGGAGTCTGTAATCAATGCGTTGCTTTCAGTTCGCGGCGTTAAGGAGCCGTCTGCTTGATAGCTGCGGTCTGAAAACACTTCATTGGCAGTCCGCAGCCCAATTTTCTGGCCGGCTTTAACCAGTTCACTGCCGGACAAACCGAACAGCACCAGTTCCGGATCGATCTTATAAACAGCTTCTGCAATGGCTTCGGCCAAGGCTGCATCTTTCACCGCCATATTGTACAGGGCGCCATGTGCTTTGACATGCTGCAGGCGGCCGCCTTCAGCTTTCACAAATCCAGCCAGGGCTCCAATTTGATAGATAGTGAGATCATAGGCTTCTTGAGGCGACAAGGCCATATTCCGGCGTCCAAATCCGACCAAATCCTGTAACCCTGGATGAGCCCCGATACCGACATTTTTTTCGAGCGCCAATTTGACGGTTCGGCGCATGGTCGCGGGATCTCCGGCATGAAAGCCGCAGGCAATATTTGCTGATGTTACGTAATCAAGTATTTCTTCGTCATTGCCCATTTTGTAGGCACCGAAGCTTTCCCCCATATCGCAGTTCAAATCCACTTGATGCTTCATGTCCATTCCTCCCATTTTAATTGGATAGCGGCTTTTATTTGACGAATTGATTGTTCCTGCTCAATCCAGCGCTGTTGGGCGTCTGCCACAGAAATTGGTTTGAAGCGCAGCAGCTGTCCTTGTTTTAATTGGCCGATGAGCGGCAGGTCGACAGCGGCTGCTTGCCCGATTTTGGGATAGCCGCCGGTTGTTTGGCGGTCTGCCATCAGGACTATCGGGTTGCCATCTGCAGGAACCTGTACCGAGCCAAAAGCCACTGCCTCCGAAATCAATTCTGCCGGTGTTTCCAAGGATAGAGAAGCACCTTCCAACCGGTAGCCCATGCGGTCTGAGTTTGAAGAAACGGCAAACGGTTCAGTGAAAACTTTCTTTTTGCTGTCATCGTCGAATAAATCGAATTGCCTGCCCGGCATCATTCGGATTACCGGTTCTTCATAGTAACGCGCAGGCGCCACAAGCCAATCAAACTCGCTTTCGTTCTGTTGCTGCAACGATTTCTGCTGCTGTGTACTGTTACCTATAGGAAGCTGGTCACCTTTTTCCAGCGCGCGTCCTTGGAATCCTCCGATTCCGGCACGCAAGTAAGTGGAGCGGCTGCCCATCACAACCGGTACGTCGATGCCGCCGGCGACGGCTAAATAGCAGCGAGCTCCAATGCGAGGCTCACCAAACGTCAAAGTACTGCCTTTCGAGACAGCAAGGGTTCGCCATGTTTGCAGGGCTTGGCCATCTAACCGGGGGCTCAAGTCCCCGCCGCATAAAGCAATGAGCGCATCTTCGGTAAATTCAATAACAGGCCCCACGAGTGTGATTTCAAGAGTTGCATCGTGTTCATTATTGCCGACCAATAAATTGGCTAGGCGGTGCGCAAAAGGGTCCATAGCACCGCTGGCAATAACACCGTATTTTTGGAAGCCAGTCCGGCCCAAATCCTGAACTGTGGTCTGCAGTCCGCCTTTAAGGATGTTCAGCATCTGCATCCTCCTCCCATGCGTAATAATCGCCCTCTGAAATTTCCGTAAAAATTATTTTGTCGCCTGCGCGCAGCAGGCTGGGGATGTCGTTTTCAGGCCGAAACAAGCGAAGCGGGGTTCTGCCGATCAACTGCCAGCCGCCGGGAGTCTCAATCGGATAAACACCGGTCTGCATCCCCGCAATGCCAACTGTCCGTTCCGGAATGCTAATCCGCGGGGAGTCACGCCTCGGCGCTGCAATTTTCTCAGACATTCCGCCAATAAAGGGGAAGCCTGGAGCAAAGCCAATCATGTGCACCGAGTAAGTGCCAGCGGTATGGATGTCAATGACTTCACGCGGTGTCAACTTGTTGTGCTGCGCTACAAATTCCAAATCGGGACCAAACTCTCCGCCATAACAAACAGGGATTTCCACTGTTCGGGATTCAACAGGAATGTCTTCACCCAGATGGGCCATTAAGCTCTCCAACTCCATTTCCACTTTGTCATATGCAGCCAGGCAGGGATCGTAAAAAACCGCTACCGTTACAAAGGCAGGAATCAATTCAATCATCCATTTAGGTTGTCTGTTTTCCAGCAATGCCGCCACTTTTCTGACTTGCTGCTCTGTCTGTTCATTGATTTCAGTGCCAAGCTCGATAATGATTGCTTGGTCACCGAGCGGCGAAAAAGACATGTTCATCCAAATTCCTCCAAACACAGACTATTTGTACACATTCTAATTAGTATAAAGCTTTTGGATAATTAGGGAAAGGAGAGCCGTATCAGGTTGTCAAATGCTGTTTTGACACCATTGGAAAGTATTTAGTCCAGATCGGAAAGTATTTGCGCTCATTTCGAAAGTATTTTGAGTGCAATAGAAAGTATTTCTACGGAAACGGAAAGTATCTCCAATTAATTGGGAAATCTTTATTCAAACAACCCAAATAAAAAGAAGCCGCTCAACCAAGAGCGGCTTCTTCCCGTTTATTCTTCAATATCAACTTGTTGTGTAGCGTCAGCACCGTTAAAGAATTCAGCTGAGATTTCGGCGATTGTGCCGTCTTCCAGCATTTCTTCGATGGCTGTGTTCACATTCTCAGCTAATTCCTCATTGTCTTTATTCATGACCACACCAACTTCTGATGGGCTGTACTTCAAATTCGGATGAATCGTGATGTCCAATTCTGGAAATGCCGCAATTGCCAAGGTCTGCAGGTAGTAGTCATTTAAAATGACGTCCGTCCGTCCGATGGCAACATCGCGTAGGTAAGTTTCGTTTGTGGCATTGTCGTATACGACTTCTACTGCGCCATATTCACGGGCAGTTTCCATGTAGACAGAAGTGGAAGCGCCTGCTGCTTTTTTGCCTTCCAAGTCCTCCAATGTCTCAATGCCTGATAAATCGTCAGAACGGACAATTGCTGTTCCGTAAGAATACTTGAACGGCGTTGAGAAGATAAAATTCTCTGCGCGGTCTTCTGTGATTTCAATGTCATTTGCTGCCAGGTCGACCTGTCCTGTTTGAACCGAAGTCAGCATTTCATCAAAGCCGAGCTCCGTGAATTCGATATCCAGCTCAAGGCGTTCTCCAAGTTCGCGAACGACTTCAACTTCAAAGCCAGTCAACTCGTCTGAACCTTCCTCGCGGTAGGATGTCGGAAATAAGGTTCCTGATGTTGCAACAGTCAAGCTGCCAGCTTCCTGGATTTCGTCCCAGGCAGTTGTTGTTTCTTCTGGCGCGGCATCTTCTTCGTTACCGCAAGCACTTAAAAGTGACAACATGGCAAGGCCGGCAATGAGAGATGCTTTTTTTCCAAAAAATGATGTTTTCAATTGCTATTCCTCCTATAACTATTATGGCAATTAAAACATAGCATTATCGCGGGTTATCGGCAACGGTTTGGCTTGAAATTTGAAATGACGGAAAATTGAATAAAATCGATTGACCTCTATGGTTGAAAGTTGTATTCTGAAGTCGACCAGTATGGTCTAAAGTTTAGAAAGAGGGGATAGGCATGGAGAAATTTGAAAACCTCGACCCTGAAAAACAACAAAAAATCCTTGATTCTGCATTGATGGAGTTCGCAGAAAATGGCTTTAAACAAGCCTCAACTAATCGCATCGTTAAGCAAGCGGGCATTGGAAAAGGCATGCTGTTTTATTATTTTAAAAACAAAAAAGATCTGTATGAATATTTGATTGAATACAGCTTGAATTTTATCATTAATGGTTATTTGAGCTTGGTTGACATGACCGAAACCGATTTTATCAAGCGGCTCAAAGGAGCCTCCCAAATAAAAATGAAAGCGCAGCTGGAGAATGCGCACGTTTTTAACTTTATGGGGACGGTTATGCTGACAAAAGATCTGGATCTGCCTCCGCGTCTTCAAAAACGCTACGAGGAATTGCAGGTGCAGGGGTATGCCCTGCTGTACGAAGGCATCGATAAAACGTTTTTCAGAAAAGATGTGGACGTCGATAAAGCATTCAATTTAATTCGCTGGGGAGTTGATGGCTATCAACAGGATCTTTTGCAACGGCTTCAAGGAAAAAAGATGACAGAACTGGATTTTGAACCTTACTGGAATGAGTTTTACGAATATCTTGATATTCTCAAAAAAAGCTTCTATACAAATTAGGAGGGAAACCCATGACAGTTTTGCGAACGATTAACCTGACGAAGAAATTCGGAGATTTTGCGGCATTGGATGGAGTGAATATAGAAGTGGGGGAAGGAGAAGTCTATGGGTTTATCGGACCGAATGGGTCAGGGAAGTCTACGACGCTGCGTGTGCTTCTCGGCATTTTAAAGGCAACGGATGGGCGTGCTGAAATTTTTGGAAAAGATTCCTGGAACGATGCAGTGGAAATCCACAAACGTGTGGCTTATGTTCCGGGAGACGTCAATTTATGGCCAAACCTGACAGGCGGGGAAGTCATCGATTTGTTCGTCAAACTTCGCGGCGGCAACAACTTGGACCGGCGTCAGGAATTGATCCGGAAATTCGATCTGGACCCAACTAAGAAATGCCGAACCTATTCCAAAGGGAACCGGCAGAAAGTGGCTTTGATTGCTGCTTTCTGTTCAGATGTGGACTTGTATGTGCTGGACGAACCAACCTCCGGCCTCGATCCTCTGATGGAGCGGGTTTTTCAGGAATATGTCATCGAAGCAAAAAAACAGGGCAAAAGCATCCTTCTTTCCAGCCACATCTTGTCTGAGGTCGAAAAGCTATGTGATAAAGTGGCGATTATTCGCGAAGGAAAAATCATTGAAACTGGAACTTTGAAAGAGCTGCGCCATTTAACGGGGACTATTTTGTTGGTGGAAACAAAAGAGCCGATTCCTGCTTTGGAAGGAATGAAAGGAGTCAGTGGCATCCGGCAGAAAGGGCAGGCATGGTCTTTCCAAGTAGATGCAGGTGAAGTGGATCAAGTCGTCCGCTATATTAGCCAGTTCGGTGTGACACGGCTTGAAAGCTCACCGCCAACATTGGAAGAGTTGTTCATGCGCCATTATGAAGGCTCCGGTCAAGCAGTGGAAACAGGAGCAGGAGGTGAATCCTAATGGCCCGACAGCTTTTTGACGGTACAGGAACATTGATGCGTTTTGTGTTGCGTCGGGATCGTTTGCGCTTGCCACTGTGGCTGGTGTCTTTTGCGGCCATTTCTGCTATTATTACCCTCGCTTTTGTCGGCTTGTATCAGAACGAGGCAGAACGGCAGGCAATGGCTGAAACGATGCAAAATCCAGCGATGACAGCGATGGTCGGACCGGGATATGGCTTGGACAACTACACGGTTGGGGCCATGACCGCCCATGAAATGCTGCTGATGACGGCGGTAGTGGTTGGGTTGATGAGCATTTTGCTGGTCACGCGCCATACACGCACAGATGAAGAAGAAGGGCGAATTGAAATGATCCGTTCTTTGCCTGTAGGACGCCTGTCGAATCTGTCTTCGATTTTACTGGTATTGATCGGTGCCAATGTCGTTTTGGCGCTGCTGGTCGCTTTTTCACTTACCGCTTTGGGAATCGAAAGCGTAGATCTGGAAGGGTCACTGGTTTATGGAGCTGCTTTAGGTGCGACGGGCATGATTTTTGCTGGTGTTGCGGCTATCTGTGCGCAACTTTCACCAAATTCAAGAAACACACTCGGTTTATCCATTGCAGTTTTGCTGTTTGCCTATATGATTCGTGCCATCGGGGATGTAACAAATGAAACGCTGTCCTGGATTTCCCCACTCAACTGGATTTTGCGCTCTGAAGCTTACGTTAATAATTACTGGTGGCCGATTTTGATGACAGTTGCAGGAGCGTTCCTGCTAATGGCTTTGGCCTTGTACCTGAACTCGATCCGGGATTTGGGATCTGGTTTTTTGCCATCGCGTCCCGGAAAAGCCAAGGCTTCAACATCACTCCTTAGTCCGTTTGGGCTTGCTTTGAGACTTCAGCGAACAGGATTGATTGCATGGGGAGCCGGAATATTGCTGATTGGTGCTTCTTATGGATCCGTACTTGGGGAACTGGAATTGTTCTTTGAAGACATTGACCTGATGCAGCAAATGATTGTCCAAGCAGAAGGGTTTTCGTTGACAGAACAATTTATTCCAATTCTGATGTCAGTAATGGCGATTTTGGGAACCATCCCAGTCTTGCTGGCTGTTCTCAAGCTTAAAACAGAGGAGAAAAATGACCGGCTTGAGCACATCTTAAGCCGCGCTGTTTCCAGAAACCGGTTGATGGGCAGCTACCTTGCCATAGCTTTGTTGACTGGATTTGCCATGTTGTCTTTGGCATCGTTGGGTCTTGGATTAGTGGGAAATGCCATGATGGAGGAGCAGCTGTCGATCGGTATGTTTTATGGAGCAGGTATGGCTTACCTGCCGGCGATGATGGTTATGATTGGCCTAGCAGCCGTGCTGGTTGGCTTTGTGCCAAAAGTAACCAGTGCCATATGGCTGTACTTAGCTTTTTCATTTTTTGTCATTTACCTTGGCGGCTTGTTTCAGTTTTCAGACTGGGTAAGCAAACTGACACCGTATGGCTATGTGTCTGAAATTCCGATCGAAGAAATGAATTTTCTGAACGCAGGCATCTTAATTGTCGTTGCGGCAGTCCTGGTCGTGGTTGGGATAATTGGGTTTAACCGCAGGGACATTGGAAGCTAGCGACGCATACAAAGAACCCGTTTCCACGAAACATGGAAACGGGTTCTTTGTGGTTTACAACAACAGCAGCCAAGCAGCTACCGGTCCTAATAACGCGCCGAGTACGGCACTTAAAGTCATCGCAACCGAGCTCATTGAAGCTTCCTGCTGGCCGTATTCAAAAGCTTTGGCAGTTCCCATGCCGTGAGCGGAAGTGCCAAGGCCAATGCCGCGGCCAATTGCCGAATCAATGTGCAGCCATTTCAACAGAACAGGACCAATAATATAACCGGTAAAGCCCGCAACCATAACAAAAACTGCAGCCAGCGAGGGAATGCCGCCAAGGTTTCCAGCAATTTGCATCGCTACAGGAGTCGTTAATGATTTTGGCAATACCGTCAGGATCAGTTCTTCAGAAAAACGAAAAAGCTGGGTAAACAGAATGCCGCTGGCCATGCCGACCACCACACCTGTCGCGATACCGGTTACGATGGGCAACAAGTTACTGAACAGCAAATTTCTCTGTTTGTATAAGGGGACAGCCAGTGCAACAACTGCGGGTCCGAGAAGGGTGCCAATCCAGCTGCCGCCCGTCATATACGTATCGTACGGGATATTGCCCAGCACCAAAACAAGGACAAGAATGGCTGTAGACGCCAGTACTGGATTCAATAAAGTTTTTCGATATCTCAGATAGATGTAGTTAGTGATCAAATAAACGATAACCGTCAGAGCCGCAAAGAACATAGCGAGTCCAGTGAATTCCATCTTCAGGATCGCTCCTTTCGTTCAGCACTGTATTGGCTGACCCAGCCAGAAGAAGCCATGGCAAGGAACGTACTGACCATAACAATTGGGACCAGCAAAATGCCTTTTCCAGAGAAAAGCTCCCCGTATTCAACAACACCAACCGTAGCGGGAATAAAGTAAAGAGATAAGAATGCCAACAAAAAATGAGCCCCCGAATCAATCCACTCGAGCGGATAAATTTTCAGCATAAGTGCAGCAAACAGCAACAGAAAGCCAATAATGCTTCCGGGCAATGGAATATTGAAGAAATTTTGCAATGCTTCACCCAGTAAGTAAAACCCGGTGATGGCGAGAAGCTGAAGAAGGATATAGATGACTTTCAAAAAAACGCCGCCTTCCGGTTAGGTATAGGATGAGAACCTGTTCTTTCCATAATAAGCTATTTTACAGCATTCCATTTGAAAAGCGAGAGCAGAATTTTAGAATCCCGGCCGGATAAAGAATATTAATAGAAAACGGTAAAGTGTATGTTCGCTGGATAAGCCACCAACTTTTGATACAGCTTTACATGCAGGAGATCCTTGCTGGGAGAGGTGGTGCAATTATCACGTAATGGTTATTTATACACTTGATGGCATATATACTATATCAGAAAAACAACCTTAAAATGGAAATTAATGAAATTAGCAGAATTTAAAAATATCTTGTTTTAGAAAGCTTGCATTTTGGACTAAATGTTGTATTATTACTTTATGCAATATATCGCATACATTTTCTGAAAAAGAAATGTATTATATTAAAATTGTAGATTAGAAAGAAAAATCGGTAGTCTTATTCTATAGGAGGAAATAGTAATGGATAGTAAGTTGTCATTCAAGTCGTATGCAGTGGTCGGGATGATGTTGTTTGCGCTGTTCTTTGGAGCAGGAAACTTAATCTTCCCCGCACAGCTGGGGCAATATGCTGGAACAAATGTATGGATCGCAATATTTGGCTTCCTGATTACAGGGGTGGGGTTGCCTTTGCTTGGAATCTTGGCGATTGGCTATTCGAAAAGCAACGACTTACAGGATTTATCGAGCCGCGTGCACCCCGTTTATGGTCTAGTCTTCACAGCGATGCTGTATTTAACAATCGGGCCCTTTTTTGCTTTGCCAAGAACAGGTGCAGTTTCTTATGAAGTAGGTGTCGCTCCGTTTATTGGAGAGGGCAATGCAGTAATTGGATTGCTTGTCTTCTCGCTTGTGTTTTTTGGGATTTCATTGCTGGTTTCATTAAATCCGACAAAACTGGTCGACAGCATTGGGAAAATTTTGTCACCGGCCATTTTGGTAACTTTAGGCGTTTTATTGATTGCGGCTTTCGTCAAGCCAATGAGCGGACAAGAAGCACCGCAACCTGTTTATTCTAGCGGCGCGTTTTTCACAGGATTTACGGAAGGCTATAACACGATGGATGCCCTCGCTTCTCTGGTGTTCGGGATCATTGTCATTTCAGCTGTCCGCAAACTGGGTGTAAATTCGCCTAAAGGGGTTTTGACCGCTACTTTGAAAAGTGGTGTTGTCGCAGCTGCTTTGTTGGCTATTGTCTATACAGGAATTGCTTACCTTGGGTCGACGAGCACAGGTGTTTTAGGTCTTATGGACACAGGCGGTCCTGTCTTGAGCGGAGCTTCCGAGTATTATTTCGGGACGTTTGGCGCGACGCTGTTGGCAGTCATCATCATTCTTGCGTGTTTGACGACAGCCATTGGCCTAACCGTTGCCACCTCTGAATTTTTCCATAAACTGACGCCCAAAATCAGTTACAAAACATATGTCGTTATTTTCTCGGTCTTTTCGTTAGTGGTTACTAATGCAGGTCTTGCAAATATTATTACGTATTCGATTCCTGTATTGATGTTCCTTTATCCATTGTCCATCGTTTTAATCATTTTGGCATTTCTGTCTCCATTATTCAGACATGCGCAGCTGGTATATGTATCGACAATTATCGTTACTTTCTTTATCAGCATCATAGATGGATTGAAAACCCTCACTTCTTCACTAGGTGTGGACAATCCGGTATGGCTGCAGTCAATCGTTGACTTTTATGAAGCGGTGCTGCCATTGTACAGCAACGGCCTTGGATGGCTCTTGCCTGCTTTGATTGTTATTGCCATCACGACGATCATTGCGCGCAGCAAAAAGAGTGTAAAAGTTCAGGCAGCACAGCACAACGTTTAAGTTTAGTTCTAAGCTGCGGGAACGCTTGACCAATTATGAAAAAAGCTGCATCGAAAGCGAATTTGCTTTTGATGCAGCTTTTTACGATTTTACAGACTGGTTTCAGCTGACAGTTCTTCTATCGTCCGGACCCAATTGGATTTCATCAGTTCTGTTACTTTTTCTGGATCTTTTTCTTTTAAGGTTTGGATAATTTGTACATGTTCGTCGTAAGAACTTTTCGTCAGCATGAGGGAATGATGGAAAAATTGTCTTCTCACATGAGACTGAAGGCTGTTGAGTATGGAATGGATATATGGATTATGTGCGGCATCGACAATGATTTGATGAAATTCCTGATCAATTTTCAAAGCTGAAAATCCGTCTTGGCTATTGATGGCTCCAATAAATCGCTGGTTTGTTTCCTCCAGCAACCCAAACACATGGTCATTGAGATTGGGGATAGCGAGTTCCGCTGCAAGAGCCTGTAAAACAGCAAGAGGCGGCAACAAGTCTTTAAGATCGTCTTTTTTGATTGTTGTGACACGCGTAGCTTTTCCTGGAAACATCTCGACAAATCCTTGCACTTCCAATAATTGAAGGGCTTCGCGAATGGGGGTCCTGCTCAAGCTTAAAGCTTGTGCCAGTTCCGTATCGACTAGTTTTTCTTCGGGCTGTAATGTGCCGTCAATAATCCATTGCTGCAATTGAAGATACGCACTTTCTTTGGCTGAGACACGTACAGGCTTCGAATGATTTATGGGAATAGGCATTGCAAGCGCTCCTTTTTTACTGCATGTAGTGTTATTATACACCAACTTACATAGCCAATAAAATATTTCATGCAATATATCAGTAAACACCATAGTGCACTTGCCTTTAAGCCGTTTGTCGACAGCTGAATAGGGAATAAGAAAGATACCACCATAATTTAGAAAATGAGGAGGAATAGCATGCTGTCATTTATTCCGAGCCTTGATTCACAAACAATTGCTTTTGAAATTATTGGTCAGGTGACAAAAGAAGATTTGCTCAAGTTAAAAAACGTTATTGAAGAGCAATTCCCTGGTGAACAGTCATTTAATGCTTTGGCCATCCTTCAACAGGCAAAGCTGCCAACAGTTGCTGCAATAGTCGAAGAAGTTAAAATCGATTTGAAGCATTGGGGCCAGTACAATAAGTTAGCGGTGATCAGTGAAAAAAACATTTTAGAGAAAGTGGCCGAGCTGGGTGACTTTTTGCCAGGCATCAAATCCCGCCATTTTCATATGGAAGAAATTGATCAAGCTTGGGACTGGCTGAAAGAATAAACAGTTTCAGCAATGAAACCTGAGGAGGAGAATTATGTTAACATTTGTGCCAAGTAAAGATACCGAAACCATCGCAATGGAATTTGAAGGAACTGCAACAAAAGAAGATGCAGAAAAAATTAATAAAATTATCCAGGATAAATTTGCGGACAAAGGCAAATTCAATATTTATGCAGTCATAAATGATACAGGGGGCTCGGCTTTTACTGGCCTCGGAGAAAGTATGAAAGTAGACATGGCGGCCTGGAAGCAGTTTCATAAATTTGCTGTAATCAGCTCCACGCATTTTGCTGGGCAAATGACAGAAGTGGAAAACCTGCTGCCCAAACTTGAAATCAAGCACTTCCATATGGAAGAAATGAATGAAGCCTGGGACTGGATTTTAGAATAGAAGAGAAGCGCTTTGCAGCATTTTGCAAAGCGCTTTTTTGCTGTATTGCATGAATATTTTTCGGTGCAGAGGAGCGTTAGTGCTCTTCCACTGCAATCAAATCAGCTTTGACAATATGAAAGATGCTCAAGACTATGGTTTTGCCTGTCACGTCCTTCACAGCAAAAAGGCTGACTGCCACTCCGGAAAAATGATCTTCGAGTGGTCCTTCAATGCGTATATTCTCCAAGTGTTCCCCGGTCGTCAATAGAATATTGTAGATATGAAACTTCGGTTTCATGGCAATTCCTCCTAAGCGAGTCTTGGAAAAATTCACACGGCGAGGGTGGGCAGAAGATCAGCTATCGTATACACTAATTATAAAGCAAAACAGCGTTTTACAGATAGGATGAGAACTGATGAAATCGGAAATTTCAATTAAAATACACGATAAATTTAAAGCGGAATATGCCAAAGGCTATCCGTTGATTGTTAAAGAAGCTTTGGAAAATCCAGAACTTCTGCAAGGCGAAGGAAGCATACTGAAACTGGTTGATAAACAGGGACAGTTTTTGGCGAAAGGCTACTACGGACTGCAAAACAAGGGATATGGATGGGTGTTAACGCGCGATGAACAGGATGCCATTGACCAGCCCTTTATTGAACGCAAACTGGCGGCAGCGATCGGACGCAGACAATCCTTCTTCAGCAATCCGGATACAACAGCTTTCCGTGTTGTTAACGGCGAAGGGGACGGCTTTGGCGGCTTGATTATTGATTATTACGATGGATTTTATTTGATTAGCTGGTATAGCGAAGGAGTTTACACATTCAAGGATCAAGTAATTGCTGCATTGCAGAACGTGGCCGACTGCAAAGGGATTTATCAGAAAAAACGTTTTGACACGAAGGGGCAGTATATCGAAGAAGATGATTTTGTGACCGGCGAGCGCGGTGAATTTCCAATGATCGTCAAAGAAAATGGCGTGAACTTTGCGATTTACTTGAACGACGGGGCCATGACGGGAATTTTTCTGGACCAGCGGGATGTGCGAAATGCCATCAAGCAAAAATACGCCAAAGGCAAAACGGTACTCAACACTTTTTCCTATACGGGCGCTTTTTCAGTAGCTGCAGTACTTGGCGATGCGGTTAAAACGACGAGTGTGGATTTGGCGAAAAGAAGCTCGAGCAAGACGATTGAGCAATTTAGCGTCAACAGCATTGATTTCGAGACTCAGGACATCCTGGTTATGGATGTGTTCAATTACTTCAAGTACGCAAAGCGTAAGGAATTGAAGTTTGACGTAGTCATCTTGGATCCGCCAAGTTTTGCGCGTTCAAAAAAATATACGTTCAGCACATCAAAGGATTACACAAATTTAATGAAAGAAGCGATCGCCATCACGGAGAAAAACGGTGTGATCGTGGCTTCGACCAACAGTGCTTCTTTTGGAATGAAGAAGTTCAAAGGATTTATCGACAAGGCCTTTAAAGAACTTGGAGGAAAATACAGCATTGTGGAGGAATTTACCTTGCCGAGTGACTTCCGCGTGCAAAAAGAATTTAAAGAAGGCGATTACTTAAAAGTGCTTTTCGTAAAACTGGGATGAAAAAGCATGACGTACAGGCGTTTGTGTCGAAATTTTGTGCGCCCATGCAAAACCCTTGCTGATTTCTTTGGCAACCCACTGTACAGCGTTCCGTCCTGCTTTTATAATGAAAGCAGATTGTGAGGGATAGTCGATGTTTAAGAATGCGTTGGGAACATTTCGGTTTATGGGCTTGCTTGAAGGCGGTTCATTATTGATCCTGCTCTTTATTGCGATGCCGTTAAAATATTTCTTTGAATTTCCGGAAGCGGTCAGCGTTGTTGGCCCTATACACGGAGCCTTATTCAGTATTTACATTTTAATTACTATCTATATGACGTTTATTTACAAATGGCCTTTCCGCTTCTCGGTTGGAGCCGTTGTTTCGGCATTTGTGCCGTTCGGTAATTTTATTTTAGACAGACGTCTGGAAAATTGGCAGCAGTTGAAACCTTCAGCTGCATAATATCCGTATAATCAGTCACCTGTGGGGTTCCCGCAGGTGTTTTATTTTTGTTAACGAAAAGCAGCCAATTCCTCTATAATGAAATTATTGTCAGTTATAGACCTGTATTGGAGGTAGCCTCATGGCGAAAGCAATAAATTCTTCTTCACTGGCCGGAAATCCCGTTTATCCGGTGATGTTCGCGATTGGCGGCTGCCATTTGCTGAATGATTCTTTGCAGTCAGTCATCCCAGCCATGTTCCCGATACTGGAAGCCGATCTTGGCTTAACGTTTACACAATTGGGCTTGATCGCTTTTGTGTTGAACATCGTAGCGTCTGTGCTGCAGCCGGTTGTGGGATTTATCAGTGATAAAAAACCGATGCCTTTTGCGTTGCCGCTCGGCATGACCAGTTCATTTATCGGAATTGCCGGATTGGCATTTGCGCCGGAATATTGGATGATTCTCGTTTCGGTTATTTTTCTCGGTCTTGGTTCTGCTGTATTTCATCCGGAAGGCTCGCGTGTGTCCTATATGGCGGCTGGATCCAAGCGTGGCTTGTCCCAGTCGATTTATCAGGTGGGCGGAAATTCCGGACAGGCGCTTGCGCCGCTAATCAGTGCCTTTATTCTAGTGCCACTCGGACAGATAGGGGCAGCGTTGTTCTTGTTTGTCGCCGCTCTCGGTATTTTTATTTTGTCGAGAATATCTATTTGGTACAAGCAGCAGCTGGAGCAGGAAAAGCTTCAGAAAGTGAAGAAGGTTTTGTTGTCTTCATTGCCTGAAATGACGAAAAAACAAGTGGGCATTGCTTTGGCGCTTTTAATGATTATTATTTTTGCCCGCTCTTTTTATGTCACCAATATGACTAGCTTTTACATTTTTCATTTGATTGAATCTTATAGCCTGACAATTCAGCAGGGGCAGCTGTATGTATTCTTGTTTCTCGGTGTCGGTGCAGCAGGCACCTTCTTTGGGGGGCCGATGGCGGACAGGATCGGCCGCAAGAATGTCATTCTGTTGTCGATTATTGTGCCGATTCCGCTAGCTGCTTTGTTGCCGTATTTGCCGCTGTACGCCGTTTTGATTTTCCTGGCATTGATTGGATTTTTCATTATGCTCAGTTTTTCCGTTACGGTTGTTTATGCACAGGAGCTCGTACCGAGCAAAATCGGTACGATGGCCGGATTGACGGTGGGTTTGGCTTTTGGCATGGGTGCCATTGGAGCTGTAGTTATTGGGATTTTGATGGATTCCATTGGTGTCTACGAGACGATGGTGGTCGTATCGTTCTTGCCGATTCTTGCCTTGGTTGGCTTGTGGCTGCCGCGCGACCGTAAAATAGTGGCAGCTCAATAGTTTTCAATGAGATTACACATTACAGATATCAAGCCTATTATAGAAGTAAAGGGGAATGTGTTTATGACGATCAACTTGCCGGAAGTGCCAACTGAACTAAAAACAGCACGTTTGCTGCTGCGGATGCCAATGCCTGGAGATGGCAAAATTGTAAATGAGGCTATCCATGCTTCACTTGATGAGCTAAAGCCTTGGCTGGGATTTGCTCAGCAAGAACCTTCGCCACAAGAAACAGAAATCAATCAGCTGGAATCGCATTTGAGTTTTATGAAAAAGGAATTTTTGCGCTATTTGATTTTTGATAAAGAGACAGGGCGTTTTATCGGAACTACGGGATTTCACAGTATTGAATGGGACGTGCCGAAAATGGAAATCGGCTATTGGCTGGATTCCAGAGCGACCGGAAAAGGCTACATGGTGGAGGCGGTTTCGGCGTTGACCGACTTGGCATTTGCGACGCTAAAATGCCATCGCCTGGAAATTCAATGCGATGCAGAAAACCTTAAGAGCCGGGCAATTCCTGAAAAGCTGGGGTTTGTTTTGGAAGGGATCCTGAAAAATGATGAGCGGTCGGTGGATGGCAAGCGTTTGACCGATACGTGCATTTATGCCAAATTCGCTTAGTGCGACGCACAGAACAGGAGCTTTAAGATGAAAAAGAAAACCAATGAAACGGGCTTGAAGCCGTTTGTTTCACTGCTATTATCACTGAAGATCCCGAAGTTGGCGCTGGCGATTGGCCTGCTTGCCAGTCTAGTAACGACTTTGGTTGGGCTGGTAGTCCCACTATTGACGAAAAATCTCGTTGATGGATTTTCTCTCGATGCTTTAAGTGCACCATTAATTGTGGGAATCGTCGCCGCTTTTATTGTCCAAGCCATTATCAACGGCATTTCGATTTATTTGCTGAGCATGGTGGGGCAGCGGGTAGTCGCAGGCTTGAGAGAACGGATGTGGGCGAAGTTGATTCGCCTGCGTGTCAGTTATTTCGACCAGCATTCAAGCGGGGAAACGGTAAGCCGGGTCGTTAACGATACCGGAATTGTCCGTAATTTAATCACGGATCACTTTCCATCGTTCGTCACAGGCATCATTTCGATTGTTGGTGCTGTCATCATTTTGGTCATTTTGGATTGGAAAATGACCCTGGTGATGATGTTGGCGGTGCCGCTGACGATTGCGGTAATGATTCCACTCGGACGCCAGATGGCCAAGATTTCACGGAACTTGCAGGATGAGACTGCCCATTTTACGGGCCATGTCCAGCAGACGCTGGGTGAGATCCGTTTAATGAAATCATCGACAGCAGAAACAACAGAAGAAGCTAGAGGGACACAAGGAATCCACAAATTATTCACGCTTGGCATGAAAGAAGCGAAGATTTATGCGTTGATTGCCCCCTTGATGTACTTGGTAGTCATGGTGGTGATTGTGTCGATTATTGGCTATGGCGGAATTCGTGTGGCAAATGGTGAGATGTCGACAGGTTCACTCGTTGCCTTTCTCCTTTACTTATTTCAGATTATTGTTCCGATGGTGACCTTTGCCCGCTTTTTTACAGAACTTCAAAAAGCCAAAGGTGCTACAGAACGGATCATTGGCATACTCGAATTGCCATTGGAAGAACAGCAGCAAAAGCCAGATATGGATATTGCCGGAAACGCATTGCGGCTGGATGGGGTGAGTTTTGCCTACGATCAAGGGGAACCCGTATTAGTGGATGTATCATTCGAAGCGCAGCCGGGAGAAATGATTGCGTTCGCTGGACCAAGCGGCGGTGGAAAAACCACTGTCTTTGGCTTGGTCGAACGATTTTATGAGCCGCTGTCAGGTCAAATAACAATTGGCAACATTCCAATTGCTGAAATTTCAATTGCGTCCTGGCGCGATCAAATCGGCTATGTCTCACAGGAGAGTGCCATGATGGGCGGCACCATCCGAGAAAACTTAACCTATGGCTTGCCGGATGCTGAAACGATTTCTGCTGAAGAGCTTTGGCGGGTGGCACGTATGGCTTATGCGGAAGATTTTATTCGTGGATTTGCTGACGGGCTAGACACAGAAGTTGGAGAGCGCGGCGTAAAACTATCAGGCGGACAGCGTCAGCGCATCGCCATTGCCCGCGCCTTTTTGCGCGATCCCAAAATTTTAATGATGGATGAAGCGACCGCAAGCCTCGACAGCCAGTCAGAAGGCATTGTTCAGCAGGCATTAAGCCGGTTGATGGAAGGGCGCACGACGTTGGTGATCGCTCATAGGCTATCGACAATCGTCGATGCGGACAAAATTGTCTTTATTGAAAAAGGGCATGTGACCGGAATTGGAACGCACCGGGAATTGATATCTTCGCATTCGCTTTACAGAGAGTTTGCAGAACAGCAATTAACTTGATAAAACCGCTTGACCTTGACGCAACGTCAAGGTGTAAAGTGGGTTTATCAGGAGGTGGAGATGTGGAATACACTGTTCAAAAAATGGGGAACTTGGCTGGCGTCAGCACAAGAACCTTACGTTACTACGATGAAATTGGTTTATTGAAACCGGCGCGGAAAGGTTCATCAGGCTACCGGATTTATGGCCAGCCGGAAGTGGACAAGCTGCAGCAAATCCTGTTTTACCGCGAACTTGGGCTGGAGCTGGAACAAATTAAAGTGATCGTCAACGACCCTAATTTTGATTATACCCAGGCTTTAGAAGCACACCGGGAAAGACTTCTCGCCAAACGGATGCAATTGGACCTCCTGATTACCAATGTGGAAAAAACCATTTCCACAAAAAAAGGAGAGAGCACCATGGCTGATAAAGAAAAGTTCGAGGGCTTTAAACAAAAACTGGTGGATGACAACGAAGGGCAGTATGGCAGTGAAGTACGCAGCCAATATGGGGACGAATTGGTTGACCAGTCCAACGCCAAGATGTTGAAGATGAGTGAAGAGCAATATTTAGAATTCACACGCCTTGAACAACAGGTATTGGATAGTTTGGCAAATGCTATGAAATCAGGCGATCCATCAAGCAGAGAAGCAATGCGGACGGCTGAGTTGCATCGCCAGTGGCTGAGCTTTACGTGGCCATCCTACAGCAAGGAAGCACATCGTGGACTTGCCGAGATGTATGTAGCTGACGAGCGGTTTGCTGCGTATTACGACAAAGCATATCCAGGAGCAGCACAATTTCTGCGGGACGCAATTGTCATTTATACGCAGCAGGAGTAACGATACAGAAAATGCAGACACACCCGAAATGGGAGGTCTGCATTTTTTTGATCGATTTTAAAAGAAGCAGTGCAAAAGGGGCCGAACGTGCATAAAATCTTGTGAACGTTCACAAATTTTCGCAAGCGTGCATAAATTTTGCTGAGCGTGCATAAATTCAATTGAGCGTGCATAAAATTTCCGGAACGTGCAAAAAACCGTATTACACGACCCGTCTTATGCCCGTCGAATCTACGTGTCTGCCTCTGTTTTTCCTAGTGTCCAGCCTCCAGCAGCCAGATTCTCAGGGTCATAAGCCACTCCAGTTGTGCGGCCGTCTCAACTTTGCCATGTTTACAAATTGTTAACAATTGTTTACGCCCTTGTTATGGTATGTTTCTGCGAGCTTGGTATATACTGAAAGCAATTAAAGCAGCTGCCAACGATTCGTTTTAATCGAAAAGGAGAGGTTTGCATGCACGGGAAGAACAAGAAGGCACCGATTGTAAAAGTCATGTCGTTTAATATTGCTCATGGTTTAGGGATGGATGGAATAGTTGATTTGGAAAAGACCGCTGTAGTTATTGAGGATTCCTGTGCTACCATCATCGCCTTGCAGGAGGTTGACCGTTATTTTTCTGACCGTAGTTCGTTTGTCGACCAAGTAGAATGGCTGAGCGAAAGACTTGGCATGTATGCTGCTTACGGAGCCAATATGAATTTTGCGCCTGAAGATTCGGAACGGCCGAATCGCCAATACGGCAATATGATTTTAAGCAAGTATCCGATCAAGTATGTAGAGAATCATTTGTTGACGCAGGTGCATTGTCCGTTTGGCAACAATGAACAGCGTGGAATTTTGGAAACTGTTATTGAAGTCGATGGCATTTACTTGAGTGTCTTCAATACCCACTTAGCATTGAAAGATGAAGAATTGGTTGTCAGTGTAGATGAAATTCTGGACATTACAGGGAAAAGCCATTTTCCGCGAATCATTGCTGGCGATTTTAATGCCTCTTCTTCCAATGTCCATATGCAAAAGCTGAACAAGCATTTCCAGGACGCATTCCTGAAAATGAAAAGAGGCGATGCATACACATATCCATCTCCTTACGTAAACAATGAGACGGCCGAAGTTTTTTGGCCGGCGACGCGAATCGACTATATTTTATCTGACACCGAAGTAGAAGTTGTTCAAGTAGAAGTTATTGAAACATCGGTTTCTGATCATTTGCCGATTGTAGCAGATATGGTCTTGGCTGATGCGAAAGTAAGCGTAAAAGACCGCGTCCAACAACCGCGCGAAAAGGTCTGAATGATTGCACTCATCTTTCCAATAACAGAAAAACGGAGGCTCTACTCGAGAGCTTCCGTTTTTTTGTGTCCATAAGTCTGCTTGTCAGATAATTGCTCGCGTCTGCATAGCCTGACCAACAAATATACAAATGGTGTATCTGCTGCGGCTACCAGCAGTTTAAAGACATACTGGGTTGCAATCATGCCAAGCAATGCACCGGTTGGCATCGTGCCGTAAAAAGCGATGGTAATAAAAATGCTCGTATCGACGAATTGGCTTGTCATCGTTGAAGCGTTATTGCGCAGCCATAAACGCGATTCACCGTGCCGTTGTTTGAGTCTATGAAAAATGGTGACATCCAAGTTCTGGCTGATGAAATAAGAGACAAGGCTGGCTAAGGTTACCCGGAAACCTGCAGAAAAAATGGTTTCAAAAGATTCTTGGTCTGCGAAAAAGGGGGCGGCTGGCAAGTGGATGGCGAAAAAAATAAATGCCAATGCACAAAGTTGTGTGACAAACCCTGCCGTAACGGTTTGCCGTGCGGCTTCTTTGCCGTATACTTCCGCAATCGTATCGGTAATCGGGAATGTAAAAACGTACACAATGACAGCAGCTGGCAAAACGGCCCATTCACTGATGCTGAACAATTTAACGGCTAAAATATTTGATAAGATCAACAAGCCGACAAATGCGCCATTTAGATAAAGTAACATCCGCTCTGCCCCTTATCGGTTGGTAATCGTTTCCGGATTCAAGTCGTGATTCATCATCCGGTACGATGCCATTTCTTCGTATTTGGTTCCTGGTTTGCCGTAGTTGGTGTAAGGGTCAATCGACAAACCGCCACGCGGCGTGAATTTCCCCCATACTTCGATATAGCGGGGATCCATCAATTTGATCAAATCATTCATAATGATGTTGACGACGTCTTCATGAAAATCTCCGTGATTACGGAAGCTGAACAAATAAAGCTTAAGTGATTTGCTTTCGACGAGCTTTTTGTCGGGAATAAAGCTCAGGTAAATGGTCGCAAAATCAGGCTGACCTGTTTGCGGGCAAAGTGATGTGAATTCAGGACAATTAAATTTCACGAAATAGTCGCGGCTGTGCAAATTGTCGATTGGCTCCAAAATCTCCGGATCGTATTCAAATTTATACTTGGTGTTCTGATTGCCGAGCAATGATAAATGATCGAGTGTATCTTCGTTTCTTCCTGCCATAAAAACGGCCTCCTTTAAATGGCCGGCTTGGAAGAGGGCTATAAAAAACGGACAAAAGAAAAAGCCAAATCGCATGTGGATTTGGCTGAGTTTCGACAATCCATAGTTTTTTATAGAGGGTGAAATGCTATGAACCTCTCCCGTTGCCGGGTTATTTGATTTTCCTTAACTATCGTATAAGACTTGCTATTGGTTGTCAATCCGTGAATTTCAGTAACAAGAGCACAAGGAATATGAGAAAGTGAGAGACTGAATCTAATTGTAACGTGGCCGAATTATACCCGGTCAAATCCTTGCTCTGCCGCTATATGGGAAGGTGAATCCTGTGGTGGCAGTTGTCGAGCAATGCCGGCTTTTAGGTAACTGTGCTTTTTCGCGAAAGGAAAACGGTTGTTTTGCGGTTCATTTGCTTCATTTCTATATTATGGAATCCTTATTTTTTCATGGTACACTAAAACTAAAAGATAGGCAGAAAGGAGCGGCAAGGATGGCTGTACACGAATGGAATGGATTGCCCGCGCAATCACTGGAATGGGTAAAAGCGCAGTTTGGAAATACAGCAGAATTAACGAATGTTAAGCCGCTGAAAGGAGGGACTTCCTCTACTTTATTTGAGTTGTATGTAAAGGAGAGTGGCAAGTCCCTCTCATATGTACTGCGGCTTTTTCATAAAGCAGATTGGTTAGAGAAAGAACCGGATTTAGCCAAGCATGAAGCGGATAGCCTTCAGTTTGCAGAGCAGGCTGGCCTTCTTGTCCCTCATTTACTATCATATGACGAAACCGGTGAAAAGAGCGGCATGCCCGCAGTGTTGATGACCAAAATGTCCGGAACTGTCGTACTGCAACCTTCTAACGATGGAACTTGGCTGGAAGGCTTGGCTGCATCGTTAGCCCGTCTTCACCAAACTGAGCCTGCAGATTTCCCATACAACTATTTTTCGTATAACAATGCGTTTTTATTGGAAAAGCCGACATGGTCCAAAGTGCAAAATGATTGGATGCGTGCGTTTTATATTGTAGCCGGCAGCCGTCCCGAAGCTCCTGAATGCTTTATTCACCGCGATTTCCATCCGGCGAATGTGTTATGGGAAGATGGAAAGATCAGTGCCATTGTGGACTGGGTGAATGCTTGCCGCGGTCCCGCAGGAATTGATGTAGGGCATTGCCGTGTCAACCTGGCCCAAATGTACGGAATTTCAGTCGCCAATGATTTTCTGGCTGCGTATGAACGCCATGCCGGCAGCTCATTTACGTATGATCCGTATTGGGATTTGGTATCATTGACGGATATTCTTGATGGTTCACCTGTTGTTTACCCAGGCTGGAAAGTCTTCGGAATGACAGGACTGTCCAACGAGTTGATGCGTCATCGGCTGGATGATTATCTATTAAGCTTATTGGATCGATTTGACGACTTTTAAGCGGCAGGACAGCAACGCCTGACAGATTTCCAGGTTTGATTTCCTTAATAAAGGCAATATAGAAGGTAAGTGAGTTTTTTGAGGAGGAAATTGGATGAAGAACGAACAACTAAAGCAATTGAAAAAACAATTAGAGGATCAGGTGGAATCACTTGAAGTACGTGTTGAACATACAGAAGAGCTCGAGTCGACTGAGCTTTCAAATTACGATAATCATCCTGCAGACAACGCCACCGATCTTTACGATCAGGAACGCGGCATGGCGCTGACTCAGTTTAAACAAGAAGAACTAGAAGATACCAAAATTGCTCTAGCAGCAATTGAAGATGGGACATACGGAACATGTGCTGTATGCGGCAAAGAAATTCCGTTTGAACGATTGGAAGCTCTGCCGACTGCGTTAACTTGCATTGACCATGCAGATCAACAGCTGGATCTGGAAAGCCGCCCACCGGAAGAAGATGTGCTGCGTGCCTCTACATCCCAGCCGGTTGAAAAAGAAGATGGTGCGCTCCGTGATGACCAAGACAGCTTTGAGGACGTTGAGGATTTTGGATCATCAGATACTCCGCAAGACCAGCCAGGAGAAGACCCACAAAAGTTCTTTAAAGACGACAAATAAACCGGAATGCCCTTCCTGCCTTCTGGCAGGGAGGGCTATTTTTGAAAAATCTATTTCCCGGGAAATACAGGGGAGGAGAATAAAGATGGAAGAACTAACCAAAGCAATCTACGCACTCGAGTGCAGTCATTTAAAGCCAGAAGTCCGAACTTCGATGGACAAGTTGTCGGAAGTACTGGACAATGAGTTTTTTGAGTTTGGCAGCTCTGGTGGGATCATTAAACGCTCTGATTATGATGAAAATCATCCACTAACTCTAGATCCAATGGAAATAACGCATTTTGCTTTGCATGAATTGGGCCCGGCGGCTGTCCTGACTACCTATCAGCTTTATAACCATAAGACCGAAAAGCTGACAAACCGCAGTTCTATTTGGAAAAAAAGACCGAACGGATGGAAACTGTTTTTCCATCAAGGAACACTTTCAACTGAAGAGGTGTTTCAATAAAGGCAAAAGAGGCTATTAAGATGAGAGAACCATTTTTTTCAAAGGAGGAAACCGATATGGAACATGCGATCGTTTTATTTGATGGAGATTGTAATTTTTGCGACTCGAGCGTTCAGTTTATCATAAACCATGATCCGGCCGGCTATTATCAATTTGCTTCGTTGCAAAGTGATATTGGTCAGGAACTTTCTGAAAAACATAAGGTACCGGATGATGTCGATAGCCTTGTATTGATAAAGGATGGGCAGGCATATGTGAAATCCGAAGGTGCTTTAATGATTTCGAATCATTTGACTGGTCTGTGGAAATTGGCGTATTACCTGAAACCATTCCCGCGTGCACTCCGTGATGGAGCGTATGATGTTGTAGCCAAAAATCGCTACAAAGTGTTTGGCAAGCTGGACAGCTGCATGCTGCCGCCGCCTCACATTCGCAAACGATTTTTAGACAAGTAAATAAGAAAAGCGGCAGTCTCGTTGCAATGTTAATAGACTGAGGAGCGGAAGATTATCCCGCTTTCCATTAAATAAAGCCCGAATCCGGATCTCCGGTTCGGGCTTTATTTATAGATAGAGAAAAATCAAGTTGAATCAGTAAAAGTTGGAGATTCGCCAATAATGGCTGGCAATAGGGTCTGCCATAAAAGCCAGTCCTTCGCTTTCAGTCTGATGAAGATCCATCCATTCGCCGTCATCGCCAAATTTTAAGTACACTTCATGGTTCGGCGATTGGTCATGAATTCCTATAATGTCATAAGTGCCGTCGCGGTAAAAGGCAGCTGATACATTATAATCAATATCAGGTGAAGTAATAATTGGATTTCCAACGGCATGTTTTAGCGTAATGGAAACTTTGTGGCCGGTTTCTTCAAGTTTCTCGAGCTCGATTCCTTCAGCAGAAGCCACATCTGCTTTGCTGAATTTCTTTCGCCAATTATAGCCGATTGTGGGACCCACATCTTTATCATAAACGAAAGAGGATTCTTCATCTTTCAAGTCCACAGTGAAATTAACTTGTGTCCGGTAATGCAACGATTCGGGATCAAACTTTCTGCCATCGCCTTGGAAATAAGGAAAGGGCGATAAGAGATTCGGGTTTTTCAGCACCAAATCGGGCAAGAAAGTTTGATAGCGGAAATGCCAGAGTGGATATATTTTGGGTTTTTCCTCATCAGATAAGAGAGAGTCTAACGAAGCAATTTTTTTGGTCATCCAAAACTTTTCCATTGCGGCTTTTTCCTGCGAAGAATTCCAATTTAAAGCACCAAATATCTTGGCCATTTTGAATTTTTCTACACTAAAATCTTCTTCAGAACGCGCCACAGGTCGTTTACCGCGAATCCAGAAGGTAAACTCTTGATTCATGGGAACTTGGCGGTCCGTATATTGATTGCCTTTAACTGTATCAATCAGTTGGCCATTTCGATAAATATCGAATTCTGAAATGCCGTCGATCTCTCCCCAAGCCAAAGAAATTCTTCCCTTGGAAACAATGGCGGTCAGTACGATTTCTTCCAAGCGATTGATACTGTCCGTTTTCGGATTTTCCGTACCGGTATGAAGCTTGATTTTATCTGTCCATTTGCCAGAAGCATCCAGCCGTTCGATTGTGTAGGTATACAGCTCACCTTTTTTTAAACCTGTGTCCTTAAGCAAATTCTGAGTGCCGGTATAAATGACCTGTTCATCGCGTTTTACTCGGCAAACATCTTCTGAGTCTGTCCATCTAAAGTAAATCATTGTATCAGATTGTTCCAATACAAGAATATCCAGTTCGTTTGTCATTTTGCCACCTCCAAATACTGTTACTCTTCATATACCCTATTCTAAACAATGACGAACCCTTTGCTTCGTACAATATTTGTTACACAAATTAAATGTGATAATAGTGGATTTCACTGTATAATTAATATAGGAATATAGACGTACTTGGCTCGATTTCTTATATTTGTCTTCAAGTGATACAATTTATTGGCTTCCTAATTTTGAGATTAATATTCAATTACTTCATATAGATATCGTAGAAGTTACTCTAAGAGAGTGGGGACTGAAAGTGGAAAAGATGCAAAAGAAACGAAATTTCAGTAACTTTGACGAAGCAGCCGCATATATACTGCAATTGCTGAGCAAACAAATTGGCATCAATTCAATATTCATTGCTAAAAATGATGGCCATACAAATAACATCATTAAAGTCTACAACTCGAGTAAAGAGCTAGTCGAAGAAGGCAGTTCAATGCCCCTTCCTCAGTCTTTTTGCAGTTTAAGCATCAACCATGGACCTTCTGCATTAGTCATAGAGGATGTTTCGGAAAATGAGTTGACCCGTTCTATGGAGATCACTGCAAATTACGGAAACGGAACATTCGTTGGAGTTCCCGTTTACTACAACGATGGCACAGTTTACGGCACTATTTGCGGATTGGATGATCGATACCACAAGCTTTCTGAAGAGCAGCTTACTACTTTCGAAATGATGTCGACCCTATTGACTTATGTACTGGAGCTGGAAAAGGCAAATGAACAAATTCAGACATTGACTGCACCCATCGTTCCGGTAACTAAAGGTGTAGCAATCGTTCCGGTCATTGGCAATATTACAGCGCCGCGGGCACAAATTATTATTGACCATGTGCTTAAAAAATGCAGTGAAGAATCAATGGATTATTTGATTATTGATGTTTCTGGCGTTTTGCAAATAAACTCTGTCGTTGGGGAATACTTGTTGAAGCTCGTAAATATCCTGAAAGTAATCGGTGTAACACCGGTCATCACTGGAATTCAACCTTTCATGGCGTTAAAAGTTCCCCATTTTGCTTCGGCACTGAAAGATGTGTTGATTGAATCCAATTTGGAATCGGCATTAAAGCAACTTGGGTTTGTGCTAATAAAAGAATGCAAAGAAAAACCAGACCTTCGCTGAGAAGGTCTGGTTTTAACTTGATCCCAAAGGGAAACAATAGGTGATTCTTGATTAACTTTCTTTATCGAAAAAAACATGCTTTAATTCCCAAGAATCGCCAATCTCCAGCAGGCCAAAAGAAAATTGGGCTTGTCTGCGCTTATCAGTAGGAGAACCAGGGTTGAACAAAGTCACCCCATCCACCTCCCGCATCACAGGTGTATGGGAATGGCCGAAAACGATGATGTCGACATCGTCATTAGCGAATGTGTCATAAGCCTGCTGTTCAGTGGGTTTCTGTGGGCTATCGCCGTGCACTACCCCAACTTTTAATTCTCCAAATGTGAAAATCTTTTTGCGGCCGAATTTTTCGAGAATGTCCCATGGGTCAACATTTCCGGTGACGCCATCAATTTCTGCATAGGCTGCCAGCTCATGATAGACATCCATCGTCTGCCAATCGCCTGCATGAACGATAAAATCAGCCTCTCGGCACGCCTCCAGCAATTGCTTCGGCAACTTCTTGGCGCGGAATGGAATATGTGTGTCTGAAACAATAACAATCTTCTTCATCTGAACGCCTCCAGTCAAGTTCTTACTTTTCACTTTACCAAATAAATCCCTTCCCGTCGAAATGATTCCCTTAAAGGATATGGATGATTAAATTTCAGAAAAAGGGGAATTGAAGAAGATGACGAAACATGAAGATAACCGGAGGGATACTAATGAAAAAGAACACATCGAAAAAATTTATGTACATGGGAGCTGCAATGGCAGGCAGCATGCTGCTGTTAACTGCCTATAAAAAAAACCAAGCTAACAAAATCTGGGTTTATGAAGACAATGATATGCGAAATAGTGGGGAAGTGGACCATGAAGAAAGCGTCAATGCCGACACGGACGAAGCGGAAGTTGGGTTGACTCAACTGGACTCTGCTTATCGTTCTGAATGGCAGGCAAATGGATTTCCGCAAACACATAAAGAATTGGCAGAATTAGAAAGCAAATAGCAATGTGGTCTCAGTTATATACTGAGGCCTTTTTTGATGGAATGTCAGTAAACGCTTATAAAGGAGGAAAAATCATGGAAGGTGAACGGAAAATTATTTGTTATATTGCAGCCAGTCTCGACGGCTATATCGCAACAAAAGATGACTCGCTTGAATGGCTCTTCAAAGTCGACGGAGAAGGCGATGCCGGTTATGCTGAATTTTTGGAGACCATCGACACGGTAGTCATGGGACGGAGAACTTATGATTGGGTAATCGAAGCGGAAAGCGGTGAGTACCCATACGAGGGCTTGGCCAGTTATGTTTTTACATCTGAGTCTGGTAAAGAGGATCCGTTTGTAACATTTACAAATCAAGACATTTCGAGCTTTGCGAAAGGTCTCAAGGCACAACCGGGAAAGAACATTTGGGTGATTGGCGGCAGCAACCTGTTGCATGGTTTTATACAAGAAAATCTGATTGACGAATGGATCATCTCCATTGCACCCACATTAATCGGAAAAGGGATCCCGTTGTTCCAAGAAAACGATGTTGAAATCCCTTTAAAACTCAAGTCAGTAAAGTCATATGGACAATTTGCACAATTGCATTACGAAAGAAAATAAACTCGTTTTCACAAAGGCTGCCAAGTATTGCTCGACAGCCTTTTGTAGTGCTTGCAATTCTGTAAGCGAAAATGCCTAATTCCAGTAAAGAAATAGCACAATATTTTTGTTTAAAATCAACAAACTATTACTTTTGGTCATTTCATCATCAAAATTTAAGTAGTCCGAGGGATTGAACCCAAACTATTACAATTATATACTGTTAATAAGAATCTTTTGTTGATTCTTGGAATAGAAGGGAGAGAAAGCATGAAGAAATTAAAAGTATTGGTGTTTACCTTATTCACAGTTCTATTCATAGGTTTTTCTCAGCCCTCTGCAGAAGCACATTCTCCAGACTTGCATGAAGGCGTTTCGGGACAAGATGTAACCGAACTTCAGTCAACGCTTAAAAAATTGGGATACTTCAATACAACACCTACCGGCTACTATGGTTCTATCACGAAAAATGCAGTTATTCAGTTTCAGCGTGATTTTAATGTTTCGGACACAGGCTTTACAGGGCCACTGACGCGTGCGAAACTTACGGAAATCGATATGATGGCACGTGTCGTACACGGAGAAGCACGTGGAGAAAGTTACACAGGACAAGTAGCGGTAGCCGCTGTCATCTTGAACCGCATAGACTCTTCTTCGTTTCCAAACAGTACATACAATGTCATTTTCCAAAGCAATGCGTTTACTGCTATAAACGACGGCCAATACAACTTGAAGCCGAATGCTTCAGCATATCAGGCAGTTAAAGCAGCTGTTAAAGGATCCGACCCATCTCAGGGTGCAACGTATTATTATAACCCAAGCGGTGTTACGGATACATGGATTTTCTCACGCACGACGATTACTAAAATTGGTAAACACGTGTTTGCAAAATAAGTTCGCGCGTCACCCTGACCATTTCAGGGTGATTTTTTTGAGTGGATAGATAGACAGAAAAAAGGACGGCATTGCTCTTTGATGAGCGATGCCGTCCTTTTTTTAGCCTTTAACTGCACCAGCCGTCATGCCTGCAACGAAATAGCGTTGCAGGAAGACGTACGCGATGACCATGGGCGCTGAAGCAATGATGACGCCTGTAAAGAGCATTGGGTAGTTGGTAGAGTATTCGCCTTGGAACTCCAGTAAAGCGAGTGGCAAAGTTTTGTAAGCATTGTCCGTAATAAACAGCAAAGGATACAGCAAATCGTTCCAATGCATCACAAACAGGAAGATTGCGGTAGCCGATAAGGATGGCAGCGATAACGGAATCGCCACCTTGGAGTAAATTTTCCAATTTCCGGCACCATCTATTGTCGAAGCTTCGAACAATTCCCTTGGCAAAGTCTTCATAAATCCGGTCAAGATGAAGACAGCAATGGGCATGGTGGTGGAGATATTGACAAGAATCAATCCAACTAGGCTGTTGGTCAAGTTAAGGTCGAGCATCAGCGAGTAGAGCGGAATCATACTAACCTGTGCTGGCACCATCATGCCAAGCGTGAACAGGATGAAGATGATATTGCCAATCCAATTATTGAGCCGAATTATGCCGTAGGCAATCAGCGAAGCAAAGAATAGTGTTAACGAAACCGAAAACAAGGTGACGATTGTGCTGTTCATAAAATAACCGGCCATGGTCTGTTCTTGGAAGATGGCTGTATAGTTCTCAAACTGAATTCCAGCTTCGGGCAAGCCGAGTGGATTTATAAACGTTTCCTGAATCGTTTTCATAGAAGTCAGAACGACAATCAGTAAAGGAACTAAAATCAGCAATGCATAGATGAGTAGAGAAAACCTTCTGAAGAACAAGCTTTTGCCCTCCTTTCTTAAAGCTTAAGAACATATAATTGTTCGTTTTTAAAAGTTGTATTGCCAAGTAGCCTTCCTAGGCTTAGTAAGAGATTCGGTCAGAACGCAAAGCTTTAAACTGCAGGAAGGTGATGATGGCAATGATCATCATGAAAATAACTGAGATGGCACTCGCATAGCCAAATTGGTAGTTTCTAAAGGCAATATCGAAAATATAAGTGGCGACAATGTCGGTTGAGTTGTTTGGGCCGCCACCTGTCATGGCAAAGACCAGATCGAATGCTTTGAACGACTGGATGGTGGTATAGGCAATAACGATGGTGGCAGAAGGTGCCAGCAATGGCCACGTCACTGTACGGAAGGTCTGCCATTTGTTGGCACCTTCAATTTTAGCCACTTCGTACAGCTCGTCTGGAATCGCTTGCAGGCCGGCTACGAAAATGATGAGCATCTGTCCGGCATGGAACCAGATTTGTGTCACTGCCAGAGAATAGATCGCAATATCAGCATTGCCAAGCCAGTTTTGAGCCAAAAATCCAAGTCCAACCAATTCCAGTGCCTGGTTCAAAATGCCGAGTGACGGATCGTAAATGAACGACCAGATAAAGGCGACTGAAACAGATGACAAAATAGTTGGGAAAAAATAAAGCGCACGCAAAAAGATTGTGGTTTTGTTATTTTTCAGGACAATCAAGGCAAAAGCCAAAGCAACAAGTGTTTGGAAGACCACCACAACAAGCATGAATTTCAAGTTGTTGCCGATGCTTTTCCGGAAAATTGTGTCGCCTGTAAAGGCACGTTCGTAGTTGCTGATTCCGACAAATTGGAAACTTTGGCTGAGGCCGTCCCAATCGGTAAACGAATAAAACAAGGCACTGAGTGTCGGGTAAATAAAGAAAAGCGCATACAGGAGAAGCCCTGGTAAAAAGAATAAGTAGATGGATTTAGAAATTTTCATCTCATTATTCCCTATTTTCGTCTACGAGCTGCTGTGCTTCTTCAGCTGCTGTCATTGGATCTGTTCCACCCAGTACGTTTTCAATAGAACCCAGCACTGCTGCCTCAATTTGTGCGTTGGTAATCAGGAATCGCGGCTGGAAACGAGTTGTTCTTTCATCGATCCAATAAGCCGTGTTCTGCAATACTTCTGATTCGTATTCCACATCATTAACCGTCAAATGCTGACCGGTTTCGTTGGCGTATTGGGAAGCGATTTCAGGCTGGCTGAGGAACGTGATAAACTCTTTTGCCTGTTCTTTCTTTTCCGACTGGCTATTGACAGCCAGCATGAAAGTGGCGGTGTTAATGCCTTCGTAGACCGCTTCACTTTCTTCGACAGTGATTGGAGCCATTAAATCAAGTTGAAGATCTGGGTTCAGACCAAGCAGAGCAGACATATGATAGGATCCTGTTGCAATCATCGCAGCTTCTTCGTTGGCAACCATCGCCATTGCAGAGTCCTGAGAAGTTCCTAATGCATCATCTTGAATATAGCCTTTTTGTTCAAGCAGCTGGAAGTCCTCTAATGTTTTAACCCACCACTCATTGGTTAATGTTTCTTCCCCGTTTTGAAGTTTTTCAAAAATGTCTTCATCGGGTGCATTGTTCATCATCATGCTGTTCATAAATTGGTTGGGGCCGATATCTGCTCCAGGAAAGGCGATAGGTGTAATGCCGTTTTCAAGAAGTGTGTCGGCCATTGCCTGAAATTCAGTCCAGCTTTTTGGTACTTCCAAGCCGAGTTCTTCGAACATGCCTTTGTTATAAACCGGCATATTGAAAACCAGTTGATAAGGAAGCGCTAACTGTGCACCGTCTTTTTGTCCGACGCTAATTAATTCTTCGTCAAAATTCGAAACAAAGTCTTCTCCACTCAAATCTTCAAACAAACCGGCGCTGGCAATCGCTTCGAATTGCGCGCCAGGGAAAGATGTAAAGACGTCACCTGTCGAACCGTCCTGGAGCAGGCGCTGACCTGTAGACTGGTATTGTTCGGATGGATAAATGGTCATTTCCACTGAAATATCGGGATTTTCTTCTTCGAACTGGGCAATGATATCATCCAATACAGCTTTATCTTCGCCTCTCCAGTGAATAAAGCTGATCTGAGTACTGTCTTCTCCGCCTTCAGTGCTTGTGTCGCTCGCACTTTCACCAGCGCACCCGGTAAGCAGCAAACCTAGGGCTAAAACCCCTGGTGTTAAAAATGAATGATTTTTCATCGTCTTGTCCTCCCTCTATTTTAAAAGTTGAATCCCCTTACTTTATTTATACCTTAATCTCTAACGTAAATACAGAATTATCTAAATAAGTCATGTTTTTTAGTTGACAAATGGGCTGGAATTGAATAAGATTGGCACAACCTTTTATGTACGGATTGCGGTTGAAGGGGTCGGAAGCGACACCGCCGAATTCCAGTTGAGCAGAGCATAGCATAGCAGAGCTAAATCGATGAGTAAGAAGAGTAGCACAGATCAACCTCTCAAAGAGAGCCAGTGGCAGGTGGAAACTGGCGGGGTGTCTGCGTGAATGGGCTTATGAGTGATTCTTTGAATAAGCAGTAGAAGAATCCGTTTCCCCACGTTATCAGGGATCAAGTGAAAGCTTTGTCGGCTTTAACAAGAGGTGGTACCGCGGTCAGTCCGTCCTCTGCAAGGAACAGTTCTGTTCCTGCAGGGGGCTTTTTTATTTTTAGACAGGCAAAAGCATTAAGAGCGTAGATTGGATAATTGCATTTTAAGTGCGATCCAGTTTTGGCGACCAGACTCTCGGGACCATAAGCTCCCGGCTGTGCAGCAAAAAAATGCCGCTTCTCGGACGGCTTTATGCCTGTTGAGTCCTGATGATTGCCTCTGCTTTTAAGAAATGGAGATGAGTCGAGATGAGCAACGAAATGAAGACGAGAAAAATTGATGGAGATTCCTTAACGCCTATTGCGGTGTTTAACCGCTTGGCAGGAGCACGGAAATGCCTGCTGGAAAGTTCGTTGAAGACCAGTGTGACAGGCCGCTATTCTTTTATCGCAGCAAACCCGTCGATCGGTTATATTGGCCACGGCCAGCAATTGCGGGAGATCGATTTCCGCACAGGCATTGAAAAAGTGCATGACGGCAAACCTTTAGAGCTGATTAAAACATTAATGCCTCGTTATGAAGCAGAAGTCGAAGGCTTGCCGTTTACAGGCGGCGCCCTCGGTTATATAGGCTACGACGCCATTCAAGTTTACGAACCGATCAAAGCACCAAAAGAAGACAGCCTGCAGATGCCGGATATTCACTTGCAGGTTTACGAGACCATCGTGGTTTTTGACCATGTAAAAAATGATGTAACCATTTTGTCGTTTGAAGACAAGCTGGATGAAGTGGAACAGCAACTGTCTGTACCAGAACCTTCCACAGCAGTAGATCAAGAGTCCCTGCAATTCAGTTCCAAAACCACCGATGCCCTTTTCCGCGAACAAGTGGAACAGGCAAAAGACCATATCCGCAAAGGCGACGTGTTTCAGCTGGTGTTGTCGCAGCGCTTGTCTGCGAGCTATAAAGGGGATGCGTTTGCACTGTACCGGAAATTGCGTAAGCAAAATCCGTCTCCCTATCAATTTTTCATTGATTTTGACGGTTACGCCGTCGTAGGAGCTTCTCCGGAAAGTTTGTTGACGATCCGCGGAAGCCATATGGTGACCAACCCGATTGCCGGAACCCGCAAACGCGGCAGGACAGCAGGGGAAGATGACCAACTGGCGGAAGAGCTGGCGGGAGATGAAAAAGAACAAGCCGAACACAAAATGCTGGTAGATCTCAGCCGCAATGACGTGGGCCGGGTCGCGCAGATTGGTACGGTCGAAGTACCAAAGTACATGGTTATTGAAAAATACCAGCATGTAATGCACTTAGTATCAGAAGTAACAGGCGAACTCGACAACAAAATGCATCCATTAGATGCATTGGTCTCTTGTTTGCCGGCTGGAACGGTCTCAGGCGCTCCGAAAGTGCGGGCGATGCAATTGATACAGGAATTTGAAGAAGAGCGCAGAGGGGTCTACGGAGGGGCTATTGGCTACTTGGGATTCAATGGGAATTTGGATGTTGCATTGGCAATCCGTACTTTTGTGGTCAAAGATGAAATGGTCCATGTTCAAGCAGGTGCAGGCATCGTCTTTGATTCAGATCCGCAAGCAGAATACGAGGAAACGTTGCACAAAGCACGTTCTCTCACGGAGGTGTTCGGATGATTTTGTTAATCGATCATTACGATTCGTTTACTTATAATGTGTATCAGGCAGTTGCGGCTATGGGGGTAGAAGTTGAAGTGGTCCGTTCGGGTGTTTTAACGCTGGATGAAATCAAAGCGAAAAATCCGCAAGCTATCATCCTGTCACCTGGCCCCGGTCATCCATTGGAATTGCCGGAATCAATTGAGGTGATTCAGGAACTGCACCAATCCGTTCCAATATTGGGCATTTGCCTCGGCCAGCAGCTGATTGGCGCGGCATTTGGAGGCAATGTGGTTGAAGCTCCTTTTATCCGCCACGGCAAGGTCTCTGAAGTGTCCCATGAGCATCAGGGGCTGTTTCGAAACATGCCGCAGCCGCTGCCGGTTATGCGGTATCATTCGCTCGTTTTAGAGCCCGAAACATTGGCTGACTGTTTAGTTGTCCAATCGCGGGCACTCGATGATGGGACGATCATGGCTGTCAAACACCGGGACTATCCCGTTTACGGCATCCAATTTCACCCCGAGTCAATTGGGACACCAGACGGGGTAGAGCTAATGAAAGAATTTATTGAGCAGGTACAGCAAAAGCAGAAGGCTGCAAGTCATTTATAGAATACACAGAAAATCCCAAGCCATTGCTGCTTGGGATTTTGAGCTTGTAGACAAAGGAATAGTTACAAGACCAAATGAATAAAATCTCATTTGGTCGGGTTTTAAACGGAATCCTGCGCTCCAGGCGGACGCTTTCCGCGGACGAAGAGCTGAGCCTCCTCGTCGCAAGCTCCTGCGGGGTCTCATCACTCCGTTTTTCCGCAGGAGTCGCCGCCTTCCGCTCCGGATCCTTGAATGAAGAGATTACTAGGCTAGTTGAAATTGTTTCATTGGGAAATTGACGAGCAAGCTTCTCTCTTTGATTCGAGCCACACTCTCCAACCGGGCTGGCCACGAAGACTCCTGTGGGACAGCGAAAGCGGAAGACCCCGCAGGAACGCAGTGACGAGGAGGCTGAAGCTGAGCCCACGGAAAGCGAAGTGGCCGGACCGGTTGGGAGTATGCACGACTATTCATTTTATTGAGACTTTCTCGACAGCCTAAAAATCCCAAGCCATTGCGGCTTGGGATTTTAATTATGGGTTGAAAAGACAATTGAACAGTTCGCATTGGATCAAATGCTTATGCACGGATCAACGGCATGGTACAGCAGCGGAAAGCTCCGCCTGATTTGATGATTTCCGAATAATCAACTTCGATTACATGAAAGCCTCGGGCGGTCAATTGCTTATTGACTTGCTGGTTCTGCGGCTGGCTAAACACTTTTCGGTCGCCGATGGACAACACGTTGGTGCCAAGTGCAAACTGTTCTTTTTCATTTACCCGAATCAGTGTGTAACGTTCGGCGAGCATCTGGACGGTTGCCATGTCCAAGGCTTCGGGGAAAATCAGTGCTTCGGTTGGTGATAAGATGTTGAAAACACAGTCTAAATGAAGGTATTTTTCATTAAAAGAAACAGGAATAACTTCGAAATCCGGCAGTTGGAGCTGCAAATCACGGATGGCTTTTTTGGAAGTGCGGCTGCTGACGCCGACAAATACCGTATCGCGATCGATGATAACGTCGCCGCCTTCAATGCGGTGTCCTGTTAACTGCTTAAAATTAACATCGTGTACTTCCATCCACTTGCGAAGTTCCTGTTCTTCGCCTTGGCGAATTTCCGATGCCATTTCGCTGATGAAGACCGTTTCTCCAATAGTGAACCCAATGTCACGGGTAAAAACCTGTTCAGGGTACTCTTCAGATGGCTCGATTAAATCGGTTTGGACACCTTGGTCGATCAAAGCCTGGATAAATTGGTTGTGCTGATGAAGCGCTTTGGCCACATCGATATTTTCATCTTTATATCTTTTCTGTACATCGTTGATGACATCTTTAATTTCCATATAGCGTGGCGGGCAAAGCAGCACGCGCCGGAGCGGATCGTATTCACTTTGGCAACGGGCAGAAGTGCTTTCTTTTATAAATGACGACATATGGGTTCCTCCAATAAAACGTAGTTATTAACCCTGTATTCCTTCTCGGCAGCAAGTTAAAACATTGGATTAAGAGAAGATTCACAAAACAAAAGAACAGTGAGAAAATGGAAGCGTGCAGCAAAAACGTTGAAAAGAGGATAGAGCCAATGAAAATTACGCAACAAGAAGTGACAGAAGATCGCGATTTTATCCGAAAAAAAGTGATTGAATACAATAATGCAAATTTGCCTCGAGAAGCGGATTCTCCAATGGAACAAATGAGCTTTATCGTTCGCAATGATGGAGGAGAAATTATCGGTGGATTAACGGCTACGGGTTTTTGGCGACATTTGCATATCGATTTTTTGTGGGTCGACCCAGCATGGAGAGGCCAGCGGATTGCGGAAAAGCTGATGGCTCAAGCAGAAGTTTACGCACGCAGCAAAGGCCATCGTCTGATGGTTGTCGACACCCTCAGTTTTCAAGCTCCGGAATTTTATAAAAAACAGGGCTTCACAGAATTCGGGGTCCTCGCTGATTTTCCGGAAGGCCATAGCCACCATTATTATCAAAAAAAGCTGACTACATAAGTTGACCTTTATAAATAAGCAAATAAAAAAACAGAAGCCCGAGAGCTTCCGTTTTTTTATTGCTGTTCTTGGTAAAACACTTTATCAACATTGTATTTAGCTTTTTGGGTGTTGATCAAGTAGGTTTCGTAAATATCGCGCTCCATTGGATCTTCCACAATAGAAACGGTGATGCGGTATACTTCTTCACGATGGTTTTTCAACGGTGATACCGAATCTTCGAAATGTTTTTTCACGCGTTGGCGAAGTTTGCGGGCTTTTCCGACAAACAACAACTCGCCGCTGTGGTTGAAAAACTGGATAATGCCGCCTTTATCGCGCGGAATATCGTGCAAATCGATAAAGCCGAATAATGGTTTGATGACAGCTTCGTCACCTGTAATTTCCTGTTTGCGCTGTGTAATCGTCACATCCGCTTTTGGTGGTTGAATATTAATCATGCTTATCACGTCCTCTAATTATCGTATTGCCTATTTTAACACAAAAAAGAGCGGAAATCCATCCGCTCTTTTTTACATGCTATTCGACTCGCTTCTATAAAGAATCTAATTGGCTGCTTGCTGGCTGGTCGCCTTGCAGCACTTCGAATACCTTGTTGTACGTATTGCTGCGGTCTAAAACTCCGACCAATACATGTGCAACGTCCGCTCTTGGAATAGATCTTCCTTCCAATGAAGAAAATCCTTCTAGCGAAACTTCAATCTTCTCAGATTTGTCTTCGTCAGAAAGTGCTCCTGGACGGACAATCGTGTAATCCAGATTAGTTGTCTTCAGCAAGTCGTCTGCTGTGCGTTTAGCTACAAGATAAGGTTTCATTGCTTCGCCGCCGGCATCAGGGTCGTCTGATCCCACTGATCCTAATTGTACAAAACGTTTGATGCCTTTTTCCTGTGCGTATTGAGCCGCTTTAACCGATCCCCATAAATCGATGGTCAAGGTTTTGTCAGCTCCTGTTGAAGGTCCAGAGCCTGCAGCGAAAATAACAGCGTCGATGCCTTCAAAAGCATCACTGAAATCTTTTTCTAAATCCGCCAGTACGACTTTAGAAGCTCCAAGTTCTTTCATTTTATCTACTTGTTCTTCTTTGCGGACCATTGCGGTCGCTTCGTGGTTTGATTCGGCCAATTCTTTGACAACGTTGCGGCCGACTTGACCGTTTGCTCCAATAACTAATACGTTCATTCGATTCCACTCCTCTAATTGTCTTCACTTCATTTGTGTTCCCGTTTAATAGTGCATTAAACGTTTTATTTTCACATGCAACTGTCCAAAAAGGTGCAGACACGCTAGAATAGAGGAACGGAGGTGTTACAATGCAAATTACAGATTATGTATTCCACAAAATTAACGATCCTACGGGCATCATGGTAGGCGACCGTTACGAGTTTTTGTTGAATGTCGAAGTTGACGAAGATGATGAACTATATACCGAAGGCGGATTGGAACTGCGCGTTATAATCGCTGCAGAAGAAACTGGTGCCCGCGTAGCGCATTACAACTTTATTGACAAACAAACAAGAGGCGCACTTGAATTTGGACTTGAAGACGAGGAAGAAGAAGAAATCCTTGCCTACTGTTCAGCAAAACTAGCTTAATCAAACAAACATCCTGCTCAATTGCGAGCAGGATGTTTTTGTTTAAATCTTAATTTCTATTTCAGCAGATTCTTTCAGTTCTTCAATGCGGGTAAATACCGCTTCTTGTGTTTTCTGTTGCTCAAGAGACTGGCGGATGCTAGGCTCCATTTCCTCCATAGGCGGTACTTCTTCTTCAGAAGTTTCGACAAAACCATTATACGATTCCTGTATTTCTTCATCGGTCACTGCAGCTGGTTCGATTTCTTCTGCAACATATTGTTCGTATACCAGTTGTTCGCGAAGCTGCACTTCCATGTCTTCTAGTGTGAAGCCAGTTTGTTCCAGTGCTTCATTCATGGCTTGTTCCGATTCAAACTGGCCTTTCAAGTCTTCCAGGCGCTCTTTAACAATCTCTTCGTCAGCTTCCAAGCCTTTTTGGGCTGCGTCATTCAAGATGACTTTATTGCCTATCAACACGGATAAGGCCTGTTCTTTTACCATTTCGTCCGTTTCACCTGATGTTGTGTGCCCCTGGGAAGTCAGAGTAGTTTCGAGCTGGCGCGCTACGCTATTATAGACGTTTCCTAAAATGTCTTCTCTATCTACTGTAACCACGACTTCTTCCTGAGCAGGCAATTCCAAGGAAGATTGCTCAGGAGTCGTTTCAGGAGCAGCTTCTTCCGTTGTTTCGGAATCGGGTTCAGCGGTTTCTTCAGGGGCTGTCTCTTCGTTAGCTGAACACGCGCCCAGTATCAGCAATAAAAGGAAAGGGGCAAATGCGAATTTCATTTTCTTTATCATGTTAAAACTCCTCTTCAGTTTCATCTGCTTAACAGTAAACCATATTTTATTATTCGGCACAATATAGTGTGGTTGTGTTCAAGTAATGCCGCAATTCTGTATAATGAAAAGAGGGGACAGCAAAAAGTTCTCTAAAAATCCACATCCACGTGCCTGAAATGATTTTTCAGTTGATTTGCTAGCTAAGGCTGATATGATTATAAGAATATAAAGAATGATCCATCACTTACATCTTTTGGAGGAGTTACTATGACCGGTTCGAACAATATTAAAGCGCGCAAAACTTTGGAGAAAATCCAGCCGTACTCGCCTGGAAAACCAATTTGGGAAGTCCAAAAAGAGTTGGGGTTGGAACGTGTCATTAAATTGGCTTCTAACGAAAACCCGCATGGCCCATCACCTAAAGCAGTGGCAGCCATCCAAAATGGCTTATCGGAATTAAACCGCTATCCCGATGCGGATGCCAGCGCATTGAAAAAAGCGATTGCCAACGAATTTCATGTGAATCCGACACAAGTCATTCCGACCAATGGAGCGGACGAATTGATTACACTGATTTCTGAGGCATTTCTCGAAGAAGGCGACGAAGTGATTGTGCCATCTCCATCGTTCAGCGAATATGACTTTGGTGCGCACATTATGGGCGCCACAGTCGTGCCGGTAAAATTTGCAGAAGGATTCGAGTTTGATGTGGATGCGATGATCGCTGCTGTAACCGAAAACACCAAAATTATTTACGTGTGTTCACCAAACAACCCTACCGGCACATACATGTCCAAGTCGGATTTGGATAAATTAGTAGAAGCAATCGACGATGTGTTAGTGGTAATCGATGCGGCTTATCATCATTTTGCAGATGCTCCCGATTACAGTAACGGGATAGAATACATCAATGCAGGACATCCTGTTTTGACGCTTCAGACGTTCTCAAAAATTTACGGCATTGCCGGAGTGCGGGTTGGTTTTGGTATTGCCCCCGAATCAATCATTGAGTCTATCTTAAAAGTAAAAGAGCCATTCAACGTCAATACACTAGCGCAAATTGCGGCAACAGCAGCAATTGAAGACACGGAGCATGTGATGACTTCCAAAAATGCCAATAAAGCTGGGCGTGAACAATTGTACACGGCTTTTGACGAGCTGGGATTGGCGTACATCGACAGCATGGCAAACTTTGTCTTGGTTCGAATCGGCGAAGACGGTGAAAAACTTTATAAGGAATTGATGGCGAAAGGCGTTATTGTCCGCCACGGGAAAATTTGGGGACTGCCTGAATATGTCCGGGTTTCTGTTGGAACACCGGAAGAAAATCAATTTTTCATCGATGCCTTAACGGGATTATTGGTTAAACAAGCTTAAAAGAAGCTCCAGAAATGGAGCTTCTTTTTTATTTGCACACTTTTACATCCTGCTGAAACGATTGTTTAGTAAAGAGGAGAATCGGGAACTTTCTGGGAATGACTTGATTAAAGGATGGATGTTATGATTTATGATTGCGCGATAATCGGAGGCGGTCCTGCAGGATTGAATGCAGCATTGATACTCGGAAGATCCAGAAGAAAAACTGTGCTTTTTGACGATGACAACGGCCGCAATTTGGTGACCAGAGAATCGCATGGCTTTATAACAAGAGATGGTATTGAACCGAAAGAACTTAAACGTTTGGGCCGCGAGGAAATCGGAAAATATGACTCGGTGGATATCAAAAAACAACGCATCGTTCGTGTAAATCGTGTTTCCGAAACACATTACGAGCTGGTTACAGCAAGTGGAGAGGTGTTTCACAGCATCAAAATTATCATCGCCGCAGGACTGGTAGAAGAACAGCCCAACGTTCCGGGTATTGAGAAATTTTACGGCACCAGTTTATTCAGTTGTCCTTATTGCGATGGTTGGGAACTGCGCGATCAGCCGCTGGCAGTTATTGCGGATAAGCAAGTTTTTGAGTTAGCGAAGAAAATCTATACATGGAGTCGGGATTTAATCGTCTTTACAAACGGAGAAGGCCGGCTGGAAGAAGAGGACAAGCAAAAATTGCTTCGAAAAGGCATTAAAGTAGTAGAAGACATTATTGATGGCCTTGAAGGTGAAAACGGACAATTACGCAGCGTCAGGCTTGAAGACGGTACGCTGATTGACCGGGTCGGCGGTTTTGTGACACCGTTGTGGAGCCATTCCACTCTTTTTGCTAAAGAACTTGGCTGCAAGTTCAATGCCCACGGAGGCATTTTAACGGATGATTATGGCCGGACCAATGTTTGGAACGTTTACGCGGCAGGGGACGCTTCATTGATTGTGCCTTCCCAACTGGTAATTGCTGCTGGTGAAGGAAGTGCGGCTGCCATCGGTGTAAACGGAGATTTAGTCAATGAATACTTCGATATGGAATAACACCCTTAAGAAGGTTTTACGAACTTTCGAAATGCCAGGTATTGGCAAAAAAACAGCAGTAAAGCAGTCAGGCATAGGTTGATGTAATACCAAAGGCCGTCTCCAAAGAAATCGAGTGGAGAAGTGGTCGTTGGACGTTGCATTAAATAAAGAAAATTGGAGTCGCTCCATGGATTGACCCAAAAACCGATAAGTGCAGCATAAGCCAGCACCAGTACGTAGGATGAAAAAACCGAAGGCAATGTTATAGCAGCAGGACGGGATAATGCCAAAAACAAGCAAGACCAAGGAATGGCTATGTGATGAACAAAGAATTTCCAGAACCGAAAATGCTCATAATCATAGGGCAATTCAGGCGTAATCAAAGCCAAAAATGCGGGCACAATGCCGATGTAAAAAGATACTTGAATCCATAAAGGGCGCATGGTCAGAAGGCCAATCATGGCTGTGAGCGAAGCTATGCCGCAAAGATGCAGCGGCATTTGCCCGCCAAAGCTCCACACATTATTTGTGATGGCCCAGTAATGATAGGAAATTTCCGAAATGATCAAAATAACGAGAAGAGGCCAGCGCAGCGATTGAAATAACCGCTTTTGTTCTTTCAGCCCTTTCCTTGCAGTGACAAGCGCAAAAATGCCTGTCACAGCGATGGCTAATGCCAGCAGGTGGTTTAGAGAAAAGGGGATAAAAGGGTGTGTGGATGTCGCCGCAAACCACGTTTCCATAGTAATCCTCCTATCTTAAATTCTTATAGTAAGAATAGTCTAACACTTTATTGGGTCAGTTGGTCTATCTCCTAAAAAATCACAAGCGAACGGATCGGGTGGACAGATGCTTTGCTAAAAACACTTGGTTTGCGATAAACTGCTAGAAAAGGATCTGTAGGAGGAATGCCAATTTGGACCAACTAAATTTACTGTCGTCCATCACTTACATTGACACGGAACGCTCGATTGAGGCCGGCGAAATGAAAATTGTCGAAACCGAATGCAACATTCAATTATACGAAGACACATTGGTGACTTCTGCGACAAAATTTCATGTAGCGAATGTATGGGATATTTCCTATAAATCGTTTTCTTCAGATGCCAGCTTACTATACCTCCATACACATCGAGGCGTGTTGACCTACAAAATCCATACAGATCCGGATAACTTCGTAGAAACGTTTAAAAAATTGAAAAACGAGAATTATTAAAGAAGACAGATCTTTTCTGGCTTCTTTTTTCAACCTTATTTACACTGCAGGAAGAGTACGTTATTTCTGGGAGAAGGGAGAAAAAATCATGAAGGAAAAAATTAAAATTGCAGAGCAATGGACCACAAAAGTAAACGAGCGAGACATCAAAGGCGTGCTGGAAGTTTCCGACCCGCACATTGAATTGATTGGTCCGAGAGGTTCAGCTGAAGGGCACGACATTCTTCGGCAATGGGTTCAGGAATCGGGCATTCAAATGGAAACGCTGGACTACTATGCCAAAGGCAACGAAGTAGTTTGTGTGCAACGAGCTACATGGGAAAATCAAAATGGCCATGTTACAATCTATACCTTTATGGATATCAGAAATGGAAAAGTCCATCGATTGGGCAGGTACGATACCTTGGATGACGCTTTTGGCCAATGTCAGTTAAATGAAGAAGACAAAGTTGAATAATGCCACATAAAATAAACCAGGCAGAGAAAAGAATCCTTTTCTCTGCCTGGTTTATTTGTGTTTTACTTTCTGCTGCCCATCATATCGCCCAATTGATCCCAATTTGTCACGCGTGGCAAATCAAGGTGGCGATTATACGATTGGTCTTTGACAACTACTCTCACGGGCTCATTTGCTAAAGTATCCAAAACAGCCGGCTTATCATCGAAATAATAATCCAACTCAAGGCTTTTAATAACTCCAACTTTTTCCGAATCTTTCATCCCGCAGAAAAATTTCTCCCGCTCAATAGGGAAACCTTGCTGAACGAGCCAGTTAAATGTGTTTTCCGTGTACTCAGGGGGACGAGAAGTAATATAGAAGATCTCATGGCCGCCCGACTCGAGCTGCTTCAGCAATTCAAGTGCACCGGGATAGACGGGACAATCGGTAAAGTACAAAAAGTCTAAAGATTGGTTCCACATTTTCGTGCCTTCTTCATCGTTCATGCCGAATGCCTCGTGTATTTCAACACGGTTTAAAGCATGGAAAATATCGATATCCACTTGTTCATTCAACTGTTCCTGGTAATAGTGAAATGCGTACTCACGTAAATTGATCAATGTATCGTCTATATCAAATCCGAATTTCATATGCTTCCTCGCTTTTCGGGATATCCCATAAATTTAAAATCTTTGCCGACCTTGCTGAATTCACCATCGCGAATATCGACGGCCTCTTTCATCCATTCCACACCTGTTCCTTCAATAAACGTCGGTGCCATTTTGCCGCCAACAAGTTTAGGAGCAAAGTAAAAGACTACTTTATCGACTAATCCCTGTTCCAAAAACGCAGCGTTGATGGTGCCACCGCCTTCAATAAAGAGAGAGGAAATGCCTTTTTCACCTAACAGGCGAACAACGTCGAGTACGTTTACTTGAGTATCACTGTTTGTTTCGTAAACAGAAACTCCCAGCTGTTCCAGTGCCTTTCTCTTCGTTGCATCATGAGTGCGGCTTGTAAAAATCCAAGTGTCAGCCAATCCGTCCGTCGCAAGTTTTGAGTCGAGCGGAATGCGCAATGTGGAATCGAGAACAATGCGCAGTGGGTTGCGGCCATTGGGAATTCGGGCGGTCAACTCTGGATCGTCTGCAATCACAGTTCCAACACCAACCAGAATGGCCATATGCTGACTGCGTAAAAGGTGGACATCCAATCGTGCTTCCTCGGAAGTAATCCATTTGCTGTCGAGAGAATGAGTGGCAATTTTGCCGTCAAGCGTCGAAGCAGCTTTCAAGGTCACGAAAGGGGTTTTTTCAACAATGAATTTATTAAAAACTTCATTCATGGCTTGAGACTCCTGCTCGCGAACACCGACAATCACTTCGATTCCAGCTTCTTCCAACATCCTTACGCCATTTCCAGAAACAATTGGATTGGGGTCGAGAGTAGCCACCACCACTTTTTTTATGCCAGCATCAATGATGGCCTGTGCACAGGGACCAGTCCGCCCGACATGAGAACACGGCTCAAGCGTTACATAAATGGTTGCGCCCTGGCTCATATCCCCCGCCATACGAAGTGCGTGGATTTCGGCATGAGGCTCTCCAGCTCTCAAGTGGGTACCAATGCCAACGATCCGGCTATCATTGACAATGACAGAACCCACAAGCGGGTTTGGATCCGTCTGTCCCACCAAGCTTTTCGCATTGCTGAGTGCGAGGTCCATATATACTTCATGGCTTGACATGGACAATTTCCTCCCCGTCTTTGAGGTGGCCCGAGCGGTCGATTTTAGTCTGCAAGTAATTGGCGTTGTATTCGGATTCATCTCCCCAAAGAGAGGTTCTTGAGGCAATTTGGAGCCCAGCTTTTTCAATGGCTGCGATTTTTTTAGGATTGTTGGTCATCAACGTGACCGGTTTGGTGCGCAATGCCCGTAAAACAGCAATCGCGTCTCCATAATTTCTGGAATCGTCCACATAGCCTAACTGCTCATTGGCTTCAACAGTGTCGTAGCCGTTTTCTTGCAGGACATATGCCATCGCTTTGCTGAAGAGGCCGATGCCGCGCCCTTCATGGTTGGCCAAATAAAATAAAGCCCCCGTGCCATGATCGGTTATCCGTTTCATGGATTGTTTTAATTGGTAACCGCAGTCGCAGCGCTTGCTGCCGAAAATATCGCCCGTATGGCAAATAGAATGCATGCGAATCAATGCCTCTGGGTTGTTTTCAAAATCACCATAAACCAGTACGCTCGATTGCTGGTATTCTGCCAAATTGGCAGAACTGAGCTTCTCGATAATGCTCTCATAATCTTCGGTTACTTCTTCAAGACTTAGCCAGCAATACCAATTGAATATGAAAGTTTCTTCATATAAATTTACAGGCAGCCGAATCGGTCCGACGAGATAGACTGCACCGTCTTCGGCCGGGATCATTTGAATTTTCTCTTTTAATATAGCAAAGACCTTTGGATCTAGCTTCATGTCTGTCATGTCAAGTTCCCCCTATATGTACCCTGTCTATATGATATCGTACTACATCATGTTACTAAAAGTAAGTTATTAGCTCGAATAGATTATAAACAATAATTATTATCATTTAAGAATATAATAAATGCATTATTACTGATATTAATTCTCATTTAAAAACATATTTTCTCATTTAACTTGATTATCTTTAAGTCATATGGTATGTTTACTACATTATAATGATTCTAAATAAGAATGAGGAGGAATAAACATGTTATCAGAAAAACTAACGAATGCATTGAACGATCAGTTCAACAATGAATTGCAGGCGGCACATGCTTACACAGCGATGGCAGCTTATTTTTCGAAAAAAGGGTTTCACGGATTTGCAAACTTCTATTTGATCCAATCAAGAGAAGAGCATTCTCACGCGATGAAATTCTACAATTATTTGGTGACAATGGATGAAAAACCGGTTTTACAGGCTTTAACGGAACCCAAAAACCACTTTGTCAGTGCGTTGGATGTTCTGGAAAGTTCATTATCGCAGGAGAAAAGCGTGACCAGCAATATTTATGCATTGGTGACATTGGCTGGTGAAATGCAGGAACATGCGACACTTTCTTTCCTCGATTGGTTTATCGAAGAACAAATGGAAGAAGAAAAATCATTCCGCGACATCATTGCAAGAGTGAGAGCAATTGAAGAAGGCGGCGAATATTTCTTGAAAATGGACGATGAGTTCGCACACCGCAAATTGGAAGAATAATAGCAATGCGGGCAGCACACAGTGAAAAGTGTGCTGTTTTTGTGCCCGAAAGGAAATGGTATCGATGTCAACAAACTATAAACCGGCTGTCCATTTTAATCATGTGGATTTTTCATTTATGGAAAATCAAATTTTAAAAGGCATAACCGGCTCTTTTCCAGAAGGGAAAATAACGACGCTGGTAGGTCCATCAGGAGCAGGAAAAACGACCTTATTGAAATTATGCAACGGCTTGTTATCGCCTCAGTCTGGTGAGGTTTATATCAAGGATCAGCCAATCGAAGGCTACGAACCCGTTGAACTTCGCCGCCTAGTGGGCATTGCCCTTCAAAGTGCTCCGATGGTTGCTGGCAGTGTTTACAAAAATTTGAGCTTGCCATTGGAACTGCAAGGGAAATCCTTATCCAAAGCCGAAGCAGAAGAACTGCTGCACGATGTGGGACTCGAAGAAGAGCTGCTGGAACGGAAAGTTAAAGACTTGTCCGGCGGTCAGCGGCAAAAAGTTTCCATTGCTCGAACACTCGTCAACAAGCCGGCTGTTTTGCTGCTGGATGAAATTACGTCTTCCCTGGACCGAACATCTTTAAAAGAAATTGAAGAACTGATTGTCAAAATCAATCGAAAATACGGCACCACCATCATTTGGATTACGCATAACCTCCAACAGGCGCGTGAAATTGGCGATTTTACGTGGGTCATGATGGATGGCGAAGTGGTTGAAACGGGCGAAAGCAGTTTGCTCAATGATCCGGAAAATGACAAAGTCAGACAGTTTGTTATGGGGGAAGCGCAATGAGCTATTTAACCTTATCTATCACCTTGATTTTCGTTGTGATTCCCTTATTGTTATCTAAAACCTTAAACCTTGGTCTCGAGAGAGATACCATTGTCGCCACTTTGCGCTCGATTGTTCAGTTATTGGCAGTCGGTTATGTATTGAAGTTTGTATTTGATTCGGAAAGCTTAGTTTATATTTTTCTGATGGTCGCTTTGATGATTGTGGCGGCCACGCACAATGCACAGAAAAAAGGAGCCGCCATCCAAGGCATCACGTCAAAGGTGGCTGTCACCTTGATATCTGTAGAAGTGTTGACGCAAGGCATCCTGCTGGGATTCAACATTACGCCAGCAACCGCCCAATACATCATTCCGATTAGCGGAATGGTCATCGGAAATTCAATGGTGCTGTCGATTCTTTTCCTGAACCGATTTACATCAGAAATTGAGTCGCACCAAGATGAAACCGAGTTGATCCTGTCGCTCGGAGGAACACCGAAACAGGCGATCCACACGCAACTGATCAATTCGATCAAAGCCAGCATGATTCCGACCATTGAAAGTCAAAAAACGGTCGGGCTTGTCCAATTGCCCGGCATGATGAGCGGCCAGATCATTGCAGGTGCGGACCCAATCCAAGCGGTTCAGTTTCAGCTGCTGATCATGTTCTTATTGCTAACTACGGCTGCAGTAACCAGTGTAATGCTGGGCTTTCTGTCTTATCCAACTCTGTTCAATCAACGGATGCAATTAATGAGAAAAGACCTGAGTTAAACGTAAAGACAAATCCTGAAATTCAGGATTTGTCTTTTTTGCTTAGAAAATACTGACTATGGCGCTGTCATTCAGCTGTCACGGATAAAAAGTATCTATTTCAAAAGTGCCCGAACCCGGTAAATTTTCCACCAAACTGGAACCGAAAAGGCCAGCAGGTGTGTAGTATCCGCCGTCGATTTTTTCAATCAGCAGGCGGCGGACTATCTCGAGAGACCCATAGACTGTTAAATCGTAAACATTGGCTGTCCGGATGCGTGCAACTTTGATGACACCCTGCTGGTTTTTGGCTTCTCCCCAAATATAGCCGGGCGAGTTGGCGCGGACACTGTCAGTTGGGCCCTGTACCTGTTTTTCCACTTGCTTCTGCAGTTTTTCTTTGATCCACTCTGTGGCCAGCAGCGGACCCGCTGCTCCCATCAAACGTGCGCTGTAAACCCGTGAGGTCCGCATCGGAATCCAGGCAGAGATGTTCGGAATGCCTGTTGTATAGAACGCAGTTGACACATCGCCCCACGGAATCCCCATGGCTGAGCGCGAACCGCGACCGAAATCAATGGTACGGTGCTGGCTCCCGAGAGCGACCGTTTTTAGAATGCCATCTTTTCTGTGCATGCTCCCTGAGCCCAGACCTTGGATCATGGTTTTGAACGTTCCGGGTGAAATGCCGGAATCCGAATCAAATCCAAGTGCCAGTTCCGTTGCATCAGGCAGCTCTTCTTTTAGTTTTAAAGCAGTGCAATCGGTCGGCACCACATCAAAGCCTACCCCCGAACAGAGGATTATGTTTTTTTCTGCAGCCTGAGCATGCATGGAATGGGTGTGTTCGAACACGGAAACTTCACCTGTAATGTCCAAGTAATGTGTTTTTGCAGACAGACACGCATCGATCATGGGTTTGCTGGTCACTTGAAAAGGACCTGCACAATGAAGCACCAAATCAATGTTTTGTAACTGGGCTGCCGCGTGTTCATCCAACGGAAAAGCTTGGAATTCCAGTGACAACTCTTGGGCCAGTAGGCGGATTTTTTCAGCGCTGCGTCCGGCCAAAATAGGAGACATGCCTCGCTTAACAGCTTCTCTCGCAATCAACTCACCTGTATAGCCATTCGCACCATAAATCATCCATTTTTTCATTTTATCGGCTCCTCGTTTTTTAGCTCTTCTGTTTGTATTCTGTAAAAACTGGGAAAACCCTTTGTCCATTATGCGAAGCGTCACATAATACCTGCTGGATAACAGTAAATAAAGGATTTTGGAGAAACACATCGAATTAGTGAAGTAAGAAAATCAATGGAAATGATGAGGAGTGAAATAATGGCGAAACTGCATTTAATTCCTTACCGCGTAGAAGAAATTACAGAACAGGCACCACAGGTTCCAGAAGGCGTCCAGATGATTCAGGCACCTGACGTATGGGAAGCGGCAGAACGAGGAAAAGGAAACATTGTAGCCATTCTCGATACAGGCTGCCAGCCGGATCATCCGGATCTGCAGGACCGAATCATTGGCGGGAGAAACTTCACGGCTGATTTTGATGGAGCCCAGGCTAACTTTGATGACAATAATGGCCATGGCACACATGTTGCCGGAACGGTTGCTGCTTCATACAGAGACAATGGAGGAATAGCAGGAGTAGCACCCGAGGCCCATCTGCTCATTTTGAAAGTGTTGACGGGAGAGGGCAGTGGGGAATACCAGGGAATCATCGATGCCATCCATTTTGCGATCGATTGGAAAGGCCCTGGTGAGGAGACCGTGAGTGTTATTTCGATGTCGTTGGGAGGACCGGAAGATGTCGCTGAGCTTCATGCGGCGATTAAACGTGCGGTAGACGCTGGAATTCCAGTTGTCTGCGCTGCAGGGAATGAAGGGGATGACCTGCACGATACGGACGAGTTTGCTTATCCCGGAGCTTACGGGGAAGTGATTCAAGTGGGGGCGGTCGATTTTAACCGGAGGATTGCTGCCTTCAGCAATACGAATGATGAAATTGACTTGGTGGCTCCGGGAGTCGATATTTATTCGACGTATCCCGGAGGAAAATACGCCAGCCTCTCCGGCACCTCCATGGCAACACCCCACGTTTCTGGCGCTTTGGCATTGATTAAAAATATTTCAGAAAAAGAGTTTGCACGTGAACTGACTGAAGCCGAATTGTATGCACAATTGGTTCGGCGTACCATGCCGCTCGGCTATCCCAAATCTGCAGAAGGGAACGGCTTGCTGGCATTGGATATTTTAAACAAAATTGAGCAGCTGTTTTCACTAATCAACACGTCTTATCGTATCGGTACTCAAAACAGCGAAAGAAAATAGAAACAAGAGCGATTCTGGGTAGGATAACCGGAATCGCTCTTTTAAAAGACGCTGTTTTCTTTATTTCAGATTCTAGTGCCTAGAGTTAAGCTTTAGTTGTTGTGAGTCTAGAAATTGATGGACCACATCGTTGAATTCTGGGAAATGCCTCGGGGGCACTTGATGGCTTGCCCCTTTGATGTAGACCACTTTCACATTGGGCGCAGAGTGCTGGAAGGGAACCCGATAATGGTGCATCTTTTTTTCCAGTGAGCCATAGACCAACAACACCGGCATTTTCAAACGATAAAGTGAATGAGTTGAGTTGTAGGTAAGGCCGGCTTTGCAAAATTCGTAAACACTTTGGGCATTGGCCAGTTTGCCGTATTGGTAAAATTCAGCTTCATCTTCTTTAAAGTATTTATGCGAAAATGCCTGCATCTTAGCCAATACCTCGACTTTATCGAGTTTGCTCATGGCCATGCCGAATCTGAGCATGCTTTTTAAGTTTAGGCTATCAACCCTCGAATAGCCGCCGCTTAAAACAAGTGCTTCTGTTCGCTCTGGGTATAACAACGCAAATTCCTGTGCAATAGTGCCGCCATTTGAAAAGCCGCAGATTACAGCCTTTGGTATATTTAATTCGTCCAACAGGGACTTTAAATCTTTTGCTAAAAGTTCTATTGATAAAGGGATATGTCCTTTCGAACTCAGTCCGTGGCCGCGAAGGTCGTAAAAGATCGTTTGGAAATCCGGAGTCAGCCGTTTTTGATGCTTAAAAACCACGTGTCCCATAACCGGAGGATGGATAAAAACAATAGGTGTTCCTTGGCCAGCAGTCTCGTAATACAGCGCTGTGGCATCTTCCATATAAGCAAATGGCATAGATAACGTCCCTTCTATAAAAAATCGATTGGTGGAGGCGAAGAATAAACGCTCATTCTTAATCTATACCCGTAACGGGAGAATATAGCGCATCGTTCAAATTAAGAGCATCTCTCAGTTGGATTTCTTCTTAAAAATTCCGAAAAAACAGATTTGATAATTTTCTCTTAAACTTATATACTAATACACAATCCTTTTCGGATGGCGAAAGAAAAGGAAATAGAATAGATTTGAAGGGAAATGGAAATTTATGAGTGTCCCCACCAACCAGAAAGCAGCAGATGGTAAGAAGAAAAAGAAGTTTGAAATGCCGGATACATATGTAATCTTGTTTATCGTTTTATTAATGGCTGTAGCGGCCACATATATCGTACCAGCCGGATCTTTTGAACGGGAGATGGTAGATGAAGTTGAACGGGTAGTGCCGAATACGTATGCACAAACCGACAGCAACCCAACAGGCTTTATGGACATCTTTCTGGCATTGCAGGCAGGAATGGTCCAATCAGGCGGATTGATTTTCCTGGTTTTGTTTGCCGGAGGAGCATTTGAAGTGGTGGAGCGCTCTGGAGCCATCAAAGGCGGCATCTTGCGCGCAGTCAATAAAACAAAAGGGAAAGAATTTTTACTCATTGCCTTGGTTTCCATCCTCTTTGCGCTGGGTGGAGCAGTCGGCGCAGTCGCCAACTCCATTATTCCTTTTGTGGCGATTGGGGTCATCATTGCAAGAGCTTTAAAGCTGGATGCAATTGTTGCTGTGGCTATTACGTTCGGAGCAACGTTTGCAGGTTTTAACGTCGGATTTTTGAATCCCTATACGGTTGGGATTGCTCAAACAATTGCGGACGTGCCTTTGTTTTCGGGTATGGGGCTGCGTGTCATTGCCTTTGTCGTAATCGTCGGCGTGACGATTTTGTATACGTGGAGCTACGCAAAGAAAGTATTGGCAGACCCATCCAGAAGTTTAATTGGCGTGCTGGATGAAGGAGCGAAAGACGAATCTCCGCTGGATGCTCCGTTTACGACACGGCACAAGCTGATTTTGTCGTTTGTTGGTCTATGCTTGGCATTCTTTGTATATGCGACAATCGAATTTCAATGGACCATTGACCACATGGCTGCATTCTTTATCATCATCGGTATCGGTGCAGGTATTATCGCGGGAATGGATTACAATAAATTAACGTTGACCTTCTTGGAAGGCTGCAAAAACTTGGTATACGGTGCATTGATTATTGGTGTAGCTCGCGCCATTTTGATCGTGATGGAAAATGCGCTGATTTTGGATACCTTTGTCCAAGCCTTATCAGTGCCTTTAGCAGGACTATCACCTGTCTTTGCGGCATTGGGGATGTTTGTTGCCAATGGTGCACTAAATTTCCTTGTGCCTTCAGGGAGCGGCCAGGCAATGATCGTTATGCCGATCCTGGCGCCGTTATCGGATATGATCGGTGTCACTAGGCAAGTGGCTGTTCAGGCCTATCAATTTGGAGATGGATTTACCAACAGCATCTTCCCAACATCTGGACCTTTAATGGCGAGTCTGGCTGTTGCCGGTGTGCCTTGGATTAAATGGGCAAAGTGGATGCTGCCGCTATTGTTGATGTGGGTCGTTATTGCAGTTGTTATGCTGACAGTTGGCGTACTGATCAATTGGGGACCGGTATAAAGAATTTGGCAAATCCGTTTAGCAGCGGATTTGTTTTTATTTACATAAGAATAATCTTAAAAAGACTTTTTATGGAGAAATTTGAATATTTATTTGATAATTTGCATTAAAATGCTTATACTAATATTTATATTCTTTTTGTCTATTAATATGCATATTTTACTTACGATATGTATATAAAAAAGATAAAAAACATACGAGGAGGAAACGGAATGGGGAAAAGACAGCATCGTGCGTTTTATTTTATGCTGATTTTGGTTTTATTGTTGGCAGCATGTTCCGGGGGCAATGAAACGGGAAGTTCGGAAAATGCAGAAGATATGACAGAAGAAGACAAACAAGGCGGTACATTGATTTATGGCCGTGGAGCTGATTCGGTTGGATTGGATCCGATCAATGTTACAGATGGCGAATCTATCCGCGTCACCCACAATATTTTTGAGACCTTATTGGAATACGATCAGAACTTGGAACTTCAGCCGAAATTGGCTACAGAGTACAGCTCGAGTGAAGATGGCTTGACTTGGACCTTCCAATTGCGGGAAGGCGTTAAGTTTCATGACGGAACGGACTTTAACGCAGAGGCAGTCGTTTTCAATTTCGAACGATGGATGGATCCGGAAAACCCATACCACCAAGGAGATTTTCCTTATTATCCGTTTCTTTATGGCGGATTTAAAGGCGATGAAAATCATTTGATCGAGCATGTTTTAGCGACTGGCGAACATGAACTTGAAATCAAATTGAAACGCAAAACGGCGCCATTCCTTAGCTATTTAGCCATTTCCATGTTCGGAATCGCGAGCCCGGCAGCTATTGAGGAATATGGAGCTGAGTTGAACGAAAATCCTGTAGGAACGGGACCTTTCATGTTTGAAGAGTGGAGCCGCAACAGCACCATTACACTGGCGAAAAATCCTGAGTACTGGATGGACGGCAAACCGTATTTGGACAAGGTCATCTACCAGGTCATTCCTGAAAATGCTGCGCGTTTGAACGCACTGCAGACTGGGGAAATCGATGTCTTGGACGGCATGAACGCAGGAGACACCAATGTTGTGGAAGAAACGCAAGGGCTTGAGCTGCAGAAGCGCCCAAGTTTCAACATCGGCTACATGGCATTTAATATGGAAAAAGAACCGTTTGATGATCCATTGGTCCGAAAAGCGATCAATATGGCCATCAATAAAGAAGAAATTGTCGATGCCTTTTACAACGGGATGGCAGACCCGGCAACAAGCCCATTGCCACCTTCATTATGGAGCCACGACGACTCTTTGGAAAAATACGATTACAATGTTGAAGAAGCAAAAAATCTGCTGGCCGAAGCAGGCTTTGAAAATGGCTTTGAGACCGAATTGTACACGATGAGCAATCCGCGTCCGTACTTGCCAGAGCCAATGAAAATCGCCGAAGCGATCCAATCGGATTTAGCTGAAATTGGCATTACAGCCGAAATCATCTCAACAGAATGGGCAACCTATCTGGACGATACGAAGAGCGGAAAGCACAGCATGGCAATGTACGGTTGGACGGGCGTCATGGCGGATCCCGATAACTTCCTGTATCCAAACTTAAGCAAAACCAATGCAGAAGTACCTGCACAGAATATTGCTTTTTATAAGAGTGATGAGTTTACGTCGTTGATTACAGAAGCGCGTGAAACCATTGACCAGGACAAACGGACAGAGCTTTACCAGGAAGCACAGCAGCTGTTCCAGGAAGATGCACCGTGGGTAATGCTTGCATATACAACTCCGCCGCTTGCACAAAGCGATTACGTGGAAGATTACGTGCCGCACCCGATGAGCAACGATTTAATGACGGACGTGTACTTATCAAATCAATAGTTTGGAGTGGATGATGGTTGTATGAATTGCTGAAGGATTTATGTGAACTGGTGGGGCCAAGCGGATTTGAACAGGATGTTCAACGCTTTATCAAAAAGGAAATAGAAAGCAAAGTGGACAACGTAGAAGTTGATGCGCTGGGCAATCTGATTGCAACCATAAAAGCGACAGATCCAGAGATGCCGTCAATTCTGCTGGCGGCACATGCCGATGAAATCGGCTTTATCGTCAAGAAAATCGAGCCGAATGGCACCCTGCGTTTCGAGCAGCTTGGTGGATTCGATAACCGTGTCCTGCTGGCTCAGCCAGTTACGATTAAAGGAGCCGAGGGTTATATAGAAGGGGTAATTGGAACGTTAGCGGTCCACTATGTAAAGTGGGATGATCCTAAGCGCATCACTTCCCACCGTGATTTGTATATCGATGTGGGGGCGTCTTCGGCAGACGAAGTCCTGGAAATGGGCATTAAGGTCGGGCAGCCCATCAGCTATGGCAGCGAACTGAAGTTAGTGGGGGATAAAAAACGCAATCGCGTTGTCGGAAAAGCGTTGGATGACCGGGCAGGCTGTGCTGTGTTGATCGAGCTGATCAACAATTTGGCATCAAACAAAGACAGCAAGCATGGCGACATTTATTGTGTCTTCACGGTTCAGGAAGAAGTCGGCTTGCGCGGAGCTTCTGTGTTATCGCCGGGCATCAAACCCGATTTCGCTTTGGCTGTTGATACCACACCGACAAGTGATACGTACGACGTCCTAATGACAGGCACACGGACGCTTGGAGGCGGCCCCTGCATTAAAATTGCGGACAAATCATTGATTGCCCATCCGCTTGTCACAGGGCTGTTGGAAAAAGTGGCGGTGGAACAAAACATTCCTTACCAGCAGGAGATTTTCATGGGCATCGGTACGGATGCGGGAGCCATCCACATGACATCGACTGGGGTTTCGTCCGGAGTGGTTTCCATTCCTTCGCGCTATACACATACCCCAATTGAAATTGTCGATTTGGATGACCTGAAAAATACTGTGCGCTTGATGGAAGCATTTATTTTTTCTTCCAAGGAGTTAGTTGGGAAAAACTTTCTGGATACATGAAGACAACAGGAAAAGTCGAGTGCCTAAATCAGGGTGCTCGGCTTTTTTGCTTCAGGAGCATTGGTATTGTGCTCTTTTGAGATATTTTCGTTCGTAAAAGTGTATGTAAATCCGCGAACGTTCGTAAAGTTTTTTGACACGTTTGCGAACGTTATTTTTTGCGGTTTTTAGGTGTTTTTAGAGCGTTCGTAAAAGTGTACTTTAACGAACGGTTTTAAGAGAGTGACTAATATAAAATATATTTAGTTCAAAAATAATTAAAAAGCCTAATTGAAGAGTGTAAGAGAGAGCTTAAAATATCTTGTGTAAATGAATATATAGAAAAAAGGAAATTTAATACTATAAGATTTAAAATTATTTAATAATCAAATATTTTACATATAAAAATAATATTTAGTCTGTTTATCCTAAAAAAAGAGGGGTATATAGACTTGTGTGAGGCTCAATCGTCTAATACATAAAGTTTATTAGAAATTTTTAAAGAAGCGTTTTGTATTTCTGATAAAAATAGACAGAATTGTGATCTAATTCTAACTTTCTTACGTTATGGGGATGGTAGGAACTTGTTGATGCGGGAACTCACCGAAACAAAAAAAAGGAGGAATTTAAAATGAATTGGAAACAAGCAAAGAAAACCGTAATCGCGGTACCATTGAGTGCAGCACTATTAGCTTCAGCAGGAATAGGAACAGTTAGTGCATCGGGTGGAAGCGAAGAAGCGCCTACAATGGCACCAACCGTCGACACACCGGCAGCTCAGTTAAGAGCAGACCTAAGCCAACTTTTGTCAACTCACTTCATTTACCAGTCAGAAGTAGCGTTGCAGGCTTATCATAAAGCAGAAGAAGGTGGACCGACAGGCGAGGGCTTGGAACAAGCACAGGAACAGCTTGAGGTGAATGCTGGCCAACTCGTTGCAGCCGTGAAATCGGTCTATGGTCAGGAAGCCGCGGATGCATTCGAGAAAATTTTCGATACGCAGTATGAAGACAGCGCTGGCTATGGCACTGCCGTAGCAAACGGCAACCAGGAAGAAATCGATCAAGTCAAAGAAGACTTGTTGACGGTATTCCCAACGGACCTTGGTACGCTTTTAAGCCAGGCAACAGGTGGAAATCTTCCGAAAGATACAGCGATTTCGGTTCTACAGGAACATGAAAAAGATGTAATGGAATTCCTTGACTATTCGATTGAAGGGAATTTTGAAGAAGCTTACGCAGAATTTAACGAAGGCTATGAGCGTATGTTCACTATCGGAACAGCATTATCGACTGCTATCGTAACGCAAATGCCAGAGAAATTTGAAAACACGAAAGCTGTAACTCCAGCTTCTGATTTAAGAGCTACATTCAGCCAATTGCTTGGCGCACACTTCTATTACCAGACAGCGACTTCTGTTGAAGCGTACGAAGCTGCTGCAGGTGAAGGTGGAGAGGCTTTTGAAGCAGTGAGTGAGATGCAGGAAGCGAATGCGGAACAAATGGTAGCTGCGGTGAAATCACTTTATGGCCAAGAAGCTGCGGATGCATTTAAAAAAATCTTCGATACGCAGTATGAAGACAGCGAAGCACTTGGAAAAGCGATTGCTGAAGGCGACACGGAAAAAGTGAATGAAATCACGGATCAGTTGCTGAATACTTTTGCGGTTGACTTGGGTACATTGTTGAGCGATGCGACTGGTGGAAAACTTCCGAAAGAAACAGCCATCACTGTGCTGCAACAGCACGAACAAAGCACAATTGATATCACGAACAGCTATGCTGAAGGCGACTATCAAGCAGTGTATGAAACCTTTACAGAAGGTCACGCGTTAATGTTCACAATCGGTCAAGCATTGTCAGGAGCAATCGTGCAACAAAACCCTGAACAATTTGCTGCAGCACCAGGTATGCCAGAAACAGGAATGGGCGGAATGGCAGATTCAGGAACGATGAACTGGATGCTGTATACGTTCCCATTATTGGCACTTGCAGGCGCTTTAGTGTTCACAAGAAGAAAATCATTGCAGGAATAAGTGGTTGAGTAGAGAGAGGATGCATTCCTCTCTTTATTTTTCTAGTATAAAGGAGCGATTTCAATGACCTCAATCATTAAAAAAACCTTCCTCATTTATATTCTCTTTCTTTTTACGACCCTCAGCGGCAGCCCAATTCAGGCTACCGAGTCTTCACCTTCAGAAGGCGATCTTGCTTTTCAACAAGCTAAAGAGCGAATTACGCTGGAGCAAAGCACTGTTGAAAAAACAGTGGAACAAAAAATACAGGAAAGAGCTCGTGCAATCCAGTCGACCTCTCCTTCAAAAGAACCAAAAGCAATTGAAGCACAATTAGGCATCACCCCAGCCTTGATTGAAATCCCGGCCATTGATGAACGGGCGGAGGTCATCCCAGTTGGACAAACGGCAGACGGCAACATGGAAGCACCGGAAGACATCCATACAATCGGCTGGTACGAGTCCGGAACAAAACCGGGCAATAATGGCAATGCGGTGTTAGCCGGTCATGTGGATGGCCTTACGGGTCCCGGCACATTTTATAATTTAAAAAAGTTAGAGCCGGGCGATAAAATTCATATTACCGGAAACGAAGGAGCCGAACTGACTTTTGTGGTAATAGAAAAGAAAGCTTACCCACCAGAAGATGCTCCGTTACATGAAATTTTTGGGGGCAGTTCAATACCTCAGTTGAATTTGATTACGTGTACAGGTACTTTCAATACAGCGATTGGCCATTATGAAGAGCGACTGGTGGTTTATACAGAGCTAGTGGAGAGTTAGTACAGAATTTTAACGAGAAGATTATAAAAATTAGTCTCTTCAGAAAAGTCCGTCTATGTCAATGGGCTTTTACTTGCTAAATAAGAAAAGCCCTATTCAGTTATGAACTGACCCAAAAAAGTTAGACAAAAAATTAATCAACTTGTTGTACATGAGTTCGGTATTCAACCGGACTCATGTTTTTTAATTTCGTCTTCATTCGGAAGTTGCTGGCAAGGGGAAATAGGATGGAACTCTTAAAACTGTTGAGCGAATTAGGAGTATTAGACCGTGATATTTTGGTTATGAGGTTGATTCAAGGACACTCGCATGAAGAAATCTCTGTACATTTAGGATTGTTCAAATACTCAGTAGAAAATCGGATCGTTTCTAATTTGCAACAATGGAATGTCACGTAAGAGAAGGTCTCTTCCCTTTTTCGTTCAAATATGTGTACTTTTACGAACGGTTTAAGTCAGACAAACAGAAGCAAAGAAAAAGGAGTATCGAGAAGTTTCACGAAATAAGTATTGATGGATACATATATATGGTTATCAAGTCCGTTTTAAAACAGTCCGAAAATGAATAGGAAGAATTTCCTCTTTAAGGAGCATACACAAGTGAACGGAGTGAAAAAATGAAAAAGTTGCTCATTTTCTGTGGGATCGTCATATTGACTTTTATGTCAGGATGCAACGATTCTAATGCAAACGGTAGTGAAAACGAACAGCAGATTCTAGAGAATGTATGGACATATGTAAAAGGAACAGATATGCCAATAGATGAGGAATGGGAAAATGCATGGTTAAATGGAAAAGTTGAAGAAATCGAAGTATCAGATGATATAAACAGTTACATTGATACAAAGGAGAAGTACCAGGGACAAACTGTACTTCTAGTTACTCCGAATTTTAAAACAGAGCGTACGGCATATCCGAGAATATTAGTGGATGCAGAAACGATGGAAGTAATTGGGGAAATACCAGGAGAATAAAATGTCTACATAACATGTTGTTAGCGGTTGAGAAGAAACTTTCTATAGAGTCTCTTCCCTTTTTCGTTCGTGAAAGTGTACTTTTACAAACACTATTATCTTACTTAAAGTGGTTTCATCTATTTAGTTATAAGAATTTTTGCTAAACTTAGAGTGTGGGTTTTTTTGGTAGTTTAAAAGTGAGAAAATAAAAAACTTCTCTATAGAACAATGAAGGAGTGGAAAGACCGATGCTTAAGTTCTTAAAAGAAATCTTTTTTACAAGATGGAAATTGTTTCATACAACAGCTAATGTAGATCAACATTTTTCCATGTTAGAAGAACTTAGAAGCAAAGGAATTGAGTTCAAAACAAAGGGCTTAAATTTTGGTGGTGGATACGGGGGAGCGAGTGGATTTAGTACCGTTTATCATATATATACGAAAAAGTGAAGAGCACGGAAAGAGATGGAAGAAGCGGATTTAAGTATATCTTCTCTCCCTTGTATCTATAGAAGTATACTTTTACGAATGCTTTGACCCAGAAGAATCTAAGAATTATAAAAGACTGTTGAATCACTCTTCTTGGTTAAGTTAGAATCTATATTTTATATACGAATCAGAGATGCATCCATATACTAAAAACTAGAAGAGAAGGTGGGAATTGGGATGAAGATTATTTCGAAATCTTTACTAGGAGCAACTGCTATCCATGGCATTTATTTCGTGACTACTTTGGCAGTAGGATACGTAAAAATGGTGAACTATGAACCAGATTGGGAAGATGCCTGGGCAAATGTAGAAAATTTGCCAAGCGAAGTTACTTTCGGCTATGCACCTTCTCCTTTTCTGTACGTAGGTGCGTTTGTAGCAACGGTATTGACATGGGGAATCATTTTAAGTATGTATGATAAATTCTCCTCCAGTTCTTCGGAAGTAGGGGTATCATAAACCTTTGAATTTTAGCGAGTCTGAATGTAACTTAAGTGCAGCTAAGTTACATTCGAAAATGACTTTATAAGGGGGCAAAGGAATGAAAAAATTTTCTTTATTGATTATCCTTTTACTTGGTTTAAGTGGTTGTAGTAATGACGGAATTTATGAATTTTCAGGGTCTACGGATAATTGGGATTTTTTTTACATGGTGGATGTTACTAACGATGATGAACAAGAAGCTACTGGAACTCTTAAGTACGTAGGAGATGGACCAATTCCAGAAACAGTTAATTATCAAATTGGAACCATATTGACCAAAATGGGGCAAACGGGAACACCTTTAACAGATGGAACAGCCAATATTAATAATGGTTGTGGAGGCTGCGGAACTTTTCAAGAAGACGATGAGCTTGAAGCAGAAATTAAGTGGGATGGAAAGACAGAAAACTTAATACTGACTGATATAAAATAGTCGGTATCGGAGTATTTTTAAAGTTTGCTGTCTTTTTCTGAATATAACTTATTGTGAATTAAGTTACATTCAAATTATGAAGAAATTGAAGGTTGAAATAGGTTTTGTAATTGATTGAACTAAGAAATGGGGAAGAGCCAAGCGTGTTTAAATCGAATTCACTAATTCCAGAACTATCTGTTTTAAATTTAGAAAAGAGTCTTGATTTCTATTTGAACATCCTCTCATTCAAAGTAGAATACCAACGTCCAAAGGATAAATTTGCCATGATTTCGCTTGATGGGTCTCAAATCATGCTTGAAGAAATTAATGAATATTGGAAGACAGGAGAACTTCTCTATCCTTTTGGAAGAGGAATTAATTTTCAACTTATGGTCAAAAATATTGATGATTTATACAAGTGCGTCAATACACACCAGTACTCAATTAAAGTGGACATTGAAGAGAATTGGTATCGTTCAGGCGCTAAGCTGCTAGGACAGAAAGAATTCTTGCTCATGGATCCCGATGGATACTTGCTTAGATTTGCTGAGGATTTAGGAGAAAAAGAATATACTGACAACATGGAATAAACTTCAAAGATGGATGGATGATTTACTTTTTCTAAGTACTTAATCGTTTTTTGAATGTAACTTACTGCTAATTACGTTGCATTCAAAACCCTCATACCATTGAACTTTGAAGATGGAAAAGAGGATTTAATATAAAAAATTGGGAAGTGGTGATCAAGTGGACTTCAATTCTAAAAAAGACGGCCACACTGATTTGAAACACTTGATAAATTCCATTAGCTTGATACCCAGAAAGCAAAAGACTTTACTGATTGGAATAGATGGTTGCGGAGGTTCAGGCAAGAGCACGTTAGCAAACCAATTGAAGAAGGATTGTTCCGACGTAACCCTTGTTCATATGGATGATTTTTATTTACTGTCGTCACAACTAATAAACGTTCATCCCAAAGAGAAAGCAATCGGTGCTGATTTTGATTGGCGACGTATGCTGAAAGATGTGATTGAACCCCTTAGACAAAATAAAGAAGGAAGTTACCAGCGATACGATTGGGAGAAGGACGATTTAGCGGAATGGCATACAGTGCCCGTCGGAGGAATTGTTGTAATAGAAGGCGTTTATTCTCTTCGTAATGAATTAATGGATAAGTACGATTACACTGTATGGGTTGATTGTCCACGAGATACGAGACTTTCACGAGGCCTGGCGCGAGATGGAGAAGGTGCCCGCGATATGTGGGTAAATAATTGGATGGTCTCAGAAGACCTGTACGTTGAAAAATATAAACCGTTAGAAAGAGCGGACCTTGCAGTTACTGGAACGATATAACCTGTCTAATTCATAACCTTGAGGCATTGATTAATCATCGTTACAGTCATAGTATTATCCAAAAAAATGTTTAGTGAGTGAAGCATAAAGACCATGATGCAGTTCTGGACGAGCATGAACTTTAGTAATTATTGGTTTACATATCATGAATTTATCGGAAGCTGCAAAAATAGAAGGGAGAGAAGAAGCCGATAAGGCACATCTTCTCTCCCTTTGTTACTGTTTCCTAAAAAGTACATTTACGACCGCTTAGTGTGGAAACGAACTCGTGTATACTATAACGCTGTCACTGAAGTTGGCTCCACATTGTAGAAAACATATCTTTGTTCATTTCAAAATACACACCGATAAACCCGTAATAGATATACCCGTCTTTGAGAAGAGTAAGGCTGATCCTGGAACCGTCTTCCAAGTGTATGATCAGCTCCTTAAATTCCTCGTTGTTTCGGGACTCGCCGATCGGGTCGGAGTTTTGGGCGCGGGGAAGGGGTTTTGTCTTGTTCAGCTCTTCCAGGAAGGCAGTCAGTACGGCCCTATCCGGAATAGGCTTAAAATTTTCGTTTTCATTATCCCAATCACTGAATGTTCGCCACTCGGCAGAATCTATATTTCCAGCCATATTTAATTTGCCAAAAACATCCTCGCCGCTGCTTACCGTAATTCCATGCAGGTTTTCATAAAACTCCGCGTCTTGCCCTCCATTTTGTTCTGAATAAGCCATGATCCTGAAGTCTTCATCGTAGCCTTTTACAGAATAAACATCTGTTACTCCGATTGTCGAAGCGAACTCTTCATCATAAACTTCCTGTTTGCTCCATTCATCAATAGTTCCTTTCGTGGTCCCAAGTTTCTCTCCTAGAAGAGCTTGGGCATCTCCAGGATCAATTTCTGTTCTTGTTTGGGTATAAATTTTTCCGTTGTAGACAATTAAACCGATCATACTGGCATTTGAAGTGTCTTCCGGCAATTGCAGCGCGGGGATTTCCACACTTCCGTCTTCGTTTACAATGAGTGCCTCTTGATTTCCTGATGTACTGTTTGGCGCTAAATTATTAAATAAAGCAAATGCCCCAAAAGATAAAAATACAGCTGCAGCAACCCCGATGATTTTTCCATTGTATCTTTTTCTGCCTTTGTGCATTTCTTTCTTTGCTTGGGAAATCCCCAATCTGCTTCTGTCACTTAATTTCTCAGGTATTTCGATTGTATTCACTTCTTGTTTAATGTTATTACCCATATATATCAGCTCCTTTCCAATTTTTACGGAGCTTGGCCAGTGCACGGTATAAAATTGTTTTTGCGGTACCCAGTGGAATATCCAAGGTTTCAGCAATCTCTTTGAAAGATAGGTCTTCGTAGAATCTCAAGAGAACAACACCCTTTTCGTCTTCATTCAATTGTTCAATCAAGTCCCTGACCGTTATTTCTAAAGAAACATCTTCTTCGTTTAAATCACCCGATATATTTTCTTCAACTTCCGGCAGCAACCGAACTACAGCTTTTTGTTTTCGAAGCAAGTCCAGGGAGCAATTGACCGCAATTCTGAGCAACCAGGTCTTTAAAAAACTTGGATCTTTTAGCGTTTTTATCGCTTTGAATGAACGATAGGCCGTTTCTTGTACCACATCAAGGGCATCATTTTGATTTTTAACATAGACAAAAGCCATTCGGTAAATATCCTGTTCATACTGTTGAAATAAAGCGTAAAACGCTCCATCATCACCTGTTTGCGCTTCCTTCACTAAATTCCGCAAGCAATTGCCACCTCCTTCTACTCTTCTTCTATTAGACATGAAAATTACGGATTTAGCTTTAGCTTTTTTGAAAAAATTTCCTTTCTATGAAAAGGTGCTATAGTCACTTACAACTTTAAAATTGGAAAATGCTTAATTTAGTATTGGATAGAATTCAGAAATTTTTTATTTTGCCGGTGGGTAATGGAATAAATTTTAGTTAACATATGAGGGATTATCGGAAGCTGAACAAATACAAAGAGGGAGAAGTGGCTCATCAAAGCTTAGGGCTGCAAATACCTTATATTCTATCTCTTTGTGTGCAATTGGATATTTATATCAAATTTAGCAAGGATTTAGAAAAGCCTGCACTTGTAGTAACGAAAAGGGTTAGTTAAATAAATGCTTAAGCAACTTCCCGATAATTTAGATATGCAATCGATTAGAAGAAGATCAACTTTTAGTTTCTGAATATATTAATTATTGAAACTAATCGTAGCTATAAACGTATAATAATATATAGAGGGGTAATGAGTGACGACTAAAATGAGAAGGGGTGGGATATATGCATTGGATGATGTGGATGTTTTGGGGAACCCTTGCAGGTATATTTTTAATCGGTTATCTAGTGGATGTTTTGACTAAACGGAAATACAGCTTAAAGAAGCAGGAAAAAACATTAAATCAAAATTCAGCCGAAGCAGATGCACGACGGCAAGCTGGGCAGAATAATCATCAAGGCGGAATGTTTTAAATGGATGAACAAATTGGGTTAGCTAATTTACAGTTATCAAAAAATGAGCCAGGAGATACATTTCCTGGCTCATTTTTATTTAGAATACGTAACTCATGCATTTTATTTTATAGAGAAGGGGTATGGCAACTTCATAAATTCAAGCGCTTTACGGTTGATCCATTTTTACAATCGGTTTGATGCTGATGCCTTTTTTAGAGTCTTCGAATGCTTCGTTAAGCTGGTCGAAAGCATAGACTTTAGTCAATTTATCGAACGGGAACAGGCCGCGTTTGTAGTAATCCACGAGCTGTGGAATAAACACTTGCGGAATCGAATCGCCTTCAATTACGCCCATGACGGTTTTGCCTTCTGCCATAATGTCGTTATGGACATCGAATGTGATTTCAGGTGTTACCCCAACAATGGCGCACGAACCAAGCGGGCGAAGGGCATGGATTGCTTGTTTAACAACCGGCGGTACACCTGTCGTTTCAACTGCGTAGTGGGTACCGCCTTTTGTGATGTTTTTGATTTCTTGTACGACATCGACATTTTTGCCGTTGAGGGTATGCGTTGCCCCCAATTCTTTTGCCAGTTCTAGGCGTCCATCATGAATATCGACTGCGATGATGTTAAAGCACCCAGCGATTTTCGCCGCCATGACTGCGCTCAATCCGACCGCGCCGCTGCCGTAAATCGCAATAGAAGAGCCAAACTCAGGTTTGAACCGGTTCAACACCGTCCCAGCACCCGTCTGAATGCCGCAGCCTAAAGGTCCAAGTAAGGTTAAATCTACTTCCGGATCTACTTTGACGACATTTCGTTCGTTGGTAACCGCAAAGGTCCCAAAAGAAGATTGGCCGAAGAACGTCGACACGGCATGGTCGTGGTGATGGATTCGGTTTGTGCCGTCTTGCATTTTGCCTCCGAAATTCAAGTCGTTGAAATTTAAGCAAACAGTCGGATGTCCCGTCAGACAATTTTCGCAATGGCCGCAATAAGCGAAGGACAGAACGACATGATCGCCAGCCTGGATGGTCGTAACAGCAGATCCTACTTTTTCTACGATTCCTGAACCTTCATGTCCAAGGACTGCAGGAAATGGTGACAAGCCTAAATCTCTTGCTACGGCGTCTGTATGGCAAACACCGGACGCCACAATTTTCACCAGCACCTCATTCATTTTTGGTTCGCCCAATTCCACTTCCTCGAATTTAAATTCTTCCTCTAAGCCATGTGTAACGGCTGCTTGTATTTTCATTAGAATCCTCCTTGGTATAGTTGATCTTCTTCAATTACTACCCGATTCTCTTTAATTTAGTCACGGCGAATGAAATGGAGCGTGCATGTATGTTATAAAGAAACAGGACTATGAAACACAATTTTGGCAGATTGAGTAATCTGCTGTATTGCCGCAAAATGGAAAGGATGATTTTTATGAATTTTGAAAGCTTTGATTGGGAAGCGCTGCTCTTTAATGCAGGTGTAATCGCCGCCCAAATAATCGGTATTTTAATCGCTTTTGCTTTAGTCAAAGCGATCGGAAAAAAACTGATAAACCGTTTCTTCGATAAACTGCTGGTAAAAGGAGACGTTACAAAAGGCCGTGCATTGACCCTGCAAAGTTTATCGGAAAATGTGTTTTCTTATGTCTTAATTTTTATACTGGTTGCGACTTTATTCAATATATTCGGTTTGTCTGTGGCCAGCCTGATAGCCGGTGCCGGAATTGTAGGACTGGCGATCGGCTTTGGCGCCCAGGGCCTTGTCAGTGACGTAGTGACCGGTTTCTTCCTGCTGCTGGAAAAGCAGCTGGATGTAAACGACTATGTGACTGTTGGCAGCCTCGATGGGATCGTGGAAGCAGTGGGGTTAAGAACGACGCAAATCCGCAGTTTTGACGGCACCTTGAACTACATTCCGAATCGCGACATTACCACAGTCAGCAACCATTCGCGCGGCAATATGCGGGCACTCGTGGATATTGGCATCTCTTACGATGAAAATATCGATGAGGCGGTCGGCATCATCCAAACAGCTTGCGACCAGGTGGCAGCAAAAGATTCAACGATTGTTGAAGGTCCTGATGTTATCGGGGTGCAGGCATTCGGGGCATCCGATGTGACCTTGCGCGTCATTGCAAAAGCACAGAGCGGTGAGCAATGGGCAGTAGAACGCCAATTGCGCAAAGCCATCAAACAAGCACTCGATGCAAACGGCATTGAAATTCCGTTCCCGCACCAGGTCAACATCCAGAAGAATATGGAAATTCAGAAAAGCTAAGCGAGAACATAAAAAAGGCAGCCTATGCGGCTGCCTTTTCTCATTTTTAATAGTTTTTCTGCACCTGATTCTCATCCGCTGCAGAGTTTGGTGTATACGTAGCATTGATGGTTTCGGTAGATATTCTGTTTTTTATAAAAGTAACAAACCCTATCGCTGTGTTGCTGTACTGATTGACTTCCGCAATACGCTGTCTGTCATGGTCCACTCGTGAGGCAATGCCGCCTGTGATGGCACGGACTGAGGCGTTCAAGTCAACGACCGAATTCATGGTGCCTTTAGCCGCATCAACGAGCGTGCCAACTTTTTCGGATTTCAGTTGAACGTCTTCTTTTAATTCATTTGCGTTGTGCGACAAAGTTGTTACTTCTAAATTGAGTTTGTCGACCCGCTCTTTCAAGTTGTTCGCGGAACCCTTCATTTTCTTCATGGGTTCTTTCATTCCTGATATCAGCATAACGACGCCGACGACTGCGATGATTAATCCCACTACGAAAATGGCGAGTGCTATGTAAAGCCAAATTGTTAAATCCATACTGCTTCCTCCTCTGATTTATTGATGTCTTGGGTATGTTATACCCGTAAAACCGTTCTAATTAACATACGGAATAGAAGTGAAAGCTTTTGTTTCGCGGCATGGCTGGCAAACACCTCCCATAATAGAAACGAGTATGGTAGAATTTTATCATATGTGTATAGATTATCTGGCATTTTTTAAAAGGTGCGAGAAAGAGCAGGTGCGGAAATGATTGTCGGAATAGATGCAGGCGGTACGTTGATCAAAGTGGCGTATACCACGAACGGGGAAGTCCATTTTGAAAAATACCCAATTGCTGAAATTGAGCGGGTTGCTGACTGGGTAAACGGTCTTGGCAACAGTAAAGTATGTGTAACGGGAGGCAAGTCAGGTGTGCTGATTTCCTTGCTCCGTGAGCCAACCCAGGAAATGGTGGAGTTCGAAGCAACTCACCTTGGTGTGCAAGTTCTCCTCAAACAGATGGGGCGTTTGGAAGATGCTTATTTGGTAACGAACGTTGGGACTGGCACCTCTATTCATTGCATCCAGGACAATGGGCATGAGCGTTTAGGCGGCACGGGTGTCGGCGGTGGAACGTTAGTCGGGTTGAGTCACTTGCTGACTGGCGTTACGCGGTACGAAGACATTGTTGCTTTGGCAAAAAAAGGTTCTCGTGAACGGATTGATTTAAAAGTGAAGCATATTTACGAGGGGAAAGAGCCTCCGATCTCTGGAGAGCTGACGGCAAGCAACTTTGGCCAGAATTTGTTTGCCATTTCAGAAGAGTTGACGAAAGAAGAACTGTTGGCAACGGTTATTGGCTTGGTGGGGGAGACCGTCAGTACGGTTAGTGTTCAGGCAGCCCACCAATGCAGAAGCTCGACGATTGTCTACATCGGTTCCTCTTTCATTGATAATCCTTTGTTGAAAGAAGTGGTCACCAGCTACACCATTTTGCGTGGTTCGGTTCCGCTATTTCTCGATAACGGCGAATTTTCAGGAGCCATGGGAGCCATGTCTGTACTGAATAAAAAAACAGTGTAAAGTTTGATTAAAAAGACGTGTTCTCTCGAGCCAAATCGCTGGCAGAAGGGAACACGTCTTTTAAGTTAACTAGACAGATTGCTAGCGTTTTCCAGTTTCAATAGCTGCAGCCCGCTCCAGGCGAAAACAAGAGAAGCAATGTAAAAGATACTGGCAATCGTCAAAAAATCGACAAGGTAGCCTGTTGCGATCACCGCGAGAGCGGCGGCGACGGAAGTCCAAACATGATAACGACCGATTTGTGTGCCAGCGATTTCTTTTGTGACATAGCGTGCCAGAACCGTTTTTTCGGAATTTTTTTGAACGGCTCCCAATACACCCATCAGAACCTGCAGAATGTACACGTGCCAAACTTCTGAAGCCAGCGGAAAGAACAGCAAGAGGATGGCCATTCCCCAGGAATAGACAGTGAGAAAGGTTTTGTCTCCAATTTGGTCAGCGTATTTTCCAATCAGTGGATAGCACAACGCAGCCGTCAGTGCGAATAAGCCGTAAGCCCAGCCGAACTGGGCATAGCTGTCCCCGACGTTTTTGATCAGCAAAATATAGAACGGAAAAATCATGCTTGATGCCATGCCGATGGTGCCCTGGTAATAAATAAAACGTTTGTAGTTCATGGCCGGTACTCCTCGTAAAAAAGATTCATAAAGCGGTGTTCTGGATCAAACCGATCCTTCAATTCGAAAAATTCCTCGGTTCTCGGGTAGGCGCTCTGCATTTGGTCCTTTGTCGGGTAGCCGAAATATGGAAGGTAATAACTGCCATCATGTGCAAGCGTGACATCGATCATTTTCTGAACAACGTCCTGTGTTTGCTGAATGCTCTTCTTATCGGTGCCTTGGTTGACGAGCAGCACAAGTGAAAACATATCTTCTTTGGCATAGGACAAAACCGCGTCTTCGTTTTGTTCCACATAGCGGATCGTAACATTCAATAAGTTAAAATCGGGATTGTCTTCCAGTACCGCTTTTAACGCCGGGATATAGTGTTCAAATTGATCCACAGGCACAAAGTACTCTTGGAGAATTTCTGTTTTTCGGCTATTGTCATACTCCATAAATTCGGAATCCGAACGCATAACATTATTGCGTGAAACAAGGTTTCCATCAATTTGCTGGGTATAGGTTGTTTGAGCGTTCCAAAAGTTGTCTTTTCCGGCATCGTTGATTCGTGAAAGTCCGAGGAAAAACTTCGGCACAGCCACCAGATTCTCCGTTTTTAGTTTTTGATATTCAGGGAACCGTGTTTGATCCTGGGCTGACTTGTACGTAATCGCATACATTTCTTCCATGAAAGACTGGGGTGCAATGGAAATGCGAGCCAGGTGCATTTTGGCATCTGGGTTGTCCTGCACTTGTTGCTTGAAGTACCCTGGGTAGTCGCTGTAAGACATGCTAGCCGTGTGGGTCTCATACAACTCATCGTCTGTCAGCTCCAGTGTGACATCCAATATAATGCCGAATAACCCATAGCCGCCAAGAACTGCATAAAATAACTCACTGTTTTCCGTAGGGCTCAATTGAAGAACCTCACCTTCGGCATTCAGTAAACGCATGGAGACAACCGTATCGGTCAACCCGCCGTTGCGGATATCCAGACCGTGGGCATTGACGCTCAACGAACCGCCAACCGTAAAAATGTTCTGCGACTGGCTGACTTTCAGCGATAGGCCGTAGGAATTGATGGCTTCCTGTATATCAGCCCACTGTGCGCCACTTTGCACTGTCACTGTCTTTGCTTCTTCATCTACTTTAATGATTCGATTATAGGGTTTCATATCGATCATAATGCCGTTCGGATAAACTGTCTGTCCGCCTTGGCTATGCTGCATGCCAGCGATAGACAGGACGTCCCCGTTCTGTTTGGCACCCAGGACAATCTGTTGGAGTTCACCTTGACTCATTCCAGACTTTACGGTTTTGATCTCGACGGGCAAAAGCCGTTGATGCAATTCAGCATCTGGACCATTCAAGTGGGTGGAATAAGCGTAAACGGACAAGCCAAATACACACAGGTACAAAAGCGCTATCCAGGCTTTTTTCATCGTATGGTCACCCTTTTCGTCTAAGTCGGAGTTCTATCATAATTAGACCGCTGTTTTTTGAAATAGTTCCCATAAAAATAAACAAATTAAAGTACTTGTCTAGCTATGACTTTTCAATAAATAAAAAGAGAAGGCGCAGTTGCACCTTCTCTTTGCAAGTTTCTGTTATTCGCTGATAATCGTCAATTTTTCGCGAATATCCGTCCGCTCCTGTTTGGCAGGAACGTGCGCAGGGTAGCCGATCATCATCGTCGCCACGATTTTTTCGCCCGGTTTCACACCAATGGCTTCACGGAACACCGGATTGTAAATCCAGTCGTTGGAGCGCCAAATCATGCCAATGCCGCGCTCCCAAGCTGCCAGCTGGAAGTTTTGCAGCATGGATGAAACGGCGCCATAGTCCTCATCCCATCTTCTTTGCCTCGGATCTTCCGGCATGATAACGACCAGGTGCAGCGGAATGCTGCGGAAGTAATCCGCTTTATTGAAGACTTTGGGTGGAACTTCTCCATCCGGGGTGCGCATGGAGTCAATAAATGCCTGAACGAACTTTTCCTTGCCGGCTTCTGTATACAGCTGAAAACGCCAAGGCTCGTTTACTTTATGATTGGGTGCCCATTTGGCAACATTCAGCAGTTCAATAATTTCTTCTACATTGACCGCATCAACCTTGAATTTTTTGATTGAGCGTCTCTCTATGATATTCTGGTCAATAGCATTCATCATTAAACGTCTCTCCCTTCCGCATAAAAAATGCGGGTCTCTATCCATTATCCTACCACGGAGAAGGGAGAAAGCGTGTCAAAAAAGACAAAAAGATCCCTGCTGCCAGGCTGAAATATTGGTAGAATGTAAGCATAAGCAAGGAGTGGATAAAGTTGAAAAAAGCTGTAGTTATCGGTGGAGGCATTACTGGCCTTTCCGCTTTGTATTATTTACAGAAGCTGAACCTGCGGGAGAACCTTGATCTGGAATTGGCATTAGTTGAGCGGGATCCGCAACTAGGTGGGAAAATAAAAACCGTAACAGATGATGAATTCATTATGGAAGTCGGGGCAGATTCGATCGTTGCACGTCATGCCAGCATTATGCCGTTGATTGAAGATCTGAGACTCGAGGACCGGGTTGTGTACAACGGCACGGGTATTTCCTATTTATATGCGAACAATGTGCTGCACGCCATTCCGAAAGATACGGTGTTCGGCATCCCAATGAACAAAGAAGCGTTGCTTAGTTCAACGCTCGTGTCAGAAGAAGGCAAGCAGGCAGCATTGAAGGATCTTGACAGCGTCAATGAAAGCTTTACACGAGACAGTTCAATTGGAGAATTCCTCGAAGCGTTTCTCGGCAAAGAGTTGGTGGATAATCAGATTGCGCCGGTATTGTCTGGTGTGTATTCGGGTAATCTCCACGAACTGACTTTGGCGTCTACTTTGCCGTATCTGGTGGATTACAAAAATAAATACGGCAGCATCATCAAAGGATTTGAAGCCAACAAGGAGTTTTTCCAAGGAACCGCCAATAAGAAATTCATCTCATTTGATGGCGGCATGCAAGTGTTGATTGATGAGATGGAGAAACAGTCAGGACAAGCCCGTATCGTGAAAGGCGTGGGAACCACGTCGGTCCAAAAAAACGGCGGAGGCTACCTGGTGGCATTGGAGAATGGAGAAGTATTAGAAGCCGATTATGTAATTTTGGCAACACCTCACCAAGTTGCCCAACAACTTTTAGGAATTCCTGAGTTGGATCTCGAGTTTGATCAGTTCCTGAATTCTTCTTTACTCAGTGTGTATCTTGGGTTTGATGTACCAGACGAGCAGCTTCCAAAAGACGGGACGGGATTCATCGTCTCGCAGGGAAGTGATTTGCATTGCAATGCCTGCACTTGGACGAGCCGGAAATGGAGCCATACGTCAAAAAGCCATAAATTGTTGGTGCGTCTGTTTTATAAGAGCTCCCATCCATCTTATGGGCTCTTAAAAGACTTATCAGAAGAAGAACTGGCGAAAGCAGCAATGGAAGACGTCCGCAAAAGCTTGGACATTGAAGAAGCGCCTATAGCAGTTGAAGTGACGGGCTGGAAAAACTTGATGCCCAATTACCATATGGCCCATAAAACCGCGATCAGCGCGCTGGAGCTGAAAATGGAAGAGTTAGTTCCTCGTGTCAAACTGGCCGGATCTTCCTACTTTGGAGTAGGAATTGGCGCTTGTATACAAAACGGCTCTGATTTGGCGAAAATTATTGCCAACCAATTGGTTGATGTAGAATAAAAGTTGAAAAGAGGCCGTAGCTGGCCTCTTTTTTTGTGTGGAATTAAAAAAGCCATCTATCCAGTATCGGATAAATGGCTAATTGAGAATATAGGTGTTAGGTTATCAAGTAATTATTTTGTTTCCGTAAGGTCAGGAACAACAAGTCCAAGGCCATCTGCTACACGTGTGCCGAACTCAGCATCTGCTTTGTATAAGTGGCTGATTTGGCGAAGCTTGATGTCATCCCGGTCAACAGCGCTTAAGCCGCCGACGAAAGTTGCAACAAGGCGTTCCTGCTCTTCAGCACTTTGCAGACGGTAAAGATCGCCTGGCTGCGTGTAATAATCTTCTTTAAAGTAAGGGACTGAATCTGTAACGCCGGATACTTCCATCTTAGCCGGTTTAGCCGCTTCAGTTTCAGTAGGGCCGCCATAGCTGTTTGGCTCGTAATAAACAGAACCGCCGCCATTATTGCCAAAGTTCATTTGGCCATCGCGCTGGTAGTTGTTGACTTGGTTTTTCGCTGCATTGATCGGCAGCATCTGGTGGTTAGCGCCTACACGGTAACGATGAGCATCGTGGTATGCAAACAAACGGCCTTGCAGCATTTTATCCGGTGATACGTCAATGCCAGGAACCAATGTGCCTGGAGAGAAAGTCGCCTGCTCCACTTCAGCAAAATAGTTTTCCGGATTGCGGTTAAGCACCATGCGGCCAACTTCCATTAACGGATAGTCTTTGTGAGACCATGTTTTTGTTACATCAAATGGGTCGAAGCGATATGTGTTTGCATCTTCTAAAGGCATAACTTGGACATACATTTTCCATTCAGGGAAGTCGCCTTGTTCAATCGCATTGAACAAGTCTTCGGTATGGAAATCGGGATTTTCACCGGCAATTTTGTCAGCTACTTCCTGAGTGATGTTTTGAATGCCTTGTTCAGTAAGCATATGGTATTTGATCCAAACGGATTCGCCTTCTGCGTTTGTCCATTTGAATGTGTGGCTGCCGAAACCGTGCATGTGGCGAAGAGTAGCCGGAATTCCGCGGTCACCCATCAAATAAGTCACCTGGTGCAATGATTCTGGTGATAATGACCAGAAGTCCCATACTGCGTTCGGGTTTTTCAAGTGCGTGCGTGGGTCGCGTTTTTGTGTATGGATAAAATCAGGAAATTTAATTGCGTCTTGGATGAAGAAAATGGGCGTGTTGTTGCCAACTAAATCATAGTTTCCTTCTTCTGTATAAAACTTCAAAGAAAAACCACGCGGATCACGGACGGTATCCGCAGATCCCAGTTCACCAGCAACGGTTGAGAAGCGGGCAAACATGTCCGTTTTCTTGCCAACTTCAGATAAGAAAGCAGCTTTTGTGTATTTGGAAACATCGTGAGTTACTTCAAAATAACCATGAGCGCCAGCGCCTTTGGCATGTACTACACGCTCAGGAATTCGTTCTCTGTTGAAATGCGCAAGCTTTTCAAGAAGATGGACATCCTGTAAAAGGATGGGGCCGCGTTGTCCGGCTGTTTGGGAATTTTGATTGTCTCCGACTGGAGCACCCCAGCTGGTTGTTAATCCTGTTTTGTTTGTACTCATAAATCAAACACCTCGTTTTCTTTTTTTATATAAAACACTACATCCTTAATAATACCAGTTTTTAAATTAAAATCAATATTAAGTGATAATGATTATAATTAGCGAAAGATTACTGGTGTCAATTCGCTGATTTGAGCGAAAAAAAGAAGAGCGACGCTGATCACTGCCAGCGTCGCTCTTCTTTTTTTATAATCGGTTCTATTTATGTTGCTTAGTTTTTAGGTCAAGATTCTGGAGGCTATCTCATCACATTGAGGCGCTGATAGCTGTCGACATGTTTGCTCCAATAGCTGTCGTTCAAACTAGTGATTTGAACACGATCCCCGCCAGCATGAATAAAGCTGTTGTTGCCGATATAAATGCCCATATGTGAAATCCCAGCGCGGTATGTATCTTTAAAAAACACCAAATCGCCGACTAGAGGAGAACTTACGTTATAAGATATCGCGTCATAGCCGGTAGTGCTTGTTCTTGGGACACTGATCCCCGCCTGATTATAAACATGGTAAATGAAGCCGCTGCAATCGAAACCGCCTGGCGCTGCACCACCCCATTTATAAGGTGTGCCTAGCAATGAGTTAGCGGTAGCAATAAGAGTTGAAATATTGCCTGGTGTTGCAGGTGCAGCAGAGACGGGGTTAGAAACGGTTACAGGCTGTTTAGTTGCCGAACTGCCATCAACCTTTAAGACTTGGCCAATTCGGATCGAACTTGTGGTTAGGCCATTCAAGCTCATTAGTTGTGAAACAGAACTGCCGTGGCGTTTCGCGATATTTGATAGTGTATCGCCACTGGCTACGCGATATGTACTGGTTTTAGAAACCACTGGAGCTGCTGCAGGAGGTTTTGCGGTCGGTGCCGACGCCTGACCACTAACGGTTAATTTTTGCCCGGGGCGGATATTGCTGTCGGACAACTTGTTCAACTGTTGGATGGAGCTAACACTCATGCTGTGGATACGGGCTATATGGGACAGAGTGTCTCCTGTTTTTACCGTATATGTATTCACAGAGTTGGCAGATGATTTAGGTGCACTAACTTTTTGTGGAGATGCGGCCGGAGTTGAGGCTGCAGAAACTTTAATTTTCTGATTTGGATAAATCGAATTGGAAGATAACTTGTTCCAAGAAATCAACTGATCAACTGAGACCTTATTAGTGGATGCGACTTTCCATAAAGTATCTCCTGGTTTAACGGTATAATCACTGGCCTCGGTATCCGAAGTACCAATGGCCAACGACAAAGCAGCGGCTGCAAATAACGTAAAAATAATTTTTCTCATCCTCAAACCCCTTTTTCTTTTCTATTGATAGACAATTCAATCTATTATCTGTAATTTCCTTAATTCTATATAATTAAATTAGTATAGGCAATAAGTTTCAATATTACATTTGTGTTACAAAGATATAAGTAGGAGATTTACCGTTCTATATTACTCAACTTCAAGTTTTTCTAATTAGGCGTTTTTTGAAAAATGCTGATTCTTATATTAAAAATATCGACTATAATCTCCGAAAGTTAATAGCAAATACTAAATTACTACGAAAAGTATAATTACTATTTCTTTCTGAAAGATATATCACCAAATTTCTATTCAACTAAATTACTTAAAAGAGTTAGTTTCTAAAAGGGGAAGACCTTTTATCCCACCTATCTTAATCGTCTTGGCACGAACTGAAGAAGACTGTCTTTTCGTCATTTAGGAGAGCTATGCTCAGGTGATTAGCATCGGCTTTTGATATTCGTAAACGTTATCAAAAAAAGGGACTAATTTCTTACACAAAGATGAGTCTTTGAATTGTTGCAATATTACTTATTTTCTGACATCATGAATTGGAATGAACTAAGAAGATTTCATTAGAGGAGGAGAAGCAAAGTATGTATGCGACACTCGGAAAAATCTTTGATCAGACAGCAGATCAGTATCCGGACAAAAAAGCGTTGGTCGATATCAGAAGAGGGGAAAGCTGGACTTACGCGCAATGGCGCAACGAAGTTCACCGCTTAGCGAATGCGCTAACTTCGGCGGGCGTCAGTAAAGGGGATCGGGTTTCAACTTTTTTGTTCAATAATCGCGAATTGCCTACCGCGCTGTTTGCTTGTGCAAAAATTGGTGCTGTGTTTAATCCCATTAACTTCCGCCTAAAGCCAGAGGAGTTGGTGTATATTTTGAATGATGCAACCCCTGAAATCGTTTTGTTCGAGGAAGCTTTAGAAGATACCATCAAAAGCGTTGCTGCCCATTTTCCGAGTATCCAATTTTGGTTTATAGATGACAAAGTTCCGGACTATGCGGTGAGTTATCAGGAGCAGGTAAGCAGGGCATCTGCGACGGATCCTTATGTGCAGGTCGATGAGCTCGATACTTACGCTATTATGTATACGAGCGGAACAACGGGACGCCCAAAAGGAGTCATTCATCGCCATCGTGATATGGCTGAACAAAGCCTGACCTGTATTGCCATGCTGAAGTATACGAAAAACGACGTGGGACTGGTTATTGCGCCGATGTTTCATTGTGCTGAACTGCATTGCTGCGTAATTCCGCGCGTTCAAGCAGGAGCCTCAAGCGTCATCATGCATCAATTCAACCCGCAGGCAGCTGTGGACACAGTGGAGAAAGAAAAAGTTACGGTGATGTTTGCCGTGCCAACAATGTGGAGTATGATGGCAGATTTGGACGGAGCAAATGAAAAAGTCAAAACTTTGCAGCGTGGATTGTATGGTGCGGCTCCAATGGCCCCTGTACTGGTCAAACACGTTAAAGAAGTACTGGGAATCAATTTGATTCAGGCATACGGCCAAACGGAAATGGGTCCAGCTATTACGTTTCTTGCTGAAGATGAGCAGTTAACGAAAGCAGGATCTGCCGGCAAGCCTGCCTTTAACCATGAAATCCGTATTGTTCGGCCAAATGAAAAAGGACCTTCAGAGCCGGATGAGCAAGTAGGGATATTTGAAGTCGGGGAAATCATTGTTCGCGGGCCAAGCATGATGGCTGGCTATTTCCACCGTCCACAAGCCACTTCCCGCGTATTATACAAAGGTTGGTACCATACGAGTGATTTGGGGTATCTGGATGAGGATGGCTATTTGTTTGTGGCTGATCGAGTGGATGATATGATCATCAGTGGCGGAGAAAATATTTATCCGCGTGAAGTAGAAGACGTTCTGCATGAACATGAACTGGTTCAGGACGTTGCCGTGCTGGGAATTCCTGATGAAAAATGGGGAGAAGCCGTTATGGCCTTTATTGTTGTTAAAGATGCCTTATTGACAGAGCAGCAGCTGGAGGAGTTTTGCCTCAACAATGAAAAATTGGCACGTTTCAAGCGGCCAAGAACTTATCGCTTTGTCGATGAATTGCCGCGCAATGCCAGCGGGAAAATACAAAAGTTCCTTCTGCGTGAACTTTACGCAAAAAGCAAAGCTTGAGGAACGGTAGATAAAAAAGGAGACTGCCAGTATGCAAATGAAGCCTTTGGAAGAAACAATTGCAGGTGTATTAGGAATCGAATTCATTGAAGTTACCCCGGACAAAGTAGTTGCAACCATGCCTGTTCACGCAGCTACACATCAGCCTTTCGGACAGCTGCACGGCGGGGCTTCCGTCGTGTTGGCAGAATCGGTTGCCAGTGTCGGGACCTGGGAGTCCATCGATCAGGAAACCGAAATTGCTGTCGGTTTGGAAATCAATGCCAATCACTTGCGCGGCAAACAGGACGGACTGGTAACTGCTACCGGTACACCATTGCATATAGGCAGGACCACGATGGTTTGGGATATTAAAATTGTCGATGAAGAAGAAAAACTGATATGTGTGTCAAGATGTACCGTCGCAATTGTCAAAAAGAAAAAGCAATAAGCTCAAATGAAGGATGTCTCCCTGCCACGGTAATCAAAGCAGCGAGGCATCCTTTCGCATTTTAAGAAACGCCTGAAGCAATTTTAGTGGCATCCGCAGAAGTCTCTGAATAATGGAGAGCATTGGGAATAAAAATAAGAAATTTGAGGAGAGATTATGATGGCAAAAAACAAAAATTTAGAGGAACTAAAGCAAAAACAGCTGGAAAAGGAACAGAGAGAACAAGAAAATGAAATGGAAATGGCAGACAGCGGAAGAATTTCGAATCTGCAGGACAATCTGGAAGAAAGGGAACAACAGGAAGAACGATAGAAAAACAATATCCGCATCCCGGTTTCGACCGGTGTGCGGGTTTTTCGCGTTAAGGCATGTTACTATAGACACTATCAAAATGCAAAGAGAGAGTGGTTTATATGTTTAATTCCTTAACTGAACTAATGGACGCAAAAGAGTTAACAGACAAGCGCTCAATTTCGTGGAATCAGATTTGCCAGGAAGAGCAGTTATCGGAAAAATTCATTAAAGAAAACCTGGACCAAGTGAATTGGAAGCTGGTTTCACGTTTCCAGAAACTATCAGAAGGCTTTATTCGCAAGTACAAAAATCGTTTGTTTTGGAACGAGATCATTCAAGCGCAAAAGCTTTCCGAAACCGCCATTGAGAAGTATGCAGATAAAAAGAAATGGACTCCGATTGCTCCAGAAGAATTGAGTAAAAAGCAACAAAAAACAGCAGAAAAAGAAGGTGAATCCTTTGATGAGGCAGAATACTGGAGGCTTGTTTCAATGAAGCAGCAGCTGGCCAACTCAAAAGGATTGTCACCGGCATTTATTGAAAAGCATCACCACAAATTATCGTGGCCAGAGCTATGCCGTTATCAGTATTTGCCGATGCCGTTAATCCATCGTCATGCCCGTCAAGTCGATTGGACATTAGTGACGCGTCATCAGATTTTGTCTGAACGGTTTATCGAAAAATACAGCAACGACGTAGAATGGGAAACCATCACGTTTCACCAGTCACTATCGGAGCGCTTTATCAACCGCCATCATGCAAAAATGAGTTTTATTTCAGCGGAAGAAGGACGCTCGGAAAGCTTCCTTTATACCCATTTCAATAAACTGGATGCTGCATCGATTCTCGAGCACCAGCAGTTAAAAGAAGTGGTGAAGTACGATCCATTGGATGTTTATGTGCTGACTAAAAATGGCCAGAAAAAATACATTCTTAAGTTTCATGACCTCACCGAAAATTTAGAACCGGTCCGAAAAGCGGATGAGGAAGAATTGTACGAACAGCTGGAGGAAAATGATTTATTGGCAACAGTAGAAGAAGATTTCCCGGAACTGACGATTATCGGGGATGTGCGTTTCTAATCCCTTGCTTTGGCTACTGAAGCTTGCTGTTTCTGTTCTTCTAAAAAGGCAATGGTATAAGCAATGAATTCCTTTACGGTATCTGTTTGGCTGCGCTCTTTGTGCCAAACGAGCCCTACCGAACGGGTGCACCTTGGTTCGGAAATTTTTAATTCTTTCAATTGAAGAGAAGAGATGCGTCTGCTTCGGATTAAGGATGGGCTAAAGGCAACCCCTAATCCTTTCTCAACCAATTCGTAAGTGACCCCTGTTTCGTCTCCCTCGAAGGCAAAGTCAGGATAAAAGCCTGCTTGTGCACAAAAGTTTTCCGTTAAATCGCGAAATCCATAGCCTGGAGGCATAACGATAAATGGATCATTTTGCACTTCTGTCAGCTCAATGCTTTTGCGTGAAGCGAGTGGGTGAGATAATGGCACTGCCAACAGAATCTCCTCTTCTATAATGGGATACCATTCAATGTTTTCTCCTTGGATGGGAAAAGTGGAAATGCCGACATCGATCTCCCCGCTTTCAAGCTGGCTTTGCATGCGCTGGGCAAAAGCCTGGTATTGGCGAAATTGAGCTTGAGGATGGATTTTCAGGAAACCGCCCAACAGTTCGGGGAGAATGGTCGGAATGGTGACTGCTACTGAAATCAAGCGATTTTGTTTTTCGGTCAAAAAAGCCAGTTCTTTCTCACTTTTTTGCAGTTCCAAAAAAATCCTGTCGACAGTTTTTAAATAGGCTTGACCCAAAGAGTTCAAGCGAATTTGCCGGCCGGTGCGATCGAACAACTGGTAGCCTAGACGAGTTTCCAGTTTGGCAATGGTTTTGCTAAGTGCTGGTTGAGATACATTAAGCGCTTGAGCAGCTTTTGTCAGATGCTGGTATTTCGCTACTTCCTGAAAATACTTTAATTGCAGAAAATCCATGTCTTTTTCTCCTCTCTAAAAGCTTTCTGATGCTGAACACATTGTAGTACATCCAAGCCTTATCCGGCAAATACACAAAAAAGCTTCAGGCTCTGCTAGAGAGCCTGAAGCTTTTTTGATTGGTTTAGACGAGAGAGCCGCCATCTTTTAGGAAGCGTTGAATTCCTTCCGCTGCTCGGTAAGAAAGCGCACCTAAAGTGCCTGTGGGATTGAACGCGCTATTATGCGGGAAAGCGGAAGATCCGACAACAAAAACATTTTCGGCATCCCACATTTGCATATAGCTGTTGACTGCGGATGTTTCAGGGTCTGCACCCATGATAACACCGCCCGTATTGTGGGTATTGGTGTCTTTATTGACGTTAAAGTTACCTTGTTCTTCGTTTGTTTGAATAATATCAGCGCCAATTTCTTCAGCAATTTTATGGGTGACCTTCGAAATATATTTCACCAGTTCACGGTCCTGTTCGGTGTAATCGAAAGTCATGCGCAGCAACGGTTTGCCGTAGGCATCCTTGTACTCGGGATCCAAGTCCAGGTAATTATAGCGATGCGGCATACTCGCTCCTTGCGATTTTACCGGAAAAAAGCTGTTTGCGTATTTGATTGATGCAGATTTAAATTCTGCGCCCCATGCTGGAGTCCCCGCAGGAACGACATTGTTGGCGATTGGCCGGTTGCCGTATTGAGTGACGCGTATACCGGCACCGTGAAGGAAGTTCAAGTCAGAATGGTCAAATGCATCACCGACAAAATCAGGGATTTCAATGCCAAGCGCGCCTGCGCCGCCATATAGATTAAACTCCTTATCTTCAAAAAACATCATGGAAGAAGCGGAACTGACCTGGTAGCAATAGTTTTTGCCGATGGATCCTGTCTGGTTCGCGGAATTGTAGGGACGGCCTAAACCGGAGTTCAGCAAGAGGCGGACGTTGTTGAACACGTAGCTTGCTACAACGACGACTTCAGCCGGCTGTTCGAATTCTTCCCCTGTGATTGTGTCGACATAAATGACGCCTGTTGCTCTAGATCCATCGTTTAAGATTTCGATTACATTAGAGTGTGTGCGAAGGTCCAAGTTGCCGGTTTGTTTTGCGACAGGAATGACTGTAACTGCCGGGTCAGCTTTGGCGCCATATTCACAGCCGAAGTTTTCGCAGTATGCACAATACTGGCAGGCAGCACGGGAAATGCCATCCGGATTTTCGTAAGCTTCTGAAAGGTTGCCTGAAGGCAGTATATATGGAGAGTAACCTAAGTTTTTTGTAGCTGTTTCAAACATTTCCATAATCGGTGTTTTAAGCATTGGACCGGTTGGATAAGGATTTGAGCGTGGGCCATAACCGAATCCCTCTACTGTTTCTCCAGAGATTCCCGCCATTTTTTCGAATGTATCATAATAAGGTTCAATTTCATCGTAAGTAATTCCCCAGTTTTGAAGCGGCATGTCGGGGCTGATTTTGTCCGGCCCATAACGTTCTTCAGTCATGGTCTTGATTTCAAAGTCATATGGAAGAAAGCGGTAAGTTTGCCCATTCCAATGGCTTCCGGCTCCGCCAACGCCGTCTCCAACGATAAATGTTCCGTAATCCCGCATCGGGAGGGCGCGCATCTTTTCGTTATTCCGGCTTGTAATGGTTTCTTTGGAAAGGTCCTGCATCAATTCTTCGCGGTGCTGATAACGCAATTCATCGTGGGCCATCGTGTAATCACTGGTATTCCGGTCTTTGCCGCGCTCAAGCCCGACAACGGATATGCCTGCTTTAGTCAGTTCAGATGAAACAATGCCGCCTGCCCATCCCATGCCGACAACAACGACCGGTACTTTTGGTAATTTCGTTACCATAGTTAATCAATCCTTCCTATCTATCATTAATGACCCATGTGGCTTGTAAGGCTCTCCGGGTCCAATTGGACAAAATCACTGTTTTGTATTTCTTGTGCAAAGCTCAAGCGGGTGCCTGGATATTTCCGCATCGCCCAGCCCTGCATTTCTTTGTTGCCGCCATATAGTGGATCAGCGTAAACCCCTTCAATTGTCAAACTGCGCAGCAGGCTGAAAAAGCTGCTTGAAGGCACTTTTGAAATCTCCGGAGCCTTGTCTTCACTGAAAGCCGTTAATACCTCGTCTTGTTGTTCAGCTTCAAGGTCAGTAAAGCTCGCTTCAAATGTTTTATTGCTGTAAGTGTTTAAAGCGGCCAATCCCATAAGAAAGAGGTCTTTTCGTAAAATGCGAATTTGGCTGCCTTGGGTTTCTTCTGCTTTGTAAAAAGGCCCCGCCATGTATTCTTTGGAGTTGATGCCCCAAGCACCGGCAAGTTGGTGATCGATGTAAATGGCGGCGTTCAACTCCATGGCGCCGGGTCCGTTGTCATCTTTTGGATAAATGCGTTCCGCCGTTGCCTGAGTCAGTTGGTATTGAGCGGGTGTAAAGAACATTAATGCCGCTGAAGGATTGACGGTCAGCGCAGGTGCAGCAGGTGCTGTTTGTTGTGAGGGTGTTGTGTTGTTGCTTCCGAATAAACTTCCAATTGCTCCTCCTAAAACAACGCCTCCGACTGTCAGTCCGGAATTTTTTAAAAAGTCGCGTCTTGTTGTCCCTTTTTTGCCGGCTTGTGTATTGCTGTTATCAGCCACATGAAAACCTCCAATTTCTTTAAAGTAAAACGGGGAAATCTCTATTTCTAAGCTTTATCTTTTGATTTATGTAATATGAAAAAAATGATTCTATACACATAAATTAAGATTATACGCCGATGCAAGCATTAAAAATAATACTTATTTATCCATGAATAAATATACTTATGGTTATGAATAGAATAAAAAAGAAGATTCTTGCCATAAGGCAGAAACTTCTTTTTAAACAATCTTCTTAAAAAAATGAACTCCAGTTAAAAACCAGTGAAAAGACCACTGTTGCCAAAATCAGGCTGATATTAAAAAAAAGATATTTAGTCCCTGTCCAACATAATACGATAATGGCAAGTCCAGCTGAAGATCCTGCTAGAGCAAACCAAGGGAAAACAGTATTGTTTAGAAAAAGGAAGTACGAGAAATCACCTACCAAGAAAATGGCCAAAATCAATTGGTTGACCATTCTTAATTCTTCATCGTTGTATTTTGTCATGTAAATCACCTGCCTCAACAAAAATTCGATAACCATAAATATATGATTTACAAATCGTTTATGAAGAGTATAATAACAAGTGGAAAGAAACGTCAATCACTATTTTGATAAAACTTTGGTTTATAAATTCAGTTTTGTTGAAATGCACTGTGTTTTGTCCGGGTTTCCATAACGGGTTTCCACATTCAAGCAAATAGGTGGGTAAGGAACATGGAACAAGAATTTACTCTCATTGAGCACTTAACAGAGTTAAGAAAGCGGCTCATTGTAATTGCGGTTGCGTTTATCGTTTCTCTAGGAATTGGATTTGCCATCGCGGCCAAAATTTTGAACTTCATCAAAATGCAGCCGACGGCAGTCAATGTAGATTGGAATGTTTTTGGTTTTACTGACGGCATTATGATTTATTTTAAATGTGCATTGCTTCTCGCAATTCTCATCACATTGCCGGTACTTCTCCACCAAATTTGGCTTTTTGTAAAACCAGGTTTGTCAGAAGGTGAAGCTAAAGGAACATTTTTATTTATTCCCGTATCATTTTTTTTATTTTTGGCAGGAGTCAGTTTCAGTTACTTTATTTTGTTTCCGATGATGCTGAATTTTATGTCAGACATCAACCAGTCTATTGGTGCTATTGAAACTTATGGGATGAGCCAATACTTTACATTCATGTTTAATTTGATCATTCCGGTAGGAATTGTGTTTGAAATGCCCGTTGTCATCATGTTCTTGACCAAATTGGGCATAGTCACACCTATGTCTTTACGGAATATGCGGAAAATTGCTTACTTTGTTCTAGTAGTAATTGGTGTTTTGATTTCACCGCCGGATTTTCTGTCAGATGTTTTAATCATCATTCCGTTATTTGTTTTGTTTGAAATCAGTATTTTGGTATCAAGTGTGACATTGAGAAAGATGAACCAGCGAATTGAAAACGAAATTGCCTAGCAAAGGAGGAAATACAGATGCCGAATATCGGAGTGCCTGGGTTGATATTAATTTTAATCATTGCCTTAATCATCTTTGGACCAGCTAAGTTGCCGCAATTAGGGCGAGCAGTGGGCCAAACTTTGAAAGAGTTTAAAAACTCAACTAAAGAAGTGATGGATGATGTGACGTCAGAATTTGAGTTAGAAGAAAAGCAAAACAAAGAAAAGCAAACAGATCTTACAAAAAAATAAAGCGAGTTTTCAGTTGGGAATTTTGCTTCATACAAGTGCAAATAGCCGTTTCTCCGAAGTTTGGAGAAGCGGCTATTTTTTATTTTAGTAAAAACAGGTTATACTGAATAAAAAATTGAAAGTTGGGATCCCATTCATGGCGTTTACGGATTTATCAATTGCGAGCGAAGCAACAATACTGCCGATTTTGGAAATAGCTGAACAGGCGGGCATCTCTAAAGAAGCCTTGGAATTATACGGAAACTTTAAAGCAAAAATCAATGTAGATCAACTACCGCCGGTTCAAAAAATGGGGCAAGTGGTACTCGTGACCGCCATCAGCCCGACTCCTGCAGGGGAAGGGAAATCCACTGTGACCGTTGGGTTGGCAGATGCGTTTAAACAATTGGACGAATCAGTCGCAGTCGCGCTGCGGGAACCTTCTTTAGGTCCAGTTATGGGTGTGAAAGGCGGAGCTACGGGCGGTGGGTTTGCACAAGTCTTGCCGATGGAAGATATCAATCTTCATTTTACAGGAGATATTCACGCCATCACTTCAGCAAATAACGCCTTGGCTGCATTGATTGACAATCACCTTCATCAAGGGAATCAGTTAAACATTGATCCGCGGCGCATCATATGGAAGCGTGCGCTGGATATTAATGACCGGGCACTGCGCCAAGTGACAATTGGTCTTGGTGGTCCTGGACAGGGAATACCGCGCCAGGACGGCTTCGACATTACGGTGGCCTCAGAAATTATGGCCGTGCTTTGCCTAGCATCTTCTTTGGGAGATTTAAAAGAGCGCCTGGCGCAGATGGTCATTGGCTATACGTATGACCGCGAGCCAATCACGGTTAGAGACCTGGGCGTAGAAGGGGCTTTAACATTATTGTTGAAAGAAGCTTTTAAACCGAACCTGGTTCAGACAATTGAAGGAACACCGGCCATCATTCACGGAGGTCCATTTGCAAACATCGCGCATGGCTGCAACTCGTTGATTGCGACGAATACAGCAAGAAGACTGGCGGATATCGTCGTCACCGAAGCGGGATTTGGAGCAGACCTGGGTGCAGAGAAGTTTATGCACATCAAGTCGCGAAAAGGCGGTTTCCATCCCGATGCGGTCGTCATTGTAGCGACGGTCCGTGCGCTGAAAATGCATGGCGGTATTGCAAAAAATCTATTGGCTGAAGAAAATGCTCATGCGGTGAAACAGGGAATGGTTAACTTAGAAAAGCATGTGGACACCATCCGTCAATTTGGCATTGAGCCGGTTGTTGCATTGAATCGTTTTGCGGGGGACAGTGAATCGGAATTAGCAGTCGTTCTGGACTGGGCGGGGGCAGAAGGTGTTGCTATCGCTATGACAGAGGTCTGGGAAAAAGGCGGGCAGGGTGGAATTGCCTTGGCTAAGTTAGTCAAACAGGAATTGGCGCGTCCGACTGATTTCCGTCACTTGTATCAGGAAGACGATGACATTGAAGACAAACTTCGCACGATTGTTCAAAAAGTTTACGGCGGAGCAGATATTCAGTTATCGGACCTTGCACAAAAGCAGTTGGTCGAATTGAAAAAATACGGCTGGGACTCCTTGCCAATCTGCATGGCCAAAACCCAGTATTCGCTATCGGACCAACCTAAATTGCTGGGCCGTCCTGAAGGGTTTACCATTACGATTCGGGAAATACTGCCGAAATTGGGTGCTGGATTCCTAGTCTGCCTGACAGGGGATATTATGACCATGCCAGGTTTGCCTAAGAAACCGGCTGCAATGAGTATGGACGTTACTGACGATGGAGGAGCCGTCGGTTTATTTTGAACGCTGGAGACCCGGTAAAATGCCGGGTCTTTTTTATGTGCACAGCCAGAAAAAAGTATTTTTAATAATACTTAATAATCAGATAAAAAAGGTTATTTAAGAAGATGAATGGTAGAATATAGGGGAACAAAGCATTACCAGTAAGGGGAGAAAACTATGACATCAACCATTGTTGAAAGTATATATGGAAAACTAAAAGGCCAGAAAAAAGGCAATGTGACTGTCTGGAAAGGAATTCCCTACGCTAAGCCGCCTATCGATGATCTGCGTTTTCGAGCACCGCAGCCTCCAGAACCATGGGAAGAAGTGCGCGAAGCTGAGCTATTCGGTCCGGCTGCTATGCAAACATTCAATGGAGTGATGGAGTTTTTAGGAAACCAAACAGACAATTCTAGTGAAGATTGCCTGTATTTAAATGTCTGGTCACCGGCTGCGGACAACCGGCGTCGCCCGGTTATGGTGTGGATTCATGGAGGTGCTTTTACGGCTGGGACGAGTACTAGCCAGACCTATGATGGACGTTCCTTCGCGGCTGAAGGAGATGTTGTAGTGGTGACATTCAATTACCGCTTAGGCGCTCTCGGCTTTTTGCATTTAGGCGGTATCGGTGGTGATGATTTCTCAGGATCCTGCAACTGTGGGATTTTGGACCAAATTGCATCTCTTCAATGGGTACAGGACAATATTGAGAGGTTTGGCGGCGATCCAGAGCGTGTAACGGTTTTTGGAGAATCTGCAGGAGCCATGAGTATTGGTGTTCTAATGGCAGTTCCAAAAGCAAAAGGACTGTTCCATCAGGCAATTATGCAAAGCGGTGCTGCGGCCAATGTGCTCACCTCCTCCACTGCTGAAAAGGTAAGCAGCCGCCTTTTGTCTGCTTTGAATATTGGGCATGGTGAAGTGGACAAACTTAGAAAGATTCCGGCTCAGCAGTTAGTAGATACAGCTGCTTTACTGCCAGCGATGAGCCTGATTCCTGTGGTTGAAGGAGACTTGCTTCCGGTCCATCCAGAGCAGGCGATAGCTGAAGGGGCGGCGGCAGAAATTCCGGTGTTGATCGGCACGAACAAAGATGAATACCGTCTTTTCAGCTTTTTTGATAGCCGATGGAAAGATTCTACTCCAGAAGAAATTTCATCTATTTTCGAACAGGCATTTGGCCTCAACTGGCTGGAAATTTCACAACACCTGATAAACGTGGAAGAACTGAATCAGAATATATACGACAAGCTGATGACGATGAGCCTGTTTACATTCCCGGCTTTAAAAATTGCAGAACTGCAGGTCAAACAAAGGGCCTCGGTATGGATGTATCGCTTCGACTGGGAAACCCCTGCATTTGATGGACAGCTAAAAGCTTGCCACGGATTGGAACTGCCATTTATTTGGAACAATCTTTCAAGAGCTGGTACAGAGCGATTAACGGGGAATTTAAAAGAGCGAAAGAAATTGGCGAAAGAAATGCATCATTCCTGGATTCGCTTTGCCCGAAGCGGCAATCCGAATACCCCGCATCTTTCAGAGTGGGATGCATATAACCTTGAAAACCGTCCCGTCATGATCTTTAATCGTGAAAACGTACTTGTTCATGATCCAAACAGTGAGGAACGGGAAAATTGGATGAGTCTGATGGTGCATCTGGAAAAAGTCCGTTAACAGCAAACAGGAAAGTAGTGAAATTAAGGTGGCATGCCAAATTACCGTCATTGATTTTATTGAGCAGGGAACGGCGATTTACATAAAAATAGAAGTTTACGATTCTCAAAAAGACAAGAGGCACAAAGGGGAACTGCGATTTTTAGAAGAACTGCTTTATGGCGATTTGGTGCATCCAAAAAAATCTCCTCTACCAGAAGCATGCCGGTTGGATACAATCGCTTACCTAAAGCAGTATTTTAATCGGTGACCGAAATGAAGGGAAGGTTCGGCTTTGAACAGGCAAATTAGCTCTTAGCAAAGGAGAGGTCCGCATGAAATTCCAGTCAACGCGTGATCATCAGACAGCTTTAAGTTTGACCGTCTACAATGGCGGATTCGGATTGATCAAAGAGACGCGAATAATTCCAGGGAATGCAGAAGTGACTGAAATTGAATTTATGGATGTCGCCTCAGGGATTGAGACAGAATCGGTGCTGATCGATGGTCTGCACGTTTTGGAACAAAGCCATAATTACAATGTCATCAGCAAAGAAAAACTTTTGGAAAAATACATTGATGATGTTATTACGGTAAGAAATGCAGAACTCAATGAGGAGATGCAGATCCGCTTGCTCAGTATTTCCGGGAGTCTTGTTGGAGAACGCGTCGACACGAAAGAAGTCGTGATTGATCCAATAGGTGAACTCATTTTGCCATCCTTGCCGGAAGGGCTATTGACGAAACCTGCATTAGTATGGAAAGTCGCTTCGATAGAGTCAGATGTGGAAGCGAAAATTTCCTATTTGACTCAAGGCTTGGAGTGGCATGCCAGTTATGTCGCAGAGATTCGTGGAGCCGAGCTAAATCTCTTGGGATGGGTCCAACTGTCCAATAACAGTGGGATTAGTTTTTTTGACAGCCGTTTCAAATTAACTGCTGGCAAGGTTAGCCGCTATGTGGAATCACATCCATTACATGCACAGGCAAGGCTTTTTGCGAAAGCCGAGGAACCGGAATCTTCTTTCCATGAACACAGCTTTGCTGATTACCACACGTATAGCATTGCGCATCCAGTAAGCTTGCTGAACGGACAGGTTAAGCAAATCAGTTTCCAAAAGGTACAGAACGTGGTTTTCCGTAAGCTGTATAAAGTGACACCCGACAGCCAGCAGGCAAAGGTGATTGTGGAGTTTGACAATACAGTTGAAAATAATCTTGGTATTCCCTTGCCTAAAGGGACTATCAAAGTATATGAACAGGACCTGGACGGGGAAATGGAATTTGCCGGAGAAAATGCCATTGGCCACACTGCACCACAGCAAAAAATATCTTTTTCCATAGGCGAAGCATTTGATATTGTCAGCAAAAGCTGGGAGAAAAAGCGTGAACGACACGGCCAATTTGACTATGTGACGTATGTATACAAACTGCAAAACCAAAAATCGGAATCCGTGCGAATTGAGGTTAATCACCAAATTCACGAACAGATTTGGCAGATGGAATCGTCCAGTCATGACTATGAGTTGGTCCAGTCAAATGAACTGGAGTTTCGTGTACGCATCCCTGCAGAGAAGGAAGTAGATATGGAATTTACTTATAAAGTAGATAGAACCGAGGGCAAGCCAGTCAACTAGATGAAGAGTTGAGTATAGTGGCTGAAGGGCAGCTCGTTTCATTTTGAGGAGCTTGAAAAACAGGATTCCCTTTTGTAGATGTCCTTTGTCTGTTTCTTTGATACACTAAAATTGAACAAACCACTATTATATGGAAAAAGGGGAATGGCGAGATGTTTAAAAAGATGGCTTCAGAGGCACTGGGTTTATCAGATATCGGAAAAATTATTGATCCGCAAGATTTTGACAAAACGGATTCTGATGATTATGTTATGTATGAAGATGGAGAAAAAATTTATTTTTTGATCAAGACAAAAGCCGACGAATACTGCTTCACGAACCTTGCCATTATTCATGTTGACGGAGATAGTGCAATGTCATCTAAACGCACTTTAAAACGCTACCCGTATTCTCAGTATACGATTTCAAGTGTGGTTCTCGAAACTGCCGGAAAAATCGACTTGGATGTAGAAATTGCCTTTGTTGTAGGAACAATTCCATTCAAAATTGATGTTCAAAAGCAGCAGGCAGACCGCTTAACCGATCTGTACAAATCACTGTTAAGAATTGCCGAAAATACTCATGAAAACTCAATTATTATTGGTATGGCCAATGATAGCCTTGAAAAAGCAGTAACTGTGCTTCAAAATTCTAGAACCGGAGAAGTGGCATTGGATGATCAGTACTCAAAGCTGACTGATTTTGGGTTTACTTGGATGACTTCTGTCCGCAACCAGTACCATGTTAAAGATTTTGGCGATGTGTTTGAAAAATACATCAACAATTAAACGAGGAAAGGTGGCTGCCAAATCGGTGCCATCTTTTTTAGTGATTTGGTTTTGCAATACCTGCGAATAAAAAACTAATAAGTTTAGGAGAGCGTTTATGTATAAAACAATAGTGACGCCAAGAGTTTCCGAGACAGATGCGGTTGGGCATATCAACAATACGACCTTGCCTGTATGGTTTGAAGCAGGCAGAAAGCCAATATTTGATCTGTTTACACCTGATCATGATTTTACGAACTGGAAAATGGTCATCGTTAAAACCACTTTAGAATTTGTAGGACAACTTTATTACGGGCGAGACGTTGAAGTACATGTCTGGGTCAAAAAAATTGGCAGCAGCAGTCTTGAATTGTATGAAGAGCTGCATCAAGACGGCAATCTTTGTGCGAAAAATGTTGCGGTCTACGTGAATTACAACTTGAATGCTCAGGAATCCGAGGCAATTCCGGATACAATTCGCCAAGAGTTGGGCAAGCATTTATGGGAAGAGAAAGACGAGTAAAGGATTGTTTTATCTGAATAAAAGGAATACTTTTTTAAGTTGCAGCTCTGTTGAAATGCGAAAACAGCGTGCTATAATAAAACCATTCAAATACAATTTACTCATATAATCGCGGGGATATGGCCCGCAAGTTTCTACCGGTTTGCCGTAAACGAACTGACTATGAGAAGCAACGAAGCATGAGAATTGCGCCTTTTTAGGCGTCTTTTCTTTTTGTTTCCTTTCGAATTTAAGCTCGAAGGACATTGCTCCACTCATGGTATGGATGGATGCACGTTCTGAGGGCTTTTTTTATGTCTTCAGCCGTGACAGAATAGGAGCTGACAGCATGAAAAAGTTAAAAGACAAAATTTTATCGGACGGCAAAGTCTTGTCGGAGTCGGTATTGAAAGTAGATTCATTTTTAAATCATCAAATTGACCCACCGCTAATGCAGGCGATTGGTGAAGAATTCGCTTTGCGTTTTAAAGAAGGCGGCATCACAAAAATTTTAACTTTGGAGTCCTCTGGAATCGCACCTGCAATGATGACAGGGTTGGTTTTAGGTGTACCAGCGGTTTTTGCAAGAAAGCGCAAATCCCTGACATTAGTGGATCATTTATACACAGCAAGTGTTCACTCGTATACAAAAAATGAAACCAATGAAATTTCAGTGTCAAAAGATTTTCTGCAGAAAGACGACGTGGTGTTGGTGATGGACGATTTTCTTGCCAATGGCCAAGCAGCACTTGGTTTATTGGACATTGTTGAACAAGCAGGCGCAAGATTGGCTGGAATTGGTATTGTCATCGAAAAAGGGTTTCAACCGGGGGGAAGCTTGCTTCGAGAGCGTGGCATCCGTGTGGAAACATTGGCAAACATTTCATCTTTGGAAAATGGGCAAGTGACATTTTTTGAGGAGGCGAAAAACCAATGAAAAAAGCACTGGGCGAAACAGCTTTAGGATTTCAACATGTACTGGCCATGTACGCAGGAGCGGTTTTGGTGCCGCTTATTGTCGGGGAGGCTCTTGGGCTGACAGCTGAACAATTGACGTACCTGGTTGCAATTGATATTCTGCTTTGCGGTGTAGCCACCATTCTTCAAATTGTCAGCAATCGTTTTTTTGGGATAGGCCTTCCGGTTGTTCTTGGCTGTACGTTTACTGCGGTTGGACCGATGATTGCCATTGGAGGGCAATATGGCATTTCCGCTATTTACGGAGCAATTCTCGTTTCGGGAGTGTTCGTAGTTTTAATCAGCGGATTTTTCGGCAGCTTGGTTCGATTTTTCCCGCCGGTTGTTACTGGAACAGTAGTTACCATCATCGGAATCACGTTAATTCCTGTAGCTATCAACAATATGGGGGGCGGACAGGGAGCAAGTGATTTTGGATCACTCGTCAATATTGGACTGTCTTTCGGTACTCTCTTTTTTATCGTGCTCATGTACCGGTTTTCTACAGGTTTTCTGAGAGCCATTTCCATTTTGGTGGGATTGGTTGTGGGAACGATTGTTGCTGCTTTTTACGGAAAAGTAGATTTTTCTCCTATCGCTGATGCCTCGTACTTCCACATGGTAGAACCTTTTTATTTTGGAGCACCGACTTTTGAATGGCCAGCTATTTTGACGATGATTTTGGTCGCAATGGTGTCATTGGTAGAATCGACGGGCGTTTACTTTGCACTTGGTGACATTACGAAAAAGAAAATTGCCGAGAAAGACCTGGCAAAAGGATACCGAGCAGAAGGATTAGCCATTATATTGGGAGGAATATTCAACTCGTTTCCGTATACTGCATTTTCACAAAACGTGGGATTGATCCAAATGTCTGGCGTCAAGTCACGCAAAATCATTCTGATTGCGGGCATTATGCTGATTACTCTCGGATTTGTTCCAAAAATTGCAGCTGTGACAACGATTATCCCCCCATCTGTCCTAGGCGGAGCCATGATTGCGATGTTTGGGATGGTCATTGCACAGGGGATAAAAATGCTGAGCACAATCATTACCGAGTCTCAAGAGAATTCCATGATTATTGCCTGTGCAGTCGGAATCGGACTTGGGGTTACTGTAGTTCCTGAGTTGTTTGTTCAACTGCCTTCGAGCATTCAAATTTTGACAAGCAACGGAATCGTTGCCGGCAGTGTTACTGCTATTGTTCTGAATATCTTGTTTAACATGCTGCCTTCTAAAAAACGGAAACGCGCTGCAGCTATTGTAAGGGAAAGCGCCATAAATCAAGGATAAATAACAACGAGCAAGCCACAAATAAGTGGCTTGCTCGTTTCAGACTGTAGACAAAGGCTTACCAAAATGAATGGCCGTGCATAGTCCCAACCGGTCCGGCCACTTCGCTTTCCGTGGGCTCAAGCTTCAGCCTCCTCGTCACTGCCGTTCCTGCGGGGTCTTCAGCTCTCGCTGGGCCACAGGAGTCTACGCGGCCAGCCCGGTTGGGAGCGTGTGGTTCTAATCGAAGAGAAAAGCCTGCTCGTCATTTCTAAGTTACACGAGTTCCGACAATCTTGTTCATTACTTCACGCAAGAATTCGGAGCGCAAGACGGCGACTCCTGCGGGAGAACGGAGTGATGAGACCCCACAGGAGCTTGCGACGAGGAGGCTCAGCGCTTCGTCCGCGGAAAGCGTCCGTCTGGAGCGCAGGATTCCGTATAAAACCCGACCAAATGATACTTTATTCATTTTGTCTTGTAAATATTCTTTTATCTGCAAGCTCTAACTAGCAAGCCACAAATAAGTGGCTTGCTCGTTTTTTTTTTGTTTTATTGGCTGTGGATGAAAAGGAATTGAAGAGTTTTGTCGAGCGTTTCCCGTGCATCTTTTGTGCTTAAATCGTATTGATACTCGTGCTTCAGGTTTTTTTGGGTACCTTCAAAAAAGACGGAACTGACCTGAACATTATGGGATTGCAGAACATCTGCCAGTTCAGTGGATTGCGACACAAAAGGATCTGCATCACCGACTGTGATAAAGGCGGGCGGAAAGTCAGGAGTGACATGTTGGACCGTCGACAGTTCATCAATCCTCTGGAATGATTCGAATGGCTCTGCTCCTGTGTAAGCTGATAAATAAACATCGATATTGGGGAACGCAGTGGCTCTGACTGAGTCTAAGTTGTACAAGCCACACAAAAGCAATGTTCCTCGAAGTTGACTGGTGGAAACGGCTGGTTGAATTGCCATTGTTTCAGCCAATTCTACGCTTGATACAAGCGCGGCAACTTGACTGGCGATCTGTGCTCCTGCTGAATCACCGCCTATAAACACACGGTTCATGTCGCCGCCGTATTCAGCAGCATGAAGCTGCATATAAGCGAGTGCTTTATTTGCCTGAACAACTGGACCTGGATAAAGAGATTCTGGGGCTAATGCATAATCAATATTCGCCACTACGTAGCCAGCATTCGCTAAAGCCATTGCATAGTCTTGACGACTTTCTTTAGAGCCGCCGACATAGCCCCCTCCATGAATCCACAAAATGACTGGCATGGAAGCGGCTGCGTGTTTAGGATAATAAACATCCAAAAAGCTGTTAGTCGATTCGCTGTAGGACAAGTTTTTAACAATGTGGACCCGCTTATTGATTTCATTGATGTTGGGTGGGGAGCTGAAGGCAGCAGATCCTGCAATTTGTATGGAAGCAGAAGCATCGGGAGAAGAGGTGATTTCTCCAAAAGTGACCGCTCCAAATAATAGCGCTATCAGGAAAAAAGGGATGATCCATTTTTTTCGATTCCAATGTATGAGTTTAGCTCCCAAAGTACCCACCCTTTAAAGTGAATTTTTATTGCTAATTGCAACGACGACTGAATATGTACTACCTCACTTAACAAGATGCAACCTAAAATTTTCGAACTGTCTGTGATTTTTCACTTCTTTATATAATAGCTATGCTAACACGAAAAAGATAGTAGAAAACAGATTAAATTTATTAAATTGAAACATGTTTGTAATGCTAGATAAGCAGGAATGAAACATAATACGGGTAACTTATGAGGTAGAGCTTTTTGAGCTTTCGAGAAGGAGTGAGCGAATGTTCGGATTAGCTGATTTAGTTTCATTAGTAATTTCTGCATTTATTATTTTACCGGTTGTAGTCTTTTTAAGAGAATCCGGTTATTTGTTGATGAGCTTGATCTTGGGTGTTAAAAACCCGCGGATGACAATTGGCTCGGGGGCAAGGATTATTAAAATAGGGATGTTCGATATACGAAAATATTATCATTTGTATAGCTGGTATTCGTATGATTCATTGAAAAGAGAAGGGAAATTTGCCTACGTATCGCTTTACGCGGGTCCAATTCTAGTGAATCTGGTAGTGGCCGTTACAATAAACGCCTTATTAGCGAATGGCATGCTGGAAGAGTATGCCACTTTTTGGGACCGGTTTGTTTTTTATGCATTTTACTATGTATTGTTTGATATTGTCCCAATGAAAACAGCTAATGGAATGCCAAACAATGGACTGATTATTTACGATATGCTGCGTTATGGCAGACGAGTAGATTTCAACGAAGACCCGTTTCTGCCTTCTACCTCTGAAGTGGAAGAGCAATATCAGGATGATGTAGAAAAAGTTGAGGAAATTAAAGAACAGCAGAAAGAGCAAATAGAAATAGAACAGGAAAAGTCGAATATTTCTAAAACTGAAGAACATCAAATCAAACAAGAAATTGAAGAAGATAAGGAAGATAGCAAAGAAAGTTTGGAGGAAATCAAGAATCAAAGAGAAGAGCAGTTGGAACAGCATAAAGACAATCGACCGAAATGATAGTTTGATCTACAAAATCCAATTTTAGATACGAGCGTCAATACTTTTAATTCGAGATAATATGATGGTAAGATAGGCACATAGATTTAACACTAAAGGAGTGCTGAAGAATGACGAAGAAGTCAATGGGAATTCACCACATTACCGCAATTGTTGGTGACCCGCAGGAAAATGTGGACTTTTACGCAGGAATATTGGGCTTGCGATTAGTTAAAAAAACAGTAAATTTTGATGATCCAGGAACGTATCACTTGTATTTTGGTGATGAAACCGCGAAACCGGGAACCGTCATCACGTTCTTTCCATGGGGAGATGCCTATAAAGGCAAAATTGGAGATGGACAAGTGGGTGTCACCACCTATGCAGTACCTGTTGGAGCTTTAACTTTCTGGGAAAACAGATTGGAAAAATTCAAAGTGCCATTTTCAAAAACACAGCGTTTTGAAGAGCAGTACTTAACATTTGATGACCCGCATGGCTTGCATTTGGAACTGGTCGAAAGAGAACAGGGAGAGCCAAACAGCTGGACTATCGGTGAAGTGGAAGAAGGAGTTGCGATCAAAGGATTTGGTGGAGCCACTTTGTTTACAGCCAATGCTGACAAAACGGCTGAATTATTGGAAACAGTTATGGGTCTTGAGAAAATCGGAGAAGAAGGCGATCTCTTGCGTTTCCGCGCAGCAAGCGACCTGGGCAATATCATTGATGTGAAATTGTCTCCAGTCGGAACCGGACAAATGGGTGTTGGAACGGTCCACCACATTGCTTGGCGTGCACAAGATGATGCCGATCAACTCGACTGGAAAGAACATGTGGAGGCTTATGGATTGGGTGTAACCCCTGTTCAGGACCGCAATTACTTTAACGCCATCTACTTCCGGGAATACGGAGACATTTTATTTGAAATCGCAACTGATTCCCCAGGATTTGCAATAGATGAATCTCCAGAATCGCTCGGCGAAGCATTGATGCTGCCGCTGCAATACGAAAGACACAGAAAAAATCTTCAGCAAGACCTGCAGCCAATCCAAGTAAGAAATTTGGATTGAAAAAAGAAAAGCGGAAGCAGCCGTTTAGTCCCGACAAGCGCTGGAAGCCTTGCCGGTAATGGCGGTCTTCGCCATTGCTGGAAAGGCTGAAGCGACTCGAGGGGCTGGCTGCTGGAGCTGGACAAAAAGAAAAGCGGAAGCAGCCGTAATAGTTTTTCTACCAGCATTTGTTTAACCGAATTGATAGAAAAAGAGCCCGTTCAGAAAATTTCTGAAGGGGCTTTTTTTCTATTTAGAGACAAAACTTTTCAAGGCCAAATTGATATTTTGAGGTCTCTCAGCCAGTCTTCTCATATAGTAGGCATACCAGTCTTGGCCAAACGGCACGTAAGTCGTGAACGCAAACCCCTCTTTTGCCAGATCCTTTTGCATTTCGGTACGAAAGCCATAGAGCATCTGAAACTCAAAGCTATGCAGCGGAATCTCTTTTTCTGTTACAAATGCTTTTACTTGTTCAATAATATGATGATCATGCGTTGCGATTGATGTGTATCCGGGAGCTTGAAGGTGGATTTTGATGAGCTTCAAATAATTTTCATCAATCTCTTTTTTCTCCTGAAGAGAAACTTCCGGGCTTTCTTTGTAAGCACCTTTTACAAGGCGAAGGCGAACATTTTTGAGATTTTCCACGTCTTTTTCAGCTCGGTACAAATAGGCTTGGATGACAGTTCCGACATTATCGTATTCTTTCAGCAAGACGTCTAGGATGTCCAGTGTTTGCTGCAGATGATCATAATCTTCCATATCCAAGTTAATGAAAATATCATAATTGGCAGCTGCTGCGACAATTTCCTGAATGTTTTTCAGGCAAAAAGAAAAGTCAACATCTAGACCGATTTGGGTCAATTTGATGGACATGTGTGCATTTACACCATGAACTTGAATCGCTTCGAGTGTTTCCAGGATAGCTTCTTTGGCATGCGTTGCTTCTTCTCTAGTCTGAACAAATTCGCCCAAATTATCGATTGTAGCACTAATTCCATCCGCATTAAGTTCCTTGACTGACTGCATCATACTTTTGATGTCAGTTCCGGCCACCACTTTCCCGGCGCCGAGTTTCAAACCCCATCTTTTAGCGCCGCTGTTCAGCACTTGATTTTTAGATAAGGCAATGAAGAAGCTTCTTGTTACACCCACGTTTATTTCCTCCTATACTATGAGAACACGATATTAATATGGCAAGCCTTTTATCCAAGGGAAATGTCTGCTCAATGAAATACGATCATTGTTACCTCAGAGCATATCACATATTAACTGAAAACAAAAAATCTTTGAGTGCAGCTGTGAAATTGCCGCCACCTCAAGTCGTCAAGTTGAATCCCAGAGGAATTCGCGGGATTCGAAAGATGTCCCTTGCAAAAGGTGTAGAATAGGAAAAGATGATGGCGAAACTAGGGGGGATGAAATGAAACAAAAAGCTGCTCAGGGATTTATTTTTTCCGTTTCAGCATATGCCTTCGTGCATTTTATCACCTACTTTTTTGAGAGTGTTCTATTAACCATGCTTCTTCCAATTTTAGGTGTGCTCCTCTTATTGTCGGCTCTGCTCTTGCTGCCGTTTAAAAAAATTCAACTCCAACTCTTTTTAGTAGTTACGGCATTGGCTGTGCTGTTTTTCACAAGCAATTCCTTTGAGATGGACATCGTCGAAGGATTGCAGCAGATGAGAAGCCTGATTGGTCTGCTGTTGATTGTGCCAATGATCAGCTGGGTTTTGAAAGAAGAGCCTTATATAGAAGAGATTATGAGTTTTGCGCATAATTTACTAAATCAGAGCCAAAAATTCTATTTTGGTCTGATGGCAATGACGCAAGTGATTTCCCATTTTCTTCTCTTTGGGGTGGTGCCGATGATGTATCGCTTTATCGATACATTTTTAAAAGAGCATAAAGATGAGGCGTGGGAAAACTTTAAGGGCACAGCTATTTTGCGTGGCTTTGGATTATCTACCTTATGGGTCATCAGCATTCCCAGCTTTATCTTCGCAGTGGAAGCGCTGGAAGCGACTCTTTGGAAATCGATGGCGCTCGGATTCGCTTTCGCTTTCGCGGGTACGATTTTGTCGGTTATTTTCTCTTATTTTCAGGAAAAGAAATACGGTGTGGATTTTACCTATGTCTTGAAACAGGAAATCGATAAAGCCATGAAGAATTCACGCAATCAAGGGAAATGGAACAAAGACGTCGCGGAATTTGTCTTTCTGTTTATTTCGTTGTTTGGGACCATTTTCTTTGTGCACGAAGTGACCGGCTTGGAATTTTTGTTGACCATTCCATTGGTGATTCTTGGGTGGACCCTAATGTATTTTTTGATCAAAAGAAAACCTTCCAGTTTTGCGGTGGAAGCCCGCTACTACTTGTCTACTGGCATTGCTAAACAAGCGCAGCAGTTTAGCATTTTAGTTGCTGCGGGATTATTGATTTATGCACTGAATCAGTCGAATGTAGGTGACTATGTAATCGATGGCATGAACTATTTGACGAGTATTATTCCTGTACTGAATGTTCTGTTCCTGGTCCCATTCATTGTTATTTTCTTGGGATTTATCGGTTTAGGTCCGCTGCCAGTCATAGTATTGGTGACGGGAGTGTTAGAAGCAATTCCTTTCCCGTATCCGCCAGAATTGGTAGTGCTCGCGGTAACTTCAGGAAGCGTTATCTCCATCATTTTATCGCCTTTTGTCATGCCGGTTATTATTTTGAGCAGTGTCAATGGATTGAGCGGCATCCGCAACGGCCTTCAATTCAATTTGAAGTTTGCTGTCGCTTTTTACATTATGGTTCAATTATTCATCCAAACGGCAATTCATTTATGAATAAGTTCTCGAAACGCATGCAAGTCTCAAAAGACTCTCATGCGTTTTTTCTATGGAAATATAAAGCGGAAAATTGAAAGCTTACAACCCATAGCGTATAATTTTAAAAAACTGAATATTAAAATAAGGGAGGCAGAAAAAGTGGAGAAAAAAGTCCAGACGAAAACTGCAGTGGAGACTTTGTTGGTTAATCGGTATGTCGATGGTGTCTTGGATCCTGGAAAAGAAATGCTTGGGCCGATAAAAGACGGCGGCCATATCATTGCCCATACAGCCCCCGGATGCTGGGGACCAATGATTACGCCTTGTATACGTGGCGGGCATGAAGTGACACAGCCAGTTTATGTCGAAGGTGCAGAACCAGGGGATGCAATTGTCATTAAGATCAAGTCAGTCGAAGTCACGTCTCATGCTACTGCTTCAGGAAATGACAGTCCAGTGGAAGGCCGTTTTCTTGGAGATCCTTTTATCGCGGTAAAATGCCCGGGATGTGGAACGATGTATCCGGATACGGTTATTAAAGGCGTTGGCAGCGAAGCGATCCGCTGTGCCAAATGCGATGCGGATGTTACACCATTTGTTTTTACAAATGGCTACACGATGTTTTTCGGAGAAAAAGGTGATGTAGGAATCACGTTGTCGAAAGAAGCAGCTGAAACGATTGCCGAAGATGGCCGTGGTTATATGAAAACACCTGAGAATTCTGTGCAAAATCCGATTGTGACGTTTGCTCCTCATGATTTGGTTGGAACCATCGCGCGAATGCGGCCATTTTTGGGGCAGCTGGGAACAACGCCTTCCCGTCCGACCCCTGATTCACACAACGCCGGGGATTTTGGTTCATTTCTTGTTGGGGCTCCACATGAATATGCGAGTACGCAGGAAGAGTTGGAGACGCACCGAACAGATGGCCATATGGACATTAGCCGTGTCCGTGACGGAGCAATATTGATTTGTCCGGTAAAAGTACCGGGAGGCGGTATTTACCTTGGTGATATGCACGCCATGCAGGGAGATGGAGAAATTGCCGGACATACTTCGGACGTTTCTGGAATCGTTCACTTGGAGGTTCATGTTGTCAAAGGGCTAAATAACGCAGGACCGATTTTGCTGCCAAATGTGGAAGATCTGCCTTATACTGCTAAACCTTTTACACAAAAAGAGCGAGAGACAGCCCGTCAGCTTGCGGAAAAATGGAAGATAGACAAGCTGGAGGAATCGTTGCCAATTTCTTTCGTGGGGACTGGGCCGACGTTGAATGATGCGACAGAAAATGGCTTGCAGCGAGCAGCCGATCTCTTTGATGTTACCGTGCCGGAAATTATGAATCGGGCTACGATAACGGGATCAATTGAAATTGGGCGACATCCTGGAGTAGTGACCATCACATTCCTGGCACCTGAACATTATTTAAAAAGAGCCGGATTGTTTGACCTGGCAAAGGCACAATACTCTTAAAAAAGCGGATGCGGCTGTTTAGGCCCGACAAGCATAAGGCGTGCCGGAAAGGCGGTGTTCTTTGCCGCCTAGCTGGAATAACTTATGATCTCGAGGACCCAGCCGCATCTGCAGAATAGAACATGAAAAAAACCGCCATGTAGAGATGGCGGAGTTTCTGTTTTAATTTGACTGGGGTGCGTGGATTTCCCAGGATAATTTTAAGGCGTCTGCCAAATATTCAGCGGCTTCTTCCGCTTTGAAATTATCCACTTGGAACTTTGAATGATTTACTGAGTAGATAGATTGCCGTTCGAGAAACAGCGTTTTCATGTCTTCAAGAGAGCGCTTTTGCAACAAAGGCCGGTTATCAACGAGAATATGAATGCGATCTTTCCACGATTCCCACGAAATATCGAGAAACAGGACGATGCAATTGGCCATGCAGATGTCCTGTATTTCTTTTTGCAAAAAAGCACCACCGCCGACAGAAATGATGTTCAGCGGTTGTTGGCTATAGTGTAAAATCAATTCTTTTTCTTTGGCACGAAAGGTTTGCTCCCCATAAGTTTCGAAAATTTGCGGAATCGGCATGGCAAATTCTTTTTCGATCTCCACATCAATGTCTACAAAATTGCGGTAAAGCTTTTGGGCAAGCAATTTTCCAACGGTTGTTTTTCCGACTCCCATAAATCCGATGCACACAATGCTTTTTTCCCTGATGGATAAACCGAAATTTCTCATGGATAACCTTCTTTCTCGTATAATAGAATGGTCGGGTTTCATTGCTTACTTTAACTCATTTGCTTCAGAAACTCACGGAAATTTAAAAAATTAAAACTGGACGAAGAAATTGCGTTCAGGCCCTACCCTGCTAGGAGCGGAAACGCTTGTTTTGCATTCGAAATCAAGGAGGAATTTGATGGCATCCAGCTACCTGCTAACAGGATCGTATTCGTCAGAAACAGAACCAGGCATCAAACTTTGGGAATTTGAAGATACTGCAGGAGAATTGACAGAAGTAATGGGGATATCGGGAATCGAACGTCCTTCTTTTATCGCTGTCCATCCAACTGGCACGAGTTTTGTTGCTACCAGTGAAGTGGGCAATGGCGAACTTGTCAGTTATTGGATCTATCCAGTAGCCCAAAAAATAGTGGAGATCAATCGCCAAAGCTCAAATGGCGATCATCCAGCTCATGTCACCATCGATGAAACTGGGCAATGGCTGCTAGCTGTTACATATTCGGGCGCGACTGTTAATGTTTATCCTCTCCATACAAATGGAGCGATAGGCGAATTGGCTGCTTCAGTGAAACACGAAGGGTTCGGACCGAATGCAGAAAGACAAGATGCCGCTCATCCGCACTCCATTATACAAGTTCCGGGGAAAAACCTGTTTCTTGTATCGGATTTGGGAACAGATACGATCACCACTTATAAACTGAACGCTGATACGGGGGCATTAACGTTAAAATACAAAGTGCAAACAGAAGCAGGGGCGGGTCCGCGTCATTTAAGCTTTCACCCCAACAAACCTTTTGTTTATTCCTTAAACGAGATTAATTCCACGCTGTTGGTTTACAAGATCAACGGGGACGGACAATTGGAATTTTTGCAGCTGCTGCCCCTAATACCTGACGGCTATACTGGAAAAAATACCAGCGCAGAAATTGCTGTTTCAAGCGATGGCCTTTTTGTCTATGCATCCAACCGCGGACACGACAGCATTGCATCGTTTGCTATTCAAGAAAATGGGACCTTGGAAAACATCGGATTGACCGGTTCAGGAGGGGAAGGACCGAGACATTTTGCTTTAATTCCCGGAAATGTTTGGATGGTAGTGGCAAATGAAAATTCACACACACTCGTGGTTTTAAAAATCGTCGGTTCAGGTGCTCCTTGTACTGTTGAAAATACCGTACAGACCACCGCTCCAGTTTGCGTCAAGGTCATTAAGTGAAGGGAATAACGGAAAACAGCCAGAGAATTTCTTCTCTGGCTGTTTTTTATTACCAATCCGTTGATTCTTTTTCCATAATGCCCAATTCTTTCAGCAGTTGGATAAAACCGCTGTCCTGATTGCCGGCAAATGCTTTTTCGGTGCAGGGGGAATGTGGAGGATAGTTGAGTTCTTGGGCTGCTTCCAATGTCGATTCTTCCAGGAAGTTCGTGGCATCTGCCTGTTCGAAACAGGATGGTGCGATATACGTTCTAAACGAATGCTCCAGAATCACGCGGCTTTCTGGTGCCGGAACATTTTCACGGGGAATGAAAAACAGTACAAGCAACACGGCAGCAGCAAGAAAGGCCACAATCATCCAAATTTTCTTCTGTTTCATCTGCTATTCCTCCGCCAATAGGATTTCCGCATCCGCTAAAATCTCTTCAACCGGTGGATTTAATCCGTCATATGATTTCATGATGACACCTTCCTGATCGATCAGATAAAAGTAAGTGCCGTGAATGACTTGATCATCATTTTCAGGTTTTCTTGCTAACGTCTCAAAATTATCCATGGCAAACTCATCGATTTCTTGAGGTGTATAGCCAGTCAGCAAGTTCCAGCTGGATAAATCAGCACCGTAATTTTCCGCATAGGATTTCAAAATTTCGGGCTTATCAAACGCTGGATCTACACTAAAAGAGACAATTTGGACATCCAATCCTTCAGCTTCCAGTTGTGTCTGCAAGTCTGTCATATTGGCCATCATTGGGAGGCAGACTGTGGTGCAGTTAGTAAACACAAAATCAGCAAGCCAAACTTCGCCTTCTAAGTCAGCCAGGCCAAAATCTTCGTTATTATGATTGGTGAAAGTAAATTCTTCTAGTTCCCACTCGAGCGGGTCTTCAATGCCTTGGTTGCATGCAGCTAAAAAAAAGCTAAAGAAAACAGCCAGCAATAATGCTCTATATTTTCGCACAAATTTAAGCCTCTCTTTCAATAAAACAGCTATCTTTCTAAGAGTAGAGGATATTCTTTCTTCAAACAAGGGTATAGGAGAAAAGAAATGTGTAAACATTTCGAACAGAAAGTGTACACACGTCTCAATTTATCTAAATTTTTGAACAATTATCTATTATAACAAGGAATTTGCAGCGCTTGCGTAGAATTAACAGAAGACGCGAAACTGTAAAAAATGTGGAGGTGTGAACATGAATGACCTACAAAGCCGTCTTACTCAGGAACTGCTGGATTCTTTCCATGCTGGGCTGATGAAAGATGCTTATCTATATTTTGGAGCACATGCAACTGCAGATGAAACAAGATTTACGCTTTGGGTTCCGGATGTGGCCAAGGTAGCGGTAGCTTGTACAGGTCCTGAAAGTCTTGAAGAAGAGATTTTTCAAATGGAGCAACACCCATTGGATGCAACAGTCTGGCATACCCAGACTCCTCTTAACATGACTGGTTATTCATATGAATACTTTATCGAAACGACGGATGGCAAGCAGTTACGAAAGTCAGATCCTTATGCACTTGAAGGAGAGATGAGACCAAAAACAAAATCGGTAGTGGCCGCACCCTCCAAGCATACATGGACGAAAGCCGTTTTGCAGCAAAAGAAAATTCAAAACAACGATCACCGCGAAAAACCGATGGCAATTTACGAATTACATATCGGAACGTGGAAGCGCAACGAACATGGCGGTTTTTTAAACTACCGTGAACTGGCTTCAGTACTGATTCCGTATATTTTGGATATGGGTTTTACCCATATAGAAATTATGCCCATTACAGAGCATCCATTGGATGAATCTTGGGGATACCAAACTACTGGCTACTTTGCGGCAACCAGCCGTTATGGCACAGCGGATGATTTAAAATACTTTATCGCACAATGTGCAGAAAATAAAATTGGGTTGATTCTGGATTGGGTCCCTGGCCATTTCTGTGTCGATGAACATGCGTTGGCTCTATTTAATGGCAGTCTCTTGTACGAGGATGGGCGTGAAGAGCGGCGTGCCAATCCTGACTGGGGAACTTTGAACTTTGATATTCAAAAAGGAGAAGTTGTCAGTTTTCTGATGTCCAGCGCCCATTATTGGCTAAAGGAGTTTAAGTTTGATGGTTTCCGGATGGATGCACTGGTTTGTTTGTTGTTCATTCCAAACAGAAAAGAGCGTCCACATAACCAAGAAGGCACCGATTTTTTACGGAAACTGACGAATAGTTTAAGGGAGTTTTATCCGGAAACCTTATTGATTGCCGAAGATGCCTGGCATTATCCAAAAGTAACCCATGAGGTTTCTGAAGGGGGAGTCGGCTTTCACTATAAATGGAATTTTGGGTGGATGCGCGACACCTTGGATTACATGGAAATCCAGCCTTCCGAACGTTCTGAAGCACATCAAAAAATGAACTTTTCTCTTGTCTACCAGTACGAGGAGCGTTATCTTCTGGCACTGTCCCATGATGAAGTGGTGAATGGAAGAGGTTCACTGTTAAACAAACTTCCAGGAACGCTGGAGGAGCGCTTTCTTCAATTGCGGCTGCTCCTCGGTTTTTGGATTGCCCATCCCGGCAAAAAATTATTGTTCATGGGCCAGGAATTTGGCCATTTTGAAGAATGGGAATTTAAACCAGAGTTGGACTGGGCTTCATTGGAAGCAGAAGAACATAAGAAGATGGCTGATTATACAAGAGAGCTGCTGGATTTTTACAAAACGGAAAAAGCATTTTTTGAATTAGATGACCATCCAGACGGCTTTTCCTGGATTGATGCAGATAATAATGAGCAAAGTGTTGCGGCTTTCATTCGAAGAGGGTATATGCCGGAGGATGAGCGCATTATTGTCTGCAATTTTTCGAGCCATCGTTATGAAAAATTTAAGCTGGGTGTTCCGAAAAACACAAAATATGAAAAAATTTTTACAACAGGAAACGATGGCCAAGGAGATATTGTTGGAACGTTAGACGATCCATACGATGACCTGCCATATTCCGTGGAAATGGATTTACCTGCATTTACGCTTAGCATATGGAAACAAAAACAGGATGGGAGTGAAGCATGATGAACGATAAAGTAGTCGCAATGCTATTGGCCGGCGGACAAGGAAGCCGGTTGAAGTCATTAACTTATACCATAGCCAAACCCGCACTTCCGTTTGGCGGAAAATATCGAATCATCGATTTTCCACTATCAAATTGTACAAATTCAGGCATTGAAACCGTCGGTGTTTTGACGCAGTACCAGCCCCATGTTTTGCATGAGTATATTGGATTGGGCACTCCATGGGATTTGGATCGCCACAATGGCGGCGTCACCATGCTTCCGCCTTATGCAGAAATTGACGGCATCAAATGGTATGCCGGAACAGCCAGTGCGATTTATCAAAACATCAGTTTTCTTCAATCCTGTGATCCGGAATATGTGCTGATTCTTTCAGGAGACCATATTTACAAAATGGATTATGAATTATTGGTCGATTACCATAAAGAGCGTGATGCGGATGTGACAATTTCCGTTTTGGAAGTCCCATGGGAGGAAGCCAGCCGATTTGGAGTCATTAACGTCAACGATCAAATGGACGTGAAGGAATTTGACGAGAAGCCCGAAAATCCAAAAAGCAACCTGGCTTCCATGGGAGTTTATGTGTTCAAATGGGAAAAGTTGAAAGAGTATTTGGAGACAGATAATGTTGATGAATCATCTTCCCATGACTTCGGAAAGGATATTCTGCCTGCTATGCTACAAAAAGGCGAAAAGATGATTGCCTATCCATTTAAAGGCTATTGGAAAGATGTTGGAACCGTCGAAAGCCTATGGGAAGCAAATATGGATTTATTGGACTTGAATTCCGGACTGAACCTGCATGATCCAGGCTGGCGTATTTTTTCTTCAAATCCGCAGCTCCCCCCGCAAGTCATTACGGAAACTGGAAATGTTCAAGGCTCCATGGTAAATGAGGGGTGCATCATCTCTGGTGAAGTTTCAAAATCGGTTATTTTTCAAAAAGTAAAGGTTGAAGAAGGTGCTTCACTTTCGGAAAGTGTGGTCATGAGCGGAGTGACAATTGGGAAAAACGTCAAGCTTCATCGAGCAATTGTGCCGCCTGGATTTGATGTGCCAGCAGGATTTGAAGTATCGAACCAGAAAGACGAAGTGGTTTTATTGACTCAAGAGCAATTGGATGAGTGGAAGGAGCGTGGCGAAAAATGAACTTAATGGCAGTAGTGGACGCCTCTGTTAAAAAAGAAGGGCTGCAGGATCTGACCATGCAGCGGACTGTTTCTTCTGTGCCATTTGCGGGACGCTATCGGTTAATCGACTTTCCGCTATCGAATCTTGTAAATGCCGGAGTGAATACGGTTGGTGTATTTCCTACGTATCCTTTTGCCTCCTTGCTGGATCATATTGGCGTCGGCAAGAGCTGGGATTTGGACAGAAGAAAAAATGGTCTCTTTTTCCTTCCCGTTACACAGCGAGATGGTGGCATATCAAGTGTAGGAGCATTTGCGGCCTTAGAAGAGCATATGCAGTTTTTCACGAAGAGCACTCAGCCTTATGCAGTTGTGGTTAATAGTTTTATTGTCAGCCAATTGAATTTCAAGGACATGCTGGAACAGCATATTCGCTCAGGAGCAGATATTACAGAAGCTGTAAGTGATGGTGTTTCTTTAAAAACTTATATTTTGTCTAAAGAACTACTGATTGAACTGATTCAGACCCACCGCGATAAAAAAGTAGTGAGTGTCGAAGATGTAGTTAATTTGAAGAAGAGTCCTTATACATTTAACGAATACGAATACAAAGGTTATTTTGCAATTATTGATTCTGTTCAAAGTTATTTTCAGGCGTCACTTGCGTTATTGGACGAAGAAAATAGAAAACAGCTCTTTTTGCCGAATTGTCCGATTTATACAAAGGTAAAAGACGAACCGCCGACACGATACGTCAATGGCTCTCATGTAGAGCGTGCGCTTGTCGCAAATGGCAGCACGATTATGGGCGAAGTGAGGGACAGCATCATTAGCCGTGCCGTCTATATTAAAAAAAGCGCGCGTATCGAGAAGTGCATCATTATGCAAAAATGCGTTATTGAAGAAAATTGTGATTTGTCTTATGTCATTGCAGACAAAGACGTTTATATTGGTGAAGGGGTCGTTTTGCACGGAACTGCGGAACAGCCGATTGTATTGCGCAAAGGGGAAAAGGTCACTAAGGAGGACATGCGATGAAAATCATTATGGCAGCAGCAGAATGCGCGCCTTTTGCTAAAGCCGGTGGACTGGCGGATGTCATGGGTGCGCTGCCGAAAGAGCTTACAAGATTAGGCCATGAAGTCAATGTCATCGTCCCTAAATACAGTTTAATTGCAGAAGAATATGCCGCTGAATTCGTTGCGAAAGAATTGGTGACGTTCGATTTTAAAGGACAGCAAATAGAGTTTAGGATTTTCGAATATGAGAACGCAGGTGTGAAATTCCTGTTTGTAGAAAACGGTCGTTATTTTAAAGGTGACCAGATCTATCGAGCAGAAAACGAATTAGAGCGATATGCTTTTTTTAACCGTTCGGTGCTGGAAATTATTTTGCGTCAGAAACAGCCGGCAGATTTGCTTCATGTGCACGATTGGCATACCGCGATGACGCCATTCCTATTGAAGGAAGATGAGCGGTATGCAGCGATTAAAGCAATAAAAACGGTTTTGACGATTCATAATCTGCAATTCCAAGGGAAGTTCTCAAAACAGGACTTTATGGAAAACTTCGAAATGGCGGCACATCACTATGATGCTGGGAACGTGGAGTGGCAAGGTGATTTTAATTCATTGAAAACGGGCATCTCCTACGTCGATAAAGTGACGACCGTCAGCCCCACTTACCGAAATGAAATCTTAACAGATTTTTATGGAGAAAAATTGAACAGCTTCCTCCAAAAAAAAGAGCAGGATTTGGTTGGTATTTTAAACGGCATCGACATCGAAGTTTACAACCCTGCGACCGACTTGTCTATTGAACGGGAATTTGATGCCATGAGCTTGGAAGGGAAGCAGGTCAACAAACGGGCAATTCAAACGAGAGCCGGACTTCCAGAGCGTGGGGACGTCCCTTTGCTAACCATGATTTCCAGATTGGCAGGACAAAAAGGCATTGATGTTTTACAGGAAGTGCTTCCTGGTTTATTGGCAGAAGAGAACCTGCAATTTGTGTTGCTAGGTTCGGGAGAAGAGAAATACGAACAGTTTTTCCGCGAACTTGCGGCCGATTTTCCTGACAAAGTCTATATTCATGTAGGGTTTGATGAAGCTTTTGCCCATCTCTTGTATGCAGGAGCGGACATTTTTCTGATGCCGTCTCATTTTGAGCCCTGCGGCTTGAGTCAGTTGATTTCGATGCGTTATGGAACCGTCCCGGTAGCCAATAAAACGGGCGGCCTGAAAGACACGGTAACCGAATACGATGAACAGCTAAAGACCGGAAATGGATTTTTAAGCGATTTTTCAAAGAGCAAGCCATTTGGGCTTGCCCTCGCTCGCTGTCTGGCTTTCTATCAGCAGCCTGAGCACTGGGAAGCCATCAAAAAAAATGGCATGAAAGGTGATTATTCCTGGTCGCGCTCTGCGGCAGAATACGCTAAACTCTATGAAAGGATAATCTAAAGGGGTGTGCCAATTATGTTTTCTTCCAAAGAAGCGTTTAAGAAAAGCTTTGTCACTCGAATAGAACACAAAGGAATGGAAAGAACTTCAGAACTGGTCTATGAAATCCTTTGGGAAATGACTCAGGAGTGGATTCAAGACCGTTGGAACCGGACAAATCAATTGTACAAAGACAATAACGAAAAACAGCTATATTATTTTTCTATCGAGTTTCTGATCGGACGTGTTTTGGGGCAGAATCTGATCAATTTGGATTGCTATGACCTAGTTGAACAAGGGCTTGATGAATTGGGTCTTCAACTGTCAGAGATAGAAGAACTCGAAACGGAACCTGGTCTTGGCAATGGTGGGCTGGGAAGATTGGCGGCCTGCTTTATAGATTCTCTGGCTTCTCTTGAGCTGCCAGGCCATGGATATGGGCTGCGCTATAAAGGCGGATTGTTCACTCAGCATTTCGTGAATGGCCATCAGACCGAAGAGCCTACCCAGTGGATCCAGGACAAGCACAATGTCGATGTTCGCCGCGATCATCTGGCTGTGGAGATTCCGTATTACGGGGATGTCCAGTTGGTCATGGGCCAGGACGGGCTTAAGGTCAAATTAGAGAACCCGGAGTGGGTCAAAGCAGTGCCTTATGATATGCCGGTCGTTGGGGCCAATGGCGGTACCGTCAATACTCTTCGATTGTGGCAAGCGGAAGTTTCAGATCATCCGCTTCCAGGCCACAAAGATTACGCGGTTTATGAGCACGAAACGGCCAAAATTACAGATCGGTTGTACCCGGATGATTCTCTAGATACTGGGAAAATTCTGCGCTTGAAACAGCAATACTTCCTATGCAGTGCATCACTGCAGACTATTTTAAATGAACGCAGCTTTCCTATAGAAGAGCTTCCCGAAAATGTTGCCATCCAAATCAATGACACGCACCCGGCCTTGGCGGTTCCGGAATTGATGCGCTTGTTGATTGATGACCATGCCTTAAACTGGGAACAGGCTTGGGATATCACCACCCGCACTATTTCTTATACAAATCATACGATTCTGGAAGAAGCAATGGAGAAATGGGACAGCCGTTTGATCCAATCCTTGCTTCCAAGAATTTATATGGTCATTCAAGAAATTGACCAGCGCTTTAAAGAAAGCCTGCAGCAGCAGAACCTCGATGAAGAAGCTCTTCACAAATTGTCTATCATCGAAAACGGCATCATTAAAATGGCGGTGCTGGCTGTAGTGGGAAGCTACAAAGTAAATGGTGTGGCAAAATTGCATACGGAAATTTTGAAAAAACGTGAAATGAAAGAACTAAATGAACAGTTTCCAAATAAATTCCATAACAAAACCAACGGCATTTCGCATCGCCGCTGGCTTGTCAAATCAAACCGCGAATTGTCCGGTTTGATTACCGAAGCGATTGGTCCGCAATGGATCAAGGAACCTGAGCGATTGAACGAATTGCATTATTTTGCGCAAAACCATGCCTTCCTTCAGGACTTCCAAGCAATCAAAAGCTTAAAAAAAGAGCACTTGATCCATCATCTTCAACGCAACCAAAACGTCATCGTGGATCCCGATTCGATTTTTGATATTCACATTAAACGGTTCCATGGCTACAAGCGCCAATTGATGAATATCCTTCATATCCAAATGCTGTACGATCGAATCAAGCGGGATCCAACCTATCGGCCATACCCACGGACTTTCTTTTTTGGCGGAAAAGCAGCACCGAGCTACCACTTTGCTAAGCAAGTGATCAAGATGATCAATACAGTAGCTGCAAAAGTAAACAATGACCCTTTGGCAAGAAAGCATCTTCATGTTGTTTTTGTTGAAAACTACAATGTGACACAAGCCGAGTACCTGATTCCGGCGGCAGATGTCAGCGAGCAAATATCAACAGCTTCTAAAGAAGCTTCAGGAACAGGCAATATGAAGCTGATGATGAATGGCGCATTGACAATCGGTACATTTGACGGTGCCAATGTCGAAATATTTGAGCAGGCTGGCGAAGAAAATGCCTTTGTTTTCGGCATGCGTGCTGAGCAGGTCATGCAATACGAAAAAGAAAAATCTTATGATCCGAAAGAAATAATTGAATCGGATCCGGAACTTGGGCAATTGATGGAAGAGCTGATCAAAGGGGAATGGACAGAAGGCAAAACAAATGTCGATTTTATTGTTGGACAGCTGCTGAATGCTGGAGATCCTTTTTTTGTATTGAAAGATATTCGCAGTTATTCAAAAGCGCATGAACAAATTCTGGACGCTTATGCGCATCCGGAAAAGTGGGCGGAGATGTGCGTCAAAAACATCGCAGCTTCCGGCATTTTCTCAAGTGATCGCACCATCCAGCAATATTCGGACGATGTCTGGCATTTAACGAAAATTCCCAGTTTATATTAGAGACTGAAAGGGTGGAAGTATGGCCGATACGGGGTTTGATAATACGGACTTGAAGGATTATAAAGCCAGTGGTGCACTTGCTGGCAAGGTAGCCATTGTTACGGGTGCCAGCAGCGGCATCGGCCAGGCAGTGGCGATTGCTTACGCTAAAGAAGGTGCCAAAGTGGTTATTGGGCATCTGGGTGATGACGAGGGTGCGCAAAAAACCATCGAACTAATTGAAGGCTATGGCGGCGAAGCCAAAGCGCTGAGTGGAGATTTAGGGAAATCGGAAAACTGTGACCAATTGGTACAGTTCACGTTAACGGAATTTGGCCAAGTGGATATCTTGGTCAACAACGCAGGCTATCAATATCCTCAAACTTCACCATTGGACATTACTGATGAGCAAATGCTGAAAACCTTTGAAATCAAGGCCTTCGCGATGTTTTATTTAACGCGGGCCGCCTTGCCGCATTTGAAAAAAGGCTCGCGTATTATCAATACCGCTTCTATCAATGCTTATCGCGGCCATTCAGACTTGATTGATTATGCAGGTGCCAATGGCGCAATGGTGGCCATGACCCGGTCTTTGGCCAGACGTTTGGTGCGGGAAGAAATTGCTGTGAACGGCATAGCTCCCGGACCCATCTGGACGCCATTGATTACCAAAACTTTTGGTGGGCTAAATCCAAATGTGGCTGAAGGTTTTGGTGAAGATGTGCCAGCAGGACGTCCGGGACAACCGTACGAACTTGTGAAAGCCTATGTGTTTCTGGCTGATCCGCAGAATTCCTATATGACGGGCCAATTTCTGCATATGAACGGCGGGGACTATATGTCTACCTAAATAGAGGCAGGCTAAGGAATTTCCTTAGTCTGCTTTATTCATTTTGGTTTGCTTATGGTAAAATTCACTGGAGAAAGAGGAGTGAGTTTTTGAAAAAGATCAGATGGGCCGTATTGGCAATCCTAATTTTTATGCTGCTTGCAGCTTGTACGGAGATAGCTGTGCAACCGGACGAAGAACGCAATAATGAAGAAACAGAACAACAGCCGCAAGCGGAAGAGCCTGCGGCAGAAGAAGTTGATTCGGATGGTTTGACGGTACATTACATCGATGTTGGGCAAGGAGATTCCACCTTGCTCGAATTTGAAGGGTTTACGATGCTAATTGATACTGGCAATTGGAATTCGACTGAAGCAGTAGATTACTTAAAGCAACAGAACATCGATGATATTGACATCGTCGTTGGGACTCATCCCGATGCGGACCACATTGGGCAGCTGGCGCGGGTGGTTGGTGAATTCGATGTTGCAGAAGTATGGATGTCCGGCAATACGAGCAGCTCCAATACGTTCCTCAACGCGCTGCAAGCCATTGAAGCGAGCGGTTCGGAGTACGTGGAGCCAAGAAGCGGGGACCGCTTTGATGTGGGAAGTATGGAGATTGAAGTGTTGTATCCCGACGAAATTACCGGAGCTGCAAACGAAGAGTCGATATCATTAAGAATGACCTATGGCGATGTCCGTTTTGTTTTTACCGGGGACGCAGGCATTAAAGAGGAACAGGAAATGATCGACAGCGGCATGGATCTCGAAGCAGAAATTTTGCATTTGGGGCATCACGGCTCCAATACATCGACAAGCACGCCTTTTCTAAAGGCAGTAGCTCCTGAAGTAGCGATTTACAGTGCCGGTGCTGACAATTCCTACGGCCATCCGCATGCAGAAGTGATTGCTGCAGCAGAAAATGAAGGGGCCGAAGTGTTCGGCACCGATGTTAATGGCACGATTCTCGTAAAAACAGATGGCAAGTCCTACAGCGTGGAAACGCAGCAGGAAGGGGTGCCAACGGAAGGTGAGAACCGGTGCATTGATTTAAACATAGCCTCTTCAGCAGAATTACAAGAGATTACAGGAGTCGGCGAAGTTTATGCACAGTCCATCATCGATCAACGGCCATTCGAAAGCGTGGAAGAATTACTCGATATTAAAGGAATTGGCCAAGGGACACTGGATGCAATTCAAGAACAGAACCTGGCTTGTGTAGGAGGGTAAGGCAATGAAAGGGATTTTGGATCGAATTGAAGACGGCATCTATGCTGTCATTTTAGTAGAGGACGAAGGGCTTGAATTGGTTTTGCCCGCCAATTGCCTGCCAGATGGAAGCCGAATCAATTCCTGGTTTACTATTGATGCTGAAAATGGTCAACTGGCAGTCACTTTGGATGAAGAAACAAGCTTTATGAAAAATGTGCGAGCAGAAGAGCTGATGGACAAGCTGCGTACAAAGAAAAAAGGCAGCCGCTTTAAGCGCAACTGAAAAGTAGCCCGAGACCTAAAGGAGGTCTCGGGCTTCAGCTTGTTGAAAAAGGCATCACCCATTCATTTCGCTTCAGGCGGACGCGTTCCACGGGCACGGCTTCTGCCGCTTCCCTCGCTGCGCTCAGTCCAGTGGCTCCAGCTCGTGCTGCTCCCGTAGGAGTCGCCGCCTTCCGCTACAGTTAAAAAAGAGAACATTTACTAAGTGGTTTGGAGAAGCGTCCGTTCGACTCCAGCGGGAAAGCGAGACGGCCGAGACCCCGCAGGGAACGGAGTGACCGAGGAGGCTTGGACGCGAGCCCGCGGAAAGCGAACGGTAAGCTTCGGAAATCCACGACTTGTTAGAAGTTTCTCGACAGTCTGTAGCCCGAGACCTAAAGGAGGTCTCGGGCTTTTTAGTATAACTTATGAAAGTACAATTGGTTTGCATGATCTCTACAGGAATCTATCTATGCCTGTTCAACCAATTCCAAGTAATAATCAGCTACTTGTCCTGGTTTGTACAAATCAGTAATCGAAGTCGAATAATTGGAAATGGAGGCATCAAATTCAAGGTTTTGTGCTGGAACACGGATTTGAAAATTCATTTCATACAGCAGCACGGCAATGTCGTGATACTCTTCACTGGTTACTTTAAAGTCAAATGAGACTTTTCTTATGGGCTGTTCAGAATTGGGTTTGTTGCTCACCTCTTCTTTAAAATTTAAAGCATGTATCTCGGTATCATTAATCCAAACTATAGTTTCCATCGTCTATTTCACCTCTGTTTTTGAGTGTTGGCTAAATAATTGAATTGCCTGAGCTGCCAGTTGGGCCTTGACCATGTCTTCCATCGGTGGGTTGTAGAGCCCGGCGCGGACGTTGAGATAGTGCCGGTGCATCGGATTGTCTGCTGAAAGGGCGCGAGAGCCAACGATTTTCATAGCCTTGTCAACAATCTCCATAGCAGCTTGAGTAACGGCAATTTTGGTGATATTCAAGGCTTCGTCCATTTCTGCTTTGTTGGCAGCGTGGATATAACGTTCTACAGTGCCATACAGAAGGTGGCGGGCAGTAGCAAGTTCCAGCTCCATCTCACCGATGGCCTGCTGGATGGCGGGTGTCTCGGCAATTGGCTTGTCAAGAGATGCAGGACGGTAATTTGCAGCAAATTCGACTGCGTAGGATCGGGCTGCAGCCGCGATCCCAATATAGCAAGCCGGTATGTGGAGGAGCCAGCCTTTCGCAGCGGCCGCGACTCCAGACGATTTTAAAATATGGGTTTTCGGAATTCGGACACCATCAAGCACCAATGTGTGGCTCGCCGTTCCCCTCATCGCCAGCATGTCCCAAGTTTCGTTGATCGACACTCCCTCAGCATGGCGTGGAATGATCAGGGTGATGACTTCATCGGTTTCTGTTGCCGCGGTCACGAAAATGTAATCGAGTACAGGAGCCATGGACGTATAGGTTTTTTCACCAGTGACAACATAGTGGTTTCCATCGGCAACAGCAGTTGTTTGTGGCAAAGCGCCTCTAGCCGGGCTGCCTGCATTGGCTTCTGTTGCTGCGGTGTTAATCAGCGCCCCGTTTGCAATCTCTGCCATCAGCCAATCAGCAGATTTTGGATCCCAATGACGATTTTCAGCGTATTCCAGAACAATGCCGACGTGCCACCCGATGGAAAGTGCGGTCGCTCCAGATCCTTCGGCGATGGCTTCTTGTGCCAATATATATTCGTACAGCCCTAACCCTTGGCCGCCGTGCTCTTTTGGCAAGGTCATGGTATGGTAGTTCAGTTGTTTGAGGTCTTTGATGTTTTCAAAAGGAAAAGAGCCGAGTGCATCCAGTTCTGGCTCGCGTGCCAGGAAAGTAGGCGTTAACGTGCGCAGCTGATCGACCAATGCTTGCTGTTTAGGTGTTTTGATAAACTGGTTCATAAAGGGACCCCTTCCGCTTTTCTAAATTAACGGTACCATAAAAAAGCCGCCAAAGCAGTGCAGCAGGCTTTGGCGGCTTGGATATCAGCGAGAAAACCCCGCTTATGAAAGTTTCTTTTTATGCGGTTTTCGGATGTCAGCAAAAATTAACGCACCGACTAGGAAAAAGCCAAGGTACCCAACAATCGGATAGAACAGACTTACCAGCTCTGTAAAGCCAACAAAACTTAAGATGTACGCAACAATGCCGACAATTGTGACAAATATGCGGAATTTTTTTGTACCCGTTACGACAAAGCGTGCTGAGAACGAAAACAGCATGCTGACTGCCGTATTGTAAATCATGCCGAAAAGGATAACCGACATTAAGATCCCGAGAACAGGTGAAATGTCATCGGCAATTTGCAGCAATGGCATTTCTGCGTTGCCCACAATATCCACTTTAGAGAAAATCGCCAAATGGCTCAGGATGATCAAAGCGCCGAGAATAAGCCCGCCGATAAATCCACCGCGTGCCGCCACTTTTTCATCTTTTTCCGTACCGCCCATAACGATAGCCATTGAGGCACCGAGCGCAATATTCAATGATACATAGTTGATGGCAGACAGGAACCAGTTTGGCAAGGTTGATGCTTGTTCGTTGGCAATTGGATCCAGTGCCGAGAATGTAGAATCCATTGTCATCAAGCTGTAGACAGCTAATCCAATGACTGCAATGATTAAGAAAGGTGTAACGCTGCCAATAATGGTGATAATTTTTTGGACATTCATCATGATGGTCAAGACGACTAGAATCACCATGACCGTACTGCCGAGTGGTGCCGGCAAATCGAATTGCTGGGAAAAGATAGAACCGGCTCCCGCGATCATTACGACTCCTACGCCAAACAAAGTGAGAATGATGATGTAATCCACGATGCTGCCAATTATTTTTCCGCTAATGCCATATACCGCTTCTTTATGAGAAGTGGTTTTCATTCGGCTTCCCAGACGCGTCAAGCTCATCCCGAAATACGCAAATAAAGCGGTTGCAAGAATTGCTGCGATTGTCCCCATATAGCCGAAGCTAGTGAAATACTGTAAAATTTCTTGACCAGAAGCAAATCCGGCTCCGACGATAATGCCGACAAAGGCGCTACCTATTTTTAAACTTTTCATGTTGTTCCCCCTTGGTGCGATTCAGTGCATTGATAAGTTTTTTAAAAATTAAAAAATCCCTATTTAAATATATCAAAAGTCATATGTGGAAACAATGGGTAAAGACCGCTAATTATATATATAAAGAGATATACCTATATTAGTTATTCGGTTAAAAATAAAATATTAGAATAGTTAATTAATGTTGACGGGGTCATATTACTGCACAAAAAAGCACCGCCTAGTGGATAGGCGGTGCTTTGGTAATGAATTACTTAACGTCTTTATTCGCGACAATAACTAATTTTCCTTTATCGAGCTCTTCTTCGTATTGTGCAGCTTCCTGTTCAGATAAACCAGCTGCTGCTAGTTTCGCACGAAGTTCGTCACCGCGTGAGCTAGTCATATTCTTCATGCTGTTTAGGAAACCTTGCTCTTTCATACCAACTTCTTCTGTGTCTAACGCTTTTGTAATGTCTTTGCTGCGTTTTTTGTCGTGTGCGAAGATGTAGATGTCGTCATGTGTGTATCCTTGTGTTTCTAATTTCTCGATTTCTTTTTTTGCCTGTACGGCGTTTTCAACTGTCATTTTTAAAGTCAATGTAATCCCTCCAAAGTAAATTTCTATCTTACTCTTTGTATACCACCCAAACAGCGGGTTAAACAACAGGAACTTTAAAGAATCAGTTATACTGAAGAAAATTAGAGATGGGGAGTGGTGTTTTGAAGATTATACCGATTGGCATTTGGGGCGGCTATCCGCATAAAAATGAAGCAACGTCAGCCTTTTTGATTGAACAAGATGGTTTCCGCTGCCTGATTGATTGCGGCAGCGGTGTGTTGGCAGCAGTTCAAAATTACACGGCATTGCGTGACTTGGATGCAGTTGTCATCAGCCATTATCACCCGGATCACATTGCTGATATTGGTGTGCTGCAGCATGCAGCGATGGTGGGCATGCAGCTGAAAGAGTGGAATACACCTTTGTTTATCCATGCGCATGACAAGGATGCTGCTGAATTTGAAAAGCTTTCATACAAAGGTGTGACAGAAGGACGAGCGATACAGGCTGCTGAAACGCTTGAACTAGGTCCATGGCAAGTGACATTCTGTGAGACGATTCACCCGGTGTATTGTTTGGCCATGAAGTTTACTGCCAACGGACGAAGCGCAGTGTTCACTGCAGATACAAGCTGGAAAGAAGAACTGGTCGATTTTTCGCGGGGAGCAGATTTGCTTGTTGCTGAATCCAATCTCTACGAAAAATACATTGGAATCATTCAAGGGCATTTAAGCGGCAGCCAAGCGGGAGAGCTTGCTGAACGCGCCGGTGCCAAGCAATTGCTGCTGACGCATCTGCCGCAATACGGGGAACTGGATGAAATTTTGCAGGCAGCAAAGTCCAGCTACTCTGGCGACGTGGAGTTTGCTGTCATCGGAAAAAGTTACACAATTTGATTGGCGATGGGTAGGCAGATAGTTTGTGTACCGGATATTTTCCTTTTATCCTTAGAGAATAAGAAGGACGAAAGGAAGTTAAACAAATGTCACAACCTATAGATTCATTCCCAGTCTCCGTTTTGGATTTGGTTCCAGTCCGTGAAGGCGGAACAACGAAAGATGCATTAGATGAAATGGTCGCCATTGCTCAGCATGTAGAAAAACTGGGCTATCGCCGATTTTGGCTGTCTGAACACCACAATACAGCCACGCTTGCCAGTTCTGCTACAGCAATTTTGATTTCCAAGGTGCTTGAAAACACCGAATCCATTCAAGTCGGGTCGGGCGGCATCATGTTGCCAAACCATACACCTTTGGTGGTTGCCGAACAATTCGGTACCTTGGAAACCTTGCATCCAGGACGCTTAAACCTCGGTCTCGGACGTGCTCCAGGAACGGATATGCAGACGGCACACGCACTTCGGAGAACGACTCAGGAAACAGCATTTGCTTTTCCGCAGGATGTTGTTGAATTGCAAAATTACTTAAAGCCGCTTGACGAGCAAGGACCTGTCCGAGCGTATCCGGGTGTTGGTACAGGAGTGCCGGTATATATCCTTGGATCCAGTACCTCAAGTGCCCAGCTTGCTGCCAGCCTTGGCTTGCCATATGTCTTTGCGGCGCATTTTGCACCGCAGCAGCTGCAGCAGGCACTGCAGATTTACCGCAGCGAGTTCCAGCCTTCTGAATACTTGGCTGAGCCGTATGTGATGGTTTGTGTGAATGTCGTTGCAGCGGACTCGACCGAAGAAGCTGATAAACTGGCGACATCCAGTGACCAATTTTATTTAAATGTTGTGAGAGGCAGCAAAAATCTGTTGCAGCCGCCACTCGAAACCATGGACGGCCAATGGAGCTACCGTGAGGAAATGATGGTGCGCGGCATGTCGCAATATACTTTCCAAGGCAATGAGGAAACAATTAGCGAGCATCTAGGGACATTTGTAGCGGAATTGCAGATTGATGAAGTGATTGCAGTTTCCTATATTTACGATCAAGAAAAAAGAAAACGTTCATTCGAAATTTTGAAGCAAGCTACCAGCAAGTTTAACTTAATCCATCAGGACTCCGCCTCTTTAAAAGCATAAAGAGATGCGGATCTGTTTCTTTCAAGGCTAATCTTTTTGTTTATCTATTAAGAATGATAGAGACGGGAGGAGAAGTAAGTGAAAATAGGGATTATTGGTGCAACCGGAAAAGCTGGGAATTTAATTTTAAAAGAAGCCCTGAAAAGGGGACACGAAGTGACGGCCATCGTCAGAAATTCTCAAAAAATCGAGAAGTTGGATATCCCAGTGCTGGAAAAGGATATATTCAGTTTGTCATCAGCAGATTTGGCTTCTTTTGATGCAGTAGTCAACGCATTTGGTGTGCCTCCTGAAAAGGCGGACCAGCATATTGAAGCTGGCAGGCTGCTGATTGAATTACTTAAAGCAACGCCTGAAACACGTTTGATTGTGGTAGGTGGCGCTGGCAGTTTGTTTGTCGATGAAGCTCGGACAACCCGTCTGGCAGAAACGCCTGAGTTTCCTGAAGCATTCAAATCAATTGCCAACGGCCAAGCGCAAAACTTAGCCGACTTGGAAGCGTCCGAAGGAATTCACTGGACATTTTTGAGTCCAGCCGCATTTTTCGATTCCGAAGGCCGCCGGACAGGGCGCTACCAAAAAGGCGATGATGGATTTATCGTCAATAGCAAAGGGAAAAGCTACATTAGCTATGCAGATTACGCGATTGCGCTGGTCGATGAAATTGAAAGTGGTGAACATAAGAATAGACGGTTTACCGTCGTTTCGGAAAATCATTGACCTTTCGGAAAAGCCGATCTTTCTTAGATCGGCTTTTTTTATGGCTCGAAAATACGCATTCGGGCCACCAAACTTGCCATGAAATGTTCACCTTCCTCCAAAGAGCAGAAGCAAGAATCATGTATAATGAAGTGAAACTTCATATATTAAAGGTGGGAATCAACAAGATGGATTTTTTATATTTTCCGGAAGACAAATCGGAATACATCCCAGGGATTATTTCTGTCGTAATTATATTCATTCTATCCGTACTGATTGTACGGCTATTGATCAAGGCATCACGAAAGCAAGTAAAGCAGTTGGAAGACCAGGGGTACCCAGTCGTCTACAGAGACGGTTTGGACTCAGGAAAACAAACTGAAGAAGTTGCAGATCCTCAAGAAACAGTCCGCAAAGTGAATGAGGAAAAGGCAGCTCGCAATAAACCAAAGTCCTGACAACTGTCAGGGCTTTTTTTGGTGTTTTCAAAAGGTGTATACTGTAAGCAATTGACAGAATGAAAAGTGGGGAAAATGGCTATGGAAAATCTTTTTGGTGGTGTGCAGTGGGCGGTCTTTTTAGTTGCCTCTTCGATTGCAGCACCAATTGCCATTGCCAGCATTTTTGGCATGGATACGACCGATACAGCGCTGTTCGTCCAACGAACTATGTTTGTGCTGGGACTTGCCTGTTTGGTGCAGGCATCTATCGGCCATCGCATGCCAATCAACGAAGGACCTGCTGGTTTGTGGTGGGGAATTTTTATTGTTTACGCGGGCTTAGTTGGAATAATGTATGCCTCGATGGAAGAATCGCTTCAAGCGCTGCAAAGCGGCTTGTTGTATAGCGGTGTGCTGTTTATCGTATTTACTTATACCGGCCTGGTGGATAAGCTGAAAATATTCTTTACGCCAACCATCACGTTTGTTTACTTGCTGCTGTTGGTGCTTCAAATCAGCGAGTCGATTTTGGCGGGGCTATTGGGTATCGTTTCAAAAGGCGATCCAGTAGACGGACTGGTGCTGGTCGGCGGCATTGCGGTCATCTTGTTGACTTTCTTTTTTATGGGACACAACGTGCCCTGGGTCAGCCGCTATTCCATCTTATTTGCAATTGTCGCAGGCTGGTTGATTTTCTGGGTACTCGGCAAATCGCCGGAAGCTGAAGGCGGAGCAAGTACCTTGGTTTCCTTGCCGGAAATGCTGGTTTTTGGACCACTGATATGGGACAGTGGCATGTTTGTTACGGCTTTGTTTTTAACCATCTTGCTCATTGCCAATATGATGGCGTCATTGCGGGTAATGGAGAGTGTACTTAAAAATTCTTTCTCGATTCATCCCCCGGATCGCATCAAACAGGCTTCTGCAGCCTCCGGAATTAACCACATTCTTGCCGGTTTGTTTTCATCCATCGGACCCGTGCCAATTTCAGGGGCAGCCGGATTTGTCAGCGCCACCAGAACTCCAGCACTAAAGCCGTTTATCTTGGGCAGTATCATCGTCGTACTGATCAGTTTTTTTCCGGCACTCATGGCGATTCTTGCATCACTGCCGGCTCCTGTAGCATATGCGGTCATATTTGCCGTATTTACCCAAATGGTGGAGATGGCCTTTACGGAACTGGAAAATGAAGCAGATCGCCAGCATTCTTACAAAGTGGCAGCGTTTGGCTTGATGAGTGGGGTCGGCATCATGTTCGTTCCGCCTGAAAGCATGGCGAACCTGCCATCGGTTGTGGCCGCTACTTTATCAAATGGTCTGATTACGGGAACCCTGATCGCTATTTTTGTGGAACAGCTCCTGTTGTGGCGCAAAAAGAAAGCATGAGAAGTTTTCAGGCTTTCTTTGCAGTCGCTCAAATAAAGAATCCAGAGGCGAATGGTAAACTTTTGACAACTTGAAAAGCCGTGCGCAAAAGAACTGCGCACGGCTTTATTTAGTTAATGCTTAAGAATCTATACGGTTTGCTCAATTTCTTCAGTCAAACGCTCCAGTTCGTCCACCAGTTCGCCAATATAGGCAATGGTGTCACGCAGCGGTTGTTCGGTTGTGATGTCGACTCCAGCCATTTGTGCAAGTTCCACTGGCGTTTTGGTGCCGCCGGCTTTAAGAACCTCAAGCCATTCATCTACAGCTGGCTGGCCTTCATTCAAGATCCGCTTGGATACTTGAGTGGAAATGGTCAATCCGGCACTGTAAGTGTACGGGTACAAGCCCATGTAATAATGCGGTTGGCGCATCCAAGTCAATTCGGCGCCATCTGTAATATCGACAGCGTCTCCCCAGAATTCTTCCAGTACACCGCGTTTTATGGCATTTAAAATGCCGGCATTGACGCTCTTGCCTTCATCAATCCGTTCATACACTTTGCGCTGATAGGCAGCTTCCAACAAATGTGTGACGAAGTTATGGTAATAAGTTCTGGCGACAATCGATGAAATCACCCATCGTTTGAATTTCGGATCTTCTGAACTTTTCAGCAGGTGGTTGGCGACCAGCATTTCATTCATCGTTGAGGGTGCTTCGATAAAGTAAAGGGACGGCCGTGCATTCAAGATGTTTTGTTCACGGTTGGCGTTATAGAAATGACCTGCATGGCCAAGTTCATGAGCCAGCACGAAGACTTCGTTCATGCGGCCAGTCCAGGAAATCAAGATATAAGGATGGTCGCCGTATGGGCTCGAACAAAAAGCGCCAGTCGATTTTCCTTTGTTTTGGGCAAAGTCGATCCATCGTTCAGAGTACGACCGGTCCACCATTTCAATGTAGTCTGGACCCATTATTGAAAGAGCATCGTCAATGTATCGTTTGGATTCTTCTACAGTAATTTCCGGTTCGTAGCTCGGGTCTAAGGAAATTTTTAAATCGGCGAACGTCATGCGGTCCAGGCCGTGAGCTTTTTGCAATAGCTTGGCATATTTCTGCATATGCGGTGCCAGTTCCTTAGTGATCAAATCAATTTGGCGGTTGTAAAGCGAGCGGTCGACTTCCTGGTTGAACAGGAGCGAGTCAAAAATACTGTCGTAGCCTCTAAGGTCCGCTGTGGTTTTTTCTGTCTGCAATTGCATGTCATAAGTTTTGGCAGTCGTGTGCTGATAATCTCTCAGCTTTTTGGAAAAAGCATCGAATGCTGCCCGGCGAAGCTCTGCATCCGGTTCTGCCTCCCAGTCTCCTTCGAAAGAGACATAACTGAGCGGGTAGGCTACGCCATTTACTTCGAAATCCTCAAAGTTCATATCGACCATTTTTGTGGTGTTGTAAAGACCGTATGGCGCACTGAAAGTAGAAGAGTAAGCAGCAAGGCTTTTTTCCACCTCAGGGTGCAGCTGGTAAGGTTTTCGTCGAAGCAGTTTTTTCAGAAATACGTTAAACTCTGCAGACTCCTGCATTGCCTGCTCTAAAGTTTCTTTTGGCAAAGCGAGAAGTTCGCTGTTGATGAAAGACAGCTTGCTGCTGATTTTGGCAGAGGCTGCGCTGAATTTACTGGACTGCATTTGGGCTTCATCATTGGTTTGGTCGGTGCTGATGGTCAAACTTGCATAAGTGCTTACCACAACCAGTTTTTCAAGAAAAGCCATGTAACCGGTCAATGCCTGGATAACAGTAGGCACATCGACAATTGTTCCTTGTGTGTTTTGATTGAAAGCTTCGGCTTCTTTTTCCAAGCTTTCCAAGGCTTGATCAAACTCGGCAGAGCTCTTGAATAAACTGGATAAATCCCATGTTTCTTCGACGGGAATAGCTGAACGTATCGGCAAACTTTTCACCATATAATCTCTCCTCTATGTATTACGGCTTTCGAACTAATTATCAGTATATAGGGAGAACATAGAAATGTAAAAATATTATTCAGAATTTATTAATAAATTATAAAAAAGGGGTTTAGTTTTGGATGGAGTGCGGGTATAATATGAGTACAAGGCGGAATCACCGTCGGAAGATACGACTGGATTCGATCCAGAATCGCCTTCAGACGAGAAACTGCACAGCCTTGGCGGGAAATTTGCTTTGCTGACGATATTCACTCTTGTCAGGAACCAACGTTACTCAGGTTTCTATCCGGAAAGTGTTTCAAACAGTAAGCCGTAAGTTTTTTGTGGAAGTGCAATTGAAAGCCTGGCTGCAGATCAAAAATTCACTGAGAAGTACATGTGAACCTAATTGCCCCTATCGGCAAACGCAAGTCAGCGCAACTAAACTGCAATGACGAGAGTTTCGTATTCGTCAGAGATGGACAGTTTGTAGAAAGAATTTAATACAATTTTCCGCGTGCAAAAACCTCTCAGGATTTTCGAGGGGTGGAAAAAGGGAAAGCATGATCTGATGAAAAGGATCATGCTTTTTCTTTTGGACATTATTAAGGACAAACTAAGACTCCATATTCTGTGGAAAAGAGGGATAAAAGATGAATGAACATTCAGCAATTGCCATACAGGACGAATATGCAGAAGACTTTGCCTGGTGTTACGGCTGCGGCCGACTCAATAAAGAGGGACACCATTTCCGAACAGTGTGGAATGGTGATGAGACCATTACTTTATATGAACCAAAGCCCGTGCACACGGCTATTCCCGGCTTTGTCTATGGCGGCTTGATCGCGTCGTTTGTTGATTGTCACGGGACCGGTTCTGCTTCTTTAGCGTTGCACCGCAAAAACGGATTTGAGCCTGGCAGTGGCGAAGAACCACCGCGATTTGTTACGGCTTCTTTGCACGTCGATTACTTGAAACCAACACCTCAAGGGGGTGTGTTGAAGGCGGTGGGGAAAATTGAAGAAATCCACCCGAAGAAATTCAAAGTGGTGACAGAGGTTTACGCCGGCAATACATTGTGTGCAACAGGTGAAGTTGTCGCTGTAGTCATGCCTGCTTCCTTCGCAACATAACACGATAAAATAAAGTTTAAAACCCGCCCTTTTACTTATGAAAAATTTAAAGTCGAGTTTACTGGTAAGTATTGTTTGTTTTATTGTATACTAACTTTATTCTTTTAAAAGAGTGAATCTTTCGAGAAGTCGAATCGAGAGTGAAAGGTGTGGGTAAAGATGAAATATGGTTTTTGGTTGCCGATTTTTGGTGGTTGGCTGCGAAACGTAGAAGATGAACAAATGCCGCCAACATTTGAGTATGCAAAAAAAGTTGTTCAATCTGCTGAAGAATGGGGTTACGATACAACCTTGATCGCAGAATTGAATTTAAATGATATTAAAGGAATGGCAGCGGATTCTCTTGATGCTTGGTCTACAGCAGCAGCACTTGCGGCAGTGACGGAAAAAATCGAAATTATGACCGCCATTCGTCCGGCGTTTCATAACCCGGCTATCGCAGCAAAGATGGCTGCCAATATTGATCAAATCTCCAATGGCCGCTTTACACTGAATGTAGTGTCAGCTTGGTGGGCGGAAGAGGCGAAGCAATACGGCGGGGAGTTCACGGAACACGACGAACGCTACGACCGGACAGACGAGTTTTTAAAGGTCGTCAAAGGCATGTGGACACAAGAGGAATTTTCATTTAAAGGGAAATATTACGATATTCAAAATGCGCGTCTGGCACCAAAGCCAGTTCAGCGTCCGCATCCAATTCTTTACGCTGGCGGCGAAAGCCCGCGCGGCAAGAAATCCATTGTTGAATCGTGTGATTCCTATGTGATGCATGGGGGAACGGTGGAAGAGATTCAGGAAAAAATCAGTGGCATGAAAGAGTTGCGGCAACAAGCTGGCGGCTCTCCTTTGCAGACATTCGGCATGGCGGCATATATCATTTGCCGCGATACAGAAGAGGAAGTCGCTGAAGAATATGCACGCATCACCGATGTCAAAGAATCAGATGGCTATGTCGGGTATGATGATTTTGTCAGTAAGTCGCAGTTGGAGCAGCAAATAAAGCTGGCGGATTACTCGGTATCCAACCGTGGACTACGCCCGAACTTAATCGGTACGCCTGAACAGATTGCGGACCGGATACTCGCTTTTGAAGATGCAGGGCTGGATTTGCTGCTGCTGCAATTTTCACCGCAATTGGAAGAAATGGAACGCTTTTCAAAACAAGTAATGCCATTGGTTGAAGAAAAAAGAAATGCGATTAGCGCGTTGAATATCTAGGAGGATACAAGATGTCAGAAAAAATTTATGTGATTCACGAAAATGAAGAATGGACCACCCACCTATTCAAACGGCTTGATGAACTGAACTTGCCTTACGAAGATTGGTTTATTGATGAGGGGTTAGTCGACTTGAACGAAGCACCGCCTGAAGGCATTTTTTATAGCCGAATGAGCGCATCTTCCCATACAAGAGGTCATCGTTTTGCGCCTGAGCTGACCGAGTCCTTACTGGTATGGCTTGAGCATCATGGCCGCACAGTCTTTAATGGCAGCCGCGCTTTGCGCCTGGAAGTCAGCAAAGTTAACCAATACATGGCTTTAAATGCTGCAGGGATTCAGACACCGAAAACGATTGCTGTAAACGGACAAGAGCAGATTTTAAAAGCTGCTGAAAAAATGGATATTCCATCTTTTATCACGAAACACAATCGTGCCGGCAAAGGATTGGGTGTGCGTTTATTCCATTCGCACGAAGCTTTGAGAGAATACGTCGAAGGCTCTGAATTTGAACCATCTATTGACGGAATTACCTTGATCCAGGAGTATATTCAAGCCCCGGAACCATTTATCACCCGATGTGAATTTGTCGGCGGGAAATTTGTTTATGCTGTGCAAGTGGATACATCTGAAGGGTTTGAATTATGTCCAGCGGATGCTTGCCGGATTGATGATTTATTTTGTCCGGTAGGGGAAGAAGTGGAAGAAAAGCCGAAATTCCAAGTGATTCAAGGCTTTAATGATCCAATCCTTGAAAAGTATGAAGCGTTTCTGCAGCAAAACAATATCAATGTAGCCGGAATTGAATTTATTCGCAACGCCGCGGGAGATATCTTTACTTATGACGTGAACACCAACACCAACTACAATGCCGATGCAGAAGCAGAAGCTGGGAAATATGGCATGCTGGAACTTGCCAAGTTTCTCGAAAAAGAATTAAAAGCGACGAAACTAACTGTTTGATAGAAAGTGCGGCCATCTTTTAACGCGAGATGGCCGTTTTTTCTGGTGTTTATCATAAAGCAATCAAGGGAAACTTTTAAAGTAAGAGCGCATTAAGAAAAGGAGTGAAGGCCAAATGGTTAATGATCAAAAAGAAGAACGTCCAGAACCTATAGAGGCAGATGAAATGGAAGAAACAGAAGTTGAACCAGCCAAAGATAAGTCGAAGTTTGATAAAATTTACAGCAATATCGCATCTAACCGATTCGAAAATTTGCGCACCAGCCATATTGAAAATAAGGCAAAAGAATTGCGGAAACGCAAAAAATAAAAGATCGAGTGCTGTTGCACTGGATCTTTTATTTTTTAGGGAGTTTTTCGATTTCTTCTGAAACAACAAAAGCCAAATCATCATTTCCGAACATTTGCAGGACGTCCAGCAAAGTTTCATGGTCAATATCCAATTCTTCTGCATCAGTCTCATCGATTGCGGCAGCCAATACCGCGCTTTGCGGTTGTCCCGGATAGGCACGCTGGTAAAGCTCAGCCGGATTCAGCTGATGATTCGTGCACCATTGGACAAACAGTTGGACCATAATTTGTTCTTCCTGCTGATACTTTTTGATGATAAATTCATCACGGTTTTCAATATCCACTCAAGGCACCTCCGTCATTAAAAGTTTTTGTGATAGAAGCATACCAAACAATCTGAGTGCTTGCATGGACTTCTATCCTTTTTTCCTCTAGAATGAAATTATGGCAATGACAGTATCGGAGGGTAAATTATGAAATTATTGCAAGTACGAAAAGGACAATTCGTTTATTTTCAAAATGAATTGCACAAGGTATACTCTGTAAAACCGCTGGCTAAAAAGTCGGTGCTTATGTTCCGCGTCAAAGACATGGAGCAAGTCGCAAGCAAGGCTGATGAAGTTACGTTTTACAAACCGAAGAACATGGACTCATTCTTATTCTTTGGAGCACGCTACACCTTGCGTGATGATCGCCAAGCAGAAGAAGGCGGCTACATCCTAATCACAAAACCGGATCCAGATTATATGGACCATTATTCATTGAACGAGTTCGAAAAAGTTGAATCGGTCGAGGGCAAGAATGTCATTACTACTCGACAAAACACCGTGAAATCAAAAGAATTTTTTGTAATGGTTCCTGGCGAAGAAGCGGGCAGCAACGATATCGTATACTTTGATAAATCCAAAGTTTCAGCTGACCAGCTGGAGCAGGATGCTCAATTGGAAGAAGTATTGCGCGAGAAAAACGCAATTCGTCCTTCTATCGGAGATGTTTACTTGAACTTGGATAATACAGGGACGGCTATGGTAGTAGCGATTGTTGGAGAAGAAGTGACCCTCGGCACTGGGGATCGGCTTTCTTTCAATGAGCTCTACAAAGCGGACAACTGGAGTTATTTGTACAACATTACAGACGGCGAATTCAGATAAACAAAATAAAAGGCATCACACTTTCATTTCGCTTCAGGCGGACGCGTTCCACGGGCACGGCTTCTGCCGCTTCCCTCGCTGCGCTCAGTCCAGTGGCTCCAGCTCGTGTCGCTCTGTCGCTTTGCTCCATCACTGTTCCCGTAGGAGTCGCCGCCTTCCGCTACAGTTAAAAAAGAGAACATTTACTAAGTGGTTTGGAGAAGCGTCCGTTCGACTCCAGCGGGAAAGCGAGACGGCCGAGACCCCGCAGGGAACAGAGGAGGCTTGGACGCGAGCCCGGGCAGCAGGTGGGACGCGACGTCCTGTCGCACCTGCTGGATGACCCACATCCTGTGGGCCCGAAAGCGAACGGTAAGCTTCGGAAATCCACGACTTGTTAGAAGTTTCTCGACAGTCTGATAAAAGGCGGCCCCTGGTGGGCCGCCTTTTATTTGTGTCAGTCGTTAAAAATAGAGCCAATTTCGAGAATTTCTGCGGTGCTCAACTGAACATCCAATGCGCTCAAATTCGATAGTACTTGATCTGCACGTTTAGCACCTGGAATAACGCCGTCGATTTCAGGGCGTGCCAAGTACCAGGCAAGCACTACATGTGCGGTTTCGGCACCTTTTGCTTCTGCCAGCGCTTTGAGTTTCCGGACTTTTTCTAAATTGCGTTCAAATTCTTGCCCTTGAAGATGGGGCATGTTCGTCCGCAAGTCATTGAAGGTTTTATTTTTATCGTATTTGCCTGCAAGCAAACCTGCAGCAAACGGGAAGTACGGAACATAAGAGATTCCGTGTTCTTTTACGTAAGGAAAGTAATCTTCTTCTGCTTCGCGCTTCAGCAGATTGTACTCTCCTTGAAAAACGTCGACATAGCCATCTTTATTGGCATCTTTTAGTTGGTCCATTGAAAAATTTGATACGCCAATGGAACGGATTTTTCCTTCTTCTTTCAAGCGCTGCAGAGCGCCCACAGCTTCAGCTTTTGGTGTTTGTTCATCGGGAAAGTGGATGTAGAACAAATCAATGTAATCGGTCTGAAGTCGCTTCAAGCTATCTTCAACTGACTGTTTTAAAAATGCAGGCGAGTTGTCGGTAATGTGCTCTTCACCTTGACGGCGCTGAGCCCCTTTTGTCGCAACTACCATTTCCTGGCGCGCACCGGATTCCTGAAGCACTTCGCCCAGCAATTCTTCTGAACGCCCATATCCGTATGCATAGGCCGTATCGATGAAATTTAATCCGTTGTCGATACCGGCGTGGACCAGCTCTTTGCCAGTGTCTTCATTTAAATCAGGGTAAAGGTTGTGCCCGCCAACAGCGTTTATGCCAAGGCCGATTGGGTTGATGAACAAGCCCGTATTTCCAAGTTGTTTCTTCTGTTCCGTCATTGTCAGTCCAGCTCCTTTGATGGTCATTCTTTTTCTGCTTAGCTCAGTGCGTGGTGTTTCACCAAGCAAGTCTTGTTTTATCATAACATTCGAAATTTAAAGTACGTGTAAAAATGCTCAAATCGTCTATTTTTCGCAGTCGGTTAAAGTGGAGATAATGCATGGCTATGATCAATGAAAATAAACGCATCATATCGCCGTGCCATTTTGGAATGCACATAGTTGCCATACGATTCAAATTCCGGATTATAGACGACGCCGATTGCACGATGGCCGACCCAACGATCAAACAAAGCAAAGTTTTGCGAATGGAACAACAGAAACTTGTCCGATGCACCAGTCTGATGCAAAAGATCTTCCCATGTATAAGGCTTAGCAGGGGGAATCATCATTTTTTCATAGGGTTCTTCCCAAGATGGTGCGGCAATGACAGTACCAGAATGGGTGCCAAAACCGACTGCGTAAACATCTTCTTTCTGGTTTTGTTCCCGAATGATTTGCCCCACATTGGTCATGCCTTCATTTTTCATTTCTGTAGCATTGGCAGCGCCGATATGGGTATTGTGCTCCCAGACGATGATCTTTGCTTCTTTGCCGTGATAGTCGCGTATTTCGTTGATGGCTTCTGTCATATGCTCATCGCGGATATTCCAAGAAACTTCGTCGCTTTTTACTAAGGCACGGTAATAGTCTTCGGCATTTTTTGCGACCAATGCATTGATCTTTAAATCCAGATCGCTTTCGTGAGAATCTTTGTACAGTTCTTCATTGGACCAAACGGATGCCAGCAATTGAGATACGGCTTTCTCGCAGGACTTTAAGGAGTCGACGGCAGCGGCAGAATAATTTTCCGGTACACGATGGAAAGAATCGAAGCAAGCCAGTGCTTTTTTGGCCAATTTCATATCTTCGCCGGTAGGGTTTATATCTGCCAGTCGATGTACAATCTCCTCCATGGATTCCCAAAGGCTGTAAACGTCGATGCCATAAAAACCGACCTTTTGGTGAGTGGTATCATTATGCGCTTTCAGCCACTGGATAAAATCAGCTATTTCTTCGTTGGCCCACATCCAAGAAGGCCATCGCTGAAAGGCTCCAAGTACTTCATACGGCTGTTGTTCTTTTGAGGGAAAGTTTTTGATGTAGCGATTTACTTGTTGGGCAGCCGGCCAATCGCCTTCAACTGCAATCAACGAAAACCCTTTTTCCAGAATCAGTTTTTTGGTCAAAGCTGCCCGCCATGTATAAAACTCAGATGTACCATGTGTTGCTTCTCCAAGAAGGACAAACTTTGCATCTCCAATTGATTGGATAAGAGGTGCTAAGTCTTCGATCGAATTGAATGGCTGTGCATGCATCCGGACTGCTTCCTCAAGAGATGTCTTCACCTTGTCCAACCCCTTTTTACTGTTCATGTTCCCGCTTGTGCTTCCTGCAAACAAGGTATAAAAAAAGCATCCGCTGAGAGCGGATGCTTAATTATTTTTCCAATACGTCTTGGAATTCAGGTGTCTTTTCGATTACGCTTTTAGCAAATGGACATTGGGGATCAATCGTCTTGTTTTCGCTGCGGGCATATTCAACAACCTGCTCTACTAACTTCTTGCCAACTCCTTGACCCTCCAGTTGCGGAGAAACTTCGGTGTGGTCGACAGTCAGTACATCGCCATTTGGTATATAGCTCAGGAAAGCCAATTCTTCAGAATTTTCCAGAGCCGAGAACTTATTGTTTTCGTGTTTAAAATCCATGGATATTGCCTCCTTTTTATTGCTTATCTCTCTTTGTATTCCCTCTCTGCCTATGAATATTCAAGAAATTCGAAGGAATTTGTTTAGGAACCCTACTAATATCTTTGTCAGTACGGAAGAACGAAGGTGATTCCAGTAGCTGCCACTGTTTACTAGTTTTAAGTATATCTGTATCGAGCCGTTTAAAGATGTGAAAACGGGTATGAAACGATATAAGAGGTGATGCAAATGGATAAATTGGCAAACACAGCCATTGATCGGATTGAAAAAATATTTGGTACGTATCCGCGCTATCGGCGAGCTCATGCGCGAGGGAAAAGTTATAAGGCGCGCTTCACGGCGAACGGTTCCGCTAGCCGATGGACGACTGCTCCGCATTTTCAAAAAGGACAAAGCGATTCAGTTGTGCGTTTTTCGCATTTTTCTCCAAATCCAACATGGGCCGATGCAATGTCTCCAGTTAAAGGAATGGCGGTCCAGTTCCAATTGCCAAATGGAGAAGCTACCAATATTGTGGGTGTCACGTCGCCTATTTTCTTTGCTAAAACACCCGAGATTTTTACCGAAATGCTTGGCGTCGTCGAATCGTTCAAAAAAGGCAAACCCAGTTTAACAGAATTGGGAGGTTTGCTTGCGGATTATCCAGAAAGCGGTGCAATGATTGCCAATATCCGAAAAATGCAGGCACCCGCCAGCTTTGCAACTGGGCAATACCATTCGATTCATGCATTTTATTTTATTAGTGAAGAAGGGCAGCGGCAGCCAATCAAGTATCGTTGGGAACCGGAAAGTGGAGTGGAAACCTTATCGCCGCTTGATGCAGCCGCTTTGCCAATCGGATTTTTTGAAGCGGATATTGAAGATCGGGTAGTAAGAGCGCCTGTAAAATTCCGGCTGGACATCGTACTGGGACAGCCAGGAGATCCGACTGACGACCCGACAAAAGAATGGCCGAAAGATCGTGAAACGCTATCGATTGGCTATTTAGAAATTTTTGAAGAAGCACCGGCAGCAGAAGCGGTCATGTACGACCCAACGCTAATGACGGAAGGCATCGAATGTTCGGAAGACCGCATCTTAAACTTTCGCCACGATGCATACACCATCTCCCATCAGCGGAGAATTTCCGAAATGTAAAAACGCACAGCCACTGGCTGTGCGTTTCTGCATTCTAGTAAAGCTTGCCTTGTTTGTAAATCACCGTCGATAATCGCATGACGGAATGGATAAAGCAATTTTGGCGTAGGGCGTAGGGATCTCCGTAGTATTGCGGGAGAATCATGTCCATCGTTTCCTGCATTTTTTCAATCAATAACCGGTAAACTTCTTTTTCTGTGTAGAATTGTGTTTCGCGGCCTTGCAGCCATTCAAAGTAAGAAACGATAACCCCTCCGGCATTTGCCAAAATATCCGGTATGATGACAACTCCCTGTTCATTCAAGTATTCATCAGCTTGTGCAGTAGTCGGAGCATTTGCGCCTTCGACAATGATCCGCGCCTGAATGTCTTTCATATTGCCTTCATGGATTTGGTTTTCCAATGCCGCCAGCAGCAGAACATCCACAGGCAATGTGACGAGACTGTCCCGTTCTTTTATTTCGGCTTTAATGCCGGCACCTTGCAGATGCTGTTCTGTTGATGGCAAGTCCCCACGGCTTGTTTTCGTGAATTCAATCAATGCCGGAATATCCAGTCCGTCTTCGTTGAATAAAGTGACATTGCGATCACTCACGGCCACAATTTTATGGTTGATCAAAGAACAGTTGTAAGCTTCGAGAGCTGCCACTGCACCAACATTCCCAAAGCCCTGAACGGCCATTTTCAATGGACGGTCGTAAAGAGACAATGTGGTTTTGGCAAAGCGGTTATCGCTTTGGGCCAGCAGTTGTTCATTTTCTTTTACATAATCGTGCAACAAGTAACGGAATGTGAAATAAACGCCTTTGCCGGTTGCTTCCCGTCTTCCGAGAGAACCGCCGTTTACGACACTTTTGCCGGTAAAGCTTCCGAGGTAAGGAGTACCATGATGGACCTTCTTAAATTCGGCCATCATCCAATCCATTTCGCGTTCGCCTGATCCCATGTCTGGCGCGGGAATGTCTTTATCAGGACCGATAACATCCGAAAAATACCGAACATATTTTCTGGAAATCAAGTTCAGCTCTTTTTCCGAGAATTCACGTGGATTGATTTCAATGCCGCCTTTACCGCCTCCAAATGGTACTTTATGCAAGGCGTTTTTTAAAGTCATCAAAAATGCCAAGTTGATGACTTCTTCTTCATTGACGCTTTCGTGAAAGCGGATGCCGCCTTTATAAGGTCCCATCGCATCGTTGTGTTGTGCACGATAAGCTGGAATGCGCACGACGCTTCCGTTGTCCAATGGAACTCTAAGGAAAGACTTATGTATTTTGTCAGGAGTGGAAAGAATGGCGCTCAGTGAAGCGAAAGCTTGTTTTCGGTCTGTTAAATCGGGCAAAAACGAGTCGTTTTCTAGCAGTGCATCCAGTGATTCCTGGATGATTTTTTGGGTTTCTGTTTGCATATCCGGGACACCTCCAAGTGTATGGTCTAGTTATCTTATACCCACTCCATGTTTCTTTAATCAATGGAAAAGCCGCCTCCGGGAAGGTCCCCGGAAACGGCAGCTAGTTATTTCTTATTCTTCATCAATTGCAATTCCAGATTCAAAGCTTTAAATAAAGCAAACACCATTAAAATTATTACAAAAGAGAACGGCAAAGCCGCAATAATGATGGTGTTTTGCACAGCAGTCAAGCCGCCTACTGATAGCAGGATGGCAGCGACCATTGACTGGGCAATTCCCCAAAGAATCTTGATTTGGTTACTTGGCAGCAAGGAACCGCGCGTTGATTGCATTCCCAGCACAAAAGTGGCAGAGTCAGCGGATGTAATGAAGAACGTGCTGACCAGCAAAATAGCGACGATCGACATGAGAAATCCTAAAGGCAATTCGTTAAACATTGCAAACAAAGTCTGTTCGGTTGGGAATGCCGTTAAATCAATGCCACTTTTTTGGATGTTGATGGCAGTTGTTCCGAAAGCGGCAAACCAAATCGATCCAAAAATTGTTGGGGCAAGCACTACGCCTGCCAAGAATTCACGAATGGTACGGCCTTTGGAAATGCGGGCAATAAACATGCTGACAAATGGCGCCCAAGAAATCCACCAAGCCCAATAAAAGATAGTCCAGCCATCCAGCCAGCTGCGGTTTTCTGCATCCAGAGGCGCAGATTGAAAACTCAAGCTGATCAGATTTTGGACATATGCTCCGAAAGTTTCCGTGAACATATTCAAGATTAATAGAGTTGGACCTAGTACAAGTACCAGAACAAGTAAAATGACGGCCAAAACCATGTTGGTGTTGGACAAATATTTAATCCCTTTGTTCAGCCCTGACCATGCGGAAATGATGAACAGGATAGTGACCACACCAATGATGACCATTTGAACCCAATATTCTTGAGGTGCACCGAACAGGTAGGAAATTCCTCCATTAATTTGAGCAGCGCCAAAGCCGAGTGAAGTTGCTACGCCAAAGACGGTAGCAAAAACAGCGAGTACGTCAACAAACGTTCCTAAAGGACCGTTCATCTTGTCGCCAAAAATCGGCTTCAGTGTTGATGAAATTAATGCAGGTTGGCCTTTTCTAAATTGGAAAAAGGCTAAAGACAAAGCGACCATTCCATACATAGTCCAAACATGGATGCCCCAGTGATAGTAAGAACGCTGTAAAGATTCCTTAAAAGCTTCGTCGGAACCAAGTTCTGCAGTCGCTGGTTGAATAGCGAAGTGAGAAAGAGGTTCGGAAGCACCATAAAAAACAAGGCCGATTCCCATTCCTGCTGAAAACAGCATCGAAATCCAACTGAACGTAGAAAATTCAGGACGATCTGAGTCTTTCCCAAGACGGATTTTTCCGTATGGGCTGACCATGATGATGGCAACAAAAATTAATAGCACGGCCATAATCAGTAAGTAATACCAGCCAAATGCGGTATTGATATAGCTGCGGATATTTCCAGTGGCGGTTTCAAAGGTTTCCGGCGCAATGACACCGAAAGCGACAGTGAGAATGACTAATGCGAATGTGATGTAAAAGACTTTCGAAGCTTTCTTCATAGTTCCTCCCGAAGTAATTATTTTAACATAGTTGTTAAGGTTACCGAAAAGCTCGCATATAGTCAACTGGAAGGCGCGTTGACGGGTTTTAGGTATCCCACTCATTCATTTGTTCTTCTTCTGTTACCACACGCAAATCATCGCCAGTTATAGTTAATACCTGATAGTCTGTGGTTTCTGCATAACGATCGGCTTCTTTTTTGATGAACTTTGGGGAGCCATCGGTTTCTTCGTCATAGACGATTAAAATACCATCGGAATTGCGCAGAAAGAACTTGTTTTTTTCGATAAACTGCCAGGGTGCTTCATATGGTTTGCTGGTCAAGCTGCGATGAAAATCAGCGTTAGAAAGAATTAACCGATATTGTTCTTGCTTAGTTTCATTCCATCTTTTTTCCTGTTCCAGAAAAGGGGTCAGCACAGCATACTTCAACTCTGGAAATTCTTCTTTCATGTCCATCACGACTTCTGCAGCCCATGTTTCAACTCCAAGTTGTCCACTTAAAATAACCCATTCCAACCCCTCATCGAGCAATGCGCGAAATCGGTTCTCCAGCGCTTTTTTAATAAATCGGATGCCTGGATTTTTTTCATCAAATATTCCCAATTCATGTTGCTTGTATCCGGTAACGACCAATCGCTTCAACAATATCTTCACTCCTTTTCAGGGATTTGCAATCTTAGTCTACAGGAAAGGGAGTGGATTGAATACTTGCATCATTGAAACCGTAAGGCAGCCGAGAAGTGAACTGTAATTTTATGTAATCTCTCCTTGCAATCCAAAATTGAAAGCGGTAACATAAAGTTTGAGTATTCTGAACATACCAACTAGTTAGTATCAATTTTAATTATTCGTCAGGGGGATAAAAAATGAACGTCTTAGAGTTATTCAAGCTTGATGGCAAAACCGCTATTATCACTGGGGGAGGTCGCGGCCTTGGCGCGATGATGGCAGAGGCTTTTGCTGAGGCAGGTGCGAACGTTGTCCTGTGCTCACGGAAAGTGGAAGCTTGCCAGGAAACAGCTGACAAACTGAGTGAAATGGGAATTGGCACGCTGGCGTTGGCTTGTGATGTTACCAATCCGAAAGATGTCGAAAACGTGGTTCACCAAACAATTGAGAAGTTTGGTTCCATTGATATCCTGGTGAATAATTCTGGTGCAACATGGGGGACCCCTGTGGTCGATATGCCGTTGGATGCGTGGAGGAAAGTTATGGACGTAAATGTTACTGGTACATTTCTGATGAGCCAGGAAGTTGGCAAGAAGATGATTGAGCAAAAGAGCGGGAAAATTATCAACATTTCATCGGTCGCAGGGCTGGGTGGAATTGATCCGACGCTCATGGATACCATCGGCTACAACACCAGCAAGGGAGCCGTCATTACTTTTACGAAAGATCTTGCGGCTAAATGGGGACAGCACAACATCAACGTAAACGCTATTGCTCCTGGTTTCTTTCCAACTAAAATGTCAAAAGCGGTGATGGAAAAAGGACAGGATGGCCTGCTTGCACGGACGCCTTTAAATCGCTTCGGTACAGAAGAGGATTTGAAAGGAACGGCGTTGTTTCTGGCATCCAAAGCGTCCGACTACATTACTGGTGATGTGGTTGTTGTCGACGGCGGAATGCACGCACTTTAAATTACGCAAAACGAATGGCGGCGAATAGTCATGAAAGAAGAGATCAAACAGCAAAGCATTCTCCTATTTGAGAGAAAAGGCTTTAGTGAGACCTCGATACAGGACATTGTTGAAGTGTTGGGTGTAACGAAAGGAACGTTTTACTATTATTTTACGAGCAAAGAGCAGCTGCTAATGGACATTCACCTGGGGTATATCGATGACCTGTTGGGACGCCAGGAAAAGATCCAACAAAGCCAGTCCAGTAATCGAAAAAAGCTGGAGCAGTTGGTTGCGTTATTAATTACAGATATTGCGAACCACGGACCGAGTGGGAAAGTGTTTTTTAGAGAAATGCGCCATCTGTGCGAAGATCATGCGGTACAAGTGAAAGCGAAACGGGAGAAGTTCCGAAAAAATCTTGAAAGAATTATAAGTGATGGCATTGCAAAACATGAATTTCGGCAAGAGCTTGAACCGGAGATGGTTGCTTTTGCCATTTTAGGTGTCACCAATTGGAGTTATCAGTGGTTTAATCCAACCGGCGGGATTTCAGCTGATCGGCTGGCTGGTATATATAGCGATTTAATTTTCCACGGCATTGCTTGATGTTTAAAGGAGATACAACTAATGGATCAACTTACCATTTGTCTGGTGTTGATCTTTGGCGGCAAAAAATTAGTCATGGGGGCGAGCCATCATGGAAGTTAAAACAACCACATATAAAGGCACGGCTTTTCTTTACCAACCTTCTGAGCCATTTTTCATACCGGAAGATTTCACCGATGAACATCGACTGATTGCCAAAACAGCAAAGCTTTTTTTAGAAAAAGAAATTCGGCCAAACAACGAAGAGATTGAAAATCAGAACTTTGGTTTAGTGAAGGAACTTTTTGGAAAAGCAGGCGAGCTGGGGTTGCTGGGCCACAGTATCCCCGAGGCGTACGGTGGCCTTGGGCTGGATAAAATCAGTAAAGGCTTGGTCGGAGAGTCGCTCGGTTCAGCTGGAGGCTATGGAGTGGCACATTCCAACCATACGTGTATTGCAACTTTGCCCATCACTTATTTTGGAACTTCTCAGCAAAAAGAAAAATATTTGCCGAAACTAGCTTCTGGCGAATTTATCGGTGCATATTGCCTGACAGAACCAGAAGCAGGATCGGATGCCCTGTCTGCCAAAACGACAGCCAAATTGAATGATGCAGGAACTCATTACCTATTAAATGGAACGAAAATGTTCATTACCAACGCGGAGTTTTCCGATACGTTTATCGTTTATGCGAAAGTAGACGGCATAGCTTTTACGGCTTTCATTGTTGAAAAAAACCATCCTGGCTTGTCGCTTGGACCCGAGGAACAAAAGATGGGCATAAAGGGTTCTTCTACACGCGCAGTCATTTTCGAAGATTGCGAGGTTCCCGTCGAGAATTTGCTTGGGGAGGTTGGAAAAGGCCACGTTATCGCATTGAATGTCTTGAACTTGGGGCGCTACAACTTGGGTTCTGCCTGTATGGGTGCAGCCAAATATGGTCTGGAGCTGACATTGAAGTACACCAAAGAGCGCCGGCAATTTGGGAAGGCAATTGCTGAATTTACAGCGACGCAGGAAAAGCTGGCGAACATGGCGCTGCGAATTTTTGCTTCCGAATCTCTTCAGTACCGAACTGCGGGATATCTGGAAAATGTGCTTGGTGGTCTTGATGAGGCAACAGATCATGGCATCATCGCCAAAAAGCTTATGGAGTATGCCGTCGAATGCGCAGTTTGCAAAGTGCATGGCTCTGAGACGCTTGACTTTGTCGTGGATGAAGCACTGCAATTGCACGGTGGCTATGGTTTTATCAAAGAGTATAAAGTGGAGCAAATGTATCGGGATTCGCGGATCAACCGGATTTTTGAGGGGACAAATGAAGTCAACCGATTGCTGATTCCTGGAAATCTGTTGAAGCAGGCCTCAAAAGGAAAGGTGCAATTGCCGCAATTGATGGCTTCAGCTATTCAAGACATGAAGTCACCGTGTCCTTTAGCTCATGGTCCGATTTCCCGGGAAATAGAAGCTGTAGAGGCGATACGCCGCATATTTCTGCTTAGTACAGGAATTGCCTATGATTCATATGGCAGCGGTTTAGGTGGCGAACAGGAAGTTTTAATGGCATTGGCCGATATCGCTATTGCATTATATGCTTTGGAGTCTGCCGTAATGAGGACAGCGAAAACTATGGAAAAAGACCCGTCTGCTTTAAAAGTTCTTATGGTGCAGGCATTGACTGGAGATGTGTTACTAGAAGTTGAGATGGCTGCGCGGAAATTGATGCAGGCAGCTTCTGCTGAAGAACAATTGACACAGAATACGGCAGTTGTAACAAACGAGTTGATTCGGCTGCAGCGCGGTGGGCTGGATAAAGTAAAACGGCAAATAGCAGAGGAACTGATAGAGGCAGGACATTATAGTTGTTAGGAGGAGACAGTCATGAAGGTGATCAAGTTTGAAGAATACGGTGGACCAGACGTACTGCAGTTTGTGGAAGCAGAGAAGCCGGACGCAGCAGCTACAGAGGTCATTATTGAAGTGAAGGCAATTGGCGTCAATTATGCCGATACAGCAAGACGCGAGGGCAAGTATGTGGTGCCCACTGAGTTGCCATATATTCCAGGGTCAGAAGTAGCTGGCGTCATTGTTGAGGTTGGAGAAAATGTGGAGAACTTTAAAGCAGGTGATCGCGTTGTAGCACTCATCGGTTCTGCAGGGTATGCAGAATATGCCGCCGTCGATCAAAGTGTGCTAACAGAAGTTCCGGAAGGTGTCGGCTTTGATCAAGCTGTCGCATTGCCATTGCAGGGGCTAAGTGCTTATCATATTTTGAAAACCATGGGCAGGCTTCAAAAGGGAGAAACAGTGCTCATTCATGCTGCGGCCGGCGGGGTTGGAGCCATTGCAGTGCAATTAGCGAAGATTTTCGGCGCCGGAAAAATTATCGCCACCGCGAGTACGGAAGAAAAGCTGTTTCATGCACAAAAAATGGGAGCAACTCATCTGGTCAACTATTCGGAAGAAGGATGGGTTGAAAAAGTGAAGTCCATTACTGACGGCAAAGGCGTCGACTTAGCGCTTGAAATGGTAGGAGGCGAAGTCTTCAACCAAACAGTAAAATGCCTCGCACCTTTTGGGCGTCTTGTAATATTCGGAGCTGCCAGTGGCGAACAAGCAACTTTCAACCCGGGCCAGTTAATGCGTAAAAATCAGTCAGTGATTGGGTTTTTCCTGCCTCAAATCATGCGGTACCCAGAACTGTTCCAACAGAGTTTCAGTGAATTATTGGGCTATATGAAGAGCGGACAACTGATTTTAACAATTGGAGCGACCTATCCGCTCGCAGAAGCTGCAAAAGCACATCAATCGCTGCAAGGGAGAAAGACCATTGGCAAGCTAGTACTGAAGCCATAGAATTGATCGGAAATAAAAGGGCTGCAAATGCTATAGATTCAGACGGAAAGCAAAACAAAGGAGTGGAAGAATGAAGATTTTAATTGTTGGCGCAGGTGCAATTGGGGGCTATTTTGGCGGCCGCTTACTGGAAAAAGGAGAGGACGTTACTTTTTTGGTAAGAGAAGGCAGAAAGAAGAAGCTTGACCAAACAGGTTTGAACATCCAAAGCAACCATGGAGATCTCCACTTGAAACCGAAGCTAATCACCAAATCGGAACAAAGTTCGCCGTTTGATGTTGTATTGGTGTCCACAAAATCCTATCAACTTGGCGATGCAATAAACGATATTCAGCCATTCGTAGGTGAAGAAACCATGATCTTGCCGTTGCTAAACGGAATTTCCCATTTGCAGACGCTGATCGAAGCTTTTGGTGAAAAAAGAGTCCTTGGCGGATTGTGTTTTATCGAAACCACTTTAGCAGAGGACGGCACAATTGTTCAGACGAGCCCTGTTCATCAATTGGTGTACGGAGAGCGAATGGGCAAAAAAACAGAGCGGATTGACAAGCTGGAACAGATCTTTACAGGAACCCAAGCAGAATTTATCAAAAGCGATAACATCGATCAGGACATGTGGCACAAGTATTTGTTTATCACCGCGTTGTCAGGAATCACTTCCATGATGGAATCACCTATCGGGCCAATACGGGATCTTGAAACAGGCCAGCGCACGATCCGCATGCTTCTGCAGGAGCTTGTGGCAATTATGGAAAAGATGGAAGCTCCGATTCAATCTGGAATTGCAGATACGCAATTAAAGCGAATCAACAGTATGGCAGCAGGGATGAAATCATCCATGCAGCGAGATATTGAAAAGTTGCAGCCTACTGAAGTCGAACATCTGCAAGGCTACCTGTTTGCCCGTGCTCGAGAAATGGAGATGGCAGTTCCCATTCTTGAAATCATTTACACTAAACTCCAACTTTATGAACAGCAAATAAATACGGATCAGCAAACTGTTTGAAAATAAGAGCTGGAATAACCGGTTAAACAGTTCCGAGCAACTCCTTTGAGCGGAAACTGGAAGAAGAAGCTCTGGGTTGCTCCACATCTGACCGGTGGAAACAACTGTGCAAACTGCCAGTATCGTGAAATGATAAATTTATCAGAACATTTACATTATTGTGTCACTCCTCTATGATTAAGTTACAAGCGTTTTGGTAGCGCTTGCAAAAAAAGAAAAAAGGGGTTGGGGTTGTGAATGCGATTGCATTAGCTGCTATTGGAATTTTTATATTTATACTGGGGTACCGCTTTTATTCCAAATTTATAGCAGAAAAGATTTTTAGGCTTGATCCAAATTATGTGACACCCGCGCATCGTTTTAAAGATGGTGTGGATTTTGTGCCTACCAATAAATTTGTGCTATGGGGGCATCATTTTACTTCCGTCGCAGGAGCTGCACCGATTTTAGGTCCAGCCATTGCTGTTTATTGGGGCTGGCTGCCGGCAGTTTTATGGGTTGTACTGGGTACTGTTTTTGCGGCAGGTGTGCATGATTTCGGCACACTGGTCTTATCAGTCCGGAACAAAGGACAATCAGTTGGGACGCTTGCGCATCGCTTGATCGGCCAGCGCGGCAAGATTTTGTTCTTATTCATTATCCTCATCCTGGTTCTAATGGTGAATGCCGTATTTGCTTGGGTTATCGCGAATTTATTCATCTCTTATCCGGCCAGCGTCATCCCGGTGTTTATTCAAATTCCGTTAGCGATTTGGATCGGGTATGCTGTGTATAAGAAAAACAAAAAAATGTTGATTCCCTCGCTTGTTGCCTTGGCAGTCATGTACATAACAGCCATTGTTGCGAGCCAAGTGAGCTTTCTTCAAATTGACCTTGTGGAATATATGGGCGGAGAAGATGGTGCCGGATTGTTCGGTCTTGGCTCGATCTCAACAGCCTTCTTTATATGGATCATTGTTTTGATGGTCTATGTTTACATCGCTTCCACGTTGCCGGTCTGGAAATTGCTTCAGCCGCGTGATTTTATCAACTCCCACCAACTAATCGTTGGACTTGGTATTCTTTATCTTGGGTTGTTGTTCACCAATCCCGAAATTACGGCACCGGCAACCAATCCGGATGCGGACATTTCCTGGTTCCCGTTACTCTTCATCACGATTGCCTGTGGCGCCATTTCCGGTTTTCACGGACTTGTTTCTTCGGGTACTTCATCAAAGCAGCTGGATAAAGAAACCGATGCCCGTTTTGTCGGTTATTTAGGAGCTGTGGGTGAAGGGGTTTTGGCTTTGATTTCCATCATTGCGGTCATCACCTTGTTCCCAGACCGCGAATCGTTCTTTGCCACTTACAGCAGTTTCCAGGCTTCCAATGGAGCTGGATTAGGCGCCTTTATCGAAGGGGCTACCAATTTGGCACAAGGTTTACTGATTCCGCCGGAAGTTGCTTCAACGATTGTGTCCATCATTGTTGTTTCATTTGCGGCTACTACTTTGGATACGTCAGTTCGCTTAATGCGTTACATCATTTCGGAATTAGGGGTGGAATACAAAATTCCGTCTCTTGAGAAAAAGCATGTGGCGACAACGATCGCTGTTGGAGCAAGCGCCGCATTGGTTCTTCTTCCTGAAGGGCCAAATGGATTTGGTTCAGGCGGTTACTTACTGTGGCCGCTGTTCGGTACAGCCAATCAGCTGCTCGCGGGCATCAGTCTATTGCTGATTTCCATCTGGCTGCGAAAACTCGGACGCAATTACATGATCACCATCATTCCGATGATTTTCTTAATGTTCATGACGCTTTGGGCCATGTTCCAGCAGGTATTCCTGCAATGGGCTTGGTACGCTGACCAGCCAAGTACCCTGCTGTTCGTCTTTGGCGCCATCATTTTCGTCTTTACATTGTGGATTATCTTGACAGCTATTCAGGCATTATTGAAAAAGACCGATCCTAACTTTTCAGAAGAAGACTAACTCAACTGAGTAAGGCTGCATATTCGCAGCCTGCAAAAACGAAGAAAATAGAGAAGCAGCCAAGGGATCATGCGTTTTGTGGTCCCTTCTGTTTTTAAAAAGAAGAGGTGCTGATTATGTTGGTGTTCGACAAATTAAAACAGTTGATCGCTTTTTATGAAGCCGTTCTTGAATTGCCGCATCGCACTGAAATTGCTCGTGAACTTCGGGATGAAGACGATCTTTTTCTCCTGATGCTTTATTCGGAGATGCTCGGGATACCCAATCCGGTGTATTACTATACCTTGGAATTGTATCCGTACATGATTGAAGAATTTCATGACTGGCATTTGCGTATGGGCATGGACAAATCGCCGTTAACCGGCATTCGCTGCTGTTAGTTTCTTTAGGAATGAGGGAATAGAATCATGGATGTATTATCAAAAAGCATTATTTTTGTCGGAGGCAAAGGCGGTGTTGGAAAATCGACATCTGCTGCAGCCATTGCATGGCGATCAGCCAAAGACGGCAATAAAACCTTGTTGATTTCCACAGATCCAGCCCATAACGTGGGCGACATCTTCAACCAGAAAATCGGAGGCAAAACAAAAGCCATTGCTGACAATCTCTATGCCCTCGAAATTGATCCGGAAATTGAAACGGATAATTACATTAAAACCGTAAAAGCCAATATTAAAGGAACGGTTCACTCCAGTATGATGGAAGAAGTAAATCGCCAATTGGATACGGCCAAAGCTTCTCCCGGCGCAGATGAAGCGGCATTGTTCGACAAGCTGATTCATATCATTTTGGAAGAGCGGCAAAACTTTGATAAATTGGTGTTTGACACTGCTCCGACTGGCCACACCATCCGGCTTTTGACGCTGCCAGAATTGATGGGGGTGTGGATTGAAGGGCTTCTTGAAAAACGCCGCAAAACCAATGCCAATTACACACAGTTGCTGAATGACGGGGAACCGCGGGAAGACCCCATTTATGATGTGTTGAGAGAGCGGCAAGAGCGCTTTTCAAAAGCCCGTGATCTCTTGCTTGATGAACAAAAGACCGGTTTTATTTTTGTACTGAATCCGGAACGGCTGCCTATATTGGAGACAAAAAAAGCGCTGGAGCTGCTGCATAATTATCATTTACATGTGAATACCCTTATCATCAACAAAGTGCTCCCAAAAGAAGCAGACGGTGAATTTTTAATGGAACGAAAAAAGCATGAGAAAAAATACATGCAGCAGATTGAAGAAACTTTTCCAAAACAAAAACTTGTTTATGTGCCGTTATTTTCACAAGACATTGTCAGCAAGATGCAATTAGAGCTGTTCAGTGAATACTTTAAGAAAGGGTGAAGAGGTTGAAAGCATTTGTAATTGAATCTGGTGAATTAAAATTGAAAGAAATGGAAGAACCCAAAGCGAAGCCAGGAGAAGTAGTCGTGTCTTTGAAAGCAGCAGGGATAAACCGAAGAGATTTGGGCTTGATTAAACGCTACGGGGACAATCCTGCAGCCTTGATTATTGGTTCTGATGGAGCCGGTGTCGTGGAGTCGGTGGGCGAAGATGTCATCGATTTTGCCACAGGCGATGCGGTCATTATTAATCCCGCCTTGCGTTGGTACACAAACAGCGAAGCACCGCCGCCAGAGTTCGATATTTTGGGCATGCCCGACCACGGGACCTTTGCTGAAAAAATTGCGATACCTGCAAATCAATTGGAAAAAAAGCCTCGGTATTTAAGTTGGGAAGAGGCAGGGAGTCTGGTTTTGCCAGGCGTAACCGGCTACCGTGCCTTGTTTACGAAAGGGCAGCTAAAAAAAGGCGATACGTTGTTTATTCCAGGTGCAGGAAGCGGGGTGGCGACATTCTTGATTCAATTTGCGAAAAACGTGGGAGCCCGAGTGATTGTCACGTCACGCAGTGAAGAAAAACGCCAGCACGCCAAAAAGCTTGGCGCCGATCTCGCCATTCCTACTGACAGCGATTGGACAGCGGAGTTGGCAGGTGAAACGATTGATCTGGTCATCGACAGTGTAGGCGGAGCGACGTTTAATCGCTCGCTTGAAGTGCTGAAAAAGGGTGGAAGGATCGTTATTTTTGGGGCTACTACAGAAGACAATGTCGATTTTAATCTTCGCCAATTCTTCTACGGACAGTACCAATTATTTGGTTCAACTATGGGGAGCCGAGAAGAGTTGCGTGCGATGCTGGCGCATATGGAATCGACTGCGATGCGGCCAGTGATCGACAAAGCATTTCCAATAGATCAAGCACAGGAAGCGTTTGACCATTTAGCTGCTGGCAATCAATTCGGCAAAGTGGCGTTAACCATTAACCCATAAAAGGTGAAACTTTTTAGCTGGCCATCCGTATGATAAAGTATAAGAAAGATTCAACTGGAGGGTTGTGTGATGGAAAACACAGGCTTGAAAATACTCGTCCATGCCAGTGCGTTTTTCGCTCCGTTTCTTGTTCCGGTGATTGTGTTTTTGATTTCGGAAGACAAAGAAGTGAAGAAGCTGTCAATCCAGGCACTGTTGTTCCAACTTGCTTTAGGTGTGCTGATTTTCATCTCAAGCTTGCTGATTGTCTTCATTATCGGAATTCCGATGCTGGTTGTATTTGGATTGATGGGCATCATCATTCCAATTATGGGGATTATCAGAGCGCTCAACAACGAACAATTCGATTATCCAATCGTCGGAAGCTGGTACCAATAAAAAAAGCCCCTCGGGGCTTTTTTTATTGCGAAGAAGCTAGCCTGGAAACAGACATGAGTTTAAAAATCTAATGAACTTGTGCTTCCCCTATTTTTATAAAGGATAGGGAATCAACAAACAGCTGCTCTTCACCTTAAAAGACATAGGGGGAGAGCAGCTGTTTTTATTCAACAATATAAGCTAAAGCTTTGATTGCCTGGTCACAAGTTTCGACTGTGGCGCTCGCTTTTTGTGACAGTTCTTTTAATGGGTGGTGCAATTTCTCCGGGCGGATGAGTATGACCGGCTTGCCGGCAGCAAGAGCTGTGCTGGCATCCATCGCTGTGTTCCACTGCTTGTATTGTTCACCGAATAGTGCGATGACCAAATCGGCTTTGTGCATCAGGACACCGGTGCGCAAGTTGTTGAAGTTGGAAGCTGCTTGGTCTTTGGCAATAGCATCAGATTGTGTACCAAGGATATCTTCGCCAATGTTATCCGAGCGTTCGTGAACTTCCATTGGTCCAACAAAATCTATCGGCAAATCCAAAGCGGCAGACTTTTTCTTGATTTCTTCACGCCAGGCGCTGTGAATTTCCCCAGCAAGATAAACAGTGAGTCTCATCGTTTCACCCTCCAAAACACATTTCTTTCAGTGTATCATAAGGGGCGACCCGCTTAAATGATCTGGCGTTCTTTGTGGATCACGGGCATCAATGAAAGCACATTGTCCATTTTGAATGTGCGCTTCTTGCGCCGCAAAAAACAATAAGCTTGAAATGAATCTTCGTAGACCCGCAAAATTTTAATGCGCCGTTTGCTGATGCTTCCATCATTCGCCATGTACATCATGTCGACAAGCTGCTGGTAGTTAAAAGCCTTCAAAATTTGTGCTTTCATGAGTAACCCTCCCTTTAGTAAGAACGTTTGTTCTCATTATAAAACATAAACTCAATTTAAACAAGCTGCTAGCATCGTGTATAATAGAACGAACATATATTCTTTTGCAAGTTGAGAAAGGGGCATTCTGATGAAGTTTTTTCATACCGCGGATTGGCATTTAGGCAAGCTGGTGCAAGGAATTTATATGACAGAAGAACAGCAGATAGTAATTGAGCAATTTATAGAGGCTATACAAGAAGAGCAGCCGGATGCGGTGATCATTGCGGGGGACCTTTACGATCGCGCTGTACCGCCAACTGACGCCGTTAATTTATTGGATGACGTACTGGCGAAAATCGTATTGGAATTGAAGACGCCAGTCCTTGCGGTAGCAGGAAATCATGACAGTCCTGGCCGATTGAATTTTGGCAGCCGGCTGATGAAAATGAACGACCTCCATATTGCGGGACATGTCGATAAAGACCATCAAGCAGTGGTTCTGGCTGACCGCTTTGGGGAAGTCCATTTCCACCTGGTCCCTTATACAGATCCGTCTATGGTTCGCCATGAGTTTGCAGATGACAGCATCCGCACGCATAATGACGCGATGAAAGCCATTACTGACAACATTAAAGCCGGATATGATTCGCAGGCTCGCCATGTATTAATCGGCCATGCTTTTGCAACGCCGCATGGCGAACAGGAAGAAAACACGAGTGACTCGGAGCGGCCGCTTTCCATCGGGGGAGCGGAACATGTGGATGCCCATCATTTCGATGGTTTCCATTACACCGCGCTCGGGCATTTGCACAAAGCCCATTACGTATTGAATGAAACCATCCGTTATTCGGGGTCACCGTTAAAATACTCAATTTCAGAAGAACATCATCAAAAAGGGTTCCATATTGTTGAAATGGACGCTGAAGGCGGTGTATCCGTAACCAAACGTTTGTTTTCACCGAGACGCAATTTGCGCACGGTCGAGGGGACCATGGCTGAGATTTTGCTCCACGAAATCAGTGACGATTTTGTCTTTGTAACTTTACTGGATGATGCGCCTGTACTGTTTCCAATGGAAAAAATACGCTCCGTGTATCCGAATGCCATGCACGTAGAACGGAGAAATTTTTCGGGAAACATGACCCAAAATGAGACAGGTTCGCGTCGGAAAATGGATTCATTGTCACTGTTCCATGCCTTTTATGAAGAAGTGAAAGGCGAAAAAGCGACAGCGCAAACAGCTGAGATTTTTGAAGTGGTTCTTCAGGAATTTTTGCATGAGGAACCGGCTGAGAAGAAGAGGGTGAAGTCATGAGACCTTTAAAATTAAAAATGACTGCTTTTGGTCCTTATAAACAGACCGAAGAAATTGATTTTGCCGATTTGCAGGGAAACCAGCTGTTTGTCATCTCAGGCAGTACCGGTTCAGGAAAAACCACCATTTTTGATGCCATCTGTTTTGCCTTGTACGGCTCTGCCAGTGGTTCTGACCGCAGCGAATCACGTATTTTGCGAAGTGATTTCGCTGATGATGCAACGCATACGTGTGTTGAAATGGAATTTGAAATTCACGGCACAATTTACCGGATTTTGCGCCAAATGGGCCATGTGAAAAAAGGCAATAAAAGCGCAACCGGTGAACGCTACGAGTTTTTTGAACGCAATGGGGAAGGGGAAAAGCCCTGTGTCGAACGGCAAATTGTCTCAGAAATCAATCGGCGTGTTGAAGAAATACTCGGCTTGACACAAAACCAATTCAGCCAGATTGTTATGCTGCCGCAAGGCGAATTCCGCAAGCTGCTGACGTCTGAAACAGACAACAAAGAAGAGATTCTCCGCAAAATTTTTAAAACAGAGCCTTATAAGTTAATCAGTGAACGGCTTAAGCAAAAGAAAGAAGCGGCCACCAAACTTTTTGAGCGCGAACAGCATGTCTTGAGCAGCTATATCCAGCGGATCACTTCCTCCTTTCCTAAGCGCGATTCAGAACTTTTTGAGGTGTTGAGCCGTGAACACATGAACATCCATCAGGTGCTGGATGGACTTAAGAATGAAACGGCCTATTACAACAAAAAAATTGATGTGGATGAACAAAAATACCAGGAAGTTTATGGGCTTCATTCGGATAAAATGACTGCGTACCATGAAGCGAAAAAATGGAACGACCGCTTTGGCGAATTGGATGGCAAAAAGCAGCAGCTGGAACAAATTGAAGGGCTGCTGCCCCAGTATGCAGAAAAAGAAACGGCTCTGCAGTTAGCGGAACGCGCCAGTTACATTGCGGGGATTGAAAACGTATTCCAAGAACTGCAAACCAATGAACTTGAGAAAAAACAGGCACTTGCGGCAGCAATTCGTCAGCAAAAGCAGTCGGAGCAAAGCAAACTTGATGCGGAGCAGACGTTTACTGCCGAAAAGGAACTTCAAGACGAGCGGGATAAGCTGCGGGATAAGATCACTTATTTGGAGCAGCTGCTGCCAGCCATTCAGGAGTTGGAACAGAAAAAAGTAAACTTGGAACGTCTTGAGAAACTGTCGCTGCAATCAGGAGTTCGTCTAAAAGAGGCGGAAAACGAATACCGCATCCAAAAAGACGCCAAGCAGAAACTGGATGAAAAAGTCTCAGAATTCGAGGCTTTTCTGGAATCGTCTGATGAAACGCAGCAGGAATTGGCAATGGTCACAGAAAAATCCCGTATAGCAGCTGAGTATCTTTTATTGAAGCAGCAAAGACAACAGCAAGGAGCCTTCCTGGAAACCAAACGGGCAGCATTTGACCAGGCAGAGCTTTCGTATCGGCAGCTGGAAGCTCAATGGTTTGCAGGTCAGGCACATATTCTAGCTGCCCAATTGCATGACGGGGAAGCTTGTCCGGTCTGCGGGAGTCTGGAGCACCCTGGAACCGGCTTGAAAACCGCAGAGCAAGTGGCCTCAAAAGAACAAGTAGAAGCCGCGAAATTTGAGTTCGACGCAGTGGATGAAGAATACCGCAACGCGTCAGCTAAATTGTTCGCTTTGCAGGAACAGTTGCAAACCAAGGAGAAAGAACTTACAGCCCTGGAGCTTATTGCGGAGCAGGCAGAAGAACAGTCGCTTGGGCTGGAACAAACCAAGCGCCAGTTAACTGAGCAATTAAAAGAACAGCAAAGGGTTAAACTTGAGCTGCGGAAATGGAAAGAGCAATTGGCTGTTTGCGCGCGCAAGATTGAGCAATTAGAACAAACCAAACACGGATTGGCGGAAGAAGTACAGAAACAGCAATCTTCCTACGAAACAGCCAGAGCCGTTTTTGAAAACGAATTAGCTTCAGTGCCGGAAAATCTGAGGGAGCTTTCTTCTTTAAATCAGCAGCTGCAGCAAGCTAAGTCACACAAGCAGCAATTGGAGCAAAATTGGCTCAGCGCACAGGAGCAGTTTCAGCAATCAAAAGAGCGTTTGGCGAGTGCCTTGGTTTCCGTGCAGCATGCCAAAGATACAGCAGAAGAAATCACACAGAAAAAAGAGCGGGCTCACCAGCAATTTGCTGACGCTTTAACAAAGTCATCGTTCGATTCCGAAGCCGCTTATCAGCAGGCTAAAATGACTGAGACCGCGTTCACAGCTTTGAAAAAAGATATTCTGGAGTTTAACCAAACTCACCATACATTAATGCAGCAGGTCAGCGAGCTGGAAGAATTGCTGGCTTCTCAAAGCCGCAGGGACTTGGGCCAAGCAGAAGAAGAGTTGGTGGAACTGAAAAATGCATACGAGCAGGCGCTTGCTGAGCGCAACCGGTCCCGGGATTTCGAAAAGCTTGGATTGGGCTTGATTGGCAGCATCCATGAGGTGATCGGAAAAGCGCTTGAAGCTGAGCAAACTTTAAATCGTATCGCCGATCTCCATGACATGATTCGGGGGCAAAATGGCTTGAAGCTGTCGTTTGAGCGCTATCTGCAAATCGAATACTTGGAACAAATTATTCTGTCGGCTAATGAGCGGTTGAAGAATTTGTCGAATGGCCAATTTCACTTGATCCGCAGCGATCGTCAAGAAGCACGCGGCAAACAAAGTGGTCTTGGGCTGGATGTCTACGATGCCTATACCGGGCAGACGCGCGATGTAAAAACCATGTCAGGCGGAGAAAAATTTAACGCATCGCTATGTTTGGCACTCGGAATGGCAGACGTCATTCAAAGCTTCCAAGGCAATGTCTCAATTGATACAATGTTCATCGATGAAGGGTTCGGTTCGCTGGATGAAGAGTCACTCAATAAATCGATTGAAACGTTGATTGATTTGCAGAAATCAGGACGCATGATTGGGGTCATTTCGCATGTACAGGAACTAAAAGCAGCCATGCCCGCCATACTGGAAGTCGAAAAATCCAAAGAAGGTTATAGCCGGACAAAGTTTGTCATTAAATAAAGAGACTTATCAATCGAAGGCATTTAACTTATCCAGTAAATTTCCGGACGTTTAAATTCGCGTTGAAAAGTGAATGGTAGACATAATGGGATAAAATGCCGAGAATGGCAAGGGGCTTTACTTAGAAAACAACGAAAACCAAAGGAGTCAAAAACATGAAGAACTTTAGTTTTAGAGCACGAATCCTTTATTTTGGTGCAATTGCTTTGGTTAGCCTGGCGTTCTTCACGTTGCAGCTGATAGCTGTGTTGGAAGGGGCTAATGGAATAGGTGCTATTATTTTAGTAATCTTATGGGCGCTGATGGCATTATTTGGCTTGGCTGGAGTTGTGTATGCATTGAAAAATCGAAACCGTCAGAAAAACTGACGGTTTTTTTTATTTGTATGGAGAATACGAAATAGTGCAGAAATTTCGGAAACAATGAGGTCTGCACAATATATGGTAAAGTTGTATCATGACTACACGCAATGGGGAGGCTGTATAATGGGGAAAGAATTAACGCCACAAGAAGTGATTGAGCTAATCGATTCGCAAGCAGATTTAATCATTCCGATTGCGAATGGAGAACCGATCCGCTTGCTCGACATATTGGAAGAAAACGCTGAGCAATTGGATGGAGTAAAAATTCATCAAATGCTGGCATTGCGTTCACGTTCTTACATACAAGGCGAAATAGAGCAATTAAAGCATGTTTCGTATTTTCTGAGCGGGGCTACACGAAAAGTTTACCAACAAGCAAAAATGGAACTGGTTCCAAACAACTTTCACGAAATGCCGCGCATTCTGCAAAAAGTCACTAAAATGTCGATGATTTTGACAGTAGCTTCGCCAATGGATGAAAACGGTTATTTCACGTTAGGAACGCAAGCCGATTATATTGCTGATTTTATCGGAAAAGTGCCGTTTATCTTGGAAGTAAATGACCAAATGCCACGGACATTCGGGCGAAACCAAATTCACGTCAGCCAAATTTCAGGATATGTGCAGCATCATGCCCCTCTTTCAGAAGAAAGAATTATGGAAGTAAATGATAAGGACCTGCTCATTGCCTCTTCAATTATTCAAGACATCCAAGACGGCGATACGCTGCAAATCGGCATTGGTTCTGTTCCCAATGCGGTCATTAGCATGCTGAAAGATCACCGGCATTTAGGAATCCACACGGAAATGCTGCCGGACGGCGTCGCAAACCTTGTCGCTGCAGGTGCCGTAGACGGAACACGGAAGTTTACCAATCCCGGAAAAATTGTGGCGACTTTCGCTTTTGGTTCAAAAAAACTATATGACTTTATCAACAACAACCCAGCCATTGAATTCCAGCCGGTTAGCGTCGTCAATGACCCAAGAGAAATAGCCAAAGAAAAGAATATTGTCTCCATCAACTCAACCACCGAAGTGGATTTGTTTGGCCAATGTGCGTCCGAGACGGTTGGCGGCAAGTATTATTCATCAAGCGGTGGACAAGTCGATTTCGCGCGCGGTGTCCGGTTCGCTGAAAACGGCAAAGGCTATATTTGCATGCCATCAACTGCCAAAGACGATACTTTGTCGCGCATCAAATTGAACCTGACTCCAGGGTCGGTAGTGACCACCGGCAAAAATGACGTGGACAACATTGTTACGGAATATGGAGTTGCCCGGTTGCATGGCGTATCCATTTCAGAGCGCGCCAAGCGTCTGGCAGCCATTGCTCATCCAAAATTCCGCGAAGAATTATTGTTCGATGCAAAAAAACAAGGATTTTTGATTTGATGAAAAAGCCGTTTCCATAATGGAGATGGCTTTTTTATATGAAAATACTTTTCTTTACAAAGAAATTTATTGACCATATACTTACCTAGGTAAGTATATCGAAAGGATGGGACGTATGAAAAACTTGCTGTTTCACGAACTTCATCAAAAATCCCGTTTATCAATAAAGGAAGTAAACGAAGCTCTTAAGGAATTTGATTTATACAGCTCTCAGTGGTCAATTCTATTTTGTTTAAATCAATATGGTTCGATGACTCAAAAAGAGATCTGGCAATATTTGAATGTCGAGGCACCGACTGTGACCAGAACCATTGCCCGTTTGGAGAAAAGCGACTGGATCGTTCGCCGTGAAGGAAAAGACAAACGCGAGCGCATTGTTCAGCTTTCCCCCTATGCTGAACGTCAGATGCCGGCTATTCAACATCGGATTCACCAAACAGAAGAAAGCTTAGTTTCAAATCTATCAGATGAAGAAAAAGATCAGTTGCAGATGTTGCTGAACAAAATAGGAATAATGGTTTCTGAAGAAAAGGATGTAAGAAATGGCTAAAAAAAGACCCATTTGGACAAAAAGTTTTATTAATATTTCAATCAGCACGTTTTTTATTTTTGTGGTTTTCTATGCGTTGCTGACGTTCATGCCGCTATATGTGTTAAATGATTTAGGTGGCACAGCTGCTGAAGGCGGAGTGGCCGTTTCGATTTTCCTGCTGTCAGCCATTATTATGCGTTTTTTCGCTGGAATGATTCTGGAGAAATTCGGCAAGAAGAAAATCCTGATCATTGCGCTTTTCTTGTTTACAATCAGTACAGTCCTGTACGTATTTGTCGGAAGTTTCGCAGTGCTTTTGCTGCTGCGCTTTTTCCAGGGAATTTGGTTTAGCTTAGTCACGACTGTAGCGGGTGCCATCGCAGCGGACATCATTCCGCCAGAGCGGCGCGGGGAAGGTTTGGGCTACTACGGCATTGCAATGAATCTGGCCGTAGTTGCCGGACCGTTTATCGCGTTAACGCTTCAGCTTTATGTGCCAGCGCAGATGGTTTTTATTGTACTCGCAGTTATTATGGTGATTGGTTTCCTATGTGCTTTAGGGGTTGGAGTGGAAGAAGAGGCTATTGCAAAAAATGACAAGCATAAACTGACGATTAACGATTTTTTGGAGAAGAAATCGTTGCCAATTGCCAGTGTCGGTTTTTTCATCTCATTTGCTTATGCCAGCATTCTGACGTTTATTTCCGTCTATGCGGAGTCGCTTGGACTCATCAAGGCGGCTAGCTTTTTCTTTGTGGTGTATGCGATCGCCATGCTTGTTGTGCGCCCGCTTACCGGAAGATTATTTGACGGAGTGGGACCAAGCGTTGTCATCATCCCTTCTATTGTAATCTTCGGGATAGGACTGATTTCGTTGAGTTTTACGCAATCTTCATGGATGATGCTCGCTTCAGGTGCACTGGTCGGCCTTGGTTATGGAACTTTGCTGCCGAGCTTTCAAACCCTGGCCATTCAAGCTGCTGATAAGCATCGCAGCGGCTATGCCACAGGCACTTTTTTTGCTTTGTACGACAGCGGAATTGCCGTAGGATCAGTCTCACTCGGAATTCTTGCAGGAATCGCGGGCTATGCGAATCTGTATTTGATGCTAGGGATTTTTGTCATTCTCATTGTCTTTTACTATATGTGGATGATGTCGAAAGAATAGCATTCTTCCCGTGGAAGACGAGAGGAATAGAAAAAAGTGGTGCACAAAGAAAATTGTGCACCACTTTTTTGTTATTCGACGGTCAAGCTTACCGAACCAAGCTCACCGTAGCTCGCTTCATAAAGTCCTTTTTCCAGAGGTTTTGGCAAAATGAACGTGCCGGATGAAATGGCCATGCCTTTTTTGATAGCCAATCCATGCACAGCTAGTTCATTAACGAGCCACTTAACTGCATGGATGGGATGATCCAACACTTCGGAGGAATTACCAGAAGCAATTTCTTTGCCGTTCAATGTCAACGTGCCGGCCAAATTCTCCAGTTGTCCGTAATGGATATTGTCGAGCGGCAGCCCCGTAATGATCTTTCCGGCCACTGCGCTATCGGCGATCACTTGTCCGAGCGTAATTTTAGGAAACCAGTCGTCAAAGCGGGAATCGGGCACTTCAATGCCTGGCGCAACCCGGGTTTTCTCCAGCAATGCATGAACATCGTCAGCTACAGCCAAATCTTCCTTGGCAATGAACATTAATTCGATTTCAATTAATGGCGAAGCCAGCGAATCAAGTTCGATGACGCCATTTGACAAGGAAGAAGTCGTCAGAGCGCCATAAAGCGGTGTTTCCGAGTTGAAAAGAGTCTGAGTTTCTTTGCTTGTCAAGCTGATTTTATAGCCCTTCAATTCTTCCTGGCCCGCATTTGTTTTATTGGCAGTAACAGCGTGTTGGATTGCATATGCGGGGTTCTTCTCTAAAGCAGCTGGTATCCGATCTTTCGCAATGGTGTGCCCGGTTTTGTACGCGTCGTATAAAATGGCAGCCATTTCAGTTTGATGAGAATCCAAGTTTTTCATAGATATGCCCCTTTCAGCTGAGTTAGCTCCTATCATATCACTATGCCCGCCGGATCTACACTGGCGCTTGCGCTTTTCTTTGTGTCCAGACTCCGGCAGCCAGCTCTTCGGGTCATAAGCCAGCCCAGCTGTGTGGCAAAGAACGCCACTTCGCTGATCTGTCTTATGCCTGTCAGAGCTACATGGCTGCCTCCGCTTTTCTGGTTACAGCACATAAAAATAAACAGCTAAGAAATGGCAGAGGCTGCCGAATAGGATGAAGAGGTGGAAGATTTCATGGAAGCCTAAGTATTTGGAAGACAGAAAGTCAGGCTTTAGTCCATAAATAACTCCGCCCACGGTATAGGAAACTCCTCCTGCGACAAGGAGCAATAAGCCGGTCAGCGACAAGCTGTCCGAAAGTGGCACGACAGCAAAAATAATAATCCAGCCCATGGCAATGTAGATAGCAGTAGACAACCATCTTGGGGAATGGAACCAGACCATTTTAAAGAAGATGCCGCTCAGTCCCAAAATGGTGACAAGCGAAAATAACGTCCAACCGAGTGTTCCGCCAAGAGCAATCAGGCAAAAAGGGGCGTAGGAGCCTGCAATTAAAGCGAAGATCATCGAGTGGTCGAGTTTTCGTAAGAACGCAATAATGTAAGGCTGCGAAAGAGCCGAATGATAGATTGTCGAAGCTGTATACAGCAAGATCAGGCTGATGCCGAAAATAGAGACTGCTACAACATGCAAAAAGGGTTCATTGGCATAGGCGGCTTTGATGACCATTGCTAAAAGCGCCACCAATGATAATACAGCCCCTGCGAGGTGGGATAACGCATTAAAAGGTTCTCGGATATATGTGTTCATGCAAAACAGCTCCTCTTTATATGTAGTTATTGAAACTACATATAAAGATACTCGTATTAATAAACAGAGTCAAGTTTGGAGAATTTCTGATAATCATGTAAAATAGGGCGTATGAAATACCTCGGGGAGTGTGAAGCAACATGGGAAATGCAAATGAAATCATTGCAGAGATGGCTTTTCATAATCAAGTTTTGCCGGAAGATATTCCGAAAATTGATTTGTACATTGACCAAGTTATTCAATTGTTTGAAACCGGCTTTGCCGAATCGAAGCGGCATCCGGATGAAAAGATTCTGACCAAAACCATGATCAACAACTATGCGAAAGGAAAGTTGTTTTATCCGGTTCAAAATAAAAAATACAGCCGCAATCACGTTATGTTGATCAGTTTGATTTATCAAATGAAAAGTGCTTTATCGATCAACGACGTGAAATTGGTATTGAATGGCATCAATGAAAAAGCAGCACAAAAAGAGCTGGACCTCGCGGGATTTTACCAAAGTTACTTGAATCTCCAGCAAGGCAATGCAGAAATTTTTGCAGAGGCCTTAAAGCAACAAGCACAAGACGCTGCGGAGCAGGTGTCGGGTGTGGAAGATTCTGATGAACTGGAGCGCGTCCTGCTGATTGCGTCATTGGTGCATACCAGCAATCTTTACCGGAGAGCAGCTGAGAAGTTAGTAGATGGAATGGCGAAAGGGGAAGGTGAATAGTGGTCAAAATTCTTATTGATGCAGACGGCTGTCCGGTCGTCGGGCAAACCATTGATTTGGCTAAAGCTTACCGCTTGCCGGTCATCTTGATTTGCGACACTTCCCACGAAATGCATAGGGAAGGAGCGGAAACCATTACCGTTTCAAAAGGTGCAGATGCTGTCGATTTCGTTCTAGTTAACCGAGTCGATAAAGGCGATGTTGTCGTTACCCAAGATTATGGACTGGCGGCAATGGTGCTAGCCAAAAGAGGCATTCCAATTGATCAAAATGGGCGTGTTTATTCTGATGAAAATATTGAACAATTGCTCCACGGCCGCCATGTCGCCAAAAAAATTAGACAAGGCGGAGGCAGGATGAAGGGTCCGAAAAAGCGGCGAATCGAAGACAATGAAAAATTTGAAGAGTCTTTAACAACGCTCTTAATAAAAATAACTGAAAACAGATAAGACCTGGCAACCAGAATGCCAGGTCTTATCTGTCTTTTAACTAGATGGTCCAGCGATCATTGATGATCGCCACCAATATCCAGTCACCGCTGCTATTTTTCTCGAATACCATATTCAGGCTTTGCCAGTCCATTCCGTCATATTGCTCTGTGCCAGGGAAATAGAACTCGACAATGGTCGCTTCGGGATACAAACGGTGGATAAACTCATGTGTAGTTGGCTGGATGGTTCGTCCATATCGTTCTTTGGCGGTATAAGTCGCATCTGTATCCAGCAAGTATGCATCGTAATATTCGGCAGGTGTCAAATTGATTTCAAATCCACTGCCGTCCTGATAGCCCCAAAAATAATCATTGGGATTGTTCATGAAGCTTGGCAACTGGGCTTTGGTGAAAGTGACACCGCCATTATCAATGCAGCCGCCGCTGTAAGGACAGAAAGTCAATCCATCTGCAGTACTGACAAAGGCCGCCACATCACCAAAGTCTTCGGCCTGCAGATCTGCCAGAATTTCATTGGCTGTTGTCAGCAGTTCCTGTTTTTCAGGAATGAAAGCCGGTTCGATGGCTCGGGCTAGAAATGCAGAGAACTGAGCACGAGTGACAGCAAGATCGGGACGGAAAGTATTGTCGGGATAACCGCGTGCAACGCCTTGGTAAGCGAGCCTCGAGACCGCGTCAAACGCAAAATGATTTTCGGTCATATCACGGAACGTATTGTCTGGGGCTTCAGGGAAGTAGAAAGCTCTGTCCAGCATGGCCACGGTTTGGCCACGGGTAACAGTCCAATTGGGACGGAAATAATCATTCGAGAACCCAAAAATGATCTCTTCTTCAACAGCAGAAGCAATATAACCGGAAAAAGGATGGCTCGCAGATACATCTCTGAAGCCGGTGGAGCGTGGAGTATCGTCTAAATTCAAAGCACGTCCGATCATGGCGACAGCATGAGCACGAGTAACAGGATCATTGGGTCTGAAGGTTCCATCAGGATACCCATTGATGATTCCTTCTTCATACAAGTAAGCAATCTCAAAAGCAAACGAGTGATTGGCAAATACATCATCAAATAACACTATCGCTTTGGCGGGAGACGAAAACGAACTGAACATCAGGATGACAGCAGCCAATAAAGACAACAAGGTCTTCATATTTATCCCTCCCCATTTGATCTTATTTTACCACATTGAAAAGTAAATAGTAATAGTAAAATGTTATATAAAATAAGAAAATGATTAAGATTTAGGTAAAGAGTAGTTTTTTGGCGGACAGGGAATAAAGGAGGATAAGGAAGATTAAACTGAAAGGAGATTGTCAACAGAAAAAATGATTGCTGTGACGGACGCGGCACATGCCGGAGCCACACATACAGAAAAACAGTGCTTTGTTAAACGGAGTAAACCCGACTTAACGATCAGCCGGGTTTGTCTGTCTTCATTTTCTTTTCGGCATAAGCCATAAATTGCAATGAATAATCGGTTTGGATCAGGCCAATGCCTCGGTCGATCAACCAGCCCCAGCCTTTATCAGGATCAAGCATAGACAAAGAGTCAGAGTGCCGGGCATTTTCGGCAAAATCAAGTGCATTGCCCCATAAGTTTGTTCGGCCTTTGAGCTTGGCGATAACAGCATCTGAAACCACTTCGTCATCCTCTGTGTAAAAGAGAAGTTCAATTGCCGTTGGAGAAATGACCTCAAGCAATAAATCAAGCTGGTGAAGGTTGTTGTCGCTCAGCTTATGCATATAAGACATGTTGCGTGGATGTGAATCAAAAAAAGCAGTCAATTGTTCCACAGGTCTATCACTTTTTAGCAGAAAGTGATCAAATAAGTCATGCTGCTCAACGAGCTCGTAAAGTTCATACCGCAATTTCCAGGCTTTATCTGCATTGATCATCGCTTTACCTTTGATCATCGGCAGTATTTCGAGAAGAGTGGGGACTTTTTCATTCGTGGTTTTTGCGTTCGGTCCACCATTCAATTCTTTTAATGACAATTTCTTTATTTCCGACAACGTCAGCTGGTCGATTTCTCCCGAACCATTTGTTGTCCGGTCAACGGTCGTGTCATGCATGAGAACGATATGTCCATCTTTCGTCAATTGCATGTCCAGCTCGATTAAATAAATGTGGTTATCAATGCAGTTTTGAATAGCAGGAAATGAATTTTCAGGAGCGGGGTTCCAAAGGCCACGATGGGCAACGGGAGTCAACGGCTGCTGCTTTTCCTGTAAAGCTTTTAGGAAATCGGTGTAGCTGTTTAAATGCCACCCGAGTATCTGTTGGTTCAACGTCATAATCTTCCTCCTAATCTTCTTTAAGTATACTATATTCAGTTGAATTATTAATCTATACCGCAGCATCGACCAGCAGCTACGCCTAAAGTGGGGAGAGGTCATGAGAATTCCTAAGTTCGATGTCTACAAATTAACATTCGCAAGTTTATTGAGAATTTCATTAGCGTGTTGCCAGCGGCTGTAAAGTGTCAATGTGGCACATAGCCCAATAGACATGGTTTAGAATTGCGACATAGAGGAGGAACTGCAAATGGCGATGATTCGAAAAGTAGTGACAGAAAATGCTCCATATTATGTAGATCAAAAAGAAATCGTTGAGGTGGTACGAAGTTTATTTGGGGGGAATTACGACGACATCGAAAGGTTGCTGAAGGTATTTGGAAACGGCCAGATTGAAGGGCGCTATTTTGCTGCTCCTTTGGATTGGTTTGAAAAAGAGCGGGGATTGGAAGAAAAAAATCGCCTTTATGTAGAAGAAGCCGTAAAAATGGGAAGTCGCGCTGTCGCAAATTGTCTGAAAGAGGCAGGAGTGGATAAAGCAGATGTCGATGCATTTATCTTTGTATCAAGTTCCGGCATGTCTACGCCAACGATTGATGCCCGAATCATGAATGTCCTGGAAATGCCTCCTCATGTGAAGCGCATTCCTTTATGGGGACTTGGCTGTGCAGGAGGCGCCTCAGGCCTCGGCAGCGCTGCCGACTATTGCCGCGCTTATCCGGAAGCCGTCGTCGTAGTTCTTTGCCTCGAACTTTGCAGTTTAACGTTTCAGCGCTCTGATCGTTCGAAAAGCAACTTAATTGGAACGTCCCTGTTTGCTGATGGTGCTGCCTGTGCTCTAGTAACAGGAGACCAGGTGAGCTTGCCAGGCGAAGGATTCCACATAAAAGATTCACAATCAACATTAATGCGTGATTCCGAGGATGTTATGGGATGGGATGTGAAAGACGAAGGGCTTCACGTCGTCTTTTCGCGGGATATTCCGAAAATTATCGAAAAATGGCTCAAGCCTAATGTCGATTTGTTTTTAGAAAAGATTTCAAAATCTTCATTGGACATTACGCATTTCATTGCACATCCCGGCGGTAAAAAAGTGTTGACGGCTTATGAAAAGTCACTTGACCTGCCAACGGATAAAACAGACATTTCAAGAGCGGTGCTCGCTAAGTATGGCAATATGTCTTCACCTACTGTGCTCTATGTGCTGAAAGACTTCATGGAAACGAAACCTAAACAGGGAGAAGAAGGATTGCTTACTGCTCTAGGCCCCGGGTTTAGTTCGGAAATGCTATGGCTGGAATGGGGAGAGTCGGTGCGATGACCTTCTTTTATCTATTAATCGGTTTTGTCATTTTACAGCGGCTGTTGGAAGTGGTGTATGCGCGATTTAACGAAAAAGCCATGAGAAAACAAGGAGCCATTGAATTTGGTGCAGGACATTATAAATGGATTGTTTTGCTTCATGTGCTGTTCTTCTTTTCACTATTTTTCGAAGCCTGGACATTCGGAACCGGACTGGGAAATGCATGGGAAATCTTTTTAATGGTTTTCGTAGTTGCACAACTGCTCCGCTTTTGGGCTTTAGCTTCACTAGGGCGCTTTTGGAATACGAAAATCCTCATTTTGCCTGGAGCAGATTTGGTACAGAAGGGTCCGTACCGTTGGCTGCCGCACCCTAATTACCTGGTTGTTGCTATGGAAATCGCTGCATTGCCGCTCATTTTTGGCGCGTGGCGAACTGCTTTAATTTTCACTGCTGCAAATGCACTTCTGCTACTTCTTGTACGAATTCCTGCAGAAGAAAAGGCGTTGCAGCAATTAAAATCATGAATAAATAAAAAAGTTACACAGAGCTAGTTAAAAAATCATATATAGGGTATACAAGTAGAAGTGAAAAAAACATGTATTTTTGGAGGGACTTAAAATGAAAAAATCAACAATGAATACTCTTATTGGCAGCTCACTTGCAGCAGCCTCTGCAATTTTTGTTTACAAAGCGTACCAAGCAAAAAATACTGTGAGTGTAATAGAAGACACAGATATGCGCAACAGCTCAGAAGTAGATGAACGCGAAAGTGTTAGCGTTCTGGAAGATTCTACAGAGCAAGGCTTATCCCAATTGGATTCAGCTTATCGTGAAGAATGGCAGGCTAATGCATTCCCACAAACTCATAAAGAAATGCGCGAACTTGAAGAAGATAAATAAAAACATTAGAAAAAGCGAAAGCAAAGCTTCTTTTTGCTTTCGCTTTTTTGTGTGCAAAAAATCCCGATTTCAAATCAGAAAGAGGAATAATTATGTGGATTAAAAAACCGTTTTTCGAATACACGACAGCGATTTTGCTTGTTGCAATCACGTTGTTTTTTCTTGGGAAGATTGATTATATTTTTGAGCCGGTGCAAATCATCATCGCTACGATTTTTGCCCCCGTTTTAATCGGCGGACTTCTATATTATTTATTGCGTCCATTTGTGAAATTGTTGATGCGTTATATGTCAAAAATCGCTGGGATCGGAATTGTGTTTACCGCCATTATTTTAACTTTATCCGTCCTGCTTTATTTCTTCGGCCCTGTACTTACTAGTCAAGTCGAAAGTTTAGTAAATTTGGCACCTTCAACAGTGGAAGAAGTAACGGAAGAATCGAACAATAAGCTGGCTGATTTTCAATTAGGAGGAGTCACGGGCCAAGAAATAAAAGCGTGGGCTTTGTCTTATTTAGAGAACCTGTCAGAAGGCTTGGTGAGCAACGTAATGGGTATTTTAGCGATGGTCATGAACATCGCCATCGTACTGATTGTTGTTCCTTTTGTCCTCTTTTTCCTATTAAAGGATGATGAAAAATTCGTGCCCCACCTCATCAAGTATTTGCCTGAGGAGCATAAGCTTGAAGGGGAAAAACTATTAAAAGATGTGGACCGCACTTTATCGGCATTTATCGTTGGACAAGCCATTGTAGCGGCTGTAGTGGGAACTTTAATGTATATTGGCTATTTGATTATTGGACTCGACTACGCCCTTAGTTTAGCCATTTTTGCGATGTTCTTAATCATTGTGCCATTTTTAGGTCCGTTGATTGGCGTTATTCCAGCGCTTTTTGTTGCGCTGATGAGCGGCGACATGTGGATGGCCGTAAAAGTAATTTTGGTTTTGTTGGTCGTCCAGCAACTTGAAGGGAATTTGGTTACTCCAAACATTATGAGCAACCGATTGAATATTCATCCGTTGACTATTATTCTGTTGCTGATGATTGCAGGTGCATTGTATGGCTTTATCGGAATTCTAATTGCTATTCCAGCATATGCCGTTTTGAAGACACTTGTTCATAACTTCCGTCTGTTTAATCGCTTGCGGAAAAAAAGAGAAGTGGCGACGAATAAAACAGTTATTTAGTAGCGTGGCATCGGTTGGAAGTTAGTTATTTTCTATCAAAGGTTCTGAATTTGAGAAGATTGTGATATATTAGTATTCAGAAAGACCGATGAAAGAAAATGAGGGGGAAATTAAATGAAGAAGTGGAGTCTTTTAGCACTATTGATTGCTATGATGCTCGTGATCGCTGCATGTGGATCCGATGAAAGTGAAGAAGGTACGACAAGCGGAGAAGGCGGCGGTGAAGGGGAAACGTATACAGTAGGAATTGATACCACGTATCCACCTTTTGAATTTGAAGTAGACGGCGAATATACAGGAATCGATATTGACTTGATCAATGCCATTGCTGATAATCAGGGCTTTACAATTGAGTTCAGCCCAATGGACTTTGGCGGAATCATCCCAGCCTTGCAAGCTAATCAGTTGGATGTCGCAATTGCTGGCATGAGTATTACAGAAGAACGCCAAGCGGTAGTTGATTTTTCAGATCCGTACTTTGATGCAGGATTGTCTCTAGTTGTTGCGGAAGACAATACGGATATCATGGCTTTGGAAGATCTTGAAGGAAAAACTGTAGCGGTGAAGAGCGGAACAACAGGTGCTCAATTCGCTCGCGACAATGAAGACGAATTTGGCTATACAGTTTCACAATTCGAAGATAGTCCATCTATGTTCCAAGAAGTTTCAAACGGCAATGCCGATGTTCTTCTGGAAGATTATCCGGTCATTGCCTATGCAATTGCTGAGAGTGAACTTTCTTTGAAAACTGTTGGTGATCGTTTAACTGGAGATCAATACGGCATTGCGGTATTGAAAGGCGAAAATGCAGAACTGCTTGAACAGATCAACGCGGGCCTTCAGGAATTGCGCGACAGTGGAGAATATGATGAAATTCTAGCGAAGTATATCGCAGAGTAAAAAAATGAATGCAGCGCGCGGGAGTGCGCTGCATTTTTTTATGTAAAGGGGATAGGTGTATGGATACAATTGTTAATGCTTTTCCGTATTTAATGGAAGGGCTGCAAGTCACGCTATATATTTTTGCTATTGCCATCGTCTTCGGATTCTTAATTGGCTTGGTTGTTGCACTGTTCAGATTGGCGCCATTAAAAATCTTGAACTGGATTGCCAAAATCTTTGTTGATGCGATTCGAGGGACTCCGTTTATCGTTCAGCTATTCTTTATTTATTTTGGCCTTAATTCATTGGATTTCATATCTTTGGACAGTACAACAGCCGGAATTGTCACAGTGGCTATCAACGCAGGAGCCTATTTCTCGGAAATTATCCGTGCAGGTATTCAATCAATTGATAAAGGGCAGACAGAGGCAGCGCGTTCTCTGGGCTTGAATTCTACACAGAATATGCGCTATGTTATTTTGCCGCAGGCCTTCAGACGGATGCTGCCGACCATCACCAACCAAGCGATTATTTCATTAAAGGATACATCCTTACTATCAGTTATTGGAGTGGCAGATCTAACGCAAGAAGGCCGGATTCAGGCCAGTGCAACATTTGACGCATTTAATGTGTACTTGATTCTGGGGATTATTTACTTCGTCATCATATACTTGCTCTCCATGCTGGCGAGCTTTGTAGAAAGGAAGTTTGTCTTACGATGACTATGATCAGAGTAGAAAATTTAAAAAAATCATTCGGCAATCTGGAAGTCATAAAAGATATGAGTACAGTAGTGGAAGAAAAAGAAGTTATTTGCGTGATTGGGCCATCGGGTTCGGGGAAAAGTACATTTCTTCGCTGCCTGAACCGCCTGGAAGAAATTACGGGTGGCCATGTCTATATTGAGGGTGTAGATATTACAGACCCAAAAGTAGATATCAATCAAATTCGTCAGGATGTCGGCATGGTATTTCAGCAATTTAACTTGTTTCCTCATAAATCGGTGCTGGAAAATGTCATCCTGGCACCGATGAAAGTGAAGAAAAGTGACAGAAAAGCCAGTGAGCAAAAGGCTTACGAATTGCTGGATAAAGTCGGATTGCGTGAAAAAGCGAAGGCTTATCCGGGCGAGCTTTCTGGCGGCCAGAAGCAGCGTGTGGCGATTGCCCGCGCACTCGCGATGGATCCAAAAATCATGCTTTTTGATGAACCAACTTCCGCGCTTGACCCTGAAATGGTAGGGGATGTGCTGGATGTTATGAAGCAATTGGCACGTGAAGGCATGACGATGGTCGTTGTTACGCATGAGATGGGATTTGCCGCTGAAATGGGAGATCGCGTACTGTTTATCGATGGTGGTTATATCGTGGAAGAAAACGTGCCGAAGGAATTGTTCGGCAATCCGCAACATGAGCGGACGAAAGCGTTTTTGAGCAAAGTGTTATAAAAAATGCGCCTGAGGGCGTATTTTTTTGTGGTGTTTTACCGGTAAAATCGTAAATTAGAAGCAACGGATCGTATTTAGCTTGTTATGGATCGTATTTGTCCTGTTGCGGACCGTATTTCACGCTCAACGGATCGTATTTTTCAAAAACAAACAAAAACCGGCCTGGATCATCGAGATCCAGGCCGGTTAAGCTTATAGAGATTTATTCTTCGTCAAAAACGTGGACTTTCGTCATTTTGTCGCCATTGCTCATTGCTTTGGCAACTTCTACGCCTGAAGTCACTTGTCCGAAGACTGTGTGAACGCCATCTAAGTGTGGCTGTGGTGCGTGAACGATAAAGAATTGGCTTGAGCCAGTATCTTTGCCGGCATGCGCCATTGATAAGCTTCCAGCTTGGTGCTTATGCGGGTTGCCATCTGTTTCACATTTGATTGTTTTGCCGCTTCCGCCAGCACCAGTGCCGGTTGGGTCGCCGCCTTGGCTTACGAAGCCAGGAATTACGCGGTGGAATGTTACGTCGTTGTAAAAGCCTGAGTTTGCAAGCTCTTCAAAGTTTGCAACTGTGTTGGGTGCTTCGTTCGGGAAAAGTTCGAATTCGATGATTTCGCCGTTTTCCATGTGGATGTGTCCTTTTTTCGCCATTCTAAAAACATCTCCTTTATAATTGGTTCATTTCCCAGTATATCGATTTTTCGCTTGGCTGTATAATCATTTGGCACATTACAGTGCTTTTAATGAACCACCTTCAATAACCAAGGACTGGCCCGTCAGATAGGAGTTGGCTGCGGAAGCGAGAAAAACAATGACTTTCGCGAATTCTTCGGGATCTCCGTAGCGGCCAGCAGGAATGCTTGCCTTGCTGTTTTTAATGATTTGTTCAATCGAAACGCCTTGTTTGTCTGCAGCAATTTGATCCAGTTCAGCTACGCGGTCTGTGCTGAATCGCCCGGGCCCCACAGTGTTGACCAGAATATTGTCTTTCGCTACTTCACGGGCCAATGTTTTCGCAAATCCGACCATTCCTGCGCGGAAAGTATTGGACAGGATCAAGCCGTCGATTACTTCTTTTGTTGAAGAAGATGAAATGTTGATAATGCGTCCGAATTGCTGTTTCTTCATATAAGGAAGTACCGTGCGTGAGGTTCGGATATAGCTCAGCAAATTTTGGTCAAATGCTTGGTACCAATCGGCATCTGCGATTGTGTCAAATCCGCCTGCTTTTGGACCGCCGGTATTATTAATTAACACATCGATTCGGCCAAACTGATCAGAGGCGAATTGGAATAATTTCTGTATATCCTGTTCTTTGGAAACGTCGCAAACATGCGCGTGCACTTGCAGGTTTCCGGAGGCTTCCTTTATTTCAGCAGCAGCAGCATCCAGCGATTGTTGACTGCGGCTTGAAATGATGACAATTGCCCCTTCTTTGGCAAATTCAAGTGCCGTCGCTTTGCCCAGACCCTTGCTTGAAGCCAGCACCACTACTACTTTTTCCTTGATTCCTAAATCCATTAGCGCTCATCCTTTCTTAACCCATCCATTCCTCAGTTTAAGGAATAGAGACTGATAATTCAAACTTTTATTATTTTTAATTTCCGCCATAAGTCCAATGGCGTGAATCTATGGTAGATATGATAGGATATAGATATTGATTAGATTAGGAGTGTTATAAATGGAAGAACGCGAAGTTTTTGATATTACAATTATCGGCGGCGGGCCAACTGGCCTGTTTGCTTCCTTTTACGGTGGTATGCGCAAAATGAAAGTAAAGATTTTGGACAGCCTGCCACAGCTTGGCGGCCAGTTGACTGAACTGTATCCGGATAAGTTTATTTACGATGTTGGTGGATTTCCGAAAGTACTGGCGAAAGACCTGGTGGACAACTTGGTACAGCAAGCGAAATACGGCGATCCTGAAATTTGCTTGGAAGAAACTGTTACAGCAGCTGAGCGCCACGACGATCATTTTGTCATTCAAACAGACAAAGGGTTGCATTACACGAAAGCCATTCTGCTGACTGCAGGCGTTGGTGCATTCCAGCCGCGTAAACTTGCTGTCGATGGCTGCGAAGCTTTTGAAGGCAAGACCCTTCATTACGGCGTTAAGGACTTGGCAGTTTTCAGCGACAAGAAAGTAGTGGTTTTAGGGGGCGGCGATTCTGCAGTTGACTGGGCAATGATGCTTGAAAATGTAGCATCCCATGTGACATTGAGCCACCGCAGAGACAAAATGACAGCTCACGAAGCCAATATCGATACGTTGATGGAATCCAAAGTAGAAGTAAAAAAACCATATGGCGTGAAAGAGCTGGTTGGTGAAAACGGACAAGTCAGCGAACTTGTATTGATCGATAAAGAAGGCAATGAAGAACGCCTTGATGTGGATCACGTAATCGTCAACTACGGCAATATTACGTCACTAGGTGCCATTAAGGAATGGGGACTTGAGATGGATAAAAACTCAGTCATCGTTAATTCCAAAATGGAAACAAGCATTCCGGGCATCTATGCAGCAGGTGACATTGCAACTTACGAAGGTAAGGTTAAACTGATTGCGGTAGGCTTTGGTGAAGCGCCGACGGCCATCAACAACGCAAAATCTTACCTGGATCCAAAATCTAAAGTTCAGCCATTACACAGTACCAGCGTATTTAAATAATATAAAAAGATCCGGCACATGAAAATGTGCCGGATCTTTTTTAATGTCTTTTATTTTTTTTAACCAATGGATCCCGAGAAGCTTCCTTGAGGAAGGAAACGCCCATTAAAATAATGACGACAGAAAATGGCAAGGCTGCGATGATCAAGGCATTCTGCAGTCCTTGTGTGCCGCCGGTATAAATAACAATAGCAGCAACAGCAGACTGGATAAGTCCCCATGTGATCTTGACTAAAATTGGTGGGTTCAACATGCCGCCAGTTGTCTGCATCCCGAGTACAAACGTCGCTGAATCTGCGGATGTAATGAAGAAAATCGCAACAACCAGCAGCGTAATAATCGATAATAAAGTTCCAAGAGGATAATATTGCAAAACACCAAATGTTGCAGTCTCTAAACTGTATTCGGAAATTTTCGCAATGCCGTTTTGTTCAAGATTCAATGCAGAAACACCGAATACGGCGAAAAAGATGAAACATACCAAAGATGGTACTAGCAGGACGCCAAGCATAAACTCTTTGACTGTCCGTCCGCGGGAAATACGCGCAATGAAGATTCCGACAAATGGTGCCCACGAAATCCACCAAGCCCAATAAAAGACGGTCCAACCATCTACCCACGCCCGACGTTCCTCATTAATTGGCTCAAGGTTAAAGCTCATGGAGAAGAAATTGTTCATATATCCGCCGATGGCATCGGCAAATGAGTTGAAAATATAAAGTGTCGGTCCAACGATCAATAACAGCAAAAGCAGAACAAAAGCAAGAACCATATTGATGTTGCTCAAGTACTTGATGCCGCGTCCGATACCGGAAGAGGCTGAAAGAATGAAAAGAACAGTAGCAACACCCAGGATCAACATTTGGAAAGCAAATGTATTCGGTGTGCCAAATAGGAAGGAGATCCCCTCATTCATTTGGGCAGAACCGAAACCAAGCGTTGAGGCTACGCCGATAACAGTCGCGAAAACAGCCAAGGTATCAATCAGGATACCGAGTGGTCCAGCCATCAATTTTTTGCCGAATAAAGGAATCAATGTGGCACTGATCAACCCAGGTGCATCATTGTGAAACTTAAAGTAAGCCAAAACGAGTGCAACAATTCCGTATATGGCCCATGCGTGTAATCCCCAATGGAAGAAAGAGAATTGCATGGCTTCCTGAATTGCCTGATCTGACCCAAGTTCAGATCGAGGAGCGCTGATAAAGGCATGGGAAATCGGTTCAGCTGTTGTCCAGAAAACCAGTCCCATCCCCATTCCAGCGCTGAACAACATGGCAAACCATGATACCAGCGAAAATTCTGGTTTATCATCCGGTTTGCCTAATTTTAAATTAGAAAATCTAGAGAAGATCAAATATACACAGAAAATCAAAATTAGAAAGACTGTCAGGAGATAATACCAGCCGAATGTGCTGGATATTGCAGCTGTTAACTGGCCTGTCTGCGTTTTAAATCCTTCAGGTGAAGCCAATCCCCAAGTAACTGCACCCACACAAATCATAAATGAAATCCAAAAAACTATTGTGACATTTTTCAAGCGATTTCCCCCTTTCAATTCTACAAATAACTTTTTAATATTCCCTAATGGATGGGAGATAAACTGCTTAGATATAATTTCTTACTAAAAAAGGAGGATATTGATTTGGGCTGGTAAATCAGCGTCGTTATATCGCTTTTCAACACAACTTCCCCTCTTTAATGGTGTAGAGAAAGACAGAAAGTTTTCTAAAAGTTTCGAAGATGGATAACGAGTTGTCAGTTTTATTACAACATGTAATAAAAGAGTTTTTCGTGTCATGCAATTGTTATGTTCTATCTGACGTTCTGTCATGTTCCTGAAATGTGGAGGTGTTATGATCGTTCTTGTTAGTGAAAAGGAGGAATTTCAATTTATGAAAAAGCAAATCGTTACACTAACTGCAATCGCAGCTTTAAGTGTGGGAGCAGCTACGTCAGCTAGTGCATCATCGTATACAGTTCAATCAGGAGATACTCTCTGGGGAATTTCACAAGATAAGAACGTATCAGTAGAAACTTTAAAAGGGTTAAACAACTTATCCTCAGATCTGATCTTGCCAAGCCAAGAACTTAAAGTTGATGGACAAGCAACATCAGAACCAAAAGCGGACAACTCAACATATACAGTAAAAGCTGGAGACACATTATTCAAAATCGCTAGTGCAAACGGAATCTCATTGGACAGCTTAATGAGCTGGAATGGCGTTTCTGGACACCTGATTTATCCGGGTGAGCAATTGGTTGTTAAAGGCGGAACAGCGGCAGCAGAAAAAGCACCAGCGAAAACTGCAGCAGCATCGGCACCAGCCAAATCAGCAGCACCTGCACCGACTCCAGCGCCAGCTGCTGCACCTGCAGAAAAAGCTCCAACAGCAGCTTCAACGCAGTCTGGTAAAACAATGACAGTTTCTGCTACGGCTTATACAGCTTATTGCATAGGATGTTCAGGAACTACAGCAACTGGAATTGACCTTCGTTCAAATCCAAACCAAAAAGTAATCGCAGTTGATCCTTCAGTAATTCCATTAGGCTCTAAAGTATGGGTTGAAGGTTACGGAGAAGCAATCGCTGGTGATACTGGCGGCGCAATCAAAGGCAACAAAATTGATGTCTTCATTCCATCGCAAGATGCAGCTCTACAATGGGGCCGTAAAGACATCACAATTAAAGTCTTAAACTAATAGTACGATGCTACACAGCCGAGGTGTTCATTCCCTTGGCTTTTTTATGCTCATAAATAAAAGGCGATTTCTGAAAAAACTCAGAAGTCGCCTTTTATTTTTTTAATAAGAATGTCATAAATTTCTTTAAAGTTATGGCTAATAAACATAGAAAGGGGTATAGTATGAAATATTCAGAATTTTCTTTACTCAGAAGGAGGACAGCAAGATGGCAAAAAAAGAGAAGAATTTTTCACGCCGTGATTTTTTGAAAACCTCTGGCATTGCAACAGGCGCATTGATTGGCGGAGGAATTATTGGCGGCTTGATCGGCGCCAATACCAATCAGCAGGATACTGCATCAACTGCAGAGCCTGGAACGCCCGAGGAGTCGATGGGTGCAGCCGGCGGGGTACGCGGGCTGACTTTCTTTAAGAATAACGCAGAATTTGAAATCTTAAATCAAGCCACCGAGCGTATTTTTCCTGAGGATGATCTTGGTCCTGGAGCTATCGGTTTAGGGGTATCCTATTTTATTGACCAGCAGCTGGCAGGCAGTTACGGCGAAAATTCAAAAGAATATATGCAGCCGCCTTTCTATGAAGGCGAGGCTACACAGGGCTACCAAAGCCGACTCAAGAGAAATGAAATGTTTCGACAAGGTATTCAGCTGATGCAGCAGGAAGCACAAAGCCGTTTTAACGCAAACTTTGTTGATTTGGAAGGCGAACAGATGGATGAAATTCTGACAGCGTTCCAAGAAGATGAGATTCAGATGAGAGGTACCACCGCTCAGTTCTTTTTCAGGCTCCTAAGACAGGCCACCCTTGAAGGGGCTTATGCAGATCCTATTTATGGCGGCAATCACAATATGGATGGTTGGCGTATGAAAAACTTCCCCGGCCACCAAGCAGCTTATATTAACGAGATCGAAAGTGAAGATTTTGTAGAAATTGAACCTCAATCATTGGGCATGGAGCATTAATCGAAAAGGGGGAACTTATATGGTGACGACTTTGGATAGTGTAGATGTTGTAACAGTAGGTGTCGGATGGACAGGCGGAATCATTGCCGCTGAATGTGCAAAAGAAGGGCTGAGTGTTGTGGGGCTCGAACGCGGTCGTGAGCGGGGCACGGAAGATTTTAGCATTGTGCATGATGAATATCGCTATGCCATTCGTTATGAATTGATGCAAGACTTATCGAGAGAAACGATTACGTTCCGTAATAGTCGTCAGCAACGTGCGTTGCCAATGCGCCAAATGGGATCTTTCTTATTGGGAGAAGGGCTGGGCGGATCCGGAACGCACTGGAACGGTCAGAATTGGCGTTTTCTTCCTTACGATTTCCAGATTAAAACCATGACGGATGAAAAATACGGGGCTAATAAACTGCCCCCTGAATATACCATTCAGGATTGGGGGATTACCTATGATGAACTAGAGCCATATTTTGATCGGTTTGAAAAAACTGCCGGTATTTCGGGAGAAGATAATAATCCATTTTGGGGCCAGCGTTCAAGTCCTTATCCGACACCGCCAATGAAGAAGACGCCGCTGTTGCAGCGCTTTGAAACAGCAGCTTCGAATTTAGGGTTATCGCCGTTCATGATGCCATCCGCCAATTTGTCCGAAGCTTATGAAAATCCGGATGGCCAGCAAATCAATGCATGCCAATACTGTGGATTTTGTGAACGCTTTGGGTGTGAATATGGGGCGAAGACCTCGCCGGAAATCACCGTCGTTCCAACTGCCAGAGAAACAGGCAATTACGAAATCAAATTTAATGCCAACGTGGTTGAAGTCATGAAAGAAGGCGATCGTGTAACAGGCGTCCGCTATTATGATACAGAAACTTTTGAGGAATTTATCCAGCCGGCAAATGTCGTTGTTTTGACAAGTTATATGTTGAACAATGCCAAGTTGTTGATGGTGTCCCAAATTGGTGAGCAGTACGATCCAGAAACCGGACAAGGAACACTTGGGAAAAACTATGCGTACCAGATTCTTCCCGGAGCGTCCGGTTTCTTCGAAGAACAAATGAATACCTTTATGGGTGCTGGAGCTCTTGGAATGACTGTTGATGATTTTAATGGAGATTCTTTCGACCATGCGGATTTGGACTTTATACACGGAGCCAGTTTATCCATGACCCAGACCGGCTTGCGGCCAATCTTGCACAATCCGATTCCACCGGATACCCCTTCCTGGGGAGCGGATTTTAAACGAGCATCAATTGAAAACTACACTAGAACTTTAAATGTTGGCGGACAGGGAGCTTCCATGCCTCATAGAGACAATTATATGTCGCTGGATAGTACTTATAAAGATATTTATGGCGTTCCGTTGCTGCAATTGACTTACAATTTTACTGATCAGGATCGTGCGCTTCACAGTTACCTTACGGAAAGAGCTGGCGAAATCATGCAGGAAATGGGTGCAAATACAGTAGTAGCTGGAAGTCCTATTTCTGATTACGATATCGTTCCTTACCAAACTACCCACAATACGGGAGGGACTATTATGGGAGCCGATCCAGCTACCAGCGTAGTTAATAACTTCCTGCAACATTGGGATGCTGAAAATCTGTTCGTTATAGGAGCAGGCAACTTTGCCCACAACGGCGGCTACAACCCGACGGGTACTGTCGGGGCATTGGCTTATCGCTGTGCTGAAGGAATAATTCGCTATAGCCGTGAAGGCGGATCACTTGTTTAATAAAGGAGGAAAATCATATGGGTGGATTAGCTTCAATTGGTGTACCAGGATTGATCATCATTTTAGTGATTGTTTTAATCATCTTTGGACCGAAAAAACTTCCGGAAATCGGCGGAGCGGTTGGAAAAACATTTTCTGAATTTAAGCGTTCAACTAAGGGTCTCATGGACGATGACGATGAAGAAACAGTAAAGAAAGAAACCGTCGAAGACAAGGATCTTAAAAAATCTGAAAAGCTATGAAGGTGGTTAGATGGATCCGTATGGAGACAGAAACTTAACAAGTCCATTGCGTAAAAAAGCGGCGCAGCCAGAAAAGCCTGCGGAAAGGGTTCCAGTGCCTCCTGTTAGAGAGCCTGAGCCACCGGCAGAGGAACCGGCTTTACAAGTGGAAACTTTAGTTGACCATTTAGGAGAATTGCGGAAGCAGCTCATTAAAAGCGCGCTTGTTTTCCTGTTTTTCTTGCTGGTTGTGTTTTCAACTTTAAATTTTTGGTTTCCTTACATTGTTAAAGGCAATAACCTGGTTATTTTAGGCCCCTTAGAGGTCGTTAAATTTTATACGTCCATATCTGCGACGCTGGCTTTAGGATTGTCGCTGCCATTTTTGATTCATTTCATTTGGCAATTTGTGAAACCAGGCTTGGAAGAAAAAGAAGCGCGTTTTTTAGGCCTTTATTCGCCGGTCATGTTTTTGTTATTTGTTTTGGGGATTGCTTTCGGATATTTCATCGTTAATCCTCTGAGCTTTCAGTTTTTAATCGGGTTGGGAATGGCGAATTTTGATGTCATGATTTCTGCAAATGAATACATTCACTTTTTGATTATGACAACGGTTCCGCTCGGATTGCTTTTTGAAATGCCGATTATTGCTTTGTTTTTATCATCTATTGGGGTACTGACATCCGTTTCAATGAAAAAAGTCAGAAAGTGGTCGTATCTTGTACTGGCGATTGTGTCGGCCTTGATCACTCCACCGGATTTTCTGAGCCAACTGCTGGTTTTAATTCCAATGGCGGGTCTTTATGAAGCCAGTATTTTCATTATCAAAAAAACGGAAGACCGAAAGTCAGCAATCGAAGATACTGTTTTGTAAAAAGGACTGCATATTATTACAGCAGTCTTTTTTTATTTATTAAAAGAAAATTCTGATATTTATTGGCAATCAAATCCTAACTGCTATACACTGAAAGAGCAAGCAATTGGCTGGAAATCCGCAAGTGGAAAAGTATATCCATAATGAGGAGGATGCGACATGGCAGTGGAGATCAAAGAAATTCAAGACTTAAACCAAGCGGAAGTTTTAAAACTGGTGGAAGAAAGTGAAGCAGAGGGTTATCGTTTTCTGAGAAGGCTCATCGATCAATATGAAGATGGTAGCAATACATTCAATAAAACGGGGGAAGTGTTGTATGGAGTATGGGACCACCACAATCATCTAGTAGCAATCGGTGGCTTAAATCGAGATCCGTACTCCACTAAAGAAGGAGTTGGCAGGCTGCGGAGATTTTATATTTCGGCAAGTGCGCGCAGACAAGGGATTGGCACAAAACTATTGCAGCAGATTCTGAAAGATGCTCATGGTCATTTTCGAGAACTTGTGGTTCGGACAGACTCTTCTTCAGCAGATGCTTTCTACAGAGCAAATGGGTTCTCAGGAGATTTGGGTTTGCCGGATGCCACGCACGGTATAGTGTTAGAGCAGGAACAAAGAAAAAAGGCCGAGTAAGGCCCCTGGTAAAACGGTTTGCTTCGGCAGGCCGTTTTTTTGTTTTTAATTATTTGTGGAAGCTTCCCCAGTTGGCTGGGATATGTGGTAACGTAAAAAGAACGGACAGTCGAGAAGGTGTGGAAAAGGCTGTTAACATAGAAAAAGGCTATAGGAGAGATTTCATGGAAATGTCGAATTGGAAAGGCGCAGCAGGCGTATGCGTCAATGAAAAAAACGAAGTCTTATTGGTCTTGCAAGGTGTTCCAGGTGAGGATAAGAAGTGGACAGTGCCGGCAGGAGGCGTTGAGGAAGGTGAAACGCTTGAGCAATGTTGTGCACGGGAATTTTTCGAAGAAACGGGTCTAACAGTTCATGTAGGAGAAAAATTGAACGTTCGGGCTGGGGAGTATGAAGACTCGGCGGTGTCCTTTGAAGTTACTTATTTCAAAGTGGAAGTGATGGGTGGGGCAATTACCACACAAGAAGGCGACGAATGGATCGAAGAGGTTGCTTGGAAACCGATTTCTGAACTTGAGAAATTGGAGATGGCGTATCCGGATGATGCGGCACTTATTGAATCGCTGGCAGTTCAATAAGCAAAACCGTTTTCTTGGATTATAAAAAAATAAAACGGGTAATTGGAGTATAACAACAGTCCAAGGAGGTGTTTTGGATGACCAAAGACCGTGAAAGCAAAGAAGGCGAAGAACTGATTCCAGAAGTCGAACCCCGCCGAAATATGCCGCCTGAAAAGGACATGGATCCAATGCTGAATAGGGACCTGGAGTACAAGGAAAACTCAAATGAAAAATACAGGGACAATACACAGCAAAAAAAGTAGGCAAGCCAAGTACTGGCTTGCCTTTTGCATCGTACTGAACGGCCGAAAGGAGAAATAATAATGCCCCAATATACATTCAAAAATGCTGTTTGGCATGAGGAGGAAGGCGTCGAAGATCATGACTTCCGCAAACTCCTACCGAAAAATGAAAAAATGCTCAAATGGATCGACAAATCGCAAAATCCTGCGGTGAACATTCTTCATACACACACAATTGAGAGTGGAAAAGAAGCGCTGTGGGGCTCCTTGATTTACAGACAAAGTGCCAAGTCTGAAGGCTCGCGCGAAGTTTTTCATTTCTATCTTTCTCACAATGTCTTAGTCTCGAACAAAATTGATTTTGAGAAGGATGCAGATGCTGAGAAAGAAGAAGTACTGCTCCAAATGGAAAACGTCTCTTCTTCCATAGAAGTGATGATGATTATACTGGGAGAAATGGTAGCTTCCATTTTACATAAAATAGATAGTTTTGAAGAGCGGCTGCATGATTTGTTATGGGCAATCAAAGAAAAAAACAATCGAAAGACTTTAGAAGAAATTGAAAATGTCCGACACGAAATTCTCTTATGGAAGCACCTGATTATGGGGTTTCAAGAAATTAAAATGGCTATCGAAGAAACGTTTGGAAAAAGTGTGACAGAGGAAGTGCAATATCAACGAATGGCCGTCCGCATTGCACGCTGTGTCATGCTCGTCAATTCATACGAAGATGAAATCAATAACATGGTGGATATTGAAAATGTAGTAGCCAACTACCGAGGCAATGAAATTATGAAAACCTTGACAGTTCTTACCACGTTGTTCACGCCGGTCATGGCATGGGGTGCTCTTTGGGGAATGAACTTTGAGAATATGCCTGAATTAAAATGGCAGCTCGGTTATTTCGGAGCACTGCTGGTGATCATTGTTACAACCTTCGTTTTGTATCTTTATTTGAAACGAAAAGGATGGATGGGGGACATCCTTCAGTCGATTGGCAGAAACCCATCGGGGAAAAAATAAAAAAACAGGAATCCATTAGGACTCCTGTTTTTTATTTTGCTTTGTCATTTTCAAGTTCCAACAACAATTCCGTGTAGCGATGCAGGTCCTGGTCGCCGTATTTTTCTACGTAATTTGTGATGGTTTCCTTTAAACCTTTTCGTTGACGTTCTACTGCTACCAACTTTTCCTTCATTGACTGCCGTCTCCATAACTCTGCATCTTGGACACCTTCCATTTTTTCGAGCATGTCAATTTCCGCCAGCAACACCAATGCTTCTGTTTTTTTGTCTTCGTACTTTTTTAACGCTTTTTCTACTTTTCGGGTATCGTTGTCAAAAGCCAATCTGGAATACATGGACATTTACTGATCCCCCTTCCGATGAAATGCTGTTACTTTCATGATTCCCGATTTCAAGGAATTTATACCTAATTTTGAGCAGAATAGAAGATAAAAAGAATATTCCGTCAAAATATTGACGGAAAACTGCATGAAATGTATGATATAAGAAATATACGAAGGAGGTGGGTAAGATGAATCAAACTGGTAAGCGCATGACAGAGTGTCAGGAATATCTCTACATTCTTCATGGCGTCACTTTCACTGCAGCAGCTGTACGGGAGAAGTCTGTCCTTTTTCAGCCAACTGCATCGAGTGAAAATTACCAGTAAGAGACATCTGCCTGCAAACGGATTTTAGCAAAGGCATGCCTCCTGGCGTGCCTTTTTTGCTGTGCATGGGTCTCTTCAATGGAGAGGAAGAGAATCATGATTATTAGCCAATTTCAACAAATACTATGCCATTTTGCGACACAAAAATTATTCAACCACATAAAAGGAGAAGTGATGCAAGACCAGCGCATTGGTCTTGTTGGAAGAAACGGGGAAGGGAAAACAACTTTGCTGAATGTGTTGGCCGGGAAATTGCAACCTACCGAAGGAGTTGTGACGTGGAAAAAAAACTGCAGCATCGGCCTGTTGGAGCAGTCGCCTGCTGAGCAAGAAGAAAGGACTGTCGAGGATTTGATGGTCGATGTGTTTTCGGAATTGATTGTTCTTCAAAAACGGCTGACAGAGATGGAACACCAAATGGTTAATGCTTCCCAAAAAGATTTGGAACGCTTGTTGCTGCGCTATGGCACAGTGCAAGACGATTTTATTCAGCGCGGCGGCTACGACATTTATGTGAAGATTGATCAAGTACTGAATGGGTTGAAAATCAAGCAACTGAAGTTTGAACAATGGGGACATTTAAGCGGCGGCGAAAAAACAAAAGTGGGTCTGGCAAAATTACTTTTGCAGAAACCCGACTTGCTGCTGTTGGATGAACCGACCAATCATTTGGACTTGGAAGCTATTGAGTGGCTAGGGACGTTTATCAGCCACTACAAAGGCACGATTGTTTTGGTTTCCCACGACCGTTATTTTTTGGATGAAACCGTTACTCACATTTGGGAGCTGGACCAAGGGGATCTGATTCAATATGCCGGCAATTATTCGAACTATGTCAAAGAACGGGAAGCCCGCTTACTGATCGAATTCCAGCAGTATCAGGATCAGCAAAAGAAAATTCAAAAAATGAAAGAAACCATCAAAAGGCTGAAAGAGTGGGCCAACCGAGCCAATCCACCAAATGCAGGAATGCACCGGCAAGCGAAAAGTATAGAAAAGGCGTTGGATCGAATTGAAATCCTCGACCGTCCGGTGTTGGCAAAAAAACAGATGGCATTGGATTTCAAATTGGATGGACGAAGCGGAAAAGACGTCGTTTTCCTAGATGGGGTTTGGAAGGGATTTGGAGAACGGATTTTGTTTCACGACGTTTCGATGCATATCCGCTATGGAGAGCACGCGGCAATTGTGGGCTCCAACGGAACCGGAAAAACAACTTTGCTCAACATGCTAGTAGAAAAAGAGCATGCTGATGCTGGCAACGTAAAAATGGGCAGTGGTTTGTCAATCGGCTACCTGTCGCAGCATACCTTGGAGATGGACAATGATCGAACCATCATCGAAGAATTCCGCGATGCTGTTGCTGTATCAGAATACGATGCACGGCCAATGCTGGCAAAATTTTTGTTTTTTGGCCATATGGTGTTTCAGCCGGTTCGGCAGCTTAGCGGAGGCGAACGAATGCGGCTGCGGCTGGCGCAGCTGATGCATCAAAACCACAACCTGCTGATTTTGGACGAGCCTACTAACCATCTCGATCTGGAAGCAAAAGAAGTGATGGAGGATGCATTGGGTGAATTTCCAGGAACCATTATCGCGGTTTCCCATGACCGTTATTTTTTGGATAAACTGTTCCCGGTAACCTACTGGCTGAAAAATGAAACAGTCGACCGATATGATGGAAACTATTCGACTGCACGTGAAAAAGCAGCAATATCTATAAAATAAAGTTATGAAAGAATGGTTAATTTTTGTCTTGCTGTGGCATAATAGATGGGCACAAGCAAGTGGAAATCAGGAGATAAGGTGGTAACAAATGCCAGCTATAGGAAAGATCCCGGAAAATATATCTTTATTGAATGCCCTGGATGTAATCGGGGAAACCATTATCATTGCAGATAGTTCGTATACCATCAGATGGATGAATTCTGAAGCCTGCCGTTTGATGAACGATATTGCCCTGCTGTATGGCATGGCCGATTGTGAAGCGATGATTGGGATGAACATGGATGATTTCCATGGACGCCCTCAGCATCAAAAGCAAATTATGCAGAAACTAACCGGAGTTCACCGGACCCGCATTACCATACGCGATCAGGTTATGACAGATATTGTCGTCACTCCGATTATGAACGCCGATGAACCTGAAGGGTATATCGTCATGCTGATGGATGTTACGATGCAAGCAGAAGAGCAGAAACGGAATGCACAGTTGATCAAAGAATTATCTATCCCCATTCTTAACATTTGGGACAAGACGATTGCTTTACCCCTAATCGGTGACTTTGACAGAAACCGTACAGATCAACTGATTGCGACGGTGCTAATGGAATGTTCCGAAAAGCAAATCGAATATGTTTTGATTGATTTGAGCGGCATTAAAGAATTTGAAAACCAGGTTCGCTATCAGATTCAAATGATGACGGATACATTGAGCTTGATTGGGGCTACTTGTATTCTTGTTGGCATCAGTCCGAAGCTCGCCATGTCAATTGTCCAATTGGACAGCAAGACGCCAATATTCAGTACAGCCCACGAAGGCTTGAAACACATCATGCAATTGCAGACCACATAAAACAAGAGCTTATCCAGTAAATTGGATAAGCTCTTGTTTGTTTCAAGGAAATCATCGTGCTTTATCAATTGAATTGTGAATGGTTTTAAAAAACTTCCGCAAAATAATAGTGCTTGTCGGGCCTAAGCGGCTGTCTACACTTTTCTACTTTCAGTTGGTTCTACCCATACTTGTGACCAGTTTTGGATTTCGTCCATGACCGGTTTTAAGGAAATTCCTTTTTCGGTCAATGCATACTCAATCCGTACGGGAGTTTCCGGGTAGACGGTTCGTGTGACAAGCCCTTGTGCTTCAAGGTTTTTTAATCGTTCGGATAACAGGCGGCCGCTGATACCGATGATCTCAGTTAAATGGCTAAAACGTTGAGGACCAGATAGTAATTGGTAAATAATCAAACCCGTCCAGCGTTGGCTGAGCAGGGAAATAGCAGTCTCAAAACGGGGACAAATGACGGAAGTATCCATATTCCTCACTCCTTTGGTATTTATAATAGCATAAAAAGCTAATGCTTTAAAGGAATTAAGTTACTTGACAGTCCTAAGTATTATAAATATAATTGGTTACATAAAGTAACTAAAAGGAATGAGGTATATGCATGAGCTTTCATCAACATCCCGTAACTTACGTAGGTGAAGTAGGATTAAAAGTAATGGATATCAATAAAATGAAAAAGTTCTACGAAGAAATAATTGGATTTGAAGTGATTTCTGAGGGTCAAAGTAGTGTGGAATTAGGTGCTGGTGGAAAAACTTTGCTCAAGCTCGAAGCAACAGAAGGAATTACACCAAAACAAAGTCGTTATGCCGGATTGTACCATTATGCCATTTTGCTGCCCACCAGAGAAGATTTAGGAAGAGTTCTTGTCCACCTGCATCAAAATGGTATTCAGCTTGGTTCTTCGGATCACCTTGTCAGTGAGGCTGTGTATTTATCAGATCCAGAAGGCAATGGCATCGAAATTTACCGCGATCGTGAGCCAGAGCAATGGAACTGGAGCAACGATGAAGTTTCCATGGCAGTGGATCCCATTGACGCCAAAGGCTTAATAGAAGCAGCACAAAAATCTGGAGAACCGTGGAGTGGATTACCTGCAGCTGCAGTGATGGGGCATATTCATTTGCATGTTTCCAACTTAAACGAAGCCAGAAATTTTTATGTGGATGGATTAGGCTTTGACGTAGTTGCAAGTATGGGTGATCAGGCTCTATTCTTGGCTAACCAGAAATACCACCACCATATCGGTGTGAATGTATGGAATGGCAAGGATATTCCAGCGTTGCCCGAAAACAAGGCTGGCCTGCATTACTACACCTTGATGCTGGAAAGTGAAAAACGCACAAAACTGGCCAACAACCTGCGCTCCGCAGGAATAGAAATTGCCGAACTGAACGATTACTGGGAAGTGAAAGATCCTTCCGGCAATTCCATTCGCCTAGTTGTTTCTAAATGATAAAAACCGACTCGTTATTCGAGTCGGTTTTTATCATTTAAAGAGTCTTCGTCGCAACTGTTGTCAATTGCTGCAAAAGCCGTCGTGGTGAAAGCAGCTTGTTCAGGAATTTCAGTCGTCACCTGATTTTTCGATGGTATTTCCGGTAAATCATTCTGGCGCGTTTCGGTATATGCGTACATTCTTTCCTGGCTGATGACCTTTTCTAAAGGGTTGCCGTAGAAAGAGAAAAGGATTAATCCACATGCTCCAACAATTAAAGTGATGCCCAAAAGTGAAAGGAATCCCTTCATAATAAATCCCGCCTTCTCATGTTTGCTTACTATAAGGAACGCCACAACTTATAAGAAAGTTCCCTATTGCTGTATATTGCCATATACGGGATACTTGGAGCAACAATAAATGCATTCAAAGTGAAGCGAGGAGGGACCTTGTGTGATTTCATTGGAAACGGGAATTTGTCAATTGTTCAAAATTGATTGGCCAATTATTCAAGCAGGTATGGCAGGGGGACCAACAACGGTAGAACTGGTCGTTGAGGTCAGCAAATCAGGAGGACTCGGAACCTTAGGGGCAGCTTATATGGCCCCCCATGCATTGCGGCAAGCAATTAAAGAAATTCAATCGGCAACTGAAAAGCCATTTGGCGTCAATATCTTTGCAACACCAGTGAAAGATGATTTTAGCCGCCTGCCAGAAGTTCAGAAGGCGCTGAGTCCTTTCCGTTCGAAGCTGGAAATTGAAGAAGTTGAATTCTCTTATCAATCGCCGGATTGGAGCGAAGAACAGTTCGCCATTTGTGTTGAAGAAGGTGTGCCTATCATTAGTACCGCTTTTGGCTGTCTGTCAGTTGAACAAATGAAAATTGCTAAAGAGCGAAAAATTAAAATTGTGGCGATGGTGACGACAGTAGCAGAAGCGCAACAGGCAGAAGCGTCTGGAGCCGACGCCATAGTGGCGCAAGGAAGCGAAGCAGGGGGACATCGCAGTACATTTTCGCTTGATCGGCATCCCACAGGTGCGCAAATCGGAACTTTGTCATTAGTACCGCAAGTAGTGGATGCTGTCACCGTTCCAGTGATTGCGGCAGGCGGTATTGTAGATGGGCGGGGACTGATCGCTTCGCTTGTTCTCGGGGCACAAGGCGTCCAAATCGGCACCCGCTTTGTCAGCTCCAAAGAATCCGGCGCGCATCGAGTGTATAAACAGGCAATATTGAAAAGTGATGAGGAAAGCACAGTTGTCACAAAAAGCTTTTCAGGGCGTCCGGCACGTGGGATCAAAAATCATTTTATTGAAGAATTCGAAAAAACGAATATCATTCCTTTGCCCTTTCCTTCCCAAAATACAATCACCAAAGACATACGGGCAGCTGCAGTAAAGGCTGAAGATCCTGAATTCATGTCATTATGGGCTGGCCAATCCACTCGAAGTCTGACTCAAGAAGTAGCTGCCGCAGAAATTGTTCAGAGCATTGTGGAAGAAGCAAAAAGGATACTAGACTAATTTTTGCAGGATTGTGCTGAACCAAGTGAGGCTCGAGTTTCCATTTTGCACATGCTATACTGATTAAAGTGATTTTTAAAAACAAGGAGACTAGACGAATGGAATGGAAGAATATATACCGTGGCATCTTAATGGGCATCAGCGATTTGATCCCGGGCGTTAGTGGAGGTACAATTGCCTTTATTTTAGGAATCTACGATCGATTATTAGAATCTATTAGTGGCTTTTTCAGCCGTGATTGGAAAAAGCATTTAGGGTTTTTGGTGCCACTTGGTCTTGGAATCGTGATAACCTTGCTGTTGTTTAGCCGGGTTATCGAATATTTATTGGAACAGCATTACGAAGCGACGCAGTTTTTCTTCATGGGGCTGATTATTGGTGTTATTCCCTACATCATGAAACAAGCAGAAGTTAAAAAGAATTTCACTTCACGTCATTTGATTATTTTAGTGGTTATTGGAATAGCATTGGCGGCAACTGCCTTTATACCGACAGAAGACGATTTGGCACCAATTACTTCACTTACAGTGCCTGTGTTTTTCATGCTGTTTTTCTCTGGTTGGCTGGCCAGTATGGCAATGTTGCTGCCGGGAATCAGCGGTTCGTTTATTCTGTTGTTGTTGGGCGTCTACTCAACAGCTATCAACGCCTTATCTACGTTGAACATTCCGGTTGCGCTGGCTATTGGTGCCGGCGTTATCGTTGGCTTTATTGTTAGCAGCAAGGCGATTCAATACTTATTGGAGCACTTTACCTATGTTACTTACGCAGCGATTATCGGTCTGATTATCGGTTCTCTATTCGTGGTATTCCCTGGTTTTGCGGCAGATTCAGCCACGCTCATTACGAGTTTGGTAACATTTGCTCTGGGCTTGGTATTTACCTTGCTGTTTAGTTCACCTAAAAAAACCGCGATTACAGAAGAGTTTTAATTGATTAAAAGAGGGACCATCATTTGTGATGGTCCCTCTTTTTGAGTTAAATGCGCTTCGGCTTTTTGATGTCCAGACTCCAGTTTCCAGATTCTAGGGTCATAAGCCAGAATGGCTTATGACCGGCAGAGCTACACGGGAGCCTACACTTTTCTTGATCAAAGGCGTTTTGTTTTGTGGATGATGCGTTTGCGATTAAACTGTAGGGTAAGAGGTGATGGATGTGCGGAAAGTTTTTTGGTTGATGGTTTTGTTGCTGGCGCTCTTTTTTGCGCGCCCGATTTGGGAAGAGCCGGTTGGTGAATACGTCGATTTAGGTTTCTTGGATTCTGTCGATCGCACAATTGAAAACATCACCGAAGATCCGGAAGTGTCCGAAGCATTTGATGGCGCCCGGAATTTTACTTCGCGTGTGGGCACTGAGCTGCGTTCTATGATCGCTTCGGGCTCGCTTGAAATGCCGGAGGCTGTGGCAAAACCGGAGCTGGCGGAAACGGATTCTTTATTTGCAATTCACAATGTCACGTTGGGGATGGATAAGGACGAAGCGCAGGAAAAGGTCGGCATGCCACTGCGTTTGATGCGCAATGAGTATGGTACTGACTGGCACAGCTACCATCAGGATTATCAGAACTATGTGCTGTTATCGTATAATGAAGGTGGAAAAGTGAATGGAATGTTCACCAATCAAGATTTAATTTCCTCGACAGAAGGCATTACGATGGACTCCACCAAAACTGAAGTTCGTTCATTGCTTGGAACTCCACTGAAAAGCCTTCAAAAAGGAAATATTCAATATATACTCGATAGCGGAGATGAATACGATGTATTCAAAACCGAAAATACTTATACAACTGTTTTTTATGATATTCATGAAGGAGATACGGTTACTGCTGTGCAAGTAATCCATGAAGAGTTGGAGGGTGCGCGGGCTGGAATATATGCAGAAGCGAACGATGACTTAAAAGAAGGATACGAATATCTGCTTTTTGAATTAACCAATTCTGCTCGTATCCAACGCAGTCTGCCACTGTTAAAGTGGGATGAACAGACAAAACTTACAGCTCGGAAGCACAGCGATGACATGGCAGAAAATCAGTATTTTAGCCATACGAACCTTGCCGGCCAATCACCATTTGACCGGATGAATGAAGACGGCATTGATTTTTATGTGGCGGGTGAAAATTTGGCATATGGTCAATATAGCAGCATTTTTGCGCACGAAGGCCTGATGAATTCCATGGGGCACCGTGAAAATATTGTGAAACCCGAGTTTGGATACTTAGGGATAGGCACAGCATTCAATGCAGAAAACCAACCTTATTACACAGCCAATTTTTTCAATCGATAAAAAAGAGACGCCCTTTCAAAAAATGAAAGGGCGTCTCTTTTATTAATTTAATACGATCCATGCCAAAACAACAAGCGGGCCGACGATAAAGCAGTAAATTGCAAAATACTTTAACTGGCCTTTTGCCATAATATTCATAAACCATTTCAGTGAGAAATAAGAAGCTACGAGAGATCCCAGGAATGCCATGATATAAGGGACGGCCATAGAAGCCAGGTTATCATCGTTGACAATATCGGTAATGCTGAGGACCGCACCGCCCAGACTGATCGGGATAAACAACAGGAAAGAAAAACGCAATGCGGTTTCCTGATTAATGCCACGTGCCATAGCGGCCACAATTGTAGCACCGCTTCGGCTAATTCCGGGAATAAGTGCCACTGCCTGAGCACCGCCAATAATGACAGCATCTTTCATCGTCATATTGCCATCTTTGCGCTGTCCGCGCATGTTGCGGATCCACCAAAGGCCAAAACCCGTCACGATTAAGGTCAGACCAACTGTGACAATGGTCGAAAGATTTTCGTCAATGGCATCCTGGAATAGAAGACCAATGACGGCAGCAGGGATTGTTGCGACTACAAGGTACACAACAAACATAAAGTCGCGCTTTGTTTCCGCGTTTTTAACGGTAAAGTACTTTAACCCGTTAACGACCAGACGTTTGATATCTTCGCGGTAAATGATCAATACTGCAATCAGCGAAGCACTGTTGACGAGCAAGGCGAAAGTGGAAACACTTCCTTCAATCTGTACGTCCAGAAAATACTGCGCAATCAATAAATGTCCGCTTGACGAGATAGGGATTGGCTCAGTTAGTCCTTGAAATAAGCCGAGAAGCAGAAATTTAATTGTAAGCCATAATTGGTCCATAGGAATAAATCCTCCATTACTTGATCACTGGTTTTGGATATCAGCGTTTCATTTTTTTGCGTCAACTTCAAAGTCACATAAAAAAATATAATACCATACTTTCATGATAAACTGGGTATACTATTGAAAGAAAGGGAGTGAAACGCTTGACGAACAAGCTTTGGTTTCAAGTGGGAGTAGGAATTATCCTAGCTTTAGTCATTATTCGATTATTTATTGAAGTACAAGGAATTTTTGATCCCTTATTTATTATCGCTGGAACAATTTTTGTTCCTTTGTTGTTGGGAGGCGTCCTGTTCTATCTGACAAGGCCAATTTTAAATTTTCTAATGAAGAAAAAATTTCCGAAATGGTCTGCAGTCCTTACTGTTCTGCTGGCGATTGTCCTAGTCTTCTATTTGTTCTATGTCATGATTGGTCCGATTGTTACAGATCAAATCAATGCACTGGTAGATAATGGACCAGAAATTATTGAGAGTGTGGAAGAGTACGGTCAGTATATTTTCGACCAGCGTGATCGTCTACCGGATTCAATTGAAGAGCAGTTAAACGGTATGACCGGTCAAATCGGTGACAGTCTCGGTGATGTTGGCGGATGGGTTCTAGCCTTTATCACGAGTTTTGTTTCTGGTGTCATCACCCTGGTTTTAGTGCCCTTTTTCCTGGTCTATCTATTGGTCGACCATAAGAAATTTGTTCCATTCGTTTCCGGATTCTTTTCCGGAGAGCGTAAAGGATGGATTCGCAAAACTCTGCATGATATCGATGAAACATTGCGAGCCTACATCCAAGGGCAACTGTTTGTCAGTTTCCTTGTAGGGCTTATGCTGTTGATTGGCTATCTGATCATTGATTTGGATTATGCCTTGCTGTTGGCATTGATCGGTATGGCGACCAACGTTATTCCGTTCCTCGGGCCTTATATCGCAGTCATTCCAGCAATTATTATTGCACTTGTGCAAGATCCGATAATGGCGGTCTATGTTGCCATTATTATGCTGGTTGCACAGCAAATCGAAAGCAATTTCATCACCCCAAACGTAATGGGGAAATCGCTCGATGTGCATCCACTGACGGTTATTACTTTGATTCTAGCGGCAGGAAATATTGCTGGTTTGTGGGGAATCATTTTAGCAATTCCTGTCTACGCAGTGATTAAGACGATTGCTAAAAATATTTATGCAAGACGAACTGAAATTCGCAATACCGCTACACGTGATATTGAATAAACGCAACCTGTGAACTTTTTGTTCACAGGTTTTTTATGGAAAATACGATTCTTTCTTGACCTCAGAAGGTTTACCCCCTAAACTATTAATATTGGTTGAGGGGGTAAACTATTATGGATACACGAATACAAGAGGCGGTGGATCTGTTTCAAGAGGTTATGATTTATGGAACTGAGCGGGTTATTAAATCGGTGGATCATCCTTTATGGAAAGAGTACTCGCCTGAACAAATTCAGCTGTTGAAGATGATCAGCAAGGAACAGCCCATTACATCGGCAAGACTGGCGATTTTACAGGCCGTACATAAAAGTGCGATTTCGAGCCGCATAAAAAAGTTGTTGCAAAAAGAAGTGGTTCAAGTTGTAGAAGCGACAGACAAGCGTGAAAAATTGCTTGAGCTAACGGACAAAGGCCAGGCCATTTTAATGGAGCTGGATAAAGTGTTGACGGATTATATCGAGAAGCTGATGTCCGAAAATATTGCGGATGAAGAAATAGACCAATTTCTCACGATTTTCCGCAAGTTGAAAACGATCATAAAAATGGATGGAGTGTAATAAATGCATAGCGTATTAAAATTCAAATGGCCAATCGCAATCGGTTTGATTGTGCTAACGGTCGTCTTATTCTTATTAGCCCCTAATTTAACGGAACAGGCAGAAGAGGCAGGTTCGTTTCAGTTGTCTGACGAAGCCTCCTCACAAATCGCTTCAAGAATTTTGACAGATGCGGATGCCTCTGAACAAACCATCTCTTTGGTCATGCCATTGGAAAGCGAACTGACCGATTCAATGCGGGAAACGCTCGAACAAATGGTAACGGACATCGAGGCACTTGGTGACCCGGTAACGAGCGTGTTAAATCCGGTTGAAAGCGAAGAGTTGGAAAATCAGTTGATTTCTGAAGATCGCCAAACGGTTTTAATGCCGGTGACAGTTGATGGAACGGACGAAGAAGTAAACGCCGTTGCGGATACCATCCGGGAAACCATTATTCCCGAAGATTTGACCGCCTATGTGACGGGAGAAGCCATCATTAATAATGATGTTAATATCAGTGCACAAGAAGGCTTGAAACGTACGGAAATCATTACGGTTGTTTTGATCTTTGGATTATTGCTGGCCGTTTTCCGTTCCATTGTGACGCCGTTCATTCCACTTGTGGCTGTTGGGATTACTTATTTATTGAGCCAATCATTGGTGGCGTTTTTCATCGATTGGTTTGGATTCCCCGTATCCAACTATACGCAAATATTCCTGGTGGCAATTCTTTTCGGAATTGGAACGGATTACTGCATCTTGCTGTTGAGCCGCTACAAAGAAGAACTATCGGCAGGACATGGCGTGGAGCAGTCCATCGTCAATACGTATAAAACAGCAGGAAGAACCTTGCTGATCAGCGGAATCGCCGTATTTATTGGGTTTTTCGCCATCGGTTTTGCTGAATTCCCGATTTTTAAATCTGCTGTAGCGGTAGCCGTTGGGATATTTGTCCTGCTGCTGGTTTTATATACAATCGTGCCATTTTTCATGTCGTTATTGAAGGAAAAATTATTTTGGCCGGCTAAAAAATCGGCTTCCCACAACGACAGCAAACTATGGGTGACCATGAGCAAGCTGTCCATTAACCGTCCGTTGCTGTCCATGTTGGTGGTAGCAATTATCACGGTACCGTTGCTGTTTACATACGATAATTCTTTGTCGTTTAATACAGTGGACGAAATTGGTTCGGAATATGAATCAGTGCAAGGTTTACGTGCGATTGAAGAAGGATTTGGCCAAGGGGATTCGCTGCCTGTCCAAGTAATCGTGAAGTCTGATGACTCTTTGACAGACCGATCAATTGTTCCTTATTTTGAATCATTAAGTAAAGAAATCGAAAAAATTGATGGTGTGGAAACGGTTCGATCGATTACGCGTCCGACAGGTGAGGTAATTGACGAGCTTTATGTTGATGAACAGCTCGGCCTATTAGCCGATGGGCTTGGCGAAGCTCGTGATGGAATCGGTGAAGTGCAGGCAGGACTGACAGAAGTCCAGACCAACTTAACTGCTATCAGTGAGCAAGCCGGTAATGCTGGGGGATTGGAAGCAGCAGCAGCAGGGCTCGGCCAGATCAGTCAACAATTAGATCAGGTTTCCCAGGGGCTGCAGCAGACAGGCAACATCCCGCAAACTGTTGGTGCTTTGGCGCAGATTAACGGTGGCTTGTCAGAAATTCAGCAAGGTTTGGCTGGAGCAGCTGGGCAAACAGCGGAACTTAGTGCCGGATTAACGCAATTGGCAGACGGAGTCGGTGCTTCAAACGACGGTCTTGGAGAAATTGAAGCCGGCTTGACGGAAGCTGTCGACATGATGGAAGAAATGAGCGGCAGTGAAGCTGTGCGCGATACAGGCTTGTTCATTCCAGACGGCACACTCGAGAGCGCTGATTTTGAACAAGTATTAGATCGTTATTCATTTGCAGATGGTACAGGAATGATGATGGAAGTCGTCCTTTCTGAAGATCCATATTCTCATGGAGCCATCGAAATCACTTCTGACATCAAAGGAACAGTGGAGCGCACTGTTGCAGGAACACCGCTTGAAAGTGCAGAAATTGCCTTCAGCGGAATCTCAAGCATCAACAGTGATTTGGAAGAAGTATCCTCCAATGACTTTACGAATACGGTAGTCATCATGCTGATCAGTTTGTTCGTTGTCTTGGCTATTCTTTTCCGTTCGTTGATCATGCCTTTGTATATGATCGGATCATTGTTGTTAACGTATTATACATCGATTTCCATTGCGGAATTGATCTTTGTTAACGGCCTGGGCTATGATGGCATCAGCTGGGCAGTGCCATTCTTTGGTTTTGTCATGTTAGTCGCGCTGGGAGTCGATTATTCCATCTTCCTGCTTGACCGGTTCCGTGAAGAGTCATTTAATGGCGTTACGGTTCGCGATGCGATGCGCGTATCCATGGCAAAAATGGGAACGGTCATCATCACAGCAGCCATTATTTTGGCGGGTACATTCGGTGCCATGATGCCTTCTGGCGTCTTGAGCCTTGTGCAAATCGCAACCATTGTCATTACTGGTTTGCTGCTGTACGGCTTGATTGTCTTGCCATTATTAATACCGGCGATTTCAGTATCCTTTGACCGGGGTGTCTGGTGGCCGTTTGGTAAGAAAAAGTAAAATCGTTTTTCAACTTTATAGTAAATCCCGAAGCTGCGTTCGCGCAGTTTTTTTCTATGGATGTGGGATTGAGCCTGGCATGTTATACTAAATGGTAATTAAAAATGCGGTACGGGTGTAACCATATATTTCTGTAAGCTTTCAGCAGGCAGTTTTATATTTTGGATCTTGCGAATGTTTTTGATGAAGTACTGAAACTAAGAAATGAGGTAATGAGATTGTTAACATTTGAACAAAAGTTGGAAATCATTGAATCTTTTCCGGAACTGACGAGAAAAGATGTATCGATGAAACGTGTGAACTTTCATTTTGAAGAGAGCTTGTATGATAAGAAAATCGTTGTTTACCATCTGCATCCGACAGGCAATGGGTTTGTCTATGTAGGAAACTTGCCGCATTATGAAGCAGACAAAAAAGGCTTTGTTAATGTCCGTGACTTTTCGGAAAAGGAATTGCGCAGCGTCTTGGCCGATTCTTTGGATTACTTGTCGTTAGAACCGGAACCGCCATATGATAAAACTTGGGTTAGCCGTGACGATGTGAAATTGGATTTGGTTTACGAAGAACCATTTTGGAATATTTACACAGGCAAAAACCTGGAGGAAAGTTTCGGGACTTTTGATGATGCCGAAAACTATTTAATGGATCAAGGCTTTAAAGAAAAGAAATGATGCGATTCCGTCAGCTGCAGGCTCATGAATCACTGCCGATGGACTTGCTGCTCGAAGCGGATCCTTCTGAAAGCTTGGTGCGGGCTTATTGTGAGTCCGGCTGGTGTATGATTGGCGAGCAAGAGGATTCGGTTGTCGGTGTTTACGTTCTGCTCGCCCTGTCAGAAACAACGGTGGAGATTAAGAATATTGCAGTTTCCGAAAATAGCCGTGGCCAAGGGTATGGACGGCAGCTTATCCAGCATGCGTTGGGTGAGGCAGCGCAACGTGGTTTCGAGGTTGTCGAGATCGGCACTGGCAATTCAAGTTTCGGCCAACTGGCGCTTTATCAGAAATGTGGATTCCGCATGCATGCGATCGATTTTGATTTTTTCAGGCGGAATTATCCGGAGCCGATTTTTGAGAATGGCATCGAATGCCGGGACATGATAAGGCTTCGCTGCACACTGCGCAATTGACTGCCTACAGTTTTGGCAGAAGTACCAAAAAAGAGCTCTTGGGCTCTTTTTTTTGTGGCTAAAAGAGGTAAAAACTTGGAATTTTCGGTATGCTAAAGGCAAGGAGTGAGGACATGTTTAAAAAGGTGACCTTATACACAAATCAGTTAGAAGATATGAAGGGCTTTTATGAATACCAATTGGGCTTCCGGATTGTTGAAGAAGATGAAAGCAGCTTTACGCTGTCGGTTGGTGAATCTCAATTGGTTTTTCGGGAATCAGAAAGTCCTGCGATTTATCACTATGCGCTGAACATTCCAGGCAATCAGTTTACGCTTGCGAAATGGTGGGCGGGGGAACGGGTTACATTAAATCGTCAAGAGGGCATGGACGAAGTGTTCTACGCCAATTTTGATGCCGATGCATTTTATTTTCAGGATCCCGCAGGCAATGTTATTGAGTTTATTGCGCGGCGCAGCGTGGATCGTATGGGGAATTTCACCGTCGATTCTTTGCTTAGCATCAGTGAAGTGAGCATCACGACACCGCATGTTGAAGAAGTAGGCAGACAGCTTGAAAAGATGGACATTCCGGTGCGGGGCTACAAAGGGATTGATCCAAATGCATTGAATTTTCTAGGAAGTGGACACGCCTATATATTATTAGTTGCGCCAAAGCGCCTCTGGTATTTTTCAAAACAAAAAAGCGAGACGCATCCGCTGTCGATTGAGCTGTTGGATGGCCGGCAGATTAACATTACAGAGGACGGACGATTCGAGCAGGAGAAACCAGCTACGCCCATTATGGACAAGATGGACGATATTGATTTTTCAGGAGTCGCCTACTTGTATAAAGAGGAAACCTGGACTGCTGCGAGAGGATTTGCCAATCGTGCTGACGAACGGCCAAATGCTGTCGATACAAGGTTCGGTATTGCATCTGGCAGCAAAATTTTCACCGCTGTTGCTGTATGTCAATTGGTGGAAGCAGGAAAGCTTGATTTCAGCGACAAGCTATCCCAGTTGCTGCCGCAGGCGTTTCCACATTTTGATGCCACGATCCATCAATTATTGACGCATACATCCGGCATACCGGATTATTTTGATGAACAAGTCATGAATGATTACGAAGACCTTTGGAAAAATCGGCCGATGTACACCATGCAAACTGCTTCCGATTTTATTCCGTTATTTAAAGACCAGCCCATGATGTTCCAGCCGGGTGAAAGCTTCTATTACAACAATGCTGGGTTTATCGCGCTGGGTCTCGTGGTAGAGCAAGTAACTGGAAAAGAGTTTACCGAAGTAGTGGAAGAGCAAATTTTTGGTCCAGCCGGGATGCAGAGCTCAGGTTATTTCCGTTTAGACCGGCTGCCTGGCGAAACGGCCTTTGGCTATATTGAAGAAGATGAAGCGTGGCGTACGAATCAATACGCCATCCCCATTCGTGGAGGTGCTGACGGTGGCGCTTATGTCACAGCGAGTGATATGGGGAATTTTTGGACCAGCTTAATGAATGGCACCTTGTTAGCCAAAGAGCTGCTGCAAACGATGCTGCAAGTTCATGCGTCTGGGAAAGACGGCGACTATGGCTATGGACTATGGATTCAGAGCCAAGAGGATGGAGCGATGAAGTATCATGTTTCGGGGTATGATCCTGGCGTCAGTTTCCATTCCGCATTTTATCCGGCAGACGGCAACATTCTGACGGTCTTGTCGAATAAAGGTTCGGGAGCTTATGAAATTACCGAAACCATTGAAGAGTTGAAAATGAAGAAGGAGTGACGGCATGACCGGAAAAAAATTGGCACTGGGAATTGTTTTTGGAACGATTGGCTTATGTATTTTGATTTTTGGAGTTTTCCAGCTATACTTTTGGTTAAATTAGATAAAATTAAAGCGGTATGTGCCTTCTGGGCACATACCGCTTTCGTTTCCAAAAGAAAATTGGATTTGAAGGTCGGAGCTATGTGAGAAATTGAGGAGGAACAGATCACAAAGAGCTCATAAAAGCTGCACTCAGTATCTTTTGTGTTGTACTTTTAAAAAAACGCATAAAAAATGAGCTCTTCCGAAGAAGAGCTCATTGATAGTTTTGCTTTAGATTAAGCTTTTTGTACGTTAGTAGCTTGAAGACCGCGTTGGCCTTGCTCGATATCAAACGTTACTTCTTGACCTTCGTCAAGTGATTTAAAGCCTTCGCTTTGGATTGCAGAGAAATGTACGAATACATCGTCGCCGCCTTCGCGTTCGATGAAGCCAAATCCTTTTTCTGAGTTAAACCATTTTACTTTACCTTGTTCCATGTGTGTTTCCTCCTCGTATGCGTAAGCATACATTGTATTACTATCCTTGCTCAAATCTTGCAGATGGACATCTGACACTTTGTAAAAAGTTATCCGAACAAAAATAATTCTTCCTTAGAATAACACGGGGTTACATATATTGCAAGGGATTATGAAATATTCTTTTTGCTATTGTTCATTCGAGCCTTGAATTATAATGGGAAAACTAAATGATATAGAGAGTGGGGAGGAGCAGTTATGCAGAGAATCATGGTGCTTGGCGTATCAGCGGGAGTCGGGAAATCAAGCTTTTCAAGAAAACTGGCAGATCTATCGGGAATTCCGGTCCATCATTTGGATGCTTATTTTTGGAAGCCGGGGTGGGTGGAAAGCGATGATCAAGAATTTGGTGAAAAACAAAAGATTCTCGTTGAACACGATTGCTGGATTATAGAAGGAAACTACACAGCTACGTACGAGATTCGAAAGCAGAGGGCGGACACCATCATCTATTTAGAACTGCCTTTAGCTGTGTGCCTGTACCGTGTCGTTAAGCGCCGCATCCTGAACCATGGAAAAACCCGACCCGATATGGCAGCTGGTTGTCCAGAAAAGCTGGATGGAGGCTTTTTGAGATTCATTGTTTCCACATACAGCGCCAGAAAAGTAAAGATGAGAAAGCGAATGGAACACTTTATAGAAGAAAATCCACAAAACCAAGTTATTTTTCTGCGCACTCGAAAGGAAATTGACAGGTTTTTAAAAGAGAAGGCTGTTAAGCTGTTTGCTGATTCTTCACCAAAATAGTTGAACGGATAAGCGACCGAAAAAACTTGCAGACGTTTCGGAATGAAGGTGGTATTCTATAGCTACAAAAAATATGGAGGAGAATGGCTGATGAAGTTGCTGCATGAAGGCATAATAACCAATCAAGTGCTTCATAAAAAGCTTCCCTTTTCTATGAAGCGGCTTTACTTGGAAGATTTGCCCGTAATCGAACAGATTCAAGCAAAAGTAATTGAGTCGCTTTCCGAGAAGGACACTCTTCAACCGCTGACTACTGAGGAATTCCTTTTTATTCTGAATGAGCGTGGACTGGTGGTGGGAGCATTTGTCGAAAACGAGCTGATTGGTTTCCGGGCATTATTGATTCCTGAAATTGATAAAGAGCATTTGGGCTGGGATATTGGTCTTCCGCCAGAACAATTGGGGAAAGTAATTTACCAGGAAATTTCCGTAGTGCTTCCTGAGTATCGTGGGAATCGTTTACAGCAGAAACTGGCTGAGGTTATCATGAAGGAATTGCCGAATCTTGATGAAGAATTCCGCTATGTCTGTTGTACTGTCGCACCCATGAATATTCCAAGTTTGAAAGACAAGTTTACGCAGGGGATGCACATTGCTGCTTTGAAGGAAAAGTATGCAGGATTAACCCGTTATATTTTGGTGAAAGACTTGAATCTCTCACTAGACCACTATAGCGACTACGTTACCGTAAAGTTGGACGATCTCGAAAAGCAGAAGCTATTGCTCGATGATGGATATTTGGGGATTGGCTTTCAACTGGTACATGGCTTTCACGAACTTCAATTTGCGAAACCCGTTCTGTAAAAGAACGGGTTTTTTATAGAATCTTAAAGAATTCTGAAACTTCCTCCTGAGTTATTCGTTATTACTTAGTAAGATGGAATTTAACTTACTGGAATGGGAGGTTTTGGAATGTTTATTTTTGGCTTGTCTATGGAACAACTCTACATGTATGTCTTGCTTGCAGCAGGAGCAATGACCGTACTGTATGTGTTTTTCGGGGACATTGCCAATCATGGAAAGCCATTGCCAAAACTCGACCCAGCTGTAGTCCTGACTTTCATTACCTTTGGTTCTGCAATCGGCTTTTTGATGGAAACAGCAACGGAGTTTAATGAATGGACAGTTTTGGCGATTGCTGCAGGAGTCGCAGCCGTCTTGGCTTTATTGCTTTATTACTTTATTTTATTGCCGCTTTCTACTGCAGACTCATCAATCGGCTATTCGGAAGATCCGTTGCCTGGACAAACAGCCAAGGTGATTATTCCAATTCCTGTCGACGGATATGGAGAAGTGGTACTGGAGAGTTGTGCCGGAATGATTTCAAAACGTGCAACTGGCTATGACAATGAATCCATTGGCCAAGATGCAAAAGTATGGATTGTCGAAGTGAATAACGGTATTTTATATGTCCAGACCAGTAAACCATTAACCTGTCTAAAAAAATGAAAATCTTATATCAAAGTTAAGATTGACTCTCTTTTTTATTGGGATGCCGAGGGTTTTGATGGGCATAAGAATTTTGTATTTAAAAATAAAGAGGCTTGCTGCTCCAAGATATCATTGGAGCAACAGGCTTTTTTTGTTATAAAAAAGTACAGAAAAAAACTGCGTTTCAGAAAAATTCGACTTAATTCGACTTAAAATGTTGGCGGTATAACAGGGAAATGATAGAATAATGATACATGTTCCTGTGAAACTATAGGTATTTGACATAATTTTTTTCCCTAAGGAGCCTTTTATATGGAGATACAACTCACTAGCATTCCATCTTTCCCCGTAATCGATCAGTTTGGACCTGAAATATCTAAAATCAGTTCAATTGAATACAATTCAACACAAGTCACTCAGGACTGTGCTTTCTTTTGTGTCCCAGGAGAAAACACCGATGGACATTTGTATATTGAAGAAGCGATCGAAAACGGAGCGTCCACAATTATCGGTTCCAACAAAGGAATAATCGATGAATATGCCCAAAAAAATCCACACCTTTCATTTGCAGTAGTAGCAAATGTACGGACTGCACTTGCCCATATGTCCGACTTTTTTTACGATTCCCCTCAAAAAAACCTGTTGAAAATAGGAGTTACGGGAACCAATGGCAAAACAACCACAGCTACTTATGTGTATAATTTGTTCAATCTCTTGGGCATAGCTTGCGGTTTTATTGGAACAACAGGAATTATCGGGGCCAATGGCAAAATTCCTTTCTACAAAAGCACCCCTACCACCCCAATTTCATCTGATATTCACAAAATCTTTGACAAGTTTGTAACAGAAGGCGATCAGGCCGTCTCAATGGAAGTATCTTCTATTGCATTAGACCAAAAGCGTGTAGAAGGCATCAGTTTTGATGTGGCTATCCACACCAACATTTCAGAAGAGCATTTGGAATACCATAAGACATTTACTCATTATCTTCAGTCTAAGCTGTTGCTATTCAAGCAAGCCAAGGCTGCCGTAGTGAACATTGATGATGAAGGCATGGCTAAAGACATTCTGGAAGTGATTGATTATCCTTTTTTGACATACAGCAACCAACTGGATTCTGGTGCTGACTTGATTTGGACAGATTGTGAATCTTCGGACACAGGATTGAAGTTTGATTTGTGCTATCAAGAAAAGAGATTTCCGATACACGTGCCGCTCTATGGTGAATACAACGCGGCTAATTTGACTGCAGCGATTGGCACGGCACTTTTGTCAGATGTTCAATTAGAAGATATCTTAACGGTTCTTCCAAATATGCCTCAGGTTGAAGGCCGCTTTCAAGTGATCCATGGCCCTGAAAACCGTAAAATCATTCTGGATTATGCCCATACTCCGGTGGCGCTAGCCTCTGTATTGCAAGAAGTAAAGAAGTTGTCGCATAACCGGCTAATTGCACTGATTGCAGGCATTGGCATACGGGACTTTTCAAAAATGCCAAAAATGGCCAGAGCAGCTGAAGGGAAAGCTGACGTTCTCGTGGTCACTGTCGACCATCCAGGCGACAATGAGCCGAGTACCGTGATTGATGCGGTATTGGATGGGTTCACAATTCCTTATAAGCAGCAGGTGGTGACAGCCAATTCTCGGCGTGAAGCAGTGCTTGCAGCCTTGCAGCAAAGCGGCCCGGATGATTTAATCCTTCTTTCCAGCGGCTCAATCAACGGTGCACAAATCGTTAAAGGCGAATATATTCCGCATTCTGATGAAGCGATTATAGAAGAATTTTTCAGCAGCAAAACGGGCGATTTTTAACTGCGAAGGTCGCTTTTTTGCGCTCGGGTGTGGTTATAATAGAAGAGAAGAATACATAGACATCAGAATTGGAGTGAATGGAATGCAGTATCGTACAGAAAAAGACACCATTGGTGAAATTCAAGTTGAAGCGGACAAAATGTGGGGCGCTCAAACGCAGCGCAGCGTACAGAATTTTGAAATCGGTACAGAACGCATGCCGCATGAAGTCGTTATGGCTTTTGCCCAATTAAAAAAGGCGACAGCAAAAGCGAATCATAAACTTGGGAAGTTGTCCGAAGCGAAGATGAAAGCCGTTGAACTTGCTGCAAATGAAGTGATCGAAGGCAAATGGAACGATCATTTTCCATTGGTTGTCTGGCAGACAGGGAGCGGTACACAATCTAATATGAACATGAACGAAGTTCTGGCGCGCCGCGGCAACGAAATCCTGGCAGAACAAAATTCTGACGAAAAACTTCATCCCAATGATGATGTGAACATGTCTCAAAGCTCAAATGATACGTACCCAACAGCCATGCATGTTGCAGGAGTTTTGGCTGTAACTGAAAATCTGGTGCCGGCTGTCCAAAAGCTAAAAGCAACTTTGGATGAAAAAGCACAGCAATTTGACGAGGTTATCAAAATTGGCCGTACGCATTTGCAGGATGCAACGCCTTTGACACTTGGCCAAGAGATTAGCGGTTGGAGACATATGCTTGAAAAAAGCGAGCGCATGATTCGCGAAAGTGTGGAACATATGCGTGAATTGGCAATCGGCGGCACAGCTGTTGGAACAGGCATCAACGCGGATCCAACTTTTGGTCCTTCTGTTGCTGAATTCATCAGCGAAGCAGTTGGAACTTCTTTCACTTCTGCAGAAAACAAATTCCATGCACTGACAAGCCATGACGAAATGGTTTACACGCATGGTGCCATTAAAGCACTGGCTGCAGATGCTATGAAAATCGCCAATGACGTACGCTGGCTGGCGAGTGGTCCCCGCAGCGGAATCGGTGAAATTACGATTCCTGCCAACGAACCCGGAAGCTCGATCATGCCTGGCAAAGTCAACCCAACCCAAAGTGAAGCACTGACGATGGTCGCAGCTCAAGTAATGGGCAATGATGCAACTATCGGTTTCTCTGCAAGCCAAGGGAACTTCGAGTTGAACGTCTTCAAGCCAGTCATTGCCTACAATTTCCTGCAGTCTGTCCGTCTGTTGACAGATAGCTTGATCAGCTTTAATGACCACTGCGCTGTCGGCATTGAAGCCAACCTGGATGTTATCCAAAACCACGTCAGCAATTCGTTGATGCTGGTTACTGCATTAAACCCGCATATCGGTTACGAGAATGCGGCTGCAATCGCCAAGCAAGCACATAAAGACGGCACAACGTTAAAAGAATCTGCCGTAAACAGCGGTCATTTAACTGCTGACCAGTTTGATGAATGGGTAAAACCGGAGAACATGGTAGGGAAATAAAAAGAAGCGGCTGGGATCATCCCAGCCGCTTTTTCTAATCTATCAAGAAACAGCAAAAACACTCTTCCCCGATAAAGGAAGAGTGTTTTTTGTGTATATTTATTTGCCGTTTTGATACTGCATGTAAACCACTTGTGTAACCAAAAAGTCTTCCATGCCATGTTTGCCGTCTGCGCCTCCGAGTCCGGATTTGCGCATACCGGCGTGATAACCTTGAACCGCTTCAAAGTTTTCACGATTTACATAAGTTTCGCCAAACTTCATTTCGTTAACTACTTGCATAGCCTCGTTCAAGTCATTTGTGTAGACAGCCGATGAAAGACCGAATTCTGTATCGTTTGCTTTGTTGATTGCTTCTTCTAACGTGCTATACGTGGTGATCGGCAAGACAGGACCAAAAATCTCATCACGGATAATAGTCGAATCGTGCTCCACACTTGTTAAGATGGTCGGCTTGTAGAAAAAGCCAGAACGGCTGTTGTCGCGTTCGCCGCCAATTGCGACAGTGGCACCTTCAGTCACAGCCTGCTTAACCATGTCATGGACTGTATCGAGACGGTCTTGGCTGACAAGCGGACCAACGTCTGCGTCTTTGTTCTCGCGTGGATCTCCCAAAACTTTTGATTCAAACACAGAGATAAGTTTTTTCGTGAATTCATCTGCGACACTGTCGTGTACGTAGACCCGTTCAGCATTCGTGCAAGCCTGCCCGTTGTTTGCCAAGCGGGAAGTGGCGATGGCTTCAGCTGCCAGATCAAGATCCGCATTTTGCGTAACGATAGCGGGAGCCTTGCCTCCCAATTCCAAATTCACTTTGGTAATGTTTTTCGCTGCAGCCTCCATTACTTTGGTACCTGCTGGCACACTGCCGGTCATCGTTACCATTTGCACTTTTTCATGTGAAGCAAGGGCGTTGCCAATCTCAGAGCCTGTTCCTGTAACCACATTATAGACACCTGCTGGCACTTCATCCATTTCGTGGATGATTTTCGTGAATTCCATGGCAGTGTTCGGTGTTTGTTGGCTTGGTTTCAGGACGATTGTGCAGCCAGTGACAAAAGCAGTTGCTACTTTTCTTGCCAAAATAAAGACCGGGAAGTTCCATGGGACAATGCCGGCTACGACACCAATCGGCTTTTTATAGATGAAGATATTTTCGTTCGGGCGATCACTTGGGACGATTTCACCTTCGATGCGTCGTGCCCATTCGGACATGTAATGGAAATAGTCTATAGCCAGGTCGACTTCGCCACTTGCCAATTCATAGCTTTTTCCCTGTTCTTCTTGCAACAGGTCGATAAACGTATCGCGTCGCTCCGCAATTTTATCGCCAAGTTTACGGACAATTTTGCCGCGTTCGATGTTTGGTGTCAATTCCCATGCTTTTTGGGCCTGAGATGCAGCCTCAACTGCGCGGTCGACATCTTCTGCCGTACCTTTAGGTATTTGTGAAATAACTTCCTCAGTTGAAGGGTTAATGATGTCAATCCATTCAGTTCCTGCAGATTCTGTATATTCGCCGTTTACATATAATTTATGCTGTTGCATGTTTTGGCCTCCTTTGGGTATAGTGAAGTTTTCCCTGTGCTTTAGTGGATTAAACAGGGAAAAAGACAATAAAAAGTAAAATGCTCTTTGCAGCTTGCTACAGAGCGATTTGTATTTTAAAAATATCAAAATCACTAAGTGCAAAAGGAGTTTCCTAAAGCTGTGGCGAACTAGTTACAGCAACAGCGAATTAAAAAGAAGAGGTGTAGTATGCAAAAATCATTTGTGATGTCATGGAGCGGCGGAAAAGATTCGGCACTTGCTTATTATCGTGCAGTACTGGAAGGGCATGTGCCACTTGCTTTGTTTACAATGTTTGAAGAAGATGGCACGAAATCGCGTTCACATGGGTTGCCGCTGGAAGTTATGGAGGCACAGGCCGAACGTATGGGCTTGCCTTTGGTTATTGGAAAAGCCAGCTGGTCCGGTTATGAAAAGGAATTTATTGAACAGCTGAAGAGCTTCAAATCGCAGGGAATCGGTATGGGGGTTTATGGCGATATCGATTTGCAGGATCATTTGGATTGGGTGCAAAAAGTCAGTGCGGAAGCAGACATCGACGTGAGCCATCCGCTTTGGCAAGAGCCGAGAAAAAAACTATTGGAAGAATTGATTGATGAAGGATTCAAAGCGGTCATTACCGTGGTTGATACGAAACGATTGGACACGAGCTTTTTGGGGCGTGAGTTTACACACGAACTGATCGGTGAACTGGAAGCAGCAGGTGTAGATGCCTGCGGGGAAGAAGGGGAATTTCATACCATTATTGTAGATGGCCCTATTTTTGTAGAGCCAGTTCCGGTTCGGTTCGGAGAAAAAGTGAACGCCGGCAATTACGGGATTCTGGAAGTGAAACTCGATTCAGAGGAGTGATTGTGGATGATTCAAATGACAGGGATGGAAGAAAAGCATATTCGCCAGATGTCAGTGCTATTAGCGAAACGACATGAACGGGAACGAAAAATCTTTAGCTTTCTGCCTGAGAGATTTGAAGAAATCGATGACACAGAAGCAGTCCTTCGGAAGATATTGGAACGGCCGTTCATCAATGGCATTGTAGCGGTCAGAGGCATTGATGTCATCGGCTACCTGCTTTACGAATTTAAAGAGGATGCTAAGCACGGCCGTTACGTGTGGATGGATTATGAATCCATCGCAATCAGTGAACATGAAAATCCCCGGTTGTTGAGGCTGTTGTATGCAGATGCTGGAGCAGAGTGGGTCAAGCATGGCTATTTTCATCATGTGTTGCTGGCTCCGCTCGGCAATGAAAGAGTTATTGACCAATGGCTGGACCAATCCTTTAGCTTTGATCAAAAATACGGCATTCTTTCACTTGACGATTTTGAACCCCAGAATGGTACGCTGACGAATTTGGAATTTCGAAAAGGCGAGAGTGAAGATGCATCTTTGTTAAACAAAATGGCGATGTGGAACAGCATCCACCAAGCTGCAGCGCCCTCCTGGCTGCCGATTACGCGGGAAACGCTGGAAGATGTTAAAGAGAGCTATGAAGCATTGAGTGAGGACCAAGATGCTTATTTGTGGATGGCTGAGCAAGGAGATCAAATTGCCGGTTTCCATGTTTATTTCCGCAAAGATGATCCGATGAGTCTGGTAACACCTGAAAATTGTGCAGAGCTTCCTGCAGCTTCCACAAATCCTGATTTGCGTGGAAGGGGAGTAGGACGTGCATTGGCCAATCATTGTTTTGGCGAAATGAAGAAGCAAGGATTCGATTATATTTTTGCAGATTGGCATACGCCTAATCAACTAGCCGCTTATTTTTGGCCGCGAATGGGATTTCAGCCTATCATGGTCCGTATGACAAGGCAGATTGATCCGCGCATTGCTTGGGCGCATGGAGGATAAAGCAATTTGTTTCATCCAGCTGTTAAGAACTTTAGACATAAAAGACGTCCATTTTGAGTGCTCGGTTACTCAAAGGGCCGTCTTTTTTAGATTTCTTGCAGCTATCACCCGCTTCAAATTACACAAAAGAAACGGTTGACAATAGTTCGAAAGTTTAGAATAATTAAATATTGATAGAGCTAAAAAATACTAAAAATGGCAGGGAGGGGATATTAAAAGTTTATTTTAACAAAAATGTAGATTATCGATATGAAGACGCTTCCAAATTTAGAGGGGGATTGACATGATCTGGGTAATCGCTTTTGGTTTGATTACGATTCTTTCTGTCATAATGGGGCTGAAAAAAAGGAAGCCGCTTTTCTTCCTGCTTCCTTTTGGATCCATTTTTGCTTTTGTGTTGGTGAAAATAATTATGGTTCCTTTGCCGTTCATGGAGACAGTTCGTTTTATTTTTTACTTGAAAGGTTGAATAATGACAGATTCGGTTCGCCATTAAACGAATGGGGTGAAACTTTTGAGAAAGATTGATAAAAAGGAAGCAGATGCTTATTTTCGTATTCGTACAACCTTAGTGGCCATTTATTTGCTGATTGGGTTTAGTGCATCATTTGTGGTGGTCTTTTTTGCAGAAGAACTTTCTGGTTTCAGCGTAAATGGATTCCCTTTCCATTATTTCATGGGGGCACAAGGAGCCGTATTGATTTTTATCTTGCTGCTATTCATCAACGCCATAGTTAATGACCGCATTGACAAAAAATTTGGCCTGAGTCAAGACAGCAAGAAATAATGGCCAGCTGCATAAGTGCTTCAAAAACAGAAGACGAAAAAGCAACCAGGTAAATTTTCTAGTGACTTGATAAGGGGGGAATTTGGTGGATACACAATTTCTTGTATCACTTGCGCTTATATTGGGAACTTTTGGATTATATATTGGAATCGCTTTTTATAATTTAGCCAGAAAAACATCGGACTTTTACGTGGCAGGACGCAATGTGCCAGCTATCTTTAATGGAATGGCCATCGGTGCCGATTGGATGAGTGCCGCCTCCTTTATTGGGATGGCTGGAACTGTCATGCTTCTTGGATACGATGGTCTTGCCTATATCATGGGCTGGACAGGAGGCTACTTGTTGCTAACCTTCCTGTTGGCTCCGCAATTGAGAAAGTCAGGACGTTATACAGTTCCGGAATTTATCGGAGATCGTTACACGAGCAGTACGGCACGCTTGATAGCCGCTGTTGCTACCATCATCATTAGTTTTACGTATTCCATTGGCCAGCTTTCGGGATCTGGTGTAGTAATTGGGAGATTGCTAGAGGTAGACACGGCAATCGGAACCATAATCGGTGTAGCATTGATTGCCTTTTACTCGGCATTGGGTGGGATGAAAGGAATTACATGGACTCAGGTGGCGCAATACCTGGTCCTGATTATAGCGTATTTGATTCCTGTGATTTTCATGTCGCTGCAGCTTACAAACAATCCGTTGCCGTGGCTTTCATATGGCCAGATTATCAGCGAGCTTCAAGTGTTGGATGTGCAATTGGGAATTTCAGAATATGTGGTGCCTTTTACAGAAGCGACACGTTGGCAGTTTTTAGCTTTAATGTTTACATTGATGGCCGGAACAGCTGGGCTTCCTCACGTCATTGTCCGTTTTTATACGGTGCCGACTATGAAAGCAGCACGCTGGAGCGGAGCATGGGCATTGTTGTTCATTGGTTTGCTTTATCTTTCAGCACCAGCATATGCAGCATTTTCTCGTTTTATTCTGATGACCCAGGTTGCGGGTTCATCAATTGCTGATTTGCCTGCTTGGACGACATCCTGGGTGAATACAGGGGAACTTTCCATAGCTGATCAAAACGGCGATGGCATTTTGCAATGGTCTGAATTGGTCATCAGCCGGGACATTGTCGTCATGGCGACTCCGGAGATTGCCAACCTCGGTGTTTTCGTTGTCGGGTTGATGGCCGCTGGCGCCATGGCTGCTGCCCTTTCGACGGCAGGCGGTTTAATGATTGCCATTTCTGCTGCCCTTTCTCAGGATATTTACTACCGTTCGATTAATCCAAAGGCAACGGAAAGACAACGTCTATTGGTTGGGCGTTGGTCAATTATTATTGCGACTGTCGCTGCCGGGATTGTGGCACTGGATCCTCCGGGTGCTATCACGCAAATTGTCGCATGGGCATTTGCATTGGCATCAGGGACATTCTTCCCTGCTTTGATTTTAGGGGTTTGGTGGAAACGGGCAAACGGTCCAGGCGTTATTGCCGGAATGCTGGTCGGACTGACCGTCACTCTCATCTATATTTTCTCTGCTCAATATGGCGGATTTACCGTGTTTGGAATCATTGATACAGGTGCTGGGGTATTTGGCGCCGCTGCTGCGATCATCACCATTATTGTGGTGTCATTGGCAACCAAAGCTCCTTCTAAAGAAACACAGGAAGAAGTAATGGATCTGCGTTATCCGGAAGAAATGGTTTACCGGGACGGAGAGGTTTGGATGAAAGAAAGCTCGACAGACAGTGAAGTAAATAAATAATCAAGTCAGTCCAGCAACTCGTTAGAGGAATAAAGAGGGGGGAATCATTGATTTCTCCCTCTTTATTTTTGGTTATGGTGAAATTCTTTGTTACAAAGGCCATTTCATTGAATTATTAGATTATTCAAGAGAAGCTCTTTACTATTTCTTTCAACTTCGATAATCTAGAAGTACCAGGAAAACAATAGTGTTTCCGTCTAGCAGGTTTCAACTGGAATGTATACTGACACAATCGAAAATTTTGGTCAAATGCTGCAGAGAATAGAGCTGCCAGCAAAGCCGAAAAGCGTCTCTCGATGAGAGGGCTTTTCGGCTTTTTTGTTTGTTCAAATCGAAAAACTTTAAATAGAAAGGGCGATGGAGCACGTGTCGAAAAATCCATCTACTTGCGAAAAGAAAGTTTATTTTTATTTTTCAAAATCCAAAGGGACGCATGAAGAGGCTGGAGAGTATTTTATTACGTTATTTGCACGTTTAAGTTTAGAAATTTTTTCTTCTGAAAATCCAGTAGGCGCAGGTGAAAGTAAAACCTTCTGGGTAGATATACAAGAAGTAAAGTACGATGCGGCTTCAGTAAAAATGAAAAAGATGCCGGACTCAGTCGAGCGATTTGAAATCTCTGGAAAACTGTTTTGGGAGCTTTATAAAATTTCTCAAAAATGTCCAGAGGAACTTTATTACATAACTCCATTGTTTAATCCGCATGAACATGACAGTCGATGACTTTGTTCGGAAGATAAAAAGGCCCCGTTCGGCTGAACGGGGCTGTTGTTTTTTGTGATGCGATCCTGAAGGGTGTGCAGACCGTTGTTTACTAACAATGTCTATTCCATTTTATCTTCAGGCCGCCACCCTTGCTGCAGTTCGCGGATCGATAAGCCAAACGTCATCTCCAGGTGAGGATAATCTTTAAAGCGCTGCCAGTCACCGCCCCAGTCAAATCCTAGATTTTTGCCAATTTCTGCAACTTCAAACCAATCACTTTTCCCGTTACCATTATCGTCCCGTTCAATATCCCATACGACTGATCCGTCAGCCAGGCGCAGTGCGTAGTCGATGGCCAATCCGTAATTGTGATAGGATTCTCCTGCTTCCGCATAGGTCACAATAGATCCTGAAGAGCCACGGCCTTGATTGTGGAGGCTGTCTTGTTCTTCTGGTGAACGATAGCCATCTGTAATGAGGATGTCAATGTCGATCTCAGCTGCTTGGGCAACGAGCAAGTCCCGTTTTTCTTCTACTATGGGATGCAATCCGGAAGGCAAAGACCGTTGATCCAACTCTTTTCGAAACGCCAACTCTTTTTCAAGCCATATGAATAAGAAACCGCCAAGAACCAATAAGAAAAGGATGGAAAAAGCGGTCTTCGTATTTTTCAAATCGATTCACCTCTGTAGACTCTATTGTAGCAAAAATCACCAAAAGAGTATCGCGGCAAAGAATTTGGTACGATAGAAGAAAGGAACGGAGAGGGGATACGATCAATGGTTATCGAATTAATGAAAGCACATGCGTCTGTTAGGGATTACAAAGAAAAACAATTGTCACGTGAGGAAGTCAGCGAATTGGTTGAGGCTGCACAATACGCGGCGACCTCCCATTTTGTTCAAGCTTATTCGATTGTTTGGGTAACTGATCCCGAAAAGCGCAAAAAACTGGGCGAGTTGTCCAAAAATGCTAAGCAAATGGAAGGAGCAGGAGCGGTCTTTTTAATGTGTGCGGATTACAACCGCCTGCAGCATGCAGGGGAATTACAAGGCCAGGAAATCATTTTTGACCGTGCAGAAAACTTGATTGTTGCTGTTACGGATGTTGGCTTGCTGGCACAGAATTTGGCACTTGCAGCCGAATCGAAAGGGTACGGCATCTGCTATATTGGCGGTGTCCGAAATAATATGGAAGCAATCAGCGAACTGGTCGGATTGCCCGAAGGTGTTTTCCCTGTCTATGGTTTGACGGTAGGTGTGCCAAACGAAGCCAATGGAGTTAAACCGCGCTTGCCGGTTGAAGCCATCCTGCACGAAAATGAATACGATGAGGCAAAATACGCAACTCTTTTGCCAGAATACGACGAGACAATCCAAGCCTATTACGCCAGCCGCGGTTCAAACCAAAAAACAGCAACTTGGACTCAGCAGATGGCAGATTTTTTGAACAAGCCGCATCGAGAAGAGTTGAAAGAAATACTTGCGAAAAAGGGGTATCATTTCAAATAAACCGTGATTTTCATAGACTAAATAGGAGGAGGAATAGCAATGAAACTGGCGATATTTGGTGCGACTGGCCGAGTAGGGGGCGAAATTCTCAAACGAGCGCTTGCAGACGGCCACCACATAAAGGCCTTGGTCCGTTCCGAAAAACTCGAAGCACATCCGAACCTGGAGATTATTTTGGGTGATGTGCGAAACGTGGAAGATATTGAAAAGACCATCGCAGGGACAGCGGCAGTTTTTAGTGCGATTGGGACAGACCGGACCACAACATTGTCTGAAGCTGCACCGCTGATTGTCAAATCAATGGGAGACCACAATATTCAAAAAATAATCACTATTGGAACGGCTGGAATTCTGGACAGTCGGCTAAGCCCTGGGCTGCTTCGATATGAAGGTGGGGATTCCAAGCGGAAATTGACTTTTGCTGCAGAAGAGCACGAAGCAGTTTACCGGTTGTTTGAAAAAACCGAACTTCTTTGGACCATTGTGTGCCCTACATACTTGCCGGACGGTGAAGCGCGTGGCAATTACCGTGCGGAAAAAGACTTGTTGCCTGAAGACGGCAAAGAAATCACAGTTGGTGATACAGCAGAATTTGCCTATCGTCTGCTCGAATCACAGGAATTTATTCAGAGCCGTGTAGGCTTGGCTTACTGACAGGCTCAGATAGAAGGTGGCCAAATGAAAAAGTGGCTGTTGCGTATTGTATTGAGTATTTTAGCGCTATTGATAATTGCGATGATCAGTTTTGTTGTTTATGCTCAATTTGATTATGGGCCAAGTGAGGTCTTAACCGAAAACGTGGATTTATCTGCAGTTGAAAGTGATGGAGAAGGGCTGATTTTCCAGCCGGAATCGCCAAACGGCAAGGGAGTGATCCTCTACCAAGGCGCTAAAGTCCAAAAAGAAGCGTACGCTTATCTGGCCCAATCTTTACGTGAGCAAGGATTTGTGGTGTCGATTCCGCAATTGCCATTGAATTTTGGGATTCTCGGTTCTGGGACTGCAGGTGCTGTAATAGAGGAGCATCCGGAAGTGGAGGAATGGTTTGTTGGCGGCCATTCTTTGGGTGGGGTAGCGGCGTCATTTTATGCGGAAGACCCATCCCAAAAGCTCGCTGGACTCTTCTTTCTCGGATCCTATCCAGCAAGTGACTTTTCGGAAAGCGAGTTGCCGATGCTGTCGATCTATGGGGAGTTGGATGGCTTGTCCACGGTTGCCAGTATAGACGAGAGCCGTGAACTATTCCCGGATGACAGTCTGTTTGTGGAAATTCAAGGCGGAAATCATGCGCAGTTTGGGTTATACGGGGAACAAACAGGTGACAATCCGGCCGACATCACAGCAATTGAACAACAAGATCAAGTGGCAGAAGCATTAATTGAATGGATAAACAAAAACTGACCCGTAGATTCCGGGTCAGTTTTTGTTTATCTCGTATGTTTTGAGCTTGCGCTTTTCGGTGTCCAGACTCCAGCGCCCAGATCCTAGTGTCATAAGCCTGCCCAGCTACGTGGCAAACAACGCCACACTGCCGGTCTGTCTTATGCCCGTCGGATCTACACGGCCGCTTGCGCTTTTCTTATTGTCCAGACTCCAGCGCCCAGATCCTAGTGTCATAAGCCTGCCCAGCTGCGTGGCAAAAAACGCCACACTGCCGGTCTGTCTTATGCCCGTCGGATCTACACGGCCGCTTGCGCTTTTCTTATTGTCCAGACTCCAGCGCCCAGATCCTAGTGTCATAAGCCTGCCCAGCTACGTGGCAAAAAACGCCACACTGCCGGTCTGTCTTATGCCCGTCGGATCTACACGGCCGCTTGCGCTTTTCTATTAAGCTGTGATGTCTCTTTTTTCGAATGTCCAATAGCTGATAACCATGAATACTAGGAAGTAGACAGCCAGTACGAGCAGAGACATCGTCATGGTGATGCCCGGCATCATGAAATTGCCTGTATAAAATTGCGTCAAATCGGTATGGGTGAATAAATAGTATTTGACGATTTCGTAATCCTGCAAAAAGAAGACCGCTTGAACGCCTGTAAACATAAGGAAAATCGATAAGCCGATTGCTAAGGAGCTTGAACGGAAAACGGTTCCGAGCATAAAGGCAAATGTACTGATCATCCAGATGCTTGAAAATTTCAGGGTTGCCAGCTTGATGGCTTCTAACCAGAAAGTCGCTTCCACTACTTCAGCACCATTCCACGTAAGGAGAGTACCGTCTCCAATGCCGAAAAAGAGCAGTCCGGCAAGTGCTGTAGAAAGCAGCATAATTAAACTCAGTAGCACCGCGAACAGTAAAATCGTAATGTATTTGGAAGTGAGAATTTTCCAGCGCTTTACCGGCCGTGTCAGCAGCATTTTAATAGTTCCTTGAGAAAATTCTGTGGCTACAATACCGGCTGCCACAATAACGGTCAACAAGGTTACGAGTGACATCATCATGTGTGTATCGACCACCTGCTGCTGCATGCTGGTGTATTCGAGTGGGGCAATATCATTTTCCAAACGATGCTCGGCGATGGCAATTTGCCCTTCGTAATAATCGATCTGTGTTTCACTCAGATCAGGTTGTTCCAGCAAAAGGCTTCTGCCGTCGAGTTCCGCTTGTGTCGTCTCCTGCCAGCTTCCAACACTGTCTTCAGTGGAGGTGGCTGTAGAGTCCAACCACTTGGTAATACCAATGCCAGCAAACACAATACCAACCATCACGATGACCATAATCCAGGTCATTTTCCGGCTCCATAACTTCATCCATTCATTCTGTATGAGTCTGAGCAATTTCTCCGCCTCCTGTCATTTCGAGGAATTGGGCTTCCAAGGTTTCCCGATACGGCTGAACGGCAAAAATTTTGGCACCGGCGCCGACCAATAAGTTAATGGCTCCCGGTATGTGCTCTGCCCCAGATTCGATTAAGTAGCCTTTGTCATGTAATACTGCTGGAAATCCTGCGCCCGTCAGTACTTCGCCGACAAGCTCCAGTGGTTCTGCTTGAATATAGTAGCGGGATTGCTGGAGTTCATTAACGTTTTTAATATCGATCAATTCACCATTCTGAATAACGGCGATCCGGTCGCATAACAATTCGATTTCGGACAATAGATGGCTTGAGACGAAAACTGCGACACCACTTTCGCGAGCGATTTTCTGCAGGTACATTCGGAATTCACGGATGCCGGCCGGGTCAAGGCCGTTGGTCGGTTCATCGAGAATAAGGAATTTTGGATCGTGCAATAGTGCTTGTGCGAGTCCGAGCCGTTGGCGCATGCCAAGCGAATAAGAGCCTACTTTCTCTTTGACTCGATTCTGCATGCCAACTTGTTTGACGACTTCATCAATTCGTTGTTTGGATATGCCTTTGTGCATTCGGGAAAAATGAAGCAGGTTTTTATAGCCTGACATGTATTTGTACATTTCAGGATTTTCGACAATCACTCCGACGTTCCGAATGCTGTTCTCAAAATCCCCTTGTACAGATTTGCCATCAATCCAAACCTCTCCTTCTGTAGGCTTCATTAGGCCGACCATCATTCGGATAGTTGTGGTTTTCCCGGCTCCGTTGGGCCCCAGAAATCCTGTAATTTCGCCTTTGTGCAAATCCAGGTTGAGATTTTTGATGATTTTTTTGTTTCCGATCGTTTTCGATAGCTTTTTGATTTGAACGATCGCTTGTTCAGCCATATCTTACACCTGCCTTCTCTATATTTGTGCCAGTAGTAATAACGAACCAGAAGGGGTAAAGTTTCACTTTTATCAATGATGTGGACTAATGAGTGCATAATACAACCAAGAAAGGGGAATAACAACAACATAGAAAAATGATGGAGGGATTGGCGATGGAGGAATTGAAGGACAAAGAACAGATTCTAATAGCATATTATACCCAATACTACAAAGGCGCGAGCGTTCAGGATATCAAACAATTGGATCAGCACCTATTGCAGGAAGTAGGCGAAGAAAGATACGTAGCTGCAATGCAAGAACTGACAGATGAAGGGCTAGTTTTTGGAATTGAAAAAGTGCTGGAACGCGAAAAAGAGGGACAGGACAGTCCAATGGCAACGAATGAGGGAATGCTGTACGTTAACAGCATTTTAAATCTCCAATCCGATGCAGTAGAGGAACATCAATTGGATTATTTGGAAAACAACCTGAAAACCAGCAATCTAAAGTTCACGTTAAAACCGGTAGAGAACTACGTATACAAAACTATTGAGCAGCAGGCACAGCAAAAGCCGAACGAAAACTCTCCTTAAAAACTAAAAAAAAAACGATGGCCACTTATGGCTGTCGTTTTTTTTGAATTGCTACAACTTGAAGATGAAAAACGCCAGAAAAATAGAGATGATGACCAATGTGTTGACCGCAAAAGATGCCCGTTTGCTGACTGGTTTATCAAGAGAGGGAAACCGTTCGACAATGCGCATGGCTCCGTAAATAAGGGCAACCAGTAGCAGCAAAGTTACAACAAGGTTCATGTCGTAAATGCGGACATCGATAAAGCGAATCAAAACGACCGAAAAAGCTAAAATAATGCCATTTACCAGGTTTTTTTGTTTCATAAATACTCCTTTAATTCGTTTTCAAGAAACGGTTTAGCTGATAGGAGCGAAGCAAACTGGCGGTAGCGTTCAAATTGTCCAGCAGCCGGTTTGCGACCGGTTTTATAAGCGCGGATCAAAATGTTCTTTGGGGTATGCTCCATATCGATAAATTCCATCAATTGTGTTTCATAACCGACCAGCGACAGCAGTTCGGCACGGATAGAGTCGGTCGCCAAAGCGCTGAACCGCTCTTTAATCAGTCCGTGCTGAAGCATAATGCCAAGTTCCGGTGCATCGATTTGGCTGTTTAACTCATGCTGGCAGCAAGGAACGCTCAAAATAACTTTGGCATCCCATTTAACGGCGCGTGCTAGGGCCATATCCGTCGCTACGTCACAGGCGTGCAAAGTGACGACCATATCAACTGCTGACTCATCATTGTAATCGTTGATGTCGCCAACCAGGAATTCCAACTGTTCGTAGCGGAGGTCCTGTGCGATTTGCTGGCATTCTTCTATCACTTCTTTTTTCAAATCAAGGCCGGTGACGCGGAGATCCAGTCCTTTTTCGATGCGCAAATAGTGGTAAAGCGCAAAGGTCAAATAGGATTTTCCAGAGCCAAAATCGAGAATCCGGACAGTGCGGTCCTGCGGCAAGTGGGCAAGTGCATCGTCAATAAACTCGATAAAGCGATTGATCTGGCGGAACTTATCGTATTTCTGTTTTTTCACTTTGCCGTCTGAACTTTGCACGCCAAGGCGAACGAGAAACGGATACGGTATGCCATCTTCCAGCAGGTACTGCTTTTTGCGGTTGTGCGACAGCACTGCCTGTTTCTCGCCGGTTTGTTCTGCTTTCCAGCTGACTTTGAATTTCTTGGTCAATTGAATCTGTACTTTTTCGTCTGTAAACTGAAACAAGGCTTGGCGAAAATCGGCGAACAAAGCAGCCAACTTTCTCGTTGCTTCTTCAACTGGCAGATTTTCATGTTTTAAGACATGCTCGTGCTGATACTCGAATTGAATTAGGTATTCATTTTTTATCTCAACGGGCTTTAGCTTGATTCGCTTGATGTCACTTGATTTGAGCCTTGGCTGGCTGATGGTTGCAGACACCAGTTGCTGCTGCAAAAGGCGTTCGGTAAGTTGGTCGTGCATTGTTTGTAAGTCCATGGTCGATCCCTTCCATTGCATGTAGTTCTTTTAGTTTATCATGCCGCGCAAGGTAAGGGCGAGTTGTCCGTTTTGGACGCAGAGCAGGAGCAAGCAATTTGGAATTTTATGATAATATATAGAAGAATGAGAGCGTTTTCAAATAGGGGGATGGAAAATGGTTAGTTTACAGAAGACAGTTGGACAAGTAGTAAAAGAACAGGCCGCGCAACATCCGGAAACGGAAGCTTATGTCTACCCAGAGCACGGCATCCGAAAATCCTATAAGGAATTTGACGAAGAAACCGATCGTCTGGCAAAAGCGTTTATCGGCATCGGTATTGAAAAAGGGGAGCATGTGGCCATTTGGTCAGACAACAAGCGCGAGTGGCTTTTAAGTCAATTCGCCACCGGCAAAATGGGCGGTGTGCTGGTGACAGTCAATACCAGCTACCAGTCCAGCGAACTGGAATATTTATTGGAGCAGTCGGACGCGACAACTTTAATATTGGGAGAAGAGTTTAAAGGGACCAGCTATATAGACATTCTCAACACGGTTTGTCCTGAACTAGCAACAGCCGATAAAGGAGAAATCAGCAGCAAGAAGCTACCTCATCTGAAGCGGGTTATTGTCATGAGCAGCAACAGTTATCCAGGAATTTACTCGTGGAATGAATTCGAGGCTTTTGCTGATGGAGTCAGCGACGTGCAGTTTGAGGAGCGCTTCCGTTCGATGGATCCTGACGATGTCATTAACATTCAATATACGTCCGGCACGACCGGGTTTCCCAAAGGCGTGATGCTGACACATCTCAATGTCGTCAACAATGGCAAGCTGATAGGGGACACCATGAACTTGACGGAAAAGGACCGGCTATGCATTCCGGTGCCCTTTTTCCATTGTTTTGGCTGCGTTCTTGGAACAATAGCAGCGGTGACGCATTCCACAACGATGGTCATTGCGGAGCAGTTTGATCCAAAACGCGTCCTGCAGATGGTACAGGACGAAAAATGCACGGGGCTTCACGGCGTACCGACGATGTTCATTGCCGAATTGAACCATCCGGAATTTGCGTCATTTGATACATCCACGCTTCGCACGGGCATTATGGCAGGATCGCCTTGTCCGATTGAAGTCATGAAGAAAGTCATCCATGATATGGGCGCTTCGGAAATCACCATCGCTTACGGGCAAACCGAATCATCACCGGTCATCACGCAGACGCGGGCAGATGACGATATTGAAAAGCGGGTATCCACTGTCGGCAAGCCGCATACTGGAGTGGAAGTGAAAATTATCGATCCAGTGACAGGTGAAAGAGTTGAGACAGGCATCCCCGGAGAGCTTTGTACAAGAGGCTATCATGTTATGAAAGGCTATTATAAAAATGAAGAAGCCACCAAAGCCGCCATCGATTCTGAAGGGTGGCTTCATACCGGCGACATTGCGGTTGAAGACGAAGACGGCTATATTGCCATTACCGGACGCATCAAAGATATGGTGATCCGCGGAGGAGAAAACATTTATCCGCGCGAAATCGAAGAATTTCTTTACCAGCATCCTTCCGTTCAAGATGTTCAAGTGGTTGGTGTACCGGATCCGAAGTATGGAGAAGAATTGATGGCGTGGGTAATCCTGAAAGAAGGGCAAGAGCTGGATGCAGAAGAGTTGAGAGTTTATTGCAAGGGTAAAATTTCACGCCACAAAATACCGCGTTACATTGAATTCACCAAAGAATATCCGATGACGGCTTCCGGAAAAATCCAGAAGTTTAAGCTGCGTGAACTATCCGTTGAGCATAGTCGGCAAGCAGAAGTCTAAGGGAGAGAAGGGTATGGAGTAAAAGCGTCTTTCAGGACGCTTTTTTATTTTTGAAGTTTTATAGAAGAAAGAGGCACAAATCATCCGTGTTGTTTACACCATTGCTGCTGAGGGGAGACAACTAGTAAAGCGAGAAATCTTACACAAGAGAGTATCCGATTCTGAACGATCCACACCAACCGAAAGGAGAAAACGGATGCTTGGTCTTAGTTTTATTTTTGCCATTGGATTTGTATTGATTCATCTTTTTTCAAAACGTTTAAAGTTGTTGAAGGTGTTGCCGCGCAGTCGATTTCTTTCGATCGCCGGTGGCATATCAGTTGCTTATGTATTTTTGCATTTATTGCCGGAACTGAGCGTTTTCCAAGAAGAGCTCCAAGGAGAGCTCGAAAACAGCAGCCTGCAATTTCTGGAAAATCATATATACTTGATTGCAATGGCCGGGCTGGTAATTTTTTATGCTTTAGAGCATTCAGTCAAAACTTCCAAGAGAAAGAACAAACATTCAGGTCAGCCGAAAGCGGCGTCAGGTGTTTTCTGGGTTCATATTATTTCGTTCGCTTTGTACAATAGTGTCATCAGCTATCTCCTCGTCAGGGAAGAATATGGAGATGCTTGGGGAATGTTCTTGTTCTTTATAGCAATGGGGGTTCATTTTATAACCAATGACAAGGGATTGCGTGCCACTCATCAAGAAGAGTACGATCAATACGGCAGATGGCTGTTGGCTGCAGCAATTCTTGTGGGATGGGCAATTGGAGCTTTTGCAGATGTCCACGAGTGGATTATTTCGGTGCTTACCGCTTTCTTGGCAGGCGGTGTTATTTTAAACGTCTTGAAAGAAGAACTGCCAGAAGAAAGGGAAAGCAGTTTGCTCTCTTTTTGTGTCGGATTAACGTCATATTCTGTTTTATTGTTATTTTTATGAGGAATAGACTTTTTTATAATAGTAAAATATGAATTTTTTGGTATAATAGACTTATGGTGATGGGTAATAAAGCTTAGTGTATATAACGGCTTACCATAAGAGGGTGGTTGCAGTGATCACAGAAGAAGAGTTCGCCATTTTCGAATATGAACTGTTTAAGCTAATGGATGAATACCGAAGATGTGTTGATGAATCCTTGAAACTGAAAATACAAGAAGACATGGTTTGGTTAAGAACGGCCATTTTTTCAATAAATTCTTATGAAGAGACAATTGAACAGTAATAATCCAACCTTGCGGTCCAAATTTCCGCAAGGTTTTTTATGTCGAGACAACTTAAGTATTTGTGAACAATACTGTAACAAAGCTTCGGATTAATGCCGTTGGCGTGGGCACTTGACGGGGGTTTGGACATCGCATGCTTTATAATAAGAGGAGGTAAAGCGAAGGAGAGAATGGCATGAACGACTTAAAACAGCTGGCATTCCAACGGAAAAACATGATGGCCTTTCTGGCAGCGGCATCGCTTTTAAAAGGAATCGCTACAATCGGACAAGCCTTATTTTTTGTGTTTATTGCAGATCGTGTTTTTCTTCAGAATGCAGCATTCGAAAGCTTGTTGCCACTGTTTGGTGGATTGTTCGCAGCAATTCTGCTGCGTGTAGGAGCTGGATACGCCATCGGCAGAGCAGGGGTCAATCTGGCTGCTGATGTGAAACATGAATTTCGAACCAACTTAATCAAGTCTTTTGCTGAAAATCCATTGCTGTCTGCAGCTCAAGGACAGTCTGGCCAAAAAGTTAGCCTGTTAATGGATGCGGTGGATGAAGTAGATGGCTTTTTCAGTAAATACATTCCACAAATGATCCAAACTTATATTATTCCACTCTTGTTATTGGGTGTTATCTTCACTCAGAACTGGACGACCGGTGTCATCATTTTAATCACGGCGCCGTTTATTCCAATTTTCATGGCCATGGTCGGAAAAGGAACAAAGAAAAAAGCCGATGAAAAAATGGAGCAGCTCAACCAATTCTCCGGTACTTTTCTGGATGTTTTGCAAGGCTTGTCCACGCTCAAATTATTTGGACAGGCTGAAAAGCAGCAAAAAGCTATTCGGAAAAGCAGTTTAAGCTTTCGCGATTCAACGATGGAAGTATTAAAATCAGCATTTTTATCATCATTGATGCTGGAGTACATTTCCATGCTGAGCATCGGGATTGTCGCATTGGAAATTGGTCTGCGCCTTGTCGTTTTTGACAGCATCAGCTTTTTCACTGCATTTTTCATTTTGATTTTAGTACCGGATTTCTTTAATTTACTGAAGGATTTCGGAAGTGCTTTCCATACGGCACGCGGCAGTGTATCAGCAGCTAAGCAGTTGGGGACAGAGCTTGAAAAAAATCACTCGCCGTTAACTTGGGGAACTGAAACCATTGCGCCTGAGCCGCCTCATTTGTCTCTGGAAGGCTTGTCTTTTCAATATGGAGAAGGGTTTGCGCTTGCTCCACTAAGTGTAGAAATCGGACCTTACAGCCAAGTGGCGATTGTTGGCAAAAGCGGCTCCGGAAAAACGACATTGATGCACTTACTGGCTGGCTTGTTGCCGCAAGGTGAGGGCAGCTTGATGATCAACGGAGTTCCACGTGAAACCGTCAGTGAAAAGTCCTGGTTTGACCAGTTAAGCTATATCTCTCAAAATCCTTATCTGTTTGCTGGAACCATTCGGGAAAATATGGAGATGGGTGCCAACCGTCAAGTCAGCAATGAAGAAGTGCTGGCTGCTGCTGAAAAGGCGGGCATTGCAGAGATGATTTCAACGCTTGAACACGGATTTGAAACGCCAATTGGTGAAGCGGGACGCGGACTATCAGGTGGAGAAAAACAGCGGATTGCGCTGGCACGCGCTTTCTTAAAGAAACCGTCGCTCATCCTATTTGATGAACCGACAACCGGTTTGGATCTGCGGACCGAACAAATTCTGCAGGCTTCACTCCGTGAGTTGCAAAAAACATCCACAGTTATCACGGTTGCTCATCGCCTTCACACAATTAAAGGGGCGGATCTGATTTTCTTTTTGGAAAACGGCAAACTAGAAGCCGCGGGCAGCCATGATGAACTGCTGCAATATTATAGTCCCTACCAAGAGATGCTCGCAGCACAGCAGGGAGGTGGCGTGCGATGAACGAATTAAAGCATGTTTTGAAATTAACATTGATTGAGAAAAGAGATGTATCCATCGCCATCTTTTTTGGATTTATAGCAGGTGTAGCGAGTGTGGCATTGATGGGATCAAGCGGTTATTTAATTTCCAAAGCTGCCCTGACTTCTCAAATGACAACTCTAGTTGTGATGGCAGCCTGCCTAAAATTATTTGGTTTTATTTCGGCATTGAGCCGCTACGGGGAGCGTTTGTATTCCCACCGAGCAACATTCACTATGCTTAGCCATTTAAGAGTGTCCTTTTTTGATCGGCTCTCTCCGCTTGCGCCTGGAATATTTGGCAAGTACCGGAGTGGGGATTTACTGTCCCGAATCGTTGGGGACGTAGAAAGCCTGCAGAATTTTCTGTTGCGCGTTTTTTACCCGCCGGTTGTACTGGGCATTGTTTTTTTAAGCACCATTTTCTTCAGTTCATTCTTCTCCATGGGAATTGCAGCTGTGATGTTCATCGGAATGCTGTTGACGGTTGTCGTGGTTCCGGCTCTTTTTTCGATTCGAAAACGCCGGACAGATGGACAAACAAGAGCCAAGCGCGGAAGTTTAGCAATTGAAGCGACAGAATTTCTTTATGGTTTTAGGGATCTGAAAATCCATCAGCAACTTAACGCAAAAGAACAGCAGCTGGCAAATGATGCGGGGCAATATAATGAAGGGCAGCGAAAAGAAGGACTGGAAGAAAACCTGGCCCAGTCTATCAATTCGCTGGTGGCATTGTTGGTATCATTTTTCGTACTGGGTGTCGGTGCGTATTTTGTCGCAGCAGGTGAGCTGAATGGGTTGTATTTGGCGATGCTCGTTATGATATCCATTGCTGCTTTTGAAAATGTAGCCCCAATGGCGGCATTTCCGGCATATTTTGAAGAAAGCCGAAAAGCTGCCGTGCGCTTAGAAGAAATTGTTGCAGAACCGCTTACGCCTCGAGGAACCGAACAGCTTCCGGAAGGGCCGCTTGATATAAAACTGACAGGAGCCTCTTTCAGCTATCCAGGAGAAAAGAAACTGGCAATTGACGATGTTTCCATCCACTTAGAGCCAGGCACAAAAACCGCAATTGTCGGGCCCAGCGGTTCAGGTAAATCGACGCTCATGCAGTTGCTGCTGAACGTTTTCCCACTTGAACACGGGCAATTATCAATTGGCGGAAAACCTGTCGAAACGCTTCAACAGGAAACTATCTGGCAGAAAATGAATGTCGTGCTCCAGGAAAATCATTTTTTCTATGGTACGGTACGCAGCAATCTGCTGATTGCCGACCCGGAAGCAAGTGATGAAAAAATGGAATCAGCTTTAGCCCAAGTTCAACTTGAATTGTTTCCACTGTCAATGGCCGTAGAAGAAAAAGGGCAAAATTTGTCTGGCGGCCAAAAGCAGCGTCTCGCAATTGCACGTGCTCTCCTGAAAGGCCAATCATTATGGCTTCTTGATGAACCGGTTTCTTCGGTAGACAGCCTAACCGGCCAAGTCATTTATAATGAACTATTCCAGCAAGGCAAGGAAGATCTATTTGTTACGATCAGTCATGATTTGGCAGGGCTTGAAAAAATGGATCAAATTATCGTCATGGAGAACGGCCGCATCGTAGAAAGCGGATCGTACGAAGAACTAATGGAAAGAAAGTCGTATTTCCATCAATTGAAACAAATCGAAAACAGTGTATTCGCCTAGAAAAGCGGAAGCACCCGTGTAGCTCTGACGGGCATAAGACAGACCGGCGAAGCGGCGTATTTTCAGCCGCACAGCCGGTCTGGCTTATGACCCCGAAGAGCTGGGTGCTAGAGTCTGGACATCAAAGAAAAGCGGAAGCACCCGTGTAGCTCTGACGGGCATAAGACAGACCGGCGAAGCGGCGTATTTTCAGCCGCACAGCCGGGTTGGCTTATGACCCCGAAGAGCTGGGTGCTGGAGTCTGGACATCAAAGAAAAGCGGAAGCGCCCGTGTAGCTCTGACGTGCATAAGGCAGACCGGCGAAGCGGCGTGGCTTATGACCCAAAGATCTGTAGAACAGAAAAAGACCCGCCACATTTTGAGTGGCGGGTCTTTTTCTGGTGTCATTTAAGCAGGAGATGCTCGTTCTTTTTAGCATCTTCCAATTTCATTTGTTCCAGTTCGAGGCGCATTTTCTGTGTTTCGATGACAAAATTTTCGTGTTTCAGCTTTTCGAGCTCGAGTTCGCTTTCAATCATCTTATGCTTTAATTTTGCCTGCGTTTGGAGGTGTGCGCTGATGATTCCTGCGAGTGGTATCGAAAAGACCATGATGACGGCTACAAGACCAGTCATATGACTCACTCCGTTCTGATTTTTCTGATTATGTTTAGTATACACATATCGCTTGTAATTTTAAAGAAGCAGTTTTCTTGAAATACATGACAACTGTCATATAGAAATATAGACGTTTGTGTCTTAAAGCTAGTCGGCTTTCCCTTTATGATTAGGGTAATAAGTTATTCGGACCAAAAAGTCCGTTCAAGGAGGAAGTTGAAGACATGAGCAGAGAAAAAACAGCGCAGTTACGCAAATTTGTCGCCCCTTTCGAAAAAGCAGACGTTAAAGCAAGTGTAAGACAAATAGCAAACACGATTCCACCTTTTATATTGGCCTGGTTTTTGGCTTACCAAGCACTTGATGTTTCAATTTGGTTGACCATTGCGCTATCAGCAGTAGCTGCCGCATTCGTTATCCGCACATTCATCATTTTCCATGACTGTACGCACGGATCGTTTTTCAAAAACAAAAAAGCAAATGCAGTTGTCGGCACCATCACAGGCATTATGACACTTTTTGCTTATGAAAAGTGGAAACGTGAGCACTCAATTCACCACGCTTCAAGTGGTAATCTTGATAAGCGTGGAGTCGGCGATATCTGGGTTATGACAATAGAAGAATATGTAGAAGCTTCAAAATGGGAACGTTTTAAATACCGCATGTACCGCAACCCATTGGTCATGTTCGGAATTGGGCCTCTATTCCTTGTCTTGATTTCAAGCCGTTTCAATCGTAAAGATGCACGCAAAAAAGAACGCAATAACACATACTTGATTAACTTTTCTCTAGTTGCCATCTATTCGCTTTTGATTTGGATAATCGGTTGGCAGGCATTCTTGATCGTTCAAGGAACTACAATGTTTATTGCTGGAGCATTCGGTATTTGGTTGTTCTACGTTCAGCACACATTTGAAGATTCGTATTTCGAAGACGAAAACGAATGGGATTATGTAAAAGCAGCGGTAGAAGGAAGCTCGTATTACCAGCTTCCAAAAGTATTGCAGTGGGTAACAGGAAATATCGGTTTCCACCACGTGCATCACTTGAGCCCGCGTGTTCCTAACTACAACTTGGAGAAAGCACATGTGTCTACTCCGCCGCTTCAACAAGCAACAACAATCAATATTAAATCGAGCCTTAAGTCTTTGCGCTACAAATTGTATGATGCGCCAAATAAAACATTCGTTACATTTGGTGATATCAAGCACTTGTTGGGCAGTTCGAAAACGGTTCAACAGTAAAAACGAGCAAAAGCCATTCTTAGCGGAATGGTTTTTTCTTTTGCCTATTATTTGCTATGATGAAACTACTATAGAAAGGAAGCGGAGGATCATATGCATAGCTGGTATCAAATATTTCCTAAAAATCCTTGGCTAAGTTTATATGCTTGGGTTATCTTTTGTATTTTGCCTTTCTTTTTTATTTTTCGCTCTTCTTTGATGCCTGAAATTATTTTCGGCATTTTACTTTTGCTGTTGTTCTTCATTGCATACAGGCTTTCTTTCAACTCACGAACCGGTTTTGTGTATGTGTGGGTAAGCTTTGAAATGGCGATTAATATTGGGATGATCTTGTTGTTCGGCTATGTTTACCTATCAATTTTTGTTGCTTTTTTTATTGGCAACCTGCGCAATAAAGTTGGCTTCTTCATTATTTATGGCATCCATATTGGGACAACGATTGCAGCTGTGGTATTTGGCTTTTTTGAACACAGTGAACTGTATCTTTCTCAGCTGCCGTTTATCGTGCTCAGTATTTTGGGCGTAATTCTTTTGCCTTTTAATACGTATAACCGCAATAAGCGGGAGAAACTGGAAGGCCAGCTCGAAGACGCCAATAAGCGGATTTCCCAATTGGTGATCATCGAAGAGCGTGAACGGATTGCGCGTGACCTTCACGATACGTTAGGCCAAAAGTTGTCGTTGATTGGATTAAAAAGTGATTTGGCGGGTAAATTAATTTACAGGGATCCAGAATCTGCTTTAAATGAAATCAATGATGTCCGGCAGACAGCCCGTACGGCGCTAAAAGAAGTGCGGGAGCTAGTATCCAATATGCGAGGTACCAAGCTGGATGAAGAATTGCTCCGAATCCAGCAAATTTTAAATGCTGCAGAAATCGATTTTGTGTTCTACGGTTCGCCGCAGCTGACCAATACACCACTGTTGGTGGAAAATGTCCTCAGCATGTGCCTGAAAGAAGCCGTGACAAACGTAGTCAAACATAGCGATGCGACACGCTGCAGCGTGTTGATCAAACAAAATCCTGAAGAGATATTGGTACAGGTACAGGATGACGGCAAAGGATTCCCGGAAGGAAATACTTCCTTGAAGGGGAACGGTCTTGCTGGTATGCGTGAGCGTTTGGAATTTGTCAACGGTTCGGTGGATATTAAAGAAATGGACGGCACAACTTTGAATATTCGTGTGCCAAATGTGATTTTGTATAGTTCAAAGGAGGCGGTGAAATGATTCGAATCGTATTAGCTGAAGATCAGCGCATGATGCTGGGAGCTTTAGGGTCGTTATTGGATCTGGAAGATGATCTGGAAGTGGTTGGCAAAGCGGCAAATGGCGAAGAGGTCATTGAGCTTGTGGAAAAGCTGCAGCCTGATATTTGCATCATGGACATTGAAATGCCGTTAAAGAGTGGGTTGGATGCCGCAGAAATCCTGAAGGAGCAGCCTTGTAAAATCATTATTTTGACTACCTTTGCACGTTCAGGCTATTTTGAACGTGCAAGAAAAGCGGGAGTCAGCGGCTATTTGCTGAAAGACAGCCCAAGTGAAGATTTGGCCACATCCATTCGGACGATTATGGATGGACGCCGTATTTACGCGCCAGAGCTGGTGGACTTAGCTTATGCTGACGAAAATCCATTAACTGAACGTGAGAGCCAAGTGATGGAACTGATTGCCGAGGGGCGAAGCACGAAAGAAATCGCTAAAGAACTGTTTATCACAACGGGAACTGTTCGAAATTATATTTCGACCATTCTGGACAAGCTCGAGGTCAGTAATCGGATTGAAGCTATTTCCCGTTTTAAAGAAAAAGGCTGGTTCAAATAAAATGCCGCTGTCAACTGTTTTATTAAAAGTCTAGAGATGTTGCAATAGACTTGCTATAATTGAAACTTTTATAAAATGTGCAACATTGTATTGAACTTTTTTGGCTAAACTAATATTTATTAAAATGAAAAGAAGGCTTGTGAAGTGTTTTGATACACTTACGGGCCTTCTTTTTGTTGCTATTCCAATTCCGGTAGAAAAATGAATTGCCTGAAATAGGGAGGAGTGTCACATTTGATGTAAACAGATAATAACGTTATTTAACTTATTATTCACAAATCTGTGCAACGAGGAGCACAGAACTCCTTATTACATTAATTTATAAAATTCTTTTAAAAAGTAAGTAGATGGAGATTAGAACAACTTTAAATAATGAAAAAACCAGGTCCAGTAGTTAGTCTATAACTGTTTTTTTTGTTTCCCGGATTTCTTGTTTGTATAAATAACGTAAATAACGTTTAGAATAAACAATACTATTGCGGATATTAAAAAGCCAAGTATTCCAGCATAATTAGGACCCGTTATTAAGAAGAAAATAGAAGCTAACACAAACGCAGTAAAGCCAGCCATACTCATTTTCCAACGGGAATTATCTAATCTCTCCATATCAGCGCCCCCTTCTTATACAAATAGTAATTATCTCAAAAATTAGTACTATGACTCATTGAAGAAAAAGTAGATTAAAACAATTTAATCTGTCGGAGGTAGAAGGGGTGATTATCTTTAAATACTACTATCTAATACTTACATTCAACATATTTCGAACAGTACTCATGCTCACTCAATTAATAATCCGTAAAAAAAGAGTATTCACTCTATTTTAATATCTTTTTACCACAATTGTAAAACGTTTAACCGTTTAATAAACATATGTAAAGTTAATCGAAATAAAAATACACATTACTAAAAGTAATTTTTAGTGATGTGTATTTTTATTATGTGTGTAACATTATAAACAAGATACGAAAAGATGAGTCCCCATGTACAATCACTTGTTTTAATATTACAGAGTAACAGCGGCGTTTTTTATTCTATCTTTATTCATAGAGGGTATCAGAAAGCGAGTTGTCTTCGTTATAAATGTGAAGCTCTCCGTGATTTTTGTTGACGTAGCGCTTGGCTTCTCCCATCAGGCTTTCCTTGGTTTCTTCGATCAGAATGGCTCTCTTGCTATCCTTTTTCTTTAGCTGCCAGCCTTCGTCGTGTTTTCTGATTTCATAAACCGGTCGGTCTTCATCTCCAGTCACACTTTTTTGAGCTCGGTCTAAAGCAATCGGAATGGCGCGATTTTCCTCGTAACCGTCCCGGAGCAATGCGTTAGCGATCTCAATGGCTTTGTCGCGGACAGCATTGTCTAGATTTTTAAACGAATTGGGATAATCATTTTTGCTCCATGGCATCATAATCTCCTCCTTGAGATTCTTTTCCCCGCTAGTGCAAACGGTAAAACCAAAAATGGGACTTTAAAAATGTGTCAATAATGTTACACTGTAAAACAAGGAGGGGATAAAATGACAGATACTACATATCAAATCATTGCTTTAGCTATTTATCTGGCTGCCATGCTCTTTATTGGCTGGTATGCTTATCGAAAAACTGCCGATTTATCCGACTACATGTTAGGGGGAAGGGGACTCGGGCCGGCAGTTGCTGCACTTAGTGCTGGTGCTTCCGATATGTCCGGATGGCTCTTGCTCGGCTTGCCAGGTGCGATCTATCTTGGTGGATTGGTTGAAGTATGGATCGCGATCGGCTTAACAATCGGTGCCTTTTTAAACTGGTTCTTTGTGGCGCCTCGCTTACGAATTTATTCGTTTGTGACCAGTGATTCTATCACAATTCCAAGTTTCTTGGAGAATCGTTTAAAAGACAAATCCCGATTATTAAGAATTGTTGCCGGTATTATCATTCTAATATTTTTTACATTTTACGTTTCTTCCGGAATGGTCGCTTCGGGTCTGTTCTTCCAAAGTTCATTCGGAATGGACTATCATTTAGGGTTAGTTCTGGGATCAATTGTTGTTGTAGCCTATACGCTGTTCGGCGGGTTCCTCGCTGTCAGCTACACGGATTTCGTCCAAGGCATCATGATGGTAGTCGCTTTGATCGCAGTTCCAGCAGTAGGGATTTTTGCGACAGGCGGATTTGGCGAAACAGCTGCCAGCATCCGCGAAGTGGATCCAAATATGATGAGTTTGGTTTCGGGAGCCTCTACAATCGGAGTTATTTCTGCGGTAGCTTGGGGACTTGGTTACTTTGGCCAGCCGCATATCATCGTCCGTTTTATGGCTATTAAAACACTGAAAGAAGTTCGTATAGCCCGCCGTATCGGTATGGGCTGGATGATTTTCAGTCTTCTCGGAGCAACGGCAACTGCGCTTATCGGGATTGCTTACTTCCAGCAAAATCCTTCCGCCACTCTAGTGGATCCTGAATCGGTATTTCTGGACTTGAGCCAGATCCTGTTCCATCCATTGATTGCTGGATTTGTATTGGCAGCTGTTCTAGCTGCGGTTATGAGTACAATTTCGTCGCAGCTATTGGTCAGTTCTTCTGCTTTGATTGAAGATTTATACAAGATTGCTTTTAAGAAAGAATCGTCGCCAAAAGGCTATGTAAATTTAGGGCGCATCGCTGTTGCTTTGATTGCCGTTATTGCCGCATACCTGGCATGGGAACAAAACAACACGATCTTAGGTCTGGTTGCTTATGCGTGGGCAGGATTTGGTGCTGCTTTCGGGCCAATTATCTTACTGTCTCTATTCTGGCGCAAGCTTACTTCAAAAGGTGCTTTGGCCGGGATGATTGTCGGAGCCGTAACAGTTATCGTGTGGGATTCACTCGGTACTGTTGCAGAAGATCCTGGAGCAACTGAAACATCCAATTTTATTGGCAGTGTTTACGAAATCATTCCAGGCTTCTTCCTGTGTCTTCTTGTGACTTGGCTCGTCAGTCTGGTGACTTACAAACCTGATGCACAAATTGATAAGGAATTTGATGAAACAGTTCGTTTGATCAACGAAGATAAATAATTTTCTAAACAAAAAGGCGTGCGGCTACTTCCAGTTGGAAGAGCCACACGCTTTTTTGTTGATCATTTATTCCGCTGCTTTCGGGCTTCCTGTTCCATACGCTTGAATCGCTGCAATTCAGATTTTCGAATTGGCGGTGATTCTGTGCGAATGATTTTCGTGAAGGACCAAAGCATTAATACGAGCAGTACGGTAAACGGCAGAGCCGATATGAGCGAAGCTGTTTGAAGAGCTTCGAGTCCGCCTGCATAAAGCAAAACAGCTGCAATGGCAGACATCAGGATGCCCCACACAATTTTAAACGCTGTTGGTGGATTTAAGCTTCCGAAACTGGTCATAGAAGCCAAAATGTAAGTAGCCGAGTCGGCAGAAGTCACTAAGAACGTGAAAATCAACAGAATGGCAAGAACCGACATAATGGTTGTCAGCGGCAAGACATCAAAAGTTTGGAACAAAGCAGATGTTAAGTCGTTGTTGACAGCTTCAGCGATACCAGTACCTTGATTCAAGTCATACCAAAGTGCTGTCCCGCCAAAGACTGCGATCCATAGGCAAGCGATTGCCGGGGGAATGACAAGTACGCCCATGACGAATTCACGGATTGTCCGTCCTCTTGATACACGTGCGACAAAGGCGCCAACAAATGGTGACCAGGCAATTGCCCAAGCCCAATAGAAAATTGTCCACCCTTGCACCCAACTGCCATCTGCATAAGGTTCAAGGCGAAGGCTGTAAGTGACAAAGTTGGTGATGTAGTCGCCCATCGCCAATGTGAAGGTCTCCATAATGAAGACGGTTGGACCTGCAATGAAAACAAATACCATCAGGACCAAAGCCAATCCAAGGTTCAAATTGCTTAAGTAGGCAATCCCTTTTTTTAAGCCAGTGGAAGAAGACAAGGTATAAGCTGCGAACATAACTGCAATAATTCCCAGCTGTACTGGGAAAGCATTGTCGATGCCGAATACGGCATTCAGTCCGCCGTTCATTTGAAGAACACCCAGTCCGAGAGATGTAGCAATTCCCATGACGGTAGCGATGACAGCAAGAGAGTCAATAGAATGTTTGACCAGCGGTTTGCTGCCGAGTACTGGTTCTAAAGCTGTGGAAACCAAGCCTGGTTTCTTTTTGCGGAATTGCAGAAATCCAATGACGAGTCCGACAATGGCAAATACCGACCATTGGCTGACGCCCCAGTGGAAAAATGAGTAGCCCATGGCAATTCTCGCGGCTTCCGGCGTTTGTGCTTCATTGCCGAAAGGAGTGGTGAAAAAATGGCTCATTGGTTCAGCTACGCCCCAAAAGACGAGACCTGCTCCAAATCCGGCAGAAAACAGCATGCCGATCCAAGTAAAGAAGGGGAATTCCGGACGGTCGCTGTCGGCTCCAAGCCGAATGCCGCCATATTTGGACAATGCGATGATAATAAGGAAGAGGGTAATGACAAATACAGCAAGCAAGTAAAACCAGCCAAAATTCAAGGTGGTGAAATTAAACAAACTTCCCGCTACTTCCCCGAACTGATTTGGTGTAACCGCGCCTAGAACAACTAGTATGAGAATAACAGCGGCGGATACAATAAATACGGGATTTTTCAATAATTTTTTATCCATCGTGACCTCCTATAAGTTTTTCTATAGTTTACCCTACCGAATATGCGGCGTAAAAACCACCCATATTGGTAAAAAAATCAAAATTATTGTTAAAATCTTTGTTTTACCTGTTTAGATTTTCAATTTCTCACTACTTAAAGGAAACTGACGAAAAGATGGCGAACGGTATAGCATGACAAAATTGTGAGGTGTTTTATGAAGTTGGATCATATTGTTCATTTCGTTCGAAAAAATCCACAGGAGGCAACCGCTCTCTGGAGAGAAAAAGGATTCCATGCGGCTGTAGGGGGTCAGCATATCAACTGGGGAACACATAACGCGCTGTTGTATGTAAAAGATTGCTATATCGAATGGTTGTCGGTCGAGAAGGAGGAAGTTGCCTCCCGCGCCGATCATCCACTTACCCGGCAGCTGCTCCATGACCAGGTAGGCTTTGGGACAGTTTGTTTGCGCACCAGCAATATTCGGTCAGTAAATGATGATTTAAAAGAACGGGGAATCCGTACTTCAGGCGTTCTGGATGCTGAACGGCGTACTGAAGCCGGCCAACTGATCCAGTGGAAAATGCTGTTCATTGAGGAAGAGGCATCATCTCAGCTCCCTTCTCCATTTTTCATTGAATGGCAGGAATCAGACCAAGAGCGTTACAAGAAATTAAAGGAAAACGGCGCTATTCTGCAATCAAATGCAGAACTTGCAATTGAACGCTGTGTTTTTGGGGTATGGAATCCTGAGGAAGCTGTGCAGAGGTGGCAGAAACTCCTGGGCGGCAGCTTAGAGCTGGAGAATTGCCAAATTGAATTCAGAAAAACCGATCGTTCAAAAGAGCGGCTGGAAGAAGTGCATTTTGAAAAAGGTGTAGAGCCGGTTGAATTTGAACAAGGTGAGTACTGGCTGCCCCGCTTGTAGCCGGGCAGCAGAGAAACTGTGGTAAAATGAAGGAATCGAATAGGGAGTTTTCTTTCCTGAACTAGGAGGACATGATAAATGGATGAATTACAAGAAAAAGCGGTCATTGTCGGTGTCCAGCTTCAAAAAGACCTTCATTTCGCATATGGAATGGAAGAATTGCGCAATTTAGCAGAAGCCTGCAATGTTGAAGTGGCCGGTGAAATTACCCAAAACCTGGATCGCATCAATCCTTCCCATTATGTGGGAAGCGGAAAAGTTGAAGAAATCAAAGCTTTTTATGAAGAAACCGACGCGAATCTGGTTATCTTTAATGACGAGCTGTCGCCATCGCAAATCCGGAATCTTGAAGAAGACCTGGAATGCAAAGTAATTGACCGAACGATGCTGATTTTGGATATTTTCTCGCGGCGTGCAAAAACGCGCGAAGCACAAGTTCAGGTAGAACTAGCGCAGCTTCAATACATGCTGCCGCGATTGATTGGCTTGCGTGCGTCGCTTGGCCGCCAAGGCGGAAGCAGCAGCGGAGGCGTAGCCAACCGTGGAGCCGGTGAAACCAAACTGGAGCTGGACCGCCGGAAAATTGAAGACCAGATTTCAAAACTGCACAAAGAACTGGAGCACATTAAAGACCAACGCGTTACACAGCGCAAACAACGCACCAAAAAGGGCATGCCTGTCGTCTCGCTGGTCGGCTACACGAATGCTGGAAAGTCGACAATCATGAACGGATTGTTGACGAAAACTGGACAAAATGAAGAAAAGCAAGTGTTTGAAAAAGACATGCTGTTTGCTACACTCGAAACTTCTGTCCGCCAGATTGTGTTAGAAGACAATAAAAGTTTCCTGCTGACAGATACAGTAGGCTTTGTCAGCAAGCTGCCGCATCACTTGGTAAAAGCGTTCCGTTCCACGTTGGAAGAAGCGAGAAATGCGGACTTGCTGCTGCATGTAGTGGATGTTTCCAACGAAGAACACCGCTACATGATGGAAGTGACAAATTTGACTTTGCAGGCTGTTGGAGTAGAAAATGTGCCAACGCTGTACGTTTACAATAAATCAGATCTGGCCGGTGTCCGTTATCCAGAAGTGACCGGAGACGGCGTATGGATTGCTGCAAAAGAAGGCAAAGGACTCGACGAACTGCTGGAAGTCGTCAAAAAACGAATTTTTGCAGATTATGTTACATGCCGTATGGTTATTCCATTCGATCGTGGGGACATTGTCGCTTATTTGAACGAACAAGCCAGCATTCTTGAGACAGAATACGAAGAAGAAGGCACGGTCTTAAAAGTAGAAATGAGCCACGAGGATTACGATCGCTACCAGGAATTTGTCGTCGGCAGCTAAAAAGAAAAAGACGCATCTCATTTTTATGAGATGCGTCTTTTTTACTTGCTCTTAAACTAGTTTGTTTATATCGCCATCACAATTCAAATGGTTTTATTGCTGAAACTGAATGCGATGGAGGTTGGCGAAAATGCCGTCGCTTTCCAGCAGTTCGCTGTAGCCGCCTTGCTCGGCAATCCCATCTTCTGTCACGACGATTACACGATCCGCATCACGTATTGTAGCGAGGCGATGCGCGATAATCAAAGTTGTGCGGTTTTCCGCAAGCTCTGCTAATGCTTCTTGGATGACGCGCTCTGTCTGCGTATCAAGTGCAGATGTCGCTTCATCCAGAATCAGGATTGGTGGATTTTTTAGGAACATGCGCGCGATTGCCAGGCGCTGTTTTTGGCCGCCGGACAATTTCAATCCACGTTCCCCGATTTGCGTATCATAGCCTTGCGGCAATTTCAGCACGAAATCTTCCAAATGAGCTTTTTTAGCAGCTGCTAAAATTTCTTCTTCGCTGGCATCCCGTTTGCCGTATGCAATGTTCTCACGGATGGTTCCTGTAAACAAGAAGACATCCTGTTGGACGATGCCGATTTGTGAGCGCAGCGAATGTTTGGTCATGTCCCGAATATCCATGCCATCAATGGAGATGCTGCCTTCCTGGATGTCATAAAATCGTGGAATCAATGAACAAATGGTTGTTTTGCCGGCGCCTGAAGGACCAACAAAGGCAACGGTTTCTCCGGCACGCAAGTTCAAATCAATGCCTGATAACACAGGCTTGTTGTCATCATAACCGAAATGAACGTCTTCAAATGTAATATTACCGGTTAAGTTCCCGACAGCGACGGCGCCTTTACGGTCATTGATGTCAGGTGCTTGTTCGATCAATTCGCGGAAGCGGCTAAAGCCGGCCATGCCTTTTGGATAAAGCTCGAGCAATGCACTAATTTTATCGATTGGCTTGATCAAAACGTTTAGGAACAGGACGAAACTGACAAGTTCTCCGTAAGATAACTCACCTTGGAAGTTAAGCCATGCACCATAAACAAGGACAACCAAGGTCAGAAGGCGGGTCATCATATAAATACTCGAATGTGTGGCTGCCATCACTTTGTATGCGATCAGCTTTGCCAAGCGAAAACGGTCGTTATCTGATTTGAAGCGTTCGATTTCAAACTCTTCGTTTGTGAACGACTGAACCACACGTGCTCCTGAAACACTGTCTTCTACACGTCCATTAACGTCAGCAATTTTGCCGTACATGCTGCCCCATGCTTGATTCATCTTAATATTGCAGAACGTGATAAGCCAAATCAGGAATGGAATGACGATCAGCGTCACGAGTGCAAGTTTCGGATTGATCCAAAACATGATGCCGAATGCTCCGAAAAAGGTCATAATGGCGATAAAGAAATCTTCCGGCCCGTGATGGGCAAGTTCGCCGATGTCAAATAAATCATTGGTAACGCGGCTCATGATATGGCCGGTTTTGGTGTTATCAAAAAACCGGAAAGATTGCCGTTGAACGTGAGTGAATAACTCTTCTCTCATATCTGTTTCGATATTGATCCCTAGTTTATGGCCCAAGTAGCTGACGATATACTGTAAAAATGTACTCAATAGGAAAACGGCCAACAGCAGGAAACTGATTGTCGTAATGGTTCCCCAGTCACCGCTTGGCAACAGGTCGTCAATGAACCATTGAACAGCCACTGGAAATGCAAGCTCGAGAATCGCTACGAGCACAGCACTTGAAAAATCAATAATAAACAGCCGTTTGTGCGGCTTATAATAGCTGAAAAAATGTTTTAATCTCAAAAAATCCACCTCGTTTTTCTTGTCACAATGAAAAGTATAATCTAAATTGAAGAAATAAACGAATAGAATTTGGGTAAACAAGGAATATGAAACTATTTCCAATGTTTTTCGTAAAGAATTAAGAAGACTAACTCAACGAACTTGTTTGATTGCGTTGAGTGTTGAAAAGAACGGTAACCAATACGACTTAGAGGAGAGTGAACGTTTTGAAAAAATGGATCATGTTTATGAGCTCAGCTACTTTAGCCATAGGGCTATCTGCTTGCAGCGAAACAGCGGAACCGGTTTCTGGAGACGAAGCCGCACAAGGGGAAGACAGCGAGTTAACGGCTGAAGAGGTGTATACAAAATCGATGGAAGCTTCTGAGGGAATTACCAGTTTGCACGCAGATATTTTAACCGATCAGGTAATGGCTATGGAAGCTGAGGGCATGGAAATGAACATGACAATGGATTCTGCGATGGATATGACGATTGAGCCATTGGCATTTCATCAAACTGCAGAAACCTCTATTGTATCCGAGGATATAGAAAATGCTGATCCGATGAGCATGGAGATGTATTTTACGGATCAGGGCATGTTTATGTATGAAGGAACAATGGCTACTTGGCTGAAAATGCCAGACGAGAGCATTGAGGATTTAAAGAGCTTGGCTGATCAGCAAACCGCCGATCCTTCTCAACAGCTTGAAGAGTTGGCCGAGTTCCAGGAAGATTTTACATTTGAACAGTCTGAAGAGGAATACATTCTCACTCTCGATGCATCAGGGGAGAAATTCCAGGAGTTGATGGATCAACAATTGGAAAAAACCTTGGGACAAATGGAAATAGAAGCACAGATGGTACTTGAAGACATGAATATTCATTCGGTCAACTACGTTATCTATATCGACAAAGAAACGTTCCTGACTACGAGCATGGACATGATGATGGATATGGACATGAATATTGAAGGTGAAACGATGAATATCAAGTCGGATGTTCAGGCTGACTACAGTGAATACAACGAGATCGAAGCAATCACCGTGCCTGCTGAAGTGCTGGAGCAAGCTCAGGAAATTGCAGGTTAATTGGGCAAGGCGATTCCTGTGCGGTGACTGAAGAAGTAAAGCAGCTAAATATTGAAAAAGAGCGTGCCATTTTCTGGCACGCTCTTTTTTCGATGGCACTCTTTCGTGTGTGACTAACTTTCTCATCTAAATGAAAATAATTCTCAATTATTTATTGACTCTTTCTTACATCATGCTATACTAAAACTTGTAAGTCAGTGATAATGATTATCATTATCGAATAATCAATATTCTTAATTGAGGACAGATGAGGGACAGTAATGAAAAAACGTTATTTAATACCAACATTGATCATACTGTCGATTGTTTCCTTGTTTGTCGGAGTCAGCAGTATCAGCATCGTTGATTTGTTTGACTTTCAGTCGGAAGAGACACAAATATTCCTGATCAGCCGTCTGCCAAGGCTGGTCGCGATTTTGCTGGCTGGTGCAGGAATGAGTATGGCAGGACTCATCATGCAGCAGTTAAGCCGCAATAAGTTCGTGTCTCCGACGACGGCAGGTACATTAGACGCCACTCGGCTTGGGATTCTCGTGTCGATGCTGTTGTTTGCAAACGCATCGATGCTGGAAAAAATGACAGTGGCGTTCGCTTTTGCGCTTGCCGGCACGTTTCTTTTCATGCAAATACTGAACCGCATCAAATTCAAAGATGCTATATTCATTCCTTTAGTTGGTTTGATGTTCGGGAACATCCTGTCTTCCATTACAACGTTTTTCGCTTACAGGGCGGACGTGATACAAAATATGTCCGCTTGGCTGCAAGGTGACTTTTCGATGGTCATGAAGGGGAGTTATGAACTTCTCTACATCAGCGTTCCGGTCTTTGTTATCGCTTATCTTTACGCCAACCGCTTTACGGTAGCAGGAATGGGCGAAGACTTCTCCAAAAATTTGGGGATGAAGTACCGGAGCGTCGTCAACATCGGTTTGGTGCTCGTGGCTTTGATTACAGCGACGGTTGTTTTGACGGTAGGGGTTATCCCATTCCTTGGGTTGATCATTCCGAACATTGTCTCGATCTTCAAAGGAGATCATTTACAAAAAACATTGCCGCATACTGCAATGCTTGGAGCCATTTTCTTGCTGGTGTGCGATATCTTGGGAAGAGTGCTGATTTACCCGTATGAGATTTCCATCAGCTTGATGGTCGGCGTTATCGGAAGCTTCATTTTCCTCTTCTTGTTGTTTAGGAGGAAAGCATATGCGTGACCTACATAAAATGCTGATCTTAGTCGGCTTGGCTTTAGCAGCTTGTGGCGTTTATCTATTCCATGATTTGAATGGAAGTTTTGATTATGCATTGCCGCGGCGTGGCGTCAAAGTGTTTGCCATGGTGCTGACAGGAGTCGCCATCGCTTATGCGACAGTTGTCTTCCAGACAATTACCCATAACCGGATCCTGACGCCGAGCATTATGGGTTTGGATTCCTTGTATATGCTGCTTCAGACGGTGTTAATCTTTTTCCTCGGATCAGATCATGTAACTATTGTGAACAAGCAAGTGAATTTCATGCTGTCGATTGCTGTCATGGTTATCTTCGCATTGTTGTTTTACCGCTTGCTTTTCAAAAAGAATGATCGGCCGATTTACTTTCTCCTGTTGGTCGGCATCATTTGTGGAACGTTCTTTGGCAGTATCACGACTTTCTTGCAAGTCTTAATCGATCCCAATGAATTTTCAATCATCCAAGACCGGATGTTTGCCAGCTTTAACAATGTCAATTCAGATTTGGTGTGGACCTCCTTCGTCATCATCACCCTGTTGATTGCATTTGCCTGGAAACAAAATTCATCGCTGGATGTTCTGACGCTGGGGCGTGATACAGCCATCAATCTGGGCGTAGATTACGACGCCTTGGTAAAACAGATGCTAGTGCTATCGGCGGTATTGATTGCCATTGCCACGGCGCTGGTTGGACCGATTACCTTTTTCGGTTTGATTGTCGCCAACTTGTCCTATCAATTCTTTACCTCATACAAACATTCGGTTTTATTGATAGGGTCGATTGTCATTAGCATAGTGGCCTTAGTCGGTGGCCAGTGGGTAGTGGAGCGGATCTTCACGTTCAATACGACATTGAGCGTCATCATCAATTTCATCGGTGGAATTTATTTCATCTATCTACTATTAAAGGAGAGTCGATCTAAATGATCCAAGTTCGTGAATTGACAAAACTGTACGGGAAAAAAACAGTGGTGGAAAATGTCTCTGTGAACATTCAACGCGGCCAGATTACATCCTTTATCGGGCCGAACGGCGCTGGGAAATCGACCCTGCTTTCGATGGTCAGCCGGCTGTTGGATGCGGATACCGGTGAAGTGCTTATTGATTCAACTAATACCAAAAAGTTGAAGTCCAATGAGTTTTCAAAACGTGTATCGATCTTAAAGCAGTCCAACTTTATGAATGTCCGTTTGACCATTCGCGAGCTTGTCTCTTTTGGCCGTTTTCCTTACTCAAAAGGCCGCTTGAACGATGAAGATGAAAAAATGGTGGACCAGTCAATCGACTATATGGATTTAAAGGAAATGGAAAACTCCTACCTGGATGAACTTTCAGGAGGGCAGCGACAGCGCGCATTTATCGCCATGGTTATTGCGCAGGATACCGATTATATTCTGTTGGATGAACCGTTAAACAACCTGGACATGAAGCATTCGGTCCAAATCATGAAGATTTTGCGCCGCTTGGTCGACGATCTTGGCAAAACAGTCGTCATTGTTCTTCATGACATCAACTTTGCATCCGTGTATTCTGACCGCATCGTAGCTTTGAAAAATGGCCGTGTGGTAAAAGACGGGACGACAGAAGAAATTATTCAAAGTGCAGCATTAAAAGAAATTTATGACATGGATATCCCGATTCAGCAGATGAACGATTGCCGAATCTGCGTGTATTTCAATTCTTAAAAAGAGGAGCTCGAAACAATATGAAAAAATGGTTATTAACAGCCTTCACCCTAATGATGGTCGCTTTCCTGGCGGCTTGTGGATCAACTGAAGAAACAACCGAGTCTGACACGGCAAACGCTGGAGCAGAAGAAACAGAAGAAATGACAGTAACACACGAACTTGGAGAAACGACATTCAACAAAAATCCTGAAAAAGTAGTGGTTTTTGACTTTGGTGTACTGGATTCAATGGACCAATTAGAAATTGACGCTGTTGCAGGGGTTCCTCAAGCGAACATTCCTGCTTACCTTGAAGAAGAATATGGCAACACAGAGAAATATGAAAATGTCGGTACATTAAAAGAAGCAGATTTTGAAGCGATTCATGCAATGGAGCCTGATTTGATTATTATTTCTGGGCGCCAGGCTGAAATGTATGAAGAATTTTCGGATATTGCACCAACGATTCATATGGCAGTAGATACAGAAAATTATATGGAATCATTTGAAGAGAACATGACCACTCTTGGCGAAATCTTCGCTAAAGAAGATCAAGTCGTTGAAGAACTGGCAGCGATTGATGCACAAATCGAAGAAGTAAAAGCAACAGTAAGTGAGTCGGATGAAAAAGCATTGATTACTTTGGCGAATGAAGGAAAAGTAAGTGCTTATGGTGCAGCTTCTCGTTTCGGAATTATTCATGATGTGTTCGGCGTTCAACAAGCGGATGAAGGCATTGAAGCTTCGACACACGGGCAAAGCATCTCTTTTGAATACATCCTGGAAACCAACCCAGATATGATGTTCGTTGTTGACCGCAACGCGGCTGTCGGAAACGAAGCAAGTGCTGCAGATTCTCTTGAAAATGAATTGGTTCAAAAAACAACTGCATATAAAAATGAGAAAATCATCTATTTAGATCCAGACTTCTGGTACTTGTCAGGTGGCGGATTGCAGTCTGTCGCACAAATGGTAACGGATGTACAAACGGCATTTGAATAAATATGAAGGAGCGGATTGCATGTTCGTTCAAATGAAGCGAATTGTCGTAAAAGAAGGATTTGCAGAACTTGTATTAAATCGCTTTTCTGGCGAAGGCAGGCTTGAAAAACAGCCAGGTTATATCGACCGTACAGTACTGAAGAAAAATGTGCGCAGAGGCGACGAAGAAGTAATCGTTTATGTGCGCTGGGAATCAGAAAGTGACTGGAAAAATTGGGAGAAGCATCCTGATCATATTGCAGGCCACAAAGCCAATATCGGCAAACCGAAACCCGATCATGTTATCGAGTCATCGCAAAACACCTATCACGTTCACGCTGTAAGATGAGAAAAGGCGAACCCCAAGCGGTTCGCCTTTTTTGATGAGTTTTCACAAATCTGCAATAAATATTATATTTATATAAGGTTGATAAAGGAAAGAGATACGCGTATGCAGTATAATGGAGAATAACAAAAAGTATACTGGACTAAAGAACACAGCTTTTTTGGTTGTTTCATACTTAGTTTATGAGAAGGGTTCGTTATCTTTTTTCAGTACAACAAACGAAGTATTAGTTCCACCTGTTTTAATCAATGAAAAGGAAGTGAAAAGATGTTTTTGGCATGGAATGAAATCTTGAAAAATAAACTTCGGTTTACATTGATCATCGGTGTTTTGATGTTGGTCGCTTATTTAGTGTTTTTCTTGTCGGGTTTAGCAAACGGACTGGCAAGCTTAAACAGAGAAGCCGTAGACAAATGGGAAGCAGATGCCATCGTATTGACTGAGGAGTCGGATCAAAGCCTGACACAGTCTTCTTTTGCCATCGATTTAGCTGACGGCATCAATGCTGAAGAAACGGCTGTGCTTGGACAGCTCAATGCCATTGCGCAAACCGGGGATCAAAAAGCCAATGTGTCGATTTTTGGAATTGACAGTGATGAATTTATTATGCCGGAAATAACAGAAGGCACTGCATTTACCACCGGCAATGAAGTGATTGCTGGAGATTCTCTGAAAGATGATGGTTTTGAGTTAGGAGATACCTTAAGCTTATCTTCTACAGAAGAATCCTTGGAAATTGTTGGATTTACAGATGAAGCACGTTTTAACGCCGCACCTGTTTTGTATACAGATTTGGAAACATTTGAACGCGTGAAGTTTGGTGAAGATGTTGAAGCTGATAGCCAAATTAGCGGTGTTGTCGTGCGGACAGCCGATCTTTCCGAGGTAACAGATGAGCAAGATTTGGCTGTAATCGAGACGGAAACTTTCATTGAAAGCCTTCCTGGCTATACAGAACAAAGCTTGACGTTAAATTTTATGATTTATTTCTTGTTTGTTATTTCCTCTGTAATCGTTGCGATATTCCTTTACGTCCTGACTGTCCAGAAAATCAGCATGTTTGGCGTGATGAAAGCACAGGGAATTCCGAGCAGCTATCTGGCGCGGTCAGTTGTTGCGCAAACAGCCATTTTGGCTGCGATTGGTGTGGTAGTCGGCCTCGGACTAACGCTTCTGACAGGTGCTTTTTTGCCGGCTGCAGTTCCGGTATCGTTTGATATACCAATAATGCTGATCTATGGAGGGATTCTGATTTTGGTTGCCATATTAGGAGCCGTCTTCTCTGTGTTGACGATTGTAAAAATTGATCCATTAAAAGCGATTGGAGGTTAACTCATGCCGGTATTGGAAATGAAACAAGTGAAAAAATCATTCGGTACAGGACATAAACAAGTGGACGCATTGAAAGAAACGGACTTTCGTGCAGAACAAGGAGAACTGATCGCGGTCATTGGGCCTTCAGGTTCTGGCAAAAGCACCTTTTTAACGGTTGCCGGCGGGCTTTTGTCTCCAACAAGTGGAGAAGTTTTAATTAACAACGCAAACATTTCCGCGCTAAACGATAAACAGCTTTCTAAAATTCGTTTGAAAGAAATTGGTTTTATTCTGCAGGCATCTAATTTGGTGCCGTTCTTGACGGTGGAAAAACAGTTGAAGCTATTGGATAAAGTAAAAAAAGATAATATGTCCAAAGAACAGCTTGAACAGCTTTATAAAGATTTGGGGATTGGCGACCTCCGGGGCAAATATCCATCGGATCTTTCGGGAGGCGAACGCCAGCGGGTGGCAATTGCTAAAGCGTTATACAGCAATCCTTCCATCATTTTAGCAGATGAACCGACCGCTTCTTTAGATTCGGACCGGGCTTATGAGGTAATGGAATTATTGAAGACAGAAACAAAAAGCAAGAAAACAACCACGATTGTGGTGACTCACGATATTCGGCTAGTCGATTATTGCGACAAAGTATACAAAATGGTTGATGGGGTAATGGAACGCCAATAACGAAACTGACAATCATCTCCGCTTGCCGAAATGGTGAGCGGGGTTTTTAGTTTGCTTATGATAAACTGTAAATAATGAGGGAAGAGGTGGAGATCGTGAAGCGTCTTTTTTATCCGTTGGCAGTAGCGACCTTACTTGGTTTTTTTGCCATACTTGTAAACTACTCTGAGCCAGCTATGATTCGAATCGATCAGCGAGCGGCCGGACTATTGGGTGGACAACCGCTGCTCGACGGCATGTCAGTTTTAGGAGAGCCTTGGATGATTGCTGGTGTAAGTCTGGCCCTGCTTATTTACCTGTGGCTGTTCCGGAAAAATTACCGGGGAATGTTGTTTGTCTTCTTGGCTGTGGGTGTAGGAAATGTGTTGAATCAAGTAATGAAAGAATGGATTGAACGTCCGCGTCCAGATTTGCAACACGGCCTTGAATCTTTCAGTTTCCCATCCAATCATTCTATGGTTGGTATGCTGTACTTGTTTACACTGGCTTACTTTCTTTCCGAAGGCAGTGCCTCCAAAAAAACCAAAACGCTTATTTGGCTGTCGGCTGTCGGGCTATCGGTACTTGTCGCTTTATCAAGAGTGGCAGGAGGCGAGCATTATTTCTCTGATATAACTGCCGGCTTGTTTGTTGGCTATTCCTGGTTTGTGGCAGTAGCTGTCTGGTATGAGTTGCGTGAGCGCCAGTTTCGAAAAAGAGTGGAGGAACGAAAAAAAGAGGGATTTCCGGAGTAACCGGATTTCCCTCTTTTTTGTTTTATTTATGAAGTTGGTTTTTGAGAAGTTGGTGCGTCACCCAGCTGGTTCAGTCGATGCGCAAATGAATCATTGCCACCAGTCGGTGAACCAAGCAGGACATCCTGCATGGAGTAAGCCTGAGAGCCATGCTCTGAAAAGTCTAAGCCAACTTCTTCTTCTTCAGCAGTCACTCTGAGTGGCACAAGGCTGCCAATAGCGAACAACACCAGTCCAGTTGAAATGGAAGCCCATGCAATTACTGCCAAAACTCCCACTGCCTGGAGTCCAAGAATTTCTACGCCGCCTCCATAAAATAAACCGTTGGTAGTATCAAACAAGCCGACTGCAAGCGTCCCCCAGATACCTGCAATACCGTGAACAGAAATAGCTCCGACCGGATCATCGACACGAATTTTAGAATCCAACAAACGGATTGCTTCGGTCATGATGACTCCCGCTATCAAACCAATGGCGATGGCGCCAATAAGGGAAACGTTTGCCGCACCTGCTGTAATTCCGACGAGACCTGCGAGCGCACCGTTCATGGTCAATGAAGCATCAATGCGGCCATAGCGCAGGCGTGTATATCCTGCAGTAGCAAGGACGCCGGCAGAAGCGGCCAAGAGTGTATTGGCAATTACTGGAGGCACGAGTGCAGGATCAGCTGCCAAGGTGCTGCCACCATTAAATCCGAACCAGCCGAGCCAAAGAATGAAGACGCCTAGTGCGCCAAGCGGTAAACTGTGGCCAGGAATCGTATTGACGGACTTGCCGCTGTACTTGCCAATGCGGGGGCCAATTTTCCAAGCAGCAATAAATGCAGCAACTGCACCAGTTAAATGCACTACCGTAGATCCGGCGAAATCAATAAAGCCGATTTCTGACAGCCAGCCGCCGCCCCATACCCAATGTCCGACGACTGGATAAATAACAGCAGTCATGGCGATTGTCAACAGGATATAAGCAGATAAATGCATCCGTTCAGCTACCGCACCCGAAATGATCGTTGCACATGTGGCGGCAAAAACTGCCTGGAAGACAAAGAACCCAATGTCTTCAACCCCTGATAGGGCAAACCCTTCTGTGCCGATTAATCCGAAAGCCGACGGGCCAAACATAAGAGCGTATCCAACGATAAAATAAAGAATCGACCCAAGTGCAACAGTAATCATGTTTTTCATTAAAATATTCAAGGTGTTTTTAGAACGTGTAAAGCCCGACTCCACCATAGCGAATCCTGCATGCATGAAAAATACCAGCATAGCCCCAAGCATTACCCACAACATATCTACTGAACTTTGAACTGCTTCCATCTAATCTCCTCCTTATCCAATCGCGACAATGCCGCGTTCTTTTGTTCTGATTCGTATTGCTTCTTCGACAGGTAAAATGAAAATTTTGCCATCTCCAACTTGTCCGGTTGAAGCGTATTCCAGTAAAGCTTGGATGATATCTTCGACCTTATCGTCATCCACTACCATTTCCAATTTTAGTTTCGGAGAAAATTCCATCGTGTAGGCATTGCCACGGAATAAACCGACTCGGCCTTCCTGCTTTCCGATTCCCGCAATTTCCGTTACACTCAAACCGTCTATTCCTTCAAGCGCCAAAGCCTGGCGAACATCCGCGAAAACAGAGGGCCGAATAATCGTTTCAATCTTTTTCATGTCTTTTCCTCCTTAATGTTAGGTTTGTTAACATATTAGTTTATATTTTCTGATAATGCAAGTGTTATTTTATTTTAATGTTAGGTTTCCTGACATATTAGGAATTGGAGTGGATTCGAATGTATAGAATTTCAGAAGAACTAGCTGCACTGGGGAAAAAAAGAATCGAAGGTTACCCTGTTGAGGGCTTTGTCTGGGGAAGTGGCCCTGAAAATCCTGCAATCATGTTGGTGGGAGAAGCGCCAGGAGAAAACGAAGTGGAAACCGGTATTCCTTTTACGGGACGGGCTGGAAAAGAATTAATGGCATCTTTGGAAAGTGTCGGATTGGCAAGAGAAGATGTTTATATTACAAGTGCGGTGCGGAGCCGTCCCTATAAGTGGGGAACCAAAACCAAACGCAACGGGGAGACTCTTGAAAGAAAATACAACCGGGCGCCAAGCAAAAAGGAAATTATCGCACATGCACCGATACTGGATACAGAGATTCGGGATGTTCAGCCTCCGCTGATTGTGACCTTAGGAAATGTGGGATTGCAAAGATTGATCGGGCCAAAGGCAAAAGTCACGGAACTTCACGGAGCCTTAATGGAAACGCCCATTTTATATTGGGATGACAAAGAAGGGGCTTTTAAAGAAACTGCCGAAGTTTATCACATATTCCCAACTTTTCATCCAGCCAGCGTATTTTATAATCCGCCTGTCCGCGAGTTAAAGGATGAAGATTGGAGAAAGCTGAAATCCTTGCTTGGAAGAGTGAGATAAATGAATAATTGAAAATCTTTCCTTATTAAAAAAAGTTGCACTAAGGAAACTTTTGGCGTACAATAACCTTATTCACTAGAATCGGGAGGAAGGCATGTCTATGGACAGTACAGTCTTATTTGCGCTAGGGTTAACTCTTTTTGCTGGGCTGGCAACAGGGATTGGCAGTTTAATTGCATTTTTTGCATCCCGCACTAATACAAAATTCCTTTCAGTGTCGCTGGGTTTTTCAGCTGGTGTGATGATTTACGTTTCCTTAATTGAAATCTTTGTTAAAGCAAAAGATTCTCTGACGAATGCCCATGGCGAAAGTATGGGATATTGGCTGACTCTGGCTGGCTTTTTTGGCGGGATGGTATTTATGGCGGTATTAGATCGGATTCTTCCTCAGCTTGGAAATCCGCATGAAGTCAAAACAGTAGAGGATATGGATGACGGACCTACCAATGATGAATATGCCCGGCTTCGCAAGATGGGTATTTTTACTGCTTTAGCAATTGGTATCCACAATTTTCCGGAGGGAATTGCGACATTCATGTCAGCGATACAGGATCCAGCGCTCGGAATCGCCATCGCCATTGCGGTAGCAATTCATAATATTCCGGAAGGGATTGCTGTATCGGTCCCAATTTATTATGCAACCGGAAGCCGAAAGAAGGCTTTTAAATACAGTTTTCTTTCGGGGATTTCAGAACCCGTCGGAGCAATTGCTGCTTGGCTTTTCCTGATGCCATTTCTAAGTGATACTTTGTTTGGAATTATATTTGCAGGCGTAGCCGGCATCATGGTCTTCATCTCACTTGATGAACTGTTGCCTGCTGCCAAACGCTATGATGAAGCGCATCTGTCTATCTATGGACTAGTAGCCGGTATGGCCGTCATGGCTGTTAGCCTGGTCTTGATCGTCTGATTTTGAAACTTCTCACCTCCTTTTCTCGTAATAATAGAGAAAAGGAGGCTTTTTTATGGATATCAAACGCATTGAACAAACTTTCTCGGAAGTATCAACAACTACAGGCTGGGCAGTAGACAAACGAATTGCATTAGCTGTCGCGAATATCTATTTATCACGTGACCAAGCTTTTGAGAAGAACATCCATGAAGCAGCAGTTGAAATCATTAAAAAGAACGAAGGATGGACTTCACCTCTTCGCTCCCACTTGCTTCATGTGGCGGCCGCCTTCATGGTGATGAGAGAAGAGGATGTGGAAAGTTCATTAAAACTGGTCAATCAAAATCAGAAAGCATTGAATGATGCAGGATTCTGGAAAACTTCCTATACGTATCTCGCAGCTTTGCTAATGAAAAAACCGGAAGAAGCCGAACGAACAAGAGAATTGTACGAAGAGATGAAAGAGCACCATAAGTTTCTTACATCAAACGAAGACATCCCTTACGCAGCATTGCTTAGCGACAGGGAAGGTTCCCTTGAAGAGCGCGCAGCGACCATGAATATGTATTATCGTGATCTTCGCGAGCAAGGTTTTACTATGGGCAATGATCTCCAATGGCTGTCCCAAATTATGACGTTTGATCTTCCGGGATATAATCCGAAAATGGTAGGGCGGGTATTGGCTATCCACCAATTTTTCAAAGATGAAAAAATTAAAATACGTTTGGCGCAGTATCCCATTCTTGGATTTTTAGCGGTGACACAAGTGGATGGGGAGGCACTGAGAGCGATTGCGGAAAATACGCGTGAACTGGAAAGTAATAAGATTTTTCGCTGGTATAAGGATATGGCTTTTTCGACAGCTGTTCAGCAAGCAATGACGGACAATATAGAAGTACAGGATATTTCTGCCATGACGTTTGCCACTTCGCTGGAAACTTTGATGCAAGCACAGCAAGCAGCGATGATGATCAGTGTCAATGCCGCAATGATTTCAACTTCAAACAATTCTTCCAACTGATTTTTAAAAAACTTCTCTTTCCAATCTTTATTTATTAGAAAAAAAAGACTTTTTCGACGGGACTTGTCACCAATTCGCCACAAGCGTATAGTGTGTAAAGACAGAACTATACATGTGTAAAGACAAGGGGAATGACAATGTCGACTGTGGCTGAAAAAAATCCAAGTTCTATTTCAAGAAATAAATTATTGTGGGTTGCAGGGCTGGGTTGGCTCTTTGATGCAATGGATGTCGGCATCTTAGCTTTTGTTATCGCAGCCTTGCACGAAGATTGGGGTCTGACTTCCAGTGAAATGGGCTGGATTGGAAGTGTCAACTCAATCGGAATGGCAGTTGGTGCCTTCGTCTTCGGCATTTATGCAGACCGTGTGGGCAGAAAGAAAATCTTCATCATTACTTTGCTGCTGTTTTCGATTGCCAGTGGAATCTCGGCTTTTACAACGACACTTGCAGCGTTCCTGGTCCTGCGCTTTTTTGTAGGGATGGGATTAGGTGGTGAACTGCCGGTAGCATCTACTTTAGTTTCAGAAAGTGTACCAGCAAAAGAGCGGGGGCGCGTTGTTGTTCTTTTGGAAAGTTTTTGGGCAGCAGGCTGGTTGGTCGCAGCGGTAATTTCGTATTTTATCATTCCAGAGTACGGTTGGCGTGTGGCTTTACTGCTGACAGCATTGCCGGCATTTTATGCATTGTATCTTCGCATCAATTTGCCCGATTCACCTCAGTTCTCAGCGAAAAAGAATGTGTTACGATCCGTTTCTACCAATATTAAAGAGGTATGGTCAAAAAAATACAGACGTCCTACTTTAATGCTGTGGATTGTCTGGTTTACGGTTGTTTTTTCTTATTACGGAATGTTCCTTTGGTTGCCGAGTGTCATGGTGCTTAAAGGCTTCACGCTTATCCAGAGTTTTCAATATGTATTAATCATGACGTTGGCACAATTGCCTGGTTATTTTTCTGCAGCTTGGTTGATCGAGCGTGCCGGCAGAAAATTTGTATTGGTCACGTATTTAATCGGAACAGCTGCCAGTGCATTGGCGTTTGGCAATGCGGATACTATTACTTTATTAATTGTTGCGGGCGCTTTCCTGTCGTTCTTCAACTTGGGAGCATGGGGAGCGTTGTACGCGTATTCACCGGAACAGTATCCGACTGTGATTCGCGGAACCGGAACCGGAATGGCGGCATCTTTTGGCCGCATTGGCGGCGTTCTTGGTCCGCTTTTGGTTGGCTCAATGCTGACAGCTGGTATTGGCATCAATGTGATTTTTGGGATTTTCTGTGTGTCCATCCTCATTGGAGCAATGGCAGTAGCATTTTTAGGGACCGAAACAAAGCAAATGGAATTGGAATAAGCCGACTCAAAAACAACGTCTCCAATCGTTATTCGGAGGACGTTGTTTTTTCATGAAAGAAATATAAATACGAGCAGGAGATTTTCCATAATATAGCTAATACTTATGAAGAGGAATTACGAAAGAAATGGGCGTGGGGAAATGGAACTGCTTATCTACTCTGATTCGGCAACGTTTACGGACAAAGTTGCACCGCTACTGTATAAAAATGAAGATATCTATAGTTTGTTTTTGGGAGTGCTTGGCCAGATTCAAAAAAACCAGTATGAAGAGTATTTTTTAGCGATTGCAGAAATTGAAGGTGAGATTGTTGGGGCTTGTTTGATGACGCCGCCTCATGCTTTACAGTTAGTCATTTTTCAGCCGTTGCCAGAAATTGAACGAGAGATTGCTGGACATTTGCAGAATCTTGGAGTCGAAATCACTGGGGTTGTGGGGGAGCAGGAGACAAGCCGTCTTTTTGCGGAAGCCTGGACTAAACCGACAGAAGAACACGTAAAAGTAATGATGAACCAGGGGTTATATCGCATCGATGCAGTAAATAAAGGATTGAAAAAAAGTGAGGGTGCGTGGCGAGTTGCCAGTAAAAAAGATACAGAGCTTCTTGAAGAATGGTATAGGCTCTTTGAGGAGGATACGGGGATTGGGCGCTCTACCCAGACACAAGCAGCGCACCGGATCGCCGAGTTTTTAGAAAGAAAGGAAGTCTACGTGTGGGAAGTAGCCGGAGTGGTCGTGTCGTGTATGAAGAAAGCGCGTCCTTCTAAAAATGGCATTACGGTATCCTTCGTATTTACTCCGAAAGACTATCGGGGCAGAGGATATGCCCGGACGCTGGTTGCTGAAGTTACAGAGGAACTGCTGCTAGAGTTTGACTTTGTCATGCTTTACACGGATTTGAGCAACGCCACCGCCAATAAAATATACAGAGAAATCGGTTACGCGCAAATTGCTAATCCGGTGCATCTCGTGTTTGGAGAACACTAATTATTCCGTGAAACTTTTAGAGGAGTAAAGCGACCTGCTAGAGGGTATAAAAAAGCTAGGCTGAAAGAATCAGAAAGGAGCGGATGCTATGATTCGATTTGAAAATGTCACAAAGCGCTTTCAGGATGGAACGGAAGCTTTAAAAGACATTTCACTCGTACTCCCCACTCACGAATTGACTGCCATCATCGGTCCCAGTGGGTGTGGAAAAACAACTTTGATGAAAATGATTAACAAACTGGAAAAACCGACTACCGGAAGCATCTATATCGATGAAAAACCCATTAATGGAATGGACGAAGTACAATTACGGCGTTCGATCGGCTATGTTATTCAACGCATTGGGCTTTTTCCTCATATGACCATTTCGGACAATGTAGCACTCGTCCCTAACTTGCTCCAATGGACAAAAGAAAAAAAAGAAGAGCGGGTACGTGAGTTGCTCGAGTTAGTCGGCCTGGACCCAGCGACTTATATGGACCGCTATCCCCTCGAATTAAGTGGTGGACAGCAGCAGCGTGTGGGAGTCGTACGAGCACTTGCTGGAGACCCGAACATTGTGTTAATGGACGAACCTTTTTCTGCACTCGACCCCATCAGCCGGGAACAGCTGCAGGACGAACTCCGAAACCTTCAGCAAACTATCAATAAAACCATTGTTTTTGTAACGCATGATATGGATGAAGCGTTGAAAATTGCAGATTCCATTATTTTGATGCGCGATGGGCAAGTCGAACAGGCAGGAACGCCGCAGCAATTGATTGACAACCCCGCCAATGAGTTTGTTCGCAACTTTATTGGTGTCGAGCGCATTAATCAAAAACGGACATTTGGGGAAAAAAGGCTGTTGGAATTTCTGGGCTTGTTCAAAACGGAATGGTCTGGAGACGCTGAGGAAATTACAGCAGATTCTACTATTGAAAAAGCTTTTTTTCAGCTGGATCACAGCAGTCAAAATCATTTGGCCATCATTCAAGATGGGCGTATTGTGGCATACGCCACTGAACGTGATTTATTAAAAGCCGCACTTGCTAAGGAAACGGGGGCACTGGCATGAGAAATTTTCTGGATACCCTTGTCAGCCGGCAAGACATGATTCTCAGTGCGTTATTGGAACATATTTACTTGTCATTTGTAGCCGTGGCCATTGGCATTGCGATTGCATTGCCTCTGGGAATTATCATTACCCGCTATCGGCGCTACGCTGAACCAATTATTGGTGTGACTGCAGTTTTCCAGACCATTCCAAGTCTTGCCTTGTTCGGCTTCTTGGTGCCGATTTTAGGAATTGGTTCACCAACTGCATTGATAGCACTCATTATTTACGCTTTGCTGCCGATTTTGCGAAATACTTATGCTGGAATTGCGGGTGTCGATGGTTCAACTATCGAAGCCGGCAGGGGAATGGGAATGACTCGGATGCAAATTTTGCGCCAAATCGAGCTGCCCTTAGCATTGCCGTTTATCATGGCCGGTGTACGGACTGCGACCGTATTGACGGTTGGAATCGCGACGCTTGCCACATTCGTTGGAGCAGGAGGATTGGGTGACATCATTTATCGCGGCCTGCAATCGTATAACAACTCGTTGGTATTAGCTGGTGCACTTCCGGTTGCTTTACTGGCAATTGGATTTGATCAAATATTAAAGTGGATTGAAAAAAAAGCCACGCCAAAAGGCTTGAAAACATAGGGGGAATTAAAATGAAAAAAACAGCATTAGGTATTTTAATGGCTGGGACTGCGGTCATTGCTGGATGTGGATCAGGTGGAGATGCATCGGAACCGCTTGTAATCGGAGGTAAACCATGGACAGAACAGTACATTTTGCCCCATATTCTTGGGCAGTACATTGAAGCGAATTCGGAATACACAGTGGAATACGAAGATGGCCTTGGGGAAGTGGCAATTTTAACACCCGCGCTAGAAGACGGCGACATTGATATGTACGTAGAATACACAGGCACGGGTCTGAAAGATGTTTTGAAGGAAGAATCCGTGCCCGGGCAGTCTTCAGAAGAAGTGTTGGAGATTGTTCGAGCAGGCTATGAAGATACTTTAGGAGCGACTTGGCTGGAACCGCTTGGATTTGAAAATGGCTATACGTTGGCATTTTCAAAAGACAGTGGTTATGACGCCGAAACATATTCGGACTTAGCGGAACTATCGCAATCGGAAGACATGCGTTTTGGCGCACCGCACCCTTTCTATGAGCGCCAGGGGGACGGGTTTGATGACCTTGTTGCGACGTATCCATTCGAATTTTCTGCTACCGAAAGTTTTGATCCAGCCATCATGTACGAAGCTGTTCAAAGTGGAGAAGTAGATGTTATTCCAGCCTTCACAACAGATAGCCGCATTGAATTGTTCGATCTTGCGACAACAGAGGATGATCTTTCATTTTTCCCGAAATACGACGCAGTACCGGTCGTGCGAATGGAGACACTTGAAGAATATCCAGAACTTGAGGAAGTACTGAGCGGATTGGCAGGGCAAATCAGCGAAGAGGAAATGCTGGCCATGAACTCACGTATTGATGTAGACCAGGAAGTAGCTGCTGACGTTGCTCGTGAGTTCCTTATTGAAAAAGGGTTAATTGAAGAATAAGAAATGATTCCGTGGCTTAGGCTGCGGAATTTTTTTGATTGAAATATCGGAAACGCGGCAAAGAGCACCGCATGTCTTATGGCTGTTAGGGGTGCATAGGTGTCTCCATTTTTCTTGTGGCATTTGTTAAAGGGTTCTTGTACAATAATTGTAATGAGTGAATAGTCATTCAATTCCGATAAATGAAAGCGGATTCAAAAAATAAGAGATGAGGTGAAGTGCATGAGAGAAGTGGTAATTATAGAAGGAGTTCGTTCTCCGGTAGGAAGAAGAAAAGGTCTCTTTGCCTCGACGCGCCCAGATGAATTGGCTGCTTTTGTGTTGGAAGAACTAGTACAGCGTGCTGGGGTAAAAAAAGGAGATGTTGAAGATGTTGTTTTAGGCTGTGTTTCTCAGTCGGGTGAGCAAGGCGGAAATATTGCGCGCACTGCAGCATTGATTGCCGGGTTCCCTGATTACGTGCCAGGAGTAACGATCGACCGCCAATGCGGATCGAGCCAGCAAGCCGTACATTTCGCCGCGCAAGCGATTTTAGCAGGAGACATGGACATTGTTATTGCAGGTGGTGTCGAAAGCATGACACGTGTCCCGATGTTCTCCAATATGCAAGGAATATTACCAAGTAAAAAGCTGACGGATCAATACGAAATTATCAATCAGGGACTATCTGCAGAACGCATCGCTGAAAAATGGGGATTCACCCGTGAGCAGCTTGACGCTTTTGCGGTGCAAAGCCATGAACGCGCTCAACATGCTATTCAGGCAGGGTGGTACGAACGTGAAATTGTCGCTATTGAAACGAGAGACGAAAACGGGGAAATAAAAATAGCAGCTGTGGATGAAGGGCCGCGTCCTGGAACAACGCTGGAAGTTCTGGCTGGATTGAAGACTGTTTTTGATGACAAAGGTGTAATTACTGCTGGCAATGCCAGCCAAATGAGTGATGGTGCTTCAGCTGTGCTATTGATGTCAGCTGAAAAAGCACGTGAACTCGGATTGAAGCCGAAAGCGCGGATACTGGCGCGTACAGTGGTCGGTTCTGATCCGACTTTAATGCTGACAGGTCCGATAGCGGCCACAAAAAAAGTGCTGGAAAAAGCAGGACTTGAAATCGGAGACATGGATCGTTATGAGGTGAATGAAGCATTTGCACCGGTCCCGCTTGCCTGGTTGCGTGATATTGGCGGAGATCCCGAAAAGTTGAATGTCAACGGAGGAGCTATTGCGCTCGGTCATCCACTTGGTGCGACGGGAACCAAGCTGTTGGTGTCGTTGATGCATGAATTAGAACGCTCAAATGGCCGCTACGGTCTGCTGGCAATCTGTGAAGGAATGGGTATGGCAAACGCTACGATTATTGAAAAACTTTAAAACGTTTTGAAATCTAAGGGGGATGACAATGGAATTTTCACAGATTAAAGCAGTGGTTACGGGTGGGGCATCGGGACTTGGAGAAGCGACAGTACGGCGTATAGCAGAAAGTGGCGGAAAGGCGGCTATTTTTGATTTGAATTCGGAACGGGCAAGAGCACTGATTCAAGAGTTAGGCGAAGAATCGGTTATTTACAAAGAAACTGACGTAACGAATGCAGGGCAAGTCGAACAGAATATCAGTGAAACGCTGGAACAGTTTGGTGGCATTGATTTAGTTGTCAATTGTGCAGGCATCGGTACGCCGGGAAAAGTGTTATCCAGAGGTACACCGATTGCTTTGGATCAATTTGAAAAAGTCATCAAAGTGAATTTAGTTGGCAGTTTTAACGTTATTCGCATTGCGGCAGCAGCTATGCAGAAAAACGAACCGAACATAGAGGGTGAACGGGGAGTCATCATTTCGACTGCATCTGTTGCAGCTTATGAGGGTCAAATTGGCCAAGCGGCTTACAGTGCATCAAAAGGGGGCGTGGTATCGATGACATTGCCCATTGCCCGAGAACTTGCGAGAGATGGGATTCGTGTCATGGCGATTGCACCTGGTTTGATGGAGACGCCGATGGTCGAAGGCTTGCCGGATGCGGCAATTGCTTCATTATCGGCAGCAGTGCCATTTCCGGCGCGTCTTGGAAAACCTGCTGAATACGCACAATTGGTGGAAAGCATTACAGAAAACCCGATGCTGAATGGCGAAACGATTCGACTCGACGGAGCAATCCGGATGCAGCCAAAATAAGGGAGATGAAAGAATGGTGAAATACCGTTTTGAAGAAGAAGAGCATGTGATGTTCCGCAAATCGTTGCGAAAATTTTTGGAGAAAGAAGCAGTCCCGAATTATGATCAATGGGAAAAAGATCGCCTTATTCCGAAATCTTTCTGGAAAAAACTTGGGGATATGGGCTTTTTAAGTCCGCAAGTTGAAGAACAATACGGCGGCCTTGGCCTTGATTTCCGTTACGCAGTTGTCATTGGAGAAGAAATGGAACGAGTAGGTGCCAGTCTTACTGGGGTTGGACTGCACAACGACATTACCGTCCCTTATATTGAAGCTTATGGAAATGAGGAACAAAAACAGCGCTGGCTGCCGGGCTGTGTTTCGGGAGATCACATCACAGCCATCGCCATGACAGAACCGGGAGCCGGATCTGATCTCGCAAATATATCAGCTACAGCGGTGCGGGATGGTGACACCTATATTGTCAATGGGCAGAAAACCTTTATTACCAACGGCATCAATTCGACGTTGGTGCTGGTGGTCGTAAAAACCGATCCAAAGGCAGAACCGAAACACCGGGGGATTTCTCTTTTGATGGTAGAAGAGGGGACACCTGGCTTTACGAAAGGGCGCAAGCTCGATAAGGTAGGCCTTCATGCACAGGATACGTCCGAACTGTATTTTGAAGACTGCGTCGTCCCTGCTTCGAATTTAATTGGCGAAGAAAATAAAGGATTTACCTATTTGATGGAAAAACTGCAGCAGGAGCGGCTGGTAGTCGCATTAGCGGCACAGGTGGCTTCTGAGGATATGCTTGAAATGACGTTGGAATATGTAAAATCGAGAAAAGCATTCGGCAAGCCGATTGGCTCGTTTCAGAACTCGCAGTTCAAATTGGTGGAAATGGCGACGGAAATCGAACTGGGCCATTCATTCTTGGAATCATTGATTGAAGACCATATGGCTGGAAAAGATATCGTTTCCAAGGTATCGATGGCAAAATACTGGCTGACCGACACAGCCAAAAAGATTTCTGGTGAATGCATGCAATTGCATGGTGGATATGGATATATGGAAGAATATAAAATTGCGCGCCGGTACCGGGACATTCCGGTAGCTGCAATCTATGCCGGTTCCAATGAAATCATGAAAACCATTATTGCCAAGCGGATGGGGCTGTAAATGAAAAATGCGCTAAAAGGTGTACGGGTCCTGGATGTTAGTTATTATGTTCCGGGGCCTTATGCGGGAATGCGGCTTGCTGAACTGGGTGCGGAAGTTATTAAAATAGAACCGCCAGAAGGCGACCCTGCCCGCTATATGAGCGGAGGGCACGTCCATGTGGCGAACAACCGTGGCAAAACGATTGTTCATATCGACTTGAAATCTCCGGAAGGCCGTCTGGAAATGCTGGATTTGGTCAAAGGTGCAGATGCGCTGATTGAGACGTTCCGGCCGGGTGTCATGAAGAAGCTGGGTTTGGATTATGACAGCCTAAAAACGGTTAAGCCGGATTTGGTTTATTGCTCGCTATCAGGTTATGGCCAAACAGGTGAAATGGCGGAATTGGGAAGCCATGACTTGAATTATATGGCTTTGTCCGGTGCCTTGGATCAATTAAGCGATGCTTCTGGCAGGCCCATTCATCCGACGAATACCTTCGCTGATTTTACTGGAGGTTTGATCGCTTCGGAACAGCTGCTTGCTGCGCTATTGAAAAAGTTCCGAACCGGACAGGGGCAATATCTAGATATTGCATTGGCTGAAGTTATGGCGGAATTTCTTGGCAATCATGATGCTTATTTTGAAGCTGGCATATCGGAAAAGGGCATTCCAGAAATTGGCGGTGCTCGGGTATGTTATGCCATTTATGAAACAAAAGACAGGCGCTGGTTAACTTTAGGAGCGTTGGAACATAAATTTTGGCAAGCTTTTTGTGATTTTTTCCAACGGTCAGAGTGGTTGGAGTGGGCTGGGAAACCGGTAGGAAGTCTCGAACACCAAGAAGTGGCAGCATTTTTCAAATCAAAAGACTGGCAGGAATGGTACCGGCTATCACTCAGCGTGGATGCTTGTCTTACACCTGTATTGAAGGCTGATGAGCGGCACAAGCACCCGTTTTTCATTGAGCGAAATAAAACGAAGAAGGAGTCGGATGTGACATGATGGATTCGCCGTTATTATTATCATCTTTCGTAAAAAGAGCAGAGCGCTACTTTCCAGAAAAATTGATTGTTTCACGGACTGGAGAAAATATGATTCACCGTATTCCTTATAAAGAATTTGCGGTACGCACCCGCAAATTGGCCGCAGCTTTAAGCAAAATCGGTATGGAGCGCGGTACAAAAGTTGGAAGTTTTGCCTGGAATCATCACCGCCATCTGGAACTGTACTTTGGGGTGCCTGGTGCTGGCGCTATTTTACACATGATCAATATCCGGCTGTCTCCCGAACATATCGCTTATGTCATCAATCATGCAGAAGATGAAATCCTAGTGGTTGATCACGATTTGTTCCCGTTAATTGAAAAGTTGGCGCCAATGCTGAAAACGGTCAAACATTTTGTTGTCATGAAAGACGGGACAGATTTGCCGGACATCTCACTTGAAAATGTCCATTCATACGAAGAGCTGCTGGCGGCTGAGGATGGCAGCTTTGAATTCCCTGAAGATCTGGATGAAAACACACCGGCGGGCATGTGCTATACGTCGGCGACTACCGGAAATCCAAAAGGGGTCGTCTACACACATCGGGGGCTGGTGCTGCACAGCTATGCCCTCGGCATGTCCGACGCAATGGGCTTGTCTGAACGCGATATTGCATTATCGATTGTCCCGATGTTCCATGCCAATGCATGGGGACTGCCGTTTGCAAGTGTCCTGTTCGGCACTACGCAAGTACTGCCGGGACCAGGGTTTGCTCCGGGCATGCTGCTGGATTTGATTGAATCAGAAAAAGTCACGTTGACTGCCGGTGTCCCAACTATCTGGCTAGGCGTCTTAAAAGAGTTGGAAGCAAATCCGCGCAATATTGAAACGTTGCGGATGATCATCTGCGGGGGATCGGCTTCACCGAAAGGGTTAATCCGGGCATTTGAAGAAAAATACAATGTGCCTTTTGTCACCGGCTATGGCATGACGGAGACTTCACCACTTGTTAGTTTGGCTATTACGACTTCGACTATGGCGGATATGACGATGGACGAGCGGATCGAACGCCGGTCAATGGCGGGATTACCGATGCCGGGGCTGGAAGTGCGGATTGTGAATGAAAATGGGGAAGCTCCTTGGGACGGTGAAACGATGGGAGAATTGAACGTCAAAGGTGCATGGATTGCCGATGAATATTATAAGGATGAACGGACGGAAGACGCTTTTAAAGAGGGTTGGCTTTATACGGGAGACATTGCCGTCATTGAACCGGATGGCTACATCAAGTTGACGGATCGAACAAAAGATTTGATCAAGAGCGGGGGAGAATGGATTTCTTCTGTTGATTTGGAAAATGCGCTGATGACCCATGGCTCTGTTTTTGAAGCAGCTGTTGTCGCGATTCCCCATGAAAAATGGCTCGAACGTCCGCTTGCTTGTGTAGTCCTGAAAGAAGGCTATGCTGAAGATGAAGCGATGAAATCGGAATTGCTGACATACCTGGAGAGTCAATTTGCCAAATGGTGGGTTCCGGACGATGTGGTCTTTTTGAAAGAAGTGCCGAAAACCTCAGTCGGAAAATTTCTCAAAGCGGCTTTGCGAAAAGAACTGGATGGCTATTACCAGTGATTCATGTTTGTTCAAGCACAAGTGTCCAGAGAAACTGGCTACTGGTGCTTTTTTTGCCCGTCGGACCTCTACAGGTGCTTCTGCATTTCTTTTACTTGACAGAATAAACAAAACCTTTTAAGATTAGGGTCACTTGTTGTACGAGAAGCAAGTCCTTTTGAGAGAAGAGCCTAGAAAAGACCAGAATAGAAGAGTGTATAAATCGAGGATTGAGACGAGTAGGCAGGGAGATTCATTTAGAGAGTCAGCGGCTGGTGCAAGCTGATTGGATAAACTGCGCGAATGGACTTAGGAGAGCTGGCCTGAAAGCGGAAGCGAGTAAGGGAGACGTAAGCCCTGCGTTAAAGGGAAAGGCGAAGAGCCTGTTTAAGTGAGTGCAAAAGTTTATTGCATTAATGCGTGGTGGTACCGCGGTTTTAACCGTCCCCGCAATCAGATGATTCATCTGGTTGCGGGGATTTTTGTATTCCAAAACAAGACGAGGAGAGATCAGGATGAGCAGAGCAGAGAATATGAGCGAACAATTAATGTATGAAAAATCGTTGGAAATTCTGGACGGTACAATAGATGAGCAACAGATTAAAAAGTTTTTATCCGATTTGCATGAAAAAGGTGAAACGGCAGATGAATTGGTCGGTTTGGTTAAAGCAATGCGTGAAAAAGCAGTGAAACTTCCTGAAATAGAAGGAGAACTGGTCGATGTTTGTGGAACTGGGGGAGACCGATCCTACAGTTTTAACATCAGCACATTGACCGCTTTCGTTTTGGCGGGCTGTGGGTTGACCGTTGCGAAGCACGGCAATCGCAGTGTTTCCAGCAAGACCGGCAGTTCCGACGTGTTGGAAGCATTGGGCATTTCGACAAAAGCCGATATTGCTTCAATTCCGGCAATGTTGGACCAGACGGGGATTGCTCTTTTATTTGCGCCTGCAATCCACCCGGCACTTGGTGGTTTGCGCCGAATCCGCAGAGAAATTGGAACTCCGACAATCTTTAACTTGGTTGGACCATTGGCAAATCCATTGCCCATTACGGTTCAAATGACCGGTGTTTATCGCTTAGACATGTTAGAGCCAATGGCGGATGCGCTCATTCGGCTGGGCAGAAAAAAAGGGGCATTGGTTCACGGTGCGGGCGGATTGGATGAATTGTCGCTTGCCGGCACCAACGAACTGATCGTCTTCGATGAGCATGGCAAACGCAACATGACAATCCATCCAAATGAAGTTGGCTTGGAAGTTGCGCCGATTGAAGCGATTCGCGGCGGAGACCCAGAGCGCAATGCTGAAATTTTTATGGATGTTTTATCAGGAATAGACAGCCCTTACTTGGATACGGTGGCACTGAATGCAGGAACAGTTCTGTATGTCAGCGGCAAAGCCGGAACTGTAGCGGAAGGCGTGCATCAGGCAAAAGCATCAATTAAATCAGGTGAAACCGCGCGTGTCTTTGACTTGCACCGGTTAGCAGCGGAGGTATTTGTATGACGATATTGGATAAAATCATTGCAACCAAACATGAAGAAATAAAAACGTATAAACCGCTAGAGCCGAGCACTATCACTTTTCCGGAAAAATCAAAATTGCTGCAGCGTTTGCAGAAAGGGAATGGCGTGATTTCAGAAATAAAACGTGCATCCCCATCTAAAGGCGATATCCAGACAAGAGTGGATGTCGTAGCTCAGGCAAAAAAATACGAAGCAGCGGGAGCGGCAGCTATTTCCGTGCTCACCGATGAAACGTATTTTAAAGGATCCATTGATGACCTGCGCAAAGTGGCGCAAGCCGTTTCAATTCCTGTGTTATGCAAAGATTTCATGGTCAGCGAAATTCAAATTGACCGTGCGCAACATGCTGGAGGAACCATTATCCTGCTGATTGTTGCGGCGCTCGAAAAACAAGAGCTGCACAGCCTTTATCAGTATGCGGTGTCCAAAGGGCTTGAAGTTTTAGTGGAAGTCCATGACGACGAAGAACTGAAGATAGCTTTGGAGCTGGATGCCAAGCTGATTGGCGTCAATAACCGCAACCTGAAAACCTTTGACGTTTCGGTTGAACGGACGGCGCAATTGGCAGAGAAATTTCCATTTGACGGCGAACGGGTGCTGATCAGTGAAAGTGGAATGAATACCAAAGAGGATGCGAAGTTCGCATATGCCAGTGGCGCTTCCGGAATTTTGGTGGGCGAGGCATTAATGCGATCTGAAGATCCGGGCAATTGGATTCGTCAGGCAACAAGTGAGGAGGCAGTCCAATGACGAAAGTGAAAATTTGTGGTTTGAAAGAAGAGCAGCATGTTCAAGCGGCGAAGCGGGCAGATGCCATTGGTTTTGTGTTCGCTCCAAGTAAGCGCCAGGTGACAATTGAACAGGCGGCTGAATTGGCCAAACACATTCCGGTAGATGCCGATAAAATTGGTGTGTTCGTGAATGCTTCTTTGGAAGAAATAGAAGATACGATTGCGCGGGTTCCACTGACGATGGTTCAGCTGCACGGCGATGAGCCGGATGAGTTGATCACAGCAATTCAGGTGCCGGTTATTCAAGCGTTTTCCATCCGCTCGAAAGAAGATGCTGACAAATTGGGCAGATCCATTGCTGATTATGTGCTGGTAGATGCTCCGGGCACTGATTACCGCGGGGGAAGCGGCAAGGTATTTGATTGGTCTCTGCTTGATGGAGCGGATATCGATCCATCACGTCTCATCGTGGCGGGTGGATTGAATCCAGAAAATGTTCACGCAGCGATTACACAGACAACACCATATATGGTCGACGTTTCAAGCGGTGTTGAAACAGATGGCCGTAAAGATACAGTGAAAATCCAGAAATTCATAAAACGAGTAAAGGATGATTCGATGGAACAGACAATAGAGAAAGTTGGATTTTTCGGCAAGTACGGCGGACAATTTGTGCCGGAAACTTTGATGAAAGCCGTTAAAGAATTGGAAGATGCTTATAACGAAGTAAAAGAAGATCCAGAATTCCAAAAAGAATACCATCATTATTTGTCCGAGTACGTTGGACGTGAACAGCCGCTGACATTCGCTCAGCGTATGACAGAATCATTGGGTGGACCGAAAATTTACTTGAAACGGGAAGACTTGAACCATACGGGTGCCCATAAAGTGAACAATGCGATTGGGCAGGCCTTGCTCGCTATGCGCATGGGCAAACGCAAAATTGTCGCAGAAACCGGAGCGGGCCAGCACGGTGTAGCAACAGCGACAATCTGTGCATTGTTTGATTTGGAATGCGTTATTTTTATGGGAGAAGAAGACATTAAACGCCAGCAACTGAATGTTTTTCGGATGAAACTTTTGGGTGCGCGTGTGGAAAGTGTCACAAAAGGCAGCTCGACGTTAAAAGATGCGGTCAATGAAGCCTTGCGCTACTGGGTTTCTAACGTGGAAGATACGCATTACTTAATCGGCTCGGCTCTAGGGCCGCACCCATTCCCAACGATGGTACGCGATTTTCAACGCGTTATTGGTGATGAGACAAAACGCCAGATTTTGGAAAAAGAAGGGCGTTTGCCTGATGCTATTTTGGCATGCGTAGGCGGCGGCAGCAATGCGATCGGCATGTTTTATCCATTCATTAAAGATAAAGACGTTCAATTGATCGGTGTTGAAGCAGCTGGCCAAGGTGTAGATACAGAAAAGCATGCTGCGACCTTAACAAAGGGATCAGAAGGTGTACTTCATGGCGCGATGATGAAATTGCTGCAGGATGATGCAGGGCAAGTACAAGAAGCGCATTCGATCTCTGCTGGACTGGACTATCCTGGAATTGGGCCAGAACACGCGTATTTAGCGGATATCGGCCGTGTTGAATACCGGTCGATTACAGATAAGGAAGCACTTGATGCAGTCATTAGCATGTCCCGTCTGGAAGGAATTATCCCTGCTCTTGAAACAGCGCATGCCATTGCAGAGGCAGAAAAGCAGGCTAAGACGATGACAGCTGATCAGATTTTGATCATTTGTGTATCAGGCCGTGGCGATAAAGACATAGCTACCTATGCCGAGCAATTGGAGGGACTGTCATGAAACGATTGGAACAGCTGAAGAGTTCAGGAAACAAAGCGTTTGTTGCCTACATTATGGCAGGAGACGGCGGTCTTGACCGTTTGAAGGAGCAAGTACAATACTTGCAGGGAGCAGGGGTGACGGCCATCGAAATCGGCATCCCGTTTTCTGACCCAGTAGCGGATGGGCCAACAATCGAAGCAGCAGGCAACCGCGCCTTAAAACAAGGCGTGACGCTGCAGAAAGTGCTGGAAGAAATGCAAACCTGGACTTTCCAGATTGAAATTCCGCTGCTGATTATGACTTATTTGAACCCAGTGCTGAAATTTGGAGTGGAACGTTTTGCATCTGAAAGCGGTAAAGCGGGCGTTTCAGCTATCATCATCCCAGATCTTCCTTATGAACATAAAGAGTTGGTACAGCCCCATGTAGATAAAGAAGGCATCAAATTGATTCAGTTGGTAACATTGACGACAACTGATGTGCGGCTGGATGATATTTTGAGTGGAGCAGAAGGTTTTGTTTATGCAGTAACGGTCAAAGGCATAACAGGATCACGTGACGAAATGTCGGAAGATGTGAAAGCCTTTATGCGCAAAGTCCGAGACAAAAGTCCGGTTCCGGTTTACGCTGGATTTGGAATTTCAAAAAGCAGCCATGTCGACATGCTGCGAGATGATGTAGACGGTTTTATTGTTGGCAGTGCTATAGTGGAAGCTTTTAACGATAATCGAATTCACGAACTCGAACCGCTTATCCAGGCAGTGACCGCCATCCATTCGGTATAATGCCGGGAGGAGGAGATATTATGTTTACACCCGTCGCTGAAGAATTTTTTCATGCTCCGACATTGGAGTTGTCTCGCAACTTGCTTGGCCAAATTTTGGTCCATGAATTGCCGGAAGGCGTCGTTGCGGGACGCATTGTGGAAGCCGAAGCGTATATGGGTGCAGAAGATCGGGCGGCCCATAGCTTTGGCAATCGCCGTACCAAGCGTACAGAAATTATGTTCGGAAAACCTGGACTCATTTATACGTACCAAATGCACACTCACACATTGATCAATGTCGTCAGCGGACCACAAGATACTCCGCGCGCGATTTTGATTCGTGCAGTGGAACCGGTAGAAGGCATTGAACTGATGGCGAAACTGCGCGGCGAGCACATGCCAATGAAAAATTGGACCAGCGGACCGGGCAAACTGACCAAGGCAATGGCTATTACAATGGACCATTACGGCAGCCATTTTTCTGAGAAGCCGCTTTATATTGCGCAAGGAGATCCTGTTCATGCCGTATCGGTCGGACCGCGCGTCGGTATTGGCAATTCGCTTGAAGCAGTCGACTATCCGTACCGCTTTTGGGAGACGGAAAATCCATTTGTCTCGAAATTTCGCTAGTTTTGTGTTTAATGTCATCTTTTGGTGGAATACTGAAAGAGAATGATTAAACAGAAGGAGTGGTAGAAAGTGGCAAAAATCGCAACTTTAATTACAGACATGTTCGAAGATGTGGAATATACAGATCCATCGAAAGCGTTTAATGATGCGGGTCACGAAGTCTTCACTATCGAAAAAGAAGCAGGCAATGAAGTGACAGGCAAACAAGGTGAAGCTGTTGTCACAATCGACAAAGGCATTGACGAGGTCAGCCCAGAAGATTACGATGCGCTTTTCTTGCCAGGCGGATTTTCTCCAGACCAATTGCGTGCAGATGATCGTTTTGTGGCATTCACAAAAGCATTTATGGATGCAAAAAAACCGGTCTTTGCAATTTGTCATGGCCCTCAGTTATTAATTACGGCTAAAGCATTAGAAGGCCGCAAAGCAACAGGCTTTAAATCGATTCAAGTCGATATGGAATATGCAGGAGCTACTGTAGTCGACGAAGAAGTGGCAGTGTGCCAAGATCAATTGGTTACTAGCCGCCAGCCGGATGACTTGCCGGCATTCAACCGCGAGTCTCTGCGTTTGCTGGAAAAATTAGCTTAACGTGAATAAAACCCGAATCAGCTAAGCTGGTCCGGGTTTTATTGTGGGGAAATTTTGTGATGATTAAAGCCCATTGAAAAAGAGCGTGGTTCTTACACGCTCTTTTTCTAATCCAAAAACTTCGCTAAATAAATTTCATTATGGGGCTTGCCATTAATCATCATAGATTTTTGGCGAATGCCTTCAGATTCAAAGCCTGCTTTGTCATATAGCTTGCGTGCCGGTTCATTTTCTTCAATAACTGCCAGCTCAAGTCGGCTGATGCCTTTTTCTTTGGCCCATGCTTCTGCTTTATCGAGCAACGATTTGGCAATTCCTTTGCCCTGTGCTTCTTTTTGAAGACCGAGATCGATAGTGGCGCGGTGTGCAGCGCGCTTTGCGTCATTGCCCATGATCATCAAATAGCCAACATGCTGGCCGTTTAGAATGGCAATAATGATGGTTGAGTGCCCGCTTTGTTTCCATTCAATGATTTGTTTTCGGACTTTTTGGGTGGATTGTGTCCGTTCGTCTTTTGCGTACAACATGTAATCAGATTCGGATTCGACTGCTTTCTGCAAGGCGGCGAGAGAGCGCGCATCCCCGTGCTCAGCTATTCGAATCAGCAGGATGTCCTGATCTTCTTCGTCATGGCCATTGCCGTTGCCATTTGAAAGGTCGATCCGATCAAAAACAACAAAGCGATCCGGCTCAACATCACTAACAAAATAACCGGCATCTACCCATGCATGAAAGTGCTTGGCTGGTGCTTTCGTCTTTTTCCACCAGCTTTTATTCAAGTAGGCGGCATTAGGTAAATTTTGGCCCATAATTTGTTCGATTTCAGAAAATGTTAGTTTTATTGAGGGATTTGTCGCTCCAGAGAAATAATCGGCCAGAGGAATGTATTTCTTTTCCAGTAAAATGGTCATGGGCATCGCTTCCTTCCACCTAACTTTAAATTAGTTAGTCATATTATACCATTAGTATGTGCTATTGTACATGATGAATTTATAAAATACAGATAATTCTATAAACTTTATACTCTTTTAGATTTATTTCTATTGGATGTCAGTTCAATTTTTTCAAATGCTGTACTTATGATAGAATAAATACAGAAACTAAGTTTTACAGGGGGCTATTATTTATGTCAAAAGTTTTAGTATTAGGTCATAAAAATCCGGACACTGATTCAATTTGTTCGGCCATTTCATACGCTTACTTGAAGAATGAAATGGGCATGGTGGCTGAGCCAGTTCGTTTAGGTGAAGTAAACAATGAAACTTTATTCGCTTTGGAGACGTTCAAATTTGATCAGCCGCGTTTGGTGACGCAGGTTGCTAAAGAGGCTGCACAAGTCATTTTGGTGGATCATAATGAACGGCAGCAAAGTGCAGAAGACATCAATGAAGTTCAGGTGATTGAAGTAGTGGACCACCACCGTATCGCCAATTTTGAAACGACGGATCCGCTTTTTTTCCGCGCAGAGCCTGTTGGCTGCACAACAACCATTATCCTGAAGCTATTTAAAGAAAATGGTGTGGAAGTACCAATGAATATTGCCGGATTGATGCTTTCCGCGATTATTTCAGACACCCTTCTTTTCAAGTCACCAACCTGTACCGCGCAAGATGTTGAAGCCGCTAAAGAATTAGCGCGCATAGCGAATGTGGATGTACAAAATTACGGCCTGGACCTATTGAAAGCCGGAGCGGATCTTAGCAACAAAACATTAGAAGATTTGATTTCATTGGACTCAAAAGAATTTGAAGCAGGCGATCGCCGATTTGAAGTTGCTCAAGTTAATGCAATTGATGTAGAAGAAGTCATGGTCCGCCAAAAAGAGCTTGAAGTGCTAATGGAAAATGCCATCTCTGCTAAAGGTTTGGATCTTTTCGTATTTGCTGTTACGGATATTCTAAACAACAATTCAGTGGCCATCGTTCTGGGTGAACGAGCGGGCATTGTCGAAGGTGCTTTTAAAACGAGTGTAGTTGATAACCGTGTCCTGTTGCCTGGCGTCGTATCACGCAAAAAACAAATTGTTCCTGTCATTACAGAAGCATTAAGCTGATTCCCTATAGGGAGTCAGTTTTTTTGTGGTTCCGTGATGCGCTTAATTTCTCTCAGGTCTAACACGATCGCCTCTGCTTTTCTTTATTGTCCAGACTCTAGCGCCCAGCTCTTTGGGTCATAAGCCAACCCAGCGGCATGGCAAAAACCGCCACTCTGCTGGTCTGTCTTATGCCCGGTAGAGCAAAACGGGCGCTTCCGCTTTTCTTGTTGTCCAGCTCCGGCGATCAGACCTTCGGGGTCATAAGTCACGCTGGTGTCTAGTTGCAAGTGCCTAGCTCTTCGGGTCATAAGTCAACCCAGCGGCGTGGCAAAGAACGCCACTCTGCTGGTCTGTCTTATGCCTGTCAGAGCTGAACAGGCACTTTCACTTTTCGTGCTGTGCGGCTGAAAAGATGCCGCTTCGCCACCGCGTCTTATGCCCGTCAGGTCTAACACGATCGCCTCCGCTTTTCTTTCTATAGGCAAAAAAATTGAGCGCTGTTGTTTTCGTTGCTATAGTTAATGGCGAGGTGGATAACTATGAAAATTGAAGTTTGGTCAGATTATGTATGCCCATTCTGCTATATAGGCAAGAGAACTTTGGAAAACGCGTTGGTTCAGTCAGGCTTCGAAAGCCAGGCAGAAGTTTCGTTCAAGGCTTATCAATTAAATCCGGACACACCCATTGATTCTGCTGTCCCAACTTATGAAAGTTTGGCAAAGAAATTTGGGAAAACGATTGAAGAAGCAAAAGAGATGACTGAAGGAGTGGCGCAGCATGCCCGTTCTGTTGGTTTGGAATATGATTTTGATAACATGAAGGAAGCCAATACATTGGCTGCTCACCGGTTAGTGAAGTGGGCTGAAACCAAAAATAAAGATGCAGAACTGACTGAACAGCTTATGCATCAATATTTTATTGAAGCAAAAAATGTCGGCAACCACAGGATCTTATTGAATATCGTGGAAGCAGTCGGACTATCAAGCAGCGAGGCGCAACAAGTGCTGGAATCGGATCAATTCATGGCGGAGGTTCAGCTTGATATTGCCGAAGCTGGCCAAATTGGCGTACAAGGCGTCCCGTTTTTTGTGGTAAACCGCAAGTATGCAATTTCGGGTGCGCAGCCGTTGGAAGCATTTGTTGAAGCGTTGGAACAAATTGCTGAAGAAGAAGGAATTCGTCCTAAGTTAAAGCCATTGGGTAAAAAGAAAACGAGTTATTGCACAGGCGATTCTTGCGATGGGGTATAACAGGGAGGCAGAGTAATTGACTTTTACTCTCTATTTTCTTAAGATGATAAAGTGCTTTTAATTTGAGATAAATAATTTTAATATAATTATAGAAGGAGTTTTAACTTAATGACAAATGTTTTAGTAGTAAAAGCAAACAACCGCCCTGCATCTGAAGGGGTTTCCAGTAAAATGTACGAAGTATTCATGGATTCTATCGGAATGGGCACTGAGCTGGACGTTCATACATTTGATGTGTTCAAAGAAGACATGCCGTATTTTGGCCAGGATTTCTTTGATGCTATGCAAAAATCAGCACAAGCTGAAGAAATGACGGATTTGGAACAGCGCATTCTAACGGCAGCCAATAAAGCAATGGATGCATTCATGGACGCTGATGTTGTCGTATTCGCATTCCCATTATGGAACAAAACAATTCCTGCGCCATTGCAGACATTCATCGATTACGTTTACCGCGCAGGCGTAACATTCAAGTATACAGCTGAAGGCCCGGTCGGTCTTGTACCTGAGAAAAAAGTCATCATCTTGAACGCACGCGGCGGAGTTTATTCATCACCTGAAATGGCTCCTGCTGAAATGAGCGTTAACTACATTCGCTTGATCATGGACTTCTTTGGCATCACTGACATCGAAGAAGTGATCATTGAGGGACATAATATGTACCCGGACCGTGCAGAAGAAATCGTTGCTGAAGGCATGAAACGCGTAGAGCAATCTGCAAATGCTTTAGTAAAAGTACACGCCTAAGTTTTTAAATAAAGGACTGCCCTCTAAGGGTGGTCCTTTTTTTCGTTTGGACAGTAGACTTGGAGTAGTGGACAGTAAATGAGCGGCAACGGACAGTATTTTTGAAAATTGGCCAGTATTTCGTCCGATCTGAACAGTCTATCCAAAAAATAGGAAACTTGATGGCTGCTAATTTGATTAGGATTCTTCATTAGGGGTAGACATTTATTAAAAGCTTTTTGAGGAGGAACGGTATGGTGCAGAGTGATAATGCAAGTCGAGTTCCAGAAGAACAGAAATCGTTTTGGAGAGAGTACAAAGATATTCCAAGCTATCCCGCATTGCAGGAAAATGAATCAACAGATATTGCCGTTGTTGGCGGGGGTATGGTTGGAATCATCAGCACCTACTTATTGGCAAAAGCCGGAAAGAAGGTAACTTTAATCGATGCCGGCAAATTAGTCGATGGGGTAACAGGCAATACAACAGCAAAAATTACTGCACAGCATGGCCTTTTTTATTATCCGCTCGTGAAACTTGTAGGCGAGGAAAAAGCGAAGCTGTATTACCAGGCAAACATGGATGGGTTGAAGTTTATTGAAGAAACTGCCAAAGAACTTGGCATCGATTGCGATTTTTCACACCACAACTCTTTCGTCTATGCCAATACAACTGCAGGAGCAAAGCTAGTACAGAAAGAAGCAGAGGCCTACCTGCAATTGGGCATTGACGGGGAACTGGCAAAAGACGAAGTAGAGTTGCCGTTTCATGTGGAAGATGCTATCGTCATGCGCAACCAGGCTCAGTTCCATCCCGTGAAGTTTTTGGCTGGATTGGTCAAAGAGATTGACCGGCTTGGCGGGAAAATCTACGAGCAGACCCGTGCTGTAAAGATTTTGAGCAAAAAAGATCCCGTTATTCAAACCGAAAACCTGTCACATTTGTCGTGCAATAAAGTGATTGTCGCCACGCATTATCCGTTTAACGATTTTGACGGCATGTACTTTTCACGCTTATCGGTCAATCGCTCATACGCCATTGCAGCTAAAGTGAGTGGCAACATTCCGAACGATATGTATATCAGTGGAGACATGCCATCCCGTTCCCTGCGCTATGCGCCAGGAGACGATGGGGAAAAGCTGCTGCTGATTGGCGGGGAAGGCCATGCAACAGGAAAAAGTTCAAGCGAAACGATGGAGCATTACCACAACTTGGAGAAGTTTGGCGAGGAACATTTCGGCATTCAGGAAATCCCATACCGCTGGTCATCTCAGGATATGACCACGCTCGACCAGATTCCTTATATTGGGACCATCACTGCCGGCTATGACAATATATTGGTCGCGACCGGCTTCCATAAATGGGGAATGTCCAACGGCGCACTAGCCGGTATGTTGCTAACCGATCAAATTTTGGAAAAGGAAAATCACTACGCACCTGTTTTCAGTCCAACCCGCCCTAAAATGAAAGCGGTGGATGTTGCGAGCTTTGCGAAAGACAATGCCTCGGTTGCTAAGGAACTGGTCAAAGGAAAGCTAAAAAGAGCCTCAAAAACCGTCGAAGACCTTGGCAAAGACGAGGGAGCGCTGGTTAAAGTCGGCAAGAAAAAAGCGGGCGGATACCGGGATGAATACGGCCAGGTCCATTTGGTGGATACAGCCTGTACGCATATGGGCTGCGAAGTTAATTGGAACGATGCCGAACGTTCATGGGATTGTCCATGCCACGGTTCCCGCTTCTCCTATACAGGCGATGTACTGAATGGTCCGGCAGTTAAACCATTGCCAAAAATTGAGCAGGAATACTGAAAAGCGAAAGCTGCCGTGTAGATTCGACAGGCATAAGACGCTCCGGCGAAGCGGCGTTTCTTCAGCCGCACAGCCGGAGTAGCTTATGACCCTAGAGTCTGGCAGGTGGAGCTGGACAAATAGAAAAGCGAAAGTTGCCTAACATCTGATGCTAACCGTTGCGACTTCCTGTCGCAACGGTTAGCTGACCTGCATCCTGCGGGCCTCCGACGGGCATAAGACGATAAATGAAGATATGGACACTAAAAACGTTCAATAAAAAAGCAGTGCGAGGAAAATTCCTCACACTGCTTTTTGAATGTCTCTTTATTATGCTGGGTTGCCTTCTAATTCTAATGTGATTTTGATGTCTTCGCCAACCATTACGCCGCCTGTTTCAAGCGCTTGGTTCCAAGTAAGGCCAAAATCTTTGCGGTTTACTTTGCCTTCTACGTTAAACGCGACTACTTCTACGCCCCAAGGGTTCGTGCCTTTGCCGCCGTATTCTACTTCAAAAGTAGCCGGACGTGTAACGCCTCTCATCGTAAGGTCGCCAGTCATTTCGTACTCGCCGCCTTTTTTAACGATGTCATTAGCTTTGAATGTGATGTATGGGAACTGCTCAACATCAAAAAAGTCAGCTGAACGCAAGTGGTTGTCGCGGTCAGTATTGTTTGTGTTGATGCTTGCTACGTCAATTTTAAAGTCAATCAATGCATTCTGAAGATCTTCTTCGTTTGCTTCTACATTCGCTTCATAAGATGCGAAAGAGCCTTTTACTTTTGAGATCATCATGTGTTTTACTGAAAAGCCGATTTCTGAGTGCGCCGTGTCTACTGTCCATTTTTTCATGTTAAATTCCTCCTAGAAATGTTGTTCTAAACTAAATATAACGGCAATAAATCTCAAAGTCAATAGTTTTTAATTAATAATTCTCGAATTCGAGATATTATTTTATTGGACTTTTGGCCTGAACCTGGCTATATTGCTTGTCAAATCAGGATGAAAATTGGATACTAGTAGAAGCCATAAGTTTAGAAGGGATTTGCTTTAGATGACGAAACAACAATGGTTGACGGATCTGCGAGGTTTTTTGGCAGATGATCACGTCAAGATGGATGAACCGCTACACCTTCATACATTAACTAAAATGGGTGGGCCTGCTGATATTTTTGTAACACCGACGACAGAAGATGAAACTGCTTTTACTGTGAAGTATGCATATACTAACAATATTCCATTACTGCTCCTTGGAAATGGATCAAACATGGTCGTCCGTGATGGAGGATTTCGTGGAATCGTTCTGACTTTAAAGAGTTTACAGGCAATCTCCATTGACGGTACGACAGTCTACGCGCAGGGCGGGGCAAACATTAAAAAAGTGTCAAAAGTTGCTGCAGCCAGACAGCTGACAGGATTTGAATTTGCTTGCGGAATACCAGGTTCTATTGGCGGCGCCATGGCGATGAATGCAGGTGCTTACGGCGGAGAAATAAAAGACGTCATTCAACAGGCAACTGTCCTTTCAAAAGAGGGCGAAAAGTTGATTTTGTCCAAAGAAGATTTGGAGCTTGGCTACCGGAAAAGCATCATTACGAAAAAAGGATTTTATGTCCTATCCGCTGAGTTTGAGCTGGAAGTCGGCAAGCAAACGGTCATTGATGCCAAAATGACAGAATTGACGTTTCAGCGGGAAACAAAACAACCGTTGGAATTTCCTTCTGCAGGCAGCGTTTTTAAACGTCCACCAGGCAATTTTGCCGGCAAGTTAATTCAAGACAGCGGCCTTCAGGGACGCGGTTTCGGTGGAGCAGAAGTCTCTACGAAGCATGCTGGTTTTATTGTTAACAAAAACAATGCATCTGCGAACGATTACATCCAAACGATTGAAATGGTGAAAGCGGCTGTACAAGAAAAATTCGGCATTGATTTAGAGTTGGAAGTGAAAATTGTCGGAGAAGATCAAGTTTGATTGAAAGATGTCCCATAGCGGGGCGTCTTTTTTTGTGGGGAAATAAACTGTTTTATACAGATTTATTCTTTTCAAAAAAGGGATTTATCCTTCGCCAGTCGAATAAAGCACCATAAGAAAAGGGGGCAAGATAATGGGAGAGAAAGTGAAAAACAAAAGATGGCTAAAATGGCTTCTTGGAGTTATTGGAATTCTGGCAGCAGTTGCAGTTGCAGCGCTTATTTTTGTAAACGTTTACATAGGGAAGTCGAAACCGCTTATTGAAGGAGAAGCGGCAGTTGCGGTACTCGACAGCGATGTGTCGGTTATCCGTGACGATATGGGTGTACCGCATATTCAAGCAGATACAGATGCTGATCTTTACCGGGCGCAAGGATATGTGCAAGCCCAGGACCGGATGTTTCAGATGGACCTGTCCCGCAGGCAGGCTAGCGGCAAATTAGCGGAAGTAATTGGAGCAGATGCGGTGGATACGGATAAGTTTTTTCGGACTTTCAGTTTGCGGGATGCTGCGGAAAAATCGTGGGATGGCTATGATGCAGAAGCCAAACAGGTTTTGGAATGGTATGCAGAAGGAGTCAATGCCTATATGGAAGAGGCCAAGAAAGATGGCAAACTAAGCTTTGAGTTTGCTTTGCTTGGCTACGAACCAACGGAATGGACGCCTGTCGACTCCCTGACAATCGGCAAGTTCATGGCCTACGATCTCGGAGGGCACTGGAATACGCTGGCCGTCCGCCACTGGGCGTTGAACGAATTCCCAGAAGACAAAGCTCGCGAGTTGTTTATCTCTTACCCGGAAATTGCACCGTCAATTTTGGCAGCAAACAAAGAGCAGCCTGTCCAAGTGGCTGGGGAATTCGATGCCTCGGTTATTCCACCTGAATTTAACGGCAGCAACAACTGGGTAGTATCCGGAGACAAAACGGCAAGCGGAAAACCATTGCTTGCGGACGATCCGCATCTTGGGCTCAGCACGCCGTCCATCTGGTACCAAATGCATTTGGAGTCACCGGAACAAAATGTCAGCGGCGTTATTTTTGCCGGAATCCCAGGCATCATCCTGGGCCATAACGAAGAGATCGCTTGGGGCGTCACCAATGTCGGACCGGATGTTCAGGATCTCTACATCGAAACGCCAAATCCTGATGATCCGACCCAATTCCAGTATGAAGGCGAGTGGGAACAGGCGGAAGTCAGAAATGAACCGATCAAAGTGAAAGGCGGGGAAACCGAAGAGTTCGAAGTGCTAGTAACAAGGCATGGACCTGTCGTTTCCAATGTCCTGTATGACGAAGAAGAGCCAGGGGCGGTCTTTTCGATGCAGTGGACTGCACTGGAGCCGACACTGGAACTGCAGGCCGTATTGAACTTTAACAAAGCATCCAATTGGGAAGAGTTTGAATTGGCACTGGAAGATTTCCAGGCGCCTGCTCAAAATTTTGTCTTTGCATCTACAGATGGCACAATTGCCTACAAAGCAAATGGGCGCATCCCAATACGGAAATCCGGCGACGGCCAATTGCCAGTTCCAGGAGATTCTGCCCAATACGGCTGGGATGGCTATGTGCCGTTTGATGAATTGCCGATGTCAGTCAATCCGGAAAGCGGGTTTATTGCCACAGCAAACAATGAAGTGATTGATGATTCCTACCCTCATCACATTACCGACTTTTGGGCGCAGCCATATCGCTACGAACGAATTGCCGAAGTGCTGGAAGCATCGGATGATCTGACGGCACAGGATATGATGGAACTTCAGATGGACCAACAGAATTTATATGCAGCTGAATTTTTAGAGGACATGATTTCCACCGTACGCAACGAGACGGATGAATACAATGAGCTGCTCACCGTGCTTGAAGAATGGGATCAAGTTGACAGTGAAGATCAGGCTGCGCCACTGATTTTCCACAAATGGATCAAACAGCTGCCGGAAACCTTATTGTCGGCTGAATTTCCAGAAGACGTTTTCGATATGTTGGCGGGCAAAAATCACATCACTGATGAAATGATGCGAAGTGCGTTTGCCGGCGAAGAAGGCGTTTGGGTAACGGAATACGGCGGCGCTGAAAAATGGCTTGTGGATTCACTGGCAGCGGCAGTTGAAGAAATAGAAGAAGAACAAGGAAATGATTCGGCAGATTGGGCGTGGGGTGAGCATCATCAATTAACGTTCCCGCATCCGCTTGCCGGTGCTTCACCTATATTTGCAGAGTTTCTTAACCCGGATCGGGTGCCAATTGGCGGATCCAATGTTACGGTGCAGGCTGCTGCATCGACACCGGAAGGCGATGTTGATCATGGGGCCTCCTGGCGTTTTGTAGCGGATCTTGCCGACTTATCGAGTGCTTATCATATCGTGGGGCCTGGCTTAAGCGGACACATGAAGTCGGATTACTTTCATAACCAAGTGGACGATTGGGCAGAGGGCAGATTTCACGAAACTGAAATTATGGATGATATTGAAGGGGCAACATTACTATTAAAAGCTCAGTAAGTTGGAGTTGAAAGTGTTTGGTATGGTTCATTTTGATGTTGGATGTACCCCCATCGGTCTCCGTAGCAATGCAGAATTAAAACGGAGCTCGAGTTTGAGGAGTGCGAATTTTATATAAAAGTAGTATGAATGGATTACTGGTCCCTCAAGGGAATTATTGTTCGAAGTCTAAATAAAAGAGTTGGTGCTTTGAGGTGCTCAGCTCAAATTAAAAATCAATCAAACCGAAGGTCAATTAAAGCTCTTGATGGATGATCTGTCTTATTCCATCGGGGGCTATTTGTTGATTTTGCTCTGCACGAGTAGAGTGCAGAGCGTCCACATCTATAAAGCCGATAACTTATATATTGCTCTAAAAATATTTTCTAAATTATCAGTAATATTGATTCAAAAGTATGATAGAATGAAAAAAAGATGGGATATTTAAGCAGAAAGAAGTGAGTTAATAGGTGGTGAATGAGTAAAATAGTCTGATTAAGCTGTAAAAGTAGAGAAATGCTTCAGGAAACAAAAAATTGAAGGCGAACGTAATATGCTTGGCTTATAGTCGCCAGAGCTTGTGGAAGATATCAGGCGATTCACCAATACTTGCAGAAAGAAGGGGCAAAGATGAACATTACAGGAAAAAAAGTTACGCTGCGTGCTTTAGAGAGAGAAGACATGGAGGAGTTAAAGAATTTTCATAACGATCCTGAAATAGCCAATCTCATTGGAGGCTGGTCTATTCCAATTTCTTCCGAGCAACAGAACAGATGGTTTGATCGGTTGACATACGACGATCGAAATTTGCGGCTTGCAATTGACACAAAAGAAGATGGCTTTATCGGCATTTCCAATATTACCAATATCGATTTGAAAAATCGCTCTGCCCATCACGGCATTTTAATTGGGAAAAAGAATATGCGTGGGCATGGCTACGGGCGCGATACGGTTATGACTACAATGAAATATGCTTTTGAAGAACTGCAGTTGCATCGTCTTGACGGTGATATTGTCGAGCATAATATTCCTTCTTATAATTTATTCGTTAAAAAATGCGGCTGGGTAGAGGAAGGGCGAATCCGTGATCACGCCTACCGGAACAACAGATATTATGACCGGCTTATAGTAGGAATTTTAAAAAGCGAATATGAAGAGCTCTGTGAAATAAACGGGTATTGGAAAAACGAAAAAACTATAGATTCTGCAGCTGGAGAATTTATTGGTAGATGACGCTGAAGGAGGGGAAAAAAGTGGCTGATAGACTAAAAGATCGGGTAGCCGTGATTACAGGCGCAGCAGGATCCCTCGGAAAAGCTGCAGCTGAAATTTTTTTAGAGGAAGGGGCCAAAGTGGCGCTCGTTGATTACGATGAGCAGTCGTTGTCAACTCTTGTAGAACAGCTCAGCTTTCGAGGAGAAGTGATGGGCATCGTGGCAGATGTAACTTCGGAACCGGCTGTTTCGAGTTACGTAGAAGAAGTGATTGGAAAATGGGGAAGAATAGATATCTTTTTAAACAATGCAGGGGTGCTAGGAAAAGTGGCTGCCTTAGTGGATCAGACAGTAGAAGACTTTGAAATGATTATGAATATCAATGTGAAGGGAGTCTTTCTGGGATTGAAACATGTGCTGCCAGTCATGGTTGAGCAGCAGAGCGGCAGCATCATTAATACTTCTTCAGTATCAGGTCTCATGGGCAGCAGCAGGAATTCACTTTACTCGGCCACTAAACATGCAGTTGTTGGTCTGACAAAAACGGCAGCCCTGGAAGCTTCAAGTAACTCAGTCCGTGTCAATTCTATCCATCCGGCCCCATTGGATTCAGACATGATGCGGAAAAACGAAGAAAGCATCAATCCCGATGACCCTTCAGAAGTTCGAAGCAGAATATCTTCCCGTATCCCGTTAGGAAGATATGGAACCATGAACGAAGTTGCAAAGTTGATCTTGTTTCTGGCAAGCGAGGATTCCCAATTTATCACTGGCAGCCAATATAGAATAGACGGAGGGATGGGTGCCCGTTGAAATAGGTAAACAGAGCACCTATGATAAAGTGATTTCTAGAAGTGAAGACCCTGTTTAAAAAGGAATGGATGAAAGTATCAGGAAAGGAGTTAATGACATGGCGTATGGGATTAAAGAGGATGCGGATCATTTAAAGCAAAGAAATTTTTCTGGGTATATGAAACTTGTATTGATGCAACCTTATTTTTTCCCTTATATCGGGTATTTTACTCTAATAAAATATGCAGATGTATTTGTTGTTTTTGACACAGCACAATACATTAGAAGAGGGTGGATAAACAGAAATCGGATATTGGGTCCATGCGGGGAACCTGTTTACATAAATGTTTCCACGATAAAATCACCTCAAAATACGATGATCAAATCAATTAAATTGAGTGAATCTGCTGAATGGAAACAAACAATTTTGAAAAACTTGGAAGTTTACAAAAAAATAGCGCCTTACTATGACGAAGTCTTGAACCTTTTGAGCAATTGTTTGGATTATACAACAGACAGTTTAGCAGAATTTAACACTAACGCCCTTATACAAGTGTGTGAATTTTTAGGGATTGATCATAATATAAAATGGCTTTCTGATTTAAATATTGAGTTTAAAGAGATCCAAAAGCCTGATGATTGGGGATTGCAGCTTTCGGAATTTTATGGGGCAAATATGTACATAAATGCTCCAGGAGGGCAAGGGATATATAGTAAAGAAAAGTATTCCCAACATGGGATAGAATTGGCTTTCTACACTTCGCAATTGCTGCCATATGACCAAAAACAGGGATCTTTCCATAAAGGCCTGTCGATCCTCGATGTATTGATGTTCAATAGCAAGAATGATGTCAATAAGATGATTGATGCTTATGAGGTTTTATAAACTGAGTTAGTTGAATAACAGAAGAAACCGGGTCAGCTGCTTTAGAAAAGCAGTTTTCCGGCTTAATTGCTCTATGTATGCTTAAAACTGATCCGTATGAAATTAAAACAAGAGGAACTCTGCTGATTAAATTTCTCCAAGTACTCGCCGCCGAAAAAGTCCTTGAAGTGACAAATAAACATTGTTTTTTTCAATAAGTTATACTGAAGAAAAACAGATGCGGGGCGTTTGGAAATGAAGAGGATACTGGCGGTAGGGCTGGGCGGGACGATTGGCGCGTTGTTGCGTGCAAGTATATACATGGCGGTTGCAGGAGGGCTTGGGCTTTGGATCGTCAATCTAGTGGGCAGTTTTTTGATAGGATTAGCGGCAGTTCGCTTGGCACACCAGTCAGCAGAGGTTCGGTTATTGGTGTCAACCGGTCTAGTAGGATCATTTACGACTTTTTCCGCGTTTTCTGCTGACTGGTTTCACTACCTTGAGTCATCCCTTTGGTTCGGACTGATGTTTGCTGGGAGCATGACAGTGGCCTGCATTGCCTCTGCGGCTGCAGGACTGTGGATTGGCCGAAGAGGGGTGTCGCTATGATCGGGATTGCCATTGGTGGGTTTTTAGGAGCCGTCACACGCTATCTGTTCTACTTGCTGGTTGAACGCAGGTCGTGGCAGCCAAAAGCCGCCACTTGGCTGGTCAACAGCATCGGTTCATTGGTGCTTGGCGCGTTTGTTGGCAGCGGCAGCTTGTCGGCTTTCTGGATCACAGGCTTTCTTGGAGCCTTTACCACATTTTCAACAATGGCTTTAGATGCTGTCAAAGATTTTGAAGATGGCAAATGGCTGCAGGGCAGCAGATATATCATTGCCACTTTAGCGAGCGGCCTTTTATTATTCAGCCTTGGCTACGTCTTGATGCAATAAATTCGGACTCTTCCTGCGATCCCAGCAGGAGGAGTTTTTTCGTGAACGACCACAAATCCGGATAAGCGACCGAAAATTAAAAACATACAAAAACTCAGCCGCTTTTCGCAAGTTCACGAAAAGCGGCTGAGTTTATTTGACGATAATGACAGGAGCTTGAACGCGTTTGGCCACTTTATGGCTGACGCTGCCGAGCACCATTTCCTGAAGCGCGTTCAATCCGCGGCTGCCGATCAATACGACATCATAGCCGGTTTCATTGGCGTGCTTCACAATGGTTGGACCCGGAACGCCATGCAGTGTTTTGGTTTCAAAATCAACCCCTGAAGAACGAAAGATTTCTTCGAGCGGCACTAAATGCTTGCGGCGTTCCAAGTGGACTTGGTCGCTGCTTTGGCCATGAAGAATTTCAGTTCGTGCTTTTTCGTAATCGATGACGTACAGCAAGGTAACGAAAGCTTGTGGATTGGCTTTAGCCATTCGGACGGCTTCGTGAGCGGCTCTTTTTGAATGGTCGGAGCCATCCGCTGCTACTAAAATTTTCTCATACATTGGAGCAACCCCCTTAATGTGTGCTCTTGCCTGCCTGCCCGTAAGTCGCTAATTTATCTACGAGTTTTTGGCTGGACGCATTCAAACCAACAATTTCGACAGTTTGTCCCTGCGCTTGCAGTTTATTCATGACTCGGTCGATTGCCCCGACGCCTGAGTCGTCCCAGACAGTGGCATCTGAAAAATCCAGGATGATTTCTTCGGAAGCATCTACTTTATCAAATGCAGAAACAAAGTCCTGGGAAGAAGCGAAAAACAATTGTCCGTGTATGGTATATCTATTCGACGCATTGCTTTCCAATCCTTCTTTGCGGATGTCCACTTTGGAAATTTTGGCGGCAAACAGCAAAGCACTTAAAATAACGCCGGCAAATACGCCTTTGGACAAATCATGGGTGTAAACGACCACCACAACTGTCAGCAGCATTACAACAGCATCTGCTTTCGGGGCAGTCGCTAAATACTTGAACGAGCCCCAGTCAAAAGTGCCGATACAGACCATAACCATAATGCCAGCCAAGACCGGCATCGGAATTTGGACTACCCAGTTGCCGAGGACGATGATCAGGAACATCAGGAAAGCGCCGGCAGTAAAGGTAGATAGACGGCCGCGGCCGCCGGACTGGACATTGATGCCAGACTGGCCGATCATGGCACAGCCTGCCATTCCGCCAAAAAATCCGGTGATGACATTGGCAATACCCTGTCCGCGTGCTTCCTGGTTTTTGTCCGAATCGGTTTCTGTTGCATCATCTATAATGGAGGCAGTTAATAGGGACTCCAGCAAGCCGATGATAGACAAGGCCAGTGCGGTTGGAAAAATGATTTGCAAGGTTTCAAAGTTGAATGGCACATTTGGAATAAAGAAGCTTGGCAAAGTTTGTGAAATAGTGCCAAGACTGCCGACATTCTGCATGTCGATGCCACCGTACATAACAATTCCTGTGAGAAAGAGGATCGCGATCAAAGGTGCCGGGATCGCTGTGAAAAAACGCGGCAGGATGTAGACAATCGCCAGCGTGATGCCAACAAAAACGTAAGTGAGCGTGTTGATCCCAAAAATGAACGGCACTTGCGCCATGAAAATCAAGATAGCGAGTGAATTTACAAAGCCGATCATGACGGCACGCGGAATGAATTTCATAAAGCGGGCAACTCTCAGTACGCCGAAAATCAATTGCAGCACACCCGTCAGGATGGTTGCTGCCAGTAAATAGTCGAGTCCATGGTCGCGAACCAGTAAGACCATCGCCAGTGCCATGGCACCGGTCGCCGCTGAAATCATGGCCGGTCTTCCGCCAACAAACGAAATGATGACGGCGATGGAAAACGAAGCATACAAGCCTACCATCGGGTCGACACCTGCGATGATGGAAAACGCGATGGCTTCCGGAATCAGTGCGAGTGCAACAACAATTCCAGCCAAAATGTCTCCGCGGATATTGCCGAACCATTGTTCTTTATAAGATAAGGTATTCAAAAACGTCCACTTCCTTCTATATTAAATATGCCGATTTTTTTCTCTCTGGTGCGTCATGAACCGGTTGTTGTTTCCTAGTCGACGCAAGCTTTCTATGCAATAACTTTAAAACTGTATCACCTTTTTTTAGGTAAGTAAATATGATTCATTCAAATATCCATTTGACCGTAAGGTGGTGGGTAGATATACTGAAGAAAACAATCAAACATCTATTTGAATGAAGAGGTGATGGCATGAAAGAAGTATGTGAAGTGACGAAAGTTCATCCGGAAGCGGTCGAACGTGTCCAAAAACAGATGACCGATTTAAGCGATGTTGCAAGTTTATTCAAAGCGCTGGCAGATGAAACGCGATTGAACATTGCGTACGCCTTAACAATAGAAGAAGAAATGTGTGTTTGTGATATTGCTGCAGTTATTGGATCATCTACAGCCACAGCATCGCATCATTTGCGTTACCTCCGCGAGCGGGCTTTGGCGAAATCTGAGCGCAAAGGAAAACAGATTTACTATTCCCTTTCAGATGATCATGTCCGGCAATTGGTGACCATCGCCCATGAACACACGAAAGAAGGTAATGGAAATGGTTAAAACCTACCGCCTTGAAAACTTATCGTGTACCAGCTGCGCGGCCAAGTTTGAAAAAAACATCCGGAATTTGCCAGATATAAAAAACGTCAATTTGAACTTTGGTGCATCCAAACTGACAATCGATGGGAATGCAACGATTGAAGCGCTTGAAAAAGCAGGCGCCTTTGACCATATAAAGGTTTATCCCGAAAAAGAAAAACTGCAGCACGTTCCGTTCTATCAGCGCCGCCAGACGATCGAGACGGCTCTTTCGCTCTTGTTGCTGATTGCAGGAATTCTTGTGTCATTCCAGACTAGTGAAACGCATCCGTGGTCCATCGCACTGTTTGGCGGTTCCATGGCAATCGGCGGATACCACATGTTCTGGACGGGGCTGAAAAACCTCAGCACCTTCCAGTTCGATATGAAAACTTTGATGACGATCGCAATTATCGGTGCCGTCATTATCGGCGAGTGGCGTGAAGGCGCTGTAGTCGTCTTCCTCTTTGCTGTCAGTGAAGCATTGGAATCGTTCTCGATGAACAAAGCCCGCCAGTCGATTCGGAGCCTGATGGATTTGGCTCCGGCACGCGCACTCATTCAACGCAATGGTGAATTGATCGAAATGGATACCGAAGACATTCGTATCGGAGATGTTCTAATCGTTAAACCTGGCCAGAAGATTGCCATGGACGGTACGGTCCTTCGCGGACAATCTGCCGTCAATCAGGCAGCTATTACAGGGGAATCGATTCCTGCAGTCAAAACTGTTGGAGATGAGGTGTTCGCCGGTACGATGAATGAAGAAGGCGCACTTGAAGTCTCTGTCACCAAACGTGTAGAAGATACCACCATCGCGAAGATCATTCATCTTGTGGAAGAAGCGCAAGCTGAAAAAGCGCCCACTCAGAAGTTTATCGATCAGTTTGCCAAATACTACACCCCGGCCATTATCGCCATCGCTTTTTTCGTCGCCGTAATTCCAGGATTTGTGACCGGCGACTGGGAGATTTGGGTGTACCAAGGTTTAGCGGTGCTTGTTGTAGGTTGCCCATGTGCGCTGGTTGTGTCAACACCGGTTGCGATTGTTACAGCCATCGGCAATGCTGCGCGCCAAGGGGTACTCATTAAAGGCGGCGTGCACCTGGAAGAGACCGGACGGATCAATGCCATCGCTTTCGACAAAACGGGAACCTTGACCAAAGGTTATCCGGAAGTGACGGACGTTTCTTCTCAAGACACCATCGCCGATGAAGAACTGTTGAAACTGGCAGCATCCGTCGAAGCCATGTCGCAGCATCCTTTGGCAAAAGCCATTACAAAAGCATCAGCGGGTGTCTATGCTTCAGAAGGGTTTAATTCTGTAACCGGCAAAGGGGCTTATGCAGATGTCAATGGACGGATCGTCTATGTTGGCAGTTTGGACTGGGCAGAAGAAAAAGGTTTACGCATTCCGGAAAAGGCCCGGAAATTGCAAGAAAGTGGAAAGTCCGTTACTGCCGTATTTTCAGAAACGGAGCTGCTTGGAACGATTGCAGTCGCAGACGCCATCCGAAACGAAAGTCCCTCAATTATCAAAAAGTTGCAAGCGATGGGAATTCGTCAGACAATCATGCTGACTGGCGACCATCCGGCAACGGCAAAAGCAATTGCCGCTGAAATCGGTGTAACAGATGTCCGTGCAGGATTAATGCCGGAAGACAAACTATCTGCCATTAAAGAGTTGAAAACGCAGTACGGTCGAGTAGCGATGGTCGGTGATGGCATTAACGATGCACCAGCGCTGGCAGCATCCAGTATCGGCATTGCAATGGGTGGGGCAGGGACAGATGCTGCGCTGGAAACGGCAGATATTGCTTTGATGGCAGACGATTTAGAGAAACTTCCCTATACAATTCGACTTAGCCGAAAGACATTGCGTATAATAAAAGAAAATATCGTCTTTGCATTAGGGCTCAAGATCCTTGCATTGCTGTTGATTATTCCGGGCTGGCTAACACTGTGGATTGCGATCTTCGCAGACATGGGTGCCACACTCTTGGTAATCTTGAATGCATTGCGTCTTGTGAAAGTTCAGAAGTGAGGTACGTTTGGGGGTTTTGTGTTGAAGTTAACAGAATGGACGATGGAAGAGCAAGAGCAGCTGATTCATTTTATGACGACAAATTCATGGCCTTTTCATGGACATGAGCATCCAGTCCGGGCTTTGATTGAAAAAACGATTGAAGAAGGCGGCTATAAGTCAGATCAAGTGACAACGTTTTGGATTGAAAATGAAGAAAATCAGCAGATTGGCTTAGTAAAAATATTCGATTTGCAGGATGACATTCCGCTATTTGATTTACGGATTGCCGATCCTTACCGCCGCAAAGGCTACGGCCCAAAAGCATTAAAATTGGTCGCTGACTTTGTCTTTTCATTGCCGGAGAAGAAAATTCGATTGGAAGGCAATACACGACATGATAATTTTGCGATGCGTAAAGCTTTTGAACGAACTGGTTTCGTGAAAGAAGCACATCTTCGACAAGCCTGGTTTTCGCCAAGAGAGAACCGCTACTACGATGCGGTAACGTATGGCATGACACGGGAAGATTGGCAAGCGGGCATCACAACGCCGGTGCTGTGGGACGACGCCATCATCGAATCCAAAGAACCGCTGTTCAATCCGGTATTGCTCGATTTTCCAGATGAATTCGAATCGGAGCGGCTATTGATCCGTGCACCGAGACGTGAAGATGCGCAAGCGAGCTACGAAGCGGTTATGCATTCGCTGGAAGCATTTCGTCCGTGGCTGCCATTTGCCCAGCAAAAACCGGATCTGTCTGAAACGGAAGCGACTTTGATTGAAGCTGCGGCCGACTTTAAGCTGCGCAAAGACTTGCGACTGCATTTTTTCCTGAAGGAAAACGGGCAGTTTATCGGATCTACAGGACTTCACCGCATTGACTGGGAAGTCCGTAAATTTGAGATTGGCTATTGGGTCGACAGCCGATTTGAAGGCCAAGGGTTTGTCACAGAGGCAGTAGAACGCATTACGCGCTTTGCGTTTGAAGAACTCGGCGCTAACCGTGTTGAAATTCGCTGCGATCCGGACAATGTCCGCAGCCGCGCAGTTGCCAACCGCCTGCATTTTGAACTGGAAGGGGTTCTGCGCAACGATAAAGTCTCCCGAGTCGGCAACAAACTTCGGGATACCTGTGTGTATGCGAAAATTAGGGAATAATAAACGTTTCAAAAACAGGAGAAAACCAATCGGTATTGGTTTTCTCCTGTTTTGATTAGAGCTATTAGGCAAATAAAAAAGTTGCCCCAAGCCGTTTACTTCAGCTTTTGAGACAACTTTTTATGTTTAATCGTTGCTAAGGCTATACGCCTTTACGTCCAGTAACCAAGTTGATAACTAAAACGATTGCTGCAATGATTAAAAGAATGTGTATTAGTCCGCCTGCTACGTCCAATAAGAATCCGACTAGCCATACTACGATAATAACCGCTAAAATAATCCAAAGAATGCGTCCCATGTTTTTCACCTAACCTTTCGTTGATAAGTAATTTGTGTATAGTAGAATATACCCTAAAGACAATTGTGTTAAACCTTTCTGAAAAAACGGACTGTTGTCAGGGCACTCAAGTCCAGTTGTTTCAATGATGGCGGTATAGTAAACTGAACATAGCTACGTGAGGGAGGAAAGAATTTTGCCTACTCCAAGTATGGAAGACCATATTGAAATCATTTACTCATTAATTGAGCAAAAAGGCTATGCGCGCGTATCAGATATCGCGGAGGCCTTATCGGTGTTGCCTTCTTCTGTCACCAAGATGGTGCAGAAGCTGGATAAAGATGGCTACTTGATCTACGAACGCTATAGAGGCCTTGTACTGACGCCAAAAGGCCAAAAATTGGGCAAGAGGCTGTTGCAGCGGCATGGCCTGCTTGAGCAGTTTCTTCGTGTTATTGGTGTGGAAGAAGAACGCATCTATGGAGACGTGGAAGGAATCGAACACCACTTGAGCTGGAATTCAATCGATCGGATTGCCGATCTGGTCCAATTATTGGAAGAAAGCCCGGATTTCAGGGACAAACTTGAACAGTTGAAACAAGAAGGAAAAGACAGTTAACAAAAATAGGAGGATCATAATATGGCTTTACATCCAGGATTAAAAGCAATGCTACAAGTAAAAGACCGTTCCACATCGCAATGGATCTTATCAGATGGTTCAGGCGACGAGGTAATGATGAACGCGTCCGAAATAGAAGAGGGACAGGAAATCGGAGAAGAGATTGAAGTTTTCCTTTACCGCAACCGCCAAGGAGGCGTTTCGGCGACACCGATGATTCCTCACATTCTGCCAAGTGAGTATGGCTGGGCAAAAGTGTTGAAAGTGTCTCAACGAGAAGGCGCCGTAGTGGATATTGGCACAACGCGGGAAGTATACTTACTGCCTGCAGATCTTCCGCAAATCCTGGAATTATGGCCGCAGCAAGGCGACCATATTTTCATGACGCTCCGTACAGATCGCCATGGCGACCTATACGGACGCCTTGCAACTGAAGAAAAAGTTTTGGAATTGATGCAGCCGGCACCAGAAACGGCCTTTAACCAAAACTTGCAGGCACGCGCGTATCGCTTGTTGCCGGTTGGTACCTTTATGTTGTCTGTTCCGGAAATGTACCGAATTTTTGTCCACGAAACCGAGCGGGAAGAAGAACCGCGTCTTGGGGAAGAAAAAACAGTCCGCATTATCGATGTTAAAGACGATGGCACGTTAAATGGTTCTTTGCTTCCAAGAAAACAGGAGCGTTTGTCAGATGACGCGGATGAAATCATGCGTTATCTCGAAGAATCAGGCGGCAAAATGCCATTTACCGATAAATCTTCACCGGATGAAATCCTTGAAATTTTTGGCATGAGCAAAGCGGCATTCAAACGTGCACTCGGCAAACTATATAAAAACCGACAGATCATTCAAGAAGAAGGCTGGACCAAGTCGACCAAGTAACGGAACCTTTTCAAATTAATTTCGTATTTATAGAAGTTGAACTATTAATCTATTACACGGTGACTTTGCAAAACTGCTTCGCTTTTAGGTGATGTGATATGGATCATGGCTCTAGGAGCGGGGAAATCGTACTAATTCTTAAGTTCAACTGGTAGTAATTTGGGGAAGGGGCAAATAAAAATGAAAAAACTACTCACTGTTATAGCCATACTGTTTGCGTTTTCTGTTACGTTGCCGTCATACAGCTCAGCAAATGTCGGCATCAATGAAAAATTTGGACTGCCAATCGTTGTATACGGAGGCGATTTATCAGCCGATGAAAAAACATCTGTTGCCGATAGCTTGGATGTTGCAGGAGAAGCCGACGTGGAAGAAATTGAAGTAACCGGCGAAGATTTGGTTAATTACATTGAAGACGGCGATTCTCGTGCCAATATGTATTCATCCGCAAAAATCACCCGTAAAGATGAAGGCGCAGGCCTGGTCATTGAAATTGTGACGCCAGATAATATCACTCAAGTTACATCTGAAATGTATGCGAATGCGATGCTGACTGCGGGTATAGAAAATGCCACTGTTGAAGTGGCAGCACCCAAAGCAGTTACTGGCCATTCAGCACTTGTGGGAATATACAAAGCTTACGAAGTGAACGGGGAAGAACTGGACCCGGAACGGACAGATGTCGCGAATGATGAATTAACTGTCGCAACCGAACTTGCAGACGGCGGCGTTGAAGATGCCAAAGTCAGCGAACTGTTGACAGAAATCAAAAAGCAAATTGCTGAACAAAATCCAGCTACGCGTGAAGAAGTAGAACAAATTGTCGAAGATCAGTTGAACAATCTGCAAATCGAATTAAGCCCAGAAGACCGTCAGTTGTTGGTGGACTTAATGGACCGCATTCGTCAACTTGACATTGATTTCTCGCAATGGTCAACGCAATTGGAAGATTTGAGCCAAACCATCGAAGACCAAATCGGAACAATTGTGAACGATGAAGGATTTTGGGAAAGTGTAAAAAGTTTCTTCCGAAATATAGCCGATACAGTACGCGGTTGGTTGAATTAAGTGGAACGAGCAAACCTTGAAAACAAGGCTTGCTCGTTTTTTAATGGAGTTTAATGGCTTGCGAACAGTAAAAGACAGTGATAATATGAAATTAATATCTCGAATTCAAGATAAATGGGAGGAATTTAAATGAAATTAGAAGGAATTCATCACGTTTCTGCTTTAACAGCCAATGCCGATGCCAATCATGATTTTTTTACACGCATATTGGGCATGCGCTTAGTGAAGAAAAGTGTCAATCAGGACAATCCATCTTCATACCACTTATTTTATGCTGATGCTGTGGGAACTCCAGGCACTGATATGACGTATTTTGATATTCCGATGGCCGGACGTACACATCCAGGGGTTTCGAGTATCAGCAACACAGCATTCCGTGTAAAGAGTGAAAGTGCACTGGATTACTGGATCAATCGCTTTGACGAATTGCAGGTTCCTCATGGCCATATTGAAAAGCGCTTTAACCGTTCAACCTTAACGTTCCAGGATTTCGAAGGTTCGAGATTAATGCTGGTTGTTGACGATGGCAGCGGAATTGAATATGGAATACCTTGGGAAAGAGCTGGAATTCCGGAAGAATTTGCGATTGTCGGATTGGGGCATGTTCGTTTAACGGTCCGGAAAAGTGAGAAAACAGCATCCGTGTTGACAGACATTATGGGGTTTGAACTAGTGGGGGACTACCCGTCTACTGTAGAAGGACAAAAAGATATTTTGGTCTTTTCGACAGGAAAAGGAGGGCCTGCTGGCGAAATACACTTAGAAGAACGTTCAGACCTTCCGCCGGAGCGTCCAGGAAGAGGGAGTGTCCACCACGTTGCATTCCGAGTAAAAACGTACGAAGATTACAGCAAGTGGAATGACTATTTGCGATCGAATGGTTTTGTAACTTCAGGTGAAGTAGACCGCTATTACTTTAAGGCAATCTATTTCCGTGAGCCCAATGGCATTCTTTTTGAACTATCGACAGATGAACCGGGATTTGCGACAGATGAGTCAATGGATGCTTTAGGAGAAGAGTTGGCACTGCCACCATTCTTAGAGCCGAAACGTGCAGAGATCGAAGCATCTCTTCGGCCATTAAGCATCAATCAGTGAATAGGAGGAGAAGAGGAAATGGATTTTAAATTAATCGAATTGGGCAGCGAAGAGTTTGCTTATCGTTTAGAAGAAGAAGGAAAGACACAGGCGGAAATAACATGGACAGAATTGGCAAACGTGATGGTCATCGAGCACACATTCGTCGACGAATCGCTGCGCAACCAAGGATTGGCTAAAAAACTGTTAGACCGGGCAGCAGACTATGCACGCGAACACGATTATAAAATGGAACCCGTTTGCTCGTACGCTGTAACGGCTTTTGACCGTTACAAAGAATACGATGACGTCAAAATATAAAAAAGATCCTGATGCCATAAAACTGCCATCAGCTGTTTGCGAGAACGGAATAAAGAACACACAAAAAGCAATCCGCTGTCAGTCGAGTGGATTGCTTTTTCTAATTAAAAAACATTATGTAGTTATTCATTCGGTACCTCCGCTTTAGATGCTAGTGATAAAGAAAACGATTGCCGTTAAAACTGAAGCTCCTCCGATGCCGTACAAGAAATCTGCTTGGTTAAAAATGATGTTTTTTTCCATTATTTAGAACCCCTTTCAAATGTTTGATATTAATAATCTACCCGCACCTCAATTTTTTAAACAGGTTTTATTAATTTTATTACGGGAACATTGTAATATAAGAAACCAAATCCCCATTGATACGTATACTAATGCAGGGATTCAAAGTAAAAAAAGAAGAGGTGGATTAAATGGAGCAAAACACAGTCAACAGAGCGGGAGAGAAAGTGCTCGGTATTATCGGAATTATTTTAAACATTTTAGTTATTGCATTGATTGGCTTTGCAATGGCGAGTTATGCCAGTGTCGAGGGAACACCCGAATTTCAACAGTTTATAGAAGACGAGATCATGTCGGATCCGGCGTTCTCAAATCCGGAAGAAGCCCAAATGGTTGTTGATATGATCTCCTCAAGCTTTGGTGTAGTGGGATGGACGTTAATTGCACTGTTAGTATTGAGTACAATCTTTGCAATTCTTGCTTTGGTCAATCTTCGGAAAAATGGAAAAGCGTCTACTGCAGGTATATTCTTTATTCTTGCTGGGGTTTTTGATGGATTGTTGTCGTTAACATCTATTATTTTCTACATTGCTGCAATTATGTGTTTCGTTCGCAAACCACGTGTACAAACCAATCAAAATTCGCGCGATGATGATTTCAAATACCAGGAAGATCAGCTTCGCCGAAAAGAAGAGTCGGTACGCCGAGATGATACACCAACCCGCAATGATGACGATACACCTTACCGCCCACTGTAAGACAGGCAACAAGGTGAAAATAGAAAGAGACGGTTAGGCATGCGTGCCTAACCGTCTCTTTTACTGTTTCTGCAAAAAAAAACCACCTATAAGGCAGCTTCTTTCAAATGATAAACATATTTAGCCGTTTGCAAAGGATGCCCTTCGAATAACTCTTCGAACTCCTCTAAAAATTTAAAGCCGTTTGCTTCATAAAAGTTTCGGCCTTTTGTATTTTCGCTTTCCACATAAACGAATAGCTGGTTGCCGTTAAGCAAATAACTCAAGCCGCTGTTAAGCAATTGTTTGCCGTAACCCGAGCGCTGAAATTCCGGCTTCATGTAAATGGCAATTAACTCTGCATCGCCATCTTCATCCACTTTCGTGAAATTAGCAAAGCCGACGGGCTGGCCTTCGTGTTCTGCTAACAAGATAATGGTTCTTTTTAAACGCATCTCCATCATTGGAGTAGAATAAGACTTATCCAGAAAACTTTGTTGGACGGTAGAGGGAATGATGCCAGCATATGTATCATTCCAGCTAATTTTGGCAATTTCCTGAACAGATGTGATATCTGCGGATGTACCGGTTCGAATCATGCAATCACCTCTGAAATTCTTTCTGCAATCATATCAAAAAAAGAGCCCAATAGCCACCAATGTGGAATAATAGAAGCAAAAGGAGGATGGATGATATGAACTGGAAGACCTATCAATTTGACGAACTAACAGCGAGAAAGCTATATGAGGTATTAAAGTTGCGTGTGGATGTGTTTGTGGTGGAACAAAATTGTCCTTACCCGGAACTTGATGATTTAGATCAGCAGTCTATTCATTTGCTTTACAGTGAAAATAATGAAGTTTTGGCCTACGCACGATTGGTGCCGGCAGACGTCAAATATGACCTGCCATCTATTGGAAGAGTCATCGTCCGTAAAGATGCCCGAGGGCGTGGACTGGCGAAAGAACTGATTGAGAGAAGCGTTGATTACATTTTGACAGAATGGAAAGCACCTGCCATTCAATTACAGGGGCAGGTTTATCTCCAGGAGTTTTATCAATCATTTGGGTTTGAACCTGTGTCAGATAGCTACGATGAAGATGGAATTCCACACGTTGACATGAAACTTACATGCATCAAAATGTAATACTTTTGACATGTAAAAGAAGGTTAACTTCATGAGAATAAGGGTAAATATTAAATATCAAACAAAATTATAAAGAGGAGTGCTGCAAATGGCAAGAGGAAGAGGTCTTTTATTAGCTGGGTTAGCTGCTGGAGCATATGCATATTTTAAGAACCCTGAAAACCGTGAAAAAGCCACAAAGGCTTTCAATGATACGAAAGTGAAGGTGAATTCTTATATGGAATCGCAAAACCTTGATAAAGATGGCAATCCAATTTCAAAAACTGCTGAAGAGCCAAGCACCACTGAAAAACGTGAAAACAAAATGGTCGCAGAAGGTGGAGCATCAGCAAGTGTTCAGTACTATAATGAGCAACAGCAACATAAGCAAGATAAAGAAAAAAGCGATGTGAAGCTGTCATCAAACGATAACAGCAGCGAAAAAACTGAAAACACCACTTCAGCCGCTTCAGAAAACAAAATAGGTACAGATAACTTATAAGAGAAGGATGGTCCCGGACCATCCTTTTTATTGACTATTATCTTTTGGAGGTTATCGCATTTGCCGTAGCGATAAGAAGCAATAGCGAACCACTAGCGATAAAACCTTGGTTCGGGTTTAATGCAAGGGCTCCTGTAATGCTTGAGCCGGCCACGACACCAATTGAAAAAAAAGCGTAGAAATAACCGTATGCCCGGCCGCGGGATGCAGTGTTTGTCGAATCGATCAAGATGGAATTGATTGAAGGGAACAATAATGCAAAGCCAAGTCCATAAGTGCACATGGTGGCATAGAGCGACGGTTCAACCGATGCAGCACTCAGGAAAAATAGAGAAGCACCCATTATTGCAAACCCGGCAATTAACGTATAAATCGGTTTGGCGGCATCGAAAATCCGATTGACTGGAAGCAGAAACACCAGAATGGCTGAAATTCCGAAAGTGCTCAGCAGCAATCCGCTGAGCTGCGAATTTAGCCCAAGCGACTCGACTTTAAGCGGCAACATATAAGCAAGGACGCCCTGTGAAAACATAAGAAAAAAAGCACCAGTAAAAGATCGAATCAATCCGATATTTCTTACACTGCCTGCAAAGGAACCATGATTTTTAGTAACTGGCTCTTTCTTTATAGTGGTTTGCCGCAATGTGAAAAATGCAGCAACTCCCAGTAACAAGATTAGCGTGCCTGTCAGCAGCATGGTTTGGGGAACATCGTTGCGGCTCGCATAAATGGCTCCATAAGCAGGGCCGAGTATGGCTGCTAAACCGACAAAAGCCCCTGATACAGCTGCACCTTTTCCGCGTTTCGCGGACTCGGTGCGATTGGCCAGGTACGTAAAAGCTGCAGGCACTGTAAGGCCGGCAGCAAGGCCGTGAAGAAATCTGACAGCCAGCAAACTGTATGGACCATCTATGGCTGAATAAGTAAACAAGGCTATGCTAGTCGATAGCAAACCAATAACTAAAACTGCAAAAGGCCCTTTTCGATCGGAAAAAACACCGGAGATAACGTTCCCAAACGTATTGGATAAAGAATACATGCCAACGGCTAATCCGGCAATAAAAGGACCAGCCCCTAAAGACATTGCATAAGTGCTCATGATGGGAAGTTGGGCAAATAGGTCAAAAAAGGCAAAAAAGATAATAACATAAATGAAAAGGCGCAAGACAGCTCCTACTTTCTTGGACAAATCGCAGTTAGTCGTTTTGTTCACCCTGATAAGGGGATAAAGATAATTATAGCTGTATTATACCATCGGAGGTCTGATGATGAAAAAAGCAATGTTTATACTAAACCCATCTTCTGGAAAAGAGCGTGCTGCGGAATACCGTGAAGACGTAGAAGAAATGCTTGCCTCAATGGGGTATGAAGTAGATACAAGAGAAACGCAAAAGGCAAAGGATGCCACCCATTTTGCAGCTGAAGCCTGCGAAAAAGAATATGATTTTGTTGTCGCTATGGGTGGCGATGGGACGATAAACGAAGCAGTATCCGGTTTAGCGGAACAGCCGCATCAACCTTTGTTTTCATTGATCCCACTGGGCACTGTCAATGATTTTGCGCGTGCTTTAGGGATCTCGCTGGATCCCCCAGAGGCTATCGAAGCCCTTAAAACCGGTTATGAAAAGCGGGTGGACATCGCCAAAGTCGGAGACCATTTCTTTATGAATATATTGGCAATTGGAGATATTGCAGAATCCACTTACGACGTTGATCCTGACTTAAAAACCAAATTGGGTGCTTTAGCCTATTTTGTTGAAGGGATAAAGGCCATTACAGCAGATACAGAAACTTACTTTGAAATCGAGCATGACCATGGTGTATGGTCAGGAGAAGCGAAGCTTGTATTGGTCGCGTTGACAAACTCAGTAGGCGGTTTTGAGAAGTTGGCACCGGAAGCATTGACTGATGATGGTCTTTTGCATTTGTATATTGTAAAAAATGCAGCTTTGCCAGGATTTATCCGCATTGCCACTTCCGTTATAAGAGGGAAGCTGGAAGAAGATCCTTCTGTAGAGGCCGTCCATACAACAAAAGTATCGATTAAAACCAATGAACCCTTGTCTTGTAATATAGATGGAGACGAAGGCGCCACCACTCCATTTGTCATCGAAGTATTGCCGAGGCATATTCGGGCACTTATCCCACCTGATAAAGACGAATGAAAGCAAAATGCTTTACCGAATAGTTTTCTGGGGATAAACTTAATGATTCAATGGACGCTAAACAGGAATTTAGGGCAATCAGTCTTTTTCTGACGTTTGCTTTATATTCCTGTTAAACTTTTGCTTAGATAAAGTGAAATGAAACCTTTTTAAAAAGAATACGTTATATATAGTATAAATTTTGTATTAAAACATTACTGATGGCATAAGAGGGGGTTTTGATTAATAGAACAAATTACATAAAAAAATTACAAAATTAGCAGCATAACTCTATTCTTTTTGGCTATTTCAGTATATAGTTGAGGTATTGCTGCAAAAACTTGTAAAAAGAAAGACGGGGAAACGATGAATATTATCACAGCACCATCTATTCAAGAAACGGTTTCGAAAATTTTTATGACTGAAACAGAAAATTTAAACCAAATTGAAGGGTTGGATAAATTTTTTGAAATCGAAACACAGTTAATGTACGAGATTCATCATTTGGAAAAAGAACGGGCTAAAGAAACATTGCGAGAATTAATCGACATGCTTTCGCTTCGTTCGGAAAAAGACATTATCCGCTCTATCCGCAACTATTACATCATTTTATCTTCTGTCATGGCACGCAAACTTTATGAAATGCGTGTACCTCCTAAAAAAGCATTCGCTTTCAACTCGGCTTGTGTGGAATTAGTAGATAAGCACATGAATGATTCAGAATTTATGTTTGTAGCTGATGAACTGATTGAGTTCTTTGTATCGATTATCTCTGAACGCAAACAGCCTTCTTTTGGTCATCAGACAGTAAATAAAGTCGTGATCTACATCAACGATGAAGTAGAGCGTGATTTATCAGTTGAAGAAATCGCCAAGCACTTCAGTATTTCGACAAGCCATTTGTCCCGTATTTTTAGAGAACATGCTGGCATTACGCTTGTTGAATATTTAAACGTTCGCCGTGTTGAAGAATCTCAATACTACCTTCGCCACTCGGATAAAGGCATTTCCGATATTTCCAAGCAATTTCATTTCTGTAACCAAAGCTACTTTACGCGGATTTTCAAAAAATATACTGCCGTCACACCAAAGCAATTCCGTGACAGCCAACACATTCCATATTTCCGCTACACATTGCCTAATGCCAAGTAAGGAGAAGAAATTCTCCTTTTTTTCTTGCTCATTTTTCATTTAAGTCAAGTTGGGTTTGTCTGATTCAATAAGTAGTCTTTCAACTGTTGGAATTGCTGTCTGCAAGCGCTGCGAATGCATAGTTGAGCAGTAAATCAGCGATCCATCTTGCGGTATGGAAAGCCGTAATGTTGTCACAAAAATTAAAAAAACCAAGAGTGTTCTATCCATGGATTGAATTTTGTCGCGCTTATCGTTATACTTCTTAGTAGTTGAAAAAGGTGAAGGTGACTAAATTGAAAAAGAAAATTACATTATTAATGATGATGGCTGCTGCTGCTGTTATTTTGAGTGGGTGTTCGGCTGTTGAAAACAAAGAAGGAATCTTTTACACGATTTTTGTAAAACCGTTTGATATCTCTTTGGATTATTTAGGTGGATTGTTTGGCGGTAGTTACGGTATGGCTATTGTTGTCATTACAATCATTATCCGTTTGGTCTTAATGCCTTTCATGCTGCGCACATATAAGCGTCAGCAAGGAATGAAAGTCAAGATGGATAAAATGCGTCCCGAAATGGAAGATATCCAAAAGCGCTTGAAAGAAACAAAGGACAAAGAAGAGCAGATGAAACTGCAACAGGAAATGATGGGTCTTTATAAGAAACACGAAGTAAATCCGCTTAATATGGGATGTTTACCAGTCATTATCCAAATGCCAATCATCATGGGTCTTTATTTCGCAATTTTGTACTCGCCAGATGTTCGTTCTCACGAGTTCCTATGGTTTAATCTTGGATCACCCGATGTCATCATGACGTTGATTGCTGGAGCTGTGTATTTCTTCCAAGCGAAAGTCTCGTTGTGGACTATGCCTGAACAGCAGCAAAAGCAGATGAAATTGTTTGTATACATTTCACCAATTATGATTATGTTCATTTCGTTTACATCGATGGCGGCTTTACCAGTTTACTGGGCAGTCGGAGGGATCTTGTTGATCATCCAGACCTTCATTGGCCGTAAATTCTATTCGAATCATCCGGAAATAGCGCTTGAAGCAGTAGAAGATAAAAAATAATAATTGAAAAGCCGGCAAATATTGCCGGCTTTCTTTTTTGGGGGATACTTACGTGAATATGAAAATTTTGCAAGGAATCGGCATTGCTCTTTTGAGTGTCACCGCATTAACTTTTCTGATATTCGGCTATCTGGAAGTGGCTGTCTTGTTCATGACCTTGTTATTTGTTCTGACAAACAGCTTCCGGTATCGTCATATGAAAGCCCAAGGCATGCACCGGGAAGCCAAGTGGATGCTTGGCATGAGCGCTATTTTCGGTATCTTGTTCTTTGTCGTGTTAGGAACTATTTTAGTATAAAATTGAAAAACAGCGCAAACTCAATTATTGAGCTTGCGCTGTCTCTGTATATTCGTGCTTTTGTTTCATTCGTTCTTCGAGTAGTGTATCCAACTGGTTCATCAGTGTCTGGATATCACGTTTAGTTATGCGATCCACTGTTCCCACTCCTTGTGTGTTTCTACTCATTTATTCGAAAAAACCATAAGTCTTATGGGGGTCGTTTTTTACTTGGATGATCGAATTTGGAAGTAGGAAAACCGGTGTGGCATTTAGTAAAGTTGCAGATTAAAAACCGAGGGAATACCACCCGTCGAAGAAGAAATTCAGTAATAAAAATGGTAGAATAATAACAAGTTGACAGAAGGAAGGCTTAACATGAAGTTTATGGAAAAGGCAAAACAAAAAGAAAAAAAGTTTTATATAAAATGGGCGGTGATTAGTGTGTCAGCAATTATGGCTGCATTAGCAGCAGTGTGGCTTTACATACATGACTGGGACGTTGAGCAGAGCATGAGAGCATTGACAGAGACTGCGGCAATTGAAGAGAAGGCAACAGAAGCGCCAACAGAGGAAGTCGCAGTGCCAACTGAACCTGAAGAGCCGGCAACATCGGAGGAAGAACCTGCAGCAGAAGCGGCGCCTGATGCCACTGTTTATCCGGAAGACAGTGCATTGCCCACAGAACCAACCTTGATTGATGGCGTCCTGCTTGCGAACAAGCAGCATCCGCTGCCCGAAACTTATGCGCCTGGGGAAGTGCTGGAAGCACGGACAGCTTTTGAAGCGATGAAAGCTGCAGCGGCCGAAGATGGCTTAAATCTTTCGGCATTTAGTACCTACCGTGACTTTGCGCGGCAAAAACAGTTGTATGAAGGCTATGTAGCAAAGGATGGCCAACAAGCTGCAGACCGGTACAGCGCACGTCCTGGTTATTCAGAACACCAAACAGGTCTGGCATTTGATATTGGAGAAGCTGGGCAGGAACAACATTGGGCATCCGCATCTTTTGGGGACACGGATGGTGGCAAATGGCTGGCAGCCAATGCCCATGAGTACGGCTTTATACTGCGCTACCCAGAAGGCAGCGAGCAGATCACAGGGTATATGCACGAATCCTGGCATTTCCGATATGTTGGGACAGATGTGGCTGCGGAAATTTATCAAAAAGGCATCACACTGGAAGAATATTTAGGGATTTAACAAGCAAAAACGTCTCCGAGAAATAAGGAGACGTTTTTTTGTGAGGAAAAATGCTGCTGGTAGCTAAAGACAAGCGATGTTTTTCATAAGATCGGCGCTAAAAGACGCGCAATCGATTCTTTGGTTTTGATCATTCGGGTACGGTGCAAATACATCTCGTACGTTAATTCGGTCGACAGCTTCATGTCTCGATGAAACAGTTCTGCCAGGTCACTGGATACTTTTTCGTCATAAATGAAGGCATTGACTTCAAAATTCAGTTTAAAGCTTCTGACATCGATGTTGGCAGTTCCGACAGTAGAGGCTTTATTGTCTGTCACAATCATTTTCGTATGAAGAAAGCCATTGTCGTAAATAAATACCCTGGCTCCGGCTCTTAACATTTGTCCAGCGTATGAATAAGTAGCCCAATAGACGAAAGGATGATCGGGTTTATTTGGAATCATGATGCGTACATCGATTCCTGATAAAGCAGCGATGCGGATCGCATCGTAAAAACTAGCATCTGGAATAAAATAAGGAGTTTGAATATAAATATACTCCCTAGCCAGATTGATTAGCTTTAGGTAGCCATCTTTAATCTGTTCCCATTCCTCATCAGGGCCACTGGAAACGATTTGCATGGAAGTGTTTCCTCTTGCTGGCTTGACCGGAAAGAAAAATTCATCATACTCAATATCGTGATGTGCAGAAGCCTGGTTCCAATCTCGAATAAAGCGTGTCTGCAGTGGATGCAAGGCACTGCCTTCAAGACGTAGGTGAGTATCTCGCCAATAACCAAACTTTCGGCTTAAACCAATGTACTCGTCCCCCACGTTAAATCCGCCGATATAGCCGACTTGACCGTCAATTACAACAATCTTCCGGTGATTTCGGTAGTTTAGACGGGGGTTGATGATTGGCAAAATGGAAGGAAAGAAAGTTTCCACTTCGCCTCCCGCTGCCGTCAGTTTCTTGAAATGTCGTTTGCTCAAGCTGCGCGAACCCATATCATCGTACAGCAAGCGCACTTTCACGCCCTCTCTTGCTTTTTCAGTTAAAGCATCCACAATACGAGTGCCCAGTTCATCCAATCGGAAAATATAGTACTGGATATGGATGTGGTTTGTAGCCTTTGCGATATCGCGCAGCAGCGAATCGAATTTAACACGTCCATCATTAAAAATTTGGATGCTGTTATCCTGTGTCAGCAAAGCACCATTATTTCGCAGATGCAGATAAATCAAATCTTTGTAATTTTTCGTATTGGCATTTTTAAAATGAAAACTGTTATCGTGCAGTTCATTCATTTGGTGAGCAATAAGGCTTTCGATGCCAATCCGTTTCCCGCTGCCTTCCCATTTGAAAAGCGTTTTTTGGCGCAGCTTTCTGCCTAAAAACAGGTAAATAAAGAATCCTAATATGGGAACAAAAAATAGAACCAGCAGCCAAGCCCACGTTGAAGATGCATCCCGTCTTTCGAGAAAGACGAGCGCTGCTGCCAGAATAATATTGAAAATAAAAATAGCCGCAGTGAAAATACTGATAAGGGTCACGGTCATGGGAATTCTCCTAACTGATAGTTGTTGTATAAGCTGAGCTAAAGAAATCTACTTTTCTTCATCACTGCAATTGCTCAGGGCCAACCTCCACCATTTAAACTTTCGCATCGGATTTTTATATAGCAGGCTGCGGAATCTCAAGAGATGGCATTACTAGTTCAACTTTTATCTCATTATAAAAAAACTTCCTATATTATACAAATAATGCGGAGGAATTCAAAAAAATCCGGCCTCTTCAGAAAGCTAAGGCCGGAATGTATCAACTTAAATGCTCTTCTTGTTTTAGTTGCTCAACGATGCCTTCGACTTCCTGGCGGCTCATTTTTTCTTTTCCTGACTTTAATGCTTTTAAAGTGCTGTGCGCCAAAGCTAATGGAACTTTACAGAACATCAAAATTCGTTTGTTTTTGATTGGCTTCACATACAAATCAGCTTTCGCCAAATTATTTTTCGCGTAATTGAACATATCTTCACGTGTCCATCCTTCTGGGACGAATGTAACTCCGCGCTCAAAATCTTCGTCATAATTCCGCAGCATATTGACTGCTTGCAGTCCGCGGCCAAAAGCAATGGCGTGATCGGGATCTGTCTCAGTACCATCATACCAGTACCAAATGTCTGACAGCATAGTGCCAACAAGGCCCGCCACGTAATAAGTATATTCATCCAAGTCTTCTTTTGTTTTAATGACCCAATCTTTTTCTACCCATTTGGACATGCCGCCGGCCATAATGGCAGTGGACTCCATGACTTTTCCTTTAATGTCTTCAGGGCATACGCTGATCCAGTCAGCCAGGCGCATGGTGACAGGAGGCAGAAATTGTTCATAAGGAGTGACAAGTTCTAAATAGCGCGCCTCATCAAAGTCAGTAGCCAACATCTGCTGAATGCTGCTCAGCAAGTTGATTTTCACTTGGTCATCCAGCTCTGGATGATCTTCAATTTCATCAATTGCTCGCATACAAAGGTAGGCAGAGCCGACAGTTTTCTTTAAAGTGGGTTCCAAAAAGCTGATTGGGATGAAAAAGGTCCGGCTTGTTTCTTTTAGCATAACCAAGGACTCTTTTTGTAAATTCGAAACTTTGCTCATCTCAATTTCCTCCTGTTGTGGATTGACGTTAACTAACTTTATGTATACAAATCTTCTGATTATAAAATGGCTTCTTACTAAATATAAACCATATAGGCAAAAAAACAAACGATTACCTGCAGGCTTCTCCAATGGCGAATAAAATAACCCCCTTGAACAAATTGGTATGCTCAAAGGGGAGAGTGGTTAGTCCGTATAAAAATATTTCCATGCCTCATGGATGCCGCCAGCATATTTTTGCTTGGCTCGGTAAATAGATGGATGTTCTGCTTGTTCAAGCAGTTCAGGCTGTGCATTTCCAACGATGACTGAAGGAAAGCCCATGGTGAGCATCTCTATATCGTTGCCGGAATCACCAGCTACCAGCAACTTTGCTTCAGCCAGATTGTATTTATCGAGAATGTACCGCAAAGCTTGTCCTTTGCCGCTGGCTGGTGGCAAAATATCAACATCCCGGCCGCCGCTGTAAATTAATTTATGTGGAATATTACTTTTACTCAACTCCACAGCGAATTCTTCCACAACAGCAGTATCGGAAGCGAAATAGGAACAGCGATTGGTAATAGGGAGATTCTGAGACGAGAGCCCTGAAACTCGGCTGGCAACTGAATTTATTTGTTGGGGGTTCCAGCACTGTTCGAGGCGTCTGGTCCATTCCAAATCCTGATGCAGCTGCTTACCTGTATATATCCTGGTTCCTACATCCGTAATAAGGACTTGGGGAACCGGCAAATTTTCTTCATTAATGAGGGATAAGGCGGACTCATAGTGGCGGCCCGTAATGTAAATTAGGGAAACTTGATAAGGTTGGCTGTCGTAAAACGCCAATAGCTCTTTTAAACTGTTGGCATTACCGACCAGTGTTCCGTCCAAGTCTGTTGCTAACAAATGCGTTGCTCCGTGCACCGATGATCACCTCATACAATGAATTTATGCGAGTGGAAATGGAATCCCAATCAAAGTCTTTGCGGGCGATTTGCACCGCTTGACGGCTCAACCGTTCTGTTAACAGCGTATTTGCTGATAAAACTTCCATCGCGATTGCTAAGTCGATTTCGTTTTTCGTTTCAACGAGCAAGCCTGTGATGCCGTCTTGAACAACGTTTTTCAATCCGCCGACATCCGATGCAATGATTGGACTGCCGCAAGCTTGAGCTTCTGCAGCCACCATTCCAAAAGACTCGTAGAAACTGGGCACAATTGTTGCTGTAGCTGAATTGAATAAGAGAGCAAGTTCGGCTTGAGACTGGGGCCCAAGAAACTCAATGCGGTCCTCGATGCCTCTGACTGCTTCACGCAGCTTTTCATCTCTTGGCAGTTTGGTTTCCAAATCGATGGAATCCGCATCTCCGCCTGCTATTACTAGGTGTGGAGTGTTGGAAGGACCTGTTTTTTCTGCCAGTAACTGAAAAGCTTTTAGTAAGGTGAAAATACCTTTAGTTACTTCTAATCTTCCAGCAAAAACAAAGAGAGGATTGCTGTAGCCGAATTTTTTCCGTAAATGCGTTCGGTTGCCACGCACTTTGAATGCCTGGTCTACTCCGATGGGGATAACTTTGATGGGAGAAGGAGAATCAACAAAAGTTTTAATCAATTGTTTTTCATTATTGGTGGTAGCCAATACCTGGTCTGCGTCTTTTAAAATTGCTTTTTCTGCGTTTATTCTGCGTTGGTCATGAACGCCGGTTGCTTTTTCTTTTGCCCATCCAAGTGAATGTGCAGTGTGTACATATGGGAGACCAAAGTCTTTTTTCAGTTTCTTGCCGATCAAGCCCGAAAGCCAATAATGTGTATGGACAATATCATAAGATTCAAGATTCATTGTACTTTTCATTTCCTCGTAGAAAGCTGGAAGCATTGAGTACATTTCATCTTTTGAGACAAATCCTCTATGTCCTGCTTCGAGTCGGATGACGCGGCATGCAGTTCCGAAGGTTTCTATTTGAGGGGCAGAAGAATCGCACCAATGTGTAGCGACATCAACTTGCCATCCTTTATCTTCTAATGCAAGTGCTAGTTGTTTAACGTAGTTATTTTGGCCACCCGCCTGTTTGCCACCGAGTTTAGCTAAAGGATCTCCATGATCCGAAATAAATAATGCTTTCTTACTCATCAAAGCTCAACTCCTTATTTGACTTACTTGCGTTTCTGTTATAGCAGAGACTGCTTTATTTGTTTACCCGTATATCCAAAAGGCTAAACATTTAATTGTGAAATTTTTTTGAATTATTTAAAGTCAGCAAAAAACAGCGGTTTGGTCCCCGCTGTTCTTGCCGCTTGATTCGTCTATTTTGTATGGACGTATTTTCCGTAAGCGGGTACAGCAGTTTTTTGAAAGTTCTTGGCGAGATCGACCAGGCCTTTAGCAAGAACGGCACCCGTCATTGGTTTGCCATGTCCGGTCGCGGCGATAGAAGGCTGCAAATCGGCCAATTTGCAGACAGATTCCCAGGCAGCACGCCAATTGGTTGTTAAATAGACAGGGGGGCCGTGAATTTCTTTTTTCTGGCGCAGCACTTTGTATAGTGAATCCTGTTTTACCGTTACAAAAGCATCTCCAGCAATCAGTATACGTCCTTGCTCACGGAACAGTGAAACATGGCCTTCTGAGTGGCCTGGGGTGTGAACCCATTGCCAGCCGGGCATAGCTGGCACAGTGCCGTCTGACGGGAGCTCGTGAATGTGAGCGGTGATATCGATTGCTTCGGTAGGGAAAATTTTTGATATTTTCGCTACCATCCCGCCTTCAACGGAAGTATCTGGCGCTGGATAATCGGTTATGCCTTTCAAATAGGAGAACTCCAGCGGATGTGCATACACCGGAACTTTGTATTGCTCCAGAATATCAATCAATCCGCCGACATGGTCAAAATGGCCATGCGTCAAAATGATCGCTTTGAGTTGATGGTCAGGCCCGAAACGATTTTCAGCCGCCTTCAGTATTTTTGATGCGGAATGTGGCATGCCAGCATCGACCAATACCCATTCGTTGCTGATATTAGGGTTCCCGATGAAGAAAACATTTGCCACCTGCACCGTATGGCAATATACGTCAGGAGCCATCTCGGTTCCAGACCCGCTTCGAATAGATGTCATCGGTAAAATGTTTTCGGTTGCTGTACTTCTTTCCATAAAACTGATTCCTCCTCTAGTAAACTTCCGGTAACTTCCTATTATAGCTTTACCCCAAAATTCAATTTTGAATCCGTTGGCTGTAAAATTTATGGAATGAGTTTGAGTCTCGTTGCTGACTGGACTAGAATAGAGGCACGAGACTTTGTGAAAATAGGTGTAGAGATGAAATCATTGATAATTATCGGTTCAGGAATTTTAGGAGCTTCTGCAGCGTATCATGCGGCAAAAGCAGGAGCCTTAGTAGTATTGGTGGATCGCGGAGACAAAGGGCAGGCCACTGGAGCAGCAGCTGGCATTGTATGTCCATGGATTTCACAGCGAAGAAATAAAGCCTGGTACGGCCTGGCTAAAAATGGCGCCAAATACTACCCAGAATTGATTCGGGAACTGGAGGATTTGGGTGAAACCAATACGGGCTATAAACAAGTCGGCATTGTCAGTATCCACGAAGACAGCAAGCTCGATAAAATGGAGCAGAAGGCATATGAGCGGCGGATAGATGCACCCGAAATGGGGGACATCAAACGATTATCGCCAGATGAAACAAGGGCGCTTTTCCCGTTTGCAACAGAAGAATATGGTTCATTATGGGTCAGCGGGGCAGCTCGTGTTGATGGGCGGGCCATTCGCGATGCGCTAATTTCCGCAGCGGTAAAGCTTGGGGCGAAACGCTTAACGGGTGATGCCAAATTGCTGATTGAGAATTCGCAAGTCGTTGGCGTAGATATAAATGGGGAGCACCTATTGGCAGATCGAGTCGTCTCGACAGGAGGCGCCTGGGCAGCTGATTTATTCAAGCCTTTGGGGCTTGACGTGGATATCGTACCACAAAAAGCTCAAATTCTTCATTTGCAGACGGAAAGCGAAGCAACTGGCAACTGGCCAGTGGCAATGGTGCCTTATGGCCAATACATCGTGCCTTTTGATGATGGCAAAATTGTCGCTGGAGCGACGCACGAAAACGGGGTTGGCTTTGATAACAAGCTGACAGCGGGTGGCGTGCATCATATTTTGAATAAAACCCTGGAAGCAGCGCCTGGGCTCAGCCAGGCAGAGATCGCAGGTGCGGCAACAGGTTTTCGGCCGGCAACCACAAGTGCTCTGCCATTTATTGGGCAGGTTCCTGGACATGCGAACTTTTTTGCAGCAAACGGGTTGGGGGCTTCAGGGCTGACAGCCGGCCCCTATTTGGGTGGCCAATTGGCGAAATTGGTTCTCGGGGAACCTGTGGAGATTGATTTAAGTCTTTATCAAGTAGAGGATGCATTCAGGAAGTAAAGGGAGGCGGCCGGCTGTGTATTGGTGCAAGATTGCCCGGACAAAAAAGGAGTTTGCTGAAATTGCCCGCTTGAACTATGAAACATTTGTCGAAGAAATTCCTCAACATCAGGCAGATGCCAGCGGCAGGCGGACAGATCCTTTTCATGAGCAAAACACCTACTTGATTGTGCTGTCGGATCAGGACGTAGTAGGGATGATTGCCTTGCGATCGGAACGGCCATTTTCTCTGGATTTGAAAATTGGAAAAGTGGAAGATTTTTTGCCGGATGCCGGCAAGGTCTGTGAAATCCGTTTATTGGCTATCCGTAAAGCACATCGCAACGGCCGTGTCTTTTTTCTGCTGGCGCGGGCGCTATCTGATTATTGCCTGGAGCAAGGCTTTGAATCGGCCATTATTTCTGGAACTACTCAGCAACTGAAATTATATGGCCAACTCGGATTTCGGCCATTTGCCGATTCGGTGGGCGCAGGCGAGGCAGTATTCGTTCCGATGGTCACAACACGGCGTCAGTATAACGATTCTGTGGCAGCGAGACTGCAGACAAAACGCCGATTGTTCCTGCCTGGGCCAGTCATATTGACGGAGTCCCTTGCAGCGCCCTTCCAACAGCCACCCATTTCCCATCGGTCTGCAGCTTTTCATGGTGTGCGGCAGGAGGTGGACCGCATGCTCGGTGAGATGGCGGGATCGACTCCTTATTTACTAGCGGGAAGTGGAACCTTGGCCAATGAAGCGATGCTTGCGCAAATCAAGCGACTGGACGCCAAAGGCCTGATTTTGGTAAATGGGGAGTTTGGCAGAAGATTGGTCAATCAAGCAGAACGTATGGGTTTGGACTATACAGTGGAAAGCGCGTCATGGGGCGAGGCTTTTGATAGTAAAAAAATTGACCAAACGCTGCAAACAGGAAACTATGCTTGGGTGCTTATGGTCCACGGTGAAACGTCGACCGGACAACTAAACAATTTTCACCTATTAGCTGATGTTTGTTTGCAGCTGGAGATCAAGTTATGCCTGGACTGCATTAGCAGCTTTGGTGCATTGCCATTTTCCTTGAAAGATGTTTGGATGGCAACGGCTGCAAGCGGCAAGGCCGTCGGAACAATGAGTGGAATCGCTGTTGTCTTTGCGCATCATGAAATTACATCAGATAATAAATTGCCAAGTTATTTAGATTTGGGGCTTTATGCCGCCGCAAATATTCCTTTTACGTTTCCATCAAGCTTGCTGGAGAGCCTAAAGCAAGCTTTAAACGCTTATCCGGAGCGTTATGAAATTTTGGAAAAGCGTTTCAAGCGATTGCAGGAAGATACGAAAGATTGGCCATCCCTGTCGACTGGCTACCCAACATCCCGGACTTTTAAGACGACTGAAGAAAATCGCTTTCTGTTTCAGGACGCTCATTTATCAGGTTTTGAACTTCATGCTGCGAGCAGTTATTTAAAAGACCGCAGTCTTTTTCAAATTTCTTGCATTCAACCAGAATTTGACCGAGACTGGCAGCAGTTTCGAGAGTTTTATAAAAATTATCAGCGTTATCATGCATAGCAAAACCCGCCATAAAAATATGGCGGGTTTTGCTATGCAGTCACTTGTTCGTAAACATTTAAGATGAATGTTTTGTACGGCAAATCAGGCATGGGCTCAATCAAATTTTTAGCGATCGTAGCATGTTTTACTGCAAGTTCGTTGTTGCCAAGCTTCATGTAAATTAATGCCATATAGGCATCTTTTTCGTAATGCATGGATAAATCATAAGGGTGATGAAGAAATTCCCAAAGTGTGTGTGTTTTCAGCCAGTCCAAAGCTTCTTCCAACTGTCCTAAGCCATACAAGGCTTTGCCTTTTTCCAGTGCGAATAAAAAGATTTTGTCCTCCTGGTGCTTCTCCAAATTCTTCTCAATCAGTGCGTTAGCTGCCTTATAGTCGTGTGCAAAAGAGTTTAAGTAATGAATTTCGATGGCATCTGCCACCGCTTTAATTTCTTCATCGTCTGTAAAATCAGCGAATAGGCGAAGCTTGGAAATATAGTGGTCTTTGTTGGCGGTGTCGTTATTTAAAACTGCTTGAAAGCCGGCGAGTCGATAAAGCGCGTCAATACGGTAAAACAGTTGCTTTTTTTTAGAGTAATCAATCGCGTCTTTCATCAAGCGCTTAGAGCTATCCGTATCTCCAACTGCCGAATAGAGGATAGACTCATAATAATCAAAATCCAGTTTTTTCAGTGGATCTAAAATGCCGGTGCGCTCTTCAAAAATCCGCCTGGATGTTTGGATCATATCCAAAGCCTCGCTGTAGCGGTGCTCCGTGAAAGCCATCATTGCCCTAAAGATATGGAGATCTGCACTTTGATTAATCATGTGCAGAGTTTCATAGATTTCCTCGGCTTTTGCTAAATGCTCTTTCCAGCCATCCTGCTTAGTATGGTAACTGCAACGGCTGTAGATTTCGAGGAGCCGAGCGGATTCGTAGCGAAAGGGCAGTTTATCGATGTGAGGCTTGATTTCACGGACAATTTCTTTGTATTTCACAATCAGCTCATCACTGATCATTTCCTGCGTATAAAGCTGTTCGATCTTTTCCAATAAGTTTCGCAGTTCATTGGTCGAGATATCTTCAAGCAGTTCATTGCGATCCACACCCAACCGTTCTGCTATATAAGCGAGACTTTCCATTGAAGGATTCGCCTTATTGTTTTCAATCAAACTCAGCATACCTTTAGTCAGTTGATTGCCCGCTAAAGACTGCAGCGTCAATCCCTTTTGTTTGCGTAAATCTTTGATGCGTTCGCCTAAAGTAGCCATGTGATCACCTTTCCTTTCAGTAGTTTAATTATATTAAACTTTTACTTGCAACGCCAATTTTTCTGTGTTATATTTTGTTTAATTAAATTAAACTTTCTCTAAGGGAGTGAAAGCATGCAGGAAGCAGTACGCATCAAACGGGCGACTTATCACTTGTACACGTTTACGGCCAGCAAGTTGATTTCGACATTTGGGAGCTCTGTCTATGCATTTGGCATCAGTTTATATGTATTAGCCTTGACTGGTTCAGCCGCAAGTTTTGCGATTAACTTGATTTGCAGCATACTGCCAAGATCTTTATTGGCGCCGTTTGCCGGATACGCTGCGGATAAGTATTCGAAAAAAGTGATTGTAATTCTGTCGCAACTGGCAAGTGTACTTGCAGTAGCGGGCTTACTGGTGTTTGGTTTGATGAACAGCTTGTCGTTAACAGCCATTTACACGACGACTGCGCTTCTGTCGGTGAGTTCGATGTTTACGAGTGTCACATTTTCTTCGTCAATCGCTAATCTCATTGACCCGGATCGTATACAACGCGCAATGGGCTTTAACCAATCGGCCATTTCGATTGCCACGATAGGCGGGCCGGTGGTTGGCGGCATCCTCTTCGGTTTTGTGTCAATGAACGTATTCTTGCTGATTCAAGTCGCTGCCTATGCTATTGCTGTCTTGTTGGAATCGACGATGAACTTCCGGTTGTTTACAGTACGCGGCGAAAAACCAGCGGATGAAAAGAAAAAAACGATGTTGACGGAGATGAAAGAAGGATTTTCTTACTTGAAATCCAATCGCGTCATTATGGTTATCGTAACAACCGCTATCGGCATCAACTTCTTTTTCTCTTCATTGATGATTGGCCTGCCATTTATTGCAGTTCAGCAACTGCAAGTGGAAGCGACGCATTTCGGGATGATTGAAGCGATGATTGCGGTGGGTATGCTGGCAGCGTCCATCCATTTCTCTGTCAGCAAAGAAGTGAAGTTTCCTTTGCAGTTTGCTAAAAGAGGGATATTGGCGATGTCTGTGCTGCTTACGGGGATGAGCGTTCCGCTCGTTATTGGCATGTCCTACGGTGTAACCGTTGTTTATTTCCTTGTGCTGATGCTTATGTTTGGTGTCACCAATGTGTGTGTGAATACGCCGATCGGTGTCATGATGCAAAAGGATGTAGAGGAAGAATACCGTGGCCGCGTCTTTGGAATTCTGGAATCGATGGCAATGGCCATGATGCCGCTTGGTTATCTGGTGTTCGGATTACTCTACGATTTAGTACCGGCAGAATACATTGTTGGTGCAAGCAGCCTTTGCCTAATTGGACTAACGAGCTATTTAATGCGCCCATCTGTGTTGAAAGAAGCGCATCCTAAACTTCAAAAAAATATTTTAGACGAGCCAGAAATTTTGTAATACAAAATTTCTGGTTTTTTATTTTTTGCATACGATATTGATATTTATTTTTAAAAAATTTGTGATTAAATACCTAATTTTTGATGTATAATATTATTATCATTCGGGTATTCCAGTACTAAATGCATATGACTGATCAAGTGAGGGTGTGGCACATGGGGATGGGAAAAAGCAAAGCACCTTTAAAAAAGCATATCTGGAGTTTGATGATCTTGAACTTCCTTGATGGGGTGCTGACTTATGTGGGGCTACTATCGGGTGCTGTAACTGAGGCGAATCCATTATTGGCATCATTTTCTCCACTAACGCTTTTAGCGATAAAAATTTTTTTATCTCTTTGTCTTTTTGCCTTTCTGTACACACCGTTTGTTTGGATCCAATCCCGGGGTTGGCGTTACGCTTTTATTGGTGTTAACACGCTATACACGCTTATTTTGCTGCTGCATGTATTTTGGCTGACTCTTTATTTGTAAAGCAAGGCTGCTATATTTTTTTCATATTAAAGGCATCGCGCTCAGCGATGCCTTTAAAGTTGATCTTATAATTTTTATACAGAAGTACTGGTTTCTTCAGCAGTTCGCAAAGTTTTAGTGGAGGATCTGTAGAACAGGATCAGCAGAATGCTGGCAATCGCTAGTGCGGCAGATAAATAGTAGATGCTGCCGGATTGCATTGTCAGGAGCCATGTGAACGTCAATGGCCCGATAATGCGGCCAAGGTTGTCCATTGAATACGTCATGCCGGCAGCCGTTCCGTACTTTCCGCCTGATTCTTTTGACGTCAGTGATACCAATGCAGTGCGTGCCAAGGCATTGCCGGCAGTAAAAATACTGAGGGCAACCCCTGCAAAAATCAGACTGCTGGTAAAGGGAAGAATCACTAGGCCGAGAGCTGTGACGATCTGTGCTCCAATAATCCATTTTGTTTCGGCACCATCTTTAATTCGGCGAACAACGCCGCCTTGGATGGCAGCGTCCACAAATCCGCTGGCCATGAACAAGTAACCGAGCTGAAGCGGTGTGATTTCAATCTGGTCGATCTGGAACAGTTGGAAGGTAGACTCCAATCCTGCCAACAGGAAAGTCACCATAAAAGAAAATAGAAACAAGTAGCGGATGCGGAATTGCCAAAGTGTGCTGGAACCTTTCGGCAAAAGCGCGCGTTTCACGGCTTCGCCTTTTCGAATAGGTTCTTTTAAAACAAGGCTCGCATAACCCATTAACAGGAGGACCAGAACTGCGGAAGCCGTAAACGGCAAAGACAAGGAAACTGCACCGAGAAGTCCGCCAATTGCAGGCCCAAAAATGAAGCCGAGGCCAATTGACATGCCGAGAAGCCCCATGTATTTATTGCGCTCTTCATTTGTCGTGATGTCTGCCACATAGCCGGTCACAGCAGTATAAAGGGCACCGGAAAACAAGCCGCCGACAATGCGTGAAAGATACAGCAGCACCAAGTTATCAAGGAACAGCGAAAATAGGAAGAAGCTCAAGCTGAATCCAGCCAAGCCGACAAGAATCAGTTTCTTTCGTCCCGTTTTATCAGAAAGCTTTCCCCAAAGCGGTGCGGTAAAAAAGGAAGACAGGGCATAGATGGTGATTAGTCCACCGACGTGGATTTCCGAGTAGCCTTGCTGAACAACGACTTCGGGCAAAATAGGGATGATGATGCCGAATCCCAAGTACACAAAAAACTGGACGGACATCAGCAGTAAAATGGTTTTTTTCATAAGTAGAGATTCCTGCTTTCTCAAAAGAATATGCCCTTATTTTACTCTTGTTTCACTTATAGAACAATGACAGGAAAAAGAGGTCCATTTCTGGACCTCTTCGATAAACTAATCATCATTTATCCAGTTTTACACGCTGAAGGCGCAAAGCATTCATGACAACTGATACGGAGCTAAATGCCATCGCGGCACCTGCAAGCCACGGGGCCAGAAAACCAGCTGCCGCAATCGGGATACCGATGGAGTTGTAGGCAAGTGCCCAGAACAAGTTCTGTTTAATATTCCGAACAGTGAGTCGGCTCATCCGAATCGCGTCGACCACACGCATTAAATCGCCTTGCATCAAGGTGATGTCGGCCGCTTCCATGGCAATGGCTGTTCCTGTGCCCATGGCCATGCCAACGTCAGCGCTGGCCAGTGCGGGCGCATCGTTCAAGCCATCTCCAGCCATGGCGACGCGTCGGCCTTGAGCTTGGAGTTTCAAAACCACATCTGCTTTTTCTGCAGGCAAGACCCCAGCAAACACTTCATCAATGCCCACTTGTTTGGCAATAGCTGAAGCTGTGCGCTCTTGATCTCCCGTCAGCATGACCACATGAAGCCCCATACTTTTCATTTCCTGGACTGCTTGTTTTGCAGTGTCTTTGATGGTGTCTGCTACTGCAATGAGGCCGCTGTATTGCCCATCTACAGCGATGAACATGACCGTTTTGCCATCGCTCTCAAAAGCTTCAGCTTGTGCTTCATCAACCGAAAGTCCATCCATTAAGCGGCGGTTGCCCATAACCACTTCCCGGTCCGCTACGGTAGCGCGGATGCCATGGCCTGGCACTGCACTAAAAGCACTAACGTTCAGTGTGGATTCCCCAAAATCAGAGATGGCTTGAGCCACCGGGTGTTCAGATTGGTTTTCTGCACTGGCCGCCAAGTTTTTCAATTCATCCAAATCAACATTACCTGCTGGAATAAAATCTGTTACGACAGGGCGCCCATTGGTGATGGTGCCCGTTTTATCCAGAACGACAGTATCAATGTGTTTAGTATTTTCCAAAGATTCTGCGGTTTTGAACAAGACGCCTTGTTCGGCAGCCCGTCCGGAGCCAGCCATAATTGAAGTCGGTGTAGCCAAGCCAAGTGCACAGGGGCAGGCAATGACCAGAACTGCGATGGTGCTTTCAAGAGCAGCCGCAAAGTTTCCGGGTGCCACAAGGAAATACCAAACAAGAAACGTAATGATGGCGATGCCCACGACAATTGGAACAAAGATGCTTGAAATTTTGTCAGCCAGCCGCTGAATCGGCGCTTTGGAACCTTGCGCTTGTTCAACGACGCGAATGATATTCGACAACACAGTATCTTTGCCGATTTTATCGGCTCGCACACGAAGCGATCCGTTGGAGTTGACCGTTGCCGCAAAAACGGCATCCCCCGTCTCTTTGTCGACAGGCAAGCTTTCGCCGGTCAACATGGATTCATCTACGGCTGAGTTGCCTGAAAGGACAGCCGCATCAACCGGGATGGATGCCCCTGGTTTAATCAACAAAATATTTCCGGTTTTAACTTCTGAAATCGGCAAGCTGATAAACTCATCACCGCGTTCAACCAAAGCATGCTGCGGCTGCAGTTTCATCAGTTTTTTAATAGCATCAGAAGAACGGCCTTTTGCACGTGCTTCAAATACTTTTCCTAAGATAATTAAGGTGATTAATACGGCGCTGGTTTCAAAATACAAGCCCATATTATGTCCCATATTCCAATTTGCCAACACCAGGTAAACGCTGTAGAAATAAGCAGCGGAGGTGCCGAGAGCAACCAGAACATCCATATTTGCGGATTTATTTCTTAATGCAAAGTAGGCTCCTTTGTAAAAGGAAGCCCCGATCCAAAATTGGACAGGTGTTGCCAATGCCCATTGAACCAGCGGATTCATGAGAATCTCAGGTACGTACATCCAGGACGTAAAGGAAAAATGACTGAACATGGTCCATAGCAATGGAAAAGAAAGGGCGGCAGAAATCCAGAACAAGCGTGTTTTCTTTTTAATTTCCTGTTCTTTGTGGTCTGTCGCTTCTTCAGTTTCTTGATTGAGGACTGCATCGTAACCCAGCGACTGAATTCGTTTGACAAAGTCCTCGGGAGTGACGGTTCCAGGATTGTAAGATACATGGCCGGTTTCCATTGCCAAATTGACGTTAGCCAATTGGACACCTTCCATCTTATTTAAAACTTTTTCGATGCGCGCAGAACAATTAGCGCAGGTCATGCCCTGTATGGAAAAATCAATTTCTTCCTGTTGCACGCCGTATCCCAATTGTTCTACTTTGTATTGGACATCGATCATAGATGCCTGGTTGTCATCATAAGTTACTGAAGCTTTTTCAGTGGCAAAATTGACGGTGGCTTCCGAAACGCCAGGCAGTTTTTGCAGTCCTTTTTCGACGCGGTTCGCGCAAGCAGCACACGTCATGCCGGTAATCGCCAGTTCAGTTTGTTTAGTACTCATAACAATCCCGTCCTTTTAAAGTTATATACCTGTTGGGGGTATATTATTTTGAAAAAAATAACTGCGTTTCCGCAGTTATTCGCTTAACATTGCCACATCGTATCCTTGATCTTCAATAGCTTCTGCAATTTGGTTGACTTCAACTGTCGCGGCGTCGTAAGCGACGTCAACAGAACCGTTTTCTAAAGACACTTCGACTTTGTCTATGCCCGGTAAAGCCATAACGCTGTCTTTTACGGAACTTACACAATGTTGGCATGTCATGCCGCTAACTTGTAGATTGATTTGTTCTTTCATAAAAAATTCCTCCTATTATTTACGCATCATTTTTTGAATGGTAATAAGCAATTCGTCCAACACTTCTTCTTCTCCATTTTCCAGACGTTCTTTGACGCAGCCCTTCAAATGGCCTTCCAGCAAAACTTTGGTGACGCTATTTAAAGCAGATTGTGTAGCAGCCAGTTGCGTGATGATGTCATCGCAATAAACGTCCTTTTCCACCATGCCTTTAATGCCGCGGATCTGACCTTCAACGCGATTCAATCGATTGGTTAAATCTCTTTTGACAGATAGGGGATGATGGCTTTTCCTGCAAGAGGTATCCAGTGCAAAGGGTTCTTCAATTAATTCGCTCATCTGAAGATCCTCCAATCTTTATTCTAAACCCAATATACCTCTAAGGGGTATATAAAGCAACCGATTTACATCAGATTCTTAAATGTCATCAAAATGATAAGTTTAAAATCCTGAAAAGATGGTATTATAAACATAGACACAGAAAAGTCAACAATTTATACCTTGCCCCTGAAACACGGCAAGTTCAAATACGTCTTTATAAGTAATGAAAAACACAAAGAGGTGATATGGATGGCGAAAAACGTAGATGTTCGCAATATCGTTTCAAATTTGTCGAAACTTGGAATCCAAGCAAAAATCACAAAATCCCGCGTTGAATTAATCAAAGCGATTGCTTTGCCTCAACCAGTTCACACACAGTCTCAACAATAAAAACTCCGACGCAGGATGTCGGAGTTTTTATTTTTTGTTTTTATCGAACATGTAAGTTTTATGATGGAATTTCATGCTGAAAACAATCCCGAGAGCCAGCATGTTCCCGATTAACGAACTTCCTCCATAGCTGATAAAAGGAAGAGGGATGCCTGTGATCGGCAAAAGTTGAATCGTCATGCCAATGTTTTGGAATACGTGGAACGTAATCATTGCAATAATTCCTGCGCATACATAGGTGCTGAATGTGTCCTTGAATTGCAGCGTAACTTTGGTCAAGTGATAGATTAGCATGAAAAATAGAATGATAACAGCGCTGGCGCCGATAAACCCGAAGTCTTCCGAAATAACCGTGAAGATAAAGTCTGTATGATTTTCCGGCACATAGACTTGGCGTCCTTGGTAGCCTTTTCCGAACACTTCTCCTGAACCGATAGCGTTCATTGCGGCAATCAGATTGTATCCACCGGCTTCTGCATAGGAGTATGGATCAAGCCATGTATAAATCCGTTCAAACATATAAGGCTGCAAACCAAAGACATTAGACAGGAAGTCTTGGGCATTGATGGTCATCCAGAGCAATAAGGCACCGATAACAGCGACCCCGCCAAAGCTTGGTGCAATAATTTTCCAGGAAATTCCCGAGACTACAACAACCGCTAATGTAATGGCGATAAATACTAATGCAGTTCCCAAATCGGGCTGCAGAAGAATAAAGCCCAACGGAATAATTAAACAAAGTGCGATTTTCCCTAATAAATAAAAATCGGATTTGATGGTTTTGATCAGATGTTGTTCGTGGTGAGTAGAGATCATTTTTGCCAATGCCAATATATAGAAGGTTTTCATGAATTCTGCGGGCTGAATATTGACGAATGGTGTATGGAACCAAGCTTTTGCCCCATTAACCGGTTCAGCGATTTGGCCTACCCCATCCGGTGAAATCATTAAAAGGACGAGCAGGAGAATGCCGAAGCCGTATAAATAATAGGCCATTTTTTTATATTGTTCTGGGTCGAAATACATCAATATTCCAATCATCCCGGTGGAAATGATATAAAATAAAGCTTGCCTTGGAACAAAATTCGTCAAATATTGACCGGAAGTTTGGGCAGAAGAAATAGCTACCAGGCTGACAATAAAGAACAGAAATAGGATGAAAGCCAGCGACCAATCAATGCGGTCGGTAAAGCTTTTGTTAGTTTGCATGTATTTTCCACCTGTACTTTTTATTATTATGAGTCGGAATATATTATAACGTATATATCTGTAATATGCGCATGACAAAAGTAATGACGCATTTGGAGTAGGTATGTTTCATATTTGGATGTTTTGGTCGTATAATAGAAAATGGAATGGAGTGGGGGATATGGTAAAAAAACCGTTGAACACGGATGCGTACATACAGCATTTATATATTTATCTGAACGAGTCTGATCAATTTGCCTTATTCAGCGGACTTACCTTTGCCCATTTTTTGGATGCCATGAAATTGCCCAAAAATCTGTTGCTGCTAAAACACCCATATGAAGATGCATCTTTTAATATGCACACTCACATGGAATTCGCTACACAGGAAGAGTTCGGGCAATTGCGGAAAGCGCGAGCAAACAAAAAGAGCGAATTTTGCTGGATTGATTTCAAGAGTGAAAAACAACTAAATTCCCTGACGCCCCAGGAGCAGGCCGAATTATTGTACATCGGCCATAAAAAAGAACCAGTGAAGACGCCGTTTTATTCGACGCTTCAAAATGAATTCGTTTATTTGTCCAGCGAAGAAGAAGAAACCACAAAAATTTACTTCCGCAAATTAGAACGCCTGAATGAGCTTGTCGGAAACTATTTCACGTATTTAATTCGCAGGGAAGAGAATGGACAGAATTTTTGGCGTCGAAAAGCTAAGGACCTGATACCGGAGCTGCCAGCTGAAATTCTGCAATCCTTGAAGAAAAATTACCGTGAAGGCGTGCTCATCTCATTGGCAGACCCCGAAAAAACCAAAAGCACCATTGAATTGCATATTCGTCCAGTAGAGGAAATCTCTTTTCTCGACGAGTTCTGGTCCGATATTGAAGAGTACACCAAACAGGGGATTTCACGTAAGATCATCTACGACAGAAAACAAAAAGTATGGAAATAATACCTGGAAACAGGTATTATTTTTTTCGAGTTGATTTTTGATTACACTATAGGTTGAGTTGCGAGTCTTTGCTTGCTGACCTGCCGGAAGCTATATAAAGAGATGAAAGTTAAATGCGTTTGAAAATGAAAGAAGGAAAGCATATGGCTTGGATTTATCTTTTGATTGCAGGAGCCACAGAAATTGTATGGGCAATCGGCTTGAAACTTGCTGACGGCTTTACTAATTTGGCTCCCTCTCTTGTCACATTGGTTTTTATCGTCATCAGCTTCTTGTTGTTTTCCATTGCGATGAAGACGATTCCTATCGGTACGGCTTATGCGGTTTTCACTGGCATTGGTGCTGCTGGAACGGCTATTCTTGGAATTTGGCTATTCGGTGAAAATGCCAGTTTGGAAAAACTGTTCTTTTTGAGTTTGCTGCTGTTTGGAATCGTTGGGCTAAAAGTGATGGATGGAAAAGAAGAGGCAAGTAAGCAGGTGAAATCATGATAGATTGGCTAATTTTAATTGCTGCTGGATTGTTTGAGGTCGCTTTTGTCACCACGATGAAATTATCGAATGGCTTTAAAGTGAAGTTGTATACTGGCCTGACCGTTTTGTCCGGTGCACTCAGCTTCTATTTATTGTCGCTGGCTCTGACGACTATTGCACTTGGAACAGGGTATGCAGTATGGACAGGCATCGGGGCTGCAGGCAGTGTGTTGGTTGGCATGCTGTTTTTTAATGAAAGCCGGCAGCCGGCGAAATTGTTTTTCTTGTCATGCATCCTTGCCGGAGTAGCCGGCTTGAAAATTTTCGGGGGCTGACAGGAAAAAAATATTCGTCGTTAAAGGTTCGTGATAAACTAAGCAATATGGATAATGAAATGAGGTTTCTTGGATGAAAAAAAGAATTGGTTTATTATATGGAGGCAAATCAGCAGAGCATGAAGTTTCTCTGTCAACAGCCCTTGCAGTTACAAAAGCAATTGATTTTGATGCGTATGAAGTGTATCCGATTTACATTACACAAGATGGTGAATGGAGAAAAGGCGACCGCCTCGAAGAAACGGCAAAATCGATTGGACAGCTTCAATTGGCTGGGCAGTCGTCAAAGCCAAATGACATCTCCGGATTTCTTCCCGCCGAAAGCGGGAAAGCACTGGATGTCATTATTCCTTTATTGCATGGACCGAACGGAGAAGATGGGACCGTTCAAGGCTTGCTTGAGGTCATGAATATTCCGTACGTCGGAAACGGTGTGCTGGCATCTTCGGCAGGCATGGACAAAGTAGTCATGAAGCAGCTGTTCGAGCAGGCAGGTTTAAAACAAACGCCTTATGTGTATTTTATAAGAAGAGAATGGGATAAAGATCAGGGCTTGTGGCTGGATAAGGTAGAAGCAGAACTTGCTTGGCCGGTATTTGTGAAACCTGCTAATTTAGGATCAAGTGTTGGCATCAGCAAAGCCGAAAATCGTGAAGAATTGATTGCTGCCGTAAAAGAAGCCTTGAAATTTGACCGCAAGATTGTCGTTGAACAGGGAGTAGTTGCCCGCGAAATCGAGGTAGGCGTGCTTGGAAATGATGAGCCAGCTTGTTCAGTTGCAGGGGAAATCAAGCCGCTAAAAGCTTTTTATGATTACCAGGCAAAATACAAAGATGGCGATACAGCGATGATTATTCCCGCGGAGCTGGATCATGCAGTTTATGAAAAGTTGGAAAGAGACGCCAAAAAAGCCTTTAAAATCTTGGACTGCTCAGGACTTGTGCGCGCAGACTTTTTTGTCACAGAAGCCAATGAAATCTTGATTAACGAAGTCAATACCTTGCCGGGATTCACGCCTTACAGCATGTTCCCGCTGCTTTGGGAACATACCGGATTGCCGTATCCGGAACTGATTGAACGCCTGATCGCTTTAGCGATTGAACGTCATGAAGATAAACAATTACTGCAAGTTAAAATAGATTGAGTGGAGAAACCAAATGAAAAAAAAGATTGAGCAAGTAGCCAAATGGCTTGATATCAAAACTAATTTAAAAGGCTTTGACGTAACAGGGGCCTCAATTAATACGAGAACGCTCAAGCCAGGCGATTTGTTCATTCCTTTCCGTGGCGAGCAAGTGAATGGGCATAAATATGTCCGTTCAGCCATCGAATTAGGTGCAGCCGCTTCGTTATGGCAGCGCGATGAACCGGGTGCTCCGGAAGATTTGCCTTTGCTTTTCGTAGATGACTGCGAGGTCGCTTTGCAGGAAATGGCCCGTGCTTATCGGGACGAATTGTCGGCACTCGTTGTGGGGATTACAGGCTCCAACGGAAAAACTTCGACAAAAGACTTGGTGGCCAGTGTTTTAAAGCCTTATTTCAAGGTTCAAAAAACACCTGGAAATTTCAATAACCAATTAGGTCTGCCATTAACCATTTTATCTTTAGAAGAAGATACCAAAGTCGCGGTGTTGGAAATGGGTATGAGCGGCAAAGGACAGATTGAATTTCTGTCTGAGCTGGCCCGTCCTGATTATGCCATCATCACCAATATTGGAGAAGCGCATTTGCAGGATCTTGGATCTCGTGAAGCCATTGCAGAAGCAAAATTCGAAATCACTGCTGGTCTCCAGCAACATGGCAAGCTGTTCTATGACGGCGATGAGCCATTGCTGCAGCCGTTCATGGAAGATTTTCCGCAAGGAGTTTCTTTTGGATTCGACGACAATAACGAATTGACAGTGACCGATATCAAAGCCACTGAAAATGGCAGCAGCTTTATGGTCAGTGGAATCATCGATGCAGCCTTTACCATCCCGGTATTGGGTGAGCATCAGGTGAAAAACACGTTAGCGGCTATTTTAATTGCGCTTGAAGCAGGTTTGTCAGAAGAACAAATTCGCAAATCGCTGAAGGACGCAGCTTTAACCGATATGCGCATGCAGATGGTTCAAGCAGAAAATGGCGCTATGTTCATCAATGATGCTTATAACGCTGCGCCTTCATCGATGAATGCAGCTTTAAACTTTATCCGGGAAACGACGATGAAAGACAAAAAATGGGTCGTTCTTGGCGACATGCTGGAACTCGGAGATGATGAGCAAACCTATCACGAAGAGCTCAGCAAATACATTTCCGAAAGTCTGGCTGGCGTCTGCCTTTATGGCCCGCGTATGAAATGGCTATATGACAAGTTGCAGCCGGACTACACGGGCAAGCTATTGTGGAGTGAAAATGATTATGGGCCGATTATCGACCTGTTGAAGAAACACACAAATAAAGATTCGGTAGTTTTAGTGAAAGGTTCCCGCGGCATGGCACTGGAAAACATCATCGAACCTTTTACTAAAGCTGAATAAAGAAAAGCGCAAGTGCCCATCGAATCTGGGCGCTGGAGTCTGGACAATAAGAAAAGCGCAAGCGCTCGTATAGATTCGACGGGCATAAGACGCACTGGCGAAGCGCTGCTCTTTGCCACAAAGCTATACTGCTTATCAGTGAAAAGAGGAGAACAATTTGAAGACTGGCGTTCTTTGCATCCATGGTTTTACAGGAGGCCCGTTTGAAGTTGAACCATTTGCTGATTTTTTGACGGAGCAAACCGATTGGATAATCGAAATACCAACGCTTCCCGGCCATGGCGAAAAATTGGCTTTAAAAAGTATTTCGGCTGAAAGCTGGATGATGGAAGCAGAACTGGCGCTCAAAAGGCTAAAAAAATCAGCAGATCGCATCATCATTGTTGGTTTTTCAATGGGTGGCTTAATTGCTATGTACTTAGCGATGCGCTACAAAATCGATCGTCTGGTTTTATTAAGTGCCGCAGCTAAATACATTAGCCCTGCACAGATTTTTGAAGAAGTGCAGGAAACGATGCGGGATGCATTGGCTGGCAGAATAGCGGAAAACCCATCTTTTCATTTGTATGAATACAAGTTAACAAATACGCCTGTCAGTTCAGCTGTTGAATTTCTGCGAGTCGTCAAGATGGTGGAACCCTACTACGATAAAATCAAAGTTCCAGTTTGTATTGTTCAGGGCGGCAAGGACAGTGTTGTCCCAGCTTCTGCCGCAGACTTTATTTATGACCACATCGGCTCTGATGAAAAACACATGGTCCATTCAGAAACGGGCAAGCACTTGATCTGCTACAGCGATGACTGCGACGATTGGTTTAAGGAAGTTTATGCGTTTATGAACAAAGGCGCAGAGTAAACTGATTATTAGAACCTTTGCAGATTGATTGCAAATGATAAAAAAACGTGGTATTCTTTTGAAAGCAATGGATACATTTTTGAAACACTCTTCCCTGTGAAGAGTATTTTTTTGAGCAAAACGGTTTGTTCTATAGATAGGGTAGTAACTGCCCGTCGTTCAGACCGCTCGGCAAAGCCCGAGCTTTTCCTGTTCACACATCCCCTCTGACTTAAAACTACAGAGTATGATTTTCGACGTGAAACTTCCTCATAAAGGCTCGCCCTTGTCACTATTCATCTAAAATGTACACCATTTGTAAATCAGATGAAGACAAAAGGAGATTGAAAAAATTTGGTAAAATTTTCAGAGTTAAATATTAGCGAAACAACTTTAAAGTCCGTAAAACGCATGGGGTTTGAAGAAGCAACACCAATTCAAGAGGGAACAATCCGTCTTGGAATGGAAGGCAAGGACATCATCGGACAAGCACAAACGGGTACTGGTAAAACAACCGCTTTTGGTATTCCTTTGATTGAAAAAATCGACACTAAAGACGGTAATGTTCAAGGATTGATCATCGCACCAACACGCGAATTGGCTATCCAGGTTTCTGAAGAACTTTACAGATTGGGCCAAGATAAAAACGTGCGTATTCTTTCAGTATACGGCGGCCAAGAAATTAGCCGACAAATCCGTGCACTTAAAAACCGCCCGCAAATTATCGTTGGTACTCCAGGACGTCTATTAGACCATATCAACCGCCGTACTCTTAAATTGGACAACGTAAACACATTGATCCTTGACGAAGCAGACGAAATGTTGAACATGGGCTTTATCGAAGACATTCAAACAATTATGTCAAGTGTTCCTGACACTCGCCAGACATTGTTGTTCTCAGCAACTATGCCGGATGCAATCCGCCGCATTGCAGAGAAATTCATGAAGACTCCTGAAATCGTTAAAATCAAATCAAAAGAAATGACTGTTGAAAACATTGAGCAATTCTATGTTAAATCAGTAGAACGCGAAAAATTCGACATTCTTTCACGTCTTTTGAATATTCAACAGCCTGAACTTGCGATCATTTTTGGACGTACAAAACGCCGGGTTGACGAATTAGCAAAAGCTTTGAATATCCGCGGCTATTTGGCTGAAGGAATTCATGGCGATTTAAGCCAAGCAAAACGCATGTCCGTTTTGAAGCAGTTCAAAGCAGGCAAAATCGATATCTTGGTTGCAACAGATGTAGCAGCTCGTGGACTTGACATCTCAGGCGTATCACACGTATACAACTTTGATATTCCTCAAGATCCTGAAAGCTATGTTCACCGTATTGGCCGTACTGGCCGTGCAGGTAAAAAAGGAGTCGCAGTCACGTTTGTAACACCACGTGAAATGGGCTACTTGGGCATCGTTGAGCGCACAACTAAGAAAAAAATGGAAGCTTTAGTTCCTCCAACTGCTGATGAGGCTGTACTTGGCCAAAAACGCGTTGCTATGGAGCAATTAGTTGAAATGACTGAGAAAAACAATCTTGGCGACTACCGTGAATTTGCAACTCAAATGTTGGAAAAACACGAAGCAGTTGACTTGATTGCAGCAGCTCTTAAAACAATGACTAAAGAACCGGAAGATGTTCCAGTCTCTATCTCTGAAGAACGTCCTTTGCCATCACGCGGAGGCGGCGGATACAAAGGTAAAGGCGGAAGCGGACGCAGTGGCGGAGGCGGCGGCTATAAAGGCAATCGCTCTTCAAGCTCATCTCGTCCATCTTCATCAAGCCGTGGAGCGAGCTCAGGCGCAAGCCGACGCCGTGAAGGCGGAAGTGGAACTGGCGGCGGACGTCCAGGACGTACAACTCGCCGCAGCGAATCTTAATACCGATCAACTCGAGGATGGATGCAAACAGGAAACTGTTTGCATCCATCCTTTTTTGCTGTCCGGATATCAGTTACAATTGAATGAAACGTAACGATGAGCAAATCGTATAATGGATAGGAAAGCGATTGGAGAGAAGCAAATGGACAACCAACCAAAAAATCAAATTTCACGTAAAGGCTTAACTGTTTGGCGTGTATACGGCAGCATGGAAACTGCAGTAATCGCACTGATCGCAATTGGAGCTGGGGTATTAACGTATTTCTTCGACTGGCCGCAATGGCTGTATGCTGTTTATGGCGCAATTATTGTGCTGCTGGGCTTTTTGCTGATTTACTGGTTTCCCAAAATTCGCTGGCAACGCTGGCGCTATGAAGTAAGAGAACAAGAAATCGAATTGCAGCACGGCTTGTTTGTCGTAACTCGAACATTGGTGCCAATGGTCCGGGTGCAGCATGTGGACACTGAACAGGGACCGATTTTGCGAAAGTATGACTTGGCTGAGATCTCCATTTCCACTGCTGCAACGACACATACCATTCCCGCATTGGTCACGGCAGAAGCGGATGAATTAAGAGCGAGAATCTCTGTATTGGCAAGGGTGGCGGAAGACGATGTATGAAGAACGTTATAAGCTGCATCCCATTTCTGCGTTTTTAAATTTTATTAAAGGTCTGAAAGAATTAATCGTTCCGTTTGTCATCGTTTTTGGTGTCAATATATTTAGAGACGGCGGCATTAGCTCGATGTTTAACCAAGGGTGGCAGGGCTTGATTCCTCTTATCGTGAGCAGCGTGGCGCTGATTTTCCTGCTGGTTGCTGGAATCATTAAGTGGAAACGTTTTGTTTACTGGTTTGAAGATGGAGAGCTGCGCATTGAGTACGGTCTTTTTGTGAAGAAAAAGAGGTATATTCCTTTTGACCGGATCCAAAGCCTGAATTACACAGAAGGCATCTTCCATCGTCCACTTGGCTTGGTAAAAGTGAAAGTGGAAACAGGAGGTTCTGGCAAAGCAGGACAGGCCGAGGCTGAGTTGACAGCCATATCCCGAGAAGATGCAGACCGAATCGAAAACGAAATGGAAAAGGCAAAATACCGGCTTCCAGAAGACGACCTTCCAGTGATGGGACCGGTGGAATACGTAGAAGCACCGACTCCGGCTAAAAAAGAAACAAAAGTGCTTTACACCATGTCCATGAAAGAGTTGTTGATTCTTGCTACAACTTCTGGTGGGATCGGAGTGGTGATTTCGGCGGTTGCGCTTTTCCTGTCGCAGTTTTCAGAACTGATTCCGTATGATGCCATTTACGAGGAAGTTATGCTGTTTTTGCGTTTTGGGGCATTGATTGTAGTACTGACAATCTTTATTGTCTTGTTGATTGCGTGGATTATTTCGGTTGTGATGACCATCGTAGCAAACTACCAATTCACCATTCAGCGGGATGAAGACCATATCTACATTACGAGAGGATTACTGGAAAAAAAGAAAGTATCTGTGCCATTAAAGCGCGTGCAAGGGATTAAAGTAAGCCAAAATCCGCTGCGTGAAATTTTTGGGTATGCAACGGTCCTTGTTGAAAGTGCAGGAGGTTCAATTGGAGATAAGGATGAAAAAATCCGCTTGTTTCCTCTGGTCAAAGCAGAGCGGATGATCCCCATACTGGCTGATTTGTTTCCGGAACTCGAATGGGCGCCTGAATTGAATAAGGCACCAAAGCGCAGTGTTCACTTTTTCTACCGACTGGACTTGCTTTGGCTATCGCCAGTATTAGCGGTGGTTGGGTATTTTTTCTATCCGTACGGTCTGTTAGCGCTGATTCTCGTGCCGTTTGTTGTGGCTATTGGAGTTTGGCAGCACCGGACAGCAGGTTATGCACTTGGCGAAAAACAACTGACCATGCAATTCAGAGGAATCAGCAAACACCGTTACTTCATGCTGAAAAAACGTGTGCAAGTCGTTCAAGTGACGCAAAGCTATTTTCAGCGCCGGAGAGGGCTCGCTTCCATCAATTCGACAATCAAATCCGGTATGATGGGAGCCACTGCGTCCACTCCGCACATGGAGAAAGATGACGCGAGCCGAATTTTGGCCTGGTATGAACCATCTGGAACCAAAAACTTTGAAAATTAAACCATTATATTTCCAAAAAAAAGCAGCCGGAATAATTCATTCCGGCTGTTCTTATTTTTTAGCTCGCCAACTGACAATTCGTTTTGGATGGAAATAACTGAGTCCGATCAAAAACCCTGTAATCATTCCGGCGATATGAGCGGTGACATTGACGTTAGGTGTCAAGAAAGTCATCACTATACTAATGACGATAATTGGGAGTATAATTTGTTTGAGTTGCGGCAAAGCACGTCCTCCGTAATACACCAATGCACCGAATGCTCCAAAAACACCGAAAATAGCGCCACTGGCTCCGACGTGAGCATAATCGAGCGGCTGCAAGAAGTAAGTAGCTGCCGAAGCAAACAATCCTGCCAGCAGGTAAATCGTGATAAAGCGAACTTTACCGGTTAAGCGCTCCAATTCTGGTCCGAATAGGAACAAGGAAAACATATTAAACAGCAAATGCATCAATCCGCCATGCAGGAAAATTGGGGTAAAGAAGCGCCACCATTGACCTTCTGCAATGTAAAAGTTGGAGCCGAGACCATAAAAATAAATCCAATCCCCCAATAATGGCAGCAATCCCAAGAGATAAACCAATAAGTTAAGGGCGATCAAGGTGGAAACGACCGGATACATACGCAAGTATTGCTTAAAGCTTTCTGTACGAATAAACATTTTGTCACCTCTATTTCATATCTTTAATTATACCTGTTACCTGTTTGCGATTGAAAGGAGAAACATTTATGATTACAGGAATCGGATTGGATGTCGTTGAATTGTCACGAATCCGGCGATTAGATACTAAATCCCCAAAATTTCGGGAGCGCATTTTAACCGAATACGAGCAAGATGAGTACAACCAATTAACAGCAAATCGAAAAATTGAGTTTTTAGCGGGCCGTTTTGCAGCAAAAGAAGCGTTCTCAAAAGCAAATGGTACGGGAATCGGCGGTGAATGTTCTTTTCAAGATATTGAAATCAGGAAAGATGCCAAAGGCAAACCGTCTGTTTATTTCCGGAATATCGAAATGGGTCTAGTATCCATTACTCATTCAAAAGAATTTGCGGCAGCGCAAGTTCTGATACAAACAAATTAACTGGGCGGTGTGACGATGACAGAACAATACCGGCCGACAAAAGCGGTCATTGATTTAGGTGCGATCAAAAAGAATTTAATAGCGTTTCAACAGCAAAGCGGCAATGCTCAAGTGATCGCAGTCGTAAAAGCCGATGCATATGGTCATGGAGTTTTGGCAGTTGCCAAGACAGCAATCGAAAGTGGCGTGAGCATGCTGGCTGTTGCAACACCGGATGAAGCGCTTTTTCTTCGAAACGAAGGCATCGAAACAGAACTGCTTGTAATGGGAGCAACCCCGGCGAGGTTTTTGCCGGTCGCGCAGCAGCGCAATATTATTGTTACTGCGGTTTCTTTGGAGTGGCTGTCGATGGCAGCGGCTCACTTGTCGGCTGAATTGAATAAGTTGAAGATTCATTTGAAAGTAGATACCGGAATGCGGCGCATTGGTGTTCAGTTGGAAGAAGTGAACGAGGCTCTTGGTTTTATTGCTGGCCACGATTTTGACTTTAAAGGGATCTTCACACATTTTGCCACGGCGGATGAGCAGGATTCCCCGCTATTCCTGGAACAGGTGCGCGCAATGAATAAAGTGATCGATCAATTAGACGATCTTTCTGTTATGGTTCATGTATCCAATAGTGCAGCTTCGGCCATGAATCCGGAGTTGTCATGTGACGCGGTTCGTGTTGGAATTTCGTTGTATGGCATTGCTCCTTCTCCTTACGTAGGAGAGGCAATGGGATTTGAATTGCATCCTGCGCTCAGCCTGGAAACAGAAATTGTTCATGTGAAAAAAGTAAAGGCTGGAGAAGGTCTCAGTTATGGAGCAACTTATCGCGCTGAGCAGGATGAGTGGATTGCGACATTGCCAATTGGTTATGCGGATGGCATGCTTCGTGGGCTGCAGGGACAAGATGTCCTGATAAAAGGACGGCGCATGCCAATCGTTGGCCGAATTTGCATGGATCAGTGCATGGTTCGTCTTTCTGAAAAATTACCGGTTGGAGAAAAAGTCCAGTTGATCGGCAGTCAGGGCGGGCAGCGAATTTTCATCGATGAATGGGCGCGCAGACTGGAAACCATCCCTTATGAAATCCCTTGTATTTTAACAAAAAGGGTGCCACGGGTTTACTCGGACAGCACCAAAGTTGCCGATTTGCCTTTTCAGGAGCCTGATACAATGTTAAGATAAGAAAGATAAAGACAGAAGAACGGGATTTTCGGAGGTGTCGGCTGTGTACGAGAAGTCAAAGACAAAAGAAGTGGTTGTAAAATTGCCAAAACAATTTATTTCGGAGTTGACAACTCATTCAGATGAACGTGTTCAAGAAAGTGGAGATTTTATTTACGTTTCCACGCATCGAGTGACTAAGAATCTGTACGACTCATATCATATTCGGGAAGCGATGATCAAGGGCTACGTGGAGATGTCACAAATCAATCTATCGATTGCTTGTGAATGTTCTCACGCTGAGTACGAAGCGGAGCACACGACAGTGCGACTCGTAAGCGGAGGGTGACAACTTGATTGTAAAACGCGGGGATGTTTTTTTTGCAGAACTATCACCGGTCGTCGGGTCTGAGCAAGGTGGGACCCGCCCTGTCCTGGTGATTCAAAACGATATAGGGAATCGTTTCAGTCCCACTGTCATCATTGCTGCAATTACAGCACAGATTCAAAAAGCCAAATTGCCGACTCACGTAGAGATTAACGCCAAAAAATATGGCTTTGAGCGTGATTCAGTTATTCTGCTTGAACAATTGCGGACCATTGATAAGTCGCGGCTAACCGATAAAATCACCCAACTTGACGATACACTGATGGAAAAAGTAGATGAAGCATTGGAAATCAGCGTGGGTCTCGTAAAATTTTAAGCATACATACTCCATTAAAGGCGCTTCGAGAATTTTTCTCGAGGCGCCTTTTTTCCAGTAAATGGGCTTGCCGACAAAAAAGATGTGAAAAAAACGAATTTCCGATACAATAAAGAGTAGCAGATAAAATTTGAGATACATAGTGTCACAGGGAGGGTTTTTTACCAGTATGAATAAACAGATGGCTCAATATATACAGGGCAATTTAACCGAAATCATTTCGCAATGGCAGCAAAAAATGAAAGAAGAGGAAAACGAACGTTCTTTCCAAATGATGCCTGAAGAACTGATGAATCAAACAAGTCATGAGTTTGCGGAGTTGATGATTTCACATTTACTCGAAAGCCATCAAGCTTACGAAAGCCGATTAAACGACTTCGCAGAAAAGGTGGTTCGTCTCGGGTGGTCGATTACATTCGTGACAAAAGCAATCACTCATTTTGCTGAAATTATTTATGACAATATGAGCAAGGAAGAAATAATACATGAAGGCAATATTGCCGCTTACGTGAAAGAGTTCAGCAATTGGATTTCACCGATTCGCGAAAGCACCATCCAAGCGTATTCTAAAACGTGGGAACGCACAGTCAGCTTGCAAAAAATTGCGTTGCAGGAACTTTCCGCTTCGCTTATTCCCGTTTTTGAAAAAGTATCCGTTATGCCATTAGTCGGAACAATCGATACAGAGCGCGCAAAATTGATTATGGAGAATTTGCTGGAAGGTGTTGTGAAGCATCGTGCAGAAGTGGTGCTGCTTGATATTACCGGCGTTCCTGTAGTCGACACAATGGTTGCTCATCACATTATTCAGGCCGCAGACGCTGTTCGCCTGGTCGGAGCAAAATGTATGTTAGTTGGGATTCGTCCCGAAATTGCACAGACCATCGTGACGCTTGGAATCAATTTAAATGACTTTACGACAACAAGCACATTGCAGCGGGGCGTGGAACAGGCGCTGGCTTGGACAAACCGAAAAATTGTGGAGGTTGAAGACTAATGAATTTTAGAATTCCAATTTTAAAGTTACGAGATACATTAATTGTTTCGATTCAATGGGAACTTGATGATCAGACAGCTCTTCAGTTTCAAGAGGACTTATTAACAAAGCTGCATGAAACAAGTGCGCGGGGCGTCGTAATCGATTTGACGTCCATTGACTTCATCGACTCATTTATCGCGAAAGTTCTGGGAGACGTCATCAGTATGTCAAGCCTGATGGGGGCCAGAGTAGTCATTACCGGTATCCAGCCAGCAGTTGCTATCACTTTGATCGAGTTAGGAATTCGACTTGAAGATGTTATGACAGCACTAGATTTAGAAAATGGTTTGGATAAACTTCAATTGGAATTGGAGGCTTAAAAATGAGCGACCAGTCCTCGGTGGAAATTTTGACAGAATGGGATATTGTTGCTGCAAGACAACTCGGACGCAATGTAGCGAAAGAGCTTGGCTTTGGCACAGTTGACCAGGCCCGCATTACGACGGCCATCAGCGAGCTTGCTCGCAATATTTATTTATATGCCGGTAAAGGCCGAATTGAAATTCAGCAATTAACCGAAAATGGCATGAAAGGGATTTTGATCATTGCTGCAGACAGCGGCCCTGGAATCCCGGATATCCGCAAAGTAATGGAAGATGGTTTTACGACTTCCGGCGGATTAGGAGCAGGATTGCCTGGCGTTAAGCGGTTAATGGATGATTTCAAAATCGAAACAATTTTAGGCGAAGGTACAGATATAAGAGCTACAAAGTGGCTTCGTTAGGGGGAACGCCTAATGTCTCAAGAAATTGAGGTTCAATACAAAGAAATTTTAAAAGAATACACAAAAAAACAGACAGAGCAAAATTTATATGTCGGCCAAAATTTCAGCCGCCAGCTTATTCTGGAGAATATTGCACCCGAAGAAGTCATCAGCATGCACAAGGCGGCAATTCAAGAGCTTTACGGTGAATTGCCGGATGTTGTATGGCACTCTTTTGATTTTTTAATTGAAATGATGATTAACTATGGGTTGGCGCTTCAGGAACGGCAAAGCCTACTGAAACAGCAGGAAGAACTGAAAGTGGAAATGGATCTTGCAGCAAATGTTCAGGAAACGTTGCTGAAAACCAAATTGCCTGTACTGGAAGGTCTGGAAATTGGCCTTCTTTCTATTCCTGCGCGCAAAATGAACGGAGATTACATTTACTTTGTCAGTGACCATGACGGCTATGCTGGAGTGGCAGTGGCGGATGTTATTGGTAAAGGCTTGCCAGCTGCTCTTTGCATGTCCATGATCAAATTCGGGATGGACAGTTTAAACAGTGCGTATGCATTACCGAAAGACGTTCTGGGCGTCATCAACCGGATTGTTGAAAAAAGTGTGGATGATTCGATGTTCGTCTCGATGTTCTACAGCAACTATGATGCTAAGAAGGCGCGCTTGACTTATGGTTCTGCAGGGCATGAACCAGCGATTCTTTACCGCGCCAAAGACGAGGAATTTGTCGAGTTAAATGCCAGAGGATTATTGCTTGGTGTTTCTCCGGCAGCCGTCTATGAAGAACATACAGTGGATTTGGAAAAAGGCGATCTTGTCATTATGATGACGGATGGCGTAACAGAAGGCCGCAACGATGAAGGCTTTATTGAGCGTGAAGTTATTTATGAATTGATTGAACGAAAGAAAAAAGAATCCGCACAAATGATTGTTCAGTATGTCTACGATGAACTCGAACGCATGCAAAGCGCTCAGTTTCAGGATGACTTCACATTGGTGATTTATAAAAAAGTGTAGACAAGGTTTAGGCATAGGCAATTTGTGGTATAGAGGCTTAGAATAGCTTTTTATGAACGGATTGAATTTTAAAAAACGGGGTGTCGAATCACAATGAATATTCAAGTGGACTTAACTGAAGAAAACAATATCTTAGACGGATTTATCCGCGGGGAAATCGATGCACATACTGCACCGGTCCTACGTGAAAAATTAGAAGCTTACCAAAATCATCAAGGATTGAAAGCAGAGTTGGATCTTTCCGACGTTAACTATATGGATAGCACAGGATTGGGAGTTTTTGTGGCTTTTTATAAATCGGTCAATGCAAATGGCGGCCATGTAAAGTTAAAAGGACTCTCTGCACGACTAAAACGACTGTTCGATATTACAGGTTTAGGCGATATTATGGATATCGAATCTGTCGGGAAGGGTGGTAACTAACATGCGTCCTTTCGATTATGTGGAAATGAGAGTTCCTGCAAAATCCCAGTATGTCGGGGTTGCAAGACTGACTATTTCAGGTTTAGCCAGCCGTATCGGTTTTTCGTTTGATGATATAGAGGACTTGAAAATCGCTTCAAGCGAGGCTGTGACCAATGCGGTCCAACATGCTTACACAGAAGGCGAGGAAGGCGAAGTTGTCATCGGCTGCGCCCTTTATGAAGACAAGATTGAAATTATGGTAGCGGATCATGGCCAAAGCTTTAATTTCGAAGAAACAAAGGCAAAAGTGGGTCCGTATCACGATCAAGAAGAAGGTGCTTTTCTTCGTGAAGGAGGTCTCGGCTTGTATTTGATTGAAACATTAATGGACGAAGTCAAAGTTCATCATCAAGAAGGAGTAACAATCTTCATGACAAAGCATGTTGAAGGAGAGCAGGTGGAGAAGGATGTCGAAACAGTCTCATCCTAATCAGCCTACTAAAGAGCAGGTGCTTGAGTGGATTGAAGCTTATCAAAAGACAGAAGATGAAGAGGCCCAAACAAATTTAGTGTTGAATTATAAGCGTCTTGTCGAATCCATTGCACGTAAATATTCGAATGGTAAATCTTATCATGAAGATATTGCGCAAGTGGGCATGCTGGGACTTTTAGGAGCTATCAGACGTTACGATCCTTCATTTGGCCGTAGCTTTGAGGCTTTTGCTGTGCCTACGATTATCGGCGAAATCAAACGCTTTTTGCGTGACAAGACATGGGCAATCCATGTTCCGCGGCGCATAAAGGAATTGGGTCCCCGTATTAAAGCGACGGTCGAAGTGCTGACCACAGAGCTGCAGCGTTCGCCGCAAGTATGGGAAATTGCCGAATACCTGGATGTTGAAGAAGACGACGTATTGGAAGCAATGGAAATGGGCAAAAGCTATCAGGCACTTTCAATGGACCACTCTTTGGAGGCAGATTCAGATGGCAGTACCGTAACATTGTTTGATGTAGTCGGCCAGGAAGACGACGGATACGAGAAAGCGGATCAGCGGATGCTTGTAGCTGAAGCGATGAGCGTGCTTTCTGAACGGGAAAAGCAAATCATCCAGTTCACCTACATAGAGCAGTTGAGCCAAAAAGAAGCTGGCGATAAGCTTGGCATTTCTCAAATGCACGTATCCCGTCTGCAAAGAAAAGCCATTAAAAAACTTCAGGAAGCTATATTAGCAGCCGGCGGAGTTTCGTAGTGGAAAAGATTCAGCATAGTTTTGTAGATGCTTATATTTTCAATGAAGCAAAAAAAGGGAATTATGAATCCGGCGACAGCTACCATACCGTGTTGACGGAAGATTATTTTATTTGCTCTGTAGCTGATGGATTAGGCAGTGGTCCAATTGCGCGGGAGTCGTCTCAAGTCATTCCTCAAATCTTACGGGAATTTCACCATGAAACCATTGATCAATTAATGTTTCGTTTTAATGGATTAATGCTCCAAAAGCGCGGTGCTGCTGTTGCTATTTTTAAAGTTGATTTCAAGGAAAAAACACTTGAATACAGCTGCGTTGGCAATATCCGATTTTATGTGTACCGCAAAGCGACAGATGAAATCATTTACCCGTTGCCGGTGATGGGGTATTTGTCAGGGCGTCCGCAAAAATTACGGACACAGCTTTACACATACGTGGAGGACGATTTGTTCTTGATGCATTCCGATGGCGTAGATCTAAGAAATCCAAAAGCCATGATGCGCAAAGCCGGACTGCCAGAGCAATTATATCGTGACATTCTGACATCCATTGAAACGGGTGACGATGCAACATTCATAACAGGAAGCCTTCTCAAATGAGCAGGCTTCTTTTTTCATGTCCAGCACCTGTTGAGATTGTTCGGGGACTCCTGTACAGCTTGGTTGTGACGCGCGTCTCCTTTTGCGAATGTGTTAAAATGAAAAAGAACTGAAGGGAAGTGTCCAGATGGAAATGCAACAGATTCATACATTAATCGCAAAAGAAACGGGCGTACGCAATAACCAAGTCGCACAAGTGATTGCCTTGATTGAAGATGGCAACACGGTGCCTTTTATCGCGCGTTACCGAAAAGAAGCAACGGGCTCTTTAGACGAAGTCCAAATCAAAGCAATCGATGACCGATATACATACATTCAGAATTTAGAACAGCGAAAAATAGACGTGATCCGTTCCATCTCGGAACAGGAAAAACTGACGGACGAACTGGAGAAGGCGATTCACAATGCCACTGTCTTGCAGCGAGTCGAAGATTTATACCGGCCGTACAAGCAAAAGCGCCGGACCAAAGCAACCATTGCAAAAGAAAAAGGGCTGCAACCACTGGCAGACTGGTTGATGGAGCCTGGCAATGAAAAGTTAGCAGACAAAGCACAGTCATTTGTAAACGAAGAATCAGGTGCCGCATCCACGGAAGAGGCGATTCAAGGAGCGCAGGATATCTTAGCGGAACTGTTTGCAGATGATCCGGATATCCGCGAAAAAATCCGTTACATGACACGAAAAGACGGAACGATTGCCACCGTCGCCAAGAAAAACCACGAAGATGAGAAGCAAGTCTTTCAAATGTATTATGAGTACGAAGAAGCCATACAGAAAATTGTCCCACACCGAATTTTGGCCATCAACCGTGGTGAAAAAGAAGAAGTTCTAAAAGTTTCCATCAATCCGCCAGCCGATCGCATTGTCACGTTGATGAAAAACAAATGGATGAAGCAGGCGAGTGCGGCAAGTGAAGCTGTAGCAGAAGCGATTGAAGACAGCTACAAGCGATTGATCCAACCATCAGTTGAGCGGGAAATTCGGACCGAACTGAGTGAGAAAGGCGAAACCCAAGCCATTCACATTTTCTCGGAAAATCTCCGGAATTTATTGTTACAGCCGCCGATGAAAAACAAAATGGTATTGGGTGTTGACCCGGCATACCGGACCGGCTGTAAACTGGCGGTCATTGATGAGACAGGCAAGCTGCTGGAAGTGGCAGTCATTTATCCGCATCCGCCAAAATCAGACCAAGCAGGATCAAAAAAAATCATGGAGCGTTTAACTGCGAAGTACCCGATTGAAATTATGGCAATCGGAAATGGTACCGCATCACGCGAGACCGAGCAGTTTGTGGCAGATTTTCTTTCAGAAACGTCGGCTGACATATCGTATGTCATTGTCAACGAAGCAGGTGCCAGTGTGTATTCGGCATCTGACATCGCCCGTGCCGAGTTTCCTGATTTGAAAGTTGAAGAGCGCAGTGCGGCATCGATTGCACGCCGTCTACAGGACCCGCTATCGGAATTGGTGAAAATCGATCCAAAAGCAGTCGGTGTTGGACAGTATCAGCACGACGTCTCACAAAAGAAGTTGGCAGATCAATTGACCTTTGTTGTAGAGACCGCTGTTAACCAAGTCGGCGTCAACGTCAATTCGGCGTCCTCCTCGCTGTTGCAATACGTAGCTGGATTAAGCAAAACTGTAGCGGAAAATGTCATCAAAGTGCGGGATGAAAACGGCCGCTTTACATCACGTGTTCAGCTGAAAAAAATTCCACGCTTAGGTGCAAAAACCTATGAACAGGCAATCGGATTTCTGCGGATTCCAGAAGGCAAGAATCCGTTGGACGCAACCGGCATCCATCCGGAGAGCTACGACATCGCAGAAAAGTTGTTGAACTTGGTTGGAGAAGACAAGAAATCTGTTGGGAAAGCAGGGATCTCTGAAAAGCTCGAAGCGCTTGAATTGCCAGAGTTAAGCGGAAAATGGGATGTAGGGGAAATTACGTTGAAAGATATCGTAGACGCCTTAAAAAAACCATTCCGTGATCCGCGTGACGAATTCCCGCAGCCATTATTGAAAAATGACATTTTGAAAATGGAAGATTTGCTGCCGGGCATGGAAGTGCAAGGGACTGTCCGCAACGTTGTGGACTTTGGTGCGTTTGTGGATATTGGGGTAAAACAGGATGGACTGGTTCATATCTCGAAATTGAAGAAAGGCTTTGTAAAGCATCCGCTGGAAGTAGTGGCAGTTGGAGATATTGTTACCGCCTGGGTGGAAAAAGTAGAAAAAGACAAAGGGCGCATTGCTTTGACGATGCTGCAGCCGAAAGAGCAGACCCTTTAACACGGAACATAGGGGAGTTAACATGACCAACGAAGAACTGACTGGACTAATCAAAGAGATTTCATGGACAAACTTTCAGAAGGCATTCAAGCATGAAGGTGTTTTCAATTCCAGGCTTCGGACGACAGGAGGCAGATACTTGCTGCGTTCCCACAATATCGAAATCAACCCAAGCTCTTATGAAAAGTTTGGCTATGCCGAACTTGAAGGCATTATTAAACATGAACTATGCCATTATCACCTTCATATAGAAGGAAGAGGATACAAGCACCGGGATCAGGATTTCAGAGAATTGTTGAAGAGAACAGGGTCACCGCGCTTTTGTTCCATGCTCGAAAACAAAGCAAAGCAGCGTTCCACAAAATCATATGTTTACCAGTGCGTGGCATGCAAAACAAATTACACACGCAAGATCCGAATGAATACAGAGCGTTATAGATGTGGGCGCTGTTCAGGAAAGCTGGCAGCACAATAACATTTTCAATAGAAAAAGGATGTCCGTAGGATGGGCATCCTTTTTGATTGCTATTCTGTTCCTTTGTTTTAGTAAGAAACAGAGAATAATAAATATAAATGAAAAAGGTATTGACGATTGTCTCAGGTCTCTTTATAATAGAAAAAGTCGACAAGTACTTAAACATTATTCCGAAGTAGCTCAGTGGTAGAGCACCGCACTGTTAATGCGATGGTCGTAGGTTCGAGTCCTACCTTCGGAGCCATTCACGGCCCCTTGGTCAAGCGGTTAAGACACCGCCCTTTCACGGCGGTAACACGGGTTCGAATCCCGTAGGGGTCACCATCTTACAAACAGCAACTAATCTGAAAAGTTATATTTGAATAACTTGTGTGTTACACTTGTACACAAGGCAAACAAGTATACGGCAAAAAACACGGAAGCTAAAGTTGCGAAGTGAAATGATTGCTGATGCAGTTGAAATGATTATAAGAAACTATCATCTATATTATTGTCGCGGGGTGGAGCAGTTCGGTAGCTCGTTGGGCTCATAACCCAAAGGTCGCAGGTTCAAATCCTGCCCCCGCAACCAAATGGTCCCGTGGTGTAGCGGTTAACATGCCTGCCTGTCACGCAGGAGATCGCCGGTTCGATCCCGGTCGGGACCGCCATTTTTTATTGGGGTATAGCCAAGCGGTAAGGCAACGGGTTTTGATCCCGTCATGCCCTGGTTCGAATCCAGGTACCCCAGCCATTATTCAGTTGAAACGCAACGGCGACGAATTAGAATTTTTCATTGACATTGAAGTGATTAAGTAGTATAATAGAGTTTGTCCTTAAAAATAACTCAATGCGGTCGTGGCGGAATGGCAGACGCGCTAGGTTGAGGGCCTAGTGGGAGAAATCCCGTGGAAGTTCGACTCTTCTCGGCCGCACCATTATCTCTCGAACGCGCCCGTAGCTCAATTGGATAGAGTACTTGACTACGAATCAAGCGGTTAGAGGTTCGAGTCCTCTCGGGCGCACCATATTTTTCTTTATAATAACGCGGGTGTAGTTTAGTGGTAAAACCTCAGCCTTCCAAGCTGATGATGGGGGTTCGATTCCCCCCACCCGCTCCAAATTTTAAACTTGAACCTTGAAAACTGAACAGCAAAACGTCAACAAAACGCAACGGTCGCGCAAAACGGCCCGCGCAAAACTACTGATCAGCGTTATGCAGATCACGAGCGAATCGCGCGTCTTTTCAGACCGCGAAACGCCAGCAAGTATTTGAGCAATCAATACTACTCTATAATGGAGAGTTTGATCCTGGCTCAGGACGAACGCTGGCGGCGTGCCTAATACATGCAAGTCGAGCGGAACCATTGGAG
>NZ_JBZDOJ010000005.1:0-216378 GCF_058268435.1 Planococcus sp. TJ-307
AAGATGAGATTTCCCATTGCGCAAGCAAGTAAGATCCCTCAAAGACGATGAGGTAGATAGGTTCGAGGTGGAAGCGTGGCGACACGTGCAGCTGACGAATACTAATCGATCGAGGACTTAACCAACTTTGTATCGTGAACGTTTCACCAATCAATCAATGTCGGGTATCCAGTTTTGAAAGAATAAGGAAAAGTTTTTTGTCAAAAAAAGCTTGTAAAAACCTGTGAGATTGGTATAATCAATCTTGTCTTTCAAAATAAAATCAGTCTGGTAATGATGGCAAAGAGGCCACACCCGTTCCCATCCCGAACACGGCAGTTAAGCTCTTTTGCGCCGATGGTAGTTGGGGGTCTCCCCCTGTGAGAGTAGGACGTTGCCAGTCTGATTCATTATTCCGAAGTAGCTCAGTGGTAGAGCACCGCACTGTTAATGCGATGGTCGTAGGTTCGAGTCCTACCTTCGGAGCCAATTTTGGAGAGCTGTCCGAGTGGCCGAAGGAGCATGATTGGAAATCATGTAGGCGGGCAACCGTCTCAAGGGTTCGAATCCCTTGCTCTCCGCCAGAAGATAAATTCCAAAATATATATGGCCCCTTGGTCAAGCGGTTAAGACACCGCCCTTTCACGGCGGTAACACGGGTTCGAATCCCGTAGGGGTCACCAATTTCATGGAGGATTAGCTCAGCTGGGAGAGCATCTGCCTTACAAGCAGAGGGTCGGCGGTTCGATCCCGTCATCCTCCACCATTTTACTCTTACATAGAAATAAGCAGTTCTGAAACTGCGAATGTAATTTGTAAAGTATACTAATATTATCGCGGGGTGGAGCAGTTCGGTAGCTCGTTGGGCTCATAACCCAAAGGTCGCAGGTTCAAATCCTGCCCCCGCAACCAAATGGTCCCGTGGTGTAGCGGTTAACATGCCTGCCTGTCACGCAGGAGATCGCCGGTTCGATCCCGGTCGGGACCGCCATTTTTTTCAAAGTTGTGGGTCAGTAGCTCAGTCGGTAGAGCATTAGATTGAAGCTCTAAGTGTCGGCGGTTCGATTCCGTCCTGACCCACCATTTTTTATTAAAGAAACAACTCCATGCCGGAGTAGCTCAACTGGTAGAGCAACTGACTTGTAATCAGTAGGTTGAGGGTTCAAGTCCTTTCTCCGGCACCATTTTTACGGTGGGGTAGCGAAGTGGCTAAACGCGGCGGACTGTAAATCCGCTCCTTCGGGTTCGGCAGTTCGAATCTGCCCCCCACCACCAGTTTTTAGGGGCATAGTTTAACGGTAGAACAGAGGTCTCCAACACCTCCGATGTGGGTTCGATTCCTACTGCCCCTGCCATTTTTAAAATTTTATGTTGGCGGTCGTGGCGAAGTGGTTAACGCACCGGATTGTGATTCCGGCACTCGGGGGTTCAATTCCCCTCGTCCGCCCCAAGTTTTCATTCACGTTTTTGTACTTATAAATTTAGTAAAGTGGCGGTCGTGGCGAAGTGGTTAACGCACCGGATTGTGATTCCGGCACTCGGGGGTTCAATTCCCCTCGTCCGCCCCATCTTATTAGTGGGGTATAGCCAAGCGGTAAGGCAACGGGTTTTGATCCCGTCATGCCCTGGTTCGAATCCAGGTACCCCAGCTTTATGCGGAAGTAGTTCAGTGGTAGAACGCCACCTTGCCAAGGTGGAGGTCGCGAGTTCGAACCTCGTCTTCCGCTCCAATTTTTGGCGGCATAGCCAAGTGGTAAGGCATGGGTCTGCAACACCCTTATCACCGGTTCGAGTCCGGTTGCCGCCTCCATAACTATTTTGCCGGCGTGGCGGAATTGGCAGACGCGCGGGACTCAAAATCCCGTTCCTTCACGGGAGTGTCGGTTCGACCCCGACCGCCGGTATCATCAAAGGGCCTGCCTGCCCTTTCAAAACCTCCTACAGTGAGTAATCACTGTAGGAGGTTTTTTGTTGTGTCAGTCGATTGTCTGATAGCTTTATATTAAAACTCAAATAGAAAAAATAACAAGCGGGAGGAGGTGGAAATAAACAATTATGTTTTGTAACAGCAACTTTTAAAAAACTGTTGCATAAATTCCTGTGTGCCACGGAATTTCGATGGGACACAGGCTCATGTGTGCGGTGAACCATTAAAGCACATCAAATTTAGACAAGCTCCGGTAAGTCTCGGGCTGAGGTTCTAGTATTACCGATTTGTGGTCTTACTGAAAGAGCTGGAGCAGCACTGAAAGAATCTGATTCGTTAGTAACTCGTTACCAGCTGCAATTTATTAGCTAGCAGATTTTTTGCACATGAATTTTTAAGTATTAACTGAAAGATCTTTTTTGTTTGGCTTTTATTCCAAATGTTATATAAAAGTTCATCTGTTATGTCGATAAAGTATTGGCTAGAGAAATAAGATGTGCTATAATAATTCTTGTCCGCTAAATCACTACTTGCCGGCGTGGCGGAATTGGCAGACGCGCGGGACTCAAAATCCCGTTCCTTCACCGGAGTGTCGGTTCGACCCCGACCGCCGGTATACAGCAAGTTAAAAACAACGCCCTGACGTTAACGTCAGGGCGTTGTTTTTTTGTGTAAACTTATTATATGATTCCCTGAAATCGAAGAATGACTTCAGCAATAACAGCTGATCCGAGAAAAGTACCAAGCAAGACGCACATGCCTACAACAATGGTTTTCCATCCCAACTGAACAAAATCAAACCATGAGCGTCCGATAGAAACACCGGCATAAGCCAAAATCGGTGTGGCAATGGCCAATAGGTTGACTTCTGTTGTGTAAGTGACAATCTGTTCTGCACCCGGCATCCCAGGTATCGTCAAAATAAGGCCAATAATTCCTATGTAAGCGATGCTGGGCAGTTGGAAGGGAAGCAGCCGGTGAATGATTAAGCCGGATAGGCTGATGCCTATTAGGATGGCTATGCCGGGAAGCGCGTTCCAAGGCAGCACATCATAGCCAATCCAATTGCCGACCAGCATGATGGTGCCAATGATCATGAAGACCAAAATCCATTCCTTAAGGCTTTTTAACATAGTCTACGCTCCCTTTCGCTGCTTGTTCTTTTTTCTCTTTGTTTTTTGATAAGATTTCATACATTTTGACGGTCAATGGCAACCCGACAAAAATACTCATATACAAGCCAGTCACTGACGAAATCAAATTGCTGACTCCTGAAAAGGCGGTTAAGGTTTCGCTCATCTCGGGAAAGGCAGCAACTAAAGGTCCGAGAGAAGCTGCAGCCATGCTGCCGCTGCCGACACCCGTTGCCATCGCAAACGAAATCGGATGCAGTGGTGTCACGGTTGCCAAGAATCCTGAAATCAATCCAATGAAAATTGACCCGAAAACCGTACCGAAAATATACATGGCCATAACGCCGCGCCCTTCAGGAGAAGATAGTCCGTATTTATCGGTAATCAAAGCAAGGTTGGCTTCGCGGCCGATGGAATGTGTCATGCCGATGCTTTCTCTTTTAAGGCCAAGAAAGACAGCCAGGGGCAAAGCGATTAAAATGGTGCCCAGATTTCCAAATTCCTGAAGCAATAAAGCTGGACCTGCTTCAATAATCTGGGGAAGGGCAGGACCTGCTTGCACACCAAACTTCGCGATCAAAACGGAAACTGAAAGAAATACCAAAGGTTCTGCATTGATGGATTGTTTGTCGTTGACCAGTGGTGTGAAATATAATGCCAGACCGATTACTACCGCATAAAGCATCGGCAGCAACAGAATGGTTCCCGGTCCAACAGGAATAGCGAATGTACCGATCGATTCGGTTAAGGCCACAATGGCCAACACAATAACATGCAGCCGCCAATCTTTCCATAACTTCAGAGCTTGTTCGCTCATATAGCACCTACTCCTTCTGTGTGGGAGAACAACGGCTCTCCATGATTAATCAGTTTGCATTAACGGCAGGCTGATCTTTTTTTGTATAACTCAATGCCGCCGCGCCTAAAACTTTCGCAGCTATCAACAGGGCGCGTTCGTCAATAGTGAACTTAGGGTGATGGTGAGGGTATGCTTCAACCTCTTCTGGATTTTTAGCACCGGTAAAGAAGAATGTTCCTTTTTTATGTTGAAGGTAATAGGAAAAATCCTCGCCGCCCATGATAGGTTCGGTTTCTCTGACATTCTCTACACCTGGGACAGAAGGTGCAAGAGCCGCCACAAACATCGTTTCTACTTCATGATTGACCGTAGTTGGGTATCCCCGGGTGTAGGTATACTCATAATCAGCATCTGACACCAGGCACGTTCCTTTGATGACACGATCGATTTCCTCTTCAATAAAATTGCGAATCTCTTCTTTGAATGTTCGAACAGTTCCAGTCATTTCAGCTGTATCTGCGATAACGTTGTATGGATTTTTTGCTTCAAAACTGCAGATAGAGACAACAGCAGATTCCAATGGATCAATACGGCGGCTGACAATCTGCTGCAGGTTGTTGATCAGCTGTCCTCCGATGACAATGCTGTCTTTTGTGTCATGTGGTCCAGCTCCATGGCCGCCTTTTCCGAGAATCTTGATATCGAAGCGGTCAGGCGCAGCTTGAAGAGGGCCTGAGCGATAGCCAATTTCTCCAAGGGGCATCTGAGCTTGAAGGTGCGTACCAAAAATGACATCGACACCATCTAGGCAGCCATCTTCGATCATGGCCTTTGCACCGCCTGGAGGCAATTCTTCAGCATGTTGGTGAAGAAACACAATCGTGCCTTCGATGTTCGCCTGCATGCTGTTTAATGCTTTTGCTAACCCGAGCAAGCTTGCAGTATGCCCGTCGTGTCCACAAGCATGCATCACTCCATCATTTTTAGATTTATAAGCGACTTCCGTCTGTTCCTGAATAGGCAATGCATCAAAATCAGCCCGCAAAGCAATTGTGGGTCCCGGTTTGGCACCTTTTAGAAAAGCAAGAACCCCATTTCCACCAACGTTTGTCCGCACTTCGTGTCCCAGTTTTTCATGGAAATCAGCAATGTATTTAGCGGTTTCGACTTCCTCAAAAGACAGTTCTGGGTACTCATGGAGAAAGCGCCGGATGTCTACAATTTCATCGAACAACTCATCAAGCTTATCAAATAGTCGATCCACTGAAATCCCTCCTACGAATTAATATTCTAATACTATCATAATTATTCATAAGGAACTATAAGAAATATATGGAAAACAGGCAAAATTCAGTTTAAAATAATGAGCATAAGAGAGCACCGTAATTTTAAAATCGTCGCAACCGTTTTATTCCATTAGCTGAGGAGGATAACCATGCAGACGGAAAACTGGTATGCATTGGAAACTGCTGACGTCCTGAAGGTTTTTAAGGTGGCAGAAGATGACGGTTTTACGGAAGAAGAGGTAGCAAAACGACAGTTGGAATTCGGGGCGAACGAATTGCCAGAACCGAAGAAAGACCCGGCGCTCATCAAGTTTTTTAAGCATTTCAACGACGTGCTCATTTATGTGCTGCTCGGTGCCGCTGTCATCACTTTGTTTTTAGGACATTACATCGATACAGCTGTGATTTTAATGGTTGTGGTCATCAATGCGATTATCGGCTATATCCAGCAGAGCAAAGCGGAAAAGGCATTGGACAGTATTCGCAAAATGCTGTCATTAAAAGCAACCGCGCTGCGCAGCACGGTGAGAAGACAAGTACCTTCTGCTGATTTAGTGCCCGGCGACATTGTGGTGCTCAGTGCTGGAGATCGTATTCCGGCAGATATCCGCATCTTGGTGGCGGACAATTTGAATGTAGAAGAATCATCGCTAACAGGTGAATCAACTGCGGTCGAAAAAAATCCAGCCGTGCTGCCGGATGATACAGGGTTAGGTGATCGCTTGAATATGTTGTTTGCAGGGACGACGGTAGCTTCAGGTTCAGGGACTGGAATTGTTGTGGCAATCGGAGAAAATACCGAGCTCGGAAAAATCAGCTCTTCTATGGAAGAAGTCGATAAGTTGCAAACCCCTTTATTAAAGCAAACTGCAGCGTTTGGAAAGGTTATCTCGCTGATTATTGTCATCAGTGCTGCTGCGATGTTCGGAATCGGCTACTTTTTTCATGATTATGAAACAGCAGAGCTGCTGCTGGCGATTATCGGATTGACAGTAGCTGCGATTCCTGAAGGGCTCCCAGCGGTATTGTCAATTATTCTGGCGCTTGGTGTGCAGCGGATGGCAGGAAAGAACGCCATTGTCCGCAATTTGCCGTCTGTTGAGACGCTTGGAGCCGTGTCAGTGATTTGTTCGGATAAAACAGGGACTTTGACCAGAAATGAAATGACCGTTACTTCGGTTACTTTGTATGACAAAGAGTATACCGTGACAGGCACTGGCTATTCACCTGATGGGAGGATCCTTTTTGGCAAAAAGCCAATCAAACTTGCAGATCATTCAGAGCTGCAGGAGTTTCTGACAGCTGTCAAAACAGTCAATGAAGCGCATTTAAGGTGCGATGAAAAAGGGCACTGGGTCATCAGTGGTGATGCGACAGAAGGCTGTCTGATTACTCTTGCTGAAAAAGCAGAAGAAACGGTCGAAAGACTGCAAATCCTGTCGAAAATACCCTTTGATTCGAGTTACAAGTATATGGCGGCATTGGTTGAAATCGACGGGAGTAAATGGATTTATGTGAAAGGGGCGCCAGAGCGTCTATTGAAAATGGCGGGTTTAGAAATTTCTTTTGGAGAAGGTGAGCGGTGGCAGGAGAAGTTGTCTCAGCACACCAATAAGGGAGAGCGGCTGATCGGGGCAGCGGCAAAAAAAGTCGATGATGAGACTTTGTCAATTGACCATAAAGACATGAAGTCCGGATTCCGGTTGATCGGGGTAGCAGGAATTATTGATCCTCCGAGGGAAGAAGTGATTGAAGCGATCCAGCAATGCCGGAAAGCTGGAATCATTGTGAAAATGATTACTGGAGACCATAAAGACACAGCCGTGGCTATTGGAGCTCAGATGGGCATAGGAGATGGCGAACGTGTACTTGAAGGCAAAGACTTGGACCGAATGGATGAGCGGCAATTGACGCACGCAGTGCTGAATTACGATGTCTTTGCGCGCACCAGTCCGAATAATAAGCTGCAGCTGGTGAAGGCGCTGCAAGCCGAACAACATATTTGTGCTATGACTGGTGATGGCGTCAACGATGCACCAGCGCTCAAACGTGCGGATATCGGCGTGGCAATGGGGATCAAAGGGACGGAAGTATCCAAGGAAGCTGCAGGAATGGTCCTGGTGGACGACAACTTTAGCACTATTGTCAATGCGGTAAAAGAAGGCAGGCGTGTATATGACAACTTGAAAAAAACAATCCTGTTTATCCTGCCGACCAATGTATCGGAAGGTGCTTTAATCTTTGTCAGTATTTTATTCGGAACTGCACTGCCTTTAACGGCGGTTCAAATTCTCTGGGTGAATATGATTTCCGCTGTGACCATTTCCTTGGCCATTGCTTTCGAAAAACTGGAGCCGGGCGCCATGGAGCGGCCGCCGAGAAAACCAAATACAAAATTGCTGAGCTCTTATTATATTTTTCGAGTCGCGTTTGTTTCACTCGTCATCTGTGGAGGAATTTTACTAATGAATACGCTGTTGGCCAGCCAGCAGTTGGACCCTGCGATCATCAATACGATGACGCTCCAAGCATTGGTCATGTCGCAATTAATGTACTTATTTAATTGCCGCAGCGAAACTGAATTTGCTTTAAACCGAAACTTCTTTTCGAACAAAGTTGCATTTTTGGTGTCAGGCATTTTGATTGCTGTACAGCTTGCGGTGACTTACGTGCCTTTCATGAACTTCCTGCTCGGAACAGTTCAATTGCAAGCTCAGTATTGGTTGTGGCCATTCGCAATTGGAATTTCAGTTTTTGCAATTGTGGAACTGGAGAAATGGACTGTGCGCCAGTTTAACGAATCCAGATGATCCCTTAAAAAAACTGTCTTATGATTTCCATAAGACAGTATTTTTGTGTTGAGGCTTGCGGGTTCTTCAAAACGGAGCTTTTGAGTTTCACTCTGAAAATGTGTATGCTGAGACATAATCGGTAATTCTGCAGAACAAAGGAGAATTTGATGAGACCTATACACAGTGATATTTTGGAGTTCAGAGGAAGCCATTACGATTTTGGGGTGAAGCAAGGAGAACTTTTAAAAGACAGCATTACCCTGGACAATCGCACAAAGCAATGGAAGGCGAAAAGACCAAGGTTTGAAATAGATGTACAAGACACAGAAGCGGCTTACCGCCAATTTGCCCCTGGCATTTGGGACGAACTGACGGGTTTGCAGGAAAGCCTTCAACTGCCGCTGGAGGATGTGCTGCGTGATTTTGGAGGCTACCGGATTGACGCAATGCCTTCTGGCTGCTCGATTGTTACCGGATCGGACTTTATGGTCCGCAATTACGACTTTCATCCGCAAACCTATGAAGGACGGTTTAGCCTATTTCAGCCAAATGACCAGGGCTATGCCATTATCGGACCAACTTCCCGTATTACCGGACGGATGGATGGCATGAATGAGAAAGGGCTGGCAATGGGGTATAATTTTACGCATCGGAAAAAACCAGGAGACGGATTTGTTTGCTACCTGATTGGCCGAATCATCCTGGAAACTTGCGCCACCATTGAAGAAGCTGTGGAACTGCTGAAAGAGATTCCGCATCGTGGTTCGTTCAGTTACATCGTGACCGACACAAGCGGTGAAACACGAATCATTGAAGCAAGCCCCCGATCGGTCGATGTCCGGATCAACAATGTCTGCACCAATCATTTTGAAATCCAGCAACATGAAAACCGCAACTACTTAAAAGACTCGTATGATCGTCAGGAAGCCATATACAATCAGCAAAGCCAGACAGAAGATGCGCTGCAGGCGTTCCGTTTGTTCAACGATACGGACAAAGGTGTGTTCTCGCAGTTGTATAAAAGCTGGGCAGGGACTATACATACGTCTCTTTATTTGCCGCAGGAAAAGAGTGTTTGGTTCGCGCTTGGCGGAAACCAGCAGCCGGCAGTTTTCAATTTTGACAGCTGGCTGAAGGGAGAAGAGTTGAACATTCAAAAAATCCACGGAGCGGTGGATACGGATATTGGTTTTGCACACGTAGACAAGCAATTTCCATCCAAACAAGAAAAAGGCGCCGGCATTTAAATTGCCGGCGCTTGTCATTTTATAGTTCCACCATATGAGCAAATGGTAGGTGTGTGTCGATTTTTCCGTTAATGCGTTTAGCGTATAAGCGTTCGCCCTGCAGCCATTTCTCGAAATCAAGCATGAGTGGCAGACGGTCCGGGCCAATGGCAAATCCAACTTCCAGGCTATGCTGGAAATAAGAGGCAGTATGCAAGGTGCCGGAAGCTGTACTGTATTTTTTCGAGAAAACCCCTTTATCGGAGTCATTCAGCAGCCGAAATGCACTGTAGGCGTCGATTTGGTTTTGCTGCTGCGCCAGCATTTCTCGCTCTCTTCTGCGGGAGTCGTCTGTCTGGTAGCGGTTTTCTTCCACCAGCAATTCAAAATGATTGGTGGAAACAGCGGATTCCCGAACCACAACAGAACGCGGAGAAGCTTCCACGACGACCGATTTCCCGGTGCGGTCCAACAGTACATAACTGAAAGAACGGCGATGCGGCAATTCTTCCAGCAATGCGACCGCGTCATCGATGGTGGCGCAGTTTTCTAAGATGAGTCGGCCGATCATATTGCAGATAAAGCCGTTCTCCGAATTGCGGCGGTTGATGAAATTATAGCCCATTACCAAACCTTTTTCGTTCATACCATCAGTGCGGCCGGTAATTTGCATGGTTGGTCCGATGGTTGCAAACCCGCCGTCCGTCGGCTGATACAAGGCAAAACGCCCTTCATAGCCTTCAGGTGAACTGTCGTAATTTCGGACCATAAAATCAGATTCGGTGTAAATGGAACAGCCGCTCCGAGTGTATTCAAGGTAGTAGCCACCGAACTCCTGGATAGCGTCATGCATTGGCCAATTCAAGGCATCGGCAAGGCCGTTGATTTCCTCCCACACTCTTGGGGCTAACGTCATTAAGATATTTTGTGCGCGTTGTTCGTCTATGATCAAATGGCGGCTGGAAGCTTTGCGTTGTTTTTGGCGGTTGGGAAGAATCAAAGACTCTTTCAGCAGTTCTCCCTGCATCCGGCCAAAATCGTAATGGCTTCCCCGAAACTGAACAATGTCGCTGTGTACTCGTTTCATCTGGATCCCTCTTTTATTCATCAATGTAAGAAGAGTTTACTGCATCGTTGTACGAATAGAAAAGAATATGCCTATAGGCTGGAATTCGGTTGTATGCGTCGTGCTGAGAAGGAAATTTTTAAGCACTAATGAAATAAAATAAAGACCGGCGCTCTGTTTCTCGAAGCGTCGGCCTTGCTATTTTTAGCGTTAAACTACGTAAAACTCAGCATCTCCACCGTTGATGCCGGTAAACATATTGGATGCAGCAGTCAGCAGCTGCAAAGCAGTGTCTCTCTCCATGGACGGACGCAAATAAAAGATATGCAAGGCATTTTTTGTCTGTTCGGTGACAGCGGTCCGTTTGGAATCAACATAGGGACTGCCAAAGGCACCTTCTGCATCTTTGGATACGAGAATGCCAGTTAGTGTGTTGACGCGGTTGTTCAAGCCCTCATAGCGGTCAGTGCTGCTCGCAACGGCAATTTCAACATCGCCTTTAATGCTGTCCGCATCATAAAGCCCAAGCGGAATTTCGTATTGCAGCGAAAGAAAGCTGTTCATGTCAATGGCGGAATTGATCGTCGACAAGTAATTTTGTTTTTTGATTCGCCGGTACAGCGCTTCTGCGGATGGCCGGTAACGGCTCGGATCAGCGCCCAGTGCTTTCCAGACCAATTGCCATTCAAGCAGTCCAGGAAAATCTGTCGGGTCTTTATCTTCCAAATCAAAGTACAGCTGCTCCTGAAAAAGCTGGAGGCGGCCTTTTAACATTTGAGGTGACTCTGAAACGGTGATATTGTTATAATGAATGATGCCAATTTTAAAATCGCTGATCGTTTCGTTTATGTGAGGATCGATTGTCAGTTTCATTGCAATCTTCCTTTCGCGTAGGGGTTTTTATTATCGTATCATAGAATTGAGTGAGGGGTTACGACATGAATCTTGATCAATTTCAAAAAGAGCTTGTTGCGTATGCCTCGGAGATCGGAATTGATAAAATCGGCTTTGCATCAGCAGAACCTTTTTATAGCTTAAAGCATCAGTTGATTCGCCAGCAGCAGTTGAATTACCAGTCGGGATTTGAAGAGCCGGACGTAGAAAAACGGACGCGGCCGGAGCTGCTGCTGAATGAGGCCGTCAGCATTGTTGCCATTGCGATCGCCTATCCATCAAAAATGGCGGATGCGCCGCAGGGAGTCAAAGGTGCGCGGCGCGGAATATTCTCGAGATCGTCGTGGGGCAAAGATTATCATGCGGCACTCAAGGAGCGGCTGACGCTGCTGGAAGCGTTCATAGCGGCGCGTTACCCGGAAGCACGCATGCGGTCGATGGTGGACACAGGAGAGCTGTCTGACCGGGCAGTGGCCGAACGCGCCGGCATTGGCTGGAGCGCAAAGAATACCAACATCATCACGCCGGAATTTGGTTCCTACGTTTATCTTGGCGAAATGATTACCAACATTCCGTTTCGTTTTGATGAGGCCATGGAAGATCAATGCGGCGACTGCCGATTGTGCATTGATACTTGTCCGACAGATGCAATTGTCGAAGGCGGGCAGTTGAATGCCCAGCGCTGTATTTCGTTTTTGACGCAGACCAAAGGATTTTTGCCGGATGAATTTCGCGGCAAGATCGGCAATCGGCTGTATGGCTGCGATACATGCCAAACCGTGTGCCCGAAGAACAAGCGCAAAGCCAATCAAATCCACGCAGAATTTGAGCCGGATCCAGAAATTGCCAAGCCGCTGCTTGAGCCGCTGTTGACCATTTCAAATCGGCAGTTCAAGGAAAAGTTCGGATATGTGTCCGGTTCGTGGCGGGGCAAAAAGCCGATTCAGCGAAATGCCATTTTGGCGCTGGCGCATTTCAAGGAAGAGACGGCAGTGCCCGTGCTGATCAATTTATTGACGAGCGACGAACGGCCGGTCATACGTGGAACCGCGGCCTGGGCAATCGGTAAGATTGGGGCATCTGAAGGCTTGGAGGCGCTAAAACGTGCGCAGCAGGAAGAAAAAGATAGAGACGTTCAAGAAGAAATTCAAAAAGGATTGGCATTTTTTGCTGAAAGATTGAAAGGATAAGTGACAGATTTGGCTATTCATATTGTGTTATACCAGCCGCTGATTCCAGCGAATACAGGAAATATCGCGCGTTCATGCGCAGGGACGGGAGTAAAGCTGCACTTGATCCGTCCGCTCGGGTTTTCCACGGACGACAAGATGCTGAAACGTGCCGGACTTGATTACTGGGAGCATGTCGATATTCATTATTATGATGGCTTGCAAGAGCTTTTCGACCGCTATCAAGATGGCGAATTCTATTATATTACGAAGTTCGGCGCAAAGCCGCATACCTCATTTGATTTTTCGGACAGAGAAAGTGATTATTTCTTTGTTTTTGGACAAGAGACAAAAGGATTGCCGAAGGAATTGCTCGAGCAAAATCCCGACCACTGCTTGCGCATCCCGATGAATGACCATATCCGGTCGCTTAATTTGTCGAACACGGCGGCCATTTTGATGTACGAAGCCCTGCGCCAACAGGATTACCCAGGCTTGGAATAGAAAAAAGGACAGCGAAGTTCGCTGTCCTTTTGTACTATTCTCTTTCGTTTGTTCCAGGCTTGTCATCGTATCCAGCAGTGAAAATAGCTACTAGGAACGAAACACAAATACCCAAAATAAGGATTAAGTTCATAATAATGACCTCCTTGAAATGTGCATCTTTGTTTAGTATAGCTTACCATAGGGAAAAATGAAATATGTAACATCTATTGAAATGTGGATAAATTCTGTCGGTCGGAAAGACTACTGACGAAAAAAATGAAACTTTTTTGATGCCCGTCCGTATATAGTAGATAAGATAGTTAAAGAAGGGATGATAATGAATGAAAATGAAAATTTCTGTCGCTTTGCTCTGGATCACGGGTCTGGCTGAAGCATTTCTGGCAATTCCACTAATTGGCGGAGGCTTTGTCATCAGCACCGGCTATTCAGTTTTGGGGGTCATGTTTGTACTTCATGCGATCACGTTGTTCTTCTGCTTCCGCGAGTATTCACCGAAATCCGGATCGATTCTTGGAATCATTACTAGTACGATAGCTTGGATACCAGGTATCGGCTGGGTGTTCCATTTGATTACAGCAGCCGTCTTGTTAATCACAGCAGCTGTGTCTGGCAATAGAGCACGCGTCTAAACAAAAAACCGCCTTTTGGCGGTTTTTTAAATGCAATCATTTAATGAGGCGCAATAAGCAATTGGATGACAAACAACACGGCAAATACATAAAGAATTGGATGAACCGATTTGCCTTTCCCTTTAAACAGTTTCATCAATGGATACGAAATAAATCCGAAAGCAATACCGGTCGCGATGCTTGAAGTTAAGGGCATTGCCAAAACAATGAGGAATGCTGGAAAGGCTTCGTCGAATTTTTCCCATTCTATGTGTTTGACTGCACCAATCATCAAGCTTCCGACAATGATCAATGCAGGTGCCGTAATTGCGGCCACACTCGATAAGGAGCCGACTAAAGGACCAAAAAACGCAGCGATAATAAACAGGATGGCAACCGTCAAACTGGTCAAGCCGGTGCGACCACCCGCTGCCACGCCTGCAGATGATTCCACATAAGCAGAAGTCGGGCTTGTCCCAACCATGGCACCGGCTGTTGCCGCAACAGAGTCAGCGAGCAAGGCTTGGCGCATTCTTGGCATTTTATTGTCTTTCATCAAGCCTGCCTGCTTGGCTACACCGATCATTGTGCCGGTCGTATCAAACAAGGTCACCAGCAGGAACGAAAAGACAACGCCATACAGACCAAACTCAATCACCAATTGGAATGCTTCGATCGGGTTCCAAATGAGGATGCCTTCAGGCAATGAAGGCAATTGCATCAAGCCGCCTTCAAATTTTAGTTGGTCTGTAAAAAAGGCAACGATTCCGGTAACGATCATTCCATAGAAAATGCCTCCATGAATGTTCAAAGACATAAAGATAACTGTAACCAGTAAACCGAGCAGCGTCAGTGCGACCGGTGGGGAAGTCAAATCTCCCAATCCGACGAGGTTGGCTTCATTGGCAACAATCAAGCCGCTCAACCGCATGCCGATAAAAGCAATAAACAACCCGATTCCAGCTGTGATGGCATGCTTCAAGTTTTCAGGAATGGCCTGAATCAATATTTTCCGCATAGAGGTGAGTGACAGCAACACAAAAATAAGGCCAGCGACAAATACTGCCGCAAATGCTGTGACGTAGTCAATGGCACCATCCGAACCAAGCACCATGGAGGTGAAGTAGGCGTTCAAGCCCATGCCCGGTGCAATGGCAATTGGGTAATTGGCGGCTAATGCCATCCAGAGAGTACCGATGGCAGCCGCGATAATCGTCGCCAAAAACACCTGGTCAAACGGAACGCCCGCAGCACCTAAAATAACAGGGTTGACGATGACGATATAGGCCATCGTCAGGAAAGTCGTCATTCCGGCAGTAATTTCAGTTTTTATCGTGGTATTATTTTCTTTTAAATGAAACATAAGGGGTTCCTCCTAAAACACGAACATTTTTAAACAACAAAACATATATTATTCGTTTTATTAATAGAAAGCAAGGGCTTTTCAACAAAACCTTAAAGTCGAATTTATCTAATATTATTTGTACAATAAAAAAGAAAGGATGATGAAAATGAAATTAGCAATCGACTCGACAAAAACTTTACATAATGGTGTAGAAATGCCACGTTTTGGGTTAGGCGTGTACAAAATGACTGATAAAGAAGCGGCAGTAGAAGCGATGATCACAGCGATTGGGGCAGGCTATGGAGCAATTGACACGGCTACCGTGTACGACAACGAAGCCGAAGTGGGCGAAGCAGTGCGGAACTCCGGCGTTAAGCGGGAAGAGCTGTTCATCACATCTAAAGTTTGGAATACCGACCAGGGATATGATGAAACTTTGCGTGCGTTTGAAGCTTCGTTAGAGCGTCTCGGCTTTGATTATTTAGACTTGTATTTGACACATTGGGCGATCGAAGGGAAGTACGTGGATACTTACCGTGCCATCCAGCGCCTCTATGATGAAAAGTTGGTCCGGTCAATCGGCGTCTCCAACCACCAGCAGCACCATTTGGAGAAACTTTTGGCAACGGCCAATACCAAACCGATGGTCAATCAAATCGAATTGCATCCTCAATTGACACAGATCCCCCTTCGCAGCTTTTGTACCGATCAGGACATTGCGGTAACATCCTGGTCACCATTGGCGCGAGGTCGGCTATTGGAAGATCCGGTGCTTTCGGAAATCGCCAATATGTATGGAAAGACCATTGCACAAATCATCATCCGCTGGCATTTGCAAAGCAACTTGATCGTCATCCCAAAATCCGTAACCCCTTCGCGCATCAAAGAAAATGCACAGGTATTCGATTTTTCATTGACGACAGAAGAAATGAAAATGATTGACGGACTGAACCAGGACTGGCGCAGCGGCACACATCCTGACGATATTAAAGCATAAGAAAAGCAAGTTCCCCGAAAAGGAACTTGCTTTTGTCTTATCTTGCCGAATCTTCCACGACCACTTTTTCATTAGTGAACGGGTGGATGAATGACATGCGGAACGCGTGAAGATGGTAGGCGCCGTCTTGTGTAGACGGCCCTTCGTATAAGGTATCGCCAACAATTGGGTGGCCGATATGGGCAAGGTGGGTACGGATTTGGTGCGTGCGTCCTGTTTCAAGTGTCAGGTGAAGCAAGGATTTTCCTTCCATCTGCTTCAACACACGGTAATGCGTTACGGCGCTTTGGCCCGTTTGGGAAACCATGCGGCGGGTTGGGTGATGGCGGTCGCGGCCAATCGGGAAATCAATGGTGCCGGATTTATTATGGACTTTGCCTTTGACGACAGCTTCATAGTCACGGACCAACTGTTTTTGTTCCAACATACGGTCCAAGACATTTTTGGCGACAGGATGCTTTGCGACCATTAACAGGCCGGAAGTTCCTTGGTCCAAGCGATGGACGTGCTCACCGTAAGATCCACCGTTGCGGATGATATGTCCAAGGATAGCATTGATGAATGTATCGGTTTGGCCGACTTCGTTTGGATGCGTCGCCATGCCCTTTGGTTTGCGGGCGACGATAAAGTGATCGTCTTCAAAAAGGACCGGCAGCTCAACATCGTGTTTCGGTTCGTATGGCGAGTCCGCAGGCGGCAAGTCAAAGTGCAGGACAGTTCCAGCAGGCAATGGCTCTTTCCAAATGACCTCCTGGAATTTATCGTTTTTGACGCTTTTGGCCATACGCATTTGATGGACCACTTTCTTGCCAAGGCCCCATTCGGTTCTTAATAATTCTTCAACGGTCATGCCGTCATCTTTGATTTCGTAACTCCAAGTCATGTGGTTTCCTCCATAAAAAAGGATCATGTGACAGGCACATGATCCTTTTGTCAGTTATTTTTTAACTACATCAGTGAAAAATTGTTCAATGTTCTCTTTCGGCTGAGCACCGACCCAACGTGAAACTTCTTCGCCATTTTCATAATGGATCAATGTGGGTGTAGCCTCGATAGAGTATTGTTGCCATCCCTGATCATACTCTAACAGATTATACTGTAAGACGTCTACATCCATATCTTCAGCAACCGGCATCAAAACAGGTGTGGTCTCTTGGCAGTATTGGCAAGTCGGGCTAAAGAAATAAACCGTCGTCGGATCACCGCTGGCAATTTGTTCATCCAAATCAGTTGGTACGATGATGTTTTGGTAGTTCTCGTCATCCAACTGGTCAATTGTCGCTTGCTCTAAATCTTCTGTATCGTACGGATTGTCTGCCATTTTTTCATTATTTGCCTGGCTTGTCAAAAAAATGATTCCAGCGAATATGACAACAACAATTCCCGCGATGATTAATAATTTTTTCATTTGTGATTTTCCTCCTTAAGGGACTTCAGTAAATAAATGCTCATTCCAGCAATCAGGATAAATGCAATCAACGCTAAAAATGGAATGGTGATGAATCCGAGATAGTTGATGTATTCTCCAGTACATGGAACCTGTCCACAAGATGGTGCGGAATCTGCCAAGAAATCAAGTTTCTGCAACCCGTAATGATATAGCGAAATTCCTCCACCTACAATAGAAAAAATTAATGTGGTCGCTGCGATTTGCACATTTTTCTGGACATAGGCCACGCCAATGACGATGACGAGCGGATACATGAAAATGCGTTGGATCCAGCACAGATTGCACGGGGCATAGCCGCGGATTTCAGAAAAATAAAGCGAACCTGATGTGGCAATGAGAGCCACTACCCACATGGAAAGCAAAACATTTTCCTGGCGTTTCGTCATTTGGTGTTCCCTCTTTTCAAAAAATACTTCCATAGAATTATAATTGTTATCGTGATACAAGTAAAATAATATCAACCTGAGCAACTATGCTATATAATAAAGTTTGAAACTTTTGTGAAGGAGAGCTGTACTGTGGCAGAGCAATTCGATTTATCCCATTTCGAAAAAAGCATGATCATTCGTGAAATGAATTATGCAGATATAAATGCCATCCTGGAAATGCAGCGTTTATGCTTTCCTGGAATGGATCCATGGAAAGAAGAACAATTAAGAAGCCATTTGGGCGTTTTCCCCCAAGGTCAGATGATTGCTGAATTGGACGGCACAGTGATTGGCTCATGTTCGAGTTTGCTGATTAACTTTGATGAATACGACGATCGCCATACTTGGGACGACGTAACAGACGCCGGATACATTACTAACCATAATCCGGACGGCTACAATATGTACGGCATTGAAGTCATGGTGCATCCGGAATACCGCCGGATGAAAGTGGGGCAGCGTTTATACGAAGCCCGCAAGGAACTTGCCCGCGAACTAAATTTAAAATCCATTATTATCGGCGGACGCATCCCGAATTACCACAAACACGCGGATGAAATGTCGCCGCGTGAATACGTTGATTCGGTATCGCGCCATAAAGTATACGATCCTGTATTAACCTTCCAGTTGATGAACGGCTTCCAATTAATGCGCATCAACCCGAACTATTTGCAGGACGATTTAGCATCCGGCAAATATGCAACCTTGATGGAATGGAACAATGTCGATTACAAGCCGATATCCAAACGCCATTTTAAAACGAGTTTGCCGGTCCGGATTTGTGTCGTGCAGTATTTGATGCGTGCCATTAAATCATTCGACGATTTGGCCAGCCAAGTTGAATATTTTGTAGACGTTGCTTCTGACGCACATTCAGATTTCGTGGTATTCCCAGAAATCTTTACCACACAGCTAATGTCGTTCCTGAATGAGCCGTCGCCAAGCCAGGCAGTGCGCAAACTGACTGAATACACGCCTCAGTATATTGAACTGTTTACGGACCTTGCAGTTCGTTACAACGTCAACATTATCGGGGGATCGCATTTCGTCAAAGAAGAAGACGATGAAATCTACAACATTGCGTACCTGTTCCGCCGCGATGGATCTATCGACAAGCAGTACAAAATTCACATCACGCCAAATGAACGCAAATGGTGGGGGATTTCTGCCGGAGATTCGGTCCGCGTCTTTGATACCGATTGCGGAAAAATCGCCATTCAGATCTGCTACGATATCGAGTTTCCTGAACTCGCACGCATCGCAACAGATATGGGCGCCAATATTATTTTCACGCCGTTCTGTACAGAAGATCGACAAGGCTATCTGCGTGTTCGCTACTGTGCACAGGCGCGCGCAGTGGAAAACCAAATTTATACCGTCATTTCCGGGACGGTCGGCAACTTGCCGCAAACCGAAAATATGGACATCCAATATGCTCAATCGGGCATTTTCGCTCCATCCGACTTCGAGTTTGCACGTGATGGAATTGTCGGAGAAACCAATCCAAACCTGGAAATGGTGCTGATTGGGGATGTCGATTTGGAAATCCTGCGTCGCCAGCGCCAAAACGGAACGGTTAAGCAATTGAAAGACCGCCGCCACGATGTCTACAGAGTGGAATACAAAAAAGATTAATTACAGCCGCTTCCTTAAATGGGAGCGGTTTTTCTTTGGGTTATTTGGTAAACTGGAGACTAATCAAAAGAATTTATTTTTATAAAGGGCTTCCGGCACAACATCCGCAGGAATGCACAGGCCTTTTGTAGAATAGCTATAAGTGAGACTTGTTGGACATACTTAAATAACAATAGATGGAGGAATGTACATGTCATGGAAAGAACGCTTTAAACGCTGGTCGGATCACAAAGGGCTTGACGAAGAAACACGGAAATCATTAGATCTGCTAAAAGAAGATGAAAAGTCGGCAGAAGATGCTTTTTATCAGGATCTGGTATTTGGTACCGGGGGAATGCGCGGTGAAATTGGACCCGGCACAAACCGCATGAACGTTTACACGGTGCGAAAAGCTTCACAGGGCATTGCGGATTACATAAAACACAACGGCGAACAAGCGATGGCGCGTGGAATGGTGATCGCTTATGACAGCCGCCGCATGTCCCCTGAGTTTGCGGAAGAAGCAGCCCGTACGTTTGCTGCAAACGGCATCCACACCTATTTATACAGCGCTGCACGTACAACACCGCAGCTGTCATTCAGCGTACGCTACTTGAATGCATTTATGGGAATTGTCATCACGGCCAGCCACAATCCGCCGGAATACAATGGCTATAAGGTCTATGCAGAAGACGGTGCCCAGTTGAATCTGGAAGATGCTGACCGCGTGATTGATTATGTCAGCCGCGTAGAAGACGAACTGGCCATCGACAACGAAGGATTTGACGAGTCCCTGCTTGTCCGGATCGATGAAAAATTGGATACGGCTTATCTGTCCAATGTATTGACTGTTCAGGAGCATGATGCGAGACCGATCTCGGCTGTTTTCACGCCTCTTCATGGAGCTTCGGGTGCAACCGTCAAACGGCTCTTGGATTCGGCGGGCTATGATGAGATAACGTATGTGGCCGAACAGATGGAACCTGATGGCGAATTTCCAACGGTGAGCTCTCCAAACCCGGAAGAAGCTGGAGCGTTTGAATTGGCTGAGGAATACGGCAGGAAATCAGAAGCTGACTTGCTGATTGCTATTGATCCTGATGGAGACCGCGTCGGCATCGCTGTATGGAGCGGACGGCAATACGAATTGCTGAGCGGCAATCAGACTGGCGCTATCCTTATAGAATATTTACTGAGCCAAAAACAGGTAAAAGACACCTTACCAACAAATGGCCGTATTTTCAAAACCATTGTAACGTCTGAATTTGGCCGTGTAGTGGCTGAATCTTACGGCATTGGCTGTGAAGATGTTTTGACCGGCTTTAAATTTATCGGGGAAAAATTGCGTCATAATGATGCCGACCCGCAATTTGAGTTTTTATTCGGTTATGAAGAAAGCTATGGTTATTTAATCAAAGACTTTGCACGGGACAAAGATGCAGTGCAAGCAACTTTATTGCTGGTTGAAGCGGCATCGTTCTATAAAAAGCAAGGCAAAACGCTGCATGATATTTTGGTTGAACTTTATAACCGTTTTGGCTGGTACCGGGAATCGCTGGTATCCGTTACTAAAAAAGGCATCGATGGGGCACGTGAAATCACTGCGCTGCTGGAAGACTTGCGGAAGCAGCCGGTTCAAGCGCTTGCCGGCATTCCTGTCGTATCGATTGAAGACTATGAAACCCAAAACCGCAGTTTTGTCGATTTGGGCACTAATGAAAAAATCGAATTGCCGCAATCGAATGTTATCAAATATTTCCTAGAGGACGGCTCCTGGGTCTGTGTTCGCCCAAGCGGCACAGAACCGAAAGTAAAGTATTACTTTGGCATTACAGCAGCAACCCAACAGGAAAGCGATGAAAAACTGGAACTGTTGAAAGAATCGTTTTTGGAAGAAGTCAATAGCCGTTAATTAACCAGCTCCCTGAAAAGGGGGCTTTTTCTTACTGGTATAGGCACTTCACTTTTCTCGATTGTCCAGACTCCAACGCCCAGCTCTTCGGGCCATAAGCCAACCCGGCTGCGTGGCAAAGAACGCCACTCTGCCGGTGTGTCTTATGCCTGTCAGAGCTGAACGGGCGCTTCCGCTTTTCTCGGTTGTCCAGACTTCAGCGCCCAGCTCTTCGGGCCATAAGCCAACCCGGCTGCGTGGCAAAGAACGCCACTTTGCCGGTCTGTCTTATGCCTGTCAGAGCTGAACAGGCGCTTCCGCTTTTCTCGATTGTCTAGACTCCAGCAGCCAGCCCCTCGAGTCGCTTCAGCCCTACCAGCAATGGCAAAGGCCGCCATCACCGGTAAGGCTTCCAGCGCTTGTCGGGGCTAACCGGCTGCTTCCGCTTTTCTCGGACAAAAGTACGAGGGAGGATTTTTTTGAAAACGTGTATGGTTAAATGAGGATGAATGAGGTGAGCGTTTATGGTGGTCGGAGAACCTTCCAATATCACATTGTTGAAAGAAATCGCTGAATTGCTTAATGAGGAAACCGACATGGTGCGCATGCTGGAAGGCGCTATCCGAAAATTGTTGGGCGGCTCTACTTTTGAAACGGCGTGGATTTTTTTTATTGATGAAAAAGGAAAACATCAATTGGTGGCACAAGCAAACTTGCCAAATTCGTTAGAAGATAATGGTTGCAGACATCTGCAAAAAGGCGGCTGCTGGTGCGTCAAGCGCTACCACGATGGCGATTTGGACAAAGCGTCCAATATTATTGCCTGTCAGCGAATCGAAAATGCCATGCCCGCCAAATCTCGAGAGCCTGGAAGCATTACGCATCACGCTACGGTTCCGCTGCAGTCAGGCAAGGAAAAATTCGGTCTGTTGAACATTGCTGCACCAGACACGGTCCGATTTTCTAATGACGAATTGGCTCTTTTGGAATCGGTGGCTTTTCAAATTGGATCAGCTATCAAAAGAATTGGCTTGACCAAACAGGAACAAGAACTGGCACTCGTCAAAGAACGCAATCGATTAGCCCGCGATTTGCATGATTCGGTCAATCAATTACTGTTTTCGGTAACCTTGACCGCTCGTGGAGGGGTAGAAATGTCAGAGGACGCACTGGTACAGGACACATTTCGCGATATTCAGCATTTGACGCAAGAAGCGCTGAATGAAATGCGGGCGTTAATTTGGCAGCTGCGGCCAAAAGGGTTGGAAAGCGGATTGCTTGATGCCATAAAAGGCTATGGTGAAATGCTTGGCCTGACAGTCGAAACCAAAATGACGGGCGTTATTCAATTGCCTTCCCGCATCGAAGAGACCTTGTTTCGAATTTCGCAGGAATCGCTGAACAATGTCCGGAAACATTCAGGGGTCAATAAAGTCGAATTGTATTTGTCGGTCACAGCAACAGATGTTTTATTGGTATTGAAAGACGAAGGGCGCGGATTTGTCTTTGACCAAGGAATAAATCTGCCATCTATTGGCATCCAAAGCATACGCGACCGCGCGAAATTAGAAGGCGGAACTGCTGACTGGTCGAGTGAAATTGGCAAGGGAACGGAAATCCTGGTCCGGATTCCGTATTAACGGGGAGTGAAAATCATGGTGAAAGTATTGATAGCCGATGACCATCATGTGGTTCGGCGCGGTTTGTTGTTTTTTTTAAAAACACAAAAAGACATTGAAGTGGTGGGCGAAGCAGTTAATGGCAAGGAGGCTGTGGAAATGGCCGCAGTGCTTCAGCCGGATATTGTATTGATGGATTTGATGATGCCGGTAATGGACGGCATTCAGGCCACTCGCATGATCAAGAAACAATTTCCAGATATGATTGTGCTGATGCTGACCAGTTTTTCAGATCAGGACCATGTGGTGCCGGCGATTGAAGCAGGAGCGGCTGGCTACCAATTGAAAGATATCGAACCGGATGAATTGGTCGCTTCACTGCGCAGTTTGATGCGGGGAGAAAATACGCTTCATCCGAAAGCCTCGTCCGAGCTCATGAAAGCTCCGGCTGAACCTGCGCCGCATACGATCAACCAACTGACGCCGCGAGAGCAGGAAGTACTTGCTGAATTGACGAAAGGCAAAAGCAATAGGGAAATCGCGTCTGCCTTGTTTGTTACTGAAAAAACAGTGAAGACCCACATCTCCAATATTTTTATTAAGCTGGTTGTCCAAGACCGGACACAGGCAGCGCTTTATGCCGTCAAACACGGACTGACAGAGCCTGAAAGAAGATAAAAAGAGTGCAACGGAATTTTCCGTCGCACTCTTTTTTACCTTTTTTTAACAGGCCGTTTCCGGTAGTCTTTGGTCAATTGCTTCCACTTGTTTCGTTCGGCTTTTTGTGCAGCCGCATCACTTTTTCGTTCCATATGGGCCAATTCGCGCTTCAGTTTCAAATAGCTCTGGTAACGTCCAGCGTCCAGTTCGCCGCTTTGGAGGGCTTCCTGCACGCGGCATCCCGGTTCATCGTGATGGGCGCAATCTCGGAACCGGCAATCGAGCGCCAATTCTTCCACGTCACTGAATCCTGCTTCGACTCCTTGTGAATAATCCCCCAACTGAAATTCGCGCATGCCGGGAGTATCGATCATCAATCCGCCTGCTGGTAGTAAAATCATTTCCCGGTGCGTCGTCGTATGCCGCCCTTTGCTGTCATCTTCCCGAATGTCCTGCACCGTCATCCGTTCGCTGCCGGACAGGGCATTGATCAACGATGATTTGCCAACTCCGGAAGAACCGAGCAATGCACCGGTTTTGGATCCAGCCAACTGGTTTTGCAGCTCTTCGATTCCTTCGCCGGTAACTGCTGACACGGCATATACAGGAACACCGAATGCTATATTCTCTACTTCCCGCAGGTACGGTTCAATATCTTGGCATTGGTCTTTCTTGGTCAACACGATCACAGGGTTCGATCCCGAATCCCAGGCGGCCAGTAGATAACGTTCCAGACGCCGGACATTGAAGTCATGATTTAGCGACATTGCCAAAAAGACATAATCCACATTAACGGCGATCAATTGAATATCCGATGTTTCACCCGCCGTTTTTCTAGAAAACTGGGAAGTGCGAGGCAGCACTTGATGGATGATGCCTTTTTCTTCTCCGGGCATTTGTTCGGCCATAATCCAGTCACCGACACAAGGAAAATCGGTGTGGTTATGCTGGTGCCGGTATTTGCCGGACAATGAGCAAAGCCACTCGCCATTGTTTGTAACAACACGGTATAAATTTTTATGTTCTAAAGTGACGCGTCCCGGGATTCCCGGTGCGTTTATTTTTTCCTGCCAGCTGGTGTTCCAGCCGTACTGTTCTATCTTAGTCAATGTTGTTTCCTCCTAATTATGCAAAATAAAAAACCACGGATGCGCGCAATTCGCAGTCCGTGGTCTCCAGGCATAATGGAAGAAGCGTATCGTCAGCGATACACAGGGGGAGACACTATAGACTGGAATTGCGTATTCAAAAATAAAATAGCCATAATGCCTCACCTCTTTCTTCAAGTTACCTTAACGATAAATGAAACTTTCTTTCTGGTCAAGGGAAATTTTTGGAGTATTGAAAAAGAGGCTTCTTGCATTAACCGAATGATAGCGCTAACATAAAGTGACTATTCCGATTATTTCCGGCACTTAAACTTATTAGGAACAGAAGAGGTGGAGAACCGATGATGCAAAAAGATATGCTGATTCCTGTCAGATCTGGAGAAGAGCTGGACAAGGCTGAGCTTGAACAATTTCTGCGCGATAAATTAAAAGGTTTGCCTCAAGGAGAGCTTCGTATACAACAGTTTGGCACGGGCCATTCCAACTTGACTTATGCCCTGCAGATCGGAAGTTGGGAAGCCGTGCTGAGAAGGCCGCCGATTGGTCCTGTCGCACCTAAAGCGCATGACATGGAACGGGAATTCAGGATCCTGTCTGCGCTGCATCCGGTTTTTAAGACTGCGCCAAAGCCATTGGTCTATTCGGACGATGCATCAATTATTGGCAGCCCTTTTTTTATTATGGAAAGAAGGCACGGTATTGTGTTGGACAGTGAGTTTCCAGAGGGAATTCAATCGACCGAAGAATTGGGACAGCAAATTTCAGAGAAAATGGTTGATGCCTTGGTCGAACTTCATTCGTTGGATTATCGGCAAACCGCTTTAGCCGATATGGCAAAGCCTGAAGGTTTCATGAAGCGGCAAGTCGAGGGATGGATTGGCCGTTATGAACGTGCACAAACGGATAACATTGAAGGGATAGACCGGCTAAAAAGATGGATGCTGGAGAAGATACCGGTCTCGCAAGCACCTGCCATTATTCACTATGACTTTAAGCTGAACAATGCCATGTTTTCAGAGGACTTTTCAGAAATGACGGGATTGTTTGACTGGGAAATGACAACGGTCGGAGATCCCCTTGCAGATTTAGGTGCTGCGATGAGTTACTGGATTCAGGCGGAAGACCCGGAATTGTTGAAAAATGGACTCGGCAAACCACCCGTAACCGTTTTGAAAGGATTCTATAGCCGCGAAGAGTTTATTGCGAGCTACGGTAAAAAGAGTGGGCGTGACGTTTCGGATATGAACTTTTATTTAACGTTTGCGTATTTTAAGTTAGCGGTCATTATCCAGCAAATTTACTATCGCTATCAAAAAGGTCAAACACAGGACACCCGGTTTGCCCATTTTGATCAATACGTTAAAAGTCTGATCGCCCATGCTCTAGCAACGGCTTCCCAGAAGTAGCCATCGTAGAGTATTTGGTAAATATGAACGAGATGAATCCGGCGGATGGAGGGTATAGAAGGAGGAAAAGGAGGAATGGAAATGACATCAAATCATGATGGCTTGTTTACAGAGCAATTTACACAAAATCCTTATCCGGCTTACAGCAAACTGCGTGAAGAAGATCCAATACACTCCGTTCGTTTCCCAGATGGCCAAAGCGGCTGGATGGTAACGCGTTATGAAGATGCAGAAAAAGTATTAAAAGATCCGCGATTTACGAAAGATCTGTCGAAGATTTATGGTGGAAGCATGGATCAGATGAGCGTTTTCACTCAAAACATGTTGTTCTCAGATCCGCCAGACCATAAACGGCTGCGCGGTCTTGCTCAGAAAGCTTTTACGCCTAAAATGATTTCCGGCATGCGCGGCAGAATCCAGGAAATCACAGATGAGTTATTGGAGGCAATGGAAGGCAAGGAACAAGTTGACTTGATTGATGCATTTGCTTTCCCGCTGCCCATTATTGTCATTTGTGAAATCTTGGGTGTACCATCTGCTGACCGCGACAAATTCAGGCTATGGTCAAACTCGATGATCGAAGGAACCAGTGGAGAGCAGGGAGTGACTGTCCAGCAGCACATGAATGAGTTTGTTCAATACCTGGGGCAATGGTTTGCAACCGTTCGCGAGCAGCCGGGGGAAGACTTGATCAGCAACTTGATTCAAGCAGAGGAAGAAGGAGACCGCTTGAGCGAGCGGGAACTTTATGGTGTGGTTTTGCTGTTGATCATCGCTGGCCATGAAACTACCGTGAACTTAATCGGCAATACTGTGTTGTCCTTATTGGAAAATCCGGAGCAGCGGGAACTGTTGGTGAACAATCCAGAACTTGTCAGTCAGGCAATTGAAGAGTCTTTGCGTTTTAATGGCCCTGTGGAATTCAGTACATCCCGGTGGGCAGCTGAAGACTTTGAGTTTCAAGGGAAAAAGTTGGAAAAAGGGGACTTGGTCGTAGTGTCGCTGAATTCTGCAAACCATGATCCGGATCAGTTTTCGGACCCAAAATTGTTTGATATTCAGCGCGAGAAAAGTCCGCATCTGGCTTTTGGCAAAGGCATCCACATGTGCCTCGGCGCGCCTCTTGCGCGTCTGGAAGGTGAGATCTCAATTACCGGCTTGCTGAACCGTTTCCCACACATGGAGCTGGCGGTAAAGAGCAATGACTTGGAATGGCGGCCAGGCATGATTGTCCGTGGTGTCAAAGAACTGCCGATAAAACTGGAGTGAACAAACAAAAAGGCTGGACAGTCTCCAGTCTTTTTGTTTGTTCTAAAGCGAGCAAAGCAAAAAATATGGTAAAGTTTATACATAAGAAAGGGGAATGAAGATGAAGTCACTCACATTTTGGCTGAAAGAAAAGTTGTGGCTTACTCCCGCATTGTACATTGTGATGGCAGTTTTGCTGTCGGTCACTTTTTTTTACATTGATCTTTTATATATCGAAAGGCTGAAACCTTATATTCCTGAAATTTTGTTAACGAATGTCGATTTAGCAAAAACCATCATGGGTAGTTTATCGGGTGCGCTGCTGACGATGACAACTTTCACATTCTCAACCATTTTGGTTGTATTGACCATGTATTCATCTCAATTTTCGCCCAGAACATTGAAAAATTTCATTCATGATAAGGTCACTTGGCGGGTGCTGGGGATTTTTCTAAGCGGTTTTATCTACAATACGCTATCGCTATTGTTTATGCGAGATGATTTGTACACAACGGATGTGAGTTCGACATTTGTTGGAATTGTCCTCGCATTTTTCTGCCTTTCGACCTTTGCTTACTTTATTCACTATATCGCAACCAATGTTCAGGTTGGCCAATTGGTCAATCAGCTGATTGCCGATACAGAACAAGCCATTTCCAAAATCAAGGATTTGCAGGAACAACAGGACGGACAAGAAACTGAATGGAATCCGGTGGGCATCAAAGAAACACATCGGGCTGACAAAGAAGGGTATGTTCAATATCTTTCTTTCGATAAGTTGGTGGATTACGCAGAGGAACACGATCTTAAAGTAGAAATCCTCGTTGAGACGGGAGACTATGTATACGAAGGAAAGCCGATTTTCCATATTTTTAAAATCGGGGATGCCGAAGTGTCGATTGCTAAATTTTATTCACTCGGCTCTTCAAGAACTTCTGAACAGGATGTTGATTTTGCTGTTCAAAAGTTGGTGGAAGTAGCGCTTCGTGCCATATCTCCAGGAACCAATGACCCGAATACGGCGAACGAAATCATCGTTCGCCTGGGCCGTTTGCTGGGCCAGTTGGGCCAATTAAAAACCGGACCGTTTCTGCTGGGAGCAGAACGGATCTTGTACCGATTTCCGGCATATAAAACGATTCTTTATAAAACGTTCTACCAAATCTCCCATTACGGCAAAGAAGATATTTCAGTATTGATTGCGACTCTTGAATCACTTAGAGTGGCAGCTGAAACCGCACCCCATCAGCATCACGAAGAATTATGGAAGATCCATTCGTACATTTTGGAAGGTGTGGAGCTTGGCGGCTTTAAATCATTTGACCAGGAAGCGCTTCAGGAGAAAGTTGATCAGCTGGCAGAAGCCACAGGCAACCATTCCTACAATTTCCTATTAACGGAGAAAAGCTAATGAGTCTTTTTTCGGAAGGTTCAGGGACAGAGCCTGTGGGGGAGGACAACGATGCAGAACAATCAGCTGTTTGAAGGGATTGCTTTTTTAAGAGATTTGTCTATCAGAGAATTTCTAATGTTTTTTGTTTATTTAGCGCTAATTTTAGTTGTGAAATCCCTGGTCTTGTATGTTTTGAGAAAGCTGGTTTCTTCCACTGATTTCAAGGAGCGTATTTATCCAGTCATAGAAGATGTACTGAATTGGTTGGTACTTTATGGCGGCATTCTTTTCTTTCTGTTCTATTTTTCCAGAGAGCAATGGCTGACACTCGCTTTTTATGAGACGGAAGGAGTAGAAATTTCCGTTTTGCTGATTGTCGTGGCCGTGATGATCGTCACGTTTGCAAGTCGCATCGTCAAAGCATTCAACCACTATGTGATGCCGTTTGTCTATGAACAATTTAATGTGGACATTGGAATGGGTTATACCATTAACCGGCTATTATACTATGTCGTGATGTTTTTAGCGCTCGCTATTAGTTTTACGACAGTTGGGCTGGATTTAACGGCGCTTGGCTTTGTATTCAGCGTTTTGGGAATCGGCATCGGATTTGGTGTCCGCAATATTGCAGCTAACTTTGTATCCGGAATCATCATTTTGTTCGAGCGGCCGATGGAAGTCGGGGAAATGGTGGAGATTGATAAGAAAATCGGGCGGATTACCAAAATCAAACTCAGATCCACTGTTATTGAAACCTTGAAAGAAGGCACGCTGGTAGTGCCCAATCAATATTTCATTGAACAAATTGTCAAAAATCGTTCCAGTGCCCAATTGTATGCACGTGTGGTGGTAAGTGTGGAATACGGCAGTGACACGGAAAGAATAGAGCAGCTTCTCACAGAATCTGCTTTAAAGGCGATGAAACTGATGAAAGGAATTCCTGAAAAACAACCGGATGTGCGGTTTATCGATTTTCGGAATTCGGCGCTGGATTTCCAAGTGGAAGTTCAAGTATTTGATGTCGAAATGAAAGACAGGCTTGAAAGCCGGATTCGGCATGCCATCGCCCATGACTTTATACAGAATGAGATAAAGTTGGCTCAAACATTGCATGAAAAACCGTAAAAGATCCACGGCCGAAGTAGGCCATGGATCTTTTATAGTTTTTTCAGTATCAAACCTCTTCATCATCTTGAGCATACGCATAATCTGGTTCAATATGCACCAGAATGACGCAATGAGGTTTTACTTTCTGGATCTTTCTTTCGATTTCTTCAGTAATCCAATGGCTTTCCACAACATTTAAATAAGGGCCGACACTGACCGTTAAATCGATGAACATGACATTTCCGTGATTGCGTCCTTTAAAGTCACGCAGCGCGATGACGCCAGGTACCCTCCGCACTAAAACAGACAAGGTTTCAACTTCATCTTCATCAAAGCCATCCGTTAAGGTGATGACAGATTCTTTGAAGATGTCCAATGCAGTTTTGATGATGATCAGTCCAACAACAAACGCGGTAATGACGTCGAGAATCGGTGCACCAAAGATAGCGCCAATAATCCCGATTCCGGCACCAATACTGACTAAAGCATCTGAGCGGTTGTCATAAGCTGCAGCCCGGACGGCTGAACTTTTGATTTCCTTGCTGAGTTTCAAATTATAGCGATACACGGCATACATGATGATTGCTGAGAAAAAAGCGACCCATGCGGTGATCAGCGAAGGCGTTTCAGCAGCCGGTTCGAAAAGCGACCGGACAGCGTTGGTCAAAACTTGCAGACCAATGACCGCCATGATAAAAGAAGCCAGCAGGGAAGCGATGGTCTCTGCACGCAAATGTCCATAATGATGATTTTCATCAGGCGGCTTCTGGGAAATTCTGAGTCCGACCAAAACTGCAATGGAAGCAATAATGTCGGTCAAGTTATTAAAACCATCTGCCTTTAGAGCTTCAGAAGAACCCCAAAATCCAAATAAGAGCTTGATGGCGCTTAGAAATACATAAGCACCAATGCTGATCCAGGCCCCTTTTTCCCCTTTGCGTAAATTTGTATACAGGTCCATAAAGTTTCCCGCCTCCAAGTCGCTGAAACAAAGTGAAACGACCCTCAAAGGAGGGCCGTTTCACGATCTTTATTTTGTATGTTAGAAAGGTTCTAAATTTTATTAAGCAGTTTTTCATGTTCTGGCCTGCGTATGCAACAGGATATAGACGCAAAATATATGATTGCCGCGAAAGCGTCTTTAAATAGTATCGATGTCTTTTGAGGCAATGTCAATACCGAAATACCTCCGCGCAGAGCCGTTCATAAATTTTACATAAATTTAATGTTGAAACATATAAGCAAACAGTTATGCTTATAGATAGAATCTTTATTTTAAAGGAGAGGGCTATGGCTAAGAAAAAGAACAACTATGCAGAAATTTTAAAAGCTTCGACAAAATTGGGATTAACTTCTTTTGGGGGACCGGCAGCACATATCGGCTATTTCAGAGATGAATATGTCACTAGAAGAAAATGGTTGGATGATAAAGCTTATGCGGACTTAGTAGCACTGTGCCAGTTTCTTCCTGGACCGGCCAGTTCACAGGTCGGAATTTCTATTGGCATGCTGCGCGGCGGGATATTCGGTGGGTTTTTATCCTGGTTCGGATTCACGATGCCTTCAGTTATTCTGTTAATGTTGTTTGCACTTATCGTCACCAACGGTTCGTTTGACAGCGGATGGATTCAAGGGCTAAAAATCGTTGCCGTCGCTGTTGTAGCCCACGCTTTGCTTGGGATGGGCAAGAGTTTGGCACCGGATAGGCAGCGAATTGCAATTGCTGTGGGAGCGGCAATCACTATATTGCTGATACCCACTACATGGGCTCAAATCGGAGTCATTGTTCTGGCTGGGATTCTTGGTTATGCCATTTACCGCAAAGACAAAGCACCTGATCCAGTCAAACTGGTATTGAGCTTTGGGAAAAAGACGGGCTTGGCAGCTTGGGCTATTTTTGCCGCATTATTGATTGGCTTGCCACTGATTCGGCCATTCATTGAAAACACTTCATTTGCTATTTTTGATATTTTCTATCGTGTTGGTTCGATTGTTTTTGGCGGTGGGCACGTGGTGCTGCCGATGCTTGAGCGCGAAGTTGTACCGGAATGGATGACGCCGGACACATTCATCGCTGGATATGGAGCAGCACAAGCTGTCCCAGGGCCACTATTCACCTTGGCGAGTTACTTGGGGCAATTGATGAACGGCGGTTGGGGAGTGGTGATTGCTGTGGTTGCGATGTTCTTGCCATCATTCTTATTGATCATCGGAACTTTGCCTTTTTGGAGCATCATCCGAACTAAATCCGGAGTGCAGGCAGCGCTGAAAGGTGTTAACGCAAGCGTAGTCGGAATTTTGCTGGCTGCGCTGTATGATCCTGTGTTCACTTCAGGAATCCGTGGGCCAGTTGATTTTGCGATTGCGATAACTGCCTTCACAATGTTAGTCTATTTTAAACTGGCTCCGTGGATTGTTGTTCTGGTGACGGCAGTTCTTGGTGCAATCGCATATGCGATGTAATGGCTGAAGGAGGATGGAAATGGCAACGAGCAACGAAAGAGATCAGCAGGATCCGTTAGCAAATTTCAAACAGGAGTTTTTTGTAGAAAAAGGTACGGTATACATGGACGGCAATTCACTTGGACTGATGTCCAGAAGGTCAGAAGCAGCACTAAATACCTTGATGGACAGCTGGAAGACGTTTGGAATCGATGGATGGACTGAAGGAGAACATCCTTGGTTTACTTTAGCGGAAGCAATGAGTGCGCGCGTTGCACCATTGGTTGGCGCAAAAGCGCATGAAGTGATGGTTACAGGATCGATTACATCAAACATCCATCAGATGTTATCAACCGTATATCAACCGACAGCTGAGCGTTACGCAATCGTTGTGGATGACTTGAACTTTCCTTCGGACATCTATGCGGTAGAGAGCCATCTGCGTCTGCGTGGACGGGATCCAGTTGAGGCCATGCGCAAAGTCGGGAGCCGAGAAGGTTATACACTGGCGCTTGATGATATTATCGAGCAGCTAAAAGACGACGTAGCTGTTTTATTGCTGCCATCTGTGTTGTACCGAAGCGGGCAATTATTGCCGATTCGAGAAATTACAGACGCAGCCCATCAAAAAGGAATTTTGGTTGGTTTTGACCTGGCCCATTCGATTGGTGCCATGCCGCATGAATTGCATGATGCAGGAGTAGACTTTGCCGTGTGGTGCCATTATAAATACATGAACTCCGGACCCGGCGGAACGGGTGGACTTTATTTGCATGAGCGGCACCATCATCTGCTTCCGGGCAACGCCGGATGGTTCGGTTCTGATAAGACGCGCCAATTTGACATGGACCATGAGTTTTCGAAAGCGCAGGGGGCAGGTGCCTACCAGATTGGCACGCCGCATATTTTCAGCATGGCGCCTTTACTGGGAAGCCTTGAATTGTTCGAAGAAGCGGGAATTCATGCGGTTCGCCAAAAGTCGCTTGAACTGACAAGTCTTTTAAGACAGTTGGTTGGACAGCAAATTCCTGAATTGATTGACGTAACACCTATGGAAGATGCGGAAAGAGGCGGCCATATTGCCTTTTCCCATCCGGAAGCTGCGCGGATTTGCAAAGCATTGAAAGAAGCAAAAATTGTTCCGGATTTCCGTGCACCGAATATCATTCGGTTGGCGCCTATCGCTTTTTACACGTCGTTCAGCGACGTGGAACAGGTAGCAGAAAAGCTCCAGAGCATCATGGAAAATGAAACGTATAAACAGTTCAGCAATGAACGAAATGTGGTGGCTTAATGGAACCTAAAAAAATTATCGATATTTCTATGGAATTGAGCAATGGAACGCCGGAATGGCCCGGCGATATGCCATTTAGCTACGAATTGTCTGTTACCAAAGAACAAAGCGGATCAGTCAATGTTGGCAAATTGCAGTCAAGCACCCATATTGGCACCCATGTCGATGCCCCTTTTCATTACGATGACCAGGGAATCAAAATAGATGAGCTGCCTTTGGATATTTATTTGTCAAAAGCGCAAGTCGTGGACGTTAGCGGATTGAGCACAATCCGTGCAACAGATTTGGCATCGCTCGAAGAAGGCGTAACGACTTTGTTGTTAAAAACCGTCTCTTGGCAAGACAGAAGCCGCTTTCCTGAAAAGTGGCCGGTGTTTGACGAGTCTATCGCGGAATGGATGGCGGGCAATGGAGTCAAGCTTCTTGGAGTCGACGTGCCATCAGTAGACCCTGAAACCAGCAAAGAATTGCCGATGCACCAGGCAATGAACCGGAATCAGCGGTTTATTCTGGAAGGCATCGTATTGGACGATGTGGCAGAAGGTATTTACCGTTTGGCGGCATTGCCATTAAAAATTAAAGGCGCAGAAGGCAGCCCCGTACGAGCAATTCTTTATATCTAAGAAAAGCGAAAGCGCCCGTGTAGATCCGACGGGCATAAGACAGCCCAGCAGTGTGGCGTTTTTTGCCACGCAGCTGGGCAGGCTTATGACGCTAGGATCTGGGCGCTGGAGTCTGGACAATAAGAAAAGCGAAAGCGCCCGTGTAGCTCTGCCGGGCATAAGACAGACCGGCGAAGCGGCATGTTTTCAGCCGCACAGCCGGGTTGGCTTATGACCCAAAGAGCTGGGCGCTGGAGTCTGGACAATGAAGAAAAGCGGAAGCAGCCGTTTAGCCCCGACAAGCGCTGGAAGCCTTACCGGTAATGGCGGTCTTTGCCATTTGCTGGTAAGGGTGAAGCGACTCGAGGGGCTGGCTGCTGGAGTCTGGACAATAAGAAAAGCGAAAGCGCCCGTGTAGATCCGACGGGCATCTCGAGCCAACATATTGTATTTTAAAGACAAATAAAACCTTCACCGAATTTACCGGTGAAGGTTTTATACGTAATCTGCACGGAAATAGGATTCCATGTTTTTAATGTTCATCGCAATTTCATCACAGATTTCCTGGTACAGTGCCCATTGTTCAACACTGTCAGTGGTACGGAGCTCAGGATTGCGAATGTCCCAACGCAATAACTTCTGGCTGGGCAAATCAGATGGAATGTCGTCCTGTTCCAGTTCGCCGTCGTGAAGTGCAATGATTAAATCAGCCTCGCTTACTTCGTTTGGATCATAAGTTCTGGCTTTAACTGCTGGAAGATCCAATATAACTTCTTTCATGACTTCCAAAGGCATGTCATTGGCAGAGGAGGTTGGATCCTGCGTCCAGGCAGCACTGCGAATTTCCCAATCAGGAAGCATGAGTCGATTAGCCCAAATTTCAGCCATTAAACCACGGTGCTGATGAGAAGATAAAAAGTAAACTGTTTGTCTTGGCATGGGTGATCCCTTCTTCCTGTTGGTTCCCTTATTTTTTCTTCTAGTAATCTTTACCCATCAACTGGGAAAGTAAACTGTTGAATTTGTGATGAATTTGTGATTTTTTTATTTGAATTTTGAAAATCCGATCTGCCGGTAAAATAACCTTCGCCAGCAAATCGGATTTTTTATTTGACGACCAATATGGAACTTGAAGAATCTCTAATCAGCTTTTTGCTGACTGAGCCAACGAAGAACTTTTGCAATCCTGATTTTCCGCTGTTGCCAATTACTAAAAGGTCAATATTTTGTTCCTCGATAAAAGCAGAAATCGTTTTGGTGGCATTGCCTTCTAAAGCAAGGACGGATGCTTTGGTGTTTTGTGCATCCAACTGCTGCTGAATAGAGGTATGCATATGCTTCGAATATTCAACTGTGGAATTGTCATACTCTTTTGGAGGACTGAATCCCTCATCGCCAATTCCAGGTGGCATAAACTGCGCGTAATTGCTGTCAACATTGGCTGAAATAACAGGAGCTGAAGCATTTCCAGCATCCATATAACCAACACTCTCTTTATAGTCTTCATTCACATAAATTACGGAAAGCTTGGCATCTGGCAATGCATTGACAAGTTCAACTGCTTTTTCGAGTGCAATCCGGCTTCCGTCAGATCCGTCGTATGCAACTGCAATGTTTTTATACATTTCCTTCACCCCTGTCTCATTAACTCTTATTTTTAAATTACCCTCAAGCCCTAGAATGAAACATTCGTAAACAATTCATCAAAGAAAGTATTTTCGAAAAATGTTGACAATTCAAAAAAGACTTTGGTACTCTTGAATTAACAAATAAAAGGAAATGGAGGTTATGATAATGAAAAAGACTAAAACTGTTGAGAAAAATCAATTTAATATCATTATCAGACCCTCCTGTATTTTTTTCTGAGCTTATTTCGGAAATAGAAATATTCGGGATGGATCTGTAAAATTGTCCTGTTTTCATGAGCGTGCGCCCATAAACGAGGCGTGCGCTTTTTTGTGGTTTGATCAGTTTAGAAGCTGTTTAAATAAAAATACAACGAGGAGCTGTTGAAGATGAAAATACTTCACAAAGGAAAAATTATGATCAAGGAATCTCTCGAAGGCGATTAGCGGATTTGCATAAAAGAAAGAAGGCGTAAACAATGTTTGATGTATTATGGAAACTAAAATGGTTTTTTAAAGAAAATTGGCTGCGGTATACGACAGCGATTGTGCTGCTATTTATAGCCAATATTTTAGAAATTATTCCGCCCTGGCTGATTGGCGTCGCCATCGACTCTATTGCCCAAGGAGAATTGACGGCACAATTGATGTGGCAGTATATTGCTGTCTTGGCAGCAGCCATGGTGCTAGCCTATTTAATCAATTTTGTTTGGCAGTACCAATTGTTTGGCGGTGCGTACGTAATTGAGCGGCAGCTTCGTTCCAGTTTGATGGGACAGTTTTTAAAGATGACGCCGACATTTTACGAGAAAAATCGAACAGGCGACTTGATGGCTCGTGCCACCAATGATTTAAAGGCCATTTCTGAAACAGCTGGATTCGGTATTTTGACATTGGTGGATTCTACTTTATATATGGCAACCATCATCATTGCAATGGGTATGCTGGTTTCTTGGGAGTTGACCTTTTTCGCCATGATCCCATTGCCAATTTTAGCGATTGTGGTCCAAATGCTAGGCAAGAAAATTCATGCCCGCTATATGGAAGCGCAAGAAGCGTTCGGCGATATGAATGACAGTGTGCTGGAGTCGGTCGGAGGCGTTCGCGTCATCCGGGCCTATGTCCAGGAGCGCGCTTCAGAACAGCAATTTGCTGACATGACAGACGATGTTTATGAAAAGAATATGGCTGTAGAGCGGATTGATGCTTTATTTGCGCCGGTGACCAAAGTGCTGACATCGATTAGTTATATGGTGGGCCTCGGCTATGGAGCTTTTTTAGTAGCAGAGGGAACGATGTCACTCGGAGATTTAGTAGCGTTTAACGTTTACTTGGGGATGATTGTTTGGCCAATGTTTGCAATAGGCGAACTCATCAATATCCTGCAGCGGGGAAATGCCTCTTTGGATCGTGTCAATGAAACTTTGGACTATCCGGAAGATGTCACAGATCCGAAAGAACCTGTCAAAACCGGTCGTCCGGAACAGATCGGCTTTAAGGATTTCAGCTTTACTTATCCACAGTCCAGTTCCATCAATCTTCAAGGCATCAATCTTTCGATGAACAGTGGACAAACATTGGGGGTTGTCGGCAAGACGGGCAGTGGGAAAACGACTTTCGTCAAGCAGTTGATGAGGGAGTATCCAACCGGACAAGGGTCCATTTTAATGAATGGAATCGAATTAAAGAAATTGACAAAAGATCAATTGCGCAGCTGGATCGGCTATGTTCCGCAGGATCATGTGCTGTTTTCACGAACGATTCGAGAAAATATTTTGTTCGGCAAATCGGATGCCAGTGAAGAAGAATTGATCGAAGCCCTTCGCTTGTCTTATTTTGAAAAAGATTTGGCGCTCTTGCCAAATGGGCTGGATACATTGGTTGGCGAGAAAGGTGTTGCGTTATCGGGTGGTCAAAAGCAACGGATTTCGATCGCTCGTGCATTGATTAAAAACCCGGAAATCTTGATACTGGATGATTCCTTATCAGCAGTCGATGCGAAAACAGAAGCACGCATCATTGAAAACATCCAGGCTGAACGTTCCGGCAAAACAACCATCATCACTACGCACCGGCTCTCTGCAGTGAAGCATGCCGATTGGATTGTCGTACTTGATGATGGAAAAATTATAGAAGAAGGAACTCATGGTGATTTGCTGAAAACAAAAGGCTGGTATAACGAACAATTCCTCCGACAGCAAATCGAGGAGGTGTAGACATGGGGACAGGAAAACGATTACTGCAATACGCATTAAACTTTAAAAGCGTCCTGACATGGGGGTTAATCATGTTGGCGATTGCAGTGGCAGCCGATTTAGCCGCACCGCTGATCGCTATGGAGATCATTGATAATCACATAGCCGTGTCAGGAGAGACGGTGGACTTTGAGCCGATCGCGTATCTCTTGGCTTTGTTTTTCGCACTGGCAATCGTGACGGCGTTTTTCCGTTATTGGCAATCCATTTTGTTGCAAAAAGGAGCCAATCGGATTATCCGGAAAATGCGCAATGATGTTTACGAGCATACACAAACCTTGCCGATTCGTTATTTCGATAATTTGCCGGCAGGAAAAGTAGTGGCCCGCATTACCAATGATACAGAAGCCATCCGCGATTTATTCGTGACGGTATTGTCTCAATTTGCGACAAGCTTTATGTACATGGGCGGGATTTACGTTGCGTTGTTTTACCTTGATTGGAAAATGGCGGCCATGACCTTGGTGCTGATTCCCTTGCTGTATATTTGGATGCTGATTTACCGCAAGTATGCAGCCCGCTACAATCATGTGGTGCGGGAGAAAGTCAGTGAAATGAATGCCATGATCAACGAGTCGGTCCAAGGGATGACCATTATTCAGGCATTCCGCCGGGAACGCAAGATGAAAGATGAATTTGAGGAAATGAACGATGAGCATTACAAGTACCAAAAGAAATTATTGGTGCTTGAAGGAGCAGCTTCCTACAATTTGGTGGGAGTATTGCGGTCAATGACCTTCATCCTGTTTGTTTGGTATTTTGGAGGAGCTTCCATGTCCGGCAATACCATCGTCACAGTTGGTGTGTTGTATGCATTTATCGACTACATCATTCGGCTGTTTAATCCGATCAGCGGCATCGTTAATCAGTTTGGCCGTCTCGAACAAGCTTTGGTCGCGGCAGAACGGGTATTCCGTTTGCTGGATCAGAGCGGGGAAGCAGTCGTCGATAAGAAACTTGCGCGTTACCAAGGAAATGTTCGGTTTGAGAAAGTTTGGTTTGCTTATAAGGAACAGGAGTATGTGCTGAAAGATCTTTCTTTTGAAGCAAAGCAGGGGGAAACAGTGGCATTAGTTGGCCATACTGGTTCTGGCAAAAGTTCTATCATGAACTTGTTGTTCCGCTTTTATGATGTTTCGAAAGGGACAATTACGATTGACGGCGTTAACATTAATGACATGCCAAGGCAATCAATCAGGCAGCACATGGGCATTGTTCTGCAAGACCCTTACTTGTTCAGCGGAACAATCGAATCAAATGTAACGCTTGGCGATGAACGAATCACCAGAGAAATGGTGATTGATGCATTGGCGGCGGTTGGCGGTGAGCGGGTATTGGCCCACTTGCCGAAAGGAATCGACGAGCCGGTGGTCGAAAAAGGCAGCACGCTTTCTTCTGGACAGCGGCAATTGGTGTCCTTTGCCCGTGCCCTGGCATTCGATCCAGCTATTTTAATATTGGACGAAGCCACATCCAATATTGATACAGAGACAGAAGAAATCATTCAGCACGCGATGGACGTATTGAAAAAGGGCAGAACAACCTTTATCATTGCGCATCGTTTATCAACAATCAAAAATGCCGATCGCATATTAGTACTGGAAAAAGGCGAAATTGCAGAATCAGGTTCTCATGAAGAACTAATGAAACTCGGCGGCACCTATTTCCAAATGTATAAAATTCAATCAGGAATGTCCCAAACCCAATCTGTTGGGTAAAAGGGACATTCCCTTTTTTGTCTGTAAAGAAGCTATCGCTGTTAAATTCGGCTGGTGTTCCCTATAATTGAAACAGCGAACGAAAAAAGCGCAGGAACTTTCCCGCGCTTTAATCGTATACATGGTAGAGCATGAGCTCATGAATCATGGTTTTGATGGTCTCTTCGTCTTGAGGGGGCGTTGAATTCCAACTGATGCTGCCATCCGGATGATACTCTCCGGTTATCCGTTCGTTTTTATAAAAGAAGGAAATGTTCCATCCTGGCAGTTGATGATTTTCAAACATCGGTGTGAATTTAAAATGCTGAAGCATGCAGATCCTCCTTTGCCTTACTCCTCCATTATAGGGGAATACTACGAATACACAAAGCAGAAAAAGAAAAGAGTGACAACAGTGAATATTATATGGACGTTAGCTTTTATGGCAGTGGTCGGCGCATTGATCGGTGGCGTTACCAATCACCTCGCAATCAAAATGCTTTTTTGGCCGTATGAGGCAAAATACATTGGCAAATGGCGGATTCCGCTGACGCCGGGTTTGATTCCTAAGCGGCGTGATGAACTATCTCGTCAACTCGGACGAACGGTCGTAGAACATTTATTAACACCGGAAACGTTCAAAAAACGTTTTTTTAATAAAGAAATGCATATGAAAACAGAAAAATGGATCAACCGGCAGCTGGATAAGCACTTGTTCGACTCACCGAAATCTTTTAATGACTGGCTCCTGGCAGCTGGGCAAACAGGTGTAGATGTGAAAATCGAAACCAAGCTGGATGAACTGGTTGACCTGCAAAAAGATTCTCTTCAATCTTATATTTCTGGAAAAACCATTCGTGAACTAATGCCAGACAACTGGAAAGTTGAAGCGGAGACAAAGCTGTTTGAAGGTGTGCAGTATGCGATTGACCAAGGTACAACTTATTTTGAATCACCGCATGGCAGACAAACCATCAAGTCGTTGCTGGATGAGTTTCTTGAGTCACGCGGACGCTTTGGCCATATGCTGCATTCCCTGCTTGGCGAGTCCAAGCCTCTAGTCGACCGCATTCAACCGGAAATCATTAAATTCCTTAATTCACCGAGAACCTTTGAACTGGTTGGAACGTTGGCGTACAGTGAATGGGAGAAAGTACAAGACCGGAGAGTCGATGAACTATTAAATGAATTTGATTTTGAGCCGGCATTGGACGCAGTAAAGCAGTATGTCCGTGAAAAAGCAGCGGTATCCACGCGTTTAAACGCAACACTTGCAGAGACTTGGCCTGGAGGGTTAGAATGGACAAGTGTCAATATTACTCCACTTGTGACAGACTTTGTCTTCGAGCAAGGAGAGCATAAACTGGAAGAAACCATATTGAAGATTGATATGGAAGGTATGGTGAAAGAGCAAGTCGATTCTCTGCCGCTCAGCCGCCTGGAAGAATTGGTGCTTGGGATATCACGGAGAGAATTTAAGATGATTACCGTATTGGGCGCTTTTCTGGGAGGATTCATCGGGATCTTCCAAGGAATTTTCGTTATGATACTAAACTAAAAACAGAGGAGAATGATGAAAATGGCAGTAAACATTTACGACGACATCAACAAATTGGAAAGCACGTTCCGTTCGACAGACGAGTTCAAGAAATTGGAGGAGGCTGTTGCACAAGTCACTTCAGACAACGAAGCAAACGAATTGTTCAAGAGCTTCCGCGATTTACAGATTTCTCTTCAGCAAAAGCAAACACAAGGTGAAGAAATTACAGAAGAAGAAATGATGAACGCGCAAAGCACAGCACAAGCAGCTCAGCAAAACGAAAAAATCTTGGCAATGCTTGAAGCCGAAATGGGATTGAGCCAAATGATCGAAGAAGTAAACCGCGTCTTGATCAAACCGGTACAATCTTTATACGAAAGCATGTAATTTTTTCTGAAATAAAGGAATTACACAGAGACACCCCGAATACGTAAAGGTGAATGACAATTCATTTTTACGAAGGGGTGTCTTTTTTTATGTACGAGACGATTAGATTGACGAAACAAGGACGAATTGGCCATTTGGTATTGAATCGGCCGAAATCGATGAACGCCATGAACGGAACGATGATGAAAGAATTGGCGGATTGCTTTGAATCACTGCTTCAGGACAGCACTGTGCAAGTGTTGATTATTCGCGGAGAAGGGCGTGCGTTCTCAGCTGGCGGCGACATTAAAGAAATGATGGATCCGGAAAACCCAATGGACATTGAGTTGGTCATGAAAGATGTCAGCCGCTTGGCCAAAGCGCTTTACACGCTGCCACAAATTACGATTGCTGCCATTCACGGGGCATCGGCAGGACTTGGATTTAGTATGGCTTTAGCTTGCGACCATGTCATTGCAGAAGAAAACAGCAAATTGGCGATGAACTTCATTGGCATCGGGCTGGTGCCGGATGGCGGGGGCCATTTCTTCATGAAAGAGCGTGTCGGCGTGCCGAAAGCCCGACAGATTATTTGGACTGGACAAACTTTAAAAGCACATGATGCACTCGCAAAAGGCCTAATCGAAGAAGTAACTGCCGAAGGGCGTGGCTTGGAACAAGCGGAAGCCTACGCAGCAGAAACCATCGCCTCTCCGGTCAGTGCCAAGCTTGCATCCAAGCACATACTTCATCAGCTGAAGGTCCATGAGTTGGAGGAAGTGTTGGAGATGGAAGCGGCAGCGCAAGCAGCGATGCGAAAATCGGCCGACCACTTGGAAGGCATACAGGCCTTTGTCGAAAAGCGCAAACCTGAATTTAAAGGCAATTAAAAAAACATGGCGGGAATTTTCCGCCATGTTTTTTGTGCGCTTATGAATGGAAAAGAAGAAGTTTGCCGGTTGGTGACGCTAATCGATGCGTTTGTTTGAGCAATTCTTTTTCTTCCAAAATCCCTTGTCCTTTGCCGCGTGCCTCTTCATCTGTTTCAGCTGTAAATGTTTCGTCCAGAATTTGTTTTCCTGTTTTTTCGAATGCAGTCAATTTGTAGGTTTTCAAGCAAATTCAATCCCTTCTGAATGGATATTCAGTTTAAGTATAAAGGGTTTCTTTTGAAAAGTCCTGCAATTGTTGAAACATTTCGGCAGATGCTTCGTAGTAAGTAGAAAGAGAGGGGCGAGCGGAAATGGCTTTGCATGTTGAACGAGTGACAAAAAAGTTCGGTGACTTTACGGCAGTGGACAATCTGTCGCTGTCGATTGAAGAAGGGGGAATGCATGGATTTCTCGGGGCAAATGGTGCCGGCAAGACGACAACCTTTCGAATGATTCTCGGGCTGTTGGATCCAACCCATGGCACCGTCCGTTGGAAAGGAAAACCCATTACCTATGCAAACAGTCCGGAAATTGGCTATTTGCCGGAAGAGCGCGGACTGTATCCTAAAATGAAAGTGGAAGAGCAGCTGGTGTATTTGGCTCAGTTGCGCAAGATGTCGAAATCGGATGCCAAACGTGAAACGTCTGCTTGGCTGGAACGCTTTGAAGTGCCGCATTATGGACAGAAAAAAGTAGAAGAACTGTCAAAAGGAAATCAGCAAAAAATTCAGTTGATTGCGTCGCTCCTGCACAAGCCTTCACTGCTCATATTGGATGAACCTTTTTCTGGGCTTGATCCAGTAAATGTGGAGATGCTGAAACGAGCTATTTTGGACTTCCAAAAACAAGGAGCAACCATTGTCTTTTCCAGTCACCGCATGGACCATGTGGAAGAATTATGCGATGACATGAGCATTTTGGATCGCGGCAAAGTTGTGGTCGGCGGTTCCATTAAAGAAGTGAAGCGGTCATTTGGCAAGCAAAAAGTCCGCTTGAATATGGATGCCGACCTGAGCGGATTGAGTACAATTCACGGCGTCGACCATTTCACCAAAACCAAAGACGGCGCATTGTTTCAAATTTCTGATGAAGAGGTGGCACAAGTGCTATTGGCAAACGCGATGAACCTTGGGACGCTTCGCCATTTTGCAGTAGAAGAACCTTCTTTGGAAGAAATTTTCATTGCGAAAGTGGGGAAAAATCATGCATAGTTTCTGGATTATTTTCAAGCAGGCATTTCTGACTAAAGCAAAAACAAAATCGTTTATTATCACAACATTGGTTGTTGTTGCCTCTTTTTTTCTGCTGGCAAACATACCAAACATCATCGCAGCTTTTGACGGCGATGAAGCTGAAGAAAATGTGTTGCATGTTCTGGATGAAACCACAGGGCTAATGGCGGAACTGCAAGCTCAATTGGATTTAATGGACAGTGGAATCGAAGCTGTACCGACGTACTTGACTGAAGATGAGTTGCAAGAAAGCATTGGGGAAGGCACAATTGACGACTATTTGGTGTTAACACAAAATGATCAATTGGGAGCCCGCTATATTTCAGAATCTGCCAATGAATTAGGAAGCGGCATCGAGATTGAAACGGCAGTTCAAGCCTTACATACAGCATTGACTGCGGAATCGCTTGGTTTGGATGATAACCAGGTAGGCCAGCTATTTATGCCAGTCGAATTTGAGCGCCAGGCAGTCTCAGAATCGTCTAAATCCCAAGAAGAACTGAGCCAGGCAAGAGGGCTGGTTTATGTTCTCATCATGCTCATTTATGTGGCAGTGATCTACTACCCGAACATGATTGCTATGGAAGTGGCAACGGAAAAATCTTCCCGTGTCATGGAAATCCTCATTTCCAGCGTGTCGCCGGTTAAGCACATGTTTGCAAAAATTTTAGGCATCGGCAGTTTGGGGATTTTGCAGATGATGATTTTCGGATTGGCTGGCTATTTTGCCATTCAAACGGCTGGCACGGATCTGACGGAAGGCTTCTTTAGCGTTATGGGCTTTTCTGAAGTCAAAATCAGTACATTCCTTTTTGCGATTCTCTTTTTCCTGTTGGGCTATTTCCTGTATGCAGTGCTGGCAGCTTTGCTTGGATCATTGGTCAGCCGGACAGAAGATGTGCAGCAATTGATGCTGCCGATGATGATTTTGATTATTATCGGATCGCTTATCGCATTTTCAGGCATTTCCATACCGGAAGCCGGTTATGTGACCGTCTCCTCTTTTATTCCATTTTTTGCGCCTTTAGTGATGTTCCTGCGCGTCGGCATGCTCGATTTGCCGCTGTGGGAGCCGCTGTTGTCGATCGGGATCATGCTGGTGACCATCGGCATCCTCGGCTGGTTCGGCGCCCGCGTTTACCGCGGAGGCGTTCTAATGTATGGCTCATCCCAGTCACTGAAAGATATCCGTAAAGCGATCCGTTTAGGGAATAATAAGTAGTAGATGTCAGCACCATTATAAAAGGTGAACTTTTTTGGCAGAACCTTAAGAAAGCTGTTTGCAGGAAGTTTCTTGCAAACAGTTTTTTTTATGGGATTTCCATGGTAAAATAAGAACAAATATTCGGTCTTTAAGAGGGGTTAATTATGGAATCGATTCGATTTATCCACACGGCAGATTTGCATTTGGGCAGCCCGTTTATCGGCATGAAGGGCTTGCGGAAAGAACATTGGAAAAAGCTGAAAGACAGCACCTTGGATGCTTTTGACCGGCTCGTTCAGCATGCGCTGGATGAGCAGCCTGATTTTGTGCTGATAGTCGGAGACATCTACGACGGAGAAGACCGAAGCATCCGTGCACAAGCACGCTTTCAGCAAGGAATGCAAAAGCTCTCAGAAAAGGAAATTCCGGTCATACTCAGCTACGGCAATCATGATCACTTAAGCGGCAATTGGACGCGTTTTGAACTGCCAAAAAATGTCCATGCGTTTGGTGATTCCGTCTCTCAATTTAAATTGGAAACGGCAAGTGGTCCGGTAACCTTTACCGGTTTCAGTTATGGCAAACGCCATGTCAGCGAATCGATGGTGGAACAATACCCGGCAGCGCAAAGTACGCAAGAATACCACATTGGCTTGCTGCATGGCAGTCTTGACGGTGAGTCGACACATGCTGTGTATGCACCTTTTAAAAAAGAGCAGCTGCTCAGCAAACAGTATGATTATTGGGCACTTGGCCATATTCATAAGCGTCAAGAACTGTTCCGCGAGCCGTCAATTGTTTACCCCGGCAACATTCAAGGGCGCCATCGCAAAGAAACTGGCGCAAAGGGATTTTACGACGTGACCTTGTCAAAAAGTGAAACTTCCCTGGAATTTATTCCAACCTCAGTCGTACAATTCGAGCAGCTAGCGATCTCAGTCAAAGGAATCTCTCACATGAACGAATTGATCGATGCCTGCCGAAATAGAATCAGTTTTTTGGGAGAGGCGATAGGAACAGCAATAGTCGATGTCGTCTTTACAGAACTGGATGAGGAAAGTTTGCAGCTGCTATCCGAAATTCCAGAAAGTGAACTGCTGGAAACCTTACAGGAATCGCTGGATGTGCTGGACCATTTTTGTTGGATTCAAGGAATTCAAATTCAGAAAGCAGGGATGGAAACAGAACTTTCGCCTCTTGGGGTTTCGCTAATTCAAACAATGGATGGTTGGAGCACAGAAGACTGGAAAGTTGTTTTAAAGGATTTATACAGACACCCCAAAAGCAGCCGCTTTTTAGAACCTCTGGAAGATCAGTCCGTCGCAGATCTTCAACGGGCCGCCGCACAAAAAATTCAACGCAGTATGCAGGCAGGAGAGTAACCGAATGAAAATCGACAAACTGGTCATCTACGGTTTCGGCAAACATGAAAATCGGACAATTGAGTTGACGGACCAACTGGCATTATTTTATGGCCCCAATGAAGCTGGGAAAACAACCATGCAGCAATTTATCATTCAAATTCTGTTTGGCTTTCCGTCTCGCAATCATGCACAATTGCGCTATGAACCAAAGAACGGCGGGAAATATGGCGGTCAGCTCCATATTACCGATCCGGACTATGGGAAGCTTGTAGTGGAACGAATAAACGGGAAATCTGCTGGGGATGTGACAATCTTTTTTGAAGATGGCACAAGAGGGTCAGAAGCAGAATTAAAGCAGTTGTTGCGCAGTTATGACCGGGACTCGTTTGAAGCCGTTTTTTCTTTTTCCATTCATGAGCTGCAAGGGCTTGAAGGGCTAAATGAAACGGAGCTGAGCCGAACTTTGCTGGCTTCTGGGACAACTGGCATTGATACAGTGACACGTTTGGAAAACCAGCTTGAAAAGGAACTGGCGTTGCTCTTCAAAAAGAGTGGCCGCAATCCGGAAATAAATGTGTTGGCAGACGAACTCCGTGCCATTGAAGCCGAGCTGAAGGAATACCGGCAACAGACCGAGCTATATGCTCCTTATTTGGAGCGGCTGCGGGAAATTGAGTTGCGTTTGATCGCAATTGAAACTGAAGAAATGACAACGGAACAAAAACGAAAGCAACTTGGCAAATGGCAACAGGCAGCACCATTGCTTTCGGACAAAAAAGCATTGGCTGAACAAATCAAAGCATTGGGCTTTAAACAATTTCCGGTGGATGGCAAAAGGCAGATGGACCGATTGGTGGATAAACTGTCGGAAACCAAAGCCAGCCTGGAGCATTTAACCAATCAGCAGAACCGCATGCCAGAATTGGAGGCTGGAGAATCCATTTTGGCGCTGGAAAACCTGTTGAACCGTGAAACTGACTGGCATCAATTGAGACTGCAGCTGGAGCATAAACGCAGTGAGCATGCACAGCTGTCAGAAGACCGCCAAACAACTTTACTGCTGCTTGGCTTGTCTGAACAGCAAGCCCTGGCTGTGGATGTTTCTTTGAGCAACGAAGAGCAATTGGTCAGCATACTGAAAGACTTGGATGTCGAAGAAGAGGATCAGCGTTACCGTCTTCGCAATCTACAGGAGGAAAAAAACAAACTGGCACAGACGGAAAAGGAGCTGACTTCATTTTTAGCAGGTGAGCCCTCCGGAAAAGAACGCTTGGCAGCAGAACAGTGGCCAGCAATTTCGGTTAAATTGGCTGAAGCAAAAGCAGCTTCAAAGTTTCAAACTGCCACTAGTGGAAAGGATCGGCTCGTCAACTACATGTTAATGGCTCTGGGCCTGATCATAACGGTTTTTGGATTGATGGAGCCATCCGTCCTAATGGTGGTGCTGGGGATAGCGGCAATCGGAGCTGGCGTCTGGCTGTTTTTGAAAATGGCTAAACCGGTAGAGTTCTCAACAGGATACCAGGCAATTTTAAAAGAATACGATGGGAAAGAAAGCGAACACGAAGCCATATCAAGAAAAGTTTCAGAATTTGACCACCATTTGGATAGTCTAATGGCGCAACGGGATGCCAACAAAAAGAAGCTCGCTCTCTATTCGGCAGAAAACCACAATCCGCCTGCAAGAGCCGCCTACCAACAGTTCCTGCTTGAAATTGGCATTCAGCCTCAAGCAAGCCGAACCATGGTGCTGGAGCTCTTCGAAAAACTTCGGAACGTACAAGGCATCTACTCGAGACTGGAGCGGATCACGACAGAAATTCAGCTGTTGGAAGAGCGCCAAAAAGAGTGGCTGGACAAAGCAGAGGCAGTGTGCGGCAAAGAACTCGCTGCGGGTGAGCTGATCCCAGCCTTGCGTACAGAACTGACGCAACGAAAGCAAAAGCAGGAATACTGGTTAAAAGGGGAAGAAAAAAAAGCAGAGCTGCAGCAGGAGATTGACCGCTTGACGGTTTACCGTAATCAGCTTGAAAAAGAGCAGTTTGTTTTGTTGGACTATGCCCATGCAAAAGATGTTTCTGCATATTACCAGACATCGGAAGAGTGGGAGCGAAAACAGCAGCTGGAAAAAGAACTTGTGCTAATTGATGGCCAACTGTCAGCCATTGGAGAAGTGGACTTAGGAGATGACTGGCAGCCTGAAGGGATTCAACTGGCATTAGAGAAGGGACAGCTCCATTTGGCCCAGTGCAAAACGGAGCGAAACCAGCTATTGGCTGAACATGCCGATAAGCAGCAGCTGACACGTTTGTTATTGTCGGATACTTCTTATGAAGAAAAACAGCAGGAATTTGAAGAGAAAAAGGCTGAATTTGCAGAGTTGGCAAGCCAATGGTCCATCAACAAAGCGATTGTGGAAGCAATCAACCAAACCATGGATGAATTAAAAGACAAGAAACTGCCGGCAGTATTGGACAATGCACAGCTTTATTTCAACCGATTGACCAATGGTTCCTATAAGGGCTTGGCTATGAATGCAGCTGGCTATTTCGAAGCTGAAAGACAAGATGGCACCTATTTCCGAATCGCGGAACTCAGCCAGGCAACGAAAGAACAAGCTTATCTGGCGTTGAGGCTGTCTTTAGCCCAATCCATGAAGAACAGCCATCCTTTTCCTATAATTATGGATGATGCTTTTGTCCATTTTGATCGCAGTCGGCTTCAGCAAATGATAAACTTAGTGACAGAGCTGCAAAAAGAGCATCAGTTCATTTATTTTACTTGCCACGAAGGCATGCAGGAGGCTTGGCCGAATGCGCAGATCATCAAAGTGGCCAATACCGAAAGGAGCGTTCATTCATGACTAAAGGAATTACACAGCGTGCAGTGGGAGAGACCGTCGATGAGTTCTTACTGATCAAGCAGTCGATCAAGGGCGTCACAACTACTGGCAATCCATTTATTTCACTGGTATTGCAGGATAAAAGTGGGGATATCGAAGCAAAATTATGGGATACCAAAGACGAACAGGAAAAAACATTTGCAGCGGAAACAATTGTGCGGGTTGGCGGGGAAATCCACAACTACAGAGGGAAAAACCAATTGCGCATCAAAAGCATCCGGCCGGCAAAACCCGAAGAAAATCAATCCATAGCAGACTTAATGCCATCGTCAGAAAAATCAACAGACGAGTTGCTGGAAGAAGTCATGAAGTATCTGTTCGAAATGGAAAATCCGCAAATTCAACGGATTACCCGTTTCATGCTGAAAAAATACCAGCAGCAATTTCTGACATTTCCAGCAGCAACGCGCAATCATCACGACTACGTGTCAGGTCTAGCAGACCACGTCGTTTCCATGCTGAAATTGGGCAAGGCGTTGGTGGAAATTTATCCGGGATTGAACAAAGATTTGCTGTTTGCGGGGATTATCCTGCATGACATTGGCAAAGTTATCGAGCTTTCAGGTCCAATCGCTACAACTTACACTGTAGAAGGCAACTTGATCGGCCATATCTCCATCATGGTGACAGAAGTGGCAAAAGCTGCGGAAGAGCTGGAGATTGAAGGAGAGGAAGTAATGCTGCTTCAACACATCATCTTGTCGCATCACGGCAAGGAAGAGTGGGGCAGTCCAAAAAAACCGATGTTGAAAGAAGCGGAAATCTTGCATTATATCGATAACATCGATGCCAAGATGATGATGCTGGACCGCGTTCTTGGAAAAACCAAAGAAGGCGAGTTTTCCGAACGCGTCTTTGCATTGGATAATCGCTCATTCTACAAACCGAAGATTTGAGAAAAACCCCCACTTCCAAACAAGGAAGTGGGGGTTTTGGGTTTCATTTATTATTCTGCAGGAGCAGCTTCTGGAGCGGGTTCTGGATTTAAAATATCATCCAAAGCGCCTTCAAGATCTTCGTCTTGGATTTCTACATTGGCTTCTTCCATCAATTCAGCAACTTTCGGCAGCAAAGTGGTTTGATCTGCTTTTGAAAGTGCAATTTCAGAACGGATGTCTTCTTCTTGGTCTTCAAGTGCGGGTTGGTCTTCTACTTGGCGCGTCTCAAGAACTTGAATAATGTGGAATCCAAATTCTGAAGCTACCGGCTCGCTGATCTCATCAACTTCAAGGCCGTATGCAACTTCTTCGAATTCAGGAACCATCGCTCCTGGACCGAACCAGTCAAGGTTTCCGCCATTTGCAGCAGAAGCAGTGTCCGTAGAATTTTCTTCAGCTAAAGCAGCAAAATCGCCGCCTTCATCCAATTCTGTTTTAAGAGAATTGGCTGTTTCTTCATCCGCCACGAGGATATGGCGTGCGTTCAACTCAGTGCCTTGGCGCTCGTATTGTGTTTGGATTTCTTCATCTGTCACTTCGACGCCTTCAGTCAATGCTTTTTCCTGCAATAAATTCAAACGGATGACTTTTTTGTAGCTGTCTTCTGTTTGGTTGTTTTGCGTTAGAAATTGCTCAAAGCTATCTCCAAGTTCTTCTTTGTTGCTATCAAATTCTGCGTTGACTTCTTCGTCAGTCACTTCATAATTTTCAGCAAGCACTTTCTCAATCATGAGAATTTGGACTGCTTGCTCACCGATTGATGTTTTCATTTCTTCATAAAGCTCATCTTTTGTGACATCTCCAGCGTCAGAGGTAATGATAACTTCTCCATCACCGTTGTCGCTGCATGCGGCCAATGCCAATACAGATGCAGCTAAAGTAACTGTTAAAAAAGATTTTTTCATTCAATATCGCTCCCAACTTCTATCTAGATGCAGTTCTTATCAATAGTATACACGTTTTAGCAGCTAAAAAGTTCCTAAAAAAAGACACTTGCCATAAGGCAAGTGGATTTAAGGTGTAAATTCTACGCCTACATACAACGAGACCAACAATATTGTGATTAATATATTTATCGTACGGAATATTTTTTGATGATTTTCTTCCGGGATTTCCCGAGAAGTGACAAGTGCCAATGTCATCCGGTTAATCTGAAACAGATAAAACACGGAGAACATAACAATGAGTGCGATAATCATGAGTTTCCTCCCCTCTGGCTTTACTTTCTAGTATAACAAAAACGGGAAGAAAAAACAGGAATCAGCTAACCACTGGTGGCACAAGGATTTCAAAACCAGTTTCTGTTTCTTCTATAAACGCATGCTTAGGAGAACGCAGCAAGTTGCGCAGGTAGATGAGGTCTGTCAAACATAGAGCCGAGTGATAGGCCAAAAGCATAGCAAAGTAGTGGCTGTACGAAGGCATGGTAAGACTTGCTGCCACAATAACCGTGTTTAAAACAAGAAATGGCGTAGCTAGCGACAGCAGGAAACGGACCTTAGAAACCGGCTCATTGACGTGCAGTGAAATTCCTGGACAAACTTTCATGTGTTTTCGGATGATGAGTTTTAATGATTTATGGCAGCCGATCATTGGCAAGAAATGTAAGGTTTTGTGAACGGGATAAATGGCTATTACAGCCAAAATAAAAAATAGGAAATACTGATCGGATAATGGTGCAGCGTATGCGATCGCCAGTCCAATATAGGACGCCATAAAAACCGCGATTCCAAAAAGTGCAGAGATCATAAAAAGTCGATCAAATCCGTATTGCTTTTTCATGTTGATTGTTTTCCAGCAGTGCATGCATGCATCTCCTAAGTACTAAATTCATTTTCGAGTCGATACATACAATACAACGATTTATAGGGAAATGCAACCATAAATTTCAATCAGGAAATTGTGGATTATTGCTTGCTTTCCTGATGTGTAATCACGTGATTTTCTTCACTGAACTTATTTTCAATATTTTTGAAGGACGCTTCAAAAATTTCCATGAAATCATCGCCATAAATATTGCGAATCACGGCCATGATGTCCATGAATTCAGGAAACTTTCCATACATTTCACGCAAAGGAAGGGACCCATCAATAACCGAGTGTGGCGTGTCATGATAGTTTTCTATCATTTCCTGCATCAACTTTTCACCTTTTTCGGTCAACTGTACATACGTATTCCGTTTGTCAGTGTCACGTTTTGAAAAAGACAGCAATTCACGTTCTTCCAACTTTTTCGAAAAATTAAAAGCTGTTGATACATGCATGACGCCAAATTTAGCAACATCTGAGATGGAAGCTCCCTTTAAGTGGTAGGAAATCCAAAGAATGTGGTGCTCATTAATATTCAAATCATAAGGTTTTATCCACATTTGCCAGTCTTTTTCGACAGCTTTCCATAACGCTTTTGATAATTGCCCAATGCGTTGGCTAAACAACATAGCCTCTTTCATGGTATATTCCTTCTCGTTCACACAAGCACCAACTTTCTTCCGAAATATTTTCTTTATTATAGCAGTAAAGCAAACGTAATTAAAGTAAGAATAGTAAAATAATTTACAGGTAAAATATGAAATATTCTGATATTAATGAAATGCAGATTTGGAAGGAGGATCTTCCTTGCAGTGAAGGGTTTTTTGCCAAACAAGCGTGGTGATTTTGACTAAATAAAAAGCCGCCTGTGAGGGCAGCAGATTAAGCACTTTGTGTATCGTCATCGACTTTTTCTTTTTTCGGTTTATCATCATCTTTATCTTTCTTGTCTTTGCTGATCGTGTTTTGCAACTCTTCGATGGCATTTTGGATGGCCATGATTTCCAGCTGAAGGTGTTCTTTAGCCGGAGCGGTGCTCTCTGTCCAAGTTTCAAGTGAAGCTTTCAACCCATCAATTGCTTCAGGAAGCTGTGTTTTGGCTTCTTCTGTCAAATGATTAATCGACTCTTTTAAGCCATTTACTTTTTCTTTTAGGTCATTTAAGTACTCTTTCCACTCAGCCGATGTCGATTTCACCGTCGTACGGAACTCTGGCCCTGATTGTGGAGCAGAGAATAACGCTGTTGCAGCTCCAGCCACTAACCCTGTTGCTAATCCTAAGAAAAATCTTGATGCTTTCATGTATGAAACGCCCCTTTCATCCTATATGCTTCTTTTCCTTTATTTTACCTAATTAAAACATAAAGATGAATGACTATTCAATAAAAAAAAGCTTTCGCCCCAAATAATGGCGAAAAGCTTCTTTTTTAAGCGGCTTGAGAAACAGCCGTATCGAATTTGGAACGCTTGACCAATGTAATGACAATCGGATAGATAAAGGCGAAAGCGACTCCGTTCATCAGTACTGCAGGCAAGACCACTGTTGCAAGCAACAGGCTGAAAGGAATATTGGCACCAATCACGAAAATGGCTGCAGAAAGGAAAATCGTTCCGGACAATAGCGTACCGACTGCACAAAGGGCAATCGTGACTGGCAGTTTGGAAACAAATTTCTTCAGGATCATTACCAAAGCAAGAAAAACAAAAGCAGTGATGAATTTATCGATGATGTTCGGGAAAAATCCACCTGGGAAAGTAGAAAACAACCCGGATAGGACGCCCGTAGTGACCGCCAATAAAAACACGCTTTTTACATTTGGGAATAACAGAATGCCGACAAACATCATCGTCAACATGAAATCGGGTTTCATTCCACCATTGATGCCTGGAATCACCACGTAAAGTGTGGCTCCAACGCTGACCAGCAGCGCCATTAAAACTAAATTCTTTGTATTCATTTCTCATCTCTCCTCAGCTATGTGCTAGATCTTTTTCCCGGTCGTGTCCTCATGACCGCCGGCGAAAAACTCTTTCTGATTTTATCCTGTCCACTTTCGGAAATCAAGCGTCAGCGTTTAACTTTTGTTTAACACTCTCTGCAAGCTCCTGAATGCGTTCTGAAGTGAATTCTTTCTCTTTGGTCATCCATTTGGCTCCGAAGCCGTCGGTTTGACCGTAGCGGGGGATAAAGTGCAAATGAAAATGAAAAACACTTTGTCCGGCTTTTGCACCATTATTGTTTAATAGGTTCATGCCTTCGGGTTGAAAGGTTTCATTGATCGCGCTGGCAATTTTCGGTGCAACAGAAAACAGGTTGCCTGCTTCTTCTGGCGTCATGTCATAGACAAATTCACGATGTGTTTTGGGAATGAGCAGGGTATGGCCTTTAGATAAGGGCATGATATCCATAAAAGCAAAGACGTGTTCATCTTCATAAATTTTTACGCTCGGAATTTCACCTGCAACGATTTTACAGAAAATACAATTTGTCATCGGGATCATCCTTTCTATTTTTCTCATTTTACCATATTTGCCATATCAGAAAAGAATTTGATAGCTGGTTTTGATACAATAGGTAAATGCATGAGTTATGGAATTTATTCGAAGTCATGTGCAGCAATTTACTTCATCTCCTAAAGAGTTGCTGGTAGTATAATGTTCATTTACGATTATTCCAAGCTAACTTAAAGACTGAGTAGTCTAACTTATTTAGAAAGAAAGAGGGTGTGTTGCATGGATATTTTAGAAGTTGAGGCGTTGACAGGCGGTTACACACGCAAACCGGTCTTGCAGGAAGTAACGTTTTCGATTGGAAAAGGAGAACTTGTTGGGCTGATCGGTTTGAACGGTGCCGGAAAAAGTACCACTATCAAGCATATTATCGGATTGATGGAACCGAAATCAGGACAGATTCGTTTGAATGGAAAAACCTTTGAAGAAGATATGGACACGTACCGCTCGTCTTTTTCGTATATTCCGGAAACACCGGTTCTCTATGAAGAATTGACGCTTCGCGAGCATCTGGAACTCACTGCAATGGCTTATAATTTAGAACCGAAGCAGTTTGAAAAACGCTCTGCCGAACTCCTGAAGGAATTTCGGATGGAAAAGCGCTTAAAGTGGTTTCCCTCGCATTTCTCGAAAGGAATGCGCCAAAAAGTAATGATCATGAGTGCATTTTTAGTGAATCCAGCGCTTTATATAATTGATGAACCTTTTGTGGGGCTTGATCCGCTGGGCATCAAATCCTTATTGGACCAAATGGAAAAGCAAAAGAAAAAAGGGGCATCGGTGCTGATGTCGACACATATTCTCTCTACTGCTGAACGCTATTGCGACCGGATTATTTTGCTTCACAATGGGCGGGTGCGGGCAAGTGGAACGATGGATGATTTGCGGAAAGCCTTTGATATGCCGGAAGCGTCACTGGATGATTTATATATTGCGATGACCGAGGATGAGCTAAATGAAGAGTTTGCATGATGTTTGGTCCAAGCGGCTTCATAAATACACAGTTGAAGTCCAAAATTACCTGAAGTATATATTTACTGGCCATATTGCTGTTGTCCTGCTGTTTGCGATCGGAGCGGCTGGATTTGCATACAGTGAATGGATTCAAGACATTCCGCCAGAATTTCCAGGAGCACTGGTACTGGCAGTGATCTTCGGCTTGCTGCTGGCACTCAGTCCGCCGTCGACCTTGTTGAAGGAAGCCGATTCGGTGTATTTTTTGCCATTGGAAAGCAAGTTGGATACGTTTTTAAAGCCGGCTTTGAAATGGTCATTCTTTTCTCAATTGTACTTGCCGGTTATTGTGTTTATTGTGTCATTGCCGATGGTTAATGCGCTTTATGGCCTGCCATCGTCTTTCTTGATCGGCTTTCCCATATTGCTGTTATTGATCAAGTGGTGGAACGTTCAGACGGAGTTTGCTTTTCGCCGGCAGGGCGCAGGTGAGCGTGTGTGGCTGGACCGGCTCGTGCGATTCGTCTTAGTTGGATTGTTCGTTTACTTTTATATAGAGGAGCAGCTCATAATCGCTGTGCTCGTCTTGTTCGTTATCATTTTTTATGGGAAATGGGTTGCCCGTAAAGCGGTGGGAAAACCTTTTGCTTATGAACATTTCATTGGATTAGAAGAAAATCGCATGCTGCGTTTTTACCAGTTTGCGAATTATTTTACCGATGTTCCCCATCTGAAAGGCAAAATCAAAGCGAGAACGTGGCTGAACTGGATTTACCGATTGGTGAAACCGGGTCCAAAAAATGCGCATTTGTTTTTGGTCTGGAGAACTTTTGTCCGGTCCGATGAATTGTTTTATTTATGGGTGCGCCTAACGGCCATCATCATGGTGGGGGCATGGTTTATTCCATTCCAAATTGGTGTCGCGTTGTTTGCGGGTGCACTGGCATTCGCGACGGTCATTCAAATTTGGCAGGGGCTGACGCATACCCAGCATTTTCGGATGGACAATTTGTTTCCGTTGACCCGGTTCAGCAGGCAACAAGCTGTGCGGAAATTGATCCTGGCGATGCAAGTTTTGCAAAGCATTGCTGCTGCGGCAGTGTTGTTGGTGATGGGAGAGCCAATTACGGCCTTGTTGACTTTTGCTGTCATTCTAGCTGTTTCTTTCATAACTGCTGCCGTTTTAAAAAGCGGTAAAAAATAATCCAAGTCCGGCATCTGAAATCGATGCCGGACTTGGTTTTTGTTATTTATGGAAATTGACTGCTGCCGCGCCTAGTGTTTTAGCGGCCAACAGCATGGCTTCTTCTTTAAAATCAAATTTCGGGTGGTGGTGAGGATAAACTTCACCGTCCGGCATTGCACCTGTAAAGAAGAACGCTCCTGGAATTTCCTCCAAGTAATACGCAAAATCTTCTCCACCCATCTGAGGCGGACAGTCATAGACTTCTTCAACGCCAGGAACCGTTTGTGCGATATCTTTTACATACAAAGTTTCTTTTTCATGGTTGACAACCGGCGGGTATCCGCGCTTGAAATTGAATTCATAGCGGCTGTTGTTGGCCATGCTCGTTCCTTCGATAACACGCTCCATCTCTGTTTCCATCAAGCTTCGAACATCTTCCTTGAACGAACGGACAGTACCCGCCAGAATGGCTTGGTCTGCAATGATGTTGAATGGATTTTGCGCTACGAACGAACCGACGGAAAGAACGGCAGATTCCAGTGGATCGACACGTCTGGATACGAGCGGCTGAAGGTTCGAGACAATCTGGGAACCGATGACAACCGCATCAATCGTTTCATGTGGGCTGGCGCCATGGCCGCCGCGTCCTTGGACTTTGAGTTCAAAGCTGTCTGCAGCAGCCATGATTGGGCCGACACGCGTATCGATTCTGCCAAATGGGGTTGTGGACCAAAGGTGAGTGCCGAAAATGGCATCAACCCCGTCCAGTACACCTGCTTCGATCATCGATTTTGCACCTCCAGGAACAAGCTCTTCGGCATGCTGGTGGATCAGTATGTAAGTTCCTGATAATTGATCCCGCAGATTGTATAAAGTTTTGCCTAGCACGAGAAGCGTGGCTGTGTGGCCGTCATGGCCGCAGGCATGCATGACGCCATCGACAGTTGATTTATAAGGGACATTTTCTTTTTGGTCCTGGATTGGCAAAGCATCAAAATCGGCACGCAACGCAACCGTTTTACCGGGTTTGGCTCCTTGAATCGTTGCAACGACTCCGTTTCCGCCAACGCTATGTTTAACATCAATGCCTAGTTGTTCATAATAGTTGTGAATGTAACGGGCTGTTTTGATTTCATGAAACGATGGTTCAGGATTCATATGCAGGTGGCGGCGGATTTCCACCATTTCCGGATAAGCAGCATCTAACTCAGCGTATAGTGTATCAATCATTTTCAAAACCCCTTTCTGGCATTAAGCATATCATACATGGCTATAAATGGGAGCAGAGAGGCCGGTCCATAGGATGGTGGGCAGAATAACAGAACTTAAGAAAAGAAAAAACGCAGCAGATTCCTTTTGGAATCTGCTGCGTTTTGGTTGTTAATACGTGAAGTTCATATAAGATGCTGCAAAGTACACGATGAGAATAATCACCGATGGGATAGCGTAAGACAATGTTGATGCACTTTCCTTGCGGTAAAGTGAAAACAAAGCCAGCAACGACATAATCAGAACGCCGACAGCGATAATCATGTTTGCTCCGGAAACATCCAGCATGATCGGTCCTGCCGTATAAACTGGGTCAGACAAGGCCAAGATAATCATGTTGAAAATGTTGCTTCCGAGAATCGCGCCGACGGCCATGTTCACATTGCTAAGCCTCAATGCCACAAAAACAGAAATGGCTTCCGGTAGGGAAGTTGCAGCAGCAATTAAGAAACTGCCGATAAAGCTGGAGCCGATGCCAGTGATGATTGCAATTTGGTCTCCGGTAATCGATAAAGCTGTACCAGCAGCCAAGATGACAAGTGCCGCGATAACAAAACGGAAAATGGCTGCTTTTGATGATAATGCACCACTTGGATTGTCAGGCTCTTCTTCCGACTCCGCAACAGCTTCTCCTTCAGGATCCAATGAAGGCAGTTTGTTGATGGCAACCATACCGACAATATACGTAATCGCGATAATTAATGCATCCAGACCAACACCAAGAATTTGGATATCAATGCGCAGCCAAAGGGCCATAATGACAAGCACTGTCAATAAAATACCCAGAAGCGCTGTGTAAATATTGTTTCGAGAAGCGCGGTTTAAAATACGGCGTCTTCTCAGGAAAAAATCAAATCCAGCCAGGATGAACAAATTGAATAAGTTCGATCCGATCATGTTGCCGACTGCGATATCGGCGTTGCCGATCGCTGCTGCCGAGAAGCTGGTGGATACTTCCGGCAGGGAAGTGGCCCCTGCAAGTAAGAGTGTACCGACCATCATGCCGCCCATTGCCGTTTTTGAACTGATGACATCAGCGTATTGGGACAGCTTAATAGATGCGAATACGGTTAATACAGCTGCTAATATGAAAATAATGAAAACCATGTAATTCCCCAACTAACTTCCTCCTTAAATTTGCAACGAACCTGCCTTAACAGGTTTGAGGTCATTCTTCTTCAGGTTTTGCTCGATAGGTACTAATGTAGGACACACCAGAAAAAATATTCGGGCGCTGAGAACCCACTGCACTTTCTGGCTTAGCCGAATGTGCTTGTGCAAAAGCTTGCGACTCTTTCCATTTTTCATAAAAAGCGGGAGATTCCCATTCAGTCAAAACGATATAGGTGTCCGAATCGAGCGGTCTCAGAACACGGAAAGCTATGTAGCCGGGTTCGTTTTCGATTGCCCCTGCCCGATTTTTAAAACGGTGTTCAAAGACAGGGCGCCCTTCATCGGAAACCGGAATGTTGTTGAAAACAAAAAATCCTTTTTCCTTGAATTCGCCTGTTCCATCAACTACTTCATACCGGCGAGGTGTTTGGAAAATCGTCTTTCCTTCAGTTTCGTGGATCATCAAGGTGGTGTTTTCTCCTTGCATGAGGACCATCGTTTCTTCCGAATTTTTTTCACGCATTTTCTTCATGTAGTCATAGGTACCCGTTGTCATATAAAAATTCATTGAAACCCCTCCTTAAGATACATCCTTCTTTTTATCCTTCCCTATAAAAATCTACACGAAACTGGTAATGACAATCAAGTGAAAAGCAGAAGCGTCTAATTTATGACAATTGCGCTGGGAATCTATACAATAAAGAACGGAGCGTCTATAGTATAGACGGATATAGGTAGATAGACAACATAGCAGCAAACTGAAGGGATGAAAATTTCATGACATTTAATGACACGTATCTTCGCGCAGCGCGTGGAGAAAAAACGGATCATGTACCGGTTTGGTATATGAGGCAGGCTGGACGTTCTCAGCCGGAATACCGCAAAATCAAGGAAAAATATTCGCTGGAGGAAATTACACACCAGCCGGAGCTGTGCGCATATGTGACGAAGCTTCCTGTCGATCAGTACAACAACGATGCAGCAGTTCTCTACAAAGACATCGTTACCCCATTGCCTGCAATCGGCGTTGACGTGAAAATTAAATCAGGAATCGGCCCTGTGATTGCTAACCCAATCCGCACGATGGCCGACATCGAACGTTTGGGTGAAATTAACCCGGAACAGGATGTCGATTTTGTTCTGGACACCATTCGCTTGTTGACCCAAGAGCAATTGAATGTACCGTTGATCGGATTTTCAGGTGCACCTTTCACATTAGCCAGCTATATGATTGAAGGCGGCCCTTCGAAAAGCTATAACAAAACGAAAGCCATGATGGCATCAGAACCGGCCATGTGGTTTGCATTAATGGACAAACTCGCAGACACCATCATTCCATACGTAAAAGCGCAAATCAAAGCAGGAGCCAAAGCGATTCAGATTTTTGATTCATGGGTCGGCGCATTGAATGTGGAAGACTACCGCATTTTCATCAAGCCGGTAATGGACCGTATTTTTGCTGAATTGCGTACAGAAGGCGTACCGTTGACAATTTTTGGCGTGGGCGCAAGCCATTTAGCTAAAGAATGGCACGAACTGCCAGTGGATGTTGTTGGATTGGATTGGCGTTTGCCAATCTCCGAAGCGCGCTCAATGGGATTGACCAAAACCTTGCAAGGCAACTTGGATCCTTCCTATTTATTGGCAGACTGGCCGGTAATTGAGGAACGTACGAAAAAGATATTGGATATGGGCATGCAAAGCGATGGCTACATCTTTAATCTTGGACATGGAGTGTTCCCGGAAGTAAACCCGGATACGTTAAAGCGATTGACTTCATTTGTACACGAATACAGCACGGCACATAAAAGCAAATTAAAGTAAGACCAAATTCATGTTGAGGTGATTATGTTGAAGAAGACAATGGGATTATTAGTAATGGCATATGGAACACCGTACTCAGAAGACGATATTGAACGTTATTACACGCATATCCGCAGAGGCCGCAAGCCGAGTGAAGAAAGCCTGGAAGACCTGCGCAGCCGCTATAAAGCAATCGGCGGGCTGTCACCACTTGCGAAAATCACATTGGACCAAGCAAATGGCTTATGCGATCGTTTGAATGAAGTTCAAGATGACATTGAATTTAAAATGTATTTGGGACTCAAACATATCGAACCGTTCGTAGAAGACGGCGTTGAAGAAATGAGAAGAGATGGCATTACGGATGCAATTTCAATTGTACTGGCGCCGCATTTCTCAACTTTTTCTGTCAAATCATACAATGGCCGCGCAGCAGAAGCTGCTGAGAAAGCCGGAATTTCACTGACATCCGTTGAAAGTTGGTATACAGAGCCGAAATTCATCCAGTATTGGAGCGAAAAGATCAGTGCTTCATTCGCTGAAATGTCAGAAGAAGAACTGGCAAAATCGTGCTTGATTGTTTCTGCACATTCGTTGCCTGAAAAGATTATTGCAAACGGTGACCCATACCCGGATCAATTAAAAGAAACCGCTGATATACTTCAACAAGCAACTGGCGTCAAAAACGTGGAAGTTGGCTGGCAAAGTGCTGGACAAACGGGCGAACCTTGGATTGGGCCGGATGTTCAGGATTTGACCCGCGACTTGTTTGAGCAAAAAGGATACACTTCTTTTGTCTACACACCGGTTGGGTTTGTAACCGATCATTTGGAAGTTCTTTACGATAATGATTATGAATGTAAAGTAGTTTGCGATGAAATTGGCGCAAATTATCGCCGCCCGGAAATGCCAAATGTTCAGCCCCTATTTATTGATGGTTTGGCTGACGTGGTCTTGAGAAAGCTGGCAGAAAAATAAACCAAGTGAAAGTGAGGATTAAACGTGGCCGAGCAAACGCATAAAGTAGTTGTCGTCGGCGGTGGAATTACAGGGCTGTCGTCGGCATACTACTTACAAAGACAAGCGATTGAGCAGGGTTTGGAGATTGAAATCACATTGATTGAAGCAGCCCATCGTCTAGGCGGGAACATCCAGACTTTGCAAAAAGATGGCTATGTAATTGAGCGTGGTCCGGATTCGTTTATCTCACGAAAAAATAGCATCCAGCAGTTGGCCAAGGAACTAGGAATTGACAACCAATTAATTCAAAGTGCTCCTGGCAAAACACATGTTGCTGTAGAAAATCAGCTGTATTCGATTCCGGTCGGGACCGTGATGGGAGTGCCGACAAACTTCGGCTCATTTCTCGCTTCAGGCATCAGTTCCTGGTTTGGCAAAGCTCGTGCAATGGGAGACTTTGTCCTGCCGGTATCCCCGTCGCTCGAAGATCAGCCACTCGGACAATTTTTAAGACGCAGGTTTGGCAATGAATTGGTTGAAAATTTGATTGAACCTTTGTTTTCTGGAGTATTTGCCGGTGATATTGATCGCTTGAGCCTAAAGGCGACTTTTCCGGAGCTGATTGAAACCGAACAGCAGCATCGAAGTTTGATGCGCGGATTAAGAAAAAACAGGATATCGGATTATCGTGCATTCAATACCGAACAAGCAGGTACGTTCCAAACCTTTGAAGGCGGTCTTGAAACACTGGTGCGCGCTTTGGAAAAAGAACTTGAAGGCTGTACCATTCTCAAAGGCGTGAAAGTTGAAAAACTGGAACATCACCACCATCAGGTAAAACTGTGGTTGAACAATGGAGCTACCATTGCGGCAGACGGCGTAGTTTTTGCCTTGCCGCATACGAAACTCCTGCCTGTTTTTGAACCTCTGGGATTGATGAAAGGGTTGAAAGATATGCCTTCCACATCCATTGCAACGGTCTCCATTGCTTTTCCAGAAGGGGCTGTAACTCCAGTGAAAGACTGCATGGGATTTGTGGTAGCGCGAAACAGTGATTTCACCATTACGGCCTGTTCAGCAGCTCATTTGAAATGGCCTAGTTTGATGCCACCTGGCAAAACGATGTATCGTTCATTTATTGGCCGTGTAGGCGATGAAGCGGTTGTGGATCTTTCTGACAAAGAAATTGTCAAAGCCGTTTTAGAAGACTTGCATAAACTATTGGATATTCGGGAAAGCCCTGAGCTTACGGTCGTTTCCCGAATGAAAGAAGCGATGCCTCAATATATCGTAGGCCATGAAGAACGGGTTGCTTTGGCCAAAAAAGAATTGCGCGAAGCATTTCCGATGGTTCAAATTGCGGGTGGATCTTTTGAAGGGTTTGGGTTGCCTGCCTGCGTTGATCAAGGAAAAGCAGCTGCTGACCAGCTAATTAAACAATTTACTGCTGAACTATTCAGCACGGAGGAGAGTTCGCAATGAAGAAATTTATGTGGCTAGGTTTGCCGTTTTTGCTATTGGCTGCTTGCGGAACGGGAGAAGCAGATTCTCCTGGAGCTGGCGATCCGATTGAAGAAGTGATGGTGTCATTCAACACTGAAACACAAGCAGACCCAGCAGAGAAAGTGATTTTGTCGGTTACGGTGACACAAGGAGACGAAACTGTGGAAGATGCTGACGAAATCGTCTATGAGGTTTGGGAATCCGGCGATCGCGAAAACAGTGAAATGATCACGGCTGAGCATACCGAAGATGGCGTTTACGAAGCCGAAACTACGTTTGATGATGAGGGATTGTATTACATGCAGGCACACACAACAGCAAGAAGCTTGCACGTAATGCCGAAGCAAGAAGTCACAGTCGGCAATCCCGATCCAGATTCAATCGTTTCCGATGACAGCGAGGACTCGCAAGGCATGGATAAAATGGAAGACCATTCCGGTCATTGATACAGAACACGAGAGCACCGCTTAGGCGGTGCTTTTTTGTTTGAAAAATAAAGGAACAGGATTTTAGAGAGTTCTGTTTTTTTATCCCTTACCAAAAAGAAGCAGTGCTGGCCAGCACTGCTTCTTTTCTATAAGTATGATTTGGTGAATCTTATCGTTCATTGCATGAATCACATTTAGTACCATAACATTCATGCTGCTCTTCCATTTTTTCTCCACAAGATGCGCATTGTTTCGGGGGCAAGTTCTTGAAAAATTCGACTACGTTTTCAATCATAACTTCCATCTCCTTTGTTATAGTACTGTGTGTGTTTAAGTAATTGTATTATAACAGTTTGGATTCGTCAACCCTAAACAATGAATTTATTTAAATTATCCGTTAAACTGGAGAGAAGAACGCAGCCAAAAGGAGAGAGATTATGTATTTTGTAGACAATAAAGGCATTACAGACCCGCGAATCAACTTAGCAATCGAAGAATATTTATTAAAAACAATGGATGTTGAAAAGGATCCCTTCCTTCTGTTCTATATCAATGAACCTTCTATTATCATCGGCAAAAACCAAAACACGTCAGAAGAAATCAATACGGATTATGTAGATTCAAACGGCATTCATGTGGTGCGCCGCTTATCCGGCGGCGGCGCGGTTTACCATGATCTTGGGAATTTGAATTACAGTTTTATCACAGTGGATGATGGCAACAGTTTCCGCAACTTCCGCAAATTCACAGAGCCTGTGGTCAAAGCCCTTCAAAGTCTTGGTGTCAACGCAGAACTTTCAGGGCGCAACGATTTGATGGCGGAAGGCCGAAAAGTATCCGGCAACGCACAATTTGCGACTAGAGGGCGCATGTTCAGCCATGGTACGTTAATGTTCGATACAGAAGTGGACGCAGTGGTGTCGGCATTAAAAGTCAGCAAAGAAAAAATCGAATCCAAAGGCATCAAGTCGATCCGCAGCCGTGTGGCAAATATTTCTGAGTTTTTAAAAGAACCAATGACTGTGGAAGAATTTCGAAATGCAGTCTTGCACTCGATTTTCGAAGGCGAAGAAAATGTTCGCTACTATGAGCTGACAGATGAGGATTGGAACAACATTCACGAATTGTCGAAAGAGCGTTACGGCAACTGGGACTGGAACTACGGCAAGTCACCTAAATTCAATATCAAGCATTCTCATCGCTTTCCCGTTGGCGGCATTGATGTTCGTTTGCAGGTGGAAAAAGGCATTGTGCAGGACGCCAATATTTATGGCGACTTTTTTGGGGTAGGCGATGTCTCTGAAATCGAACAGGCCATCATCGGTTCGAAGTACGAGCGTGCTTCATTGGATGAGGCGATTACGGGAATTGACATCCCAAAACTACTTGGCGGCATCACAACGGACGAATTTTTAAAATTAATTTATTAAGAATATCCGAGAGCCTGCTTTTATGCAGGCTCTTTTGTTAAAATGGAAAGAAAAAGGAAAGGGGGAATCAATGTGGCTGTTCAACGGATCTTCATTGTCGAAGATGATTTGAAAATCGCGGAGTTATTGGCAGAGACGTTAAGGAAATACCATTACGAAGTAGAGACCGCAAAAGATTTTGATCAAATCATCGAAGAATTCGAAGCTTTTGATCCCCATTTGATTTTACTGGATATAAACTTGCCTTCTTATGATGGCTATTACTGGTGCCGCCAACTCAGGCAGCAAACCACGTGTCCCATCTTATTCATTTCTGCCCGTTCCGGAGAAATGGATCAAGTCTTCGCATTGGAAAACGGTGGAGATGATTTTATTACGAAACCTTTCCATTATGAAATCGTCCTTGCAAAAATAAGAAGCCATTTGCGCAGAGCCTACGGCGAATATGCACCTAAGCAGGAAGAGCGTTCCATCAAAGCAGGACGGATCGTGTTGTATATGGAACGCATGGAACTGCACGTAAAAACAGAAGCCATCCCCCTGCAGAAAAAAGAATGCACGATTCTCGAACTGCTGCTCACCAGTTATCCGAAAGTGGTGTCACGCGAACAACTGCTGGAGGAATTATGGGATGACCAGGCATTTGTCGATGAAAATACATTGAACGTGAACATGACGCGCGTCCGGAAAAAGCTGGCCGACTACGGCGTGCTGTCAGCCATCGAAACAGTCAGAGGGGCTGGATACCGGCTGCTGCTTCATGAGGAGGAAGCGTGATGCTGCGACTATTCCTGAGAGAGCATGCGGCTTTCATCGTCTTCCAAATTGTATTGGTAGCGTTCATTATGCTGCTGTATTGGCTGGACGGCTTCCGCAATTTGGATACCGCTATTTATTCCTTTGTCATCAGCAGTGTACTCGTCATTACGTTTCTGACTGCCCGCTTTGTCAAACGCTATCAGTATTATCAGCGAATTTTAGCGACCCCGCAAAGCATGGAACATGTGCTTCAGCGTGAAGGCAAGTCACCTGAACAAATTCAAAACGAAATCTATCTTCAGAAATTGTACCGCTTGTACCAGCATGAAGTGCAGTCTTTATATGCCACTCAAAATCGTCATCTGCAGTTTATGAACCAGTGGGTGCATCAGATGAAGACCCCTTTATCTGTCATGCACTTGTTGCTTCAAGAAGAGCAGGAACTCGATAAAAACAGTGTCCGCGAAGAAATGGACCGTTTGAAAGCAGGATTGGATACCGTGTTGATGAATGCGCGGCTGGATACCTTTGAACAGGACATGCAGATCGAACAGGTTGATTTGCGTTCGCTGGTCAGTGAAGTGGTGACTGAAAACAAGCGGCTGTTCATATCGAAACGAGTTTACCCGGAAATTTCAATCGGGGATGAGCACCTCGTTGCAACCGATCAGAAATGGATGAAATTTATTATTGGGCAGTTTTTAACCAATGCGGTGAAATATACGTTTGAACCCAATAAAAAAGTCATGATATCAGCTGAATGTTCCAACGGCAATACGCTTCTTACCATTCGAGACGAAGGAATCGGCATTCCCTCATCCGATTTGCCGCGTGTAACCAAAGCCTTTTTCACTGGAGAAAATGGACGGAAAACGGGAGAGTCTACAGGCATGGGGCTGTTCTTGGCAAAAGAAGTTTGCCGAAAACTGGGACATGAACTGGCAATTTCTTCCGTTCAAGGAGAAGGGACAACGGTCTCTGTGCTGTTCTTCAACCAAGATCTTGCAACACAGGAGGAAAATGATGACAGTAGTGAAAATCGACGAAGTGACAAAAGTATACGAGGGGAAAGTAACCCACCGGGCAGTCAACCAGCTGAGCTTCACAGTGGAAAAAGGTGAGTTTTTAGCAGTGATGGGACCTTCAGGAAGCGGCAAAACAACGCTGCTGAATTTAATTTCGACCATTGACTCGCTGACTTCCGGTGAGATTTTGATCGACGGCACCAATCCGCATCTCCTGGATAAAAATGAACTGGCGCTGTTTCGCAGAAGGGAATTGGGTTTTGTCTTTCAAGACTTTAACTTATTGCAAATGTTGACGGTGGAGGAAAACTTGGTGCTGCCATTAACGCTTGATTATGTACCGATAGACGAAATGGCACGGCGGGTGCTGCTTGTTGCCAAACGCCTTGGGTTGACCTCAATCCTCCACAAAAGGCCGAATGAAATTTCAGGGGGAGAATCCCAGCGCACGGCAATAGGGCGGGCATTGATTCACCAGCCGGCACTTATTTTAGCTGATGAACCAACAGGCAATCTGGACTCTAAATCGTCGCGTGATGTGCTGGAAATCCTATCAAATGCAGCGAAGGAAAACGAAACCACCATCATTATGGTGACGCATGATCCGATTGCTGCGAGTTACTGCGACCGTGTGCTATTTATCAAAGACGGTGAATTTTTCAATGAAATTTATGGAGATGAACGGCGCCAGACATTTTATCAGCGGATTTTGAATGTCCTGTCGTTGCTAGGAGGATCCGTGAATGACCTTTCGGCAACTCGCCTACCATAACGTTGTCCGCAACCGAAGAAACTACGCGGCATTCTTTCTAGCCAGTGTTTTTTCAGTCATGGTGTTTTTTGTCTACTCGATGTTCATTTTTCATCCGGCATTTGAGGAAGAAGGTCTTTGGCTGCTCGCTATCCGCGGAATGTTGATTGCGGAAGTGGTCCTTTATATCTTTACGCTATTCTTTTTGTTTTATTCCATGAGTGCATTTTTGCAAGCCCGGTCGAAGGAATTCGGTGTGCTGATGCATTTAGGGATGACGAAAAAACAATTGAATAAACTGATCTTTTTTGAAATGCTTATTATCGGCACAATTTCTACTGCAACGGGCATTGCATTCGGTTTTGCTTTTTCAAAGTTCTTTTTTATGATTGGCCGGGAAATAATGGAGCTGGAGTCTTTGCCGCTGTATGTTTCGTGGGAACCGTTCCTGTTGACCATTGCCGCCTTTGCCAGCCTGTTCGTCATTATATCGTTTGTCAGTGTCGGATTTATCCGTACGAAGCGAGTTGTTGACTTGTTGCAAGGCTTTTGGAAAGTAGAAGAAGAAACCAAATCGTCAACGATTCTGTCGATTATGGGAATTGTCTTTTTGGCTGTCGCTTATACATTTGCTGCGAATGTTTCTGACCGAACCGTCTACCAGATGATTTTTATCGTACCGCCGCTCGCTACATTCGGCACCTATTTGTTTTTTACACATACGATTCATTCGCTGCTGCGGCTGTATAAACGCAAAAAAAATGTGTATTGGAAAAAAACGCGTTTAGTATCGCTGGCAGAAGCTTCTGTCAAACTAAAAGACAGTGCCCAAATGTTCTTTATTGTGACCATCGTATCAACCGTTGCATTTTTGACGGTAGGGACTTTAGCGTCTTTTATGTCCTATACAGGCGACTTCCGCGAGTCCAACCCGCTTGGCCTTGTTTACATTTCGTTCAATGGCAATGATCAGGAATCGGAGCATATTGAACGATTAACGAACCAGTTGGAAAGCGAGCAATTGTCTTACGATCTGGTAGAATTGAACGTTAAACGCCAAACCTCCGGTGCTACCGGAAATGATGTGGATATCTTGTCGCTTTCTCAGTTTAATCGTTTAGCAGGAGCGCTTGATTTTGATCCCGCACAATTGCAGGAAGGCGAAGGAATGTTCGTGCCTTTTTCTCTGGATTCTCTAAAGACGCTGGAAAGTACCAGCATCGACACGGTGCTATTTGAGAGTGACGTGTCTTTAACCATCCAATCAACTTATCCGCATGTTGTTTTTCCCATCCACACGCTGAACGTTAATACCATTGTAGTCAGTGACGCTGATTACGAAGCGATTGATCAACCGTTGCTGGGTTACGAGGCTGGCACATCGGACTTTTCTTATTATGCTTTTGATGTGCTGAACTGGACAGAAACGGTCAATATTGGCAATCAGCTTACGGATACCGTAAGTGAAGCGGTAGAAACCGCAAATTTTAATGGCGTCAACTTCTTCTTTGAAAACCCAGGCGATGACTATCGTTGGTTCCGTTCGTCTTTTGCTTTGCTGTTGTTTATTGGAGTAATGGTAGCGGCTGTTTTTCTGCTGGCAGCTGGCAGTTTTATTTACTTTAAGTTGTATACGGGTCTTGAACGCGACCGAAAACAATACAAGTTGCTGGTTCGTTTAGGTATGACCGATAAGGAACTGGGCAAAATCGTCAATCGGCAATTGGTTCCGCAGTTTTTCTTGCCGTGGAGTTTAGCGTTGCTGCATAGTGCATTTGCTTTTATTTCACTGCAGGTGGTATGGGAAGAGTTTGCCGAACTATCCATTTTGGGAGAAATGGCTATAGTGCTAGGTGGCTTTACCGTTGCACAAATTTTATACTTTTTCTTAATTCGTTGGCGCTATGTCGCGCATTTGCAGGCACCGTAAATTTACGGTGCCTGTTGTATTGTCTGAAGATTTATTTTATAATGAGAAAAGGTAAAATATGAATGAGTATTCATTCAACACGAAAGAGGGATGGAAATGAATTTAATGTCACGCGTTCACGAAATTGCTGAACAAGATTCTGCCAGAGTTGCCTACAGTTTTATGGGGAAAGACACAAATTATGGGGAATTTGATCAGTCTGTTGCTGTTTTTGCTGGTGCGTTACAAGGACTGGGCGTGGAAAAAGGGGACCATGTCGCATTTCTGTTAGGCAACACACCGCATTTCTTAATTTCTTTGTATGCCACCATGCGTCTAGGGGCTACAGCAGTGCCAATCAATCCTATTTACAGCCCGGATGAAATCGCTTACATCGTTAATAACAGTGATGCCAAGGTAGTGGTGGCACTGGATATGCTTCTGCCGCTTGTGGCAGGAGTGCACAAAGCGTTGCCAGCCGTTGAATCGTATGTCATTTGTGAGACCGATCCATCAACGCCTGAAAAGATGGGACAACTTCCTGAGGAAGTGAAAGGGAAAGTCCATTCGTTTACGGCATTGTTGGGGAACTCAGCGCCACATGCGGCATTTGCAGAAGTTCAGGCAGATGACAATGCAGTTATTTTGTACACATCGGGTACAACAGGCAAACCCAAAGGCGCCATGCTGACACATCAAAATTTATATTCAAATGCACGTGATGTGGGGGAATACCTCCAAATTGGAGCAAATGATCGTGTGGTAGCCACGTTGCCAGTATTTCATGTTTTTGCACTGACAGTTGTTGTAAATGCACCTCTTTTACAAGGAGCAACGATTGTTTTGGTTCCGCGCTTTAATCCAAAAGAGGTATTCCAAGCCATTAAGGCGTCAAAGGCAAGTGTTTTCGCTGGAGTGCCAACCATGTTCAATTTCATGAATCAATTGCCGGATGTGGATCCAGCAGATTTTGCATCTGTCCGTCTTGCGGTTTCCGGTGGTTCTGCAATGCCTGTAGCTTTGCTTCATAGTTTTGAAGATAAGTTTAATGTCCGAATTTCCGAAGGCTATGGTTTGTCAGAAGCTTCGCCGGTTACTTGCTTTAACCCGATTGACCGTGAGCGGAAAGCCGGTTCGATCGGAACGTCAATCATCAACGTTGAAAATAAAGTCGTTAACGAGCTGGGCGAAGAAGTGGCGGCAAATGAAGTTGGTGAACTGATTGTCCGTGGACCGAACGTCATGAAGGGCTATTACAAAATGCCGGAAGAAACGGCCGCCGCAATTCGTGACGGTTGGCTGTATACGGGCGATTTGGCTCGTGTCGATGAAGAAGGCTACTTTTATATCGTAGACCGCAAGAAAGATATGATTATCGTGGGCGGCTACAACGTTTATCCGCGCGAAGTCGAAGAAGTGCTGTTTGCACATCCAGCAATCTTAGAAGCCGCAGTAGTCGGCTTGCCGGATCCTGATTTTGGAGAAGAAGTCAGTGCTTACGTCGTGTTGAAAGATCCGACTGTGTCAGTGGAAGATCTGAAAACGTATTGTGCTCAGCATTTGGCAAAATACAAAGTTCCTAAACAATTTGAAGTGCTGGAAGAATTGCCAAAAAACACGACAGGAAAAATTTTGCGGCGATCACTGAAAGACCAAGCAATGCAAAAATAACTAATTACGCAAGGCTCCGGTGAAAATCCGGAGCCTTTTTTCTGATTGTAAAACAGGTACATGAGAATATGATTGAAAAAACTGACATTTTTCATTATAGTTAAGGAGCAGTATTACGAATTTCGAAATAGTTGGATCCGAGGAGGAAATGGAATGGCAAAAAAAGCAATGGAAATTAAAGATTTAACCAAACTGGTGTCAGTCACAAACCCGCGGATTTCACCGGATGGCAAAAGAGCGGTGTTTGTCCATACGAAAATTGATGAAGAGGAAAATACATATAGAGCTCATCTTTACCATATTGACTTGGCAACGGGGAAGCACACCCAATGGACGCATGGCAAGGAACGCGTGAGTTCGCCAAGATGGTCGGCAGATGGAACCGCTGTTGCTTTTTTATCGGATCGAAATGAAAAAAATCAGTTGTTCGTAATACCGGCAGCTGGTGGAGAAGCTCGATCACTGACTGAGTTCGAAAAAGGGATCCATGGCTTTGAATGGTCGCCTTGCGGAACTAAAATTTGGTTTGCTGCTTTGGCGAAGGACGGGAAAACTTTCATAGACAAAGAGGAAAAAGAAGAAAAGAAACAGCCGGAGCCTTATCGTGTGGACAAAATGAAATACAAAATGGATGGCACGGGGTTATTGCCAAAAGACTTTCATCGCCAGATCGGGTCGGTGGAGATCGATTCAAAGAATGTAGAGCAGTTGACAAAGGGAAGCTACCATCACAGTCTCGAAGCTGTCTCGCATGATGGGAAAAAACTGATTTACGGTGTAACGCGTGAAGAAAATCTGGATTTTGTCTTCCGTCAGCCTCTTTATTTTTACGATTTAGAAACAGAAAAAGAATCGGTATTGATAGAGGAAGAAGGGTATTTCGGTGGTGCAGCTTTTTCATTTGATGATTCGAAAGTGGCTTTTGCAGGAAGCTTCCGACAGTATGAAAATGCGACCCATACAGAAGTGTATGTAACGGATGTCACTGAAAATACTCGGGTTTGCCTGACGGAGGGTCTGGATGCGCCTATCGGTGATTTTGTTGTAGCTGATCATCAGCAAGGAGCAGCTGCACCGGATGTTGTTTGGACAAAGGACGATCATCTGTATTTCCAAGTATCGACAATGGGCGACGTGCGTCTGTATTTTGCTTCGCTTGATGGTATGATTTTTCCAGCATCTCCGGACATGGAGCATGTTTATGGCTATGACATTTCGCAGGATGGCCAATTTGCAATTGCGGCAATCAGCAACCCGGTTAATCCGGGCGAATTGTATAGCTTGACAATCGCGGCAGGAGAACGTCAGCCTTTGACTTTTTTCAATCAGCAATTTCTGGAACAAACAGAGTTGGCTGAGGCACAGCCAATTGTTGCAAAAGGCGCGAAAGACTGGGCAGTCCATGGCTGGCTAATCAAGCCATATGGTTACCAAGAAGGGAAAAAGTATCCATTGGTCGTTAATATTCACGGAGGTCCGCATGCGATGTATGCGAATACGTTTGTTCACGAAATGCAATTGTTGGCAGCCCATGGATTTGGTGTCCTGTATGTTAACCCACGCGGCAGCCATGGCTATAGCCAGGAGTTTGTAGACGCTGTGCGCAGCGATTATGGCGGCGGCGATTACGAAGACATCATGAATTCTGTTACGGAGACAGTGGCATCGAACGACTGGATTGATGCCGATCGGTTAGGCGTAACAGGCGGCAGCTACGGCGGCTTTATGACCAATTGGATTGTTGGCCATTCAGACCGCTTTAAAGCAGCAGTGACACAGCGTTCCATCTCCAATTGGATTTCGTTCTTCGGTGTATCGGATATCGGCTATTATTTCAGTGACTGGCAGATTGGTGCAGATATGACGGATGTCGACAAGCTGTGGCAGCATTCGCCCTTGAAATACGCGAAGAATGTCCAAACACCGTTGCTGATTCTTCACTCAGAAAATGATTACCGGTGCCCGATTGAACAGTCGGAACAGTTATATGTAACCTTGAAAAGCATGGGCAAAGAAACAGAATTTGTCCGTTTCCCAGAAGCCGACCACAATTTATCGCGTACCGGCAAACCAAATCTTCGCTTTGCACGTCTGGAGCAGATTACAGGCTGGATGGAAAAATATCTATAACCACAAAAAGACGGAGCGGCTCATAAAGCCGCTCCGTTAAGACTGTAGACAGAATCTAACCAAAATGAATAGCTGTGTATCGTCCCAACCGTTCTGGCCACTTCGCTTTCCGTGGGCTCAGCTTCAGCCTCCTCGTCACTGCGTTCCTGTGGGGTCTTCAGCTTTCGCTGGGCCACAGGAGTCTCCGTGGCCAGCCCGGTTGGGAGCATGCTGCTTTAATCAAAGGGAGAACCATCAGTTCTTTTCCAATAAAAAGAACTTTAACAAGCCTAGTTATTACGCTACTCTAGGATCCGGAGCGCAAGGCGGTGACTCCTGCGTAAAAACGGAGTGATGAGACCCCGCAGGAGCTTGCGACGAGGAGGCTCAGCGCTTCGTCCGCGGAAAGCGTCCGCCTGGAGCGCAGGGTCCAGGATAACCAAGCTAAAATGAGTATTCATTTGTCTACAAGCTCGACGGAGCGGCTCATAAAGCCGCTCCGTTTTTAGTTTGGAAAAGCATAGGTTTCGCTCTTCCTTATTTTCCTTTAAATACCGGTTTACGTTTTTCGCCGAAAGCAGCAAGTGCTTCCATTCGATCTTCCGTTGGAAGGGTAATTTCATAAGCTTTTCGTTCAATCTGTAGCCCAGTCTGTAAATCGGTGTTCATGCCATTTTTGACAGCGAACTTCGCCTGCTGCAAAGCGATTGGCCCATTCGCCAAAATCGCATCGGCAAAGGCACCAGTTACTTCTGCCAGTTGGTCCCGCGTTGCGACGCGCGTCACCAAGCCATAATCCAGCGCTTCAGCGGACTCCAAACGGCGGGCTGTCAAAATCAATTCCAACGCTTTGGACTCCCCAATCAAGCGCGGCAGACGCTGAGTCCCGCCAGCTCCTGGAATAATTCCAAGACTGGTTTCAGTCAGTCCAAGCAGCGTGTCATCGGCGACAATGCGGAAATCACAAGCCAGCGCCAGCTCCATGCCACCGCCGAATGCAAAGCCGTTGATCATCGCAATGGTCGGCTGCGGCAAGCTCTCGATGGTAGAAAACACTTCACCAATTTTGAAGATATTACGTTTGACGTGCTGCTCTGTCAGGTTTTTGCGTTCTTTCAAATCTGCTCCAACACTGAATGCCTTTTCTCCGGCTCCAGTAAATACAACAAGCCGAATATCCGGATTGATGCGAATCGCTTCTACAACTTGTCCAAGTTCGAGAAGCATGTCGTAGTTAAAAGCATTCATGGCTTCTGGCCGATTTAAGGTAATAAAAGCCAAGTTGTTTCGTTGTTCGTAATGAATTGTGTCCATTTTCATCCCCCTTGTGTCGTTCCATCCGTTAAAAACATACCACTTTTTGGACTATTTCGCTATCAGACTCTATAATGAAAGCCATGGGAGGGACTGCACTTATGAATCAAATTACGTTTATCCGCATCTTCCGGATTGTCTGGCTGGCAGTCAAAATCTTTTTGCAAGTGACGTTCTTCCAAAGACGCAATCGTGGAAACTGGAACCCGCTCGTTGAAAAAAGATGGAACGAGATGATTACAAAACAAGCCAAAGAATATAAAAACTTGGCGTTAAAGCTTGGTGGACTCATGATCAAACTGGGTCAGTTCTTGTCCACACGGGCAGATATTATGCCGCCTTCATTTCTTGCAGAATTGGAAGGGCTGACCGACCGCGTACCTTCTGTCTCAAGAACAAGCATCGTCTCGGTGCTGGAAGAAGAATGGAATTCACCGCATACCAATTACTTGGATCAATTGTCGGATTCGGCAGTGGCTTCAGCTTCTATTGGTGAAGTTTACAAGGGCGTACTGAAAAACGGTATGGAAGTGGCTGTTAAAGTACAACGGCCGGGAACAGACCGTATTTTACGTGCTGACTTTAAAGCCATCCGCATTGTTATCTGGTTGGTCGAGAAATTCACACCGTATGCCAAGCAAATTGATTTTAAATTGCTGTATGCGGAAATGACAGAGACGATCGGTGCGGAATTGAATTTTCTGAAAGAACTTCAGAATGGCCGTGCATTTGCCGATCGCTTCGACTCGATGGAAGGTGTCCGCATTCCGCTGTACTTTGATGAATACACCACACGCCGAGTATTGGTGATGGAGTGGATTGAAGGGGCGCGCATTACAGATTTGGCATTTATCGAAAAAAATGAATTGGACCGCCACGAAATTTCAGAGCGTCTGTTTATTTTATTTTTGGAACAAGTTTTATATGGCGGACAATTCCACGCCGATCCACACGGAGGAAACATTCTCTTGGAGCCGGACGGAGGCATTGTTCTGATTGATTTCGGAATGATTGGCAATATCAGCAAGAAAGATTCCCAGGCGGTATTGCGTGCTGCAGAAGGAATTATCTTCAAAAACTACGACCAAGTGCTCGATTCCCTAGAAGAGCTTCGGTTCTTGTTGCCGCAGGCCGATCGTGCAGTATTGGGAGATGCCATTTCACGCTTGATTACAGCTTATGAATCGAATGAACTGTCGCAAATGGACAGTTTTGTCGTCGAACGTTTGTTGAACGATATGCAGGAAATTGTCCGCACACAACCGGTTCAATTGCCGGCAGAGTTTGCCTTTTTCGGGCGCGCGGCTTCCATTTTCGTCGGTGTGTTGCATGTGTTGGATCCGAAAGTGGACTTATTGGCTCTTGCCCGACCGCGCATATTGGAATGGGCCTCTTCACAAAAAGAAGGCAAAGGCATCTTTGGAAAAGAAGATGTTCTGCGCTGGGCGTTGAATGCTTCTGGACCTTTCCGTGCTTTCCCGCAAAAAGTCATCAACTACTTGGAAGAACCGGAACGTCTCCGGCATTATCTTGAAAATCGGGATGGCCGGGAACGGGAGTATCGGCGTGATTTGCAGTCCCGGATGTTTGCCGGAATTTTCACCATTATTTCCTTTACCGGAATTTCTGTTTCGGTTTGGTTTTGGAATGAGCCTTACCTGTGGGTTTCGTCAGTATTCTTTGTCGGATCGTTATGGGCTTACCGATCCATTAAGTAAACAAAAAGTTGCCGCTCAACATCCGTATGGATGTTGAGCAGCAACTTTTTTACTATTATGATAGTAGAAAATGATGGTGAAGACAAAAATTTGCAGTAAAAGATAGAGGTCGATATCGGTGCAGAAAACTTACTCGAGCGGCTGCTGTTTTCGTGGAGGGAAAGAACGTTTTGTCACATAAGCCATAGAGTGATTATGGACGCGCTGAGCCTTTTTGAAGTATCGGCGAAGCGATCCGGCAAAAGAATGCTGGTTTCGCAATGCAATGGGTGAAACATCCAGGTACACCGTTTCACTATTGCTCAAGTAAATAATGCTGCCTTTGCCGCTGCTGTCGCTTTCAATCAAATCGATGGCATCGTAATTAAACCAAACGCATTCTTTGTTTTTGGGAGAGTGGGTCGGAAAGAATAAGAGTGGGTTGCCATAATACTCGCCTACGATGATTGGGGGTTTGTGTTTTACGCCGACGGCTTTTTGAGCGTAAAGTGTTGCACTTTCAAGCGAAGCGCGATAGAACCTGCAGGAAGTGGTCACCGTTTTGTATACCGCTTCTTCAACTATGAATTCACTGCGGTCTTCAATTACGCGCATCCAAGTGCGATGGCCATCTGTATAGGGCAATAAGGCATACGTATTCGCGCAGACTGTGTAAGAATGCGGTCGGTGATTCTTTTTACTCATGGAAATTAACCCCCTAAATTTACTTTACATACCTTATTATAATAAAAAATGGAAATTGCGCAATGGACATTAGATTGAAAATAATATTTTTTCTATTTCATCGGAATTTTCAAATAAATCTTGATTTATTCTAATTGCCTAATGTATACTAATGAAAAGCATTCGGGGTGAAGAGAAATGGAAAACTATTATTCTTATGCTGATTTCATGAAAGCGATGGCTCAAACGAAAAAAATTACAGAAGCGGAAAAACTGCTGAATGACATCTACCTGGATCTCTTCTTAAAGCATGTCCACCGTTCCCAACAAGAAGCACAGCTGTTAACCCTTATTGACGAAGCCCTGGATCATCACGACCAAAAAGCTTTCATCATATATGCTGCCCAACTACAAACTTTAAAGCACGAAGAAGCTGAATAAATGGCTGCACAATAAGAGCCTTGAAAAGGGGAAGTCGGAATACATCCGGCTTCTCTTTTTTGTGTCCCATCCAAAATAAGGCATGCAAGCTGCAGAAGAGGATCTTTGCAAAAACTAGTTATTGTAAATCTTTATTCTGTTGAAGACAAAATGTCATCGAGCAAAACCGCTCTTGGCCATTTGTGAGTGCCAAAAATCCATTTTTATTTTCATATACTATCGTTATATATGCGCATCTTTACATAAAAAACATACGTTCGCTTTTTGTTAGTGGTTTTTTAGGGCATATGGTAAAGTAGAGATAGTGAAAGAACGGGAGGACGTCTTATTATGAAACAAGAATTTAATCTTCAAGCCCCTTATGAACCAGCCGGCGATCAGCCCCAAGCCATTGCCGAACTGACACAAGGCATCATCAACGGCAAGCGTTGCCAGACTTTGCTCGGAGCAACGGGTACAGGTAAAACGTACACGATGTCAAACGTCATTCAACAAGTAAAAAAGCCGACGCTCGTCATGGCTCACAATAAAACATTGGCAGGACAGCTCTACAGCGAATTCAAGGAATTTTTCCCTGATAACGCCGTTGAGTATTTTGTTAGTTATTACGATTACTACCAACCGGAGGCATATGTGCCGCAATCAGACACATTCATTGAAAAAGATGCCAGCATCAACGATGAAATTGATAAGTTGCGCCACTCCGCCACGAGTTCATTGTTTGAACGGGACGATGTCATTGTTATTGCATCCGTTTCCTGCATCTACGGTCTGGGTTCACCAAAAGAATACCGTGAACTGGTTGTCTCTCTTCGCAAAGGGATGGAAATCGAGCGCAATCAATTGCTGCGGAAATTAGTGGATGTGCAGTATGAACGCAACGACATCAATTTTATTCGCGGGACATTTCGTGTCCGTGGAGACGTCGTGGAAATTTTCCCGGCGTCACGCGATGAACGATGCTTGCGCGTCGAATTTTTTGGCGATGAAATTGATCGAATCCGCGAAGTTGATGCCTTAACTGGTGAAATTATTGGCGAACGCGAACATGTCGCTATTTTCCCGGCATCCCACTTTGTTACACGTGAAGACAAAATGGTCAAAGCGATTGAAAACATCGAAGCGGAATTGGAAGAACGTTTGAAAGAGATGCGTGCAGAAGATAAATTGCTGGAAGCGCAGCGCTTGGAACAACGGACACGTTATGATTTGGAAATGATGCGGGAAATGGGCTTTTGTTCCGGCATTGAAAACTATTCCCGGCATTTGACGCTTCGTCCTGCTGGTGCACAGCCTTATACATTGATTGATTATTTCCCGGAAGATTTTCTGCTGGTCGTAGATGAAAGCCACGTGACGCTGCCACAGGTCCGCGGCATGTTCAATGGTGATCAGGCACGCAAAAAAGTGCTGGTTGACCATGGTTTCCGTCTGCCTTCAGCAATGGATAACCGGCCGCTGACTTTTGATGAGTTTGAAGAACATATCAGCCAGGCTGTTTTTGTGTCAGCAACGCCTGGCCCTTATGAGCTGGAACACACACCGGAAATGGTGGAACAAATTATTCGGCCAACCGGTTTGCTTGACCCAACAATCGAAATCCGGCCAATTGAAGGCCAAATTGATGACTTGATGTATGAAATCCGTCAGCGTGCTGAAAAGAATGAGCGCGTGCTGGTAACCACATTGACGAAAAAAATGTCAGAAGACTTGACGGCTTATCTGAAAGATGCCGGCATCAAAGTCAATTACCTCCATTCTGAAATCAAGACGCTGGAGCGGATTGAAATTATCCGGGAACTGCGAATGGGTGTCTACGATGTATTGGTCGGCATCAACTTGCTGCGCGAAGGATTGGATATTCCGGAAGTTTCATTGGTAACTATTTTGGATGCCGACAAAGAGGGCTTCCTGCGTTCTGAACGTGCTTTGATCCAAACAATGGGCCGGGCAGCACGAAACTCAAATGGCCATGTTATTATGTACGCTGACCGAATAACGGATTCCATGCAAAAAGCGATGGATGAAACGACGCGACGCCGCACCATCCAAGGCGACTACAATGAAAAACATGGAGTTACACCGATTACGATTCAGAAGAAAATTCGCGACGTCATCCGTGCTACGGCTGCGGCGGAAGAGTCGGAAGAATACATTTCAAAAGCAGTATCAGGCAAAAAGCTCAAAAAAGAAGATCGCTTGAAACTGATCAGCTTGTTGGAAACAGAAATGAAGGATGCGGCAAAAGCACTCGATTTCGAACGGGCTGCAGAGCTGCGTGATACCGTGCTTGAATTGAAAGCGGAAGGATGATAGAAAGTGAAAAAACAGGAAATACGGATACAAGGCGCACGTGCGCATAATTTAAAAAATATTGATGTTGTCATTCCGCGTGACAAGCTTGTTGTCATGACCGGACTATCAGGATCCGGCAAATCTTCTTTGGCATTTGACACGATTTATGCAGAAGGGCAGCGGCGGTATGTAGAATCGCTGTCTGCATACGCCCGCCAGTTTTTGGGCCAGATGGACAAGCCGGATGTCGATTTGATTGAAGGCTTATCACCGGCCATTTCGATTGACCAAAAAACCACCAGCAAAAACCCGCGTTCTACAGTAGCAACGGTCACAGAAATTTACGACTATATGCGTTTGATGTTTGCGCGGATTGGCAAACCAATCTGCCCGAACCACGGAATTGAAATTTCCTCTCAGACAATTGAACAAATGGTTGACCGCATCGTGGATTATCCGGAGCGCACCAAGATGCAAATTTTGGCGCCTATCGTCTCAGGCCGCAAAGGCACACATGTCAAATTGCTTGAAGATATCCGAAAGCAAGGCTATGTGCGCGTTCGTGTGAATGGTGAACTGATTGATTTGGATGATAACATTACATTGGACAAAAACAAGAAACACAATATTGAAGTGGTCATTGACCGAATCATCATTAAAGAAGGCATTGCACCACGTCTGAGCGATTCTTTGGAGTCGGCTCTCCGGCTAGCAGACGGCCGTGTACTGGTGGATGTCATGGATCAGGAAGAATTGTTGTTCAGTGAACACCATGCCTGCCCAATATGCGGATTTTCCATCGGTGAATTAGAGCCGAGAATGTTCTCGTTCAACTCGCCTTTCGGGGCCTGCCCGGAATGCGACGGATTGGGAATGAAACTAGAAGTTGATCCGGAACTGGTTATTCCAGACTGGAGCGTATCGCTCAATAAAGGAGCCATTGTTCCGTGGCAGCCAACCAGTTCGCAATACTATCCGCAACTGCTGAAAGCGATTTGCAAGCATTATAAAATTGATATGGACGTGCCGGTCAGTGATTTGCCGGAAGAGCATATCAACATTATCCTGCGCGGCTCAGGGAGTGACAAAATCCGTTTCCGCTATGAAAACGACTATGGCCAGATTCGCGACAACCACATCAATTTTGAAGGGGTGCTCTCCAATGTGGACCGCCGCTACCGTGAAACCTCATCGGACTATATTCGTGAACAAATGGAGAAATACATGGGCGAGCAGCCTTGTACCGTCTGTGAAGGCTATCGCTTGAAACCCGAAACGCTGGCTGTTAAAGTCAACGGTCTGCATATTGGTACGGTTGCTGAATTTTCCATTATCGAAGCCAACCAGTTTTTCGATCAATTGGTGCTGTCTGAGAAAGACATGCAGATTGCCAAGTTGATCCTTCGTGAAATTCAGGAACGCGTCGGGTTCCTGATCAATGTCGGGTTGGATTATTTAACCTTAAACCGTGCATCTGGCACGCTCTCCGGAGGGGAAGCACAGCGCATCCGTTTGGCTACCCAAATTGGGTCCCGACTGACCGGTGTATTGTACATTCTCGATGAGCCGTCAATCGGCCTTCACCAGCGCGACAATGACCGGTTGATTGAGACATTGAAAAGCATGCGCGATATCGGCAATACGCTGATTGTAGTTGAGCATGATGAAGATACGATGCTGGCAGCTGATTACCTGATTGACGTTGGGCCTGGAGCCGGCGTTCATGGAGGAGAAATCATTGCAGCAGGAACACCTGATAAAGTGATGAAAAACAAAAAATCCTTAACCGGACAATATTTAAGCGGCAAGAAATTTATTCCCTTGCCTGCTGAACGAAGAACGCCGAGTGACCGGAAGATTTCAATCCGGGGCGCCAACCAAAACAATTTGAAAAAAGTGGATGTAGATATTCCGCTTGGTCTGTTTACAGCGGTAACGGGCGTTTCCGGTTCAGGAAAAAGTACACTTATTAACGAAATTCTTTACAAGACGCTTGCGCACCGCTTGAACCGCGCCAAAGCGAAACCGGGCCATTTTGATTCGATCGAAGGCACCGAAGAACTTGAAAAAGTCATTGAAATTGACCAGTCGCCGATTGGCCGGACACCGCGATCTAATCCAGCAACTTACACCGGCGTCTTTGACGATGTCCGGGATGTCTATGCCACAACAAACGAAGCAAAGGTCCGCGGCTATAAAAAAGGGCGGTTCAGTTTCAATGTCAAGGGCGGTCGCTGTGAAGCTTGCCGCGGAGATGGTATTATAAAAATAGAAATGCATTTCCTGCCGGATGTATACGTGCCTTGCGAAATTTGCCACGGCAAACGCTACAACCGTGAAACGCTGGAAGTGAAGTACAAAAACAAAAGCATTGCTGATGTACTGGCAATGACAGTGGAAGACGCCTATTCATTTTTCGAAAACATTCCAAAGATCAACCGGAAGTTAAAAACGATTGTGGACGTAGGCCTCGGATATATTACGATGGGACAACCCGCCACGACTTTATCCGGTGGTGAAGCGCAGCGCGTCAAGCTGGCATCCGAGCTTCATAAACGATCAAACGGCAAGTCGTTCTACATTTTGGATGAACCAACGACCGGTCTGCATGCTCATGATATTTCTCGGTTGCTGACAGTTCTGCAGCGCCTCGTTGAAAACGGCGATACGGTGTTGACGATTGAACACAACCTGGACGTCATCAAAACGGCGGATTACATTATTGATCTGGGACCTGAAGGCGGCGACAAAGGCGGAACCATCTTGGCAACGGGCACTCCGGAAGAAATTGCAGCTGTTGAAAATTCTTATACCGGGAATTACTTAAAGCCGATTCTGGAACGGGATCGTGCACGAATGGAAGCAACGGTCAAAGGGACCAGCCGCAAGAAAAAAGCGGTGAAATGAAACTTTTCCCGCTGGCAAACGTAACAATTAGAAGAACAGATCTGTTTGGTCCGGTAAGCTTCTGCTTATCGGCATTCAGGCAAAGAGGAGGCCAAAATACATGCAAAGCGAAAAAGAACGCATTTTAGACATGGTAGAGAACGGTACAATTTCAGCGCGGGAAGCAGTTGAGTTGCTGCGCGCTGTAGATGGCAACAGTGCTTCTTCGAACGAACCGAATTATGGCCGCAACAACCAACGAGACAAATCGAGCAAACGCGGATTTTTCAGACCGGAAGACATTGTGAAAAAAGTATCCAAGGATTTTTCGAAGAATGTTTCGAAAAATGTCTCCAAAAATGTCTCACGTGATTTTAATGACTTCGGCACTCGAATGATGGACTTTATGCAATCTTCTGTAGGCAAGTTGAAAACAATGGAATTTGACTCGCCATTTGGTGAAGCTGTTCAATTCAGCCATACGTTTACAGATGAAATGACGGATCTAAATACCATTATTGCAGATATTGCCAATGGGCAATTGGAAATCTTCCCATCGCAAGATGGCTTGCTGCGTGCGGAATGCAGCGTGAAAGCGTACCGCTCGGAATCTCCAGCGCAAGCTAAAGAAGATTTTCTTGATAAGTTTGTTTTTATTGCCGATGACCACAAACTGCGGATCATCAGTGATTTCAAAACGACTCAAGTAAATGTAATTTTGTACGTACCGGAAGCTTCTTATGAGCACATTACGGCTCGCTTGTTCAATGGCGGTTTCACGATGAAGCGCATCAATGCAGCGCTAATCAAGGTGAAGACAGCAAATGGCAAAATCGATTTGAAGCATGTGGAATTTGATGACGCAGAATTGGAAACAGCTAATGGTGCGATTCATGTTCAGGAAACCAAAGGCAAAGTGCTCGAAGCCGAAACTTTGAACGGCCGCATCTATATCGATGGGGATATTCAGACAATCGTGTCAAAATCGTTGAACGGCAACATCGTTGCTACAACCAGATGCAAAGACGCACGCAAATTGGAATCCAAAACTTTGGCAGGAAATGTGGAAATTTACATTCCAGCGCATTTGCCGCTTAAAGGGGAAGTTTCATCAAATCTTGGCAAAATGGATGTCTTGCTTTCCGATATTGACAGCACGCATGAGCAAGGACAATTTATGCAGAAGTCAATCCGGTTCTCTAAACAGGGAACTGAGCCAGCTGCCGCTCCATTATTGGTCTACGGCGAAACCAAAACAGGTTCGGTCCTGCTTCGCTATTTAACAATCGAATAAACAACTGTTAAGCCTGCACATTTATTTTGTGCAGGCTTTTTTATGAAATTCACATAATTGGTATTTTTAGTGGTTTTGTCTTACCATTTAAATAAAGGAAAGGTTTTGAGACATGATAGCTGCTATTTTAATGGGATTTACCATTTTGTTGATGTTGCTCAATTTGTATTATTTCTTTACAAACAAGCAGCATAAGGAAAGTTTTATTCATCCGTCATTATTTACAAAATTATTCTTTGTCATGACTGCTATCACTTTTGGATTTGCCGTTATCTATTACTTACTGTCGTTAAACACGGACATTCTCAGGCTCAATGATGAAACCGGAAGGCCAGCAGGAGATGATTTTTGGGATTATTTATACTTTAGCGGCGCAACCATGCTCTCCGTCGGTTATGGCGACTTGGTACCAATCGGCTCTGCTCGCTTTTTTGCCATCGTTCAAGCGGCATTAGGGTTGCTTTTGCCATCTGCTTACTTTGTAAAAGCGTTCAGTGAAATGAGCAGTGGGGAAAAAGATGGCCAAGGAAATAAAAGCGATAAAGAAGTAGAAAGCCAGGAGGGCGAAGATGATGAATGACAGTATAGATTCCCACACCGAAAAGATGTTCGATCAATTGATGAATGACACGAAGATTCAACGGGCACTTGCATTTATTGAACAAAATCATTCGCGGACAATCGAAGAACAGATTGCCTTGACAGAAATTCCGGCTCCCCCGTTTAAAGAACAGCGGCGTGCTGAAAACTTCATGATGCGCCTGAAGGACCTGGGCTTGGCAGATGTTCGCATGGATTCAGAAGGCAACGTCTATGGCGTGCGAAAAGGACAAGGGACTGGCCCGAAAGTTTTTGTGTCTGCTCATCTTGATACTGTGTTTCCTGAAGGAACCGACACGACAGTCCACCAAAAAGATGGTGTGCTCCATGCGCCTGGAATTGGAGATGATACGCGTGGCTTGGCCGAATTGCTGGCAGTGGTAAGAGCTTTTGCCGAAGCTGGCATTGATAACAGCGGAGATATTATTTTTGGCGGAACAGTAGGCGAAGAAGGTGCAGGCGATTTGCGTGGCGTCAAAGCTTTTTTTACCGAGCATCAGGACATTGATGCATTTCTGTCACTGGATGGGCCGGGCTTTAATTATATTACGTATTTAGGAACAGGAAGCTATCGCTATAAAATTACATACAAAGGACCTGGTGGCCATAGCTTTGCAGCTTTCGGTACACCGAGTGCGACGCATGCGTTAGGTCGGGCGATGGCCGCAATTGCTGATTTGCATACGACGAGCGAACCGAAGACCACTTTTTCAATCGGTGAGGTTTCTGGGGGAACGTCCGTTAACGCTATAGCGCAGGAAGCTTCGATGCTGGTCGACCTTCGTTCCAACGATCAACAGGAGCTGGACAAACTGGAACAGCAGTTTTTGGAAATTGTAGAACAAGCGTCACAAGCAGAAAATGCACGTTGGAATGATGACCGTCTGCAAGTGGAAATCGATCGTTTTGGCAATCGCCCCCCAGCAAGCCAATCGCATGAAGCGTCAATCGTGCAGGTTGCAAGTGCCGCAATTCGTGCACTTCGTGCAGAACCCGAATTAAAAGAACCGAGCAGCACAGATGCCAATTATCCGATGAGCATCGGCATACCGGCGATCACCATTGGGCTCGGCGGTGAGTTTGACAAAGCGCACACATTAGAAGAGTGGCATGATCCTGCTAATGGGCACTTGGCCATTCAAAAAAGCTTGATGACGATTTTAGGACTGGTTGGTGTTGAAAAAGTCAGCCCGCCATTGCTTTAGAAAAAATCCGGACAGCCTTTGATGGCTGTCCGGATTTTTAGATTTGTATCGGTGGATACAACTTTTGCAGAAAATCAATAGATTGCTTGATCAATTGCTGCAACACATTAAGGTCAATGTCTTCGGTTTTGTTGATGTAAACACAAGCTTTTCCGCTGGTATGTTTGCCGAGTTTCTCAAGTAAGAGTTCGCGTTCTTGATCGCCAGTTGCAAAATAAAGACTAATTTTGGCTTTTCGAGGGGAAAACCCCACAAGCGGTGCATCGCCTTCATGGCCTGTTTCGTATACATAATGATAGGACCCAAAGCCAATGATAGAGGCTCCCCACATTTTGGGCGGAAAGCCGCTGGTTTGCTCGAATAGCTCCAGTAACTTATAGGCATCCTGCCGTTTCTTAGGATGGTCGATCGCTTCAAGAAATTCAATAACATCGGCATCGGTTTCTTTTGTTTTTTGTTCGTACATGCCAAGCCCTCTTTTCTGTTAGGTATGATCTTACAAACAATGCATCGCTTTTTCTGCTCTATCCCATGGCACTTTGTAGCCTTGTCCTTTTGCACAGAAGATGGAAGTGGATGTATAAAGAGGATCTGCCGTTTTAACATAGCCGATTCGGGCAATGACTTCTTCTTCATTATGACAGAAATCGTAGCCATCGAATAGCAGATTGAGTGCTCCTTTGCCGTGAGTATAAGCAGCGAGTTCCGAACTGTAGTTCATGAAAGTGGCAACGGGTACGCGTCCTTCGATAATTGTCTTCCCGTCTTTTGTTTCGGGCGCGTCAAAGCTGCCATGTGCCTGCTGAATGTCGGATAATACTTTCCCCATTTGTTCGAGGTCGACTTTGATTTTGAAACGGTAGATCGGTTCAAGTAGGCGGTTCTGTGTTTGCTCCAGCCCTTGGCGCAATGCACGAAAAGAGGCTTCACGGAAGTCACCGCCTGAGGTGTGCTGGTTGTGTCCGCGCCCGGTCACTAATGTCACTTTGACATCGGTCACGGGAGAGCCGGTCAGCAAGCCGTGGTGATCGCGTTCTGTCAAATGATGGAGCACGAGGTTTTGGTGACCGACAGACAAGGCATCTGCATGGCAAGCATTTTCTACTTGCAAGCCGCTGCCGCGTTCGTTTGGCTCGATTTTCAGGTGAACTTCCGCGTAATGCCGAAGCGGTTCGAAATGGCCATAGCCGGTAACAGCCTTGTCAATAGTTTCCTTATACAAAATTTGGGGTTCACCGAATTGGATAGAATGTCCAAAGCGTTCCAAAACAACTTGTTCCAAGACTTCCAACTGGATAGCGCCCATGACTTGAATGTGGATTTGTTGAAAGTATTCATCCCAGTAGACAGAAAGAGAGGGATCTTCGGCACCAAGCATATTGAAGCTGGCTAACACTTCTTTTGGATGAATGGAAGAATCAAAAAGAACCGTTGATTTTAAGGTCGGGATGACATTAAATCCAGCATTATCTTGCCGAACGCCGATCGTATCGCCAATGGACGCTTCGGTTAATCCGGCGATGGCGAATAACTCACCTGCTTTTGCCTGATCTACAATTTGGAATTTCTGGCCGTTGTATGAACGGATCTGGGTAACTTTTTCTTCGAGCTTGTTGGGACCGTATCGCAGTTTATCACGCACTTGCAGAGTTCCGCTAAATGCTTTTAAAAAGCAAATGCGGTTGCCGTTTTCATCATGCCGAATTTTGTAGATTTGGGCTCCAAACAACTCGGTGTCAAGGTAGGAGCTGGCAGTCAACTGGTCGAGCTGGGTGAGAAACTCTGAAATGCCAATATCCTGCAAAGCAGAACCGCTGGCACACGGGAAAATTTGGCCCGCTGCAATCATGTCACGAAAAGTCTCCTGCCATAACAACTTGTCATAACCGGATTCCACGTACTGAGTCAGCAAAGCATCATTCCGCTCCGCAATAAATTCAATCAACTCTTCGGCCATTTGTCCATCTTGGTAAAGATCTTTAATGTTACAGGCATCTTCGGAAAAGTTTTGCCGAATTTCTTCTAAAACCTGATTGGGATCTGCCCCCTCGCGATCGGTTTTATTAATGAAGAAAAAGACCGGCACGTGATGTTTTCGAAGAAGCTGCCAAACGGTTTCGGTATGTCCTTCGATGCCGTCTACTGCACTGACGATTATGATGGCGTAATCCATGACTTGAATGGATCGCTCCATTTCAGGAGAAAAATCGACATGGCCTGGTGTATCGATAAGGAAATACGTAGAGTCGTTAAAGACGAAGCTTGCTTGATCGGCAAAAATTGTAATGCCTCGGCTTTTTTCGATGGCATGGCTGTCGAGAAAGGCATTTTGATGGTCGACCCTCCCGCGTTGCCGGATGCTTTTGGTATGATAAAGCAATTGTTCGGAGAACGTGGTCTTGCCGGCATCGACATGCGCAAGAATTCCGATGGTTTTGTTCATGTGATCACCTCTTTCGTTCTATTTTAGCAGAGTGCGCGGCTGAAACACGAAAAACGCGAAAGCCGATGCGGCTTTCGCGTTCAAATAAGTTAGAGTTAATTGGTCCATAATTAGCGGTTGGCATCGAAACAAGCAATGCCAAAGCAGATGCCAAGGGCGCAGCGTTTGCGGTATGCAGCAGATTTGAGGAGTTCCACTTCCTGTTTATGCGTCATAAAACCGCATTCTACTAAGATGGCCGGCATGTGCGTGTCGCGAAGAACAGCAAAGTCACCTTGTTTGACTCCGCGGTCTTTTCGTCCGGTTGCCAGCACCAACGAACGTTGGATCGACTCCGCAAGCTTGCGGGTTGCTGCCTGGGGATGGCTGTAAATAAACGTTTCCAAGCCATTGGCGGTAGTGAACGTCTGGCCATGGGCATTGGCATGAATGGAAACAAACAAATCTGCTTTTAACCGGTTTGTCAAAGCTGTCCGTTCATGCAGCGGAACGTCTTGATCGCTTTGATGGCTGAACAAGACAGTATGGCCATCCAGTACGAGGCGTTTTTTGACTTCATCCGCTACGGCTGAATTAAAATGGAATTCCCTTAGTCTGCCATCCGGTGATCGCTTTCCGGGCGTATCTGGTCCATGTCCAGCGTCGATCATAATCTTCATTTCGAAAACCTCCTTTTGGGATGTATATAGATGCTGGGATCAGGAAAGGGGACAAAAATCTTCAATTTTATTTTTTCCATGTTAAAATAAGAGCAAACCGCATGCAAAAAGAACAACTTCGACGAAAATTCGAAATAATGTGTGGATAAGGAATGAGGGGTAACAAATGGGACAAGTAACAACAAAGCAAGTGATGGAAAAGTTTGAACTGGATTTAATCAGTGGAGATGAAGGCATTGGCCGCCACATTCCCATCAGCGATATATCAAGACCTGGTTTGGAAATGGCCGGATATTTTACTCATTACCCGGCGAACCGTGTGCAGCTGCTCGGCAAAACCGAGCTTTCTTTTTTTTCCATGTTATTGCCGGAAGAACGTCTGGATCGCATGATGAAATTATGTACGGATGATACACCGGCCATCATCGTTTCACATGGTGTACCGGTTCCGGAAGAATTGGTGATCGCTTCAAGCAACCGCCATGTTCCGGTTATGACGACTCCAATGTCAACAACTCGTTTTTCCAGTTTGCTGACGAATTTTCTCGAGAGCCAATTGGCCCCAACAACAGCCGTCCATGGCGTGCTGGTTGATATTTATGGTGTAGGCGTTTTGTTAACAGGAAAAAGCGGAGTCGGCAAAAGTGAGACAGCGCTGGAACTTGTCAAAAAAGGCCACCGTCTTGTAGCGGATGACTGTGTGGAGATTCATCAAGAAGGGGAGAACACATTGGTTGGCCATTCTCCTCAACTGATTGAGCATTTGCTTGAAATTCGAGGCGTTGGCATTATCGATATTATGACGTTGTTCGGTGCGAGCGCAATCCGCACTTTCAAGCGGATTTCCTTGGTGATTGACCTGGAGATTTGGGATCAGGAAAAAACATACGATCGTCTTGGACTGGAAGAAGAGAAGATGAAAATTATCGACACGCATTTGACGAAGCTGACAATTCCTGTTCGCCCTGGGCGAAATTTATCTGTCATCATCGAAGTTGCTGCGATGAACTATCGCCTTAAACGAATGGGCATCAACGCGGCTGAAGAGTTTTCAAATCGTCTGAATGATGTCATTGCACAAGATACAAACTAAGCGAATGGGAAGGTGCACCAGATGTTTTCTTTACTTGCTACAATAGATCCAATCGCTTTTTCACTCGGACCGCTTTCGGTTCGGTGGTACGGCGTCATCATCGCTGCCGGCATTGTCATTGCCTTTTTGGTGGGGCAGCGTGAAATGGTTAAACGGGGACTGCATCCTGAATACTTAACAGATTTGCTGATTTGGGCGGTGCCGCTGGCCATTGTCGGCGCCCGCATTTATTATGTCGCATTTGAGTGGGACAGCTACAAGAACAATCTCGGTGAAGTCATTGCCATTTGGAATGGCGGCATCGCGATTCACGGGGCATTGATCGCATCAGTAATTGTTGCGTATGTGTTTACCAAAAAACGCAATACACCATTTTTGAAAGTAGCAGATATTTTGGCGCCCAGCATTTTGATTGGCCAAGCAATTGGCAGATGGGGCAATTTCATCAACCAGGAAGCACATGGCGGAGAAGTGTCACGTACATTCCTTGAGAATTTGTTTATTCCTGATTGGATTATTAATCACATGTACATAGATGGAGCTTACTACCATCCGACCTTTTTATACGAATCTATGTGGAGCCTGGTAGGGATTATCATTCTGCTGCTGCTCCGGAGAGTCAATTTAGTACGCGGCGAAATGTTTTTCTTCTATATGATCTGGTATTCGGTCGGCCGCTTCTTTATCGAAGGCATGCGGACAGACAGCCTCTATGTGGTTGGCGAACTTCGCGCCGCTCAGCTGGTATCGGTTCTTGCAATCATTATTGCCGTAGTATTTATTGTGTACCGCCGGGTGGCAATCAAAAACCCACCGCATTACAAAGACAAATAACGAAGAAAAGAGCGATCAGATGTCGACATTGAAAAATGGATTAAAAGCGGGGCTGAAAACGACTTGGTCACTGGGGAAAATCATTTTTCCCATTACCTTGCTTGTCACGATGCTTCAATACACACCGGTTTTGCCGTTTATCATCGATCTAGTGGCACCGATCATGGGCTTGTTCGGTTTAAGCGGCGATGCTGCAATTCCGCTGGTGCTCGGCAATGCGCTGAATCTCTATGCTGGAATCGCCGGCATTTTGTCACTGGAATTAACCGTCAAGGAAGTTTTTATACTGGCCGTGATGCTGTCCTTTTCACATAATATTTTCATTGAAACCGGTGTAGCGCTGAAAGTGGGCGTCAAGCTTTGGGTAGTGCTGGTGGTGCGTTTTGGTCTTGCGGCACTATCTGGAATTATTATTAATTTATTATGGAAAGGCGGCGGTGAAGTCGCGCAATATGGCTTCGCGCCTGAAGTGGCGGCTGCACCTGAAAGCTGGTTGGGCATTTTGCTGATCGGGCTGGAAAAAGCTTCGTTTGGCGTCCTGCAATTGGCCATGATCGTTATTCCATTAATGCTCATCATCCAAATTTTAAAAGACAAACACTATTTGCAAAAGATATCCAACTGGATGGGGCCGTTGACCCGCTTGCTGGGAGTAGAAAAAAATGCTTCCGTAACCCTTGCTTCCGGTTTGGTTTTTGGACTCGCAATGGGAGCAGGTGTGATGATCCAGGCAGTTCAGGAAGATGGTGTCAGTAAAAGAGATGCCACATTGGTGTTCATTTTCCTTGTCGCCTGCCATGCCATTGTAGAAGATACACTTATTTTTATTCCATTGGGCATTCCAATATGGCCATTGCTGGCGATTCGTGTCATCACCGCTTTGGTATTGACCATCTTTATTTCTTATATGTGGCGTAAAGCGGAAGACAAACAAAAGGAAGTGGTTTCTACGTGACGGTAAAACAGATCAATACGTTATTATTCGATTTTGATGGAACTTTGCTGGATACCAATGAATTAATCATCCAGACTTTTCTGTCCGTTTTGGGCGAACATTATCCAGGACGTTTTGGACGCGAAGATGCGCTGCATTTTATTGGCCCATCGCTGGAGCAGACATTTACCGCGATTGATCCGGAACGGGTGGAAGAGCTGACTGTTCAGTATCGTACCCTTAACCGTGCCATGCACGATGAACTGGTAGAAGAATACGTTGGCGTAGTCGAAACGCTTCGCCTGTTAAAAGCACAAGGCTTGAAAATGGCAATTGTGTCGACAAAGAGAAGCGAAACCATTCGCCACGGACTGGATTTGATGGGCGTCAGCGATGTTTTTGACGTGTTGGTGGGCCTGGATCATGTCAGCAATCCCAAACCCGATCCGGAGCCTTTGCATTTGGCATTAGAACAATTGGGGGCATCACATGATGAAGCCTTGATGATTGGCGACAATTCGCATGATATCGAAGGCGGAAAAAATGCCGGCGTCCGGACAGCTGGTGTTGCTTGGACCGCAAAAGGAGAAGATTTTTTAGCCAGTTTTAATCCGGATTTTATGCTTCAACACATTAGTGATTTGCTGGAACTGACGAAAGTGGAAGCGGAATGAGAAACACTCAACGTCATTTTGTAGAAGGTCCCAATTCGCTTTGGCACATTTATAAAACTGTTCCTTTTTGGAAAGTAGCCAAAAATTTTGCGGTGATTCAAACGGCTCGCTATACCCCATTTTTGCCGATGAAAAATTGGATGTATAAAGTTTTTCTTAAAATGAAAATCGGAGAGCATTCTTCTTTTGCGTTGATGGTTATGCCGGACGTCATGTTTCCGGAGCGAATCACAATCGGTAAAAATTCGGTTATTGGCTATAATACAACGATTCTTGCACACGAATACTTAATAGATGAATACCGGCTCGGCGACGTGGTCATCGGAGACGGCGTCATGATCGGAGCAAACACCACGATTTTGCCCGGCATCACCATCGGAAACGGCGCCATTGTTTCCGCTGCCACGCTCGTCCATAAAGATGTGCCAGCTGGGGCGTTTGTCGGTGGAAATCCGATGAGCATCATCTTTACAGCTGAACAAATGGCAGAGCGCCAAGCAAAATCCTGAAAGCAGTCCTTGCTTTCAGGATTTTTTCGAGTATATCCCTTGACGATGGATGGAAAAATGCGCTAAAATAATATTACTTCACCACATTAGCGAACTAAAGTAAAATAACCAATATTAGGGAGTTTTATAAAATGACGATACAAATGTTCGAAAAACCATTAGGCATGAGAGACGATTTTCCATTCATCGCAAAAAAGAAGGCGGAGCTGCGGGCAAGCGGAACCTCTATTATTCAACAAGCGGGTTACGATTTGCTGCAGACTCCAACTTTGGAATACTACGAAACGATCGGCAAAATCTCGGCAATCGATGATAATGCCTTGTTCAAATTATTGGACAGCCAGGGAGAGACTTTGGTGCTGCGCCCCGATATGACGTCACCCATCGCGCGCATTGCAGCGTCAAAGCTGCTGAAAGAAAAAATGCCGGTACGGCTTGGGTACTATTCAAATGTTTTTCGTGCCCAAAAACGGGAAGGCGGCCGTCCAGCTGAATTTGAGCAGATGGGCGTCGAGCTGATTGGCGACGATTCTTTATACGCTGATGCAGAAGTCATTATTTTGGCATGGAACATCTTAAAAAACCTGGATATCAAATCCAGCCGGTTTGTAATTGGCCATACACAATTGCTGCAGCTGATTCTGAAGGATTTTGGCTTAAACCAAGAGCAAATCGAGAACGTGCACGCCGCTTTTGTTTCGAAAAACAGTGTTGGCTTTGAAAGCTTAGCTCATCAATTGCCGATTGAACCATCACGCCGTGAATCGTTTATTGGATTAATGTCCACGTCTACAGTTGAAGAGTGGCAGCAATGGATCGATCCTCACAATGCCAAACAAAATTCTTTGTTTGAAGACATGAAAAAATTAAAAAAAATACTGGATCGCAGCGGACTGTCGGATGCGGTAACTTACGATTTGTCCTTTAACAGCCATATGACTTATTACACCGGCTTGGTGTTTGAAGTATACGGAGCAGGTAGTGGGTTTCCGCTTGGAAATGGCGGGCGCTATGACGGGCTGATGAAACAATTTGGTTTGCAGGTCGGTGCCACAGGATTTGGCCTGCGCGTTGACCGGTTGTTGGAAATCATTTCTGCTGCACCAGAAGAAGAAGCTCATACACTCATCCTGTTTGATGAGCAAAATGAAGACAATGCATTTGATCGAGCTCAACAGCTTCGCGAGCAAGGAATCCGCGTCACATTGCAATTTGCGCCAGCCGTTTTGGCGGTCGAAAAATTCAGTGGACTGTTCAGTAATGTTTTACGATTGGAAGGTGCCAACTAATGGATGCATTAACGATTGCAATGCCAAAAGGAAGAATATTTGAAGAAGCTTATGAGCTACTGGTTAAGGCCGGCTATGACTTGCCAAAAGAACTGGACGACTCACGCAAGCTGATTGTGGAAGCACCAAATGAAAACATTCGCTTTATCTTGTCCAAGCCAATGGACGTCCCTGCTTATGTTGAACACGGGGTGGCAGATATCGGAATTGCCGGTAAAGATGTTATGCTCGAGCACGAGCGGGATGTCTACGAACTGCTGGATCTTGGCATCAGCCGCTGTTATATTGCGACAGCCGGTATGCCGGATACACCAATGAATGAAGTGACGCCGCGTGTAGCAACGAAATATCCAAAAGTAGCTTCGCAGTATTACAGAGGCAAAGGCGAACAGGTCGAAATTATTGAGTTGAACGGTTCAATTGAATTGGCACCGATGATTGGTTTGGCTGATCGCATTGTGGATATTGTGTCAACTGGAAAAACTTTAAAAGAAAATGGCTTGGTCGAATATGAAAAAATTGTTGATATTACATCGCGCCTAATTGCCAATCCGGTAAGTTACCGTTTGAAGCAGCAGCGCATCACGGAATTGGTGGAAAAACTAAGAAAGCAGGCGAGCTTATGAACGTCACCCGTTTATCTGCCGGAATTTCCATCAGAAGAACAATTGCAGAAGGAACCGGCCAGCAAATTGCGGCAGTTAGGGACATTATCCAGGACGTACGGGATCATGGAGACCAGGCGATGTTCCGCTACACAGAAAAATGGGACGGCGCCAAACTGTCTTCTTTGCGTGTAGCGCAGGAAGAAATTGCACAGGCGGTCGAGCGCTTTGACGGCCAACTGCTGGAAGATTTGACGGAAGCGGCAGCAAATATCCGCCGCTACCACGAAAGCCAGCAACAGCAAGGCTACCGGCAAGACAGCGAAGATGGATCTTATGTGGCTCAACGCGTCACGGCTATCGAATCTGCTGGGCTGTACGTGCCGGGCGGGACCGCAGCTTATCCATCGTCCGTACTGATGAATGTTATTCCAGCTCAAGTGGCAGGCGTCTCACGCATTGTGCTCATCTCGCCTCCAGGCAAAGATGGTGCATTATCAGATGGCGTTTTGGCTTCGGCTCATATTTTGGGCATCACGGAAGTTTATAAATCGGGTGGGGCACAAGCGATTGCGGCGTTGGCCTATGGCACAGAATCTATCGAGCCCGTTGATAAAATTACCGGCCCTGGCAATATTTTTGTGGCTTTAGCAAAACGTGAAGTGAATGGCGACGTTGCCATTGATATGATTGCCGGACCCAGTGAAATTGCCATCATTGCCGATGATTCCGCCTATGCAGACGAAGTGGCAGCGGATTTATTGTCACAAGCGGAACACGATCCAATGGCCAGTGCGGTGTTATTGACGACCAGCCAAAACTTGGCTGACGCTGTTTCTAAAGAAGTAGATCGCCAATTGGCCGCTTTGCCGCGACAAGCCATTGCCAGTCCCGCAATTGCAGACCACAGCATGATTTATTTGGGCGAGACACTGGAAGAGCTGATCGAGGCTGCGAACCAATTGGCTCCGGAACATTTGGAAATTATGACAGAAGACGCGGAAGCAGTGGCAGACAAAATTCGCCACGCGGGAGCCATTTTTATCGGCCGCTATTCGTCTGAACCGATTGGTGATTATTTTGCGGGCACCAATCACGTCTTGCCAACCAACAGTACGGCGCGTTTCTCTAGTGCGTTATCTGTGTATGATTTTGTAAAACGCACGAGCATTGTCCGCTACAGCGAACAGGCTTGGAATAATAACAAAGAAAAAATCGCTCGTCTGGCACGCCTAGAAGGCTTAGAAGGCCATGCGCGTGCAGTCGAATCGCGGTCGTGGGAAAAGGGGAGTAACCAATGAGAACAGCTGAAATCAAACGAAATACCAATGAAACCAAAATAGCAATCAACTTTTCCTTGGATGGAGAAGGCAAGTCAGTAATTGATACCGGTGTTCCGTTCATGGACCACATGCTGGATTTGTTCATCAAGCATGGCTTGTTTGATGGCGACATCCAAGCAGATGGCGATACGCATATTGACGATCACCACACGACTGAAGACATCGGCATCGTGCTCGGCCAGGCAGTCAAAGAGGCGCTTGGCGACAAAAAAGGCATCCGCCGTTACGGCAACGCATTTGTGCCAATGGACGACGCGCTGGCACAAGTAGTCATTGACTGTTCCAACCGTCCGCATCTGGAATTCCGCTGCGAGCTTCCAAATGAAAAAGTTGGAACTTTTGATACTGAGCTGGTCCATGAGTTTCTGTGGAAGTTTGCGCTTGAATCACGCATGAATGTTCATGTCATCGTCCATTACGGGAAAAATACGCATCACATTATTGAAGCGGTGTTCAAGGCATTGGCCCGGGCGCTTGATGAAGCAACAAGCATCGATCCACGGGTTAAAGGAGTGCCATCGACAAAGGGGCTGTTAACATGATCATTGGCATTATCGATTATGGCATGGGCAATTTATTCAGCGTTGAACAGGCGCTAAAAAAACTGGAATGTACGGTGATCATCTCGGACGATCCAGCTGTCTTATTGGAAGCAGAAGCAATTCTTCTTCCGGGCGTCGGTGCTTTCCCGGATGCAATGGAGCTGTTGAACCAAAAAAGCTTATCTGAATTTATCCAATCGCTTCCAGAGAAAAATATTCCGCTTTTAGGCATTTGCCTCGGCATGCAACTATTATACGAAGACAGCTCTGAAGTAAAACCAACTAAAGGGCTGGGTTTGTTGACGGGAGAAATCCGCCGCTTTGAAAAAGGCGCGCACCGCATTCCGCATATGGGCTGGAACCGCCTCGAATTTTCACATGTGCCTTATTGGCTGGACAGTGTATTAAGTGATACACATGTTTATTTTGTCCATTCCTTTTTGGCGGTCAATACAAAAGAGCAAGAAGTGCTAGCTACGGCAAGCTACGGCAATCACGACGTTCCAGGAGTAGTTGGGAACGGACTGATTACGGGCATGCAATTTCATCCGGAAAAATCCGGTGATTTTGGCCATTATTTATTAGAGCAGTGGATTGCAAATGTCAGGAGGAACCTCAATGACTAAGTTTCAGATTTATCCCGCCATTGACTTGCGGGATGGAAAATGTGTGCGCCTATTCCAGGGAGATTACGCCCAGGAAACCATTTATGGTGATTCACCAGTAGATATGGCAAAGAAATTCGTTGAAGCCGGTGCACAGTGGATACATATGGTCGATTTGGATGGTGCTAAAGACGGCGTGCGCATCAATGATCAAGTGGTCATCGAAGCCGCCAAACTAGGTGTTAACGTGCAAGTAGGCGGAGGCATTCGGACACGTGAAGACATCGAGCATTACTTATCGAACGGCGTTGCGCGTGTCATCATCGGCAGCCTGGCAATCCGCAATCCGGAACTGGCAGTATCATTTATCGAGGAGTTCGGCGCTGACCGCATCGTAATCGGCATTGATGCCAAAAACGGCATGGCCGCAACCGAAGGATGGATCGAGACTTCCGGGCAGGCTGCGACCGAAGTGGCAAATTACTTTGCTTCTAAGGGCGCGAAGCATTTCATTTATACAGATATAGCGACAGACGGCACATTAGCCGGACCAAATATCGAAGCGAACAAAGCGTTAGCTGACTCTGAACATGCACAAGTGATCGTCTCAGGCGGCATCGGGTCGCTGGAAGATGTACAGAATGTCAAACAAGCCTCTACCCACAGCAATATTGCGGGTGTTATCATAGGGAAAGCCCTATATGAAAAACGCTTTACCTTGGAGGAGGCCCTGTCATGCTGACAAAACGCATTATTCCGTGTTTGGATGTTAAAGAAGGGCGTGTCGTCAAAGGCGTCAGCTTTGTCTCGCTGCGTGACGCAGGAGATCCTGTAGAACTGGCGCGTTTTTACGACAAGCAAGGAGCGGACGAATTGGTGTTTTTAGACATTTCCGCTTCTCATGAAGGCAAAGAAACCATGGTTGAAGTGGTCAAAATCGTGGCCACGGAACTTTCGATTCCTTTTACAGTGGGCGGCGGAATCCGCAGCCTGGAGGATATGAAACGCATGCTGCGTGCCGGCGCAGATAAAGTTTCCTTGAATACCGCAGCTCTTGACCGGCCAGAGCTGATCAAAGAAGGCGCGGACTTTTTTGGCTCGCAATGCATCGTAGTGGCCATTGACGCCAAGAAAAACAACGATAGCTGGGACGTTTATACACATGGCGGCCGCAACAAGACCGAATGGAATGCCATTGAATGGGCGAAAAAAAGCGTGGAGCTTGGAGCCGGGGAACTGCTGTTGACGAGCATGGACAAAGACGGTTCGAAAGACGGCTTTGATCTCGAGCTGACGCAAGCTGTGCGCGAAGTGGTAGAAGTGCCGGTTATTGCCAGCGGCGGGGCAGGGAACAAAGAGCATTTTAGTGAAGTGTTTAAAACAGTTGATGCTGATGCTGCTTTGGCTGCATCGATTTTTCATTATAAAGAAACCAGTGTAGCTGAAGTAAAAGAATACTTGCGTAAAGAAGGAGTGAATGTCCGATGACAACGATCCAATACGACCAAGACGGGCTGATTCCTGTCATTATCCAAAATGCTGAAACAAAAGAAGTGCTGACGCTAGCTTATGCCAATGAAGAAGCTGTGAAAAAAACTATGGAGACAAACGAAACTTGGTTGTATTCAAGAAGCCGCAGCGAATTGTGGAACAAAGGTGCAACAAGTGGCAACACCCAACAAGTAACCGCTGTGCGCTTGGACTGTGACGGCGATTCCCTGATCTACGAAGTGATTCCAAACGGACCGGCTTGCCATACCGGCAAAGACAGCTGCTTCTTTGAAACCATTCACGGAGAACGCAACGAATCTCCAGGAGACATGTTCGGTCAATTGACCTCCCTGATCAAAACACGTGAAGAGGAAATGCCTGAAGGCGCGTATACCACATACCTGTTCGAAGAAGGCGTAGACAAAATCTGCAAAAAAGTAGGCGAAGAAGCGTCTGAAGTAATCATTGCCGCAAAAAATCGGGATGCCAAAGAACTGGCCATGGAAACAGCCGATTTGTTCTACCACACATTGGTGCTCCTGCAGGAACAAAAAGTGGAGTTTAGCCAAGTGGTAGATGTGTTAAAAGAGCGCCATGCTACAAAAAACGACAAGTAAATAATAAGGAAATATGCTATAATTACAGCACATTTGAGTATAGGAGCGATTTCGATCGTTCCTTTTACTTTTTCGGAGGCATATTTTGGAGAATAAAAAAACAAATTATAAGAACGTGCTGTCTTTTATTCCAACCGGGGAATATTATTACAGAAAAGCGCTGAAAGAACTTCAGCGGGAAAATTATCCAAGAGCCCACAAGTATTTGCGCCGCGCATCAGAACTGAGTCCGAAAGACCCGCTTATTCTGACGCAGTATGGCATTGTCTTGATGGAAATGCATGAGTTTGAACAGGCAATGGACATGCTGCATACAGCACATGAACTGGATTCGAAAGAACCGGACATCCTGTTTTTCCTCGCAGAAGTCCATGCACACATGGGCTTGTTTTGGGATGCACGGAAATACGCCAAAAAATACTTGATTTATGAAACCCAAGGCAAATATTCGGCAGAAGCAATGGAAATTGTCGATTTTGCAGAACAGGAAGACTGGCAGCTTTTTGACGATGATGGGGAAGCGCAAAACAGCGAATACTATTACCGCCAGGAAAAAGCCCGCAAAATGATGGAGCAAGGTGATTTTGCCGGCGCCATCGAAAGGCTCGAAAAGCTGGTTGAAGAAAAGCCGGATTTCTGGGGAGCCTACAACAACCTGGCCTTGGCATACTTTTATATTGGCGAAGCGGAAATGGCGAAAGCGCTGCTTCACGATGTGCTGCGAAAAAATACCGGCAATTTGCATGCACTCTGCAACTTGGCAGTCTTTCATTACTATGAAAAAAATGCAGAATTGGATGACGTCCTGGATCTGCTGAAAAAGATTCAGCCTTATGTCTTTGAGCATCGCTATAAATTGGGTGCGACGTTTGCGTTGGTCGGCAAATACAAAGAAGCCTATCGTTGGCTAAAAAGCCTTCAAAAACGTGGCTTTGATGGAGATCCTGCTTTTTATTTCTGGCTGTCGCACGCTGCGTACCATTCAGGGCATGAAGAAGCGTCCCGTCAAGCTTGGGATCAATTGAAAAAGATGGATCCCGGCAAAGATGGCTATGAGCCATGGAGTGATCATTCGGCAATGCCTCACGCCGATGCGTTGGAACACGACCGGGATTATTTAGTGAAAAAACTGGATCACAAGAAAAAAAGTGAGCGTTTGTTCGGCTTGTTCCTGCTTGGCAAATCAGCGCACAAACAGGAAATTATCTCGCATCCAAATTGGCTGGAATCTGATCAGCCTTCTGTTTTGGAAACCTTTCTGCTGGGGTATGCCCTCGGTCATCCATTTAAAAAAGAAGTTCCAACTGAACAAGCATTTATGAGGGCGATGGAAACGGCAGAACGCCTTTATGTCCGGCATGGCATGGTGACGAAACAGCAAGCCGATGTTTTCCAGCTGTGGTTTCTGCTTGTCGAAAAAGCATTTAGCCGAAATTATCCATTTAAAAATCCGGCTGCTTTAGCTTCAGCAGCAGAGTATATGATTCAATCTGCAAAAAATGAAAAAACGACCAAAAAAGAATTAGCAGACAGCTTTGGCATATCGGTCTCGACTTTAACCAAGTACGTTAAGGAGATGACTGGATATTTGGCAGATCCGGATTCACAGGCATAAAAGTTGAAGCTTTAGCCGGAATCTTATACGATTTAGCTACTGAGAAATAGGAGGTCTATCATTATGACTGAAACAGAAACAATATATGACGTAGTAATTATTGGAGCAGGACCAGCAGGCATGACTGCCGCTGTTTATACATCTCGTGCAAACTTAACAACGCTAATGTTAGAACGCGGCATTCCAGGCGGCCAAATGGCCAATACAGAAGAAATTGAAAACTATCCAGGCTTTGAACACATTTTGGGGCCGGACCTTTCAACAAAAATGTTCGAACATGCGAAAAAGTTTGGTGCTGAATACGCATATGGGGACGTAACCGAAGTTATTGACGGTGAAGAATTCAAAACCATCAAAGCCGGATCTAAAGAATACAAAACACGCGCCATTATCGTTACAACAGGCGCAGAGTACAAAAAAATGGGCATTCCTGGTGAAACAGAACTGGGCGGCCGCGGTGTCAGCTATTGTGCCGTATGTGATGGAGCTTTCTTTAAAAAGAAAGAATTGGTTGTTGTCGGCGGCGGAGACTCTGCAGTTGAAGAAGGGGTTTACCTGACCCGTTTCGCAGACAAAGTCACAATCGTCCATAGACGCGATGAACTCCGTGCACAGAAAATCATTCAGGACCGCGCATTTGCCAATGACAAAATCGACTTTATCTGGAGTAATACAGTCAAGGAAATTCACGATGATGGAAATGGCAAAGTTGGCAGTGTTACACTGGTATCGACAGAAGATGAAAAAGAAACAGAATTCAAAGCAGACGGCGTCTTCATCTACATCGGCATGCTGCCATTAACAAAGCCGTTTACTGATTTGGGCATTTTGAATGACGAAGGCTATATTGTCACCAATGAAAAAATGGAGACGAAAGTACCTGGAATTTATGCCGCGGGCGATGTTCGTGAAAAAACCTTGCGCCAAGTGGTTACAGCGACAGGTGACGGCAGCATCGCAGCACAGGCTGCACAGCATTATATCGAAGAGCTAGTTGAAAAAATAGCAACGAAAGCACAAGCTTAATTGTTTCTTAATCATTTTGTAACGCGCTTGTCATGAATAGGGGCTATAGTAAGAAGAGTAAGTTGACCCCCTTTTTATAAAGAAATTTTGATGGCCGTTTTTCGAGCAACTCGGAAGACGGCCTCTTTTTTGCATTTTTTTGCATGGCACACCAGGATAGATGTATAATGGAGTAAGTTTACAATAGATGCGGAGTGTCGAATGTGCAGCGAATCGCGAATTTATTAGTTATTAAAGATAGACAAGTTTTATTATTAAAGAAACCCCGCCGCGACTGGTATGTTGCTCCCGGCGGAAAAATGGAGTCCGGAGAGTCTATTTACGAAGCGGCTGTTCGGGAATTTCAAGAAGAAACAAATGCCACGCCAATTGGCACACATTTAAAAGGCATCTATACAATGATGATCCAGGAACAGGAAAAAATTGTGGACGAATGGATGCTGTTTACATTTGCAGCAAACAATCTGACTGGAGATCTATTTGAAGAAACAAATGAAGGATTGCTGGAATGGCATCCAGTGGAAGAGCTGGCATTCTTGCCAATGGCAGAAGGCGACCGAACCAATCTTCAGTTTGCAGTGAACCAACAAGGCATTCAATACGGTACTTTTTATTACACACCTGAGTTTCAGCTGATCAAAGAAACCATCCAATCATCAAACGAAGAGGTGAATCATCAGAATGGATAACCGTCAAGAAGAAACAGAATTAATCATCATTACAGGCATGTCAGGCGCAGGGAAAACCGTGGCGATCCAAAGCTTCGAAGATCTTGGGTTTTTCACAATCGACAACTTACCTCCGGCTTTGCTGCCTACTTTTATCAAATTGATGAGAGATTCCGGGAAATCGATGAAGCGGGTAGCGGCAGTTATGGATTTGCGCGGCGGAGACTTTTTTGACAGCCTCGTAGATGCCATTGACCATTTGTCGCAAGAACCGAACGTCTCCATCACCGTTCTGTTTTTGGATGCGGAAAATCAAACCTTGGTGAGCCGGTACAAAGAAACGAGAAGATCCCATCCTTTGTCGCCAGGCGGTTTGGTGCTGGGCGGCATAAAAAAAGAACGCGATATGCTGAGCGATCTTCAAGGCCGGGCAAAATACATTTACAATACGTCCGATATGACACCTCGTCAGTTGAAAGAGCGGATCAACGCTGATTTTACAACCAAGACAAGCAATGTTTTCACGGTCAACGTGATGTCTTTTGGATTTAAGCATGGCATGCCAATCGATGCCGATTTGGTGTTTGATGTGCGCTTTTTGCCGAATCCTTATTACATTCCCGAGTTGAATCCGTTGTCCGGCCTTGATGAGCGAGTATCCAGCTACGTCTTGAAATGGCAGGAAACGCAAACGCTTCTTGAAAAATTAACGGATCTTCTGCAATTTATGATTCCACAGTATAAGAATGAAGGAAAAGCACAGCTCGTCATTGCTTTCGGTTGTACGGGTGGCCAACATCGATCTGTGACACTGGCTGAATATTACGGTAAGCTGCTGGCTGAGAACAATAAAGTCATCGTGACGCACAGGGATGTCAAAATAAGAAAGGAATGAGTGCATGGAACGCAACCAGCACCTGAAACGCATTGTTATTTTGGGCGGAGGTACCGGACTTTCCACACTCTTGCGTGGATTGAAGTTATATCCGTTGGACTTGACTGCAATCGTCACCGTGGCAGACGACGGCGGAAGTTCGGGCCGCTTAAGAAATGATTTGGATATTCCGCCTCCGGGAGATATCCGAAATGTACTAGCTGCATTATCGGATACAGAACCTTTGGTTGCAGAAATGTTCCAATACCGTTTTAAGCAATCCTTGGATCTCGATGGGCATTCCCTTGGGAATTTAATGCTTGCTGCTTTGACAGACATTACAGGGGATTTTTCCCATGCTGTCCGTGAAATGAGCCGGGTACTAAGCGTCAATGGAACCGTATTGCCGGCAGCCAATCAAATTGTCACCCTGAATGCTGAACTGGAAGACGGCACCATCATCAAAGGGGAATCCAAAATTCCAGCCTATCTCCAGCCGATTAAACGGGTGTTTATAGAACCTCATGACGTAAAAACCTTGCCTGCAACAATAGCGGCGATTGAAAGTGCAGACGTTATTGTAGTGGGTCCAGGTTCCTTATATACCAGCATTTTACCTAACCTATTAGTGAAAGATATAAAAAAAGCAGTAGTGGCTGCCAACGCAAAGAAAATTTACATTTGCAACTTAATGACACAGGCAGGCGAAACGTATAAATATACCGCTTCAGACCATGTTCAGGCGATTTACGATCATGTCGGTGAAAATTTTCTCGATGCGATTCTGCTCGATAGAGTCCAAATGCCACCGATTGTAGCCGAACGCTACAAAAAAGAGCTGGCATCCCCGGTTGAATACGATGAAGAGCGATTAAAACAAATGGGTCTTGAAGTGTATAGAAAAGATATCGCCAATATTTTTGGAGAAATTGTCCGGCACGAGCCTTTGAAAGTAGCCGAATGGTTATTTGAATACGCGGGCGGCCGTGCTGGTGAAGATTCGAAGCATCTTTACTTTTAATGCTTTGAAAGGAGGAACGAATTTTGTCTTTTGCATCTGAAACAAAAAAAGAAATGACGCAAATCGAAGTGGATGATTGCTGTGGAAAAGCAGAGCTTTCCGCAATGATACGAATGAACGGCACCTTGTCATTTTCCAATCGGCAATTGAGCCTCGACATCCAAACCGAGAATGCAGCAATCGCCCGGCGTATTTACACGCTGTTGAAACGTTTTTACAAAGCGTATCCGGTGGAATTGCTTGTCCGGAAAAAAATGCGGTTAAAAAAGAACAACATCTACATTTGCCGAATCCGTGAAGGGGCCAAGCATGTACTGGAAGACTTGGAAATTCTGACGGAAGGTTTTCAATTTCAGCACCAGATCGTCCAAAGCCTCATCGAGAAAAACTGCTGCAAACGCTCTTATTTGCGAGGGGCTTTTTTAGCGGGCGGATCTGTCAACAATCCTGAAACCTCATCGTACCATCTAGAAATCTACTCTCTCTACAAAGATCATGCCGACTCTTTGGTCGACTTGATGAATGTTTTCCATTTAAACAGCAAAACTATTGAACGGAAAAAAGGCTTTGTCACTTATCTTAAAGAAGCAGAAAAAATTGCCGACTTCCTGAGCATTACTGGCGCGCATTCGGCTTTATTGAAATTTGAAGATGTCCGAATCATCCGAGACATGCGAAACAGTGTAAACCGTCTCGTCAACTGTGAAACCGCTAACTTGAATAAAACCATTGATGCAGCATTGCGGCAAGTTGAAAATATCCGCTTTATCGATAGTGCAATTGGAATCGACCAATTGCCTGAACGCTTGCGTGAAGTTGCCCGACTTCGGGTAGAGTATCAAGACGTGACGCTTAAAGAGTTGGGTGAAATGGTGTCGGGTGGATCGGTCAGCAAGTCAGGTGTCAATCACCGGCTGCGAAAAATTGATGAAATTGCAGCGTCACTGAGAAAGGGAGAAATGATCGGCCGCTAACTGCTGGCTGTTCTTTCATATATAAGAGAGTTAAGTTTCAGAGGAGGATGAGGATAAGCATGGTTGAAAAACAAGTAAAAGTGCTATTAAAAACAGGTCTTCAAGCAAGGCAAGCCGCGTTATTTGTTCAAGAAGCAAACCGGTACACTGCGGATGTCTATTTAGAGAAAGACCATAAAAAAGTAAATGCCAAAAGCATCATGGGCATCATGAGCCTGGCAATTGGTAAAGGAACAGAAGTGATAATTTCGGCAGATGGGTTGGATGAGGAAAAAGCAGTCCAATCTTTATCAGAAATTATTGAACAAGAATCGTAAAAAGAAAGCTTTTGTACCATAAAAAAACTCACAGCCCAAAGGCTGTGAGTTTTTGTTTTAAACGTCTTTTTTGTGGTTTTCAGGAAGCTTGCTACGTGTGATGACTTGGTCAATCAAGCCGTATTCAAGCGCGCGTTCAGCTGTCATGAAGTTATCACGGTCAGTGTCTTTAGAAATGACATCGATCGGCTGACCTGTGCGTTCAGAAAGAATTTGGTTCAACTTCTCGCGAAGGTGAAGAATGCGTTTCGCCGCAATTTCAATTTCAGTTGCTTGGCCTTGAGCACCGCCAAGAGGTTGGTGAATCATGACTTCGGCATTCGGAAGTGCCAGGCGTTTGCCTTTTGTTCCAGCTGCCAATAGGAACGCGCCCATTGAAGCGGCCATGCCGATGCAGATTGTTTGAACATCTGGACGGATAAACTGCATCGTGTCGTAAATCGCCATACCAGCTGTGATGCTGCCGCCTGGGCTGTTGATGTAAATCGAAATATCTTTATCTGGATCTTCTGCTTCAAGGAACAGGAGCTGTGCAACAATTGAGTTGGCAACATTATCATCAATACCGCTGCCTAGCATAATGACGCGGTCTTTCAACAAACGCGAATAAATATCATAAGCACGTTCGCCTCGGCTAGTTTGTTCAATTACTGTAGGAATTAAGTTCATGAAAAGTTCCTCCTCGATTAAGTGGTTTGCAAACAATGCTGAAAGTTCTCTCAGCTGTACTATTATCATACACATCATGGTCAATGAAGGTCAAATCTAACGAATCAAAAAAATAAGCTTGATTAACTTAAAAAGGTTTCGTATAATAGAAAAGTCGCTAATAGCGAAAACGCCCTCGTAGTGTAATGGATCACACGTAAGATTCCGGTTCTTGAGATGGAGGTTCGATTCCTTCCGAGGGCATCCTAAACATAATGCAGCCCCTTTGCCTTAACCGGCTAAAGGGGCTGTTTTTTTATTGCCAATTTAGTGGGCTAGGCAGTATAAGTTGAACGGAAAGATTTTTATGGATAAGCTGAATGAATAGCCTCAATTATATAGCGAGTGCTTGAAAACCTATCCTGTTTATAGAAAGAAGGCAAACCGATGTTTACATTATATACGCGTTCCAACTGCCCGCTTTGCGATGAAGCAAAGTTAATGATCGAACTTGTCAATGAAGATTTCCCCATAACCTATAAGGAAGTGGACATTGAAAGCGACGAGGCACTGCATGAGAAATACATGCTCATGATTCCGGTGCTGGAGAAAGACAACACGGTATTGTTATACGGCAATATTGGTTATGTAGAATTGTTGGAAGCGTTAGAACGTTAACGCTTCTTTTTATTTGCAATTAAAAGACGGATTAGGTAGAATGAGTTTAGTGGGACACAAAATTATTTAATGGGACAAAAAACGTCCAGCTAGAACGGAGTGAACACATGGATGCATTATCTGTCGCTCAGCGAAAACTGATGCCGGAAATGTCCGAACTCCTGAAAAAGCGATACCAGATTTTACAGACAATTTATTTAGAACAACCAATCGGCAGGCGAACCTTAAGTGAAGTTGCCGGTGCAACAGAGCGCGAGATCAGGAAAGAAACCGATTTGCTGCGCAAGCAGCAATTGATTGAAATGAAGACAGCAGGCATGACTATTACTTCGCAAGGACTGGAAGTGCTGGAGAACCTGAAAGATTTCGTTCGTGAAATGTCTGGATTGACAGATATGGAAGCAGAGCTGCAAAAAGTCTTAAACATCTCGAAAGTGGTTATTTTGCCACAGGACAGCGACGAGATTCCAGCAGTAAAATTCCATATTGGCAAAGAAGCAGCCCGTCTTCTGGAAATGATGTTTAGCCGTTATGAAAAAATCGCCGTCACTGGCGGCAGTACACTGGCGGCCATCTCAAAAGAACTGTCAATCGGCAAACCGAAGCGGGCGCTTCAATTTATTGCAGCCCGCGGCGGCTTAGGTGAAGATGTCTTGCATCAAGCCAATACGATTGCAGCCGCTTTTGCCGAAAAAACTGGCGGTTCGTTTAAAACTCTTTACTTGCCTGATCATTTAAGTGCTGAAGCTTTCGAAATGATGATGAAAGAGCCGTTGATCAAGGAAATGATGGACTTGTACGACCAAACAGATGTAGTGGTCCATGGCATAGGCAACGCAGAAGAAATGACGGTTCGCCGCCACTCTTCTCTGGAAGAAGCAGAAAAGATACGTTCAGGTGGAGCGGTAAGTGAGGCTTTCGGCTATTATTTCGATAAAGATGGAAAAATTGTTTATCGTATTCGCACAGCGGGCATTCAATGGGAACAGGTGCAAAAAGCTTCAACGATCTTAGCAGTTGCCGGTGGGAGTTCCAAAGCAAGAGCGATTTTATCTTATTTCAAAAACGCACCAAACCCGACAGTGTTGGTCACAGACGAGGGTGCCGCAAGAAAGATTATCGAATTGACTAAAAAATTGGAGGAATTGTAAATGACTTTAAAATTAGCAATTAACGGATTTGGACGTATTGGACGCATCGTATTTCGTGGGGCAATGGCAAACGAAGAAGTGGAAGTTGTCGCAGTAAACGACTTGACTGACGCTAAAATGCTTGCTCACTTACTAAAATACGATTCAATCCACGGAACATTGGATGCTGAAGTTTCAGCAGAAGGCGATAACATTGTGGTTAACGGCAAAACAATCCGTGTATTCTCTGAAAAAGACCCTTCAAACCTTCCATGGAAAGATCTTGGCGTAGACATCGTTGTTGAATCTACTGGATTCTTCACAGATAACGAATCTGCTTCAAAACACATCGAAGCTGGAGCTAAAAAAGTTATCGTTTCAGCACCAGGCAAAAGCGGCATGAAAACACTTGTTATGGGTGTTAACCATGAGTCGTACGACCCGAAAGAACACCATGTTATTTCAAACGCATCTTGTACAACAAACGGCTTAGCTGGAATTTCTAAAGTATTGAATGACCGTTTTGGCATCAAGCACGCTATGATGACAACGATTCACTCTTATACAAATGACCAGATTCTTTTGGATTCACCGCACAAAGATTACCGCCGTGCACGTGCAGCTGCAGAATCTATGATTCCAACAACAACTGGAGCAGCAGTAGCAGTATCACAAGTATTGCCTGAACTAGAAGGCAAAATTGACGGTATGGCAATCCGCGTACCAACTTCAAACGTATCTCTAATTGACTTGGTAGTAGACCTTGAGCAAAAAGTTACAGTTGAAGATGTTAACAATGCATTAAAAGATGCAACTGAAAACGAATTGAAAGGTTACTTGGAATACAGCGACCTTCCATTAGTTTCTAAAGACTATAACGGCAACTCTGCCTCTTCAACAGTTGACGGTTTGTCAACAATGGCACTTGGCGATAACATGGTTAAAGTTTTGGCTTGGTACGATAACGAGTCTGGCTACTCAGCACGTTGTATCGACCTTGCATTGCACATGTACAAAACAGGATTGTAATTCCAAAATCATAGCTTAATTACCAATGAACCCCTATAATAAAAGAGGGTAAAAGGGGCGGGGACATACCCCGTCCCTTATTTTTTTGAATACAAATAGGAGGTATTTTCATGCAGCAGAAAATGACCATGAAAGATTTGGATTTGAAAGGAAAACGCGTATTTTGCCGTGTTGATTTCAACGTGCCGATGGAAGATGGCAAAGTGACGGACGACACAAGAATCCGTGCAGCCGTGCCGACAATCGAATACTTGATCGAACAAGGCGCAAAAGTTATTTTGGCCAGCCATTTGGGTCGCCCTAAAGGTGAAGTCAACGAAGACATGAGACTCGCTGCGACAGGCGTCCGGTTAGGCGAATTGTTACATAAAGAAGTAAAGAGCCTGGATGAGTCGATTGGCGAGAATGTTGAAAACGAAATTTCAGCGATGCAAGAAGGCGACATTGTCTTACTTGAAAACGTCCGTTTCCATCCGGGAGAAGAAAAAAATGACGAAGAGCTGGCAAAAGCATTTGCCAATCTTGCCGATGTGTTCGTTAACGATGCGTTCGGTGCAGCTCACCGTGCACATGCTTCAACAGCCGGTATTGCCAGCCACTTGCCGTCCGTGTCAGGCTTATTGCTGGAAAAAGAGCTGGATGTATTGGGCAAAGCGTTGTCAGAACCTGATCGTCCGTTTACGGCAATTATCGGTGGAGCGAAAGTAAAAGATAAAATCGGTGTCATTGACCATTTATTGGATAAGGTTGATAACTTGCTGATTGGCGGCGGACTTTCCTATACCTTTATCAAAGCGCAAGGCTTTGAAATCGGGAATTCGCTGGTGGAAGATGACAAACTGGACTTGGCTAAATCATTCATTGAAAAAGCAGAGCAAAAAGGCGTAAAACTTTATTTGCCGGTTGATGCGATCGTCGCCAATGACTTTTCTAATGATGCAGAGAAGAAAAGTGTCAACATCCAGGAAATCCCGTCAGATTGGGAAGGATTGGATATCGGTCCTGAAACTGTGGAGTTGTATGCAGACGTTATTAAAAACTCGAAATTGATCATTTGGAACGGACCAATGGGCGTTTTTGAAATGCCTTCGTTTGAAAATGGTACAAAATCTGTTGCGCAAGCAATGGCTGAAACTGAAGGCTACACCGTAATTGGCGGCGGAGATTCTGCTGCGGCAGTTGAAAAATTCCATGTGGCCGATAAAATGGATCACATCTCTACAGGCGGCGGCGCTTCCTTAGAGTTCATGGAAGGCAAAGACTTGCCGGGTGTCAGTGCATTAACAGATAAATAAGACGATTACTTGAAAGGGAGTGCTTTTGTGAGAAAACCAATTATTGCAGGAAACTGGAAAATGTACAAAACAGCAACAGAGGCAAAACAATTTGTCGAAGAAGTAAATGGATTAGTGCCGGATGCTGAAAAATTGGATGCAGTCATTTGTGCTCCTGCGATCTTCCTAACACAGCTAGTTGCTTCTGCAGAAAACAGCCCGCTTCAAATCGGCGCACAAACAATGTCCGAAGAAGATGAAGGTGCATTTACTGGAGAAATCAGTCCTGTCCAATTGACAGACATTGGCGTGAAATACGTAATTATCGGCCATTCAGAGCGCCGCCAGTATTTCAATGAAACCGATGAGTCTGCAAACAAAAAAGTCAAAGCTGCTTTCAACCATGGTCTAGTGCCGATTCTTTGTGTCGGTGAAACACTTGAGCATCGCGAAAGTGGAGAAACCGGTTCGGTTGTTGAAGCACAAGTAGAAAAAGGCATTGCCGGTCTGAGTGAAGAACAAATTGCTCAATTGGTTATTGCTTATGAGCCTATCTGGGCAATCGGAACTGGCAAAACTGCTACTGCTGAAGACGCTAACGAAGTCTGTGGCATTGTCCGCAAAAAAGTGGCAGCATTGTATAACGATCAAGCAGCTGAAGAGCTTCGCGTACAGTACGGCGGCAGCGTAAAACCAGCCAATATTGTTGAACTAATGGGCATGGAGCATATTGATGGAGCATTAGTTGGAGGCGCAAGCTTAGAAGCTGATTCTTTTGTCAAATTGTTGGAGGCGGGTTCACATGCGTAAAACCGAACATCCAGCGGCACTCATCATTTTAGATGGATTTGGCTGCCGTGAAGAGACTTTCGGTAATGCCGTTGCACAAGCAAAAAAACCTAATTTTGATCGGTTATGGAATACTTACCCACACGCAAGGTTGACGGCTTCAGGTGAAGCGGTTGGCTTGCCGGACGGGCAAATGGGCAACTCGGAAGTAGGGCATTTGAATATTGGTGCCGGACGAGTGGTCTATCAAAACCTGACACGCATCAATAAAGCAATTCGTGAAGGCGACTTTTATGAGAACCCTGCGTTTCTTGAAGCGATCGCCAATGCAAAAAGCCGCGGCAAAGCGCTTCATATTTTGGGCTTACTGTCTGATGGCGGGGTCCATAGCCATTACGAGCACCTTTTTGCTTTGCTGAGATTGGCTAAGCAGCAGGGATTAACAGAGGTATACGTACATGGTTTCCTGGATGGCCGAGATGTAGGGCCACGGACGGCACTCAAATACGTAGAAGAAGCCGAGCAAAAAATGAACGAAATCGGTATTGGTAAATTTGCATCGATCAGCGGCCGTTATTATGCGATGGACCGCGACCAACGCTGGGAACGCGCCGATCTGGCGTACCGTGTGCTGGTTGATGGGATTGGCCAAACGGCTCCTTCTGCAAATGCCGGCATCACACATTCGTATGATCTGGATGTGGCTGACGAATTTGTCGTACCATTTGCAATCGTTGAAGACGGCAAACCGGTAGCAACGATCGATTCGGACGATTCGCTTATTTTCTTCAACTTCCGGCCGGACCGTTCGATCCAATTAACATCTGCGTTTATTCGGGAAGATTTTACCGGCTTTCCGCTAAGTGCCAAACACCCAGTAAATTTAACTTACGTTACTTTTACTTCATACAGTGAGGATTTGCCGACACGCGTCGCATTTGAAACGCTGAACTTGGAGAACACTATTGGAGAAGTGATCTCAGCCAATGGATTGACACAGCTGCGGATTGCCGAAACAGAAAAATATCCGCACGTGACTTTCTTCATGAGTGGAGGGCGTGAAAACGTCTTTCCTGGAGAAGACCGCATTCTTGTGGCGTCGCCAAAAGTTGCGACATATGATTTACAGCCTGAAATGAGTGCTTACGAAGTGACCGACCGTCTGGTAGAGCAAATTGAAGCAGGGGCACACGATGCCATCATCTTGAATTTTGCCAATCCGGATATGGTCGGGCACAGCGGCTTGCTGGAACCAACCATTCGTGCCATTGAAGTAGTGGATGAATGTTTGGGCCGCATTGTAGACGCGCTGCACGCCCAGGGAGGCTCAGCAGTGATTACAGCTGACCACGGCAACGCAGATGAAGTTCGCACAGTTGACGGCTTGCCAATGACGGCACATACGACCAACCAAGTACCGGTGATCCTGACAAAGTCAGATCACGTACTGCGCACCGACGGCATTCTTGCCGATTTGGCACCAACAATTTTAAAAATGCTAAATGTTGAACAACCAGTCGAAATGACTGGAAAACCATTATATTAAAAGGGAGCTGTTTTAATTGCCAATTATTACACAAATTCAAGCACGCGAAATTTTAGATTCACGAGGAAACCCGACAATCGAAGTTGAGGTATTCACAGAAAGCGGCGCATTTGGCCGTGCAATCGTACCTTCAGGCGCGTCTACAGGCGAACACGAAGCAGTTGAGCTTCGCGATGGCGACAAGAGCCGCTACCTTGGTAAAGGCGTATTAAAGGCTGTAGAATTTGTTGATACTGAAATTGCAGAAGCAATAGAAGAAAAATACTCGGTCCTTGACCAAGTATCCATCGACAACGCAATGATCGAATTGGACGGAACAGAAAACAAAGGCCGTTTAGGCGCAAACGCAATTTTGGGCGTTTCATTGGCCGTGGCACACGCTGCCGCTGACTACTTGGACGTTCCACTTTACCAATACTTGGGCGGCTTTAACGCAAAACAATTGCCGGTTCCAATGATGAACATCTTAAACGGCGGCGAACATGCTGACAACAACGTGGACATCCAGGAATTCATGGTAATGCCAGTTGGCGCAAAATCGTTCCGTGAAGCGGTTCAAATGGGCGCAGAAATTTTCCATAACTTAAAAGCTGTCTTGAAAGAAAAAGGCTACAACACTTCAGTCGGAGACGAAGGCGGATTTGCTCCGAACTTGGGATCTAACGAAGAAGCATTGACTACAATTTTAGAAGCGATTGAAAAAGCTGGCTACAAAGCGGGAACAGACGTATTGCTTGCAATGGATGTTGCTTCTTCTGAAATCTACGACAAAGAAAAAGGCGTCTACAACTTGCCAGGCGACAACACGGTGAAAACTTCTGCCGAAATGGTTGACTGGTACGAAGAGCTTTGCAACAAATACCCAATCATTTCAATCGAAGATGGATTGGATGAAAACGACTGGGCTGGACATAAATTATTAACTGAACGAATCGGTGACCGCGTTCAATTAGTTGGAGACGATCTTTTCGTTACCAACACGAAGAAATTGGCGCAAGGAATCGAAGAAGGCATCGGCAACTCGATCCTGATCAAAGTAAACCAAATTGGTACATTGACTGAAACTTTCGATGCGATTGAAATGGCGAAACGTGCCGGCTATACAGCTGTCATCAGCCACCGTTCAGGCGAGTCTGAAGATGTGACAATTGCCGATATCGCTGTTGCAACAAATGCTGGACAAATCAAAACAGGCGCTCCATCACGTACGGACCGCGTTGCGAAATACAACCAGTTGTTGCGCATCGAAGATCAGCTATTTGAAACAGGCCAATACTTAGGTCTAAAAACTTTCTACAACTTGAAAAAATAAAATAGAGGCTACTGTTTCTATTTTCACAATTTGTCAAAAAAGTCTTTAGGTTTTCATTTCGCTTTAGGCGGACGCTTTCCACGGGCACGGCTTCTGCCGCTTCCCTCGCTGCGCTCAGTCCAGTGGCTCCAGCTCGTGTCGCTCTGTCGCTTTGCTTCGCCACTGCTCCCGTAGGAGTCGCCGCCTTCCGCTTCATTAAAAAAAGAAAGAACTTACTAAGTGGTTTGGAGAAGCGTCCGCTCGACTCCTGCAGAGCAGCGTTAGCGACGAGAGCCCGCGGAAAGCTTCGTAAAACCAAGCCATATTAGAAGTTTTTCTACAAGCTGAGAAAATAGAGGCAAATGCCTCTATTTTCTATTGCTATTGTCACCGGTCACAATTTTTGGTAAACTTAGATTTGTTGTGAACGTTCTTTTCAGGAGGTGGAATTTATGCATACGTTGTTAATGACATTACTCGTCATCGTATCGCTCGCATTAATCGTAGTCGTTTTATTGCAATCTGGAAAAAGTGCAGGTCTTTCAGGAGCCATCTCCGGTGGAGCAGAGCAACTTTTCGGCAAGCAAAAAGCTCGTGGTTTGGACTTGGTCCTTCACCGTGTAACGATCGTACTTGCTGCCTTATTCTTTATTCTGGCTGTTGCCGTAACGAAAGTTTAATGTAGATGATTAAATCGCCTGACCATACATGGTTGGGCGTTTTCTTTTAGTATTAGAATGGAGGGATTTTCATGCGAATTGCGCAGCCAAAACCATTTTTCTTCAAAGCAGGCAAGCGGGCAGTTCTCTTGCTGCATGGATTTACTGGAAACTCGGCGGATGTCCGGATGTTGGGCCGCTTTTTGGAAACCAATGGATACACCAGCATTGCACCGCATTACGCGGGCCATGGGGTAGCACCTGAAGAACTGGTTGGCACGGGTCCTGCAGACTGGTGGAAAGACGTTGAACAGGCATATGAGACATTGCTGGAAGAGGGCTATACCGAAATTGCAGTAGCCGGTCTATCGCTTGGCGGCGTATTCAGCCTGAAATTAGGGTATACAAAACCTATCAAGGGAATTGTCACCATGTGTGCACCGATGTATATGAAAACCACTGACTTGATGTACGAAGGTGTGTTGAAATATGCACGGGAATATAAGAATTATGAAGGAAAAAGCGATGAGCTTATCGAAAAAGAAATGAAGGCTTTCCAGGAACGGCCGATGGAATCACTGGCTGATCTGCGTGCTTTAATTGCAGAAGTCAAAGAACAAGTGGACCATGTCTATGCGCCATTGTTCGTCGTCCAAGGCAGACTGGATAACGTCATCAATCCGGATTCGGCCAATGTAATTTACGAAAATGCCGAATCGACCGATAAACACATCAAGTGGTATGAAAACTCGGGCCATGTCATTACGCTGGATAAAGAGAAAAAACAATTGCACGAAGACATTTTCGCATTTCTTGAATCACTTGATTGGAGTGTGTGAACGGTCATAAAGGAGGAGTTCGATTTGGGAAATAACGAAGGTTCATTGGAACAGCGCTTACTGGTCTTCATGCGTGAAGAAGCATATAAGCCGCTGACAGTACAAGAAATAGAAGAACAATTCGGTTTTGAAGATGCCGAAGAGTTTAAAGAATTGGTCAAAACATTGGTACGTTTGGAAGAATCAGGCACGCTTGTCCGTTCAAGATCCAATCGCTACGGCGTACCGGAGCGGATGAACTTGATGCGCGGAAAATTTATTGGGCATCCAAAAGGATTCGGCTTTGTGGCACCTGAAGAAGCCGGTTTGGATGATGTCTTTATTCCGCCGACGGAAACAAATGGCGCAGTAAACGGCGATAAAGTAATAATCCGCGTTTCTGAAGGATCCTCAGGAGACCGCCGCGAAGGCGCGATCATCCGAATTATCGAACGCGGCACAACAAAAGCGGTTGGAACGTTCCAGGAAAACAAAGGCTTTGGCTTTGTTGTGACAGACGATAAGAAAATGAACATGGATATTTTTATTGCGAAAGACGACACATTAGGTGCAGTAGATGGCCATAAAGTGGTTGTAGAGATTACAGGATGGCCGGAAGGCAGAAAGTCTGCGACGGGCATGGTGACGCAAATTCTTGGCCATAAAAACGATCCAGGCGTCGATATTCTGTCCATCATTCATAAATACGGAATTGAAACTGAATTTCCGCCGGATGTACTGGAACAGGCAAACAATGTGCCGGATGAAATTGACCCGGCAGACCTCACTGATCGCCGCGACTTGCGGGGCGAACACATTGTCACGATTGATGGCGCCGACGCCAAAGATTTGGATGATGCTGTACAAGTGGTTAAATATGAAGATGGTACGTATAAATTAGGGGTTCATATTGCCGATGTCAGCCATTATGTGACAGAAGGGTCTGCAATCGACCGTGAAGCATATGACCGCGCTACGAGCATCTATTTAACGGATCGCGTGATTCCGATGATTCCGCATCGCTTGTCTAACGGAATTTGTTCATTAAATCCACAAGTTGACCGTTTGACTTTGTCTTGCGAGATGATTTTCAACGACCAAGGCGAAGTGGTTTCTCACGACATTTTCCAAAGCGTGATCAATACGTCAGCACGTATGACGTATACGGACGTTTATGAAATTTTGGAACAGGACAACCAAGAGCTGAAAGAGAAATACAGCGAATTGGTGCCGATGTTCGAATTGATGAAAGAGCTTGCTGAAGTACTTCGTACGAAGCGTATGCGCCGCGGTGCTATCGATTTTGATTTCAAAGAATCCAAAGTACTGGTAGATGAAAACGGCTATCCAACAGATGTAGTTGTTCGTGAGCGTACTGTTTCCGAGCGTCTGATTGAAGAGTTTATGCTGGCTGCCAACGAAACAGTGGCTGAACATTTCCACCGCATGGAAGTACCCGCAATCTACCGGATTCACGAAGATCCGAAGCCGGAAAAACTGCAGCGCTTTTTCGAATTTGTAACCAATTTTGGGATTATGGTAAAAGGGTCTGGCACGCAGATTCATCCAAAAGCTTTGCAGGAAATTGTTGAATCTATTGCAGGAACTCCGGAAGAGCCGGTTATTTCCACGATGATGCTTCGTTCCATGCAACAGGCGAAATACTCGGCTGAGAGCTTAGGGCATTTTGGGTTATCGACTGAGTTTTATACGCACTTTACTTCACCGATTCGCCGTTATCCGGATTTGATTGTGCACCGCTTAATCCGCACATACTTGATCGAAAAAGATTTATCGCAGAAAACAATCGCGTATTGGGATGCCAATATGGACGATATTGCTACACATACATCAGAACGCGAACGCCGTGCAGTTGAAGCAGAACGCGATACAGATGCTTTGAAGAAATCGCAGTTCATGGCTGATAAAATTGGAGAGCAGTTTACTGGGATCATTTCTTCAGTAACGAACTTTGGTTTGTTTATTGAACTGGCAAACACCATTGAAGGGTTGGTTCACGTTTCCAATATGACGGATGACTACTACCGCTTTGACGATCGCAGCATGATGATGATCGGCGAGCGCAGCAAACGTCAATTCCGGATTGGTGACGAAATCGAAATCAAAGTCATCGGCGTAAAACCGGAAGAATCATCAATTGACTTTGAAATCGTCGGTATGGTCCAAAACACACGCCAGTCGAGAAGAGAACAGCCGAAAGTGATTCGTGCCGGGAAAAAAGACGGCGGCGGAAAACCTGGACGCGGTGGCAAAAAGCCAGAAGGCGGCGGACCTGGGCGCAAGCCGAAAAGCCAGAAGAAAAAGTTTTATGAAGGCGCAGCAAAGCAAGGGCGCAACAAGAAAAAATAAAATCGCGGCTCGAGGGCCGCTTTTTTGAATCTAGTTGAGGTGAAACCGCATGGCCAAAGGAGAAGGCAAAGTAATTGCCCAAAACAAGAAAGCCGGTTTCGATTTTTTCATTGAGGAAACGATCGAAGCAGGGATTGTCTTGCAGGGTACAGAAATAAAATCGGCACGAAATGGCAAGGTTCAGTTGAAGGAATCGTTTGTGCGAATCCGCAACGGCGAAGCTTGGATATCCAATATGCACATCAGCCCTTATGACCAGGGCAATCAGTTTAACCATGACCCAACCCGGTCACGCAAACTGCTGCTGCACAAAAAACAGATCACGGATTTAGAGGCTCATTCAAAAGTGCAGGGCTCTGCAATCATTCCGCTGAAGATGTATTTGAAGGACGGCTTTGCCAAAATTCTGCTCGGTGTCGGTAAAGGGAAGAAAAACTACGACAAGCGGGAAGATTTGAAGAAAAAAGACGCGAAACGGCAAATCGACCGTGCCATAAAAGAATACAACCGCTAGAACTTGAAGTCTGACCATTGTTGCCTTATAATAGGGATATAGCACATGAAGCTGTTTATTCATCTTCCGTGTCTCTTTTTAATAAGGGGACGTTACGGATTCGACAGGGATGATCTGGGCTTGGGTCGCGCGTCGGAGGATCGGCTCCGTCATCAACGTATTTATAACAACTGGCAAAACAAACCAAAACCTAGCATTCGCAGCGTAAGCTCGGATCTGCTTTATCTATCCATCGCCCATGTGGCTGGGTAAAGCTCAACTTTAGTGGGATACAACGTTTGCTGCCATCTGAGGCAAACGGGAGAGATTCACAGATTAGTGCCCAGGACGCCTGCTTATTGGCAGAATGGTGCACGAAACGCTAATGAATAAGCTACACGCGTAGACGCTCAAGTAGCGGAGTTTCTGGACGCGGGTTCGACTCCCGCCGTCTCCATAGTGAGATATCACAGAGTGTCATTGAACGTCAAAATCCTTGATATACCAAGGACTTTGACGTTTTTTGATGTCATTGAGTTTCATATGATATCAAATAAACCTAGTCAAAAACCTAGTCAAAAAACTCGTCACGTTTACCTTAACTCATTAAATAGTTTTCAAACTTCTCGATGGTTCCTGCTTTTGCTTTTTCTGTGACGTGAGTATAGTCTCGTGGATTCCATCCGAAGTAAGGTTGGCGAGATTGCAGTAGCGGGAGTTAGAACGGTCATCCAAATGGATGCTGGAGGGAAAAAGGAAGTGGGAGAGAATGCGAACGGATTTTAGTAATTGGAAACCACTTACTGTAACAGAAGTGAGCAACCTGTTCAGCAGCATTCCGATTTCCTGGGGAATTGCTGGAGGCCGGGCATTGGATATGCATTTAGGCAGAAAAACGCGAGAACATAACGACATAGACATTGTCATTTTTCGGGAAGATCAACAAGTCGTTTATCAACACTTGAAAAATGACTGGATGTTATACAAAGCAAAAGATGAACAGTTATCACTCTGGCGAGAAAAAGAATATCTCGATGTTATTAACGATGTATGGGTTAGCAGAGGGAACCATACTCCATGGGCATTCCAGATTATGTTGCGGGATTATGAACAAGATAACTGGATTTATCGGCGAGAAAAGACGATTAAAGGATCAAAAGAAGAATTATTCTCATATGATACAAATAAAGTTCCTTATTTGAAGACTGCCATTCAACTTTTATATAAAGGAGGCTCTTCACAAATAAGAAAAAAAGATTTCAAGGACTTCCAGTCTGTGTTGTCTTCATTGTCATCAATAGACAAAGATTGGTTGAAAGAAGCACTAAAAAGGAAATTTCCTTTAGAACATAGTTGGATGAAGAGTTTAGGAGACTGATTGTACAAATCAAATATCCGTTTTCATATCATCACCTCATCGCTAGTAGTGGTAATTCTAATTGCATAAACTCAAAAGGGAAGGAGTGCAAATCAGCACTGCTTCCCTTTTTTTTTCTGTATAAGTAGACTTTTAAGAACAATTAAGCTAAGTAATATCTACTATGACACCATAGTGGTCACTGGGCAGTATATTTACTTTCGTCACAGGTAGTTTTCCAAACACTTCAACACTATTTAACAAAGGGAGATTTAAACTCTCAAGTTTTTTCATTAAAATCCAATCATACCTAGACTGTTCACTCAAATTGGTCACATTTTTTAAGTGGGAGTTGTTAATCTGGTCCAAAGTTGCCTGAGCTTTAACACCGTTTTTTTCTTCATTCAACACTGCCAGATCCAACCACCTATTTTCTTGTAGATAGTTATGAATATTTGAGTCAGGCGCATCATTAAAATCACCACAAAGAATTTCAAATGGTTTAGCATTTTCAGCAATCCAAGTGTTCACTGATTGTATTTGCTCTTTTCTTATTTCAGAGGTTCTCCAATTCAAATGGACATTGGTGATTCCATACTCAAAGCTATCGTAGTTAAAAGTCATTCTAATAGCACAGTAGTTCGATTCCTTTGTATATGCGTGCCAGATTGCGTCTATATTTGAAATGGGAATTTTACTTAGAAAAGCAAGACCCTCATCTGGTGAATCAGGGTATTCTTTAAAAATGCAATAGGGATATCCTGTATGATCGGCTATATATTGTGCCACATTTATACTTCCATCTTCACTGCTAAAAGTCCTTACTTCCTGTAAAGCGATAATATCAGAATTCACTTTTTTTACTTCCTCACAGATCGCCTTTAACCTATCTGCCCACATAGTTTGGTTGTTCCAAACATTAAAGGTTGCTATTCTCATGATTTCCCCCCATCTCCTATTTGAAAGTGAGCAGATCTTTGACTGTTCCAATTCAAATGAATATCTTTGTTTGATTCTCAGGATTTTTTTACGATCAAAAACTGGGATGTGACTGATTATATCTCTGAAGATATATGCACTCTTATTGAGATCTTATACCAATTTTCGAGCTGTTATTGATTTTCCTATACCAGCTGGTTCAGGAACAATGTACACTCTCCCTCGCATTTTCTTCCAGGCTTAAAAACCATCAATATTTTTATGTACTTGAATTTAAATACTGGGATGATATTTATTTCTAGTTTGAAAAACTACAAGAAGATCGGTCTGTAAAAGCGTAATTTTAAAAACGATTTGGCAAACTAGAAAAAACTGGTGTATCTTGGAAAGAATACTGGGGTTTTATTTACCGCGTTAAATAAAATCTAAGCCTTTATGTAGTCGATTACTTCTTGTAAATAAGCTTCTATAGGCTTGCTTGTATCAACGGTCAATATTTCCCTTTCTAAGGGTTTCTTGCTGTTAGTGATTGTATACTGGAAGGCTTCTAAGGAGGGCACTTCTTTTATTTGGCTAATCATTTTTTCGCGTTCTCTTAATCTTCGATTGATTTCGTCCATGTCATTTAGGTAACATTCTACATATTTATACTTAATGGGGTACTTTTCGCTTAATGAAATTCCTTTTTCGATAAGTTCATCATAGAGACAGGGGCTATCTAAAATGACATTATGTCCTTGGGATAGGTAAAATTCAACGAGTGACCAGTCGATATTGTAAGAAGCTTTGCCAGTAAGTTTAGGATCAATTGTAACTTCCAAAAGGGACTCCATTAAAGATGATTTGACGATATCATGATCAACAATAACTGCTTTAAGTTGCTTGGCAATTTCACGTGAAAGTGTCGACTTCCCCGAACCAGGAAAACCAGACATTTGAACAAAGAACATGTACAGACCTCATTTCCTGTTACTTTGATAAATAGTTCTGAAATAAAATAAAGTAACGAAACCATAATATATCATTAAAATTTAGCATGTATTACCCATTTTTATACTTCCACTACAGAATGAACGGACGAAAATATTTGTTTTATCGGAAAGGTTATAGTTGCAATGTTTACTATACGAATAAGAAGTTAAACTAGAGAAGAAGATAATATAGTAAGAAGGTAAGGGGTGGCGAATATGGAAGATGATATTCTGGAAATAGTTTCAAAGATTCCAAAACATAGAAGTGGAAAAAGGCTTGTGTTAGGAATAGATGGACTAAGTCGATCGGGAAAAACAACAATTGGAAATAAGATAAAACAGCAATTATTGGATGAAAAAGTTCCCTTGTGTATTTTTCATATAGATAACTATATTGTCGAAAGAAAAAAGCGTTATAACACCGGCCAGGCAGAATGGTACGAATATTATCAACTGCAGTGGGATACCAAGTGGTTAAAAGTAAACTTTTTTGAAAAATTAAAGCAATCTGATGAGTTATATTTGCTAACCTATGATGATGAAGCTGACAAACAAAAAATGAAGAAAGTTAAAATTCCTGAAACATGTCTAATTATAATTGAGGGTGTTTTTCTGCAACGGAAAGAGTGGAAGAGTTTCTATGATTATGTATTTTTTATAGATAGTTCAAGAGAAAAAAGATTTAAACGGGAGAATGCAATTACACGAAAAAATATTGAAAAATTTAAAAATCGTTATTGGAAAGCTGAGGATTATTATTTAGAAACCGAAGAACCGATGAAACACTCAGATTTTGTTTTTAAAAATTAATAATTTGGTATGAAGTATAATTAAAGTTTGGAAAATCTAGAATTATAGTATATATCATAAGTTACCTGAAGGATTCTGCTTGAATACGAAAGTAGAGAAGATGTAGGCAGAGCATCTCTTCTCGCCCTTTCTGTCTATAAAGTGTACTTTTTCGAACGGTATTATTGTTAATAACTCTATTAATTTTATTTCATTAAATGTAAATTTTGGTGAAATAAAAAAATCTTAACTTAGATAGTTAAAATCTTCAACTAAATGATTGGTAAGACGACAGATGATATGAAGGTTAAATAAAGTATGATAAATTAAACAGGTCACAGGGGGAATTAGATGCTTAGGATGGTTTGTTTTGGAGACAGCCTTACGGCCAGAAAAGAAGGCTTTGATCAACCTATGTTGACCAGTAAATTGTCTTCAATCTTGAATAGCTTTGAAGTGATCAACGCAGGTGTTTCCGGCGATAATACTTGTGACGCTTTACTCAGAATTGAGAGGGATGTTATCAAACATAATCCCGATATAGTAACGGTGTTGTTCGGGGCAAATGACGCAGCATCTCATAAACAAATCGATTTAAAAAACTTTAAAGAAAATCTCTACAAAATTGTCCAAGTACTGAAACCCGAGAGAACTATTTTAATTTCTCCTTCTCCAGTAGATGAACGTGTTCAGTTTGCAAGGACAAATGAAGTTTTATTTGCCTATGCTGAAGTAGTTAAAGAAGTAGCGGATGAAACAGACACTCGTTTCATCGATCTCTTTTCTGAACTGATTTCAGTGGAGAATTACTTGCAAAAACTTAAAGGGCTAGAAAACGATGGATTACATTTCGGTGAAGATGGCTATGATTTTTTAGTTGAACTAATAAAAAAGAAAATTGAAGAGACTCGGTAATAAAACGACAAAACGTTTATTTAAAAAGTTGTTTTATGTATCATGAGGTTTTCAGAAGTAAGTTCATGACAGAATGAAGAATACAAAAGAAGAAGATATTCGGCAGTATTCCGAATGTCTCCTTCTTATAGTAAGAGTTTATACTGTTCGCCACAGCAGGAGTCTGCCTTTGTAAGCAATCAAACTGACTGCTGCCAATAAAATTCCCGAAAACATAAAGACGCTACGAATGCCAAATGCATCTGCCAAAATTCCCATTAACAGTGAAGCAACACCGAAGGTTCCAGTGCCGATTGCTCCTAGAGTGGTAAACACCGTAGGCAATCGGTCTAGCGAAACACTCGTCTGAACCACAGTCTGTTGCGGAATATTCTTAATCTGGGTAACAACCCCGACAACGAACATAAGAACCAGTGCCACTATCGGTACACTGTTCAATCCGAAGCAAATCGTCAGCAGACTGCAAGAAACAGCTCCCCAGAAAATAAGCGGACTGAGTCTTTGTTCAATCCAATCAGCATATCGCAGACAAAATAGGCTGCCCCCAATCAATCCCAGGAAAAAGGAGCCGTTGATGAATCCCCACCATTTCTCCTCCGCCAATAAGACTTCAATGACAAAGATATACAAAATCGCAGAAATCCACGCGGTGTCGGCAATTCTAGCCAGCACATCCATCCAGACAATTCGCTTTAACACTGGCGTAGTAGAAACAGTATGCCACCCTTGACTGATTTGCTGCCATTTGCTTTGTCGAATCGCTGGTGTAAATTCGACTTTTTCCAAAATGCTTAACAGCAGACTAGACAACAAAAACAAGCCAGCTGTCAACCAGATCAATTCATTTACAGAGAACCAAATCAACAGCGAGCTGCCGACAAACCACATAGCAGTCTGGATGGTCTGGGTCACAGTTTCAGTAATGCCATTCGCTTTCAACAACTGTTCGCTCTTCACATAATTCGGAATGAGCGACTGGGTCACTGGATTAGCGCAACCATCCAATAATGCAATCAGGCTGATGATGAGAAACAACCCATAAAAATTGGACAGCGAAAGTTGCGGCAGCAAAAAAGCCAAAACAATCAACAGTACGGTTTTCCACATCTGCGAGCCAGCTAATAGCCATTTCAAATTGAAACGCTGCATCAGCAAAGGCGTCAAGCTGTTCGAGATGAACAGCGAAGTGGTGATGGTAAACGGCACAAAAGCCGCTGCTGTAGCCGATCCTGTCAGTTCAAAGATAATATAAATCAGGCTGACAATATATAAGACATCGCCCATATTGGCAAGCGATTGCCCGGTTAGCAGTATGTTAAAATTTCTATTCAGTTTCATTAGTAAGTTCCCCCAAGAATCGATTCGTAAATGATTTCTACTAAAGGGAATTTATCAAATTGGACTAGTGATCATGTCATGCGTTCCTTCCCGGATAAAGATAAATCTTGGGGGAGTGATTTATCGAAAGTTTTGATTATTTCCATTATACTCTAACTAAACAGGAAATAAATGGCTCGTAAAGATTAATCTCAATGTGGTTAAAATTTTAATCAACAAGCTCAGGAGGAAAAAATTTGAGACGTTATTTTATAAATGATGAACAGATTACTATCCGTGTAACCGAATGGGGGAAACCAAATACACCAGTCATTTTTTGTTTGCATGGATTAGGGAGTACAAGCCTCAGTTTTATTGAAATAGCCGAGCAGCTAAAAGATGAATTTAGAATTATTGCTATCGATGAACCAGGCCACGGCAAAACGGATCCTTTTCCAACAGCAGAAGATTACGAACTGCCTTCGCTTGCAGAGTGGCTGGATCAGGTTATTGAGAGGCTTCAAATCGAGAAATTCTTCCTCCTATCTCATTCTTGGGGGAGCTTTGTCTCCTTGTTTTATCTGGCAAATTTTCCACAGAAAGTAGTTGGGACGATTCTACTCGATGGTGGATATCAGTCGAAAAGAGTAAAAGGACAACGTATGGAAGAAGAAGCAGCGTATTATGAAGAGGACTTTGAAAGCTACTTTGAGACTTGGGAGAGCTTTTTGAGGGATGCCGTTTATGGAGAGGTTTCCAGGAGATCCCCTTTATTAGAACTCGCAGCCAAGGATCTTGTTCTAGAAAGGAACAACAAATTTTATTGGCATGCAAGAGGAATAACAGGGAGCCATATAATTAAAGGGATGCACAAACACGAAATAACCGAGATCTTTGGTAAATTACCGGCCGACATATTATTGCTTAGAGCAGCGTTGCCTGAAGAACAAGAAGATTACAGAGCGAAAACCTCAAAACTATTTGAGCAAAAGGCTAAGGGAAATGTGAAGGTCATTCCTCGTACTACTCATATGCTGCATTGGGATAATCCAGAAGTAGTAATAAATGAAATAAGAGAAAACTGGTCTCTTTAAAAGCATGAAGAGTATTAATTAGTAATTGAAATCTTATTAATTTTTTATCTCTAGTATACATATGACGGCTTATCATAGGAAAGGAGCATACTGGCTTCTTTCCTTTCTTGTTGTCTGGATAAGTGTCCTTTTAAGAACGCTTATTTTTGTCACCAAATAGCTAAAGAAACAGAGAAACAAACAAGAGGGAAATAATGGTACAATTTCAAAGAGAACATTAAAGAAGGAATATTCTTAAATTTCAACAGAATCTAAGGAGTACACATTTATGAAGACAAAACTACAACAAATGACAGAAGAAGAATTCGACCACTACTTGGCGTATTTTATTCCTCATTATGCTAAAGACTTATCGGAAAACTATATGATTCCGTTGGAAAAAGCGATGAAAGAATCAAAAGAATTAATGAAACAATTACTTCCAGATAAGCAAAATTCAGAAGGTCAGCTAGTTTACAATATTTACTCAATGGAAGAGGATAAAACAATCGGTGTAATCTGGTACAATATTCAATCCGAGAGCAACAAAGCGTTTGTCTATCATATCTTAATTAAAGAAGAATTCAGGAACAAAGGATTCGGTACCCTAGTATTGCAAGAATTAGAAAAAAACATGAAAAGTTTGGACATCACTTCTATGGGACTGCATGTTTTCGGCACAAATCCTAAAGCGTTTAAACTTTATGAAAAACTAGGTTATCAAACAGCATCAACGTCAATGGGTAAAAAAATTTAGTACAGAAGTTCACAGATTAAGGAGAAGAAAAATGAGCCATACAAAAAAAGGAGAGTTATTTAGACTTGATTGTGACGATGTCTACCTTCAAGAGTTTTCCATTGAAGATGTTGATGATATCTATCTTATTTCCAACCAGCCTGAGGTAGTTAATTTTCTGCCAGATTGGCAATCAACAAAAGAACAGAGGCTTGACTGGGTAACCAACTACGAAATACCAGCAAATAAAGCATTTTTAGAAGCTGTTGCCTCTACATCAGAAATCGATAACCACTTTTTAAAATTAGGAGTGTTCCTTAAGAAAACCGATGAATTTATTGGATGGTGCTGTACAGGCATTATGGATGAATTGCCTTTGCCGAATAGAGAAATTATGTATGCCATTTCAGGTGTTCATCAAAAGTGTGGATACGCGACTAAAGCAGCTAAAGGGCTAATCGACTACTTGTTTACTCAGACAAATTTAGAAGTCCTCAATGCAGTAGCTTTACTCAACAATGTTTCATCGAATAAAGTTATTGAAAAATGTGGATTCACCCTACAAAGTCAGCGCCTGATTGAAAATGAACCCTACAATCACTACATATTGAGAAAGTCAGAATGGCTGAAGTGAAAATAGAAAAAGAAATGTTAAAAAGTCTTTTCTTATTCTTCTATGTCTAATTAATAATAACAGGAAAGGAGTGAATGTATGAAAGACCCTCGGATACAAAAGCTAGCTGACTTATTGGTGAACCACTCCATTAAGGTGCAATCTAACGAACATATACTGATACAAGCCGTCACAGAAATCGAGATTGGGATTGTGAAAGCCCTGATCATTGAAATCCACAAAGCTGGTGGGTTTGCCCATACCGATCTGCGGAACGCAGAGGTGACAAGACAGCTGGTTCTGGGGGGAACGCAAGAACAATTTGAAGTTTTGGCCAAATGGGAGGTAGATCGCCTGCAGAAAATGGATGGTTATATCAATTTAAGAAGCCCGTTGAATTCCTCCGAGCTATCAGATATTCCGAGCGAGCAAATGGCGCTTTACGGAAAGACCTATGGCAAACTGCAATCAGAAGCCATCTATAAGAAAAAGTGGGTGACGACACGACTGCCCAATGCAGCAATGGCGCAGGAAGCCAAAATGAGTACGGAAGCTTTTGAGAATTTTTACTTCGATATTTGCACTGTCGATTATAAAAAGCTTTCGGAAGCCATGAACCCATTGAAAGAATACATGGAAAAAACCAAACTGGTAGAAATCAAGGGACCGGAAACGGACCTTTCTTTTTCCATCGAGGGAATCGGCGTAATCAAAGGCGATGGAATTGATAACATACCCGATGGGGAACTCTATACGGCCCCGATTCGGGATTCTATAAATGGCAGGATTACCTTTAATACGCCATCTACCTTGCATGGAGTCGTATTCGAGAATATTTCCTTAACGTTTGAAAAGGGAAAAGTCGTAAAAGCGACGGCCAATCATACTGAAAAATTGAATGACATCCTGAATACAGACGAAGGCGCACGCTATGTCGGTGAATTTGCCTTGGCTTTCAATCCGAAAGTGCAAGTTCCCATGAACAATACATTGTTTGACGAGAAAATTGACGGAAGCTTCCACCTTGCTTTAGGCAGCTGTTTTGATAAAGCGGATAATGGCAATCAATCAGCGATCCATTGGGACCTGATTTCGATCCAACGTCCTGATTTTGGTGGAGGGGAAATTTATTTTGATGGAACTTTAATCCGCAAGGACGGTCGATTTGTTCTTCCAACTTTAATTGGACTAAACCCAGAAAACCTTTTGTAAGAATAGAAACACATCTGAATGGTTAGTTTACATCTTAGGAAGTATTAAAAGCGTTAAAAAATAGCAAAGCCATCTCACTTTCAAACGAGGTGGCTTTTATATGCGCTAATATTCTTACGCATTTATGATTTGGTCATTTACAAATGCTTGGATAAAAAACAACTCATTCTCATTTGGTTCCCTTTTATTTTCTGCTGCAAACTTTTCTTTAGAAGCTTCCAATGAAGTAGATTTCACAGCTTGACTTGCAGACGTTAACTCTTGCCAATAAAGATTCATTTCATCCAAATCACAAATCGACTCATGACCAAGCAGGGACATACTAGCATCGTATTTTTGGATATCTTTGATCATTGGCAATAATAAAGACTGATTGAAATGAAACAATGAATTGGTGGTTTTTCCATATGCACAATCCCCTAAAAAAACAACTTTCTCATCAGGAACATAAACGATTGTTGAATCGTTTGTATGTGTACTTTTGATTTGCTCGACCTGGCAGACCTTATTTCCCAAATCGATCGTTAACGTCTTTTCAAAGATTATATCTGGGGAGTTCAACTTGAAATCATTTCTGTTTGGGATGTCGTCTTTTATAATCTCCATACACTCGGCACTCATTTGATTATTCTTTACGTATTTTTGAAGTGAGCTGTCATTATACGAAAAACTTTGCCATTCTTTTAGTAATTCATTTGTTTGACTGTTAACTATTACTGACGCATCGAACTCATTCATTCCCAAAAAATGATCCCAGTGCGCGTGTGTAATGACGACGTATTTAATTGGTGGTACATTTAGCTTTATTATTTCTGCTAGAAATTCTGTGGCGTGCTTACTGGAATTACCAGCGTCTATGATTAGGCTGTATTTTTCTCCGCATACTAAGCCTAGAGCTGGTCGTTCTAACTCATCCTGATTCGGTAAATAATAAATGGACTCACTTAATTTAGTTAACATGGTATATATCTCTCCTCTATTTTAGCTATTAACTTTATGAAGGAGAAAATCCATATTTATATTTTAGAAACGAATAAAATAAATTAAGATTTTCCCCGATTATTTTTTCACCATTGGATTGTACCTCCTGTGCAATATATGGAAAAGTGTACCATATCCTAACTGTTTTGAGTTTTGTTTATTGATTATACGTAATTCTTTAAACTATTTTTCAAATATTTTGAGAAACTCAATATTAACGAAGTCGGGCATATTAACAAACAAGTACCATTATGAAAAGCGAATTACAATGTAACGTTTGTATATTTTTAAAACTTATAGTACTGAATTTTAGTATCACTATCTACTTTACTAAGTTTACAGATGACAGAGTTATCTGAATAAAAATAGCAAGAATTTTTTTCTTGTTTTTTGGAAAAGTGTACTTTTACAAACACTTATCTAAACAGAGAAAAAGAAACAAAAGCAGAAACAATCTGCCTTTGCTCCTTTTTAGCTGGGAGGGGTAATTCAGATAAGAAATGATATACTTTTAGATTTTTAACTCTTATGTTTCTCTGATATCAGGTGCTTTTTAGGTTGATAGGACGATATCAAATAATATAATCCGGGCAAGATAATGAGAGACCCGATTCCGATGTAGACATGCCGAATATTCAAGGCTAGGAAAGGCAACGAAGCGAATAGAATGCCGAGTGGCATGGTAACCCGAAGAAAGAACAATCGGACAGCACTCAATTGGGCCAGTCGATCCCTTGGGGCTTCCCGTTGGAAAATGGCGGCACTTTGGGCATTGAACAGAGGGAACAGGAGTCCGCCCATCAGTTCACACATCCACGCGAAAGGAACCGAAGGGACAAAGAATAGCAGCACAAAGGAAAATCCGCCGCCAATCAAACCGAAGTACATCAGTTGGGGGCTTTTTGGCAGTTTCGTCAGCAGAAGCATACCCATCACATAGCCGATGGGAAAAGCCCCTTTGAAAATGCCGTACTCCCAGGTTTCGCCTCCCAGTTCGCCCCGAATGAACGGAACACTTAAGACCAGCGTTGCACCTATGGCAAACTGGACGGTCGAGGATAGAAGCGTTAACCGCATGAGCTGCGGGTAACTGAAAAAACTCCGGTAACCTTCTTTCATTTCGGACCACCAGAACTTCTTGGTCCAAACTGCCGCTTTTTGTTTACTGGATTGCGGGATGCGGGAAAGTGCTAAGAAACTGATAAAGAATAAGAGTGCTGAGATGCTATAAATCCACTGCATGGGTACGAGCAACAACAGAAGCGATGTGACACCGGGCGCAAGAAAACCCATCAGTCGCAGTGTTCCATCTAGCAAGCCGTTGGCATCGGTCAGTTCTTCGTCAGTGCAGATTTCCGGCAACAGGGAAAACGACAGGCTGGCAAAAATGGGCTGGAGCAGCCCCAAGATACATTGCAACACCACCAAACCGATGATGATTCCGGTGTCTGTTCCTATCCAGAAGCCAACTAATGGCAGCAAGTAAGCACCAGCTCGGATCAGTTGGATATTTTTCAGTACTTTCTCTTTGATGACGTGATTGAGAAATGGCGAACTAATGCCCTGCAGCACCAATGAAGGAATGAAATAGACAAGCCAAAGGATGCCCATCCACTCCCGTGAACCGGTCAGTTCGTACAACAGTAAGCCATTGATAATAGCGCCGGCAGCACCGCCGAACTCCGAGACGATTTCACCAATCCACAGTGATTTAAAGGACTTGGAATACTTTTTCAATATTCGGCTCCCATGTATCGTGTCAATTGACTAGAAAACGTTTCGAGTTTATCCGTATTGATCGAATAAATCCCTTTTTCCACCTGAATGAATTTGGCGGCTTTCAATATGGCCAGCTGATGATGAAGCGTTGTTTTTGATGTGTTGAATTGACCACTCAATTCTTGAAGAGACAAAGGCTTTTTCTGAAGCTGAAAGAGCAATTTCAATCGCAGTTCATCCCCTAACGCTTTATGTCCGCGAATCAACTCATTCGAAGGAACGCCCGGTTCCAACAGATGTTCTTCTTTGACTGGATAGAAGAAGAGTTTGGTGTCAGCTGTACGGATAGTCAGCACCCAGGGGCGATAAGAAACCTGCGGCATGAGCTTGACCGACCAAATTGAAGGTTCAGGCAGGTACTCGACACCGCCCGTTACCCGTTCTATTTCGGCTACTGGATTTCGTGCATCCACTTGGCGATGCTGTTTCTGCTCAAATGCCACTGCCTGTAGCCATTTCTCCCATTCCTTTTTCTTCGACACCCAATTTTCCCATTCCGTTAAGACCTGAGTCATAAGGTCACCTATTTCTGATGGTGATCGTTGGTAAAGCTGGTGAACATACCCCTCTAAATAGTCGTGTCCTTTAAACAAATCGGCATACCTTTCCCATATTTCCGCTTGGTCGGGTTTTCCGGCAGCTTCGTTTCTGTGCGATTCCGATTGCCGGTCGTGGTAAGGAAGGAGGCAGTCATAAAAGGCAGTTGTTGAAGCAGTAGAAAGTGAATTTGAAAATTCTTGAACGGAAGCCGCAGCAAACTGATTCTGTAACAGAAGCATGCCGTACCAGAGATTCGTATCTTGAATCTCTTTTAACAGCTGAGTCAGCGAGGGGGGCATAACACTTTCGCCAGTTGACCATTCTTCATCCAATTCAAAGGTGTGCCGCAGCTGAGTGTGCGTATAACCGGCAATTCCTAAAATCAATTCCCACACTGGTGACTGTTCCACTTTCAGCTGAATGGTTTCGGTAGGTGAAGCTGAATTTAAAATTTCCAACAGGATCCCTCCAAGAGTTCTCTTTTTATTTATTCTATATTATTTGAATTTAATATTCAATGAAAATGGAATTATTGATCATTAGAGATCTTTTAAAGAGGAAGAATAATAATAGATTTTACTATCATTAGCTAATTAGTCTATCTATGAGTGGTAATCAAAAGTTGTTTAGATTCAAGACGTGGTTTATAAACAAAAGAAGTGAAGAAGCTCACCGTCAGCTTCTTCACTTCTTTTTACTGATTTGATTTTTTAATTATACATTTGAAATGTTGCGATTCTGTGAAACGGTTAATTGGTTTTAGTGACTAAATTTACTGACGAGAGCCTGATAAAATCTTCTGCATCTTTGATGCATACAGCCATTCCTTTTTCCCAAAAGTTCTCTTGTGTAATGTCTTCCCCTAAATGTTTGCTGGCCAACTCTTCAACAGACATTTTCCCGGTGTCTCGAAGTAGCGCCAGGTACCGCTGTTCGAATTCTTTTCCTTCTTCCAGGGCTTTGGCATACAGGCTGACTGAAAACAGGTAGCCGAATGTATACGGGAAATTGTAGAAAGGAGAAGTGGTGATATAGAAATGCGGCGTGGAGATCCAGGAATGAATAGGCAGGTGGCTCATGGAACCAGCGTAGCCTTCCGTAAGCGCATCTTGCATCATGTCATTCAATCGATCTGCCGTTACCATTCCCTCTTTTCGCGCCTCATAGAGTCTTTCTTCAAAAAGGAATCGGGAGTGCAAGTTCATAAAATTCATAACGCTGCGTTTAATCTTTTCATCAAGCAGTGAAATTTTCTCATCTGCACTCTCTGTCTGTTTGATCGCTGCATCCAGCACAATCATTTCAGTGAAGGTAGAAGCCGTTTCGGCAGTGGTCATGCCATATTGTCGGTTGAGCGGATCAACCGATCGCATGGCTTCATTGTGAAAAGCATGTCCTAACTCATGAGCTAGGGTCAATATACTGGCCATGGAACCATCGTATGTCAGGAAAATTCTGGACTCGTCTGTAAGAGGAAATCCGGCACAAAAAGCAACAGCAGCCTTCCCTGACCGGTTTGCCGCTTCGATCCATCCCTTTTCAAAAGCGGAACGGGCAAAGCTTTCCAATTCCGGACCAAAATGATGGAATTGCTGCAGAATAAATTCTACAGCTTCTTTGTAGCCGATTGAGGTACTGTTTTCCTTAAATGGCGCCCAAAAATCATAAGAAGGCATTTGATCATTCCCGGCCAGTTTCGCTTTAAGGTCCAAATAATCAACAAACGGCTGCTTGTGCCGAGTGACGACTTGCCACATCGCTTGTAACGTTTCTTCTTTTATCCGGTTGTCTTTTAACGGCGTTTCCAATCCGGTCAGTGTCCCTCGGTGTTTATCTGTCTGCAACCGGAACCCTGTTATGTGATTGAGGATTCGGGATATGGTTTCTTCTTGGCCAGTCCAAGCATTTTCGAGTGCGTGAAATGCTTTTTCTCGAATCTCTTTGTCAGGGGCGGAACGCAAGTTAGTGGCTTGGCCAACCGAATATTCTTTTTTGGTTCCATTTAGTTCGATTGGTACCCGTAAATTATTCACGATGGAACGGTATAAATCGCTCCAAGCATGATAGCCATCGGTCATTAAATCAGCAATGACATTTTCGGTTTCGGTGGAGAGAGGGGAATCGGCGTTTTCGCGCCATTTGGATAGAATAAAACGGTGATTCTTTAGGTTTTCGGTTTTCAACAGCTCGTTCCAGCTCGTCTTTTCTATACTGGATAGGAACTGCTGAAAATGGTGGAGAACAATGTTATACGTGGCTTTAATGGAGGCTGTTTTTACTTTAAGAGCCACCGCTTTCTTATTTTTAGGGTTCTCTGCGAGTAAACAGGTAATAAATGAGGTCACTTGGGAAAGGAATAATTGGATACGGCCCAAATTCCTCAAAAAATGTTCGATTGTTTTCTCGGTAGGGCGGCTCTTGGATTTAGACAAGGAGTTTATTTCTTCGGTGAGTTCTTGTATTTCGGTTTGCATCTGTTTCATCAAGTTAACTAATTGTGGGGAATCGCTTCCTCCTTTAAATATAATATCCAGGTTCCATTCTTCCAGATAGACTTCTTCCTTCACTAAAATTCCTCCTTAGATTCGCACAAGCAAGAAACGTACGTTCTGATTCAGTGTATAACAATAATTGGAAGAAGTCGAAATGATTTTAAGCTGTATTTTTAAGCTTATATATGAACGCTTACTGAAAGAGTAAGGCTTCATATAAAGTTTTCACTCTTTCATGTTTGTAAAAGTGTACTTTTATAAAGCTTTAATTTCTGGAATTATACACTAACTATTTTGGTTCTAAATGTATTTAGCTTATTCCATTTTTAAAAATGTAATTTTCAATTAATAAAAAGAAAAACCTTGGGATTTTATGTTAAAATATGGATTTAGATGCAATTTATTTAAAGTATAGTTCAATTGAAAAGTGCCATTTAACTTAAATTCATCAACTGACTTAATTAATGGATGCAGTATGTTCTACACAAAAAGGGGGAATGACTTTGAGACAACATACATCGCATAGGTACACAGTTTCTAAACACTTTGTTTCAGCTGCAACAATTGTACTCAATGACAAAAAGGAAATTTTGCTGATTAAAGGTCCTATGAGAGGTTGGGAAATGCCAGGTGGAATAGTTGAAGAAGGTGAGTCTCTGAAAGATGCTGCAATCAGAGAAACGAAAGAGGAGTCAGGAATTGAGATTGAAGTTCTTAAATTCTGTGGGGTCTTTCAAAATGTAAATAAGTCAATTTGTAATACGCTCTTTTTAGCCAAGCCAACTGGTGGAAGATTAACAACTTCTTTAGAAAGTTTAGAAGTAGGGTTTTTCCCTATCGAGCAGGCTTTGAAAATGATAACCATTGAAAATTTCAGACAAAGAATAGAGTACTGTCTTGATAGCACAAAACAACCATTTTGTGTAGAATTTTAAGTTCAGTAGAAAATAGTAATAACGGTTTTGGCTTTCCAAGTAACTTATGGATATTATTCGAATAAGACGAGTAGTACGATATCCGCAATCGGGTGCTTCAATTGAATAAGCTACCAGATGCTTTGATTTAAAATTTATATTATTGCATTTATCCATAGTTTACACATCAGTGTGTTACAGAAGGTAAGATCAAGTATTAGTTTCTAACCTTTTTAGATTAAAAAAACGTACTTATAAGTACAATTTTAATTACAAATTATTGAATATACTCCTATGTTTTTAAAATGGTAAAATTAGTATATAGAACGGTGAGAGAATTATTAGATGAAAAATAATCTATTACATCTTCTATTTAGAAAATAGCTTGTACTAGTAAGAAATTGAAAAAATAAGATGGAGTGGGGGGGAACAGGGTTGAACCGAATAGCCATCTTGTTTGTATTGTCAACAGCGCTCATGAGTGTAAGTTACTATGCATTACGACTTGAACCGATGAAAGATTGGGTGGCCCTTAACTTCACAGTAGCAATGATTACAATTGGACCAACGTTAATTTATTTGTTAATAATCAGACCAAGATCGATGCTCAAATTATGGGTTTACCTCTCGTTTCTAGCCTGTTTAGGGGTTGCTTACCTGATCATTCCATCCTCGCAAAAAGGCTCCTTAAACACAATCTTATTCTGGCTTCTGCCTGTAATAGAAGCAAGTGTTATATTAATTGTGATTTATGGAATCGTTAAGAGTATTCGGACCTATCGCTCAGCGCAGTTAGATGGAAAACTCGGTTTTCTAGAAGTAGTGGAGAATGCACTTAAACCCAAGTTAGGAAACGGGTTTATTTTACATGCCGTTCTGACAGAACTAACTGTTTTTTATTATTCGGTATTTGTATGGTTTAAAAAACCAAGTGCCATGGAAGAAAATACTTTTACGTATCATAAAGATTCGCAGATAAAGACGATTGTTATTTTATTTTCGGTTCTAATTGTTGGAGAAGGCGTATTATTTCATTTTTTGCTTCAAAGATGGAGTGATGTTATTGCGTGGATCTTTACGGTTCTAAATACTTACGGTTTGCTCTATATCGTCGGGTTATACAATTCGGTAAAGTGTTTGCCACATGTTGTTGGTGAGAACTATTTGATCATTCGCCTCGGGTACCAGAGCAGTATCAAGGTGGACATTCTTAATATTGAACGGACCCAAGTGGCAGAAGTACACAGTATCACGGATAAAGCAGCTAAAGGTATCTATTATTCCTTATTAAAAATAGATTCCCCCCACTATGAAATTAGTTTAAAAGAACCTGCATTGATGGAAGGTTCCTATGGAAAGAAAACCTATGTCAATTCAGTCGTATTTAGAGCGGATGACTCGAAGCGACTTGTGGAAGCTATTGAAGGCATACAATTATCTAATTCAAACAGTGTAAGAAAGGAACATTTATGATAGACAATAGATAACGGGAGGTAATCGTCTTTATCTATTGAGGAACTGCAGCTAGAACTTCATAGAAATAAGTTAATATATCAGCAGTTATCAGAAGCTTTATTAATATAAGAGAGAAGATGCGATTGGATCGCATCCACTCTCCTTTTCGTCTCTTTCAGTCGAAAAAGAATTCGAAGGAATGAAATCTGAACTTGGCTCAGATTATAAAAAAATTGTTTGGTTATTTTTTACGAAAATCAGCCAATAGACGTGACAATACCTCTAATTGAACAAGGAACGATTGATGAAGGCAGACTGTTTTATTTTGGCATACACTCGTCCTTCCGTAACCAAGGCTGGGGTGAATATATTCATAAACTTTCACTGCATCTTCTCAAAAAAATGGGTGCACTTACTATATTGGTGCCACCGGACAAAGTAACCTTCCCATGCAGCGAATATTTCAAGCTAATGGGTGTGAACTGATCGAAAGAAAATATATCTACAAACTAAAGATTGGTCTTAAGTGAAAGTCAAAATAGGGTAGGAATTGATGAAATGATCTATCTAATAGCCAATTTTAAAAGGGGTGTTTAGTATGAAATTGAATTATCCTAAACGGTTAAAAAGAGGAGATGCAATCGGTGTAACAGCGCCTTCTAGTGGCGCATATGAGTCTCTGCACATTCTCTTGTTGAAAGCGAAAGAGAATGTAGAAGCATACGGATACAAAGTAGTGGTGGGTGAAACGGCATGAACTATAATCAACTAGAAATTATAAAGATAAAAATTTATGAATACTCGTTTACCAAGTAAGAAGAAACTTCCTTTATGCAACTAAAAATTCAAAGCAATTGAAGAGTATGATACATCAGGATTATTAAAGATTTGAATGTAACTTAAGTGCAGTTAAGTTACATTCGGTTTATTGCAGCAGGAAATTTAATACCAAATGTGGAAATATAGGATACGCTAAGATCATCTGAGTTTACCAAATAAATTGTCGTTTGCTTGTGAAACTAACGTAGAGAATCGTGAAGTAAGTGTAAGAGGAGACGCTAATGAAAAAAAAGAAATCAGTCATCATTTTATTAATAGTAGTTGGAATTCTGTCATATGGAATTTATTGGGCATTTTTTGATTTGAGTAGGTTTAAGCAGGAATTAATTACTGAATCAACTTCTCCTGATGGAACTTATACTATTAATGCCTATCTTAACAATACACACGCTACTACCCCTTATACTGTATTAGGCGAGTTAATTTTCAATAATTCAAATAAGAGATCCAAGGAAATTTATTGGGATAAAGCTGAAAAAGCAGATATTCAATGGATAGATGAAAACACAGTAGAGATTAATGATATTAGAATTAATTTACCCAACGAATCCTATGATTTCAGAAAAGGAATTCACTAGTAAATTTGGGTTTTTAATGATTAATTTGAAATAGTCATTTTGAATGTAACTTAATGTGAATTAAGTTATATTCAATTTTAGGCAAGTAACCAAAAGAGGTGTACAGTAAGATAAACTTTCATACTGGAGATGAAAATGTGATGAGTAGAGGCAAAGAAGAAGAAATCATTTTCGATACGATGCATGAAGCTGATGTATGGGCTGATTCAATAGCAAATGAAATGTACGGAAGGCTTTATGATCGTTATAACACTCCTGACTATAAAATAGCCTGTGCTTTAGCTTTTAGATTAGCTGCCATTGAAAATTGTAGAGTTTATGCCGAGACCGAAGAAAATAGATATAAAGTATATGCTGTGTTTGATACTTCGAATTCATAAATTTCCTAAAACAGACTTATTTATGGGCTTTAACTCAATTAAAAATATCTAATGTAAATGGAACGTATTAGCAAGTAAGTTACATTTATTGAAGCTAAAATCAACTTTTATTTTTAAAAAAAGAACTTCAAATTTAAGAAGTTCCTCCTTTGAAATTAGTTGCTATTATACTTGCCATCTCTAATAGCTTTTCGATACTTACCATCGTCTTCTTTAATGGCAATCGCTTCGTCTGTACTTACTCCCGCTATTGAATAATATTTCGCCCCTTTTTCATATTCATTGGAGAAGTTCCCTGTATACGTATCTTCTCTATCGGAATAAATCGTAACTTCTCCAATTTCTTCACCTATTTCTTTTACATATTCGCTGCTTATCTGATAAACATAGTCATCCCATACGACGAACGAATAGACCCATGATGTTTGTGCATTTCCTAGTGAACAGCCTGTTAAAATGCCTAAAATGCATAAAAAGGACATAAATACAGCTAATCGGTTTCTTTTCAACGAAGTCCCTCCTCGATGTCTAAATTTTATATTAGTACGCACGAAGTGCTTGGCAGGTTTCAATAACAGAACATAGACTAGAAAAAAGTTAAAGTCTTAAGAACTCTTTCGACAGAATTTGAATGTAACATAATGATAAGTAAGTTATATTCAGATCAAGCATTCTACTAGCTTCACCAGAAAACCTAACCAAACTAATTTCATTAGAAGAAATAATACATTCATATGATAGTTCCACAAGGCTCTAAAGTGAGAATTTTATAGCTGCAAAAGTGCGAAGTAAGTTTATATGCCAAGACTTAGTGGAAGAGAGGTGCAATGTGCAGCATTTTACATATCAAGTGCCAAAATCGGTTCATCGATCAACAAAACTGTCCATCTTAGATAAACAGGGAAAAACCGTATTTATATTGCAAAAACGTCCTCATAAATTTCTCGCAGCTATTTTAAATGCATCATTACGGACTGGCGTACCTTATACTTATAAAGTTTCAAATGCAAGTGGAGAAGCCTTGTACAGTATCGATTGTTGGTTCCCAGGATTTCGCTATGAACTAATTGATCATTTGTCTGCCAAGTTTGTTTCAATTACACAGCAAAGAGTGCAATTGTTGGAAATAGCTTATTCTTTCAGACTAATGAACCGGGAGTACTACTTTAAGAAAGATCACACAGGTACAGGCTATCTAAACTGTGAAAATACAACAGTCGCCATCGTTTCAATTCCTTCTTCCCTTTATATTTCAGTGGTTGACAGCATTCATGTTGCTGCAGAAACTGAACAAGTAGCTGCGCTTTCTGCGGTACTGTTTCATACTTTTTATTTTTATAATGCGTAGAGAAGAATGTCACAAAACGACCGACTGCTAAGTCTTCGAAGCAAAAAGTAGTTATGCCTTCGATTCTAAGAAAGTTTACATATGACAGCTTATTGGTAGCAGAGAATAGCGATGAATTTCGCGAGGATTTCCATAAGGTATTTTAAGAAATGTGTATAAACAATAACCATCCTTCATGCGGAATGAACTTTGTTATTCCTCAAACTGATGTTGATTCATTCTTTCAGTTGTAATCAGAGCTTCAAGTAAAATTAATTTTACTAATTTAGAATGCGAAAATAGCCAATATCGCACTCTGCTATGTTCTATAGAAAATTTCAATAGGGTAATTAAAGTATGTTATATTTGTTGAATAGATTCTCTTTAGAGACAAGAAAAGTAGGTGGAAAAGATGGGGAAATTCGGATTGGATAGCAAAGGACAGGCAGCTGTGACAAAGTATCATGAAAAGCACAAGCCTGCTAAATTTGATAAAAAGCAACAACTTGAAAAAATACGTGCTGAGTATTTGAAAAATAAGCAAAAACAAACAGATAAATAATGTGAATGAAAACATAGGAAGACTAAAATCTCCCTATGTTTTTCTTATTGGAAACACTTTTTTCAATCGAGGACAAAGGGTTATCGACACTCGATTTTGTCTAGAAACGCCTAAAACCTTTACTGGTTTTAGGCGTTTTTTTGTTGTGTTGTAATATGTTAGTTTCCTCTGTCGCTAAAAGCTTCAGTATATATGTCTCCTGTGGTTTCTATTTGTGCCACCTAATTTACGTAGTTTCTTGTTCTTACCCATTGTCATTCCCCCCTTCTTGCTTAATAGGGTAATTTACCTGCGCAATCGCTTCAAAGCAGCTAATGTTGTAATCCTCCATCAAACAGGATCGCGTAGATAAATAATAGAGCGTAATAAAGATAGGGACCGTAAACAATCATACAGATTCCAAAAATACTAACCGCAAGTAATTTAAAACGGTCATTTGGCAAATACCACATAAGAACTAACGCAAGGATAAAGAAAAAAGTCGAATAGATAAATCCTACAAGTTGAAATGCGAATAATAACACCACCATTAAGATGGAACAAATGATTACAGCCAGTACATGGCCACTAATAAAAGGTTCTTTCTCTTCTACATTCATTAAATCCACCTCTAAGTTTTTTCTCTTATTGGTTATGCATTTCTTAAACATGATTAAAATTGATGAATTTGGTTCCATATGCTTCAGTTTTATCCTGGCTAGAACGTTTCCTCCAATTTTTGAACTTTTGAGTGAGATATTAAATAGATATCGCCTAAAATATCGATTTTGTCTCCTTTTACACGTAGAGCGCAATCTTTATTCGATGCATAAATATCTATTCTTTCCGATAAGAGAGACAGTTCCTCTTGAACCAGCAGCATATTATTTTCAAGATCAAAGTGAGACAGGACAGAAAAATGATCAAGGCCAATGCCGGAGTAAACAGAGCTTTTCTTGACTTGATACCCAAAGTTTTTAGAGCATAGCCATTTCGCTGACATATTAATTGCCCCAGCACTGGCCCCTAATACAACGGCGTTGCTTTTTTGAATCCAATCCGCCAATTCGTAGTCCATCAAAAACTTGTTTTGTTCAAGCGTGTTTCCGCCCAATAAGAAAATAACAGAAGCATCTCGAAGCAAAGCTCGGGCCTCTTCTTTTTTAGAGCGATAGTCAATTAAATGATATTCATCAAACAGAATGTTGGCTTGTTCAAGCCATGAAAGCTCTGTAGCTCCAATTTCTTCATTGGACAACGGGTTTGCACTAATCATAACAAGCGATTTTCTCTGTGTTATATCTTCTTGTAATGCCTTACTTAAATTCTCCGGAAAAAATTCGCTAAACCATCCTAAATAATAGTGATTTTTCATAAGTACCTCCATGGTATTCCATCTTCGTTAGTTTATAAGGCGGCTAATGAACTAAATTGTTGTTCTTACTGATTAACTTCCAGCAATCATTTTTAACGATACTTAGTTTTTACAAAACATAATTTTGTAAGAAAGAGATAATGCCAACGACAAAAACAAGAAATGTGGATGTAAAAACTTCTATCCACGAGAAATCCAGAGATCTAAAAAGTGCGACAGCTAGTAGACCTACAATAAAATAAACAGGTATGAATTTTTTTGATAAAAGCAATTCATTCAAGTAAGAAAACTCCTTTAGTATTTAGAATGAGCAGGGAAGTCAATGGAATCAAAATGAGAGCATATAAAATAATGGATGAATCTAGTTCAACAAAGAAGTTGTGAGTGATGAGAAGTACAATGCCCACGGTCAAAGAAATTCTAACTACTATATCCAATTTCTTTTTGGCAGAAAAGAGTTCTTTTTCATTTGGTTTCGTTTCTTTTTTATCAATTGAATTAACTGCAGCTATTGCAAAGGCAAGGATTGCCCAAGTTGCAAGAGCACTGTCTATAAAAATTAAAAACACTGCGATTGCCAGTAAAGAATATGGCAATGCATTTGAAGTGGAATCGCCTTTAAGTATTTTAAAAACCTCCCAAATGAAATTTTTTGGACAGAGTTTAGACCTCTTTCATTTATTAATATTCCCATTTATCTACCATAACATAGTTAGAAACCGGTTATTTCAACGTGAAGTTAAAAGCTGAGTTTACTTTGTTCTACATTAAGGCATCGCTATTCGTCAACATCTATTTTAGATCGATGGAAATAAAATAGAAGATATAAGACAATCTGTAAGTAATTCCATTATTCTCTCAATATGGTAAGGTAGAAGAAAGGATTTAGAAGCAGATTGAAATTTTGAGAGTTTAACAATGAGTAAAAAGCTGACTATAGCTTAATTTTTATGGGGATATTCAAAGCAGATTGAGGAAAAGTGACAGAGAACGTGAGTTGTTAAAATCTTTACTAGGAGGACTGATATGGCCAAAGCCAATAAAGCAAATCCCAATATTCTATCTAAGTTTCTAATTTACATGGGTTTGATGATTGCGCTGCTTTATTTCATTTATTACCTAAATGTATTCCCAGGTGCAGTAGATTATCTGGAAACGGAAGAAACTATTACAGTAGAACGCAATACTGAGAGTGAGACATACATCTTCCAAAAATCTGATCTGGATACAAGTGAACTATTGGTATTAAGCATCTTGAAAATGGAGATTGGGACGATGCAGAACTTCTTAGTTTTGTTTAGTGTCTTTATTCCTTTAGGTTTATGTTTCATCATAGAAAGAGATACCTACCAGTTTTTAAATTTTAATAAGCGATTAAAGTTTTTAGTTCTTTTGTTGATTTTTTTCTCGGTACTGATTTTCTTAGCAATTGGTTATATGCGAGTCTTGAGCAGTATCGAAGAAAACTTAAAGCTATTGCTGTCACTATAGCAGCAATAACAAAGTGTATTTTTAGTATTCAACGATGAATAGAGGAGGAATATAATGAAGAAAACAATTTTATTAGTGATGATGCTGATGGTATTAAGTGGTTGCGCAAATGGAGACAGATACAACTTTTCAGGAAGCAGTGAAAGTTGGGATGTTTTTTATGCAGTAGATATTTCTAATGGCAATGAGCAGGGAACTACTGGCACGATTAATTACACGGGTGAAGAACCGGCTCCCGAAACAATTGATTACAAAATAGAAGCCAATTCAGGAGGCTCTGAAGGAACAGGCACAACTTTAGATGATGGAACAGCAAATACCGGAAGCGGTGTGTGTGAAGGTTGTTCTGTCATACAAGAGGATGAAGAAATAAAAGTGGAAATTAAATGGGACGGGCAGACAGAAAGTTTAATTCTGACCACTGACAAATAAAAAAAATCGGTGTGCAAAGATACGCTCGTTTCTTCGCACGGTTCTTAAAAGGAAATAAAGAACAGAATCTAACCTCCACCTGAGTATCCAGTGGAGGTTAAAGGTTTTATGATGTATTTAAATCTCTAATAACCTCAAACATCTCGTAATAAAGCCCTTTTGCAATTTCCTCGTGCTCCTCTTCCGTTAGATCTTTTTTCAAAATATTAAAGTGCCAGCCTGAAGCGCCGTTGTCGGCTAGCGGGTAATAGCCAAAGGAAAAGATCTCCTCATCCTGGACTCTCTTGGAATAATCCGCATAACTTATTTCATCATCTACAAAGGGGAAGTAATAAGCTTCCGTTCCGATAAAGAAAAACAAGACATCTGAATTTGCGAAGACTTCTGTATATGGACCATCCGCAGCTCTTTCCAGATACTCTTCCATCACAAAAAAACTATCGTACTGTTCAACTGTTTGGGTGGTCAACTCTTCGATTTCCACCCGGCTGAACGTAATTTTCTCAGATGCTGCTTCCGGCGGTGTGCCTAAAACCCCTATTTCGAGATTTCGTCCTAAATATTCTTGTTGCTGGTGCCGGTTCCCTGACTTCTCAATTTCTTCGATGGATTCTTCCGTCAGTGGACTGCAGCCCATTGTCATCAAAAGCAGGGAAGAGAGTATGATGCTAGCGGTAGATGATTTTACCATTTGCAGAACCTCCATTCGGTGTTTTTTACCTAAGTAGTTGATCTAGTCTGCTGCAATGTAGAAAAAAATTTTCAAAGTCGCTATTGATAAATTACCCTAATTTTTAGGAGGTTAACGTAAATTGATGGATTCGTATGCTGGGAAAATGGAATAGCAGGATTAATATAGAAACCTATTCAATTATTTGGCGTTGAAAAATAGGATGCTTAGAACAAAGGTATTATGGATTATGTTAAAAGAAAGTTATGCTTAAAGACTTTTCATTATTAATTATCTGATTATTGTGTTAATATTACAGCGAAAATACTAACAAAAGGAGATGCTCATCATGAATCAGCAAGAACCACTGGAAAAAGAAGACTTCCAAATTGCTCAAGACTCTGCTGAACCTGTCGAACCAGTGCCGCATGTTCACTACATCGATCACAGAGATGGCTTAATTGAGCCTATCGTCAAGCAATACGTGCCGCTGCAAGTTGGGTTCGTCATTTTTTCAATCATCATGTTGGTAGCGGTCTTTGTGGGATCCACTTCAAATATGTGGGGGTTGGTCGAATGACAGGGGAGCATTATACGATTTATGCGAGATAACAAGAAGCTGTCTAGAGGCTGCCAAAGCGATTTGAGACACAGAAAAAACACCTTATGTTGAAAACGGGTATGAAAATACCAGTGATTCAACACGGAGGTGTTTTTTTTCTGCACCCTGACTTTGCCAAATGTCTTTACTTCGGTTGTGTCAGTAAGAATTAAGGCAAATTCAACGTCTTCCGATCTATATTGTAGCGTTTTTATCTTCAAAATTTTTCAGTCGTTCTATAGTTTCTGCCACTATCTTAGCAAGAACATGGTGGCCAACATCGTTTACGGCAATAATGAAGTTTCGATCAATTAACTATAAGCGGTTTTCGGTTTCATACAAGGACTTTCTTATGGTTTCCGTGATAGAAATACTTGCTTAGAGAATGGTTCTTAAGCTGCCACTTAAAAGCCAACGGTACAGCCAATAAAGTAAGGATGAAACTTCAAGGAGCCACAACCGTATAGTTAGTATAAATAAATTAAAAGGGGATGTTTTGAGTGAACGTTAAAACTTTCTATGGGTACAGCGAAAAAAGTATAGACCGAAAAATAAATGAATTTCTCGAAGACTCCACTTTAGAAATTATCGATATAAAATTTACTGCACCTATTTTTTACTTTAGTGCGATGGTAATTTATAAAAAAGCTAATACTACGAAAGAAGAAGTATTTTAATACTGGAAACGACTATCATCTTGGAATTCAAAAGTATTGAGAAAAGGGCGAAGTTTATTGGGAAAGTTAAAATTTATCCATTAATAATATGCCTATTAGTAATTTCTTCCATCACTATGGCGTTATACGCTTATCGGAGTTATATGGAACAGGAAATAGCGAGTGGGGTAGCCTTTATCTTGATAGCCATGTCCCTGCTCGCAATGGCGCTGCATAGTTTTTTCAGGAATAGAAGGATCATGATGAAATAGGTAAGTGAACTTTGTCTGAAATAAAATGGATGTTTTAGCATTTTTAAATTATATTTTTTCATTTATCCAGTTCATCACGAGTGAGGCAGTTTGTTTAGGCTTATACCATTAAAGCAGATACAAAGAATCTGGAATTGCGATTGCTGTTACATTTTTAATGTTTTCTTGTAACTGGAGAATGTCTCTAGTGGCCTGAATGTGTCTAATATTCTCTAAAAATTTCTTTTTCATCAGTATACATCGATTGTTCTATGCAATTATTCCAGCTAGAGTAGGTATATCAAAACGTCATTTCTGGTTGATTTTGTGGAAAAGTAACCTCGCCGTCAAGTAAAATGAATCGTTATTCATTGTGGATTATTATCCTTCCTTACACTGCAATCTTAAAATTTTGCATTCTTCTCGTCTTCCCTCACATATAGATTCTATGAACTCCTCTAAAAAGATTGGTTGGATTTTTCCCACTCACTCCAATACATGGCTTCATTTAAGTTAGGATTATTTTTCTCCACTTTGCAGATAAATTCCAGACTGTTTCCATCAGGATCATCAAAATGTACTTTTGCATGTCCGAATTTGTCATTTGGCATTACAAAAGGTTCAGTTGGTTCAAAACCGAAAGCTTTTCTTGCAAAGATGCCTTTTTTCCTAAGCCAATCAATTGAAATTTTTAAGTCCTCCAGTTCAACTTCAAAAGCGAGGTGGCGAATGGAAGGATGTTAGTCCAATTGGACTTTTTCCGTTTGCCACAACCCCAACCAGCTTTTTTCTTTTTCAATCCATAGAAATGCCACGCGGTCCCCGACACGATGATCAAATTCAAGTCTGAGACCTTCGTAAAAACGAATGGAACATTCCAAATCGCTGACAGGCAAATGTGCTTCGTAAAGTCCTTTAATCATAGTCGCTCATCTCTCCTTTTCATCTAGTTCATTCCCTTTCAAAATATACTACTTTATCAAATTGTGAGAAATGATTTTCATTTTCCGATAAATCTATAAGTGTTTTCATTATACAATAGTTTTATGGAAATTAATTGGATTTAAATAGAGTAATTGGATATAGTAGTTAAAAGAAAGAATTTTCTTTTAACTATATGAAAAAGTGGATTTGCAAGTATTTTGTTTAAGAACGAATTCGATAGATTGAAATATAAAAGAAGTAGTATTAAAGACTTCATAATGGAGGTATTTTATAAAATGGAAACCCTAATTCATACAGAATATTTTACTTTGAGTAAGATAGCTAATGGTGTATTTGCAGCAATGGCGAAAGCAGGAACCGGCGCCTTGAGCAACGCAGGATTTGTTGATTTAGGATCGGATTTGCTTGTGTTCGATTCGTTCAATACTCCATCTGCAGCTCGGGAACTAAAGAAACAAGCTGAAGAACTGACTGGAAAAAAAGTGAAATACCTTGTTAATAGTCATTACCATGGCGATCATATTTTGGGAAATCAAGTTTTTAAAGATGAGATTATTATTTCTACTGAGATAACTAAAGACTGGATCAGAGAAAAGAGCGCCATAGGGGATGTAGATACCGAACTTAAGGAGACTCAAAAATTTCTAGAAAATCTAAAATTGCAGATTTTAGCAGAGGAAAACGAAGTAATCAAGCGAAGCTTAACCAATCAATTTTTGGAAATGGAGAAGTTGTTAGCTGAACTGCCTACTTTACAGATTGAACTACCTAATTTTACTTTTGAAAAAAAGTTAATTATTTATGGAACCGAGCGGCATGTAGAATTATATTGCCTAGGTGGAGGGCATTCGCCGAGCGATACATTTTTATATGTTCCACAAGAAAAAGCGGCTTTTATGGGGGATATAGTAACCGAAGAGTTACATCTGCCCATTGTACAACCGGAAGAGTTTTTGAGTATATTGCAATCTGCCAAGAAAATGAATATACAGGCCCTCATGCCTGGGCATGGAGAAGTTGGGAATACTAAACAAATTGACACCATGATCCAATACATATCTATGTTAACAAATTCAGCAAAAGACGCGCATGAGACTAACATTTCTATAGAAGATTTTGTTTCATCCTTTATACTGCCTCAGAAGTACAAAGACTGGAAAGGCAGCAAAGGAATCGAACGTAACCTGGTGGAAATTTACAATTTCTATGTAACAAACAAAGTGGAGAGCAAGTCTTAACTTCTTCAGTAATAAACTGTGAAACTTAAAACAAGTATTTAATCCTTAATTGTTGGGGGGAATAAAAATATACACCTCAAAGGAAAGAAGCATTTATTTTGATAAGATAATAGCGAAATTGAAGTCCTTTAGTCTAGTAGAAGGTATCGTTGAAAAAATTAGCGATAAAAACTTGAGGAGTTCTTCTAAGAAATTAAAGGACCTATTTATTAAAGTAGTAAATCAAAGTTCTATTTTTACTTTGGATGCTACTTTACATAAAATTCTCAAAATATCTCTTATTTAGATTGAGGGATTCTTAACTCTATGGAGTATGAAGAAAGTGGTTGAGTAGCAGTAGTTTTATCTGCTACTTTATTTCCTGCTATTTTTATTTGGCTTAATAGTTTTCTTAATGGGTGTTTACTAACACTTTAAAGAAATTGAACTTTAAAGTGGGCTAATAATAGAAATGGTATTAAATACTATTTACATATCGTTACAATCAAATCAGTAATAGAGCAATCCTAAATATGTTTTAAGATATACAGATAACTAATCTGAAAATTAACTGGAGGTGAGCTCATGATTTCGCAAGCTTTGGTGTCACAAGGAAGTAAAATTTTAATGGTCCGTCAATATGTACAAAGAGGCGATGTTGTTTGGAATTTTCCGGGTGGAGGAATTGAAGATGGAGAAACTCCAGAACAGGCGTGTATTAGGGAAGTAAAAGAAGAAACGGGATATGATGTAGTAGTTAAGAAGTTGTTATTTGAGAAATCTAACAAATATACTTTCGTTGCTAACATTGTAGGCGGCAATCTCAACTTAGATTCTACTCTTCAGGCGAATAGTGATATTTTTGAAGTCGCTTGGATATCGATAGACGAACAAAGGAAGTTTGATAAAATCACCGCTCCGCTATTAGAGTTATTGCTTAGTCAATAAAGAAATATACAAAAAAAGTTGTATATTGCCTAAAAAAATCACAGTTTGGAGTGTTCCAATGAAAAGAAATTTGCCTTTTGTCATTTCAGTAGCGGGTGTATCAGGTGGAGGGAAAACAACGATCACTTCCCAACTGACAAAGCTCTTTAACAATGCTAAAGCCCTTCATTTTGATGATTATACCTTTGAAGGTCCAGAAGATATTTTGAAATGGGTCGATGATGGAGCTGATTCCAATGAGTGGAATTTAACACCACTCCTAAATGATCTTCGGAATTTCTTGAAGGAACCCCTTGATTATATTATTTTGGATTTTCCTTTCGCCTATCAGCATGACGAGATGAGTAGTTTCATCGATCTAGCTGTATTTATTGATACTCCTTTGGACATTGCATTAGCACGCCGGATACAAAGAGACTTTACAGAAAGTTCAGTTGCTGAAATTCTGCTTCAACTGGAGCATTATACGGATAACGGGAGACGTGCTTATCTAGAAATGCTCCACACGGTAAAACCAGATTCTGATGTAGTGTTAGATGGATCATTGTCAATTAAAGCTATCACAAACCAACTACTCAAGTGGGTAGGTGAATGCAATAACAACTGATCACCTAACAATTCGAAAAATGTCCCATAACGATTACAAAATTATGGCCCAGTGGTTAAGCACACCAGAAGTTTTGGAATTCTATGGAGACGTAAATGCTCCTTTTACCTTGGAACAAGTGCAATGCAAATACGAACCGAGAATAACTGGGGATGTTCCGGTTTATCCATATATAGTAGAACTGGCTGAGACACCGATAGGGTTTATTCAATACTATCGATTAACTAGAGAAGTGCAAAAAGAATTTGGTTATTAAGACGCTCTACAAGTTTACGGCATCGATCTGTTTATCGGAGCTGTACAATACCATAACCAAGGCATCGGTACGCTTATGGTTACCAAATTTCTAACGAACTTAAATCAACAGACTAAAATTGATGCCATCGTTTTAGATCCTGCTGTTTCCAATGAGAGAGCCATTCGGTGCTATGAAAAATGCGGATTTGTTAAAGTGAAAAAAGTGAATGACGGAACGAGCTGGTTAATGGAACTAAATACGAGGAGCGTCGTAAATGAAGCTGCTAAAAGCGGAAATGGATAAAGAGATAGCACAAGAAATTTTGAATTGGCGATATGATGCGCCTTATCACTTTTATAACAATGAGCCTTCTGCCCAAGAGTTGGCAGAGCTGTTAAATGGAACTTACTTCGCCGTAGTAGATGAAAAAGAAGAAACGGTCGGTTTTTTCTGTGTGGCTGACAGTGCACAAGTACCTTCCGGAAAGCTCTGTGGTGTCTATGATGAAGAATGTATTGATATGGGGTTAGGAATGGTCCCAAAGTTGTTAGGCAAAGGACATGGGAAGAAATTTGGTTTGTTTGTACTCCATTCTATAGTAGAAACTCACCCCAACTTACCGGTTCGTCTGACTGTGGCCATCTTCAACAAGCGTGCCATTCACCTGTATAAAAAGCTGGGATTTGTTTTAGACAAACGCTTTAGCAGCACGGCTAATGTCGAATTTATTACTATGGTGAAAAAGTATTAGTTAAGATAAGTTAGTTGCCATGTGCTGTGCTTAGGGAATTAAGCAATCTATCGTTCGTACGAGAATAGCGTGAATCCAATTAGCTTAATTCTTTGCATAGCGACTGCTTAAGCCAATGGATTCAAATTTATGGTTGAGCAGCTTCGTAAATGAGCGTTTAGAAGATTATTTAAGTCTAAACTGCAAAAACCTAACAGAAAAAGAATCTTTATTTTTGGAGGAACACAATAGTATTTATTTAGATTAGCATTGCCATAACCATTAATCCTCTACTAAGGTTGACCAGTTAAAACCTTCCTGCAGATCAACTAAGTTGCTATTTTCCTTTGCTTCGAAAGGTCCTTCGATGGTTTATGTTTTTACAGTCCGCCTGGATATGCTACAATTACGGACATTATGTTCGAAGGGAGAACACACATATGATTAAAAAATGGTTTTTGACAATAGCACTTGGAGGATCCATGTTAGCACTTGCTGCTTGTGGTGATGATACGGCAGAAGAAACGACTGGTGAAGAGACACCGCAAGAGGAAGTTGCAACAGATGAGGAAGCAGCAGGTGAAGAAGGCGAAACTGCAGAACAGCCGGAAATGCCGGAACCTGATTTGGAAGGCGTTCCTGATGTAGTTGCAGAAGTAAATGGCGAAGAAATTGAGAAAGCGGAATTTGAATCCGCATATACAGGACAATTCCAACAGATGGCCATGCAAGCACAAATGACCGGACAGGAAGTTGACCAGGCTCAGTTGAAAGAGCAGCTTGTGGAAAGCATGGTAGCTCAGGAACTGCTCGTGCAGGAAACTGAAAACCGGGAAATTGAAGCATCAGAAGAGCAAGTAACGACTGCGTTGCAAGAACTGTCTGAGCAAAATGGACTTGAGTCTTCTGAAGAGTTTTTAGCAGCTCTTGAAGAGCAGGGGATTTCTGAAGATGAAGTTATGGAGCAAGTAGCTGCTCAAGTGAAAGTTGACCAATTGATTGCAGAAGAAGCCGGCGACATTAATCCAACGGACGAAGAACTGCAAACCTTTTACGATGAAGCACAGGCTGAACAAGAAGAAGCTGGCGGCGAGGAACTTCCAGCATTCGAAGAAGTAAAACCTGAACTGGAAGAACAAGTTAGGTTGCAAAATGAAAACGAAGCTGTCCAAGCATTAGTGGCGCAACTCCGTGAAGAAGCAGATGTTACAATTAACCTGTAATATAAAAAACCAGATCCTTCAAGGGTCTGGTTTTTTTATGCGACTCCAAAGCAAAAGAACCGCTCTATTCCCGAGTTTGAGTCATAAAACTATGTAAAAATCCTCTTATCAACTTCTGAAGACGTTCATTTACAAATAAAAAATAAAAGCATAAAAGTGCAACTTTGTTTATATTAATAGTAATTTGAGAGTCTTAAACTAGATATAATTGAAGTTTGGTAAATATTCAGTAAAAAATTGAGGAGTGCCTATATGAAGCGATCTTATTGCACAAGCTTTTTCGAAGAATGACAGATTCATTCATTTTAAACAAAAATCATATAAAATTTTAGAGTTTTCAATAAAATTATATTTGTATATTTAGAGCTAGTTTCTACGGTCAGTGGGTTTGACAGGATAGGAAATATTGCGTATCCTTTACACTTGTGATAAGGAGAAACTTCAGTCAGTGGAGTTCTTCATCTGCCGCTGGTTTTTAGTTGATCAAATTCGGTCTTTAACGGTCAGGGGGCTCCCGCTGCAAAAGCGGGGGCCTTACTGACCGTTCGAGCGGAATAAAAAACAGAAAAAGGAGAGGTACTATATGAAAAAAGTAACCAATGTTTTTTGGATTGCTCTTGCACTCGTATTATTAGCCATTGGCTACGGCGCATTTGCACCTGATAATTTTGCAGAAGTTACCGGGAATATAGAATCATTCCTGACAACTTCGTTCGGATGGTATTATTTATTGATTGTTTCCATCATGGTTTTATTCTGCCTGTTTTTTGTCATCAGTCCGATGGGACAGATCAAATTGGGCAAAGACACAGACAAGCCCGAGTTTACATTCGGGACATGGATCGCTATGCTGTTTTCAGCAGGAATGGGGATTGGTCTTGTGTTCTGGGGAGCCGCAGAGCCGCTGTCGCATTTTGCGATTGATCCGGCAACTGCTGAACCTGGAAGCGCTGAAGCAATGCGCGAATCAATGCGTTTCAGCTTTTTCCACTGGGGAATTCATGCGTGGGCAATTTACGCTGTAGTAGCGTTGGCACTCGCTTACTCCCAGTTCCGAAAAGGGGAACCTGGATTGGTATCCGCGACATTAAAACCGTTGTTCGGAGACAAAATGAAAGGACCTTGGGGAACGCTTGTAGACGTTATCGCTGTTTTTGCGACAGTTGTGGGTGTTGCAACGACTCTAGGGTTTGGCGCTATTCAAATCAACGGAGGTTTGGCGTTCTTATTTGATGGAATTCCAGGAGACAACTTTGCTGTTCAATTGGTTATTATTGCAATTGTAACGGTCTTGTTCATGTTCTCAGCTTGGACTGGATTAAGCAAAGGGATCAAGTATCTTTCCAATACCAATATGGTACTGGCCGTCCTATTGCTTATTGCAATCATCATCTTAGGACCAACCTTGTTAATCATGAACATGTTTACCGATACAATCGGGACGTATTTCCAGAACTTGGTGCAAATGAGTTTCCGTGCAGGTCCTATTGATGGCGAAAATCGCGCCTGGATCGACGGCTGGACGATTTTCTACTGGGCATGGTGGATTTCATGGTCTCCATTCGTTGGTATATTCATTGCCCGTGTTTCAAAAGGGCGGACGATTCGCCAATTTTTACTAGGCGTCTTGTTGATTCCGACGTTTATCAGTTTCCTGTGGTTCGCTGCTTTTGGTACGACAGCTATTGACGTACAAAACAGCGGTGTGGATCTGACAGGATTGCTGACAGAAGAAACGCTGTTTGCAGTATTTAATGAATTGCCGTTGGGTGTCTTGTTGTCAGTCATTGCGATTTTCCTGATTACAACATTCTTCGTCACTTCTGCCGATTCTGCAACATTCGTTCTTGGTATGCAGACAACAGGCGGGTCGTTGTATCCGCAAAATGCTGTGAAGTTGACGTGGGGTATTGCCCAATCGTCAATTGCTGTTATCTTGTTGTCAACAGGAGGACTCGGCACATTGCAGACCGTGCTGATCATTGCGGCATTCCCGTTCTCGATCATTATGCTGCTGATGATGGCTTCCTTCTACAAAGCGTTGAATCTCGAATACAAAGCCATAAAACGCAAACGTTAAAACCGCCGCTTCGGCGGTTTTTTCATTGGAAAAACGGTATAATGAATACCAGGCAACAACAAGATGGGAGATTTTAGCATGGAAAAACCACATGTATTATTAGTCGATGGGATGGCGCTCCTGTTCCGTTCGTTTTTCGCGACATCGGCAGTCGGCCAATATTTCCGGACGACCGAAGGCTTGGCGACGAATGGCGTGCAAGGATTTGCGAGACACGTACTGGCGGCCAAAACAATGATGAAGCCGACTCATATGGCAGTTTGCTGGGACATGGGAGCACGGACGTTCCGAACCGACTTGTTCGATGGTTATAAAGCGAACCGTCCGGCGCCACCGGAGGACATGGTGCATCAGTTTGATTTGGCCCAGTCGATTTCGGAGCAGCTTGGATGGAAAAATTACGGAGAAGCAGGGATTGAAGCCGATGATTTTATCGGTTCGTTCACTAAGCAATGGCAAGACCAGGTAGACTTTACCATTATTACAGGCGATAAAGACATGCTTCAGCTGCTGACGCCTTCGGTTAATATCGCGTTCATGAAAAAAGGATTTCATGTATACGATGTTTACACGGAAGCGCGCTTTGTCGAAGAATACGGCATACAGCCTGCCCAGTTTGCAGATGTGAAAGCGTTTATGGGCGACCCAAGCGACGGCTACCCTGGAGTGAAGGGGATTGGACCGAAGACTGCACTTCAACTGATCCAGAATTACGGTTCCACTGATGGCGTACTGGACGCACTTGACGAATTAAAGCCGGCACAGAAAAAGAAAATTGATGAGCATAAAGAGATGTTATTGCTATCAAAAAAACTGGCTGTCATTAAATGCGACATCCAGTTGGAGGTGCCTTTGGAGAAACTGGAGGTTTCTGCCTACACCCAAGAACATATTCAATTATGCCGCGACCAGCAATTGCTGCTGCTTGCCAAGCAATTGGAAAAGGATGTTGGCATCATTGCCGACCCATGGGCTTGATTTTTACAAAAGTCAGCACCTTTTGATTTTCTTTATACGAAACCGTCCGCATTTTGCTGGGGCGGTTTTTTTGTCCGTTGTCGTGAATATAAAGGAGAAGGTCATCCGTTTCTTGTTTGAAGCCAATTAGCGGCACCCAATGATAGCTGTAAGCGAATGTTGAAAACCAATGAAAGGTAAAATACCGATCAAATTTCATCGCAAGCGGCCGTCCTGCCAGCAGTTCTTCTTTTACTTCTTCGATGTTCCGAACTTTCTTTGCTTCGTAGCGGGTTCCCGCAACTTTATAAAAATTGCTGAGCAGCCGCCAAGTAAACAAACCGATGGGAGTTGCACCAAGAAGCCGGTAAAGCTGGTTGACGCCAACATTCAATTCTTCGTGAAACTGGAGAATGGCAGCGGCAGTTACCGGCCCACAGGCAGATGCCCGGTATTTTTTATAGATAGCCTCATCATGCTGGGACAGACCTTGAAAAGCGATCAGTTTTTTCACTGCGGCCACCTCCTGGATTAAAGAGCATCAACGTTTCGACAGCAATTGATCATTTTCAGTAAGCAATTGCGATAAGGCAATTCGGAAAGTGGTATACACTTCCAAGTCTACTTGAATTCCTGCATGAACGATTTCGCGTACAAACAGCGGATTGAATCCAGCGTATATCGCACGCAGCCCCATTAATCCGAGTGCAGAATTTAATTGGCTCAATTCACTTGCCAACCCGTTGTAATCAAATTCGGCAATGTCGTCAGTTGTCACGCCCGTAAAATCAAAAACAACCCGTTCGGTGTCGCGGTGTTTTTCCGCATAGTTCAAAACTTTGCTGCGGATCATATCAAAGCGGTCCTGAAAAATAAAACCGGCGATTGGCACCAAAATGGTTCTTGGAACAATTGATGGAATAATAGGTGCTGACATATTTTTGATCAGTTTTTCGTAATACACCACTTGTTCTTTTAACTCTTTTATTTCCTCTTGAGAATCCATTCATATACCTCCGGGGTAGTTAATAATTGGTTAGCTGCGTTGAGTGAGGATAAAGATGCACATTTCAAAATTTCAACAGCTTAACCAGAAAAACTCAATTCACTTATAGCGAAAAAAAGGAGTAGGCAGGAGCCTACTCGTTTTGGTTGTTCAAAAACTCAGTAACGGATTCGGGTGACTTGGCATTTGCGCTGTGCAGATGAGCTGTTTTTTCGCCGTTTTTAAAGATCAGCAAGCTCGGAATGCCCATAACGTCATATTTCTCAGCAAGGTCCGGCAGTTCGTCGCGGTTGACGTCGACCCACTGATATTGGTTGTATTCTTCAACGATTGGATCGATGAACATGTCCATGCGCGTACAATCTGGGCACCAGCCAGCCTGGAATTTTACGATGACCGGTTGTGTACCATTTATCATTTCATTGAATTGTTCGTTTGTAACGATTGATTTCATTTGTATTGCCTCCTTATAGGTTCTCTTTCAGTTTACCGTGCTTTGGCAAAATCGCAAAGAATTTGTTCCTGAAAAATTTGGGAGAATTTTAGCGATTAAATATTGCGAAAAAAGAAAAAATACCTTACACTAAAAGACATAGAGAACGTTCTATTTTTTTAATTAAAAAATGAATGAGGATTCATTCAAAAATTCAAGGAGGGTTTGCTAGTGGCTTACCAAATAAGAAAAGCGGCTGTAATCGGTTCAGGTGTTATGGGTTCTGGAATTGCAGCGCACCTTGCAAATATAGGAATTCCTGTATTATTGCTTGATATTGTTCCGCGCGAGTTGTCAAAAGAAGAACAGGCAAAAGGCTTGTCTCTTGAAGACAAAGCAGTGCGCAATCGAATTTCAAGTGGATCTATCCAAAAACTGCTCAAACAAAAACCAGCTCCATTAACAGCGAAAAAGAACCTTCAGTTAATCACTCCAGGAAATCTGGAAGACGATCTGGAAAAATTAAAAGACGTCGACTGGATTATTGAAGTAATTGTTGAAAATCTTGATATAAAGAAATCGCTATACGATAAAATTGATGGCGTCAGAAAAGACGGCTCCATCGTTTCTTCCAATACATCAGGCATCAGCATAAACGCAATGGTGGAAGGGCGCTCAGAAGATTTTGGCAAGCATTTCCTGGGAACTCATTTTTTCAATCCGCCACGCTATTTGAAACTGCTGGAAGTAATTCCTGCAAATACAACAGCTCCAGAAGTAGTAGAGTTTATGACGGCATTTGGAGAAGACCGGTTGGGCAAAGGGGTCGTTATTGCGAAAGATACACCGAACTTTATTGCTAACCGAATCGGCACGTATGGATTATTGGTGACATTGCGTGAAATGATCGGACGCGGCTATTCAATCGGAGAAGTAGACTCGGTAACTGGTCCATTGATTGGGCGTCCAAAATCAGCAACTTTCCGTACTTTGGACGTGGTTGGGCTGGATACGTTTATGCACGTAGCGAAAAATGTCTATGACCAAACTTCAGGTGAAGAACAGCAAGTGTTTAAAACACCGGAATTCATGGCGAAAATGGTTCAAAATGGTTGGCTCGGAGCCAAATCAGGACAAGGATTCTTCTTGAAAAAAGACAAAGAGATTTTAGAACTTGATCCAGATACCCTGGAATACCGTGCTGCTGGTAAATTGAAAACGCCTTCACAGGAAATGGCCAAGCAGCAAAAAGGTTTGGCTGCTAAAATGAAAACGCTTGTCTATGCAGAAGACCGGACAGGCGAGCTGCTTTGGAGCATCCTTGCTCCGACATTGCGCTATTCAGCCGAACTGACTGGAGAAATCGCAGACGACATTGTGGCAATCGACAACGCCATGAAATGGGGCTTTGGCTGGGAACAAGGGCCATTTGAAACATGGGATGCCATCGGCGTAGCCAAATCAGTCGAAAAAATGAAGCAGGAAGGCCATTCGGTTCCAGCATTTGTACAGGCTTTGCTCGACAGCGGAAACGAAACCTTCTATAAAGAAGAAAATGGCGATTTGCATTTCTTTGATGGGACGAGCTACCAGCCCGTTCCGGTGAATGAAAAAGTTATCGACTTAAAGCGCTATAAGAAAAAACACGGCGTGATCAAATCAAATTCCGGTGCAAGCCTGATTGATTTGGGCGATGGCATTGCTTTGCTGGAATTTCATTCCCGCTCCAATGCAATTGGCTTGGACATCATGCAAATGATCAATTTTGCAGTCGACGAAGTCGAGAAAAACTTCAAAGGGCTTGTCATCGGCAACCAAGGCAAGAACTTCTGCGTGGGCGCAAACCTGGGCATGATTTTGATGGAAGCACAAGACGACAATATTTTTGAACTGGATTTCACGATCAAGACTTTCCAAAATGCCATGATGAAGATCAAATACAGCAACAAACCAGTTGTCGCAGCGCCATTTGGCATGTCTCTTGGCGGCGGCGCAGAAGTCGCGCTGCCGGCAGCGCATATTCAAGCTTCGATGGAAACGTATATGGGACTTGTAGAAGCAGGTGTTGGGCTGATTCCTGGCGGCGGCGGAAACAAAGAATTGTACATGAAACAGCTGAAAGGCTTGCCGCACGGTGTAACCGTTGACTACCAAAACATCGCCAGCAAAGTGTTCGAATCGATTGCGATGGCCAAAGTATCCACTTCAGCTGAAGAAGCGCGTGAAAACAACTTCCTGAATTTTGTGGACGGCATCAGCGTCAACAGCGATCACTTGATTTACGACGCCAAACAGGCAGCTTTGTCACTTTATGAAAATGGCTACCAAGCGCCTTTGCGTGAAAAAGTTCCCGTTACCGGAGAACCGGGCTACGCGACTTTATTACTGGGAGCAGAAGGCATGTTCAGTTCCGGCTATATCAGCGAATACGATTTAAAAATCGCTAAAAAGTTGGCATTTGTTTTGTCTGGAGGAAAAGTTCCGTACGGCACGAAAGTGGATGAGCAATACCTACTGGACCTGGAGCGCCAGGCATTCTTAAGCCTTGTGGCTGAACCGAAAACACAGCAGCGCATGCAGCATATGCTGGTCAAAGGAAAACCGTTACGCAATTAATCGTTGATGATAAAAGGAGGAAATTTACATGCGTGAAGCAGTAATCGTGGCCAGTGCTCGAACACCGGTCGGAAAAGCGACAAGAGGTTCGTTGGCGACTGTACGTCCGGATGATTTCGGCGCATTGGTTGTCAGAGAAACGCTACAGCGGGCAGGCGGATACGATGGGCCAATAGATGATTTAATTATGGGCTGTGCCATGCCGGAAGCAGAGCAAGGCATGAACATCGCCCGCAATATCGGAGCACTTGCAGGATTGCCGGATACGGTATCAGCCGTTACCGTCAACCGCTTTTGTTCTTCAGGATTGCAGTCGATCGCTTATGCAGCAGAACGCATCATGGTTGGTTCAGCCGAAGCGATCATTGCAGGCGGTGTGGAATCAATGAGCATGGTGCCGATGATGGGCAACGTCATTCGCCCCAATGCAAAATTAGCGGAAACAGCACCTCAATACTATATGAGCATGGGTCACACGGCAGAGCAGGTGGCGACACAATACGGCATCAGCCGTGAAGACCAGGATGCATTTTCAGTCCGTTCGCACGAAAAAGCGGCAGCGGCTATTGCAGCCGGCAACTTTGACGAAGAAGTCGTTCCAGTCGAAGTAACCAAACGATATGTAGACGACCACAATAAATACCAGGAGAAATCCTTTATGTTCGAAATGGATGAAGGCGTCCGCCACGGCACCAGCATTCAAACTTTGAATAAATTGCGCTCGGCCTTCTCAGCACGCGGAACAGTTACAGCCGGAAACTCTTCGCAGACTTCAGATGGTGCCGGTGCGTTGCTGGTGATGGACCGTGAAAAAGCGGAAGCACTCGGGTTAAAGCCCATCGCTAAATTCCGTTCATTCGCAACAGGCGGCGTACCGCCGGAAGTTATGGGAATTGGTCCTGTCGTCGCTATTCCAAAAGCCTTAAAACTGGCTGGATTAACAATTGAAGACATTGATGTCTGGGAATTAAACGAAGCCTTCGCCTCGCAATCGCTGGGTGTCATCCGAGAACTGGGCTTGGATATCGACAAAGTCAACTTTAACGGAGGAGCCATTGCACTGGGCCATCCGCTGGGTGCGACAGGCTCCATCCTGACAATCCGCATGATGAGTGAATTAAAACGCCAAGGCAAACAGTTCGGCGTGGTCACGATGTGTATCGGTGGCGGAATGGGTGCAGCAGGCGTCTTTGAAATGTTGTAGAAATGAATTTGATAATTAAATTTTAAGTCAGATCTGGAAAAGTCGCAGCTTTCTATACATTCTTGTTAGTTTCGAACTGCACTCTAGTAGAGAGTGAAGAAATAGAAATTAGTTAGAGATGTGTTTTATTAGCGTCGGCGCGTCCAGGTAGGCGAAGCAAGGAGATAGGTGTACTTTACCTGGCTTCTTGCGGGAGTCATGCCCAAAGCGACCGAAGCGGATTAGAAGTGATCATTTAAGCTCAACTTAAACACATTCATAAAGCAATTAAAAAATAGGAGGAATACAAAATGGAACAATCAAAAACATTGATAAAAGGCGGTAGTTTTTTAATCGAAGACGCGGATCTGTCACGTGTGTTCACACCGGAAGATTTCACGGAAGAACAAAAAATGATCGCAAAATCTACGGAAGACTACGTGAATACCGAAGTCATGCCAGTCGTTGAAAACTTGGAGAACCATGAGTTTGAACACTCAGTTCGTCTATTGAAAACAGCTGGAGAACTTGGCCTTTTGGGTGCAGATGTACCGGAACAATACGGCGGCTTAGGCTTGGACAAAATCGCTTCAGCGTTGATTGCTGAGAAAATGTCTAAAGCAGGCGGCTTCTCAATCACTCACGGCGCACATGTCGGCATTGGATCATTGCCAATCGTTCTGTTCGGCAACGAAGAACAAAAGCAAAGCTACTTGCCTCGCTTAGCAACAGGTGAAATGATCGCAGCTTATGCATTGACTGAGCCAAGCTCAGGATCAGATGCACTTGGTGCGAAAACGGTAGCCAAACTGAACGAAGCAGGCACGCATTACGTCTTGAACGGCGAAAAGCAATGGATCACCAATGCTGGGTTTGCAGATGTCTTCGTAGTTTATGCAAAAATTGACGGCGACAAATTCTCGGCCTTTATTGTAGAACGCGAATATCCAGGTGTTTCTGTTGGACCGGAAGAAAAGAAAATGGGCATTAAGTCGTCTTCTACACGCACCTTGGTTTTGCAGGACGCAGAAGTTCCTGTGGAAAACCTATTGGGCGAAGCGGGACGCGGACACATTATTGCGTTTAACATCTTGAACATTGGTCGTTACAAATTGGGTGTCGGCACAATTGGTGCATCGAAACGCGCCATGGAATTGACAATTCCTTATACAAACCAGCGTCAGCAGTTCAAGACGCCGATTTCTTCCTTCAATTTGACGCGCGAGAAATTGGCAACGATGGCTTCTAAATTGTATGCTGTTGAAAGTTCTGTGTACCGCACAGTTGGGTTGTTCGAAGACCGCATGAGCGGATTTACGGATGAGCAGCAGGCAGACGGAAAATTAGTGGCTGACTCGATCGCTGAATTTGCAGTGGAGTGCTCACTGAATAAATTCTTTGGCACGGAAACCTTGGATTACATCGTCGATGAAGGTGTTCAATTACACGGAGGATACGGCTTTATGCAGGAATACGAAATCGAGCGCATTTACCGCGATTCACGCATCAACCGTATTTTTGAAGGCACCAATGAAATCAACCGCTTGCTAGTACCAGGAACATTGCTTCGTAAAGCGATGAAAGGCGAATTGCCGTTGTTGCAGCACGCACAGCAGCTTCAAGAAGAGCTGTTGATGATGATGCCAGAAGAAGTCGGCACAGAAGCGCTGGCCCAAGAAAAATACTTGGTGAAAAATGCTAAGAAGATCGCTTTGCTGGCGGCCGGTCTTGCCGCTCAGACTTACGGGACAAAACTGGAAGCGGAGCAGGAAGTTTTAGTCAACATCGCAGATATTGTCAGCAGCGTCTTTGCGATGGAGTCGGTCGTATTGCGTACAGAAAAAGCAATCGCTGCTTCAGGCGAAGAAAAGGCCAAGCAGAAACTATTGTATACGCAGATTTATTGCCAAGAAGCATTCGACCAGATCGAAAGAGATGCGAAAGAAACATTGATCGCAGCCATCGAAGGCGACAACCAACGTATGATGCTTTCTGCATTGCGTAAATTGACTCGTTCAACGCCTTACAATGTCATTGCGAAAAAACGCGAAGCGGCTGTCAAGCTGATCGATGTCGAAAAATACGTTGTGTAATAGCTTTCTCAATACAGGCTAACTCAGTAAATCTGGGTTGGCCTGTTTTTTTGTCGTCGACCGTTTGGGTTCTTTTTGGTAAGCTTGAAAAAAGGGGGTTCTAACTTGATTACCTATTATGCTTATCCAAAATGCACAACGTGCCGAAAAGCGAAAAGCTGGCTGGAAAAAAACGGTGTCGAATATAACGAAATTCACATTGCAGAAAATCCGCCAACAAAAGAACAATTGACAGAGATTTACCAGGCAAGCGGGGTGGAGTTGAAGAAATTTTTCAACACGAGCGGCTTGGTCTATCGTTCACTGAGCTTGAAAGACAAGCTGTCAGACATGACCGAAGAACAGCAGCTGGAATTATTGGCTTCAGACGGGATGCTGATCAAGCGTCCGCTTGCTTGGGACGGCAAACAGGTGACACTGGGCTTTAAAGAAGAGGACTACCGGACGAGCTGGTTATAAAGGCTGCGTCATCTTGTGTTTCACGGCTGTTTATGTCAAACTGAACATGAATGAACTACATAATTTGGAGGGGTCAAGATGAGCACACCAGCAGAACTTCGTTATTCAAAAGAACACGAATGGGTCAAAATCGAAGATGGCAATGCGCGTATCGGAATTACTCATTTCGCACAGGCTGAATTGGGAGATATCGTTTTTGTTGAGCTTCCGCAAGTTGGCGAAGAACTGAAAAAAGATCAGCCCTTCGGCAGCGTAGAATCTGTTAAAACGGTTTCGGAACTATACGCACCTATCAGCGGAAAAGTAGTTGAGGTCAACTCTGAGCTTGAAGACAGCCCGGAATTCGTCAACGAATCTCCTTACGAGCAAGCTTGGATGGTGGTTATCGAAGCCCCTTCTGAAGAAGAAGTCAACGAACTGATGACTGCAGACCAATACAAAGAAATGACAAACGAGTAAACTTTGGAAAGCGCCTATGCCTAGGCGCTTTTTTGTTTTTTTCTCCCCGAATAGAATTGGAAAAAATGCTGAAACGGCCCAAGGAAAGAAATAGGGTTCTATGGCGTCAAGGTGATATTCTTGAAACTATTGAATTAATTAGTATAGTTGAGTAATAGGACTTTTCTTATTCTATATTCGATGGGGTGAATGTTTATGGGAAAGGTGATTGTGGTGGAGGGAATCAGCGACAAGTCGAGGATTGCGCCGCTCATTGCAGAACCCGTGACGATTCTTTGCACAAATGGTACAGTAAGTGCATCGCGGCTTGAAGAATTATTATTGCCTTACGAAGATCAGGATATTATCATATTGGTGGATGCCGATTCTTCAGGAGAAAAGTTGCGGAAGTTAGTCAAACGTGAATTCCCGGAAGCCCGCCATTTCTATGTGAATCGCAGCTACAAGGAAGTTTCAACGACACCGCTTCGCATTTTGATGGATGTGCTGATTGCAGCGAATGTCCGGGTCAACAAGCTATTGATAGAGGGATGAAGAAGATGAAAGAATGGACACATAAAGAATGGATCAAAGAAAAAAACACAAAACGGACCACTGCGTTTTATTTATATACGCCGATGTGCGGGACTTGCCAGGTCGCTTCAAAGATGTTGACAGTCGTCACAGAACTGCTGCCGGATCTTGAAATCGGCAAAGCCAACTTGAATTATGTCCAAGAAATTGCAGGCTTATACCAAGTGGAAAGTGTGCCGTGCCTGCTAATTACGGAGAATGGCAAAATTGAGGAAAAGATTTATGCTTTCCATTCGGTCCCATATTTATATGATAAGTTGAAATCTGTTGACGAATTTAGCACGTCATGGTAAATTGAGATTCTGATAAAATAATTTCATATCAAAACTCTTATTAAGAGTGGTGGAGGGAAGTGCCCTATGAAGCCCGGCAACCGTCATGAAAATGAAATGGTGCCAAATCACACGAAGCGAAAGCTTTGGAAGATGAGAGATTGGTTTCCGTATAATATACGTTTGCCCTTCTGCTCAGTTCTGCGCGGAAGGGTTTTTTATTTTTAGAATCTAGGGGTGTTCAAGAGATGATTGAGTTAAAAAAAGTAACGAAAAAATTCGATACAGGCAAAGCAGTTCTTACAGCTGTTGACGGAGTCGATTTATCCATTTCCGATGGTGAAATCTTCGGCATTATCGGGTACAGCGGAGCTGGTAAAAGTACGTTGATCCGGTTGTTGAACGGTTTGGAAAAACCAACTTCAGGAACAGTCGAAATTAACGGGCAGACGATCACAGCGATTAAAGGTGGAGAATTGCGCAAGGCCCGCCAAAAAGTCAGCATGATTTTCCAGCATTTCAACTTGTTATGGTCTCGAACAGTAAGAGAGAATATCGAGTTCCCGCTCGAGATTGCCGGAGTGGCAAAAGCACAGCGGGGCAACCGAGTTCAAGAGTTGATCGAACTGGTTGGATTGACTGGCCGTGAAAACGCGTATCCATCGGAACTTTCAGGCGGACAGAAACAGCGCGTCGGCATTGCCCGGGCACTGGCGAATGATCCGGAAGTCTTGTTGTGTGACGAAGCAACATCTGCACTCGATCCAGAAACAACCGATGCCATCCTGGATCTGCTGGTGGACATCAACAAACGATTGGGTTTGACCATTGTGTTAATCACTCATGAAATGCATGTAATCCGCAAGATTTGCCATCGTGTGGCGGTCATGGAAGGCGGCCGGGTGGTTGAACTTGGCGATGTTCTGAATGTTTTCCAATCGCCGAAAGAAGAAATCACGAAACGTTTTGTGGCACAGGTTACCGATTCCGGTGATTCGCACGAAACCATCAAAAATCTTCGGGAATTGTATCCGACAGGCGAGTTGGTAAAATTGGTCTTTGTTGGAGACCAAACTGAACAGCCGATTCTGACAAAGTTGATCCGCAGCCATGCAGTGGAAGTCAACATTGTTCAAGGCAATATCTCGCACACACAGCGCGGGGCATATGGAACGTTGATCCTGCAATTGAAAGGTTCAGCAGCAGAAATTGAAGAAGCACTGGCATTCCTTCGGTTAGAAGATGTCCAAGCGGAGGTGATGCACAATGATTGAATCATTATTCCCGAACGTCGATTGGGACAATATGTGGGAAGCCACTATTGAAACACTTTACATGACGGCATTGTCCACAGTATTTACATTTGTTATTGGATTGGCTCTTGGTATTTTGCTGTTTTTGACAGCGCCAAAGCAATTATGGGCAAACAAAGTCGTCAACTGGCTGACAGGGGCATTCGTGAATATTTTCCGCTCGATTCCCTTTATCATCCTGATTATCTTATTGATTCCGTTTACGTTATTCTTGATGGGCTCTATTCGTGGACCCAACGCTGCATTGCCGGCATTGATCATCGGATCAGCTCCATTTTATGCACGCATGGTGCTGATTGCCTTGAAAGAAATTGATAAAGGGGTCATCGAAGCTGCCCGTTCTATGGGCGCGACAACCGGCACCATCATTTGGAAAGTCCTGTTGCCTGAATCGAAACCGGCTTTAATTTCCGGAATCACGGTGACGGCCATTGCATTAGTCGGTTACACGGCAATGGCTGGCATCATTGGCGCAGGCGGCCTTGGGACTTTGGCTTTCTTGGACGGGTTCCAGCGCAGCCGGGAAGATGTCACGTTAATGGCAACGATCTTAATTTTGATCATCGTCTTCGTTATTCAATTTATAGGTGATTGGGTGACAACTAAGTCAGACAAACGATAGCAGCGGATTTTCCGTACTATATAAAAACACATGAAAAGGGAGAGAGTCAGATGAAGAAATTTGTAGCAGGAACAGCACTAACAGCTTTAGTACTCGCAGGATGCGGAAATGGCGGGGCAAGCGAAGAAGAAGAATCGAGCACATTGCGCGTTGGCGCTTCGAACGTGCCCCACGCTGAAATTTTAGAACAGGCACAACCGATTCTAGAAGAGCAGGGCATTGAACTTGAAATTGAAACATACCAGGATTACATCCTGCCAAATGAAGATTTAGAGTCTGGTGAAATCGACGCCAACTATTTCCAACACATTCCTTACCTAGAGTCGCAAGTAGCGGATCATGGCTACGAATTTGAAAACGCAGGCAGCATTCACATCGAGCCAATCGGTGTTTACTCTCAGGATCACGCTTCACTTGATGAACTGCCTGAAGGTGGAACGATTTTGATGAGCAACTCGGTTGCTGATCACGGCCGCATTCTTTCTATGCTTGAAGCTGAAGGCTTGATTACATTGGCTGAAGGTGTAGAAAAAACAGCTGCTGAAGTAAGCGACGTTGTTGAAAACCCGAAAGATCTTCAATTTGATGCCAACTACGAAGCGGCATTGTTGGTTCAAATGTATGAAGCAGGTGAAGGCGATGCAGTTCTAATCAACTCGAACTATGCAATTGATGCAGGCATTAGCCCAATGGAAGATTCCATTGCACTTGAGTCTTCAGATTCTCCATATGCCAACATTATTGCAGTGCGCGCTGGCGATGAAGAAAACGAAAACATTGAAGCATTAGTGGAAGTGTTAACTTCACAAGAAATTAAAGATTTCATTTTGGAAGAATGGGGCGGCTCAGTCGTACCAGTCGAATAATCCTGTAAAAAAGCATCCTTCAGCGGATGCTTTTTTATTTTGTTTAAATAATAACAATATTTCGCGTTTTCCTATATGGCTGTCATTCTTAAAAGGTCTGTGCTACTTTTGAATAATATAAAATAAGCATTTGTTCATATGAGGAGGACATTTTGATGAAATTCAATTTTAGTTTGCTGCCACGTATTGTCGTGGCAATTGTGTTGGGGGTTCTCATTGGATTGGTTGCGCCAGAATGGATGGTGCGGGTATTCGCAACGTTTACCACGATTTTTGGTAACTTTCTAAACTTTATTGTACCGTTGATTATTCTCGGCTTTATTGCTCCGGGAATTGCAAAATTGGGCAAAGGTTCAGGCAAGCTTTTGGGTGTAGCCACCGGGGTTGCCTATGCATCTACCGTAACAGCGGGGATTTTAGCGTTTTTTGCAGCAACCACGGTTTTGCCCAATGTTATGCGGGAAGGCTCTTTAAGCAGCTTGGAAGATCCGGAGCATGCATTAGCAGCGACATTTATTGCCCTTGATATGCCACCTGTTTTTGGCGTTATGTCAGCATTGATCCTGGCGTTCTTGCTCGGCATCGGCATGGCATCGACAGGAAGCAAGACCATGACCTCATTTTTTGATGAATTCCAAGCAATTATTGAGAAGACGATTTCTTACGTGATTATTCCTTTGTTGCCGTTCCACATCTTTGGTATTTTTGCCAATATGGCCTATGGCGGGGCAGTATTTGAAATCTTATCGTTGTTCGCAATTGTCTTTTTAATGATTTTGATCCTTCACTGGACCATGCTGTTGCTTCAGTATTCATCAGCTGGCGCATTAAAAGGGAAAAATCCTTTTGGAATCTTAAAAACGATGATGCCGGCATATTTCACGGCACTTGGTACGCAGTCTTCTGCAGCAACCATTCCGGTCACTTTGCGCCAATCCCGTAAATCGGGAGTTAATGAACGGGTGGCAGACTTTACCGTTCCTTTGTTTGCAACCATTCATCTATCCGGCAGTACCATCACCCTGGTATCATGTGCGATAGGTGTAGTATTGTTGACAGGCGGAGTCCCGACCTTTGGCGATTTCTTCCCGTTCATTTTAATGCTGGGTGTAACAATGATCGCTGCACCCGGAGTTCCAGGCGGTGCGGTTATGGCAGCGATTGGTTTACTGGAAGTTATGCTTGGGTTTGATGCCACAATGGTTGCCTTGATGATTGCCCTTTACATGGCACAGGACAGCTTCGGTACTGCAGCAAACGTCACGGGTGACGGAGCTTTAGCGCATATTGTCGACCGTTTCACAAATGGCCGGAAAAGTTTGGAATAATTGATTGATTCGACCAATTACAACTATTTCAAAAGGTCTATTCTATTGGTAATTTCTGTGCTACTATAGCAAAGATATTACACAGTAGGGGGAAAACATCATGAAGAAATTATGGGCAATTGGTTTATCAGCAGCAGTTTTATTGACGGCTTGCGGAGAAGAAGAAGCGACGACAACAGAACCGGCAGAAGAAACAGCAGGTGCTGAAACTTCGGAAGGCAACCAAGATGTAAAGCAGGAATTGATGAAATTTTACATGTCCATTCCGAATACGATCAATGCTGTAGATGGTGACTTGAATGCATTCGAAATGAGCCAGGCAGAAGAAACATTGCCAGAAGGCGACGAATTGCAGACCATGAAAGACGCAGCCATCGCTTCTGCTGAAGAAGCAGCTAGTGCAGTAGAAACAATTGAAATTCCTGCAGCATTAGAGGAGCACAAAGAATCGATCGAATCCGCATTTACTGCAATGCATGAATCTTACGAAATGAAAGCGGAAGAATTGACGAAAGATGCATCATTTGAAGCAGCTAACGAAAAATTCCTAGAAGCAGACGATATGTTAAATGAATTGCTTGTTGAGCAAGACTTAGCGGCATCAAGCATTTACAATGAAGTCTCACAATAAATAAAGCGGAGCCCTGGCGAGAAATCGCCAGGGCTTTCAATTTTTACTATACTTTTAAAAGTTTAGTAGAAGCATGCAAAAAGGAAATTTCGATGAAGACAGAATATAAGACAAAAGTTCTGTTTTCAGATTAATTAGACTATTGGAGTGTTTATTTGATATTTTTCGGGGTATACTAATAAAGGTATTCTTAAAACCAACAGATTGAAAGGAATGGTTCATTATCGATTCGCAAGGTATTGAAAAGACGGAGAAAATGGAACAGGCATTCAGAAACGCACATGGTTTCGGAATTGACGAGTATCAAAATGACCCTGACAAAATACTGGAAGTCGAACAGCGCCGTGAGCAGGATTATCAGCTAGGCCAAAAAGTAGCCAGCCAAATCGAACGGCAGATTCACCGAGACTAATCATATAAAAAGCAAACCAGCATCTATAGATGTTGGTTTTTTTATTGATATAAATTCTCAATTAGGCTTCTTTTATTGAAAATAAAAATATATGACAGTTATCATACCGCATTTTAATAAACAAGTGAGAAATCCAGTATTCTGAAATGATTTCCCACAGCTTTGCAGACAGTTTAATGATTTGCCAGTAGGGTGGATATCGGTTAAGATTAGAATGATACTAATTAAGAATGGTTTGCCATTCAACAATTAACTTTATGGAGGTATTTACATGTCAACTTTAGTCATTAAAGATTTACACGTTAAAATCGAAGACAAAGAGATTTTAAAGGGTGTAGACTTAACAATTAATACAGGTGAAATACATGCAATCATGGGGCCTAACGGTACTGGGAAATCTACATTAGCATCAGCTATCATGGGCCATCCTAAATATGAAGTCACTCAAGGTTCTATCACATTGGACGGCGAAGACGTTCTGGAAATGGAAGTTGACGAACGCGCACGCGCTGGCCTTTTCCTTGGCATGCAATACCCAAGCGAAATTTCTGGTGTAACCAATGCTGACTTTATGCGTTCTGCAATGAACGCACGACGTGAAGAAGGCGACGAAATTTCATTGATGAAATTCATCCGCGAATTGGATAAAAAAATGGAAGTTCTGGATATGGAACAAGAAATGGCACAGCGCTATTTGAACGAAGGTTTCTCAGGCGGGGAAAAGAAACGCAATGAAATTCTTCAGTTGATGATGATTCAACCAAAAATCGCCATCTTGGATGAAATTGACTCCGGGTTGGATATTGATGCATTGAAAGTTGTTTCAGAAGGCATCAACCAAATGAGAAGCGAAAACTTTGGCTGCTTGATTATTACTCACTACCAGCGTTTGCTGAACTACATCACACCGGATCATGTACATGTCATGATGCAAGGACGCGTTGTGAAATCAGGCGGGGAAGAACTTTCCCATAAACTTGAATCTGAAGGCTATGACTGGATCAAAGTAGAACTTGGCATTGAAGACGAGACGGTAGGACAAGCATAATTGAAGGGAGAGACTAGCATGACGGTTGAAACAAATTTAAAAATGACCGAGCAGGACGTGCGCTCTTTTTCAGAAATGAATGGTGAACCTTCATGGTTTACTGAGCTTCGTCTTCGTTCGTTTGGTGAAGCGCAAACTTTGCCGCTGCCAAAACCAGACAAAACCAAAATTCTTAGCTGGAACTTCACGGAGTTCCCAGCACATACAGTACAAAGTTCAGTTTTTGATTCTATTGAAGATTTGACGGAAGATGTTAAGTCTATTGTAGATTTAGAACAAAAAAATCTTTATATCCAGCATAATAATACGCCAGCATTTTCACGGATTTCTGATGAACTTGCAGCTCAAGGCGTTATTTTGACAGATATTTTCACAGCGCTTCGTGAACATGGCGATTTGGTCAAAAAATACTTTATGACCAACGGCGTGAAAACAAATGAGCATAAATTGACAGCCTTAAATGCAGCATTGATGAACGGCGGAGCATTCTTATATGTTCCTAAAAATGTTGTCGTGGAAGAACCTGTACAAGTAGTGTTTTATCATGATGATGCCGAAGCTTCTTTGTTCAACCATGTCATCGTGGTTGCAGACACAAGCAGTAAAGTAACGTATGTCGAAAACTACTTCTCAACTGTACCGCATGCAAATGGATTAGCGAATATTGTTTCTGAAGTGTTTGCTGAAGATAATGCACAAATTACGTACGGCGCAGTAGATACATTAGCAGAAGGCTTCATTACGTATGTAAACCGTCGCGGTGTAGCTGCTCGTGATGCACGCATTGAATGGGCCTTAGGTATGATGAACGACAGCGACACGATTTCCGAAAACACCACTAACCTAATCGGCGATAATTCATACGGCGATACGAAGAGTGTAGTAGTTGGACGCGGATCGCAAAAACAAAACTTTACGACTCAAGTTGTTCATTGGGGCAAAGATTCTGAAGGTTTCATTTTGAAGCACGGCGTGATGAAAGATTCAGCCTCAGCTATTTTCAACGGCATCGGCAAAATTGAACACGGTGCTACAAGATCAAATGCTGTACAGGAATCACGTGTCTTAATGTTAAGCGAAAGAGCGCGTGGAGACGCCAACCCGATTCTCCTAATTGACGAAGACGATGTAACAGCAGGACATGCTGCATCAGTCGGACGCGTAGATCCGCTGCAATTGTATTACTTGATGAGCCGCGGCATCACAAAACAGGAAGCTGAACGTCTTGTTATTCACGGTTTCTTGGCACCGGTTGTTCGTGTATTGCCAATCGAAGGCGTTAAAAAGCAATTGACGGAGGTTATCGAAAGGAAAGTCCGCTAATGATCAACCAAGAGATAAAAAGCTATTTTCCGATCCTGGATCAAGAAATAAATGGCCATCCACTTGTTTATCTGGATAGTGCTGCCACTTCACAAAAACCCGTTCAAGTAATTGAAGCGTTATCGAATTATTACAAGCTGGATAATTCCAATGTGCATCGCGGCGTTCATACGCTCGGCAATCGTGCGACTGAAAAATACGAAGGCGCACGTGAAAAAGTCCGTAAATTCATTAATGCCAATTCAACAGAAGAAACCATCTTCCTGCGGGGAACGACAACAGCCATCAACCTGGTTGCGCAAAGCTACGGCAGAGCCAATGTAGATGAAGGCGATGAAATTGTTATTACTTATATGGAACACCATTCCAACATTATTCCATGGCAGCAATTAGCAAAAGAACGCGGTGCCATTTTGAAATATGTCGAGCTGGAAAAAGACGGCACAATTTCTTTGGAGCAGGTTCGCGCAGCCGTAACGGAACGGACAAAAATTGTTTCAATGGTTTATGTCTCGAACGTTCTTGGCACGATGAATCCGGTCAAAGAAGTTGCACAGATCGCCCATGAAAATGGAGCGGTGATGGTGGTGGACGGTGCTCAGGCAGCGCCTCACTTGAAAATAGATGTTCAACAATTGGACTGTGATTTCTTTGCCTTTTCGGGGCATAAAATGTGTGGTCCTACTGGAATTGGCGTGCTTTATGGCAAAAAAGAATTGCTGAATAATATGGAACCGGTGGAGTTTGGCGGAGAAATGATCGACTTTGTCGGATTGTACGATTCGACATGGAAAGAGCTGCCTTGGAAGTTTGAAGGCGGCACACCGATCATTGCAGGCGCTGTCGGGTTAGGCGCAGCAATCGATTTTCTAAACGAAATCGGCTTGAATGAAATCGAAAAGCACGAACATCAAATGGCTGCTTATGCAATGGAAAAAATGAGCAGCATTGAAGGATTGGAAATTTACGGTCCGGCTGATCCGCAGCAGCGGGCTGGGATCGTAACGTTCAACTTGAATGATGTCCACCCTCACGACGTCGCAACGGTCCTCGATATGAGCGGCATTGCGGTTCGTGCAGGTCACCATTGCGCTCAGCCTTTGATGAAATGGCTGGAAGTTTCAGCTACAGCACGCGCAAGCTTCTACTTATACAACAGCGAGTCAGATGTTGACCGCTTAGTGGAAGGATTGCGTTCGGCAAAGGAGTATTTTAACGATGTCTTCTAATAACTTAGACCAACTATACCGACGTGTCATTATGGATCATTATAAAACGCCCCGCAACAAAGGGACGATTGAAGACAATAGCGTCAATATCGAGATGAACAACCCGACCTGTGGAGACCGCATCCACTTGACTTTGCAGGTCGAAGACGGCATTGTCAAAGATGCGAAGTTTGACGGTGAAGGATGTTCGATTTCAATGGCTTCTGCGTCGATGATGACACAGGCCGTCAAGGGTCAGGAAATTGATACGGCATTAAAGCTTTCCGGCATCTTTTCAGATATGATGCTCGGCAAGGATTACGATGATTCGATCGACCTTGGCGATATCGAAGCATTGCAAGGCGTTTCTCAGTTTCCAGCCCGTATCAAATGTGCGACTTTAGCATGGAAAGCCATGGAAAAAGGCGTACAAAACGAAGAAAAATCGTAACAGAGAACGGAGGAACGACAATGGCGAAACAAATGCCAGAAATCGGTGATTATAAATATGGGTTCCACGACAAGGATGTTTCAGTTTTCAGATCGAAGCGTGGCCTGACTGAAGGAATTGTAAGAGAAATTTCGAAAATCAAAGAAGAACCGGAATGGATGTTGAATTCCCGTCTAAAAGCATTGAAGTTGTTTTATTCAATGCCGATGCCACAATGGGGCGGCGATTTAAGTTCGCTAAACTTTGATGAGATTACGTATTACGTAAAACCATCAGAAGCGAGCCAAACTTCATGGGATGAAGTTCCTGAAGAAATCAAACGCACATTCGACAAGTTAGGGATTCCAGAAGCAGAGCAAAAGTATTTGGCTGGTGTATCAGCTCAATACGAATCTGAAGTGGTTTACCACAACATGAAAGTTGAATTGGAAGACATGGGGATCGTTTTTAAAGATACTGGTGCTGCACTTCGTGAAAACGAAGACCTTTTCAAAGAACATTGGCAGTCGGTTATTCCGGCAGCTGACAATAAATTTGCTGCGTTGAACACCGCGGTTTGGTCTGGTGGATCATTCATCTATGTGCCTAAAGGCATTAAAGTAGAATCACCGCTTCAGGCTTACTTCCGCATCAACTCAGAGAACATGGGCCAGTTTGAGCGTACGTTGATCATCGTTGATGAAGGTGCAAGCGTTCACTATGTAGAAGGCTGTACAGCTCCTGTTTACACGACAAATTCACTTCACTCAGCTGTTGTGGAAATTATCGTGAAAAAAGATGCTTATTGCCGTTATACAACGATTCAAAACTGGGCAAACAACGTCTTTAACCTTGTAACGAAGCGTGCATTTGTTGACGCTAACGGCACAATGGAATGGATTGATGGCAATATCGGTTCAAAAGTGACTATGAAATACCCAGCTGTTTACCTAAAAGGCGAAGGCGCACGCGGCATGACCTTGTCAATCGCAATTGCCGGCAAAGGCCAACACCAGGATGCTGGAGCAAAAATGATTCACTTGGCTCCAAACACGTCTTCATCTATTGTTTCAAAATCCATTTCGAAACAAGGCGGTAAAGTTTCATACCGCGGGATGGTTCATTTTGGACGCAAAGCAGACGGCGCACGTTCAAACATTGAATGTGACACGCTGATCATGGACAACCAATCAACTTCGGATACAATTCCATACAACGAGATCTTAAACGATAACGTTTCTTTGGAGCATGAAGCGAAAGTTTCAAAAGTATCGGAAGAGCAATTGTTCTACTTGATGAGCCGTGGCGTTTCAGAACAAGAAGCAACAGAAATGATCGTAATGGGCTTTATTGAGCCGTTCACGAAAGAACTTCCAATGGAATATGCGGTGGAAATGAACCGTTTAATCAAGTTCGAAATGGAAGGCTCTATCGGTTAATAGAATTGTAAATAACCCTTGGCATGGTGTTTCATGCCAAGGGTTATTTGTGTGGATTTTTCTTGCGGCAAACATAATGACACGTACGGTAAGTTATGCTGTTTTACGTCCCAATCAGGGGGTATAGAAGCTTAAAAGAAAAATTTGGGGAGGTATAATTGATATGAGCCAAACATTTGATGCGTTAAAACAAAAGCTCAGCAATGCAGATCTGGGGCAAGCAAAAGAAGTATTTGAGCAAGCCAAACTCGCTTACGAAGATGGAAAAATTGATGAGACTGAAAAGAAAGAATTGATGGAATCGGCCAAATCCATCTTTAGCAGTGGCAAAGGTCTCGGCGGCTTGTTTTATACAATCAAAAAATCAATTGGATAAGTGAAATCCCCTTTAGCCTCGCCAACCGATGCTAGAGGGGATTTTTGATGTGTTTCAGTGCTTCTCGCTTACTAAGCGGCATTAATGCGTGATCTGATACAAAAGATACGACCCACTGGGCATCCGTCTTGGCGTATTCACGCAGTGCCCAACCAATAGACTTTTGGATGAAAAACTCTGGAGAGGCAGCGTGCTGCAAAAGAATGCGGGCCAATGCGTCAGTATCTGTCTGTTGCTTGTATTTTAATTGATGAAGAATAGCTGCGCGGTTCGTCCACATGTTAGGGGCCTCAGACCAGGCAAACATGGCTTCTGTTCCGGCACTCCGCTCTTTTAAAATAACGTGTCCAAGAGTTCGTGGAGCAATGGAATCGACACTGTCCCACCAAGACTTGCTTTCAATGAGTTTACGAAGAAAAGGCAAATCTTCCATGGTTAATTGGTTCTTCATCTTTTCCAATAAAGCAATTGCTGCATACTGGTATTCCCGTTCGGCCAAGTTATACAGTTTCCATACTTCATTTGTTAACTGGTTTGGTTCGGGAAGTTGATACTCCGAAAACTGTTCTTTTAGCAATGCATTCCGCAACGGCGTTTTGATGCCCAGAAAGTCAAACTGGTTCCGCATATAAGCGGACATCGGCCCAGCCAACTCCTCGTTGCGATTTGCTTCGAATTTCTCAACAATCCCTATATGATTCCACGTTTTCTTCATGATTGTCTCATCTCCTTGCCTTATAAAAGTGTAGCATAGTCAAAAGACGCTGGCATGACATCATTGGACTGATGCTCTTTAAAATCTCAATTCCCTTGAAGGATATCTCTTTAAAAAAGACGTTCTATTTTTTCTATGCTATCATAAAATAATAACGATAAATGGAGGCGGGACAATGATTTACGTAGGATTGACGGGTTGGGGAGACCATCCGGATGTCTATAGCCCAGGCTCAAAAAAAACAGAAAAGTTGATTGATTATGGCGCACATTTTCCAATTGTCGAATTGGATTCCTCATTTTATGCAGTCCAGCCTGAACGCAATATCCGCAAGTGGATTTCGGAAACGCCAGGAAACTTTCAGTTTGTGGTAAAAGCTTATCAAGGAATGACGGGGCACCTGCGTGGCGAAAATCCATTTGAGTCGCGCGACGAGATGTTTGATGCGTTCTGTAAATCGGTGCGTCCCTTGAAAGAAGAGGGAAAGCTTGCGATGGTGCTGCTGCAGTTTCCACCATGGTTTGATTGTCAAAAGGACAATGTCGACCAAATTCGGGAAATTACCGGACGACTGACCGAGTTTGACTTGGCAGTAGAGTTTCGCCATCAATCCTGGTACGCCGGCAATATGAGCGACAAAACGGTGGATTTTCTTCGGGACAACAACTTAATCCATTCAGTTTGTGATGAACCGCAGGCGGGGGATGGCTCGATTCCATTGGTTCCCATCTCTTCGAGAAAAGACAAAGTGCTGCTGCGCATTCACGGGCGAAACGTTCATGGCTGGCTGAATCCTGGACACGGACAAAACTGGCGGGAAGTCCGCTATCTTTATGATTACAATAAAGAAGAGCTCGGGGAAATCAGCCGTGCCGTCAAGACGTTGGCTGACACTACTGACAAGGTCTATGTTATCTTTAATAATAATTCAGGTGGCCATGCAGCAGGGGATGCAAAAGAGTTTCAGAAAATGAATGGATTATCATTTGATGGACTTTCACCAAAACAATTGGATTTGTTTGAAGGTGGATTTTAATGGTTTTCTTAGTCATGGCGCTTGTCGGAGTCGTTTCCGGAATCGTTGGCGCTTTGATAGGGCTTGGAGGAGGAGTTATATTGGTGCCGGCCTTGTTGTTTTTGGGCACCAGCTTTGCCTTTTTCCCCGAACTCTCTCCTCAGAAAATAGTTGGCTTGTCCGTCATTATGATGGTTTTTATTGGCCTTTCTTCCACTTTGGCTTATATGAAAGTTCGGACAGTGGATTACAAAAGTGCTCTTATTTTCTTCGCAGGCAGTGCGCCGGGAACCGTGATCGGCGCTTTTGTCAATAAAAATTTAGACTTGCCTTCATTCAACCTGTATTTTGGCATTCTTCTCGTCTTCCTATCCTTGTTGTTAATGACGCGTGATCATTTGAAAGCTGTCCACTGGTTTGTTGACAACGGACGAAAAACGACGTTCACAGACACACAGGATCGACAATACATCTACGGCTACCCCATTTGGTTTGCCTTGCTGCTGACATTTTTTGTAGGCTTTGCGTCGGGACTTTTTGGCATTGGCGGGGGATCAATTATTGTTCCTGCAATGATTCTTTTATTTTTGTTTCCGCCGCATGTGGCCATTGGCACGTCGATGTTTATGGTTTTTTTGTCGGCACTTGTCAACTCAGCAACCCATATTGCTTTAGGGCATGTACCTTGGATTTATACAATCGCGGTTGTGCCAGGTGCATATCTCGGAGCAAAAATTGGAGCCAAATTAAACAAACGCCTCGATTCAGAAATGTTGGTGGTGATTTTGCGCATTGTGCTTCTGGTACTGGGGCTGCGATCAATTTACGAAGGAATATTCAGTTCTTAAAGAGGTGTTTTCATGAATCATACAATCCATATTTATCATACCAACGATTTGCATAGCCATTTTGCGAATTGGCCGCGCATCAAGTCTTTTTTAGCCGAGCGCAAAAGGTGGCACGAAGAAGAAGGGGATGTCTGTCTGATTTTAGATATTGGTGACCATGCTGACCGGTCGCATCCTTATACCGAAGGCACTGCCGGCAAAGGAAACGTACTCCTGTTAAATGAAGCCGAATACGATGCAGTCACCATCGGCAATAATGAAGGCATCACGCTGTCAAAAGAAGAACTGGATGAGTTGTATGTCCAGGCTGACTTTGAAGTGGTGGTGTCAAATTTATTCGATTTGGACGGCAACCGACCGATTTGGGCGAAGCCTTATCATATTATCCAAGCGAAAAATGGAATGCGCATTGGACTGGTAGGAGCAACTGCTGAGTTTACCCCGTTTTATCGGAAGCTTGGGTGGCAAATTACGGATGCTAAACAATCAATCATTCAAGCAGTGGAGGAAATAAAAGATGAGACAGACTTGATCGTCTGCCTATCGCATCTGGGCATCAAGGAAGATGAGCTTTTAGTGGATCTATGTCCGCAAATCAATATTGTTTTGGGCGCGCATACCCATCACACATTCCATGATGGAAAATGGCAAGGGGATACGCTATTGGGAGCTGCCGGGAAATTCGGGTTTTATATTGGCCATATTACAGTGGAGCAAGCCTTTGAAAAATCCTCTGCCCGGTTAATCGAAACTTCCCGCCTGCAGGAAACGGAAGCAGGATTTGATGAGTTTTTGATTGAAGAAGGAAAAAAACAAATGGGTGAGCTGGTGTTCCACAGTCCCCAATTTTTAAAAGCCGAATGGTTTAAGGACTCAGAACTGGGGACACTTTTCGGTCATGCACTGCTGGAATTTGCTGGAGCTGATTGCGCTCTGTTCAATGCCGGAATCTTCATGGAAGACATGCCTGAAGGGGACTTGACGCGCTATGACTTTCACAAAATGCTTCCTCACCCAATCAATCCATGCATGGTCGAACTAAGCGGTGCGGAGTTAAAAGAAATTTACTTGCAGTCCTTAAACTCGGATTGGCCGCAGCTGGAATTGAAAGGCATGGGATTCCGCGGCGTCGTGTTTGGCAAGATGCTGCATTTGAATATGGAGCTCATCGATCACCGGTTTTACGTGAATGGACAATTAGCGGTGCACGACCAAACGTATCGCTTAGTGACACTGGATATGTTGACGTTTGGCTACTTCTTCCCAAGTCTGAAACGAGCTCCTAAAACATACTTTATGCCCGATTTTTTACGGGATGTTTTCAGCCAGTATTTCCACACCAAAGCGTTGAAGTAGAAGGAATGTTCAGAGTTTACGGGCAGTTGATTTTGTAAAGAGTTTGGGCTATGCTATTAAGGAAATAAATAATGGTGGGTAGAGGCTGCAAGACTGATCAGTAGGATGCGCGAGTTTGACTGCGTTGAACGTATCTGAAAGGAAGTTTTGCCGAAATCCATTTCCTGTAGTCACGGGAAATGGATTGGGGTCATTCTGAAAAAGAATGTCACTGTCATTCAAGCGAAAGTTTGAGTGGAGAGCTACAGGGTTGTTTGACGTTTTAACGCACAGACGAATTGTAGAAGGCTGACTTATCCAACTGGAGAGGTCGGCCTTTTTTTTTCTCATTTTCACCCATCAAAAAATAAGGAGGAGTTTTTATGGAGAACACGATTTTCTCGATTTTGCCGCCGATTATCGCAATTGTCATGGTGCTGTTAACGCGCCGTGTGTTGTTGTCATTGGGCACCGGTATTGTCGCAGCAGCTGTTATTCTGACATGGTTCGCACCAATCGAAGCCTTGCAGGAGCTTGTGGCATCATTTACAATTATTTTTTGGGATGGCGGCTTTAATGCCTACAACGTCTTTATCATTCTTTTTCTTTTATTGCTGGGCGTTATTACAGCATTCGTCAGCCTGTCAGGGGGCAGCCATGCTTTCGCTGAATGGGCTTCGACACGCATCAAGTCACGACGGGGTGCTAAAGTTCTGACAGTGGCCCTGGGAATAGTCATCTTCATCGATGATTATTTCAATGCTTTGACAGTTGGGCAAGTAGCACGCCCAATCACTGACCGCTACAAAGTTTCACGTGCTAAACTTGCTTACTTTATTGATTCGACAGCTGCGCCTGTTTGTGTGGTATCGCCTGTATCAAGCTGGGGTGCTGCCATTATCGGGATCATTGCCACGATCCTGGCTGGCCAGACTTTTGTTGAGTATTCTGCATTGGAAGCTTTCTTATGGATGGCGCCAATGAACTTTTATGTGGTTGCTTCACTGGCCATCGTCTTTTTTGTCGCTGTTCGCGACGTCGACTTTGGTGAAATGAAAAAACACGAAGTGTTGGCAATTTCGAAAGGACAGCTTTTCGATCCGGATAAAACAATTCCAGGTGAAATGAAAGAAGAGTTTCCTTCACATTCACATGGACGTGTTCGAGACTTGCTGCTTCCAATCTTGCTGTTGATCGTTGGAACGGTAGGTGCGATGATTTGGACCGGCTTCCAAAATGCCGGACAAATCTTCGATATCTGGTTAATTTTTGAAAACACCGATGTACCGGCTTCACTGCTTGTAGGTGGTGTTTTAGGTGCACTGACCTCCATTGTTCTTTACGCACTTCAAATCAATAAAAACAAAACAGCCAATGCTGGATGGATTGGCAAAGGCATATGGGCAGGCATCAAATCCATGATGGGTGCTGTAATGATTTTGATTTTTGCTTGGTCGCTGACTTCTTTGATCGGATCATTGGAAACAGGAGCTTACTTGGCAAATGTTGTTTCTGAAGGCAATGTACCAACAGCCGTTTTGCCAGTTCTCTTGTTTGTATTAGCGGGCATTATGGCATTTTCTACCGGAACATCGTGGGGGTCGTTTGGTATCCTGTTGCCGATTGCAGGAACCATTATGATCGAAGCGGATCCATCCTTGCTGCTGCCTGCTTTATCAGCTGTATTGGCAGGAGCAGTATTCGGAGATCATTGTTCACCGATTTCCGATACGACGATTTTGTCTTCCACAGGAGCTGGGAGCAACCATATGGATCATGTCTTAACGCAAATTCCATATGCGTTGACAGCAGCCGGAATTGCTGCGATAGGGTATATTGTCATAGGGTTTACCGGTTCATTGTGGATCTCCCTAGGCGTCGTCCTAGCGGTTCTTGCTATACTTTTCATTGTCTGGTCACAACGTACAACTATTATTGAAAAACAACAAAATGCATAATAGAAAGTGGGCAGAGAAGCTAATTCTCTGCCTATTTACTTTTGCGGCAATAGTTTTTTTGAAATATATTGCGATTTCATCTTTACTTTGTGAGACCCTCTCGGTATACTATTTTTAGATTAATTAATAATCTGAAAACAAACAAAATTCCTATTTTTATGTAAATAAAATGGGATACAAAGGGGGAAGAGAAATGGAACGTTCGCAATGGGGTACACGTGCCGGTTTTATTATGGCAGCTGTCGGCTCTGCGGTAGGTTTGGGTAACATTTGGCGTTTTCCATATGTTGCGTATGAAAATGGTGGAGGTGCATTCTTCATACCATACCTGTTCGCATTATTAACTGCAGGAATTCCAATCTTAATACTGGAATTTACGATTGGGCATAAATATCGCGGCTCTGCACCGTTATCGTTCTTTAGAATGGGCGGCAAAAAATTAGAATGGCTTGGATGGTGGGCCGTATTCGTGTCCTTCATCATATCTGTGTACTATGCCGTTATCATCGCCTGGGCAATGCGCTATACTATATTTTCTTTCAACCAGGCATGGGGCACAGATACGCAGGACTTCTTATTCAATGACTTTTTGCAGTTGACAGTTCAACCAGGACAAACTGGTGGAATTGTATGGGGCGTATTTATCCCACTTGCTTTAGTATGGATCATCACGTTAGGGATCTTGCTGGCAGGGGTTAAAAAAGGCATTGAAATGGCCAACCGGATTTTCATTCCGACTTTGGTAATTATTTTCTTCGCAGTCGTTGTTCGCGCAGTAACATTGGACGGAGCATTGGTAGGGTTAGAGGCGTTTTTCCAGCCGGATTTTGATGCCATCCTCGATCCATCGGTATGGGTTGCAGCTTACGGGCATATATTCTTCAGTTTGTCTGTAGCATTCGCAATCATGATCACGTACTCGAGTTACTTGCCGAAAAAATCGGATATTACCAATAACGCATTTATTACTGGGTTTGCCAACTCGAGTTTCGAGTTGCTGGCTGGTATTGGTATTTTCGCCGCACTTGGATTCATGGCATCCCAGCAGGGAGTAGCCGTAAGTGAAGTAGCAACAGCAGGCGTTGGGTTGGCATTTGTGGTATTCCCGCAAATCATCAATGAATTCCCCGGCTTTAATGGGTTATTCGGGTTCATGTTCTTCCTGTCCTTAACACTGGCTGGATTAACATCGTTGATTTCCATCACTGAAACGTATGTTGCTGGATTCTCAGAGAAGTTTGGGATTTCACGCGTAAAATCGGTTCTTTTCGGCGGTGGTCTTGCTGCATTGATTTCAATTTTATTCGCGACCCAGGGCGGTTTGTACTTCCTGGATTTGGCAGATTACTTTATCAACCAATTCGGTGTTGCAGCAGTCGGTTTAGTGGAAGTTGTCTTGGTAGTTTGGGTATTCCGCAAAGCGGATCTGCTCAAAGGCCATGCCAACGAAATCTCGGATATTCATTTGGGTGCATGGTGGAAATTCAGTTTAGGCATCATCACACCAATCGTTTTGGGTTACATGATGTTTGGACTGTTGAAACTGAACATCCTGCAAGAGTTTGACACTGAAACTGGAAACTACGAAGGGTATTCCAACATGTTTACCTTGTCAGGTGGTGTAGCAGTCGCAGCTGCTGCAATTATTTTCGGAATTCTATTCTCTATCGGAAAATGGCATAAAGATCAGGGAGAATATGACGAGCGCAATTAAAAGGGGGAGCTTCATATGACAGTAAGTTCTATTGTCGTGATGATTATCGGCGTGGTAATTATCTGGGGCGGCTTGGCTGCCAGCATCATTCACGCGGTCACTAGCAGCAAAAAGAACAAAGCAAGAGACGCTGCAAACAACGTATAATTGACAGGCCCGGAAACGATAAGTTTCCGGGCCTTTCCATGTAGATGAGCCAGTATGTGAGCTTGTGAGGAACAGGCCTTTATGATACATTTGGAATAGAATTGTATTCCATTCATAAACCAGATAGATAGGGGACGATGTGCGTGTCAACAAAGCAGGAACATCTCAGAAAGCCCGATTGGTTAAAGATCAAACTGAACACCAATGAAAACTATACGGATTTAAAGAAAATGATGCGGGAAAACAATCTGAATACCGTCTGCGAAGAAGCGAGATGCCCGAACATCCATGAGTGCTGGGGTACTCGGAGAACCGCTACTTTTATGATTCTTGGCGCTGTTTGCACGAGAGCTTGCCGCTTCTGTGCGGTGAAAACCGGCTTGCCGAATGAACTTGATTTGCAAGAGCCTGAACGTGTTGCGGCTTCGGTGAAGATGATGAACTTGAAGCACGCTGTTATCACTGCAGTTGCGCGCGATGATTTGAAAGACGGGGGTTCGGCTGTATTTGCTGAAACCATCCGAGCGATCAAGCGTGCCAATCCCTATACAACAATTGAAGTCCTGCCGTCTGACATGGGTGGAGTCTATGAAAATCTGGAACGGCTAATGGATGCAAAACCGGATATTTTAAATCACAATATAGAGACTGTACGTCGTCTGACGCCAAGAGTGAGAGCACGCGCCAAGTATGACCGTTCACTGGAGTTATTGAAGCGCTCAAAAGAACTGCATCCAGAGATTCCGACTAAATCTTCATTGATGATTGGCCTCGGTGAAACAAAAGAGGAAATCATCGAAGTTATGGATGATCTGCGTGCAAATGATGTCGATATTATGACAATTGGCCAGTATCTTCAGCCTACAAAAAAACATTTAAGTGTACAAAAATATTATTCGCCAAAAGAATTCAAGGAATTCTGGGAGATTGCGATGACAAAAGGGTTCTCGCATTGCCAGGCAGGCCCTTTGGTTCGAAGCAGCTACCATGCGGATGAGCAAGTCAATGCAGCTGCAAAAGAGCGTCAGCGCCTCGGAGAAGTGCAAGCAGCTGCTATTAACAGCTAATGGATGGTGAGAAAATTGATCACATTGGATCAGTGGGATTATGACATATTAATTGATTATCGTGAAGGGTTTAAAGAAGAGGCAATCACTGCCCGCTTTAGCGAGATTTTATCAAAATACGATTATATTTTAGGTGACTGGGGATACGGTCAGTTGCGTTTAAAAGGATTTTTTGAAGATACCAACCACAAGGCGACTTACGATACGAAAATCAGCACTTTGCAGGACTATTTATATGAGTATTGCAATTTTGGTTGCGCCTATTTTGTCATAAAGAAAGTTGGAAAAGCTGCTCCACCGATTGAAGAACCTGAACAGCAAACTCCCGAAGCGGACATTTGATCCGCCGGGGGTTTTTTCATGCATTATGATATGATAAAGAAAGAAATGCAAGATTTTTTAACGCCTATTGGAGGGTATTTTTATGTATTTTATTGACCGCAGCAACATCACAGAAACGATTGGGCATATGAACTCTTTATTGGAATATTATGAAGACCAACAGCAGTGGACCCTATTCGGCGAGAAGCTGGCATTGGAACGTATAGGGGCAAATATTATCGAGTCGATTGTGGATGTTGGAAACTCGATGATTGATGGATTCATTATGCGCGATCCCGGCAGCTACGATGACATTATTGATATTTTGGTGGACGAGAAAGTGATCACGAAAGAAATGGATCAGCCGTTGAAGCAGGTGATTGCATTGCGGAAAATGTTGGTTCGTGAGTTTATGAAAGTGGATCATCAAGCTATCATAGCTGTTATTGACAGCAATCTTGAGTCGCTAAAAGCATTTGGACCAAAAGTTGAACATTATCTTGTTCACGAACTAGGGCCGGTTTCGGCATTTATCCCGGAGGCGAAAGATGACAATTAAGAAAGCTTATAGAGCCTACTGCCTGGATTTGGATGGAACAATTTACCGCGGAACAGAGCCGGTTGAAGAAGCAGCCGGTTTTGTCGAGCGTCTCCAGCTCAAAGGAATCGAGCCTTATTTTGTCACCAACAATGCCTCCATGACGCAGCAGCAGCTAAAAGATAAAATGGCAAGTTTCGGCATTGATGCCAAAAAAGAGCGCATCGTGTCTTCGGCTATTGCAGCGGCCAAGTACATTAAACGCTGGTACCCGGGACAAACCGTTTATCTGATTGGATCAACTGGTTTGGATGAGGCGCTGCGACAAGAAGGGATTGAACAGGTCGACAGAGATGCAGAAATTGTGCTGATGGGAATCGACCGCAATATTACTTATGACAAACTGGCAACGGCTTGTCTGGAAGTTCGAAAAGGGGCAGTCTTTCTCTCAACCAATCAAGATATGGCCTTTCCTTCAGAAAAGGGCTTTATGCCGGGGAATGGTGCTTTTACGGCGTTGGTATCGGCTTCGACTGATGTAGATCCTGTTTATATTGGCAAGCCGGAAATTCATATGCTGGAAGCTATTCATCATGAATCAGGCATTGGAAAAAGTGACATGGTGATGGTCGGGGATAATTATGATACCGATATTCAGGCCGGAATCCGCTTTGGAATCGACACTGTTCACGTCAATACGGGTGTCACTCGAATGGAGACAGTATTAAAAAAAGAGCAGCCACCAAGCTTTTCAATTGAAAATCTTGGATTTTGGGATGTCTGAGCGCAGCTTAACAGAAAACCTTCAGTTTTTTGGACAAGAAAAAAAGCCGCTTTTCAACGGCTTAAAATAACGGGTTTTCTTCTATGAACTCATAAACTTTTTTCGTCAGCTCATCCGTAGATTCTGCTTCGACGATTTCCCCATTGACCAGGGCATATAAAGACTCGGAACATTTTGTGCAATAGCTTAAACAGCCGTATTCCAAAACATCGAGATTGGGATCCCGTTCGAGTTTTTCAAAAGAATCTTGTGCACCGTTGGCAATATTGCTAATACAAAATTCAACAATTGGTTTCATTCTAAGTCACCTCACTACAACGAAATCCTACCTTTTTTCGCGTGCAGAGTCAATTAATTGATTTCTGGATAAATCATTGTGAAAGTTATCACAATCAGCTATACTCATATGTGAGAAATTGATGAGACAGACGAAATTTAAAGGAGATTTTTATGCGAAAATTAGTTTTACTTGGAGGCGGCTACGGCAACATGCGAATTTTGCTTCGTTTATTGCCAGCTAACCTTCCACAGGATACCGAAATAATTTTGATTGATCGGACCCCTTTCCACAGCATGAAGACAGAATTCTATGCGTTAGCTGCGGGTACAGAGTCTGATCATGACGTCCGCGTTCCTTTTCCGGAACATGAGCGCTTAAAGCTTGTGAATGGTGAAATACTCGAAATTGGCCTTCAGGAAAAATGCATCTTTATGGAAAATGGAGAACGCATTGCCTACGACGACCTGGTTATTGGCTTAGGCTGCGAAGACAAATACCACAATGTGCCCGGAGCTGAGGAGTTTACTTACAGCATCCAAACCATCGGCAAATCCCGTGCAACTTATCAGGCGTTGCTTGGTTTGCCTTCAGGGGCAGTAGTAGGAGTAGTTGGCGCAGGACTCAGCGGAATTGAATTGGCCAGTGAATTGCGGGAAAGCCGAAAAGACTTGAAAATCAAACTGTTTGACCGCAGCCCCCGAATTCTGCGTGACTTTCCAGAGCGCTTAAGCAATTTCGTCAGAAAATGGTTTGAAAACAACAATGTTGACGTGGTATCCAACTCAAATATCACCCAAGTGGCACCTCATATGCTTTACAACCATGAAGAAACGATTCCGGTAGATGCGGTTGTTTGGACAGCGGGCATCCAACCGGTTAAGCCGGTGCGCGATCTCGGCCTTGAAAGCGATCTGAGTGGACGGGTTGTCATCAACCAATACCACCAGCTGCCGCATGATGAGCATGTCTACGTGGTAGGAGATTGTGCGGCATTGCCGATGGCGCCTTCTGCACAATTAGCGGAAGAGCAGGCAGAACAGATTGTTAAAGTATTAAAAGCCACATGGAAAGGCGAGGCATTGCCTGAAACCATGCCTGAAATTAAGTTAAAAGGCTTCCTGGGTTCTCTTGGCAAAAAACAAGGGTTTGCTTATTTAGCAGACCGTACAGTAACCGGGCGCATCGCTCGTTTGATGAAGTCGGGCGTACTTTGGATGTACAAATTTCATAATGGCTAATGAAAAAAGCGCTCATAAATTGAGCGCTTTTTCTATTTCACCTCAGAAAATCCATGCTTTTCAAGTTCACGGTACACTGGCTTTAATTGAACATAGCCTTCCCCGACCACTTCTCCTTCGATCAAAACAAGCGGATAAAAAAATTCATCGTCCAATATGCGCTGTGCATAATCTTTTTGGTGCTCAAGTGCCAGAGGTTTCTCAATGTCAATATAGGTAATTGAAAATGGCTGGTCTTTGTATTTCCTTGAGATGGCGGCTTCCAGCCACTCGTAAGTATCAATGGAAGATGGCGCGTTGACACAGCTTGCGCAGATCACATCGGTTCCGTAGACTTCAATGGACAATTCTTTCTGCATAATTTTAGTCCTCCTCTAAATTCATTAGTGGCTTTTTCTCTCTAATCACATTATAATGATTATAATGAAAGGAGTCGATATAAATGACTGAAGCTTTGATTGAAGATCAAGTAATGGAAGTCTTAGATAAATTGCGTCCATTCCTTTTGCGTGACGGAGGGGACTGCGAACTTGTCGATGTAGAAGACGGGATCGTAAAACTTCGTCTGCTCGGTGCATGCGGAAGCTGCCCAAGTTCGACCATTACATTAAAAGCAGGGATTGAACGTGCGTTAGTAGAAGAAGTTCCTGGCATCGTAGAAGTAGAACAAGTATTTTAATGCCAAGGGACCTTTTCTAGGTCCCTTTTTCTGTACAAAATATACATAGCTGCGCAACCACTTTGCAGCTAGACAAAGTTGTCAAGAGTTCCAAGGTGGACGGCTTGAACAACAGTAGAAACAATTGCTATGATACTCTTTATAGGAAGGTGATTTAATTGACAGAAGTAGTTGAAATTACAGAAGCCGCATCTTTTCAAGTAAAAGAAATGATGCGCCATAATGAAGAAGAAGGATCCTTTTTGCGCGTAGCTGTTAAAGGCGGCGGTTGCAGCGGATTGACATACGGCATGGGATTTGAAAAAGCCAAAAGTGAAGCAGACGATCTTTATGAACAGTTTGGAATCCCGCTTTTGATTGCTAAAGAAGATGCCCCGATTTTGAAAGGCACAGTTGTTGATTATAAACAGTCGCTCATGGGCGGCGGCTTTACTATTGAAAATCCAAATGCCATTGCATCGTGCGGCTGCGGAACCTCTTTCCGTACAGCTAAAAAAGCAGGCACTCCAGAAAATTGTTAACAGTCGGTCACAAACCGGCTTTTTTTGTTGTGGATAAGTGCCACTAAGCGCATTACCTGGTTGAAATCATATGATATTAAGGCTAATATAGAGGATAGATGTTTATCGGTGCGCCAAGGTTTGACTGCCTTGCCGACATTCGGTTAAAAAATGACTTGAAGGTGGTTGCGATTGTGTTGAAAAGACCGTCAATATTAGTATTAGGAGCAGGTTACGGTGGTTTGACTACTGTAGTAAACTTGCAAAAAGTTCTTGGCACAGATGCTGCGGACATTACATTGATCAATAAGAATGAATACCATTACGAAAGCACATGGCTTCATGAAGCAGCTGCAGGTACGTTGCTTCCAGACCAAGTGCGTTATGATATCACAGATGTGATTGACAGCATTAAAGTTAAGTTTGTACAGGCGACTGTAGAAGCTATTGATGTGGATGCTAAAAAAGTTTCGACCGACAATGGCGAGTTCACATATGATTACATTGTCATTGCGCTTGGTTTCGAAGGTGAAACGTTCGGAATTGAAGGCCTTGATAAATACGCTTTATCCATCGCCAATGTTAAAGCTGCACGCTATATTCGTGAGCATATTGAGTTCCAGTTTGCGACATGGTCTGCTGAACCAGTAAAAGACGATAGCCGTTTAACAATTATTGTTGGCGGAGCTGGATTTACGGGCATCGAATTCCTTGGGGAATTGGCTAACCGTGTTCCTGAGCTATGCAAAGAGTTTGATGTTCCGCGTGAAAAAGTACGCGTTGTTTGTGTAGAGGCTGCCCCAATGGTATTGCCTGGCTTTGATCCAGAACTTGTCAACTACGCAGTAGGCCATTTAGAGTCTAAAGGAATCGAATTCTCAATCGGCACGCCTGTTGTAGAAGCGACTCCTGAAGGCGTAAAAATCAAAAAAGGCGATGATGAGTTTGACTTTATCAAAGCTGGTACAGTTGTTTGGGCTGCAGGCGTTCGCGGCAACCGATTGATTGAAGCTACTTCAATCGAAAACATGCGCGCACGCGTGAAAGTCGACAAAGATTTGCGTGCACCAGGTTATGACGATGTCTTCATTATCGGTGACTGCGCATTGATGATCAACGAGGAAACGAATCGCCCGTATCCGCCAACTGCACAGATTGCTATGCAGCAAGGTGAAAACGTAGCGAAAAATCTAAAATCGTTGATGGGCGGAGAAACGACTGTCGAATTCATTCCAGATCTTAAAGGAACTGTTTGTTCACTTGGAGATGACGACGCGATTGGTGTCGTATTCGGCAAAAAAGTAACAGGCAAACGTGCATCATTCATGAAGAAAATGATTGATAACCGCGCGTTGTTTATGATTGGTGGACCAATGCTGGTTCTGAAAAAAGGTAAATTCAACGTTCTGTAAAATGGACGATCCAAAGCTCCCTTAGCGGGGAGCTTTTTTTATTGTATGGAACCTGTCAGCTGAGCAAACGAAAGCTGTTAGTGATTATTGGAGGGAGACCGAATCTATGGCAACATCAAAACGTGGAAATGTATGGCTCGGAGCAGCGGGACTTGTCATAAACTCTAAAGGCCAATGGCTGGTAGTGAAAAAGAGATACGGGGGACTGCACGGGAAATGGTCACTTCCGGCCGGATTTGTGCAAGGAAACGAAACTGTCGACCAAGCAGCTTTGCGGGAGGTAGAAGAAGAAACGGGGATAGCTTGCGAGTTAATAGAAATGATTGGCTTTCGTTCCGGCGTTATTCGAGAACAAATCAGCGACAATATGGCCATCTTTTTATTAAAAGCAAAAAACGAAGAACAACCCATCAGTGCGCAACTTTCTGAGCTGTACGAGGCGGGATGGCTATTTCCGTCAGAGTTGTCCAACGATGCAGAAGCTTCCATCATGCTGCGTGAAATGGCTACTTATGTGCTGGAGGAAGGGCTGGAGCCCATAGAAGATGTGGATCCAGGAAAGGTTTTTGGCTATTCGGACTATAAGTTGTTCTTCAAAAAATAGGTCTTAAGTTTTAGTTGCGAAGAAAGAAAGCTATTGCTACCAGTGTTTTCACTTTTTAGTTGCGCTTTAAAACATTCCATGTTATATTATCAGAATATTACAAACAAGAACAAAAGGAGGTGTTTCGGATGACGATCTTCAAAAAAGCTAAAAGCGTCAATAAATGCCCTTATTGCTCAGGACAAGGCTACTTCCAATTGCGACTGGGCGGTTCAGAAACTTGCTCCTGCTGTTCGGGTACAGGCAAAAAATAAGTAGTTTTATAGTTTTGATCCTCTCATGCAGTGAATGGTGGATACGATACACGGGGCAACAACAATCTGCCTCACCACATTGTTCATGTCCTCTAGTTTAGTAGTTCAAGGAATTCAGGAAGAATGAATGGAAATGGCTCAAGCCGTCCCCAGGCTGGATCTCTTCAGACTTGTACCTCATAAACGGATTTTGAAAGCTTTCTACTTTTTTTATTAAGAAGCAAACGGATTGTGCAACACCGTTTGCTTCTTTTTATTTGAAAAAATGCAGTGTGGAGCCATTTTTGTCTTGCCCAGTTCCTCTATAAGTGACAAAGCAATGAACTCTGTCCTGCTGGATTGAAAGCCTTTGTTTTTTCGGGTAAACTGATGAAAGGAATAACGGAGGTTAGAGTTTATGAACAGTTCATTTACTATTGTGCAATTGATTATTTCCATGTTGCTTTTTTACGTTATGTTTTTCGGAATCGGTTTCTTATTGAATATGCTGCTTCGTATGACATGGCTGATGGCTATTGTTTACCCAATTGTCATCTTATTGGTTGTAGATGATGTGGGCGTTTTCGATTACTTTACAAATCCGGGTGAATCCTTCGCGATGCTCGGAGATACCATCACTTCCATGACGAGCAGTGATATCGCCGTCCTGCTTGCTGGCTGGGCGGGTGCCATCACTTCGGGCTTTGTCATGAAAGTTCTTCGCAAAATGGGTTATCAAATGTTTTAATAAAAAATCGCCGAATCCGGTTTTCCGGATTCGGCGATTTTTTATTGTTAACTTAGCATTCCGTAAAAAATGAAGGAAATTGCGATGCCTGTTAATGCGCCCATAAACACTTCACTCGGTTTATGTCCAAGCAGGGTTTTAAGTTCTTGGATCTTTTCCTCTTCTTTTTTCTGAGGCCATTTTCTGGTTTCATCCATGAAGAGGTAGATGTCCTGCCGCATTTTGTTGATGGTCAAGGCTTGTTGCCCAGCTTGAAAACGAACGCCTGTGGCATCGTACATGGTAATAACGGCAAACATAGTTGACACTGCAAATATCGTGGAAGAAACGCCATGTTCGAACGCTACAGCCGTAGTTAATGAGGTTACAGCGGCTGAGTGGGAGCTGGGCATACCGCCTGTTGACGAGAAAAGCTTCCAGTCGAGTTCACGCGTTACAGCATATTGGATGGGGATTTTAACAAATTGAGCAAATACGATGGCAAACAAAGCGATCATAAGGGGATGATTAGAGAAAATTTCCATGCGGAACCACAGCCTTTCTATGCCAATAGGTTCTCATAGTATATCATAGACACGAAAAATACAATGGATGTTAATTCCTTCGTTACCCGAACTACTCGGAACTCGGATTACATGCTACACTTGAAGAGAACGTAAAAAGGAGGAATTTTATGCAAATCAACTTACAGCAGCATTCACAAGACAGCGGAGCCGAAATCCTCATTGTCGGCCTGAGCCGGCATCCGGAAAACAGCAAGGGATGGAGCGAATTCGCAGAGCGCTTTGATGGCAAATTAGAAGGATGGATCAAGCAGGACTTGTCTTTCGATTTAAAGTCTTTGATTACTTATCCGACGCTGTCAGGGGATATTCCGCGCGTATTATTTGTAGGTTTAAATGACCGCAAAAAATTGACAGAAGAAGATCTTCGTTCTTGCTTCGGGCTGGCTGGCAAGGAATTGGCGAAGAAAAAAATAAAACATGCCGCAATTTATTTAGAGTCGTTTGAAAACGATCGAATGACACCAGAAGACGTCGCGTTTTTGGCTGCTGAAGGCATTACCATGGGCGGTTACAGTTTTGATGATTACAAGACCACGTCCAATGAAACGCAGGTGGAACTGGAGTCCGTGACCTTATTGGCAGAAGAGTCAACGGAAGATGTAGAGTCTGCTGCAATCGTAGGTTCTGTTTTTGGCCAGTCGGTCAACGAAGCGAGAACTCTTGTCAACATGCCTGCGAACATTTTGACTGCTACAGCAATGGGCGAGTATGCACGAGAACTTGGAGAAACGTATGGCTTTGAAACAGATATTTTAGGCAAGGCTGAAATTGAAGAGCTTGGAATGGGCGCAATTCTGGCGGTCAACCAGGGCTCTATCGAAGAGCCGCGTGTAATTGTCTTAAAATACAAAGCGACACAAGGCTTTGAAGACCCCTTAGCGCTTGTTGGCAAAGGAGTAACCTTCGACACAGGCGGCTACTCAATCAAGCCAAAAGACGGCATTGTGGGAATGAAAGGCGATATGGGTGGTGCTGCTGCGGTGCTAGGTGCGATGAAAATCATTGGCGAACTGCAGCCGGAGAAAAATGTGCTGGCAGTAATTGCAGCAACCGATAATATGATTTCGGGCCATGCTTTTAAACCGGATGACGTCATTACATCCATGAGTGGAAAAACCATTGAGATCCTCAACACGGATGCTGAAGGCCGGCTCGTACTGGCTGATTCCGTCAGCTATGCGAAGCAAATGGGCGCAACGCGCATTGTCGATGTGGCGACACTGACCGGCGGCGTTATTGTCGCATTAGGAAAAGACAAAACCGGTGCGTTGACAAACGATGAAGCATTTTTTGAAACCTTCCTGGAGGCATCTGTGGAAAGCGGCGAATTTGTTTGGCGCTTGCCATTGACAGAGAGCGATAAAAAACGGATTCGGAAAAGCAATGTTGCAGACTTGAACAACTCACCGGGACGGGATGGCCACATGATTTTTGGCGGCGGCTTTGTTGGGGAATTTGCAGGGGACACACCTTGGATTCACTTGGACATTGCCGGTACTTCCGACGCAGAGGGTCCTCATGATCTCGGACCCAAAGGCGGAACGGGCGCCATGGTCAGAACATTAGCGATGCTGGTTGAAAAAATGGCAGACGAGCAATAAAAAAATAGCCTGCAGGCAACATGCCTGCAGGCTATTTTTATTGTTCTGTTGGTTTGTTGTCCATCAGTCTTTTCTTTCGTTCTTCTAAGGCATCTTCCATATCATCACGCACTGTTTCGTCGGCCACTTTGATGCCGGACATGTATGCAGCTCGTCCAATCATATGCCCTCCGACAGGCGCTGTGATAAACAAGAAGACAATCGCGATGACCATCTGTGTGTTGAAAATGCCTTCAATTAACCAGAAATGAATGAACGTCGCAGTCAACACACAGAGAACACCGAGTGTTGAGCTCTTAGAGGCTGCGTGCGTTCGTGTATAGACATCTGGCAGCCTGATAAGTCCCAGTGCAGTTACAAGGCTGAAAATGACTCCTGTGCTCATTAATAGGATGATGAGGATGTTAACGATTGTTGTTTCGATCGAAAATCTCTCCTCTCTCAAGGAATTTCGCAAAAGCAATAGTTCCGATAAACGATAAGATACTTAGCAGCAAGATGACTTCCAGAAAAAACTCTGTTTCGATAATCAATGACAGCAAGGCAACAATAGAAACAAGGGATATTCCGATGGCATCCAGTGCCACTACCCGGTCGGCGATAGTCGGGCCTTTAACGAGCCGAAATAGCAGGCCGGTAAAAGCTAGACTGACAATGATTAGAGAAATCCAATAAAACATCATCATGGGCGGCTCACCTCCAAAATGGCTCGTTCAAATGTTTCCTTGATTGAACTGACCGCATCATCAATGTCTTCAAAATCGAGCGCATGGATGTAAAGCCTTTTCTGATCGTCTGAAATGCCGACAACCAGTGTTCCAGGTGTCAGCGTGATTAAAGCGGACAGCAAAGTAATTTCCCAATCTTCTTTCAGTTCAGTTTCCAACTCGAAGATTGCTGGTTTTAAGTTCATATTTGGTTTGATGACAATCCGTAAAACCTGGATGCTCGACATCGCAAGCTCTTTAAGAAACAACAAGAACAATCTGGCGATGGCCCATACACGTAAAATGTAGAGCCGATATGAAAAGAACCGACGCATCAGTATGATGACTCCCAGACCGATCAGAAAGCCAATTGCAAATCCAGCGGGACTAAAGGAAACAGTCATGAACATCCAGACAACAGCCAGAAAGAAATTCAATAAGATTTGTAACGCCATGTGTCATCTACTCCTTTAAGACCGCATCAATATAGATGGATGGATTCAGCAACACTTCACCTGCGCCTGAAATAAACGGCATGAAGAGTTCCGCGCCGACCCCGAATACCACGGTAATGGCAACAAGGATTACTGTCGGAATGAACATTTGATTAAACACTGACTTTTTCAGTGGAACGGTTTCAACCGGTTCGCCCCAGAAAGCATAGATGAAAATACGAACTGCACTTAACAAGACGATTAGGCTGGTTGCCAGAATGACGATGCTGCCCCAAAATTGCGGGCCTTCAAATCCTCCTTGGACAATCAGCAGTTTTCCGGGAAATCCGCTGAGCGGTGGAATGCCAGCCAGTCCAAATGCTGCAACCAAATACGTCCAGCCAAGAACAGGGTAAGTTTTGATTAGGCCACCCATTTTCCGAAGGTCAGTAGTGCCAAACAATATGGCAACAATTCCTACAAGGAAGAACAGAGCGGCTTTGATCAGCATATCATGGAGCAGGTAGAAAATGGATCCTTCTACTCCAGGCTGGTTCAATTGAGCAATGCCGAACAAAATAACGCCGACAGCAATAATAATGTTGTAAATAATAATTTTTTTCACATCAAAATAGGCAAGTGCGCCAACACAACCGGCAAGAATGGTCAGGATGGCAATGATGCCAAGCAATTCATGAGTAAATCCGACGTTCATAGTAAAGAACAACGTGTATGTACGCATAATCGCATAGACGCCGACTTTTGTCAGCAATGCCCCGAACAACGCCAATATGGGAATCGGCGGTGAATAGTAAGACCCTGGCAACCAGAAATACAAAGGGAAGATGGCTGCTTTAAAGCCAAAGACAACCAGAAACATGACAGCAATAACGGTCAAGATTCCTGTTTCTTCAATTTGTGGAATCTTTACAGCCAAATCGGCCATGTTCAAAGTCCCTGTAACCGAGTAAAGGAACGCAACGGCTGCAACAAACAAAGCGGATGAAATGATGTTTACCAGCAAGTACTTAATGGATTCACGCAGTTGCGGTTTTTCTCCACCATGCACAATCAATGTATAAGAAGCCATTAGCAATACTTCAACAAATACGAATAAGTTGAAAATATCCCCCGTCGTGAAAGCGCCGTTAACGCCGACCATCAAGAATAAAACGGCAGGGTAGTAATAAGATTGTTCGCGCTTCATACCAATGGTTGGAAAGCTGTAGAAAACGACGAACAAGGTGATAATTGAGGAAGTAAGAACCAATAAGGCCGACAGTGGATCCGAGACCATTGAAATACCAAAGGGTGCCGGCCAGCTGCCGAGTGTAACTACTTGTACACCATCTGCATGAACTTTTGTGAGCAGGACGATTGCAGAGATTAAAGTTACTACTACGCCTATAGCAGCGAGTATGCGTTGAAGCTTTAAGCGCTTCGGGAAAATCATCAGGATAATAGCGAAAAAGAACGGGATGATGATTGGAAATAGAAGTAAGTTACTCATGATCTTCAGTTCCTCTCAGCAAATCCATATTGTCGGTACCGAGCTCCTGATAAGAACGATACGCAAGCACAAGGAAAAATGATGTAACGGCAAATGAAATGACAATAGCAGTCAAAATCAAAGCCTGGGGCAGCGGGTCAGCATAATCGCTGATGCTAACGCCATCAGCTACTACAGGAGGCGAGTTTCCACCAAGTCCACCCATAGTCAATAACAGAAGGTGAGCGCCATGGCTCAGCAACCCTGTCCCAATAACTATACGGATTAAGCTTTTTGAAAGCATTAAGTAAACAGCTGCCATAAAGAGAAATCCAATGGCAACCGACATAATTATTTCCATTATCCATCCTCTCCAATCGTTTGAATAATGGTCATCGTTACACCGACAACAACCAGGTAAACGCCAATGTCGAACAGCAAGGCCGAATGCAGAGACGTATTACCGAAAAGCGGTAAATTATAGTAATCATAAGCGTGAGTGAAGAATGGAACATCGAAAATGATAGATGCAGCAGCTGTGGCAAGTGCCAGCAATAAGCCGATTGCAGTCATGGTTACGTAATTTATCGGCAATATTTTTTTTACCGTTTCCAGGTCGAAAGCAAGCATCAGCAGGACAATTGCGCTGGTCGTCAATAATCCGCCGACAAATCCACCACCTGGTGTATAATGCCCTGCAAAGAAAATGTGGACAGCGAACATCAAAATGATGAAAGTCACTACTTTAGTGGCCGTTTGAAGCATAACATCATTTGTTTTCATGCTGATCCTCCTTTTTAGACAAGCGCAGTTTGATCATGGTGATGATGCCGATAGCCGTTATGCCGAGTACAGCAATCTCAAACAATGTATCAAACCCGCGATAATCCACCAAGATAACGTTGACGATATTTCCGCCGCCAGCTTCCGTATACACCGTTTCTTTGTAAAACTCGGAAATGGAAGGCAAGGCTTTTTGCGAATGGGATGCCAAAGCAATTAAAGTCATCGTAATGCCGACTCCCACTGCAACAACAGCATTTCCTAAACGGAAGCCCATTCGTTCTTCTTTTCGGCTCATCTGAGGCAAGTGATAAAATGCCAATAAGAACATGGCAACGGAAATCGTTTCAATGACCAATTGGGTCAAAGCTAAATCAGGTGCGCGGAAAATAACAAAGAACAAGGCAACTGAGTAACCGACTGCTCCCAAAGCGATGATGGCCGTCAGCCTTGATTTTGATACAAGAATAGTCATGGTAGAACCAATTAAGGCAATGAGTATAACAATTTCATAAAAACCGACTGGAGCAATGTTGGTTAAATCCAATACAAATGCATCAGTCAGATACAATGTTCCCAAAAGGATGAAGATAACGAAACTGAACATGTACACCAAATAGGAGCGAATAAAACCAGTCATATACAACATAGAAAAGCGGTTTGCTCCACCGTCGCTGAGGTACAGCAAGTTATCGTATAAAGCGTTTAGCGATATTGAATCTGGGAAACGCTCATAGCTTTTCTGCCATTTGTGCAGCGTCCAGAACATCAAGCCACCGACCGCAAAAATACCGAGGGTCATAAAGAGTTCGGTGTTGAAACCATGCCACGCGGATACGTGAACATCCACTTCTGCGGGTGAACTGTACAAGAAAGGCTGCATGGCCATAACGGCGGGTTTCACGAGCCAGTTGCCTACGTGATTTGGGATGAAGAAAATCACGATAACTAAAATGGCAAGAAACACAGGTGAAATCAGCATGCCGATTGGCGCTTCATGGGCTGGTTTTGGCAATTGATCCGGTTTGTGTTTGCCGGCAAACGTATGGAACACAAAATAGAAGCTGTAGATAAATGTAAATACTGAACCAAGCCAGGCGACTACAGGGAAGAGAACTCCCCATACATCCATTGAAAATAAATCAAATTCTGTTAGTGACAGCATAGCTGTCAAGAACATTTCTTTGCTTAGGAAGCCGCCGAATGGAGGCAGGCCTGCCATAGAGAAGGCTCCGATCATCGCAACAGTGAAACTGATTGGCATTAAGCTCATCAGTCCGCCAAGTTTGCGAATGTCTCGAGTGCCTGTTTCGTGGTCAATAATTCCAGCGACCATGAACAGGCTGCCTTTAAAGACAGCATGATTAATCAGATGGAATATCGCCGCAAAACCCGCATACATGAAAGAGGTTCCCGCAATATTTTCAATATGGTAACCAGCGGCTGATGCCCCGAGAAGCGACATGATCAAACCAAGCTGGGAAACCGTTGAAAATGCCAAGATGCCCTTCAAGTCTTTTTGTTTTAGTGCAAAGAACGAACCCCAAAACATTGTAAACAATCCGACTCCAGCAACCAACCACATCCATGTTCCGGATATGGCAAAAACAGGAGTTAGACGAGCAACTAAATAAAGACCTGCTTTTACCATTGTCGCAGAGTGCAAATAAGCACTGACAGGGGTAGGTGCTTCCATTGCATCTGGAAGCCAGATATAGAACGGGAATTGGGCCGACTTGGTAAATGCACCGAGCAGCACCAAGACAAGAGCCCATATGAAGAAATCGTGCGTGACCATTTCGGGAGCTTGCGTAATCAATTCGCGTATTGAGTATGTATTGCCCATAATGCTCAGCAGTACAAAGCCCCCAAGCATCATCAGTCCTCCAAAAACGGTGATCATCATAGATTTTAATGCACCGAACCTTGAACGATCACGGGTGTACCAATAACCGATCAATAGGAAAGATGAAATGGAGGTCAATTCCCAAAACAGGTAGAGGGTGATCAAGTGGTCACTTTGGACAATGCCGAGCATCGCCGTCATGAACATCAGGAGATAAACATAGAAATTATGTAATTGTTCACGGTGCTTGTCTAAATAAAATATCGAGTACAGCACCACTAAAGCCCCGATGCCGGTAATCAGTAATGTAAACAGCAGGCTTAGTCCGTCGATATACGCGACGAACGCGATATCAAGTGAAGGAATCCATTGGAATTCAGAGACTAGGTTGCCGCCATCGATGGTAGTTGGGAGCAATGATACATAGTAAATGAATAAAACGACGGGCACAACCAACACAAACCAACCCGTATGGATCTTTCCGACTTTCTTAAATAGCAGCGGAATAAAAAGAGCTGCAAGCAAAGGTAAAAAGATTAAAAATACAAATGACAAATGAATCCTCCTTCCAGCGTATATGTGATGAGTTTCTAATTAGAAATTATAACGCAAATGGAGTGGATTTGCATGATTCATCTACCAAGAAAGCCGAATCTATCAAAGTTCTCTCAAGCTTTTTAGATAGGAAGAAACCCATTTAAGTTAATTTTGTGAATTTGGATTTAAGCAGCAAAAAACCCGATTTTCAGTTGAAAACCGGGTTTTGATTACATGTTTTTCAGTTCCTGTTCCAGTAAGACATCTTCAAAATCCTGTTGCGGTTTCGCCAATGTATAGCGAAGGAAAGCAAAACCAATAACAAACAGCACACCGGTTACGATAAAGACCGAAGAAATCCCGATAAAGCCGCTGAGAATACCCCCAAACATTGGACCGACAATGTTTCCAAGAAATCGGAAGCTGGTGTTGTATCCCATAATCTCTCCCTGGATTTCAATGGGTGCTTCACGGCGCATTAAGGCAGTCGTTGTGGGAATCATTCCACCGACAGCAATACCGAACAGCAAGCGCAAAACAATCAATTGCCAAAGCTCGGTGACAAAAGCTTGGGGAATGATAAAGACAAAAGCGAGCAGCAGCAGAAAACCGAGTACTTTCTCGTAGCCAATTGAATCGCCTAGTCTTCCCCAGCGGCGTGCAAACAGCAAATTGCCGACGCCGGTTGCACTGAATGTAATCCCGGCAAGAAATGCCACTTGGGCGCTGCCTTCGGTTAACTCTGCGACATAAAGAGACAACAGCGGCTGAATACTGAAATTGCCGATTTGAATCAAAGCGGTGATGATCATAACGTTCAGCATCAAGCGATGGCTCAATATTCCACTAACGATGGTCTTGGGTGCGTAGATGTGAGCATCTTTTAATTTTACGCGTTTGATCTCATGCAGGCCAAAGACCACAAACAATGCAGCAATGGCAATAATGCTAGCTGTGATCAGAAAGGTGTATTCAAATCCGAAAGCATCTGCCATCAAGCCGCCAATTACGGGTCCGAAGAGCGTACCTGAGACACTGCCCATTTGCAGCGTACCAAGCGTTTTCCCGGCTGTTTCTTTCGGTGTTTGGGAGCTGACAAATGCCAGCGAAGTTGGGATGAATCCTGTCACAACCCCCATGAACAAACGAATCAAGAACAGTTCTGAAACAGAATCAGCTGTTCCCATTAAGAAGATGCTAATGGCGATGCCGAATCCGTTAATGATTAAAATAGGCTTAAAGCCATATTTATCAGCAATGCGCCCCCAAATCGGGGACATGATTAAGGCAGCAACGAACGTGACACCAAATACTAGTCCGGACCAGCGCTGGACATACTCGTCTGTAAAATCGCCAAGTGATTCAATATACAGCGATAAAAATGGCATAATCATGGTAGTGCTGCCGGCAACCAGGAAATTGGTGAACATGATAATAAAGAAATTCTTTTTCTGAGTATCCATAAGGAACCCTTCTTTCTAAGAGGAGCATCTGTTCTTATTATATATTATTTCGTCACACGAAAAAAGCGCTAAAACTTACCAGTGAATTCAAAAAATTTCTGTGCTAAAATAAGGCGGGGTGAAAAAGATGAAAAAAATAATGACGGCACCAATTTTATTGGCCTTATTCTTGGGCGCATGCTCGGGGCAGGAGGCAGATACAGTGACGGAAGAAACGCCTGAGTCAACCGAGAGTGAAGCAGTGGAAGTAGACGGCTACCCACAGTTATCTGCCGAAGTTGCTGAAAACGAATCACTTGTTGAGTTCACTACGTCAATGGGAACGATGCAGATCAAGCTGTTTCCAGATGTTGCACCTAAAGCAGTCGAGAACTTTTTGACGCATGCTGAGGACGGCTATTATGACGGCCTGACATTCCACCGCGTCATGGAAGATTTCATGATTCAGACGGGAGATCCGACCGGAACAGGCGGTGGTGGTGAAAGCATCTACGGCACACCGTTTGAAGACGAATTCCATGACCATCTCTTTAATATTCGAGGGGCCTTGTCAATGGCGAATGCTGGACCGGGAACGAATGGCAGCCAGTTTTTTATCGTTCAAGGACCGACAGCAGTAGATGAAGCCGACTTCACTGTCGAATACCCGGAAGAAATACGGGATGCTTACTTGGAGCAGGGTGGCGCGTTTTGGCTTGATGGCCAACACACCGTATTCGGCCAAGTAATTGAAGGCATGGAAGTTATAGATGCCATCGCAGCTGTTGAAACCGCAGAAGACAAGCCGGTTGAAGATGTGACCATTGATTCTATTGAAATATTGGAACAATAAACAGATTGCAGAAAAACCTTGGATGAAAGGTTTTTCTGCTTTTGTTTTTTGGTGTATGTTATTATAGCTGTTAATGTTGAAGAATTGATAGGTGAAATCAAATGGATACAAATGAAATGAACAGAAGAGCCGGTGCTGTGATGGAAGAATGGGACCCTTTTTCCATTGGTTCCGAGTTGTACGATGCAGAAATTGGGGAAGTGGTTGCTCAACTGCACGTGCTGGACCATCCGTCGGAACTCGCAAAAGAGATTCAGCGCATCTACGAAGACTCGTTTAAAAAATGGATTCCGCTGGAACAATGTGTGGATATTTCATACAAACTAATTGCGCTTAAATACGAGGCAAAACACATTATTTGAAACCAAAAAAGAGCGTTCAGCGAATTTTCGCTGAACGCTCTTTTGGGTCGAATCCTTATTTAGATCCTAAGCCGTCCACTAAGTTAGAAGCAGGGACTTCCAATGCATTTGAAAGAATAAGAATAGTAGAATTGGATGGCACTTCTTCGCCGCTTTCGTAAGCTTGAAGCTTGGCAACGCCAATTCTTGTTTTAAGAGCCAGTTCATCTAATGAGAGGTTGCGCTCTTCACGAAGCGCTTTTAGTTGGGCGTGTAAATCGTTTTTCAAATTCATGCACTCCTTCATATATGGAACTTTCTTCTATTTATATACTATCACGCACCGGTATTTTTCGGTAGGATAAGTTGTGGCATTTTTCAAACAGATAGATCAAAAAATGGCAATGATTCCTTGGATAAAGACCACAATAATCGCAACGGGTGCGACGTAGCGAACCAGTACGCGCCAAACATCAACCCATACTTTTTGCTGCGATAATTCGTTATGCGCATCTTCTTTTGTCAGCACGTAGCCTGCGAATAACGCGGTGAATAAGGCACCAAGCGGCAACCCGATTCGGCTGGTCAACGTATCAACAAAGTCGAAGAATGTGAAGCCGAAGAAGATTTCCTGCGGCATGACGCCGAAAGACAATGCGCTTGGAATCCCGACGACGAAAATCATCAGCCCAAAAATTAAAGCAACACGGCGGCGGCGATCGTACTTGCTCTTGACGCCAATGGAAACCGTAATTTCCAGCATGGAGATTGACGAAGTCAATGTTGCAAACAGCAAAAGTACAAAGAAGATGATCATCAAAAACTCACCCATAAACAGTTGGTCGAATATGGCTGGCAAAATAATGAATACCAATCCAGGGCCTTGATCAGGGGTATAACCCAAAGCGAAAACAGCTGGGAAGATAATCAATCCTGCCATAATCGAGATGACAATGTTGAGGGATACAACACTGACGGAAGACCGCGTTAGGTTTTCCGATTTTGACAAGTATGATGCATAAGTGATCATACCAGCAACACCGACACTCAGGGAGAAAAAGGCTTGGCCAAGCGCAATCAAGGCTGTTTCAAAATTAAAGAAAGACCAATCGGGAACGAACATAAAGCGCACGCCTTCCATGGCACCGTCAAGTGTTAGCGAACGAACCATCAACACGACAAAGAAAATTAATAAAGCGGGCATCATGATTTTGCTGGCGCGCTCGATGCCGCCTTTGATGCCGCCTTGTACGATCCAAATTGTCAGTCCCATGAACGCGGCTTGGGCAAGCAGGACTTCCCATGGATTTGTGATGATGCCGGTAAACAGTTCCGCAAAATCATTGTCCCCTAGATCGGACAGCTGGAACAGCACAGCACGTCCAAGGTAAGACAAGACCCATCCGCCTACGACACTGTAAAAGGATAAAATCAAAAATGAAAAAATAAATCCGGACCAGCCGATCAAATACCACGGTTTCCCGGGAGCTTGTTTTTTCAATCCACTGACTGCATCTGCCTGGCCTCTGCGGCCGATGACAAATTCAGCAAGAAGGATCGGCAATCCAATGGCCACAGTGCTGATGATGAACAACAGGATAAACACACTGCCGCCATTTGCGCCAGTTTCATAGGGGAACTTCCAAATGGCGCCTAAACCGATGGCACTTCCTGCGGCTGCAAGAATAAAGCCCAATTTGGAACTCCATTGTTCACGTTTCTTCAACTTCATCACTCCTATTTCATATAGATTTCCTCATTTTACACGAGCGGCACTAAAAAAAATAGCAGTTTTTGAAACGCTGCAGGGTTTGGTGCGTATAAGTATCTATTAAATAAATAAAATGATTATTCCGATAAATAAAAGGGGTGGGGCAATGACTTCTCTAAAGGATCTATACAGACAAGCACAAAAAGGAGACAGCTCCGCTTTTAATACATGGATCGACTGTGTCCAACCGAATACGGGCCGCTTCGCATATCAAGTAGGCGTTTCTATCGAACATCTGCCGGCCTTTCAACAGCGCACAATTGAGCCGCTTTATGCACAACTAGAAAAACTCACATCCAGAGAGGCAGAAATCGAACTCTACAAACTGATCATTCATGAGGCATCACTACTGGATTTTTCAGTCGAAAGCAAAAGACAGCATCAAGTTCTTGGGTTTTTGGAAGACCAGGAATTGCACGATGCACTGCAACAATTGGAACTGGCTCAAAGGATTTGTCTAGCTTTGTTTTATTTTCAAGAGCTTTCTTTAGAGGAAGTCCTAACGATTACAAAAAAATCCGAATCACGGTTTGTTGAGCTGAAGAATGAAGGACTGCAGAAATTGCAATCTCAATTGCAGTTGAACGAGCTGCAGATAACGCAAAGGCTGGCGATGCTTCAAAAATCGTACCAGCGTTTTACGCCACCACCTCCTTTTAGACAACAGCAACCGGAAAAAAAGTCCATTGGTGCCACAGATGCTATGCTTCTCCAATCGGCACAGCCACGCGTGCAGAAAAAAACGGCAATTGTATTGGGAGCTGCAGCCTTATTTCTGGCTGTGGTCATTGGCGCAACTTTTGCTGTCACGAATCAACAATCATCAACTGCAGGAACTACCGTTTTTCAGCAAGAAGACATAGTGACTGACGAAATGGTTGCAGATTGGCGCAGCCAATACGAAACCATTAAAAGAACCTCGCCGGCACGGTTAGGTATGACTCAAGAACAGTATGAACAACTGGAGTATGTCAAACGAGCTGACAGCGAAATGGAACTTGTTTTCAGTGAAGAAACGCTCGAATCATTTAAAGAAGATCCTATTGAATTGCAGTTCAAGGTGGAGCGGCTTTTCAGGGAAGTCGAAACACCACGGGGCATGGTGCAGTCCTTATCGGTGGGCAATTCTATACTGAGCGACGAAGTGGAAGTTTTTTTACAAGATTATGCGGCTAAGACCGATGAGTTGCGTGTATTTGCGGATAGCATTCTAATGAAATATCGGCAGGAATTGGAATCGACAATTGTCATGGACCAGCTGTCACCGGAAAAATTGCTGGCGCAAACAGAAAGCTATCCCGAAGAGCTGCGCATGGTTGTGGAAGCTCTACCTGAATCCAATCTATTCGTGGTCGCACACCCCAACGAAAATCGGTTTAGAACGGTGCGAGATGTAAGTTTTGTAAATCAGCAACAACCGATTATGAACGATCCATACGCTTGGCAATATTTGAATGTATTAAGCATCGAACCTTACTTTGATAGTAGTGGCTTTTTGGTGCCTCTAGATACGATTCCGCAGCACTTAATTACCATGGAGCAAGCATTATTGGAAGAAGACGAAGTACCAGCTTTGTTTGATGGAGTAGAAGTGGCCTATTTGCAAACTTTTTGGCAGTTGGTAAAAGGCAGCGGCAATTTCCCGGTTTTTGATGAAGAAGGAAAAGTGAAAATAGAATACCGCGAGGCTTGGAATGGTGTGTCTTCTTCTAATCCAATAGCCTATTTGATGCTGCCGATCCTTGAAGAAATGGAAGCGAGTGATTGGACGTCATCTGAGCATTATGATGATTTGAAGTTCGATGACTTGGCGGATGCTCTGGAAATGGAAAAGTCAGGTGAACTCGCTGATAAGCTGCCCAATGGCAACTTAGTGATTGAGGATGAATTGGTGGACCTAAAGGATTTTGACTATAGCCGGATTGAATCTCTATATGAGTCATTCGAATCCTCTTATGATCTGCAGATTTTGGCGGGGGTACCACCTCTTGATGTGCTGTTTATGTATCATTACGCCAATAAACTGGATGATACGGAAACACTTTGGCATTTGCTGGCAAACAGTCCGATCAAACCGACACTCGAAGTGTTTCAAGAAGTGTGGCAGCCAATCCCAGAACTGACGGAAAACGCAAATTGGATCGAACTCTCCGCAGATTCTCATAAAGGGCGGATGAAAGATAAGGTTTATATTTATCCACAAGTCGGTTCAGATGAATTTCTTGAACGATTAGATGCAGTATTGGTTACAGAGAAAGACCAAATTTGGCAAATCGACTACCAGCAATACAATACGTATGATTTGCTAGATGAAAATCAACAGTTTGTACAAACGATTGATTCTCTCTATGCGTCAATATCGGATCACTCCCAGAACCAATTGCCGGCTGAAACAGGAGCGGGAGAAGTGGCTGGCGTATTTTTCAAGGCTGCTGAAAACGAAGATGTTGCTGTGATGAAAAAACTGATGGCAGAAACCGACTGGACCAACGAAGAGTTGCAGTACTTTCTGGACCTTTCCAGCTTCCGTCCATTTTCGGAACTGGAGCAACTTACTTTCAGGACTCATTTCAGCCCCAACATGCCAACTCATTTGAGTGGCATCGTTGACATAAAATATGTCACTGAATCTCCAACTAGCGCGATTCAGGAAATGTATTTCATGGAAAAAACTGCGGTCGGATGGCGGATGGAAAACTTAAAAAATTTCTGATTTTGCTCTAAGCATATACCTGTGCTATAATATACAGATGCCAATAGGTGTACAGGACAATTAGATATGACTAGGAGCGGGTAAACATGACAAAAACATACCAAACAGGCGATACGGTTTCAGGTAAAGTAACTGGAATCCAGCCATACGGTGCATTCGTAGCTTTAGACGACCAAACACAAGGATTGGTTCACATTTCAGAAATCACTCACGGTTACGTAAAAGAAGTAAGTGAGTATTTGGCAGTAGGACAAGAAGTTGACGTGAAAGTATTGGAAGTTGATGAAAAATCTAAAAAAATCAGCTTGTCAATCCGCGCACTTCAAGAGCAGCCACCAGCAGCTCAAAGAACTGAAAAGCCAAAACAATCTCTTCAATCACACGTTAACGAAAGCGATTCTGAAGGATTCAATTCGTTGAAAGACAAAATGCAAGAGTGGATCAAACGCTCTGGGCAGTAAGACAACATAAAACGAAGCACAGACATCATGTCTGCGCTTCGTTTTTTTTGATTTTTCGTAACCGGTACTGCAAATTTTGGCGGCTCATGCCGAGAGCGGCAGCGGCTTTTGTTACATTACCGCTGTTTAAATCCATCGCTTTTTGCAGATAGTACATCTCAGCCTCAAATAAATATTCTTCTAAAGGCACAAGCTCCGTATTTGATTGAACAATAAAGTCTTCAGGCTTCAGGGCATCCTTTAAATCACTTTTAAGCTTGAAATGATGAGGCATCATGTCGGCTGTAACGATTTCCTGCGTTGTCAGCATGGAAGTGGTCTCATCAAGCAAGAGTTCAAGTTCTTTTAAATTTCCTGGCCAGTCGTATGCATGCAGCAAGTCACTGACTTCTGGATCCAATCCGCGGACAACTGAACCGACCTTCATCCGGTGGCGGGAAAAGTAGTCTTCTACAAACGGCAAAATGTCTTCTTTTCGGGAGCGCAGTGGTTCTACTTTGATGGTCATTGAGGAAAAGAAGTAAAACAAGTCCTTCAATAATTTATTCGAAGAGATCAATTCAACCGGATCGTCACCGACACTGGCGATGAAATACGTATTGCCGCGCGAACCTTCCTCAGCCATTTCCAGCAACTGTTCCTGCAAAGACAGCGGCAGCAAATCGATTCGTTCGCAGTAAATCGTGCCATCACCGACTTTCTGGATGTCTTCTCCCAATTGATCAATGATAGAGCCATCCGTTCCGTGGCAGTACAGTGTATACATCTGCCTGTCGGATGAGTGTGCCCAGTGAATCGCTTCGGCAATTAATTCTTTGCCGGTTCCCGACTCCCCGACCAGCAGCACTGGCAGTTTCGCCGTTGCTGCTTTTTCGGCTGTAGCAATTACTTTTTTCATGCTTTTTGATACAGCGGTAATGGTCGAGAAGGTAATGGGCTCATCGTATTTTCGGAGCGGCTGATAAATCACTTTTTCTAGAGTAGTCACGTCGCGTGATAATTCGATGGCTCCAATTAAAGTTTCTCCATCGCGGACAGGATACGTATCATTGATGGTGGTGATTTCCTGGCCTTTACGGTTCCAGTACGTTTGCTTAACGTTAAAAACCGGTGTTCCGCTTTGCAAAACTTGCAGCAGGGTACTTTCATGTTGGTCGAATCGGAACATTTCAAGCAGCGAACGGTCCGCCAGTTCCTCAAAGTCGAACCCTTCAATTTCCCTCATTTTTTTATTATATAAGACGGTTTTTCCTTTGAGATCGATGGCGTGAATCCCGATGGCCACGTGTTCTCCAGCAAATTTATAGAACGGCGATAAATCGTTTTTTTCCGGTTTCATGCTGTTCACTCCAAAATTATTTTGACTTTTTAAATAAAAACACTTGAATTATGCAACAATCTTTTGCATTATTATAAGTGGAAACAGTTTAAAAGTGCAAATTTTTTTTGCGCTTACTTAAAACTCAAGGAGGATTTACATGATTCCCTACAAACACGAACCATTCACAGATTTTTCGATTGACCAAAACCGCACAGACTTTCTGGAAGGCTTGAAAACAGTTGAAGCTTACCTGGGCCAAGACTATCCGTTGATTATTGGTGGCGAACGCGTAACCACTGAAGATAAAATTGTTTCGTTTAACCCTTCAAATAAAGAAGAACTTATTGGCCGCGTGTCAAAATCAACTAAAGAATTGGCTGAGCAGGCAATGCAGGCAGCTGATGAAGCTTTTAAAACTTGGAAAAAAGTGAAACCCGAAATTCGCGCTGATGTTTTGATGAGAGCAGCTGCGATTGTTCGTCGCCGCAAGCACGAATTCTCAGCACTTTTGACAAAAGAAGCCGGTAAGCCGTGGAACGAGGCAGATGCGGATACTGCAGAAGCCATCGATTTCCTGGAATACTACGCTCGCCAAATGCTGCGCTTGAAAGATGGCATGCCAGTAGAAAGCCGTCCAGGCGAAGACAACCGCTATGACTACATTCCATTGGGGGTAGGCGTTGTTATCTCTCCATGGAACTTTGCCTTTGCGATTATGGCTGGAACAACAGTTGCTGCAATGGTTGCAGGAAACACGGTTCTATTAAAGCCAGCTTCAACTACACCGGTTGTGGCTTACAAATTCATTGAAGTTCTGGAAGAAGCGGGCATGCCGCGAGGCGTAGTCAACTACATTCCTGGACCAGGCTCTGAAGTTGGAGATTACTTGGTAGATCACGCGAATACACGCTTTATCTCATTTACGGGTTCAAAAGAAGTCGGCCTGCGCATTGCAGAACGTTCTTCAAAAGTAAACGAAGGACAAGTTTGGATGAAACGCCTGATTGCTGAAATGGGCGGCAAGAACACAATGGTGGTGGACAAGGAAGCGGATCTTGAGCTTGCTGCACAATCAATTGTAAAATCAGCATTTGGCTTTAGCGGACAGAAATGTTCAGCGGGTTCACGTGCGGTTATCGTTGAAGATGTTTACGATACCGTTTTGGAACGCGTAATTGAATTGACAAAAGAATTGACGATCGGTGATCCGGTTGATCAATCCAACTACATGGGGCCTGTTATTGATGGCAACTCATACAAAAAAATCATGGACTATATCGAAATCGGCAAAGAAGAAGGACGTTTGGTTGCTGGTGGAGACGGCGACGATTCTAAAGGTTTCTTCGTTAACCCAACTGTTTTTGCTGATCTTGATCCGCAGGCGCGCATTATGCAGGAAGAAATCTTCGGCCCGGTTGTCGGCTTGACAAAAGCAAAAGATTTTGACCATGCAATCGAAATCGCCAACAACACCGAGTATGGCTTGACTGGCGGAGTGATCACAAACAATCGCGCGAACCTGGAAAAAGCACGTGAAGATTTCCATGTAGGAAACCTTTACTTTAACCGCGGCTGTACAGGCGCTATCGTTGGGTACCAATCATTTGGCGGATTCAACATGTCTGGAACAGATTCGAAAGCAGGCGGCCCGGACTATATCGGTCTTCACATGCAAGCAAAAACTACTTCTGAAATGTATTAATCAATCAGAAACTGGTATAATAATTCATTAAAAGGCAGACTAAGGTCTGCCTTTTTTTAAAAAAAGGAGGAAATTACATGACACAAACACAAACGATTATTGAGCAAACAGAAAAATACGGGGCAAACAACTATCACCCACTGCCAATCGTAATTACAGAAGCAGAAGGTGTTTGGGTCAAAGATCCTGAAGGCAATAAATTCATGGATATGCTGTCAGCTTATTCAGCTGTTAACCAAGGACATCGCCATCCAAAAATTATCCAGGCATTAAAAGACCAGGCAGACCGTGTTACGTTGACTTCACGTGCGTTCCATAATGATAAGCTGGCTCCTTGGTACCAAATGATCTGTGACATTTCCGGCAAAGAAATGGCATTGCCAATGAACACTGGTGCTGAAGCTGTGGAAACGGCCATTAAAGCAGCTCGCCGCTGGGCTTATGACGTTAAGGGCGTTGCGGAAAATCAGGCAGAAATTATTGCGTGCGACGGCAACTTCCACGGTCGTACAATGACAGCTGTGTCGTTATCATCAGATCCTGAATACCGCAAAGGTTTCGGTCCGATGCTTCCTGGCATCAACTTGGTTCCTTTTGGTGACTTGGAAGCATTGAAAAATGCAATTACGCCGAACACTGCTGCGTTCTTGATCGAACCGATCCAAGGTGAAGCCGGAATCATTATGCCTCCACAAGGTTTCTTGAAAGCTGCGAGAGAGCTTTGCCGCGAAAACAATGTTCTTTTCATTGCGGATGAAATCCAATGCGGTCTTGCACGTACTGGCAAAATGTTCGCGTGTGAATGGGAAGATGTAAATCCGGATATGTACATCTTGGGCAAAGCACTAGGCGGCGGGGTATTCCCGATTTCATGTGTAGTTGCTGATAAATCTGTACTTGGCGTATTCAATCCAGGCTCACACGGTTCAACTTTTGGCGGCAATCCGCTTGCTTGTGCCGTATCAGTTGCTTCTATGGAAGTATTGCTTGACGAGAAGCTTGCAGAGCGTTCGCAGGAACTGGGTGAATACTTCATGGGCAAATTGCGTGAAATCCAACACCCATCTGTTAAAGAAGTCAGAGGCCGTGGGTTGTTCATCGGCATGGAATTGACAGAAGCAGCAAGACCGTACTGTGAACAATTAAAAGAGTTAGGTCTTCTTTGCAAAGAAACGCATGACACGGTCATCCGCTTTGCGCCGCCGTTGATCATCACAAAAGATGAATTGGATTGGGCGATTGAGCGCATTCAAAAAGTATTCTCTAAATAACATCGGCATGGCACATAAATCTTGACATGTGTTACACTAGATGCTGAGTAATTACTAACTAAAAAGAGGCGAACTAATACAATGGCTGAAAACTTGAACTTGTTGACGTCTACGCAGAATGTTATTAAAACTGCATTGGATAAGCTTGGATACGAAGATGCGATGTACGAACTTCTAAAAGAACCGATGCGGATTTTGGAAGTGCGCATTCCAGTACGGATGGATGATGGCAAAACAAAAGTCTTTACAGGTTACCGTGCTCAACACAGTGATGCAGTGGGACCGACAAAAGGTGGAGTCCGTTTTCATCCGGATGTAAATCGTGATGAGGTCATTGCTTTATCAATGTGGATGACATTGAAATGTGGAATTGTGGAATTGCCTTATGGCGGAGCTAAAGGCGGCATCATCTGTGACCCGCGCGAAATGTCCATGCATGAAATCGAAAAATTGAGCCGTGGCTACGTTCGTGCGATCAGCCAGATCGTCGGACCGAACAAAGACATTCCGGCACCGGACGTGTTTACGAACTCACAGATTATGGCGTGGATGTACGATGAATACAGCAAAATCGATGAATTCAACTCTCCTGGCTTTATTACGGGCAAGCCGATTGTTCTTGGCGGCTCTCAAGGCCGAGACAAAGCAACGGCTCAAGGTGTCACCATCTGTATTAATGAAGCTGCCAAAAAGCGCGGACTGGATATGCAGGGGGCGCGCGTTGTGATTCAAGGTTTTGGCAATGCCGGAAGCTTCCTTGCGAAGTTCCTGCATGACGCTGGAGCAAAAGTAGTCGGAATCTCAGATGCCTACGGTGCTCTTCATGATCCGGATGGCTTAGACATTGATTATTTATTGGATCGCCGCGACAGCTTTGGAACGGTTACAACGTTGTTTGATAACACCATTACAAACAAAGAGTTGTTTGAACTGGATTGCGACATCCTGGTACCTGCAGCGATCGCAAACCAAATTACAGAAGAAAATGCCAACGACATTAAAGCTTCTATCGTTGTCGAAGCAGCGAACGGCCCGACAACTGCTGAAGCCACTAAAATGCTGACAGACCGCGGAATCCTATTGGTTCCTGATGTTTTAGCAAGCTCTGGTGGAGTGACGGTTTCCTACTTTGAATGGGTGCAAAATAACCAAGGTTATTACTGGACGCAGGAAGAAGTGGACGAAAAACTCAACAAAAAACTGGTAGACGCATTTGAAAATGTCTACAACGTTGCCACAACACGCAATATAGATATGCGCTTGGCAGCTTATATGGTCGGCGCCCGCAGAACTGCTGAAGCTTCACGCTTCCGTGGATGGGTATAAGACTTTAAAAAACCGCCTGGATCCCAATCCAGGCGGTTTTTCCGTCTCAATCTTTTGCTTTTTGATTGGAGAAACTCCATAATAAAATTTGAATAGAGGAGGATGATTGGATGAATGCATTTTCATTTTATAACCCGGTAAAACTTATTTTTGGCAAAGGACAGCTGCAAGAGGCCAAGAAAGAATTGCCGAAATTCGGCAAGAAAGTATTGCTTGTATATGGTGGCGGCAGCATCAAAAAGAATGGCCTGTACGACGAAGTCATTCAAATGTTGTCAGAAGCTGACTTGGAAGTTTTCGAGCTTGCAGGAGTAGAACCAAATCCACGGATCTCAACTGCCAAAAAAGGCATTGAAATCTGCAAAAAAGAAGGCATAGAGATGATTTTAGCAGTAGGCGGCGGTTCAGTCATTGACTGCACCAAACTCATTGCTTGTGGCGCTAAGTACGACGGAGATGCATGGGATTTCGTTTCCCGCAAAGCTCAGCCCAAAGAAGCACTGCCTTTCGGGACAGTTCTGACACTCGCTGCAACCGGTTCTGAAATGAATGCGGGTTCTGTTATTACCAATGAAGAAACACAAGAGAAATATGGATGGGGAAGCCCGTTGTCATTCCCGCAATTCTCAATCCTGGATCCGACCTATACATTATCGGTACCGGAAAACCACACGGTCTACGGAATTGTGGACATGATGTCCCATATTTTTGAACAATACTTTAATGATGCGACGAATACACCGGTTCAAGACCGTATGTGCGAAGGTGTCTTAAAAGCAGTCATCGAAACGGCACCAAAATTGATGGAAGACCCTCAGAGCTACGAACACCGTGAAACGATCCTGTTTGCCGGAACAATGGCTTTGAACAAATTCCTTGAGATGGGCTATAGAGGCGACTGGGGTTCACACAATATCGAGCACGCAGTATCTGCAGTTTATGATATTCCCCATGCAGGTGGATTGGCAATTCTCTTCCCGCAATGGATGCGCCACAACGTAAAAATCAACCCTGCGCGTTTTGCTCAAATGGCCGTTCGTGTCTTCGACGTGGATCCAACAGGAAAATCGGAGTCTGATATCGCGTACGAAGGAATCGATCGATTATCAGCATTTTGGACTTCACTGGGGGCACCAACACGCTTAGACTACTACGATATTGATGATTCAAAAGTAGACTTGATGGTTGAAAAAGCTATGGTTTACGGCGAATTCGGCAATTTTGCAAAATTAAAAGGCCAAGACGTCAAAGAAATTCTACAAGCTTCTCTATAGAAAAAAGGTTCAGCGCATAGCGCCGAACCTTTTTTTTTTCGTTTATTTTTGATCGAGTGAGGCGGGACGATTGCTGAGATGTTTCCAATGGGTTTCGCCATCGTCCGCATCAAGAGAAACAATCACGTCATTGACACTCGGTTGGCTAAGAAGAATTTCTGCTAAACGTTCCTGCAAAGCATCGGCCTGAGTGACATTTAAATTTGGATCAACTTCAATTTTTGTTTCAACATGAAGGAATTCGCCTTCTTTTACAACTTCCAATTCTTTTATGTCCCGTACGTCAGGATGCTCGCTCAACAAGTGAGCGATGTGATTGACCATTTGTTCGTCTGTTTCACCGATCGCTCCTCGGGCATTGTCCAAAAAGACTTTCCCGACTACATAAAGCATCATAAAGCCAATTGCAATGGAAGCCGCGCCCTCAATTTGCAGAAAGCCTGTATAATGCGCAATCAATACTGCGGTCAGAGCCAATACGCCGCCTCCAGTCGCAACCAAATCTTCAAGGAAGACTAGTTTCGTAGCCGGCTTCGCTCGATCCAAATGCTTAAAGCTCGTGGTCAATGGAGCCATCGGACCGCCTTCAACACCCGCTTCGTGCAAGATTTCTTTACCTGCTTTATAAAGAACAAAAAATTCCAGAATAATTGCAATTGATAATACGACCACACTAATAATAAATCCTTGTGCTTCAACAGGATGAGTCATTTGGTGCCAGCCTTCAATAATGGTTTCATAAGCCATAATCCCAACAATCAATACGGCTCCTAGCAATACAATATTCAATAGACGCCCAAAACCATTCGGGAATCGTTTAGTCGGCGCTTTTTTCGAAAGGGCAGAACCGATAAAAACGAAATACTGATTGGCGGCATCGCCGATCGAGTGCATGGTCTCCGCAAACATTGCAACATTTCCGGTAAAAAAGAACGCGACTCCTTTCATAATAGCGATAAACGTATTAATGATTGCTGCCGTCAAAGACGGCTTATTGCCATTTTTCAATAAACCAAAAAACTCTTGCATAAAAATTCCTCCTCGATCAAATCAATTCAATTTCAACTCGTTTTACTTTTTCCATCTCGGATATTTCTTTGTACAAATCGATTGGGTCTTTTTCATGTGAAAAGGACATGCGAATCGATACCACGTGGAAGGAAGCGGTACTCTCTTGGTCTGTATGAGTAATGGAAATACTTTCGACAACTGATCCGCCAGTTTTTAATTCGTTGAACACCTCCTTTATCGCCGCTTGATCTTCGACGATCACTTTTAAATTCGCTTCCACCATCTTTAAGCGTTTAGGTCCAAACTTAAAGAGTAGGGGAGGCAGAAGTTCAATCCCGATTAAAACAAGCAGAACTGCAGTTACAGCCTCTATATAAAAGCCAGCTGCCACTGCAATACCGATTCCACCCGCACCCCAAATCATAGCCGCCGTCGTCAATCCCGATATAGAATCATTGCCGCGTTTTAATATGACACCGGCTCCTAAGAAACCAATACCCGATACAATCTGTGCGGCGAGGCGCAGCGGATCCATGGTGATATTAACATTGTCATACTGGCTGCCCTGTGCAATATATGCGGACTCAATTGAGATGATCGTCAATAGGCAACTAAAAGTCGAAATAACGACGCTTGTTTTTAATCCAACAGGCTTTCTTTTTAATTCCCTTTCCAACCCAATAACTAAACTTAAAAGAGCAGCGATCACAAGTTTAAAGAATGTTTCATACGATGAGACTTGTAATGAACTGAAAAATTCCATAAGGACAATCCCTCATTTCTTGTTCTGATATTGATTCTGATGGTGGAAAGTGGCAAACTTATTAGGTGCGTCGTCGGTAAATAAGTAAAAGAAGAGGTGCCTGAATGGAAAAACCGGCTATCCATCCATATATCCCTATTATAGTAGGAGTTTTCTCTGTAGCGCTATCAGCTATTTTTGTGAAGATGACATCAGCTGATTCAGGAGTTACCGCTTTTTATAGAATGCTGTTCTCCGTATTGATTATGAGCCCGATCTTTTTCCTAAAATATACCCATGAAATTAAAAAGCTAAGCAAGAGAGATTGGCTGTTTACTTCTATAGCTGGAATCTTTTTAGCATTTCATTTTATTTTGTGGTTTGAATCTCTCAACTATACATCAGTCGCCAGTTCAACTGTGCTCGTGACTTTGCAGCCTTTATTCGCTTTTGCCGGAACTTACATCTTTTTTAATGAGAAAATTTCTCTTAAGACTTTGGTGGCTGGAGCTATTGCGATTTTAGGCAGTGTGTTAATTGGTTATGGAGATTTTAAAATAAGTGGCAGTGCTCTATACGGAGATTTATTGGCGTTGATTGCCTGCGCATTGATTACTGCTTACTTGTTATTCGGCCAAGATGTAAGAAAAAGGTTATCACTGGTAACCTATACATTTGTAGTTTATAGCATTAGTACTATAACGTTATTCTTCTATATTTTATTCAAAGGGGAATCGTTTGGTCCTTATCCTGCTTCCGAGTGGATGTGGTTTTTGCTGTTAGCACTCATTCCAAACTTGTTAGGGCATACTTTATTCAACTGGGCTTTGAAGTGGGTCAGTACCAATGTCATATCAATTGCGATTCTTTTTGAGCCGGTAGGTGCTGCTATTCTTGCCTATTACATCCTTGGAGAAAGCCTGAGCGCCTCTCAAATTATCGGCGGAAGTATAGTGTTGGCGGGGATTACACTGTTTGTTGCAGACTATCAAAAAATTAAAATGCGCTTTTTGAAAATTAAAGGTTGATTTTTAGCTCGTGGCGGTTTATATTTATATATGTCCTTAAGACGGCTCGAGAAAAATATTTTGAAATAGTATTGACAGCGAGAACGGAATAGGATATATTAATAAAGTCGCCAATGAGCGCGGCAAACAACTTGAACCTTGAAAACTGAACAGCAAAACGTCAACAAAACGCAACGGTCGCGCAAAACGGCCCGCGCAAAACTACTGATCAGCGTTATGCAGATCACGAGCGAATCGCGCGTCTTTTCAGACC
>NZ_JBZDOJ010000006.1:0-86624 GCF_058268435.1 Planococcus sp. TJ-307
GCCTCAGGAGAGGCGGCAAACTATTCGGTATTAGCACCGGTTTCCCGGAGTTATCCCGATCTGCAGGGCAGGTTGCCCACGTGTTACTCACCCGTCCGCCGCTAAACGATTGGAGCAAGCTCCAAAAGTTCCGCTCGACTTGCATGTATTAGGCACGCCGCCAGCGTTCGTCCTGAGCCAGGATCAAACTCTCCATTATAGAGTAGTATTGATTGCTCAAATACTTGCTGGCGTTTCGCGGTCTACAAGACGCGCGATTCGCTCGTGATCTGCATAACGCTGATCAGTAGTTTTGCGCGGGCCGTTTTGCGCGGCCGTTGCGTTTTGTTGACGTTTTGCTGTTCAGTTTTCAAGGTTCAATGTGTCCGTCCTGTAAAAGCAACTTCTCTAAGTTATCACCGTTTGATGAAAGAGTCAAGCCTTTTTATTATTGCGAAAAACTTAATTTCTCTTAGCGACGTGTATTATCATAATACATTTCATTGGAGAATGTCAACGATTAAAGCAAAAAAAGTTTAAACATCGTAAATAAAAAAACAAACATCTCAATAAATCATTATTCCTTTACTTTTTAAACCATTGGTGCCACAGAAAAAAGAAGCCGTTGACGGAGTCCGAATAGACAGATTCCAGCAAGGGCTTCTCTACTTCCTTCATATTATACTTCATTAAGAAACATCGTATCTATTTACTCTTAAGTGCCGCAGCAGGATTATGCTACCCGCTTTTTCAGTTATCAATCTAACTAAAACAAAACTCCAGCTTGAATCACCAGTAAATGCACCATGCTAAACTTTTCGTTCCCAAGAAAAAGTGAAAAAAATCACCACTCACTCTTTTTTATTTTTTTACATAATAATAGCGATGGAAGATCCCCTCACTTTTAGTGGTAACCCCGTTAATAAAAATCAAGTCTTTATCTATCAGGTATTCGATAAATACTTCCAGATTAGACGAATAGTTTTTTAACTCTTCCTGTTCGTGCAATTCCTGTATAGTCCAACTGCTTTGTTTTTCCATAACTTCTCTTATATGGAGAGCGCCGTCCTGCGTCCGTGAATGGATATAAAACTCACTAGCCAGAAATAAAAGTTCCAGACGTTTGTCGATGGGCTCGTCGCTGGATATCAATTCTTCGTAAAGCTTATAGATAGCAGGTTCCATTTGCTTCACCTGAGACCAGACCGTCACTTCTGGCGGCAACCCATTTTCAAGCACAGCCAGCCGCGCTAAATGATGCAATGACTCCACCATGTGATGATAGGCATCCATGTAATTTTTTTCTTCGAAGAAAACTTTCCCTTCCATATAGCGGCGTATCAGCTTGGCAAATTCTATGCCCATCTTAATTTTCCGGCCATAGAACGGATAGTCTTTCAATTCCGTTTTCAGCTTTTCCATGAATTCATTGCGGTCATAAATAACACGGCCGTAAAAAAGCCAGTCAACGATTTTCCGGTTCGTGCCCAGCAACAGCCATTTATGTAGTTGTTTTTCCGTAACGATGTGCATAGCGGCCTTTTTATCTAGATACGTATAATGCTTAGTAAAAACAGGTGTTTCGTTTTCCTTGGTGATGATCAGCAGAATCGAATCAAAGGTGTCTGTTATCTGGCTGACCTTTTCTCTCTTCTCTACTAGAATCACCCCAAGTGTACTTTCTTGGCTGGCGCGTTCCTGATAAATGGGTCGTAGGATTTGTTCCATCAATTTTCACTCCTTGCTGTCTTTATCGCATTCCGCTATAAACCAAACAGCATGAATGCCAATGAACTGCAGCGCGTTCGATTTCCCCTTTAGTCTGCCGGGATTCCCGTTCTCTGTTTCTCAGACATTGAAACCAGGTGTACTGGCTTCCGCTTTTCTTTATTTCGACATATTTATTGCCAATTCCTTCATTTGAAAACCGATATCACTTTTTAAGGGTATTTATGATATAGTATGATGGATGCAAGGAGGAAATAAACCATGAAACCTTATAAAAATAAAATCAATCGCATTCGGACGTTTGCATTAGCGCTTATTTTCATCGGAATCGTCATCATGTATGTCGGCATTTATTTCAGAAATTATCCTGTTGTTATGGTAATTTTCATGCTGCTGGGTGTTGTCGCGATTATCGGAAGTACAGCTGTCTACGGTTGGATCGGTTTGCTGTCTATGAAAACTGTTCCCGTCCAATGTCCTAATTGTGGAAAACATACAAAAATGCTTGGCCGTGTAGATATCTGCATGCACTGCAATGAGCCGTTAACGATGGACCGTTCGCTTGAAGGAAAAGAATTTGATCAGGACTACAACAAAAAAAGTTCACAACAATAAAAACACCCGGCGAATCAAAACTTCGCTGGGTGTTTTTGCATCAAAAAAGAAGCTTCCTGCTAGCTAGCGAGAAGCTTCTTTGCTTACAAGATTATTGGGCTTTTGCCGTTTTTCCTAAGCACCCCTGGCATGTTCCATAAATTTCGAGGCGATGATAATCTACTTGGAATCCTGTGACATGGGAAGCTAAATGTTCAACTTCATCCAGTCCTGGATAATGGAAATCAACTATTTTTCCGCAATCGTTGCAGATAATATGATAATGGTCGTGTGTAACAAAATCGAAACGGCTTGAAGAATCTCCATACGTCAATTCTTTGACCAGTCCCGCTTTTCTAAACACGCGTAAGTTATTGTAAACAGTTGCAACACTCATATTAGGAAACGTTTTTTCAAGCGCGCGATAAATGTCATCCGCTGTTGGGTGCGTTGTAGAATGAATCATGTACTCCAAAATCGCGTGGCGTTGGGGTGTGATTCTTACACCTGTTGACTTCAAAGCATCAAGCGCGTCTTTTAATTTTACTTCAGACATCGCTGTGCACCTCACTTCATAGATATTCTTACATTATAATCGTTATAAACAGTGTACCTAATGAGTGTGGTGGATGTCAAGAAATCACTATAGTGCCGCCGTTTGCCACGCATGATTCGGTTTATTTTTCGTGCAGCCCTTTTTCTTTACGCCCAAGACGTTGGTTAACTAGACGTGCTGCGACGAACAAAAAGTCGGACAAGCGATTTAAATAAGCCAGAACGTTCGGGGGAACATCGGACCCAATCGACAAAGCCGTACGTTCAGCTCTTCGGACAACTGTTCGTGCCACATGAAGAGCGGCACCGGACGGATGACCTCCCGGCAGGATGAAGTTGCTGAGCGGCGGAACCTCAGCATCGTACAGATCGATCCATTGCTCGAGCTTAAAAATATCCTGTTCTTCTAATTTCCATTTCACTTCTTTTCCTTTGGGCGTAGCCAGTTCGGCGCCTACATGGAATAAAGTCGTTTGGATTTCATGAAAAACTTCGCAAAGCGCTTCTTTTTCCTCAAAAAACTCGGCATTCATGTGCCCAATTGCCAGGCCGATCAATGAATTCGCTTCGTCACACGTTCCATATGCCTCAACTACCGCATCGTTCTTTGCAATCCGTGCGCCATAAACCAGTGAAGTCGTTCCTTTATCGCCAGTTTTCGTGTAAATTTTCATGCTCAATACCCCTTTTCCATATTGACCAGATTTGCCGGGACGCTTTGGTCAGCGAGCCATTTTTTGAGATCCGGAATAAAGAGATCCAGTGCGCGTTCCACATACTTGCCGGAGTGGCTGGAAACATGAGGCGACACAACTACATTGTTCATCGCCCAATAAGGATGATTTGCCGGCAGCGGTTCCTGCTCGAAAACATCCAATACCGCATAGGCAATCTCTTCTTTTTGCAGCGCTTCAAGAAGAACGTCATCCGACACCAAGTCTCCTCTTCCAAAGTTCATGAAAATGGCGGTGTTTTTCATTGCGCTAAAATGGTCTTTTGTTAACAAGTATTTCGTTTCCTCGGTACTCGGCAAAATTGAAAGCACATAATCTGCTTGGGGAAGCTTGTCCAAAATATTTTCAAAAGAGACCATTTCATCCATATGCGAAGCTTGTTTTCCAGAACGGTTGCAGCCGATTGTACGGACACCGAACGCTTGAAGCAAACGGCCGATTTCAGAACCAATGGCGCCAGGCCCCAGAATGAGCGCTGTCGACCCATGCAACTCGGATGAACGGACTTTTCGATTCCATTCCTGGTTGCGCTGATTTTCATAAATCGCCGGAAGTGACCGTTTTACCGACAATAAATGAGCCAAAGCAGATTCAGCCATCGGTATTTTGTGGATGCCTTTCACATTGGATACAGTTATGCCGCGTTCTGCAATAGCTTGATGAGGCAGCTTTTCAATGCCGGCACTGGCAACCATAATCCATTGCACTTTTTCAGCAGTTGCAATATCTTCTGCTGTCAGGTCTTCCCCGTACGTCACAATAATGTCGGCAGACGCCAAACGCGTTTTGTCTTTATAAAGAAAATGGAATTCAACTTGCGGAAATTCAGTTTTCAGTCTCTGCTGTTGATCTTCTTTTGGAATAAATGTAAAGAGAATTTCCATGCTTGTCCCCTTTCTTACTGATTGCTGACCGTTTTCAAAGTTTCCAGTACGTCCTCAATATGATTCGGAACTTTTACTTTGCGCCATTCTTTTACTACCGTTCCTGTCGGATCGATCAAATAGGTCGCGCGTTCAATGCCCATGAATTTTTTGCCGTACATATTTTTTTCAACCCATACACCATAATCTTCCGAAACGTGGTGATCTTCGTCTACCAAGAGCGAAAATGGCAAGCCATGTTTTTCAATAAACTTATTGTGCTGGTCTTCTGAATCGGCGCTGACACCCAAAATAACGGCATCTAGTGCTGAAAAATCTGCCTGTGCATCACGAAAATCACATGCTTGTGTTGTACAGCCAGGTGTCATATCTTTTGGATAGAAATAAAGAACCACATATTTTTTGCCAGAAAAATCTTTCAGTGAAACTGTTTCTCCTGCCTCATTTTTTAATGAGAATTCTGGTGCCAGTGTACCTTCCAATGCAGCCATCTTCATCACTCCTTTTCTTTTCTCTATCGTACCGAACCAGGGCGCCAGTTTCAATTTCTTTGGCGTTTCCGAACGACTTTGTCTACAATAAGGAATAGATTAATCAATAGGAGGCAATTTACCCAATGAATCATTCGACATCAGAGGAACTTCACGCAGAAGCATTAGAACATATCGTAGGTGGCGTTAACAGCCCATCCAGGTCTTTTAAAGCGGTAGGCGGCGGATCTCCCATCGCCATGGAACGTGGAAAAGGCGCTTATTTTTGGGACGTTGACGGCAATAAATACATCGACTATTTGGCGGCTTATGGTCCCATTATTACCGGACATGCGCACCCGCATATCACGCAGGCCATTACACATGCAGCAGAAACCGGACTGTTGTACGGTACGCCAACGCGCCACGAAATCACTTTCGCCAAGATGCTGAAACAAGCAATGCCGAACATGGATCGTGTTCGTTTCGTCAACAGCGGGACCGAGGCAGTCATGACGACGATCCGTGTAGCACGCGCTTATACCGGCCGGACCAAAATCATGAAATTTGCTGGCTGCTATCATGGCCATTCCGACTTGGTTCTTGTCGCTGCCGGGTCGGGTCCTGCGACACTCGGTACACCGGATTCGGCTGGCGTACCAAAATCAATCGCAGAAGAAGTGATCACCATTCCTTTCAACGATCCGCAGGCATTCTCAGAAGCAATGGAGCAATGGGGCGAAGAAATTGCCTGTCTCTTAGTCGAGCCGATTGTCGGGAACTTTGGAATCGTTGAACCGAAACCAGGCTACCTCGAGGAAGTTCACCGCATTGCTCATGAAAAAGGGGCCTTGATTGTTTATGATGAGGTCATCACAGCTTTCCGCTTCCATTACGGCGGGGCTCAAGACATGCTTGGATTAGTGCCGGACCTGACAGCACTTGGAAAAATCATCGGCGGTGGGCTTCCAATCGGCGCTTATGGCGGGAAAAAAGAGATTATGGAAACAGTAGCTCCTTTAGGACCTGCCTATCAAGCAGGCACGATGGCAGGCAATCCCGCATCAATTCAAGCCGGCATTGCTTGTTTAGAAGTACTTCGCGAAGAAGGCGTTTATGAGAAAATGGACAAACTCGGCGCTCAGCTTGAGAAAGGCATTTTAGCTGCTGCTAAAGAATTTGGTGTGACCATTACCGTTAATCGATTAAAAGGTGCGCTGACCATTTACTTTACCGATGTAACCGTCGAAAATTACGAACAAGCAGAAGCAACGGATGGGGAAATCTTTGGCCGCTTCTTTAAATTAATGCTCGAACAAGGAATTAATTTGGCTCCCTCCAAGTACGAAGCGTGGTTTTTAACGACTGAACATACAAAAGAAGATGTGGAAGTTTCCATTCAAGCCGTCCGCGAAGCATTTAAACAGTTATAATTAGTAAAAATCATATTATGAGGAAGGAGTCCTTGAGTCAATGAGATTAGGTGCACGTATTCTAAAAACCGGCGTGGCCATTTCTTTGGCCTTGTTTTTGGCCAACTTATTGGAATTGCCTTCTCCTGTTTTTGCCGGCGTCGCGGCTATTTTCGCTATCCAGCCCTCTATTTATCGCTCTTATCTTACTTTGCTCGATCAGATTTACGGAAATTTGATTGGCGCAGCCATTGCTATTATTTTCGTCTTGACGCTTGGCAGCAATTACTTAACGATCGGTGCGGCCGCAATTTTAGCGATTGCACTTATGTTGAAGTTAAAACTGGAAAATACCGTTCCGTTAACTCTGGTCACCATTATCATCATTATGGATTCCCACTCCAGTAATTTCTTGACATTTGCTTCTCTGCGAATCGGTACGGTCATGCTTGGTATTCTATCGGCCTTTGTGGTGAACATGATTTTCCTGCCACCCAAATACGAAACACGGCTCTTCACGTCCATCCATGAGGTCAGCGAAGAAGTCATTCGCTGGATCCGAGTATCGATCCGCCACGCATCTGATCATGCATCGGTTAAAGAAGATATCGAAAAATTAACGGAAAAGCTATTAAAAGTCGATCAATGGTATTTGTTTTACAAGGAAGAACGCAGCTACACCAAAAAACAACAATATGCCAAAGCACGTAAATTGGTGCTTTATCGTCAAATGATTGCCACCTCCAAAAAAAGCTTGGAAGTTTTGAGGCGTTTGAATCGCTTTGAAAATGAATTGATGGAACTACCCGAGCACTTTCACATGATGGTCCAAGAGCGACTGGAAAGTTTAGCGAGCTACCACGAACAGCTTTACATGAAATACGTCGGCAAACTGCGGCCAGATCATAGCGAAGGATCTGGTGCAGATGCCATTATGAAACGCAATGAAGTCATGACCATTTTTGTAAAAGAAATCAATTTGGCACACGAAGAAAATGATGATGAGTTTTCGGTTTATCATTTAATGCATGTGCTATCGGCAATATTGGATTACGAAGAACAACTGGAACATTTGGATTTGCTGATTATTGCATACTTGAATTACCATTCAGAAGAAGTTGACAGCGATCTTGAAGACGCGATATAAAAAAACGTGTGGGGCCATGGGCCTCACACGTTTTTTTTATGACTTCATTCGCGGATCTAATGCGTCGCGCAAACCATCGCCCATTAAGTTAAAACCAAGCACGGTTAACATGATGGCAACCCCAGGGAAAATCATGGTCCAAGGCGCATTCGTCAAATACGAACGCGAATCTGCCAGCATCTTGCCCCATTCTGGTGATGGAGCCTGTGCCCCAAGTCCAAGGAACCCAAGCGCTGCCGCTTCAATAATAGCAGTCGCAATGGCGAGTGTCCCTTGGACAATAACTGGTGCCATCGAATTTGGCAGGATATGCGATACCAAAATCCGATTATCTTTCATGCCGATTGCTTTTGCCGACATAATGTATTCATCTTCTTTGATGCTCAATACTTTGGAACGGATCAACCGGCCAAAGTTTGGTACGTTGATGATTGCAATCGCGATCAAAGCGTTGCGCAATGACGGTCCAAGAACCGATACAACTGCAATTGCCAATAAGATACTTGGGAATGCCAGCATGATATCGAAGATGCGGGAAATAATTGTATCCACCCAGCGCCCGTAATAACCAGCTAAAATTCCTAGAATACTTCCGACAACCACCGAACCGATTACCGCTAAAAATCCGACCCATAATGAAATTCGAGCGCCGTATACAACACGGGATAAGATATCCCGGCCAAAATCGTCCGTCCCCATCCAATTTGTAGAAGAAGGAGGCATAAGCCGTTGAGACAGATTTTGTTCATTGATGCCTTGCGGTGTAAGAAGCGGTCCAAAAATGGCGAGCAGAATAAAGAAAATGACAATCCCCATTCCGACAACGGCTACTTTACTTTTGCGAAAACCACGCCAAGCTTCTTTCCAAGGACCTGCGACTTTTTGCATTTCCGCTTCTTCTTGTTTGATTACTGTTTCAGCCAATGTACGTCTCCTCCTTCCTAATCATATTTAATGCGTGGGTCGACCAAGCCGTATAGCAGATCGACAAATAGATTGATCATAACAAAGATAAACGCGACAATTAAAATGCCTGACTGAATAACTGGATAATCACGGAAGCCAATTGCTTCGTAGATATACCGTCCAATTCCAGGCCAACCGAAAATGGTTTCTGTCAAAATGGCTCCGCCAAGCAACAGTCCCATTTGAAGTCCGATAATCGTCAATACAGGAATAATGGCGTTTTTAAGTGCGTGCTTGTAAACGACCCAAAACATCGATAAGCCTTTCGAACGAGCCGTGCGGACATAATCTGATCGCATCACTTCTAGCATACTTGAACGCGTCATTCTGGCAATAATCGCCATCGGTATTGTCGCTAGCGCCGTTCCCGGCAATACTAGGTGTTTCAAAACCGTAGCCAATTGATCGAAGTCTCCTGCAATTAAGGTATCAATTACATAAAAATTGGTGATGACGTCTACAGGATCCCGAACGTTTTCACGCCCCGTTGTTGGAAGAATTCCAAGTTCAATAGAGAAAATCCATTGATTCATTAAACCTAACCAGAAGATGGGCATAGATACACCAATCAATGCAACGATCATTGCCGTGTAATCAAACCAAGAGTTCTGGAACCAGGCTGAAATAATGCCTGCATTGATTCCGATTACAACTGCAATAATAATAGCAAATAAAGAAAGTTCAATTGTTGCCGCTAAATAAGGCCATACTTCATCTACTACTGGAGTTCGTGTACGAAGTGACTCTCCTAAATCTCCTGTTACCAGTCCTTTTAAGTAATCAAAGTACTGAATGTACCAGGGATTGTCTAACCCCAAATTTGTTCGTAATGCTTTTATCGCTTCTTCGGATGCTTGCTGGCCAAGGATGACTTGTGCAGGATCACCAGGAATTGCGCGGATGATCATAAATACGATAAATGTCATACCGAGTAAAACTGGGATTAACTGTAGAAGCCGCCTGCCGATATAGTGAAGCATCTTCTTCACCTCTCCATCTCTTGCAATATGTATAACAGGAAGAAAAAAGGGAGGAAATCATCCGACTTCCTCCCTGAGTATTGCCTACTCTAAATCTACTGAAGCCAATTTGTCAGAACCTGTTGGATGTGCTTTGAAATTGATTACGTTACTACCACCAGCAAGTAGCGGGGTAGAGTGCGCAAGCGGTACCCACGGAGCATCTTCATGGATGATTTCCTGAGCTTGCATGTACAATTCATTTCTCAGGTCTTCGTCTACTTCTGATTGCGCCTGGATTAAGACATCATGCAGTTCTTGATTTTCGTAATATGTGTAGTTATTTGTACCGACATTGTCTTGGTCAAGCAATGCATAAAGGAAATTGTCGGCATCGCCGTTATCGCCAGTCCATCCCAATAGGAATGCATCAGCTTCTCCGTTTGCAGCTTTTTCAAGGTAAGTCGCCCACTCGAATGACACGATTTCAGCAGTTACGCCAACATCAGCCAAGTTCTTTTGAATGGCTTCTGCCACTTTTTGGCCATCCGGCATATATGGACGTGGAACTGGCATTGCATAAAGTTCCATCTCAAAGCCGTCTGGGAAACCAGCTTCAGCCAATAATTCTTTTGCACGTTCAGGATCAAATTCATAACCTTCAATACTGTCGTTATAGCCACTGATTACCGGTGGAATCGGGTTTTTCGCTACTTCAGCACGGCCTTCGTAAAATGCGTCTACAAGTGCCTGCTTATCGATTGCATGGTTAAATGCCTGACGCACTAAAGGATCGTCGAAAGGTTCGCGTGTTACCGTCATGCCAAGGTAGCCAACGTTCATAGATGGACGTTCAAACAATTGGAGGTTTTCATCTGCTTCGATTGTCGCACCATCAGAAGGTGTGATTCCGTCTGCCAAATCAATTTCTCCTGATAGTAAAGCGTTTAAACGAGCTGAGTTATCTGGAATCGCGCGGAATACCACTTGATCCAATTTCGGCTCGCCTTCTACCCAATAATCATCAAATTTTGCAATTGTGATTGTGTCATTGCGTTTCCATTCAACAAATTCGAATGGTCCTGTCCCGACTGGATTATCGCCGAAAGTATCGCCTGCTGCTTCAAATGCAGTTGGTGATGCAATCGCAAATGGGCTCATTGCCAAGTTTTTAAGGAATGGTGCCTGAGGACGTTTTAACGTGAAGACCACTTCATAATCACCTGTTGCTTCAACAGATTCGATAACATGTCCTTCATCATCGCCATATCCGCCAAACATAGAACCGTAATAAGGGAATTGTTCGCCGTCACCAGCTGCCCAGCGTTCAAAGTTCTTCACTACTGCTTCTGCATTAAAATCAGTATCATCATGGAATTTAATGCCTTCTGTCAATGTGAATGTATACGTCAAGCCATCTTCGGAAGCTGTCCATTCAGAAGCCAACGCAGGTTCGATTTCTGTATCCTGTTCACCGAAGTTTACCAATGTATCAAAAATGTTTTTTGTCACTTTAAAAGATTCACCGTCTGTAACTGTAATTGGATCAAGAGATACCGAATCGCCTCCGCGCCCAAAAATCAATGTTTTCTCTTCTGCAGATTCACCTTCACTGCCGCTTTCGCCGTTTTCTGATGCATCATCAGAGCTACAGCCATAAAGAGCTGTCGATACTAATAACAGCAACAGAAATGCCCATGTTAAGAACTTTTTCTTCCCCAAATTAACCCCTCCATTTTTTCTATTTATTATCATTGCGGCTTGCATTCTTCGTAAAGATGGCAAGCTACAGAATGACCTTTTTCAACTTCTGCAAAAATTGGCGCAGCCTGTGAACAAATATCCATTTTGAACGGACAACGCGTATGGAACCTGCATCCGCTCGGTGGATTTGCCGGGCTTGGAACATCTCCTGTAATAACGACTTCTTCCCGGACGAACGCAGGGTCAGGTACCGGAACAGCAGCTAATAAAGCTTGTGTATAGGGATGCAATGGTTTTTCGTACAAGTCTTCGGTATTCGCAAGCTCTGCCATTTGCCCGAGATACATAACTCCGACACGATCGCTGATATGGCGAACCACCCCTAAATCATGGGCAATGAAAATATATGTCAGCTTCAGCTCTTTTTGTAGATCCTGCATCAAGTTTAAAACCTGTGCCTGAATCGATACATCAAGTGCTGATACAGGTTCATCCGCGATAATCAGTTTTGGATTTGTCATCAAGGCACGTGCAATGCCGATCCGTTGACGCTGCCCACCACTGAATTGATGCGGGTAACGTTTTGCGTGATAGCTGCTCAGGCCAACAATTTCCAAAAACTCGTGAACTTTCTTTTTGCGTTCTTTCGGGTCGCCAATGTCGTGGACATTGAGCGGCTCCATCAGTATTTTTTCAATCGTGTGGCGAGGATTTAATGACGCATATGGATCCTGGAAAACCATCTGAATATCCCGGCGTGCTTTGCGCATATCGTTATTGGACAAGCTGGTCAATTCCTGGCCATCAAAGGTTACGGTTCCTTCTGTTGGTTCCAGAAGGCGCATCAGCATGCGTCCAGTCGTGGATTTCCCACAGCCTGATTCGCCAACAATACCCAAAGTCTCACCTTCTTGAACAGTAAATGACACATCATCTACTGCTTTTACATGGTTGCTGACTTTGCCTAAGATGCCTGATTTAATCGGAAAATACTTTTTCAGCCCTTCAACTTTTAACAACGGTTCTGTCATGCGACTGTACCTCCTTCGGATCAAATAGGAAACAACGGGTTTGGTGATTATCCGCTGTTTGGTACAGTTCCGGCGTTTCTCCTATGCAGCGGTCAAACGCAAACTCACAGCGCGCAGCAAACTTACAGCCCGTTTTGATCGTTCCCGGCTTTGGAACGTTGCCAGGAATTGAGTACAAACGCTCTTTTTTAAAACGCATATCAGGAACCGATTCCAGCAAACCTTTCGTATATGGATGCTGCGGATCGTTGAATATGGTATGGACCGGACCTTCTTCAACCACCTTGCCCGCATACATGACAACAACCCGTTCACAAGTTTCGGCCACTACCCCTAAATCATGAGTAATTAACAAAACAGCCGTATTCAAGCGTTCATTTAAGTTTTTAATCAGTTTCAAAATTTGCGATTGAATTGTGACATCAAGTGCTGTTGTCGGTTCATCTGCAATCAATACTTTCGGGTCGCATAACAAGGCCATTGCGATCATGACTCGTTGGCGCATGCCGCCTGAAAGCTGATGCGGATATTCTTTCATCAATCCTTCCGGACGTGGCAAACCTACCAACTTCATCATTTCGATGCCGCGTTCTTGAATTTGTTTTTTCGACCAATCCCGCTTGTGGATTTTGATTGCTTCACGAAGTTGATCGCCAATCGTGAACAATGGATTGAGCGAAGTCATCGGTTCCTGGAAAATCATCGCAATATCGTTGCCTCTGATTCCCCTCATTTCTTTCTCGGATAATTTTGTCAAATCCTTATCCTGAAATAAAATTTCGCCTCCTGTAATTTTTCCTGGAGGACTTGGAACCAACCCCATTATCGATAGTGAGGTAACACTTTTCCCGCATCCTGATTCACCGACGATGCCAAGGACTTCACCTTCTCGTATGTAAAAATCTACATTGTCTACTGCTGGTATCTCTCCATCATCTGTGAAAAAGGATGTTTTCAAACCTTTAACGTCTAAGATGGTTTTGCGTTCGTTCATGATGATCCCCCTTTTGCACAAAAATGATTCAGATTATTCTCCTTCTTTCAATTATACGTAATAGTATTATTAATGCAATATCTTTTTTAGTCTGCAGAAAATTGGGAGCATAGAAAAAAGCCTCCAAAAACTGGAGGCTTCGAGAAAAAATCAATTAAAATGCTGAACTTGGAACAAGCTAGAATAAACGCCCTGTTGTTTCATTAGTTCATTATGCGTCCCGCTTTCGGCAAGTTTGCCGTGATCAATCACTAAAATTTGGTCCGCATGAGTAATCGTCGAAAGACGATGTGCAACAATAAGCGTCGTCCGGTCATGTGCCAAACGCTCCAATGAATCTTGAATCAATGCTTCACTTTCAAGGTCGAGGGCAGATGTGGCTTCATCCAAAATCAAAATTGGGGGATTTTTCAAGAACACTCGTGCAATCGCTACACGCTGTTTTTGCCCGCCGGATAATTTCACGCCGCGCTCTCCGACCTTCGTGTCATAGCCTTCCGGAAGCTGCGAAATGAATTCGTCCGCATTGGCTGCTTTCGCAGCTGCGATTACTTCTTCATCCGTTGCTCCGGGTTTCCCCATTAGGATATTGGCTTTCACAGAATCACTGAAGAGAATGGAGTCTTGTAAAACCAAACCGATTTGATCACGCAAAGTATGGGTCGTCACATCACGCAAATCGTGGTCATCCATGTAGATGCCGCCGCTTGTCACATCGTAGAATCGAGGAATCAGCGAGACGATGGTCGATTTCCCGCCGCCGCTCATTCCGACAAATGCGACCGTTTCTCCCGGTTTCACGGTAAAGTTTAAATCCGTCAGCACTTCCGATCCGCCATCATTGTAATGGAAAGAAACGTTGCGGAATTCCAGTTTGCCGTCGACTACTTTCAAGTCGCGCGCTTTTTCCTTGTCGGTCACATCATAATCTTCATCGATCAGCTCAAAAACGCGGTCCATAGAGGCCAGTGACTGCACCAGCGTCGTTGAAGAATTCACCAAACGGCGCAGTGGATTATAAAGCCGTTCAATGTAAGCAATAAATGCTACCATCGTACCCAGCGTCAGATTGCCCTCAATCACTTGGTAACCGGCATAGCCGATAACCAATAAAGGCGCAACGTCCGTAATGGTATTGACGACCGCAAATGCTTTGGCATTCCATTTCGTATGGTCGATGGCTTTTTCCAGAAACTGATCGTTTGTGTCATTGAAAATTTTCTGTTCATGCTTCTCAAGTGCAAAACTTTTGATAATACTCATGCCCTGCACACGCTCATGCAAGTAGCTTTGAACATTGGCTAAAGCTTGCGAACGCTCCCGGGTCAAGTCGCGAAGCCGCCCAAAGAAATACTTGACGCTGAATGCGTAGAACGGGAATGCCAACAACGCCACGATAGTTAAAGATACGTCCATCGTCAGCATAATGATGATCGCGATCAGAATTGTTGCGAGATCCAACCAAACATTCATTAATCCAATCATAACGAAGTTTTTAGTTTGTTCGACATCATTAATGACGCGTGAAATGATTTCACCTGCGCGTGTATTGGCATAATAGCGCAAGCTCAACCGCTGCAAATGGCCATAAAGATAGCCGCGGATGTCGTAAAGGATTTTATTGCTGACATACTGTGCATAATATTGGCGATAGTATTCAATTGGTGGGCGCAGGAGGAAAAAGACAATTGCCGTTCCTCCAAGCCATAAATAAAGTTGTTCCAGCTTTTCAGCATTCGACAGTGCATCCGCACCGATAATGTCATCAATGACGATTTTAATCAGCAATGGGATAAAAAGCGGAATCGCAAACTTGAATATCCCGATAAAAATCGTTAGCGCAATTTGCCAATAATACGGTTTGACGAATTGCATATAGCGTTTCATACTGCTCAACACTTTCACTCCATTCTATTCAAAACGAAAAACCTGTTGGCAAGCAACAGGTTTTCATCTTAATCACGAATCCGGTTTAATCTATGAAATTCATAGCGGTTCGTCCATACTTCGATAAAGTCCTGGGCAAATGGCCCTCTGCGCTGTTTGATCCAGCCAATCAGCTTCTCCACATTTCGATGGAGAATTTGATCGATCACTTCAGGATAACCCATTTGCCGCTTATGGTCTTCATATTCGTCTTCATCCAACAACGTGTAAGACATGTCTGGAAACACTTTTACATCCAAGTCATAATCGATGTACTTTAACGAGCCATTATTATAAACGAATGGGGAACTGACATTGCAATAATAATAAACACCGTCGTCTCGGAGCATACAGATGATATTGAACCAATGCTCTGCGTGGAAATAACAGATTGACGGCTCACGCGTCAACCAGGTTCGGCCATCGGATTCTGTCACTAGCGTCCGTTCGTTTGCACCAATTACAATGTTGTTCGTACCTTTCAGTACAGTTGTTTCCTGCCAGACACGGTGGATTCGGCCGTTGTGTTTGTAACTGTGGATTTGGATTGTTTCACCCTCCGCAGGAATCGCCATGTACTATCCCACCTTCTTGTCTAAGCCTTTATTTATCTGCTATTTCAGTATTATATCAATCAATTCTGAAAACATACAGCAATAAGGCAGAAGAACCAAGGGATTACATGACGACCGAACGCCCACCATCCACAATAATTGTTTGGCCTCGGATCATATCTGAATCAGAAGAAATCAGGAACAAAGCAGCTTTGACCATGTCTTCAATCTCGACCATTCGGCCTGCTGGTGTATTGACGCGGGCATCGTTCAACAAATCTTCACGGTTTGGAAAATGCTTTAATGCTTCTGTATCAAGCGCTCCGCCAGACACTGTATTGACAGCAATTCCAAGGGGTGCCAGTTCAACAGCTAAGTAGCGTGTAATGGACTCTACCGCTGCTTTTGAAACTCCTATCGTTGTATAATTTTCCAAATAACGAATCGATCCAAGTGAACTGATGCCAACGATTTTGCCGCCTTTGTCCATCAATTTCGCTGCTTCTTGCGCGCCAAACAGCATCGCTTTCGCGTTGATATTCATAGTCCAATCCCAATGAGACTCTTCCAATTCCATGATTGGGCGCAACACACCGGAAGCTGCATTCGATACGAAAACATCCAGGCGGCCAAATTCTTCTTTAATGGTCTCAAACATGCCGCGGAGCTTCTCGACATCTCCGACATTTGCACGGACCAATAAAGCTTTTTGTCCTCTTGCTTCGATTTCTTTTACGGTATCAAGTGCCGCGGTTTTGCTGCGTGCATAATTGACAACGATGTCATACCCCTGATCTGCAAGAGCAATCGCCATCGCCTTGCCGAGACCTCTGCTGCTGCCTGTCACCAATGCTACTTTTTGTTCTGTCATCATCAAACATCTCCTCTTTGCTGTAAAGCTGTTTTCATTTTTTGGACCGGTCCTGCAATCGGCAATAAATCCAATTCTTCGGCTGTCACCCATCTCATATGAGCAGGTGCAACAATGTTTTCACTGTCGGCAATAAAGCCATCCACATTCCATGTTAAATGAGAAAAGACATGTTTGAAAGAAGTAATTTTCTCGGCTTTGTCCACCACGCCTTTCAAACTTTCAGACAGCTGCTCTTCGATTTCGAGCGGCAGCACATCTGCTGTCGTTTCCAGCATCGGGAATTGCCACATATTTGCCAGCAATCCAGTCGTCGGACGCTGTTCCATCAGCACTTTGTTTTGATTGCGGATTGCAACCATAGCGTATTGCAGTGATTTTGTTTTTTTCGCTTTGGTTTTGATTGGCAGATCATGCTGCTTGCCTTCGTGAAAAGCGGCGCAATGTTCACGGACTGGACACAACAAGCATTTTGGTGAAGTAGGCGTACAGATTAAGGCACCCAACTCCATCAATCCTTGGTTAAATGATGAAGGGTCTTCATGGCTGATGATTTCGGTAACAGCTTCTTCAAAGATTTTTCGTGTTTTCGGTTTGGCGATATCTTCCTCTATCAGCAGGATGCGTGATAATACACGCATAACATTGCCATCTACGGCATGCTCCGGAACACCGTATGCAATACTCAAGACCGCACCTGCTGTATAAGGGCCAACACCTTTTAAAGAAGAAATTTCTTTCCGGTTATTCGGAACAATTCCGCCATAGTTCTCAGCTACTTCTTTGACTCCGGCCTGGAGGTTGCGTGCCCGGGAATAATAACCCAGCCCTTCCCACTGCTTCAGCAAGACTTGTTCGTCGGCTTCAGCCAAGTCATTCAAAGTAGGAAATTTCTCGATAAAGCGTTTATAATAAGGGATAACCGTATCTACTCGTGTTTGCTGCAGCATAATTTCTGAGATCCAGATTTGATAAGGATCTGCTGTTCGTCGCCAAGGCAAATCTCTTTTTTCTGCCGCAAACCAGCTGATCAAGTCATGTTGAAATTGCATCTTTTCTATATTAATAAGGTCTGCCTCCATTCGGTTTGATTATTCCAATCACGTTTCGGGTATATACGGAAGTGAGGAATGAGTTTATTTTAACAAAACTTTTCAATTCCCCATAAAGAGAAACTTCAATCAGACTTTTACGGTCAGTGGATCTCCCACCTTCAAGTGGGAGTTTTGCTGTCCGTAAAAGTGGGGGAAAATTAACTTCGTTAGAGAGGGGAAATGAGGCAATGGATACAGGAACGCATATCGTCATGGGCATTGCTCTTGGCGGCCTCGCAATGGCCGATCCGGCTGTCGCCAGCCACCCCGTCACCATGACCGCAGTTGTTTCCGGTGTCATTATCGGTTCTTTAGCACCGGACGTTGACACCGTCCTAAAACTTCGCGACAACGCCGTATATATCCGGCATCATCGTGGCGCTACCCATTCGATTCCTGCAGTACTGACGTGGCCGTTATTGATTGCGGGCGGGCTATCTCTTATTTTTCCAGAAGCCAATCTGCTCCACCTATGGCTTTGGACTTTTCTAGCCGTCTTTATGCATGTGTTTGTCGACATCTTCAATTCGTATGGGACTCAAGCTCTCCGTCCATTTTCCAATCGGTGGGTTGCACTTGGCGTGATCAACACGTTTGACCCCATCATTTTTGGAGCACATGTGCTGGCCTTAACGATTTGGGCATTTGGTGCCGACCCTGTTTGGACTGTTGGCATTTTGTATGTTGCTATGCTCTTCTATTATATTGCAAGATTTGCGGTGCAGGCTGCCATCAAGCATGCCGTGCGAAATACGATTCCGGGGGCCGCAGAAGTTTTTGTCGCACCAACGATGCGCTTTTTCCATTGGCGGGTAGCTGCAGATACAGACCGCCACCATTACGTTGGCCGAGCATACGGTCGGACCATCAATATCTATGATAAGTTTATGAAAAAAGAGTTGCCTGAGAACAGCTTGATCCAAGCAGCGTTAAAAGATAAGAACATCGCCGCATTCATCTCCTTTTCACCATTGTACCGTTGGGAGATTAATGAATACGGAGATGTGTTTGAAGTAAGACTCATTGATCTGCGTTACCGCAGCAACGATTATTATCCTTTTGTTGCAGTGGCGCATCTGGACAAAGAGTTTAAAATCATCAATTCCTACACTGGATGGATCTTCAGTGAAGATAAGCTAAGAAAAAAATTGGATTTTAGCCACAATTAGAAAACGCACACCTCAAGGTGCGCGTTTTCTTTTTTATGCTTGAGCAAACTTAACAGTATAGAAACCAAGCTTTTAAAACTCTTTCGTTAATCTTTAAGCAAGTGTGTGTATTTGGGATTGGTGCTCGCAAACTCATGTATTTTGTCGCCATAGCTGTCAATCCACTGGCGCATCACTTTTTCCACAACCGCTGTTCCCTGATAGTCGTATCCAGCTTTAGCGTAGGAAGATTCAAAGTCAGAAGCCAATAACTCTATCCAAATCCGTGCTTTTTCTTCTGATAAATTCGGATTTTTTTCCATTAATTCGATTGTTAATTGATCAATAATTTCTTTCATCTGCTTACTTCCCTTCTTTTAACGGACGCAACATGGAAATCGGCAGCGCCTCTGTATGTTTTTCTCCACCCATGCGATACCCCCAGGCAAAAAGGCCTTTTAAGTAATCAATTTGGAAATAGACATTGGGGTCTCCTTCAATGCGGTATACTTCTCCTTTTTTAAAATCAGCAGGGTCTACAAGATAAGCTGCTGCCATTACGGCTTTTCGCTCCAGCACAGCAAACTCATTGACAATGCCTAACTGTTCAGCTTTTCGGGCTTTTTCTTTCAGACGTGCAATCTCCCCGCGAAGTTCATGTTCTGTCATATCGCTATAGCGCTTTTCTTCAGTCATCTTCAAGCTCCTTTTTATCCAGGTAATCATTGATCACTTCACCAGGAAAACCTTTTTGGTAAAGCCCCTGTTTAACTTTTGACTTTAAATCATAGCCTGTCAGTTTCGAACTGTGCTTGCGCCATAATTTATCTCCTTGTTCTGCGACAATTTCCGACCATTGATCGTCATCTTTTTCGAGGTCCAGCTCTGCAATCGCTAGTTTAATCAGCGAATAGTTGTAGCCTTTTCTCAGCAACGTATCGCTGATTTTTTGGTGGATTTGACTTGGTGTTTTCATCTTTTCCTTAAGTGCAATTTTTTCTGCAAGGGCTTTGGCAATTTCCAATTGTTCTTCCTCGGAATAAGAATCCAGAACATCTTTTTGCATTTGCTTGTCAATCCCTCTCTTTTGCATATCCTGCTGAATTGAACGCGGACCTTTTTTGCCCGATTTGATTTGCGTCCGCATCAGCGCCTCTGAGAATTGCTGATCATCCAGAAAGTTATGCGTATACAATTTTTTAACAGCTTCATCTATTACGGCATCTCCGTATTCTTTTTCTTTCAGTTTCTGGCGTACTTCTCCTTCGCTCCTCATTCGGAACCCAAGATAGTATAGAGCTTTGTTATAGGCTTTGCGGACTTCATCCTCGAAGTTAATTTCTTCGATGGTCCATTGGTCCAACTCTTTCCCTTTTGTGAGCTGATGCCTGACAAGCACCGCTTCATCCACGCTAAAAGCATACTTATCTTCAAAAAAAATATTGTACCTTTCAGGATTTTTCTTTCCCTGCGTGATTTTTGAAATAATCGGCATTTACTGGCACCTCTCTTCTTCTTGTATTATACACCTTCCAGGCAAACAATGGCATAGCCGGACGCCTAAAAGGGTATGCTGTATATATATTTATGCCTTGCATATCTGGAGTTGAGTCCAGCATTATCAAATGTCAAAACTCTAAGACATAGAAATGGCATGGCTGGACCTTTAGCTTTACTAATTACAATAAAAATTGGAGGCGTTGAAAATGAAAGTAGCAATTACTGGCGGAACTGGATTTGTAGGTAGAGAACTCACACGCATGCTGTTGGAACGAGGGGATGAAGTAATCATTTTGACAAGAAAACCAAAAGCCCCTTCCGGTAATATTACATACGTCGAATGGCTGACACAAAAGGCCCTTCCTGAAAAACAGCTTGAAGGCATTGATGCTTTTGTCAATTTAGCCGGCGCTTCCATAAATGATGGACGTTGGAGTGAAGAACAGAAAAAACTGATTTACTCAAGCCGTATGGATGCTACCAATGAATTGCTGCGAATTTTTGAGAAATTGAACCAAAAACCAAAAGTGCTTGTGAACGCCAGCGCTATTGGTATTTATCCACCATCGGAAACAGTTACTTATACAGAGGCTTCCGCCGATCGCGGATCTGATTTCCTGGCACAAACTGTCCGTGATTGGGAGATTCTAGCTGCACGAGCAGAGGATTACGGATTGCGGGTAGCGTGCGGCAGATTCGGGATCGTTCTTGGAAAAGATGAAGGGGCACTGCCGCTCATGGCTTTGCCGTATAAATTATTTGGAGGCGGCACGGTGGGCTCCGGCAGACAATGGCTGTCATGGATTCATGTAAAAGACACCGCACGGGCATTGATTTTTGCGATTGATAACGATCAACTACGAGGGGCATTTAATGTTGCAGCTCCACAGCCAAAACAAATGAAAGAATTCGGCAAAGAGATTGCACATGTGCTCCGCAGGCCTCATTGGATTCCAGTGCCATCATTTGCATTAAAAACAGCTTTAGGCGATAAAAGCCAATTGGTTCTTGAAGGGCAGCGGGTCCTGCCTACTGTACTTGAACAGCATGGTTTTCAGTTCAAGTTCCCCAACTTACGATCGGCACTGGCTGATATCTACAAATAAGGCTATAATGGGGGGATGATTAGCTGAAGGACGTGAAACCCATGAACGATAAACCCATTATTGAAGAAGGCCAAAAATTTCCGATGACCATTAAACGGCTCGGCATTAACGGCGAAGGCATTGGCTATTTCAAGCGCAATGTAGTATTCGTCCCTGGAGCATTGCCGGGTGAAGAAATTACCGCGCAAGTAACTGTAGTTAAGCGCAACTTTGCAGAAGCACGGATTGTCAAAATGCGCACGGCTTCACCTCACCGCCAAACACCCCCGTGCACGATTTACGAGGCATGCGGCGGCTGCCAATTACAGCATATGACCTATGACCAGCAACTGGTCGAAAAACGGGATCTTGTTGTGCAGGCATTGGAGCGGTACTTGAAAGGCACAAAAGTCCATGTCGAAAAAACTATCGGCATGGAAGACCCGTGGCATTACCGCAACAAAAGCCAATTCCAAACACGCCTGAAAGGCTCGAAAGTCATCGCTGGCTTATTCGCAGAAGGTTCCCATCAATTGTTGGATATTGAGCAATGCATCGTTCAACATCCGGATACGACGGTGATTACCAATGCAGTCAAACGGATTTTAGAAGAACTTAAAATGCCGATTTACGATGGCAAGACCATGAAGGGCATTATCCGGACGATTGTCGTCCGCACCGGTGTTAAAACTGGAGAAATCCAACTGGTTTTAGTAACAACACGATCGAAAATTCCACAAAAAGAATTATTGCTGGAACGTCTGAAAAAAATTGATACGAACCTTGTATCCATCGTCCAAAACATCAACAAAGAAAAAACCTCCCTTATTTTTGGGGATGAGACGATCACATTATTCGGCAAAGACACCATTCATGAAGAGTTAGGTGAATTGGCATTCGACTTGTCAGCACGTGCTTTTTTCCAGCTCAATCCAACACAAACCGTTCATTTATACAATGAAATCAAACGCGCTGCTGAATTGACCGGCCAGGAAAAAGTGGTCGATGCCTATTGCGGCGTCGGCACCATCGGCCTTTGGCTGGCAGACAGTGCCAAAGAAATTCGTGGGATGGACGTTATTCACGAAAGTGTCGTCGATGCAAAAGCCAATGCCAAAAAGCAAGGCTATGCAGCGAAGTATGTGACAGGTACAGCAGAAAAATGGCTGGAGCTTTGGAGCAACGAAGGATTCGTTCCTGATGTGCTGACGGTCGATCCGCCGCGTACTGGATTGGCGGATTCGCTGCTGAAAACCATCTTGAAAGTAAAACCGAAACGCTTTGTCTACACATCGTGCAACCCTTCCACATTGGCAAAGGATTTGCAGCAACTAACAAAAATCTACCGAATCGAATACATCCAACCGGTAGACATGTTCCCACAAACCGCACAAGTCGAATCCGTAACAAAATTGGTATTGAAGTAAAGAAAAGCGCAAGCTGCCGTGTAGATTCGACGGGCATAAGACGCGCTGGCTGTGCGGCATGTTTTCAGCCGCATAGCCAGAGTGGCTTATGACCCTAGAATCTGGCTGCTGAAGCCTGGACACCAAAGAAAAGCGCAAGCGCCCGTGTAAGTCCGACGGGCATAAGACGCTCCGGCGAAGCGGCATATTTTCAGCCGCACAGCTGGAGGGGCTTATGACCCTAGGACTTGGGCGCTGGAGTCTGGACAAAGAAAAGCGCAAGCTGCCGTGTAGATTCGACGGGCATAAGACGCGCTGGCTGTGCGGCATGTTTTCAGCAGCATAGCCAGAGTGGCTTATGACCCTGTGCGTTGAATTCTTAATAACAAAAAAAGCTGGACCGGAGAAAGTTATTCTCCGGTCCAGCTTTTTTAACACTACTTTATAACGCATCCACTCTTTTAGTGTTGCCTTTCATCGCAATTAACAGCAAAATCAACAGCAACATACCGGAGATCAAAAGCAAAAAGCTGAGCCCTCCAGAGTATTCAATAAATAATCCACCGAGTGATGGTCCTGCCAGACTCCCAATGCTAAACGCGATTCCGCACAGCAAGTTCCCCGTCGGCAATAAGTCTTTGGGCATCAAATCTGCCATATAAGAAATGCCTAGCGAAAACGTGGAGCCTACAAACATGCCCGCCAGTGCAAAAAGTGAAACGGTCAGCCAGGCATTGGATTCGTAGAAGCTTGCAGTTGCAAAGCTTGCAGATCCACCTGCTAAGATCAGCAATAACACCTTTCTTCTGCCAATCCGATCGCTTAAATTTCCCAGTGGCAATTGTGTCGCAATCGCTCCCAGTGAAAAAGCAGCCAGCATGATAGAAACCATTCCTACTTCTATCGACTGCCGCAAAGCGTAAACCGGATAGATGGCATGAAGCGAGGCTTCCAAAAAACCGTAGCCAAGCGGCGGCAAGAACGCGACCCATGCGATAATCAACGCTGCTTTAAACCGTCCTAATGTTCCTCTTGCAGTCATACTGCCTCCAGAAAATTCCGGAAAGTCGTTCTTTAATAGAAAGACCAATGACCAGGCAATTAAACAAAGAATTCCTGAAACAATAAATGGCAACGCCTCGAACACTTCTACCATCGGCACAAACAGAGGACCCGCCCCAAAACCGATGCTGAATGACATTCCATATATAGCGATATTGCGACCCAGCCTGTGTTGCGGGGACGTACTCGTAATCCAGGTTTGCGTCGAAAAATGCAGTGCCTGATCACCTATCCCAATTAATATGCGGAGCACAAACCAGAAGAGTACGGATTTCCATAACGGAAAAAGCAAAAGAGAAAGAATGACCAGTCCCCCACCCACTAAAATTAACGGCTTATAGCCAAATTTTCGCAGCTGCGGCTCCATAAATGGTGCGACTACCAGCGTTCCTACGTACAAGCCGGTGGCACTCAATCCATTTAATGCAGACGAGACACCATCTTGTTCAAAAATCACTGCAATAAGCGGCAGCAGCATGCCTTGCGAGAAACCAGAAATGGAGACGATTGCCACCAAAATCCAGAACCGGCCACGTTCACTTTTCAAAAAACTTTTCATGATGCCTCCCCGAACAAGCCCGTTCTTTTGTATTTAATAAGAATTCAGATACAATTCTAACATAGGGAGGCGTTAACAGATGAATTATTCTATGAACAAAAATGGCTTTACCGGATATTTACCTTTTGGTGAACTCGAAATCTCAAGCAATGAAGAGTATGGATTTCGTCCGTATCAATTACTTGTTTCATCATTGGCTGTGTGCAGCGGTGGGGTTATGAGAAAAGTGCTTGATAAAATGAGAATGCCTGCTGAAGATATTCAAATCGAGGTCAAAGAGATTGTCCGCAATGCAGAAGAAGCAGATCGGGTTGAAAAGGTCCATCTGCATTTTGTCGTAACTGGCGATATCACTAGAGAAAAAATGCCACGCATTATGGAGTTAACACGAAAAAACTGTTCGATGGTCCAGTCGGTCAAGGATTCAATTGAAATCATTGAAACTTTCGAAATCCGTTAACCATCATAAAAGGCTCATTCCGCATCTGATTTCCAGATTGTGGATGAGCCTTTACGTTTTATATACAGGTAAGTTATGTTTCATAATCCCATTTTCGGTTAAGACACCGATGAAATGTGCGAACCGCCTCCTTTGATATTCCTGATGTTGTGGTTTGGTTTCGCTGATTCCCTTCGGCCTCCCCTCTCTTTTGATTAAACTTAATTTAACACAAACTTTATATTAAGTAAATATTCTAAATAGATAAACGAGTAAAATAATTAGTTCTACCTATAGTTATTGAAATCGTCTCCATAATCCGTTACGATTAACATGCGAAATGAGGTGTAACCAATGGGAAAATCCATTACAAACAAAGAACAGCAAGTCTCTTACATGAAACAGCGCTTAAGCATGTTTTTAGAAGTATTAGATGCAATTGAACCGGAGAACACAGAACTCGAAGATATAGATCGGTTAATTGCGATGGTTGATGACTTAGACAACAAGATGAAACAATTTCAGGACCGTCCAACCGAAGAACAGTAAGCAGAAAATCCGTTGCCTACCCGGCATCGGATTTTTTCTTTAATAGAATGCAGCAAGCTTTATAAACGTGGGAGTGTGATGCGACACTAGAAGCTGAAACTGACCCACTAAGGTGAACATTCACTTTGTCCTACAAACAAAAAGCATCTTGAACAGTTGTTCAAGATGCTTTCTGTTTATTATAGTGACGACGCTCTCTCATCACGGCATTAATCTGCCCGCCAATAATCAATAACATCGCTGAAATATAAAGCCACAGCATCAAGATAATTACGCCCCCGATACTCCCATAAGTGGCAGAAAAGTTGCCAAAGTTACTGACGTAAATGGAAAACAAGTAAGAAGTGACAATCCAACCAAGAGCTGCAAATGCGGCACCCGCCAACACGCTTAAAATATTCATCTTCACATTTGGAGCCAACCAATAGATGATGGCGCAAGCGACAAATGTGATGAGGGCCGGAATGGTAAATCGGATTGAGCTCCACAAAGCGAGAAATCCTTCTTCCAAGCCGAGGAATGAAAAGATTAATAATCCAAGCTGCTCACCAAATACGGGCAATGCCAAAGCAACAATCAAGATAAAGATCAATAGAATGGTCATCAAAATCGACATGCCACGCGCGATAAGAAGCGGCCGGTTTTCAGTCACCTTATAAGAGAGGTTTAGTGATTTGATCAAGGCATCCATACCAAGGCTTGCCGACCAGATTGTTGCTAAAATACCGAACGACAATAGCCCTGTATTTTGATTCGTTAAGATTTCTGCCAAGGTGCTCTCAATCAACACATAAACTTCTGCCGGAACCACTTCTTCCATAAAACCAAAAATTTGATCTTGCGATAACGATAAATACGGCAACAGGGTTACCAGGAAAATCAGCAAAGGAAAAATTGACAAAAGGAAAAAAAACGCCAACTGTGCTCCAAGTCCTGGCACGTCGACGTCTTTAATCCGCTGGAGCAATTCTTTCAGAAAACCTTTACCCGTGGTCACATCATAGCTTACTGTGTGGTCACTGATTTGGTTTTCTTGCTGTCCTGCAGGTTTTGAGGGAGTAATCGGCTTATGACCGATTCCCAGAATTTGAGTTCGTGCCAGACTGATTGCCTGTCCCTGATTTGTTGTTAGATGATGAATTATTGTTTGAAGATGAATTGTTGCTTGATGCGTTGCTGTTTGATTTTGAAGATGAATCCTTATCCTCTGTCAAAGAAGAAGTTGGAGATGGGTTGTCTTCTTTAACAGCCGAAATTACATCATCTTTCGTTTCAACAACTGCATTTTTTGTATCCATAAATGCTTCTTTTGTTTCCAAAGCCATTTCTTTCACTTGTGGAGACATTTCTTTCAGTTCGTTCACTTTGCTGCCCACGTAAGAAGCATCTTCTGAAATGCGTGAGTACAAGTTTTGTGCTCTTTCCGCTTGTTGCTGGAAAGCTTGCACTAGCTCTTCTTTATTTGAAGCATAATATTTTGCACTGCTGCCTGCTTTTTTCGATTTTTGCACAACATCATTTCTTGTATTGCTATCAAGTAGTGAGATAAGTACCCCCACTGCTGCTCCTACTAATAAACCTGTCATTAATTTGTTTTGACTCATCCTAAATTCCTCCCAGTATTAAAATATGTTTTTCACATCTGTTAGGAATTTTCCCTAATCTTTAAAATTCTAAACACTTATGCATAAGTTATTTTTTAAAAATAACTTGACTATATTGAAAAAGTTTCGGAATATTATGTTTACAGGAGGTTTTTTAAGAAAGATAAGATGATAAAAAGGGGGAGCATTGATGGAACAGATCGAAGAACTATTGGGCACTATCAGCGGTTATGTATGGGGACCGCCTTTATTAATTTTATTAGTAGGAACTGGAATTTTCTTAACTGTCCGACTCGGACTTCTGCAAATCCGTCTATTGCCTTACGCCCTAAAGTTGGTCTTTACCAAGAACACGGATACAACCTCCAAGGGAGATATCAGTCATTTCCAGGCACTCTCTACAGCAATGGCTGCAACAGTTGGAACCGGTAATATTGTCGGTGTCGCAACAGCCGTCATTCTCGGCGGACCAGGTGCTGTTTTCTGGATGTGGTTTTCTGCATTCTTCGGTATGGCTACTAAATATGGGGAAGCTGTTCTTGCAGTCAAATACCGGGTGGTTGATGCCAGAGGCCAAATGGCCGGCGGACCCATGTACTACCTTGAACATGGGTTGAAACAGAAATGGCTGGCCGTTATGTTTGCTATCTTCGGTGCACTGGCTGCATTTGGAATCGGCAATGGTACCCAATCAAACTCTGTTGCTTCTGTTGTCCGTGATACGTTCAGTGTCCCAACATGGATCACCGGAATTATTTTAACTGTGTTCACTGCATTGGTATTACTTGGCGGCATTAAGAGTATTGGCCGCGTCACTTCATACTTTGTTCCTTTTATGGCGTTATTCTACATAATCGCTGGAATTATCATTATGATTTTCAATATGGATTTAATTCCTGGAGCTCTTGCTACAATCTTCAGTGCAGCATTCACAGGTGAAGCGGCAGTCGGCGGAGCAATCGGTGCAGCTATCCGCTATGGTGTGGCGCGAGGCGTATTCTCCAATGAAGCTGGCCTTGGATCTGCTCCAATCGCTGCTGCTGCAGCCATTACAGATCTTCCAGGACGCCAAGCATTGGTTTCCATGACACAGGTGTTTTTCGATACGCTCATCATTTGTTCGATTACCGGTGTCACAATTGTAATGTCTGGTCTGTATACAGACAAATCACTTGAAGGTGCTGCACTAACAACAGCTGCCTTTGAACAGTTCCTGGGAGGTGCTGGCCCGATTGTAGTAGCCATCGGTTTGATTTTCTTCGCCTCTTCGACAATTATCGGTTGGTCTTATTATGGAGAAAAATGTTTCCAGTACTTGTTCAAAAATCCGGCTTTGCTTATTGTTTACCGCATCGCGTTCGTGTTAATGGTGTACGTCGGTGCAACAGTTTCACTTGATGTTGTTTGGTCATTCTCTGATGTTATGAACGGTTTGATGGCGTTCCCGAACTTGATTGGATTACTTGGCTTGTCGGGCGTTATTGTATACGAGACAAAACGTATTATCGCCAAGATCAAAGAAGAAAAAGAAGCCGAACGAGCTGGAAATTGACATTGCATTTGAATAATGAAATGATAAAGCATACCCACCCGAAAGGCAGGAACTTATCATGGACTTATCAAACCCATCTCCAGAAAACGTCAGCTTTATGATTGAAGAAATAAAAGCAAAATTGCGCATGGTCAATGTCGATGCAATGAAAGCTGAACACTTTAACGCTTCCCAATACGAAGATTTGCAGGAACTGTACGAAATGGTTTCAACCCGCGACAAATTCAGCACCAGTGAGATGCAAGCCATTGCCACTGAACTTGGTTCATTGCGCAAATAAGGCAAATAGAAATTCCCTGAAGGCTTTCCTTCAGGGAATTTTTTTGATTCACCTATTTTTGAACTTTAGCGATTCTCAGCTTATGCCTGTCGGAGCAAAACGGCTTCCTCAGCTTTTCTTTTTGGCCAGCTTCAGAAGCCAGGATCTCGGGTCATAAGCCAACCCGGCTGTGCGACTTAAAACACGTCGCTTCACCGGTCTGTCTTATGCCTGTCGAACCTTAACGGCTTCCTCAGCTTTTCTTTTCATACTGCACGATGTACCAGCCGCCTTCTTTTATGACGGTTTGGATGCTGAGCAATTCGAGTCCTGCATTTTCTCCCCATTGGGCTAATTCTTCGCGCGTTGGCAAGCGATAAAGGTTGTCGAATGATGAAAAAAAGCTGTTGAAGACATTTGCGAATGGTGTGCTGTCGCTATCTCCCGCAATCGGCGTCACTACGGAAAGAATTCCTTCTTCTTTTATCCAGCTAGCCAGTTCAGTGAATAGATCCTGGCGTTTTTCAAGGGCGATATAGTGGATGACGTTGTTCATCATGACCATTCCCTGTAGTTGGGCAGGCTTGTATTGCCAAAGATCAGCATTTTCAATAGTGATGTTGCTGTTTTCTTTTGTCAGGATTTTTGCAACTTCAGTTACTGCCGGACTAATCTCAATTCCCGTGAAATGCGTTTTGGGAAAACGTTCAGCCAATTTCTTGATATAGCCGCCTTCTCCACAGCCAATATCCAAGACCGTATCCACTTCTTTTCCTTTAAGCCGCCGTGACATTTTCGGCAAAGCCAAGACTTCCAATAAACGGCTCGTTTCAGCAACAGTTGGTGCATGTTTTTCTTCATCAAAATGCAGGCGGTCCTGTTTGCGCATCATTTCTGGATAACTCAATAATGTAGGAATATGCAGCTCCATCATTTCCTTCAGCAACACACCTGAAGAGTTATTGCCTTTTGGTTTCGGTAATTTCCAAGCGTTCCATGTTTTGTAACGGTTTCTTCCTGCCTCTTTCAAATGGCCAATCGAAACACCTACGTTCACCCACTGATTCAACAGATCTTCGTCCAATTGAAGAGCATCTGCCACATCATACTTAGTCACCGGGCGTTCGAACGCTTTAAACAAATCCAATTCGTAGCCTACATAGGCATGCCAACTATACAAAAAAGGCTCGTTGCGCTTCATATACATTCTTGCTTTAAACATCTTCATGACATCGATCATGTGAGTCCCTCCGCTTTCCATGGGTAATCTTCTTCTGGTGTGTAATATTTCATTTCTTTTGTATCATCCGATAGATCTTTCATGCGGACAGGCATAATGCCTCCCTGGATAAAGCGGTCACGGAAATTTTCTTTCCACATGCCGAGTCCTGATACGTTCAACATTTGTTTAAAATGAAGGATTGGATCTTCTTCCATCCGTTCAAACGTCCGCTGGCGTATATAGCTAACCGGTTTAAACGGGAACGAATAGGCTAGTGCCGCCAAATGGCTCAATTGGATCACATGGTCTGCTCGTTTATAGCGTACGTCTTGATACCATTTTAAATTACTTTGCGCCATTTTTCCTTCTTTAAACATATCTGCGGTCAATTCACCCAGAATATCAGCATCTTGAATGGCCATATTCATGCCTTCACCTGCCATCGGATGGACAGCATGGCTGGCATCCCCAATAATGGCCTTGTTGCCGCTCACGTAGGAATTGGCATGGTACATAACGGGAATCATCAATTGGATTTTCTTCCAATCCGTCAATCGTTGAACATAGCCGTCTACTGCAGGTGCCAAATCAGTATACAGCTTATGAAAATGAGTAATCGATTTTTCTTTCAGCTGCTTGTAGTCTCCTGGCGGAATCAGATACACGCTGCGCACTTGGTCGTCAGGCAATGGAAACAGGCCTAGAAATCGGTTGTATGTAGAAATAATTTTGCCATCCGTAAAATTTTCAGAACGCGGAAAGGTTACCGTTAAAAAATGATGGTTATAAGTAGTCTGCTTCACTTCGATTTCCATTGCCTTTCGCGTGACCGAAGACCGGCCTTCAGCACCAAAGAAAAACTGGGCTTTGACTTCAAATTTTTCCGTCCCTTTTTGAAGCAATGCTGTTCCTTCGCCATAACCTTTGCAGGAAGTGCCTTTTAGGTAATGAAAATTTTCATGTTCAGAAGCTGCTTTTAAAATAACAGCTTTGAGTTCTTCGTGATGCATCATGTATGCTGCATTGTACTTGCCGGGCAGCACACTGTAATCCATGAATGCCTGATCTTTCACTTGCAGGGAGCTTGAAAGTTCAAGCATATCCAGTACTTTAATTTCATTTGACCGATCACATATCTGTTCGTATAGTCCTAGGCCATCAAATATTTGCATACTTTTTGGCTGAAGAAGCTCTCCCTTATAAGTAGGTGCTTTCACAGCCATTCGTTCGGCGAGAACCACGTCGATTCCACGCTGCACCAGTTTCAATGCAAGCGTCAATCCACCGATTCCACCCCCTCCAATGAATACGTCAGTTTTCATCTGCTTCATCCCCTTCTTTCTCCTTACCCTGCCTTTAGGCCTGTGAAAACCCATTAAACCTCTCCAACAAAAAAAGAAGCCCTTAAATGGACTTCTTTTCACAAATTATTCTTAAAGTTGGTTGTATGCCACAGCAAGCTGAGCTCCGACTTTAGCATTGTGCTTAACCAATTCGATATTGGCAACTAAGCTTTTTCCTTCAGTCAATTCTTTAACTTTCCCCAAAAGAAACGGTGTCACTTCTTTTCCCGAAATGCCGTTGCTAGTTGCTTCCGCCATCGCTTGAGCGATAATGCTGTTGATGAACGATTCATCCAAGGCGTGTTCGGCAGGAATTGGATTGGCGATAACCGCTCCGCCTTTTATTCCCAAATCCCATTGTGCTTTCAGTACGTTGGCCAATTCGACTGAGTCATCACTGCGAAACGTTAGATCAAAGCCACTTGAACGCGTATAGAATGCCGGCATTTCATCTGTTTGGAAGCCAATAACTGGAACACCTTTTGTCTCCAAATATTCCAATGTCAGGCCGATATCCAAAATCGATTTGGCGCCTGCACAAACAACTGCAACTCCCGTGGTCGACAACTCTTCTAAATCTGCTGAAATGTCCATTGTCGTTTCAGCACCTCTGTGTACCCCACCAATTCCGCCAGTAGCGAAAACCCGAATGCCTGCAAGCTCTGCACAAATCATCGTTGCAGCAACTGTTGTCGCACCAATTTTTTTCGTAGCGATCAATTGTCCGATGTCTCTTCTCGATACTTTGGAAACGCCCGGGCTATTGCCAAGCAACTCCAGCTCTTCCTCAGACAAACCAATTTTGATTTTGCCGTCCATAATCGCGATAGTCGCCGGAACTGCTCCGTTGTCACGGATAATTTGTTCCACCATACGAGCTGTTTCCACATTTTGCGGATAAGGCATGCCATGTGAAATAATCGTCGATTCGAGGGCCACAATCGGCTTTTTGTCCTCTATTGCTTGCTGTACTTCAGTTGAATAAGAAATCATTGCTGTCATTGTAATTCCTCCAATTCTTTTTGTAATTGTGCAGCTGTTAATTCAAGGCGCACAGTCGTATTGCTTTCCAATGTCTTGGCTGCATTGACCATAGCCGTCTGAATCGTAACATCAAACCCCTGTCCATCCATCACGCTGTGGACGATCGCACTGGAAAATGCATCACCAGCCCCGGTTACGTCCTCAACCTGTTCGACTGACATGGAGTGGTAATGGCGGGTGCCAGCAGCATTTCCGGCTACCGCTCCATCTTTCCCTCCTGTAATAACCACTGCTTCTGCACCTCGAGCCAAAAGCTGTCCAACCGCTTGATGCCAATCTTCCATTGTATCTATGGATCGTTGCAAATACTTGCTGGCTTCGCCGCGGTTGAGAATTAACCAGCTGATGGCTGTCAAATCATTGCCCAGTCGTTCCATTTTCGGAGCCGACACCGGAATAACTGCCAGCGGAATATGATGGCTCAAAGCCAGCTGCCGAACATATTCCACCGTTTCCAGCGGACAGTTTAAATCAATGACGAGAAAAGCTGCTGACAACAGGACACTGTCATTTTTGGCAATGTACTCCGGTGTCAGCGAATCGTATATTTTCATATCCGCCATGGCCAGCAGCATTTCGCCATCAGGTTCTAAAATGGCTGTATAGGTTCCTGTTGAAAGTCCATCAATGGCTTTCGTCAATTCAGTCGACATAAAAGAGCTCGAAGCTGCTCTAATCAAATTCCATTCCGGATCATTGCCAACAATGGACAGGAGCTTGACCGACCGGCCGAGCCGCCCTAAATTTTCCGCAACGTTTCTTGCGACTCCCCCAACACTGCCCGAAACCGATGCTGGATTGGAGGTACCCATCTGCGCCGTCTGGTCCATCAGGAATTTCCGATCGACATTTGCGCCTCCGATGCAAATGACTGTTTTTTCTTCTGGCAATACGTACGCACGTCCTAAAATCTTTCCTTGACGTATCAAATTTGAAATAAAGTTGGCAAGTGAAGGCCTGGACATATCCAAGTGCTCCGCCATTTCCTGTTGAGACAGATATGGATTGCGGCGAATCAGTTCCAGCACTTCTACTTCTTTCTGACTCATTTCATGACCACCTTTAAACATTTGTTTAAATCATAAACTTTTATAATGAAAAAGGCAAGAAAAAGATTATTTCGAATATCGTTATAAAACATTGCAGGCGGTGACTGAAAATTGCTACTATAGAGTAGATGAGAGGAGAGATTTATTTGACATCTTTTAATGAAAAGTTAACCCGCTATGCTGAATTGGCTGTAAAAGTGGGTGTAAATATTCAACCAGGCCAACAGCTTTACATTGCTGCTGCAATTGAGGCGGCGCCGCTTGTACGCCTGATCACAAAACAGGCATATGAAACAGGAGCAAAACAGGTGTATGTCGACTGGAACGATGATGCTGTATCACGTTTGCGCTTTGAGTTAGCACCGGAAGATTCGTTTACAGAATATCCTGCATGGAAAGTACAGGAACGCGAGCAGTTGGCTGAGCAAGGGGCTGCTTTTATCAGCGTTGTGTCACAAAGCCCGGACCTTTTGTCGGGAATCGATTCAAAACGCATCGCTGCTTTCCAAAAAGCGACTGGGCAGGCATTAAGCAAATACCGTCAATACGTGCAATCGGATAAAATTAGTTGGACTGTCATTGCAGCACCTTCTCAAAAGTGGGCTGCAAAAGTCTTTCCGGATGTACCGGAAGAACAGCAAATCGATACGTTATGGGATGCAATTTTTAAAGCAGTACGCGCAGATCTTGACCAACCAATTGAAGCGTGGAGTGAGCATGACCAGTTGCTCCATACGAAGGTTGATTACTTGAATGACAAAAAATATGTAAAACTTCATTACACTTCACCGAAAACTGATTTGGAGGTCGCTCTTCCAGATGGGCATTTGTGGTGTGGAGCTGGGTCAATCAATGAAAAAGGCGATGCTTTTATGGCGAACATGCCAACTGAAGAAGTGTTCACAGTGCCGCATAAAACTGGTGTCAATGGCTATGTGTCCAGCACAAAACCATTGAGCTATGGCGGAAACATCATTGATGACTTCAAAGTGACATTCAAAGATGGAAAAATTGTTGACGTGACTGCTGCACAAGGTGAAGATGTGCTAAAACAATTGGTTGCTACAGATGAAGGATCGCATTTCCTTGGCGAAGTGGCGTTGGTTCCTCATCAATCACCCATTTCCGATTCAAATATTTTATTCTATAACACCCTGTTTGACGAAAATGCGTCAAACCACTTTGCCATTGGAAGTGCTTATGCATTTTGTATCGAAGGCGGAAAAACAATGTCTCAGGATGAGTTGCTGAAAAATGGCTTGAACCAAAGCATTACACATGTTGATTTCATGGTCGGCTCTTCAGAAATGGATATCGATGGAATTCTGGAAGACGGCACCCGCGAAGCCATTTTCCGTGGCGGCAACTGGGCATTTTAAGTATCGATAATTCGACACTTATTTTTTCCGGCAAAATCAGGTATACTAAATATTGATAATTACAGTTTAGAGAGGAGTTATCATTATGTTTTATGGCATCACTGTTGTTCTTGGCTTCATGGCCGTGATCTTCATGTTTTTCTTTACGCTTCTACACTTTCTTGGAAAAGAGTTGCATCCACATGATGCAGAGCACGTAGACCCAATTCCTGAAAAAAAATACTAAGCGACTAAAACCGGCTTCTTCATTGAAGCCGGTTTTTATGTTATCTTCTCCCGAAGCCCTGCAAAAATTTAAAAAATTTATCCAGTTCTCTACTCTTTAGGTTCCTTCGGCTCTATCACTTCCGCTTTGGCAATGGTAAAATCCGTACTAGTTAGCGTCTTTATTCATAGGAGGAATTTATATATGTTTTCTGCAATAGATATCGGCATCGATTTAGGAACTGCAAACATATTGGTTTACACAAAAGCAAAGGGCATTATCATCAACGAGCCTTCTGTGGTTGCATTGGATTCAAAAACACGGGAAGTCCTGGCCATCGGTAATGAAGCAAAAGCCATGCTTGGCAAAGCTCCCGATTCCATTCTAGTCGTCCGACCTTTAAAAGATGGCGTCATTGCAGATTTTGATGTGACGAGGGAACTCTTGAAAATCATTATGCAACGAGCATCCAAACAGCTCGGCAGTGCGTTTCGGAAACCCAACGTCATGGTATGTACACCTTCAGGAGCTACCACAGTAGAACGCCGCGCTATCCACGACGCAGTTAAGCAAAGCGGTGCTAAAACGGTTCACTTGATCGAAGAAACCGTAGCGGCTGCTATAGGCGCAGATTTGCCAATCAGCGAGCCCGTCGCAAGTGTGATCGTCGACATTGGCGGCGGCACGACAGAAGTCGGAATCATTTCTTTTGGCGGCGTAGTTTCTTCCAATACGGTCAAAGTGGCCGGCGACCGCATGGACGAAGATATCATCCAATACGTCCGCAAGCATTATAATATCCTGATCGGTGAACGCACTGCCGAAAACATCAAGAAAGAAATCGGTTATGCACCCGTTCCCCATGAAGTGGAACACATGGAAATACGCGGCCGCGACATCATGAGCGGATTGCCAAAAACCATCACGATCAGCTCTCTTGAAACACAGCAAGCATTAAAAGAATCACTATCCGCTATTTTGGAATGCATCCGTGCAACCTTGGAAAATTGCCCTGCTGAACTTTCCGGCGATATGGTTGACCAGGGAGTTGTCATTTCCGGAGGAGGCGCCTTATTAAAAGGCATGGAGGAATGGCTCACAAAAGAAATTTCAGTTCCTGTCCACATCGCCCCGCAACCTCTAGAGTCAGTCGCGATTGGAACAGGACTGTCGCTCGGCATGATTAAGCAATTAGAAAAAATGTCACGTTAAGTTACGACAGACGGAAGCACCGTACAGTTCTGATGGACCTCAGACAGGCCGGATGGCTTATGATCCTGGAATCTCAAAACGAAAAAGCTGAAGACATACCGATCTCCTCGGTTCTGCCTTCAGCCTTTTTGTTATTCGGACACTTGTCGCAGTAGAAAAACGGCTGTATAAACCGAAGAAGCAAACGTTTATCCATCGCTCCGGGCAGGACTCCCGCAATATTTCTGCAAAAGCATCGTTTTATGACAGAAACAATGAATAGTATGACTTTTTCCCTAATTTTCTGCACAGCTGTTATTCAATTCGTCTTTTTCGGAAATTTAGATTAAACTTAAAACGTATTAGTCAAAAAGGAGGATATATCAATGGCTTTATTGGATGAAATTTTGGAATATAACGAAGGGTTCGTGAAAGAAAAGCGTTACGAAGAATTTATGACCACTAAGTTTCCTGACAAAAAAGTTGTTATATTGACATGCATGGATACGCGTCTTTTTGAAATGCTGCCAAAAGCGATGAACTTTAAAAACGGTGATATCAAAATCGTCAAAAGTGCTGGAGCCGTTATTAACCACCCGTTCGGAGGCATCATGCGCAGTTTGTTGGTAGCCGTATACGAATTGAATGCGGATGAAATCTATATTATCGGACACCACGACTGTGGCATGGCTTCCATTAAACCTGAAGAGATGTTGGAGAAAATGAAAAAACGCGGAGTAGATGAAAAAACCATTGATATGATGGAATATTCCGGAGTGGATTTGAAAGGCTGGCTCCGTGGATTCGACGATGTGACGGAAAGTGTGGCACATAGCGTCAACATGGTGCGCAATCATCCCCTTCTCGATATTTCAGTTCCTGTCCATGGCCTTGTTATCGATCCAACCACAGGCAAACTGGATGTTGTCGTAAATGGAAACGAAAACCGCTGAGAAACTCTCAGCGGTTTTGTTTTTGATAATAGATATAATCGAGGGCTCTTCCCTCTTTGCCAAATTGCCGAAGAAACGAGGTAATCTGTCCTCTATGGTAACTGGCATGATTCACAACCGTAAACAGCATTTCTTCACGCGTTGAAGAAAAATCATCTCCACGCATATTTTGATACTCAAGTGTTTCCTGCCACTGCTCTTCGGACAGCGAAGCGAAAAACAACTCCATTTCCGCATGCAGCAGCTCAAAAGCATCAATCGCTTGTTGGGTTGTTCCTACTTCGAAATGCTCGAATGCCGGTTTGGCTATACCAGACATTCGCAGCAACCACAGTTTTTCCACACCGATCACATGCGCAATGGTTGCTTGAATGGAAGAAAAAGAGTTGGCTCCCTCTTTCTGATAAAACTCCTCACCGGTTTTTTGAACGTGTTCCAAGCAAGCCAGTGTCGCCCATTTGTGATAAGAAAACAGTTTTTCTGTATTCATCCTTTACGCACCTTCCTCCGCTTTTACTTACGATTCAAACCAGCGTTGCATTTCTTTCCACCATTTTTTGTAGGTGGCCTTGCCCTTTCAAAATTCCTGCTCAATCATAGCGTAGTAATAATGGTCTTTCCATTCGCCATTGATATAGAGAAACTCCTTTAGCAAGCCTTCCCGACGAAATCCGGTTTTTTCCAATACCCGAATTGATCCCTCATTATCCGGAGACACATAGGCCTCAATACGGTGGAGACGAAGTTCTTCGAACCCAAAAACAGTCATCAGCTTGACCGCCTCCGTAGCAATGCCCTTGCCGATATAAGCTTCATCGATTGAGTAGCCGACCAAGGCACTTAAAAAAGGCATACGCTTCACACTGTAGACAGAAATATGACCGATCAGTTTTTTTGTCTCATGCTCAAAAATCCCGACGCTGTACTCCCGATTTTCTCTCGCCTGGTAGATTGATTCCCGAATTTTTTCCCGCTGCACTGCTGCTGAGAAATAGCTGTCGCGGTGTCGCGGTTCGTATACAGACCAATAATCCCGGTTGCGCAGCAGCAATTGCACCATCTCTTCTGCATCGTCCACAGTTAAACTGCGCAGGTAACAAGTCTGCCCTTCGAAAAGCAAGTTCATACTAGGCCTCAGCAGATGTCAGCGAAATAAATTCTTCGGCATCCTGGACACATAAAGCGATTCCTTTTTCCCAGAAAGCCTGCTGCGTGATGTCTTCGCCCAAATGTTTCATTGCCAAGTCTTCTGCAGACATCACTGCTGTATCGCGAAGCAACGCCAGGTATTTTTCTTCAAAGCCGCTCCCTTCTTCCAATGCTTTTGCATATACACTCAAAGAGAACAAATAGCCGAACGTATACGGGAAGTTGTAAAACGGCACATAAGTAATATAGAAATGCAGTTTAGATGCCCAGAAATGCGGGTGCGTCGATGCCAATCCGCCTGCAAATCCTTCTGTCTGTGCCTGCTCCATCAATTCATTTAACCGGGATGCCGGTACAACGCCTTTTTTGCGTTCTTCATAGAAACGGGTTTCAAAAAGGAAACGCGAATGGATGTTCATAAAGAACGCCACACTGCGCTGGACTTTATCTTCCAGCAACGCAATTTTTTCTTCCTTGGACTGCGCATTTTTGACTGCCGCATCTGCCACGATCATTTCAGCGAATGTCGATGCAGTTTCAGCTACATTCATTGCATACGACCGGTTCAAAGAGTGGACAGGACGAAGCGCATAAGTATGGAACGCATGGCCAAGTTCATGCGCCAAGGTCGCTACATTGGACATGGATCCACTGTAAGTCATAAAAATACGTGACTCTTCACTCAGTGGCAAGCCGGTACAAAATCCACCTGGCCGCTTGTTCGGACGGTCTTCGGCTTCAATCCAGCCTTTTTCAAATGCTTGCTGCGCGAATTGCTCCAGCTCAGGTCCAAATTTCCCAAACTGCTTAAGAATGAATTCTGCACCTTCTTGATAAGAAAACTGCTGGGTGCTTTTTGTTACCGGTGCGTCCACGTCATACCAATCCAGTCCGTCTTTGCCCAGCAGTTTGCCTTTTTGGTTTAGATAGTTGACGAAAGGCTGCTTGTTGTTGCTAATGGCTCCCCACATAGCGTCCAATGTTTCCTGCTTCATGCGGTTGATATGCAACGGCTCCTGGAGAGGATTGTCCCATCCACGCTTTTTATAGGTTTCCAAACGGAATCCGGCGATGGAGTTTAAAGTCTTAGCGAAAAACTCTTCTTTATCTGTCCAAGCCTGTTCCAGTTTTTCGTAAGATTCTTTTCGCACTGCTGCGTCTTTGTGTGAGCTTAAGTTATTTGCCTGCCCAACGGATAACGATTTAGGTTCACCATCCACAGTAACCGTAACTTGGATTTCTCCAACCAGCATATCGTACAACTGGCTCCAGCTATGGTAGCCATCTACGCCTAAAGCGGTAATCAGGCTTTCTTCTTGTTCAGACAGCAGCATCTTCGCTTCTTCGCGCCATTCGTTCAAAATAAAAGTGAACTCCCGCAACGATTCTTCTTTGAGCAGCTCTGTCCATACCCCTTCTTCTGTTTTCGACAAATCTTGTTGAATTTTTTGGAATGAATTTTGAAAGCGCGCTGACAGAGAAGAAGCCTCACTTTCCAAAACGCCTGCTTTTTTATCTTGTGTATTCTGAGCCATCAGACAGCCGATAAATGCACCGGATTGGCTCAGATGCCGCATCACACTGTTCATGTGTTCAAGTAAATCGGCTACTTTTTGAGCATCTTCTTTTTCAGTCGGCACTTCAAATTGGTGGACCAACTGTTCGAATGCAGAAATTTTTGTTACTGCTTCGTCCATATGCAGCCGTAATTCCTGTGATTCACTGCCTCCTGGAAATAGCGTATCCAAGTCCCATACTTCCGGATATTTAACTGTCATGACATTGCCCCCTGGTAAACTAAATTTTCTAAAAATGCTCCTTTAGTATATCATTTTTCTTTCCGGAATCGGAACATTATTCCACTTCTCGAGAAAACACTTCACCTTATCGCCATTTCTAGGAATTTTTTTGGAAAAGGATATTTGTTGATTGAAACGGCTACCGTTATACTGAAATGAAGGAGGGATTCCGCATGATTCGTATTTTGCTTATGACAATCGCTTTTATATCCGTAGTTGTCATGAATACTTTAGCAAACACCTTGCCATTGAATAACCAAACCACAGGCGAAATTTCTAATCGGCTTCTCGTCCTATTTACTCCAGCTGGCTATGTATTTTCGATTTGGTCTATCATTTATCTATTGCTGGCTGTTTGGATCATTGCTTTCTGGGTGCGTTTTAAAAAGGGAGAGATTCCTTCATCCAAGATCGCTTTGTTTTTCATCTTAAGCTGCATCTTTAATATCGGCTGGCTGCTGTTGTGGCATTACGAGTTTTTTGCTTGGTCAATCATTGCAATGCTCGGATACCTGGTAGCGTTGATCGCCCTTTACCTGCAATATGGAAATTCGGAACGAACTTTTACTGAACGGCTTCCAATTTCAGTTAATATGGGTTGGATCAGTGTTGCAACCATTGCCAATATCAGCTTTGTTCTGACTTATTACAATTGGAGCGGATGGGGACTCAGTGATCAGCTCTGGACAGTAATCATGCTGACAGTGGCGACTGCACTCGCTTTGCATATTCGCTTCCACCATTTCGATATTCCGTTTGCCGCGGTCTTCATCTGGGCATTTATCGGAATCGCCGTCAAGCATGGTACAGGTGAAATGCTGGTAACAACAGCCTCTCTTTTCCTGAGCGGTGTTATCTTAACCGGTATTTTGCTCATCAAAAAAAGAACGGCTCCAGCAGTTCAATAAAACTGCGGACTACTCGATACAAACGAGTAGGTCCGCAGTTTTTTTGCAGAAAAAAAGATCCGGTTTATGGACCGGATCTTTTTGTTTCTCTATTTAATTTGTTATTTATCCAGCTTGGTAAGCAAAATGGGTTCGCCTTTTGTGACAAGAACCGTGTGCTCAATCTGCGCCACCAAAGATTGGTCCGGCGTAATAAATGTCCAGCCATCGCCAGATTCTACAATGTGCTCGGCTTTCTGCGAGATAAATGGCTCTACTGCCAGCACCATGCCTTCTTTCAGGATGGTCGTCTCCCATGCATCGTAATAATTTAAAATGTGCTGAGGAGCTTCGTGCAACGATTTGCCGATGCCATGGCCGGTCAGATTCTTGATGACGAACAATCCTTGTTCTTTTGCTTCGCGTTCAACTGCTTTGCCGATTTGGTTAAGCTTTGCACCAGCTTTTACTTTTGTCATCGCACGATCAAAAGCCGAAGCAGCCGCCTCACAAATTTTTTCTTTGTCCGCATGCCCTTCCCCAACAACAAACGAAATGCCAGTGTCAGAGAAATAACCTTCGTATGAGCCGGAAACATCGATATTCACAATATCCCCATCCTGGATTACGCGGTCGCCCGGAATGCCATGAGCTACTTCTTCGTTAACGCTGATGCACGTAAATCCTGGGAAATCATATTCCGATTTCGGACCGGAAACACCGCCAAGCTCCTCAAAAAGTTTACCGCCTAATTCATCAATTTCCTTGGTAGTGACGCCGGCTTTGGTTGCAGCCTTCATCGTTTCCCGAATTTCAGCTACCATTTGGCCAGCTTTTTTTAACATTTCAATATCTTTTTCATTAGTTGCTATCATCAATGACCCTTCTTTCAAGCTTTTCTATTCAAGAATTATACCACAAAATTAAATCACAGGCTCCTGGTTCGGTCCATTTTATCCCTTGCGTTGGCATAGAAAAGAAGGCTGTCCAAGGACAGCCTTCCCATTTTTAGGCTTCTGCATCCACCAGCTTTGGGGCTGCCGCAAAAAGCGCAGCACAGACAAAAGCCGCCAGCAAAAATACCGGTATCATATAAGTTGCATTGTAGATGACCGAGTAGATGACCACATTGCCTTCAGCAAACATGCCGAAGAACAAGATCCCCGTCACCACGTGAACGAGATAACGAAGCGCCGAAGCAATCAATACACCCAATACAATTACCGTAAGCATCTTACCGGTTTGTTTGGTTTGTGCATGCTGCAAGTATTTTGTGCGCATGACGCCTGCCAGACCTACCACTCCATATGCCAAAAGATAGTCCAACAACACTTGCATGACGACGAATCCAAATGACAATGGTGTGACCGAGATAAAACCGGAAACAATTTGCAGCAGACCCACAAGGAATCCCGTCAGCACACCGGCACCGACTCCTCTTCTAAAAGCGATCAATACGATTGGAATCATCACCAGACTGACAGATCCGCCTTGTGGCATCCGGAACGAAATAAAATCCAGAACAAACCCAAGAGCTGCGAAAATGGCGATTTCCATCATTAACAAAACTTTTTTATTTCTCATGACTTCCTCCTTAATGTGTGATGCACATCACCAGAAGGGCCGTGAATAAAACCATATTAAAAACGACGCCAGGACAGAGCCTGGCGCCGTTGTAAGGGCCGGTTTCCATCCACATCCCTGCGCAAGTGTTAACTTACAGGTTCAAAGGGTAAGAACAATTTGTTCACTCTCAGCAAAAGCTCCCCTTGTGGTGTATACAACTATTTGACTTTCACCTGTATTGTACACAAGCCTCCTCTTTAATGCAAGGCTGTTTTAAGATAGTCTGATAGGGTAAAGAAATGAATAGAAAAGCTAATTGAAAGGTGGTGGAGGCAGCCGAGATTTCGGGCTTGCCAAAAAATGATTGAACTATTAAAAGACTTAATCAAAATTCAAAGTGATACAAAAGAAGGAGCAAACGAGGCTCTTCTTTTTTGTGCAGATTGGCTGAAGGAAAAAGGCGAAACGGTCACTGTCCATGACAACGAAGGCTATTTGATGTTGACCGCAACTAAAGGCCAAGGCGAAGAAACTTTAATTTGGAACGGCCACGTAGACGTTGTCCCAGGCCATAAAGAACAATTTTCTCCAGTCGAAGAACAAGACCGTCTTTACGGACGGGGGTCTGCAGATATGAAAGCCGGGGTTGCCGCAATGATGCAGGCGTTTATTGAACTCGACAGCAGCAGCCTTAACCGTATCGTTCAACTGCATATCGTAACCGATGAAGAAATTGGCGGCCGCAACACGTCCAAGTGGCTGGTTGAACAAGGATACCATGGCAACTTTGTTATTTGCGGAGAACCGACTGGACTGAAAGTTGGCCTGCAGTCCAAAGGTATTTTGCGGATGGATATGACGTTCAAAGGCAAACCTGCCCACGGCAGCCGTCCATGGGAAGGCATCAATGCCATTGAATCGGCGATGAAGTTCCATATGGCGATCACGGATCTGCCATTCCGAAAAGAATCAACCGAATATTACGAGCACCCTTCCGTCAACCTGCCAATCATTAAAGCAGGCGACCGCTATAACGTTGTTCCTGAAATTTGCGAAATGTCATACGATATCCGCTTTATGCCAGGACAGGACAAAGATGAAATAATCCGTCAACTGGTAGAACTGGCTGATACATTAGATGTCGATATGGAATATAAAGCTTTAGGCTCTACACCTGCACTTACTACGACAAAAGAAAATTTATATATTCAAAGTTTGCAAAAAGCGATTTTGGACACAACTCAACAAGAACCCGTTTTATTCGGCCAGCACGGCGCAGCAGACACCCGCTACTATGCGGCAGTAACCGGCGGCGAAGGTGCTATTGAATTTGGCCCGAGCGGCGATGATTGGCATGGCAACGCTGAATATGTGTTGATTTCAAGTGTCCATTCTTATAAAGATATCTTGTTGGCACATGCGCAATCTGCATAAAAGGTTTGCAATCCGAAGAATTCGGGAAAATGATAAGTATTAACCCCATGAATGGAGAGATTTAAATGGCAATTGGCAGACTATTGAAATCAGCGATAAAATACGGACCGATCGCGTACCCGATCATTCGTAAAGTTTTAAATAAAAGAAAACAAGGCAAAGCTGGACAATCAGCTCCTCAACAGCCTGATACGCGTGGCAGAAAACGCTAAAATAAAAAAAGTTCCGGCATACACATGCCGGAACTTTTTTTTGGATTAAGAAATCAGCTTAAAATTCACGGGCGCTTCCGCTTTTCTTTGTCCAGACTCCAGCGCCCAGCTCTTTGGGGCATAAGCCAATCCAGCTGTGGGGCAAAGAGCGCCACACTGCCGGTCTGTCTTATGCCCAGCAGAGCTGCACGGGCGCTTCCGCTTTTCTAGATATAAGGCATTGCTTCGCGCAGTGCAAAATAACCGGTTGGGCTATCGTCAGAAGGCCGCTGTGCTGTTTCGTCAGCTTCGTTATCCTCAGCATTTTCTGGCTCTTCCTGATCCTGTGCTTCCATAATTTGCTCGAAAGACAATGGGTTCGGCGGCGGCATTTCAAAATCTTCCACCGTCCAAGCTTCCTGGTATTCACTGAAAAACGCATTCGCCATGGCCTGATAACCCGCTGCATTCGGATGAACATCCGCTGGATTCGGAACTTTATCCACTGCATTTGAACCAAATGATTGGTCTACTGATACAAAAACAGCCCCTGCCTTTTCAGCCGATCGCTGAAGAATTTCATTGAGCCGGTCAAGCTGTTTGGCAGTTCCGTTCTTTTGGCTGTCACGAACGTGCGGGTAAGCAAAGTAATACCCCATCACGTAAACCGTTGCTTCAGGGGATTTTTCCGTGAGTTCTGCCAAAATCAAATCCATATTTTGTCTTGCCTCGTTAAGCGCAAAATCCACTTGAACTTGTTGGAAAGTCAAAGACCCCTGTGCCGCGTCTCCCTGGACAAGGCGCAAAAGATCGTTTGCCCCGGCCGAAACAGTAATAAGATTGGCTGAAGACAACACTTCTTCCGCTTCCTCACTTTGGATGCTGTCTAATACATCTGATGTGGTGAATCCTGGAAAAGCCAAGTTTTTCGAATAAAATGCCACCGGCTGATTGCGCGACAGCTCTTGGGCGATCAAATCTGCGTAACCGGCATCTATTTGGCGGTCAGGCGTCTGCCCTGCTGCAAGTGAATCGCCAATAGCGATATAAGCCGCTGGAATTTGAAGTTCAGCCTGTGCAGCAGCTGTTCCGCTAAACAGCAGAAATCCGGCCATTGCCGCTATCCAATACTTCTTCATTTCAATCACCTCTTAGAATGCCCAGTTTCCATTGCGGAAGATGGGCTCTTTTGAACCATCTGCTGTAATGCCATCAATATCCATCTTGTCACTGCCAATCATAAAATCCTCATGGACAATCGAAGTATTCAAACCGATGGCTGCCAATTGTTGGCGTTCCAAATCACGCGCATCTTCGTAGCAAGTTGGATAAGAATCACCAATTGCCAAATGATTCGAAGCATTTTCATCAAACAGCGTATTGTAAAACAGTATGTTCGAGTCAGAAATCGGCGAATGGTACGGCACTAAAGCCACTTCTCCCAAATAAGCTGCTCCCTCATCTGCACTGATCATTTCGTTGAGCAGTTCTTGCCCGGTCTCCGCTTGTGCGTCGACAATTTTTCCTTTTTCAAACGTCAGCGTAAAGCCATCAATCACATTCCCTTGGTACACCAAAGGCTTGGTATTGCGGACCGTGCCATCCACTCCGTGTTTTAACGGGACGGTATACACTTCCTCTGTTGGCATATTGGCGATAAACGGATTGCCTTGAGGTGTTTTTGACGCGCCGGACATCCAAATATGCTTGTCCGGCAGTTCGATCGTCAAGTCTGTTCCTGGAGCACTGTAATGTAATTTCATGTAGCGTTTTTCGTTCAATTGAGAAGCACGCTGCTCCAGCAGCGCGATGTGGTTTTTCCACGCTTCGACCGCATCTCCTTCACCAATGCGAACCGTTTGGAAAATAGCCTGCCAAAGAGCTTCCATCTGCTTCTCCGCGGGCAAATCCGGAAAAACTTTTTGCGCCCATTTCGGCGATGGAATGGCTACAATTGACCACGCGACTTTATCGGTTCCAACTGCCTGGCGGTAACGTTCCAATGCTTTTCCGGCAGATTTTTGCGAATCAGCCAATCGTTTCGCTGGAATTCCAGTTAACAAATCCGGATCTTCTGCATCAATCCATAGGAAAGAACCGCCCGTATTGATTACTTCATCACGCTGGACGACAGACCATTCCGGGTATTCTGTGAACGCATCATCAGGCGCCAATTCGAAATGTGTCCGTGTCTGCACTGGGTCTTCGTAATTGACCTGTACTCGTTTAGCACCTGCTTCATAGGCTTTTCTGACAACCATTCGCGTAAATTCCAGTGTATCGGTTGTTGTGTTGATGACAACTACTTGTCCTTTTTGAACATTCAACCCTATCGAAACAGTCAAGTCAGCATATTGTTCAAGTTTCTCCTGGAAGTTCATCGTTTATTCCCCTTTGCCGCAATCGTTTTGCTGGAACCTTCGATCAATTTCCCGCCATGGATTACTTTCTGGACGGTTTTCGAAGGCAATTCTTTAGTGAATTTTTTGTAATGGCGTTCATCGGAATATGCCAAGAGGGTCAACACTTCCCCGTCCGCTCCGGCTCTTCCTGTTCTGCCTGAACGGTGCAAGTACTGCTCGACCGTTTGCGGCACATCTACATGGATAACATGTGTTACTTGATCGATATCCAATCCGCGGGCAGCCACTTCTGTTGCAATCAATACAGCTACTTCTCCTTTTCGGAAAGCGTCCAATGCTTTTTTGCGCTCATCTTTTTTCATTTCCGAATGCAAGGTGACAATCTTCGCATCACGGAACTTCAATTTATTTTCCTTCATCAGCAATTGGTCCAGGTTGTTGACGAATGCCAATCCCTTCATGCCTGGAATATGTGAAATGCTGCGCAGCAATTCGGTTTTGTCGCGCTCATCCACTTTGACAAATGAGTGCGTCACTTTGCCGAACATCGGCAGATCCTCCGCAGTTACTTGCAAGCGTGTCGGATGCTGCATCAACCGTTCGGCCACCAATTCGATTTCTTCGGTAATTGTAGCTGAAACCAAAACCAATTGGCGGTCGTGCTGCGTTTTTTCAATCAAGTCTTTCATGATGCCGCGGTGTTCACGAGCCATCAGCTGGTCGCCTTCATCCAAGACCAACATCCGGATTTCGTGCATTTTCAATTTTTTGGTTTTAACCAATTCATTTAGGCGCCCTGGCGTACCCACAACAATGGTCGGTTTTTTCTTGAGCGTGTCCAATTGGCGTTGTATATTGGCTCCCCCAATTAATTGCGTCACGGTGACGTCTGTTCCTTCTGTCCACTCCCGCAATACATTGACGATCTGCATCGACAACTCCTGTGACGGAGCTACAATCATGGCTTGGATTGCCTTTTTTTCAGGGTTGACGCGCTGTAAGATTGGCAGTACATATGCCAAGGTTTTTCCTGAACCTGTTGGAGATTCTGCAACGATATCATTGCCAGCCAACATTTCCGGAATCATCTGTTCCTGAATCGGCATTGCCGCTTCAAATCCTGCTTTTTCCCATTTTTCTTGCCACAAGGGGCTCAATTCTTTTATAAAAGTCATTTGCGATTCCACCTTTTTTTCAATGCTTCTAGTGTACCATATTAGCTGTTTTAACGCCTTTTTTGATACGCAAAAGGCCAGCCTTACCAGCGGCTGGCCTCCTAGATTATTCGGTTGCTTCTTGTTGTCTATAAACAACTTCTTTTTCTGTTTCCGTTGCCTGTAGCACCGGTTTTTTAATAAAGAACGCTAAGACCAATGCCACCAAAGCGATAAACGTCGATACGAAGAAGGCAAAGTTAATACCGTCAAGCATGGCAATGTTCATGATGCTTTCAGGAGCAGCCCCTTCCGCTGCCAAGGTTTGTGCTGTTGAATCGGTACGTGTGTTCATAATGGTAATAAGGAAAGCAGAACCAACCGCACCGGCCACTTGCTGCAAGGTGTTGTTGATTGCCGTTCCATGCGGATAGGATTTCATCGGCAATGTATTCAAGCCGTTTGTCATAACCGGCATCATGACCATCGAAATGCCGAACATCCGCAGCGTGTACATCAGCATGATGCTAATGTAACTGGAGTCCAAGCTTAGTTGGCTGAACATATAGGTAGTGATGACCACAATTGCCAAACCCGGTATAGCCAGCACTTTTGCGCCGAACCGGTCAAACAGCCGCCCGGTAATCGGCGACATCAAGCCCATGGCCAAAGCGCCGGGAAGCATCAGCAAACCTGAATCGATTGGCGAGATTCCTTTAATGGTCTGAATATAAATTGGCATTAAGATCATCGCTGAGAACATCGACATGGAAAGTGCGATTGAAATCGCTGATGACAAGGCAAACATCGGGTATTTGTAAATTCGAATTTCCAGCAGAGGTTCATCTAATTTCAACTGGCGCAAACCAAAAACAATCAGCGATATGACACCAATCACAATCGTTGCCACAACTACCGGATCGCTCCAACCCAGCGTCCCTGCCGAACTAAATCCATATAACACACCGCCGAAACCTAAGCTGGAAAGTGCCAACGAAGCTTTGTCAAGCGATATTTCTCTGTTTTGAAATGTCAGGTTTTTTAATTTGAAAATACCCAACGCTAGTGGAATTAAAGCGACCGGCAAGACTACCCAGAAAAGCACGCGCCACGAATAGTGCTCAACGATAAATCCGGATAAGGTCGGGCCGATTGCAGGTGCAACAACCATAACCAGGCCGAACACGCCCATCGCAGATCCGCGTTTTTCAACTGGAAAAGCGGCCAGCATAACATTCATCAATAAAGGCATCATCAAGGCAGCGCCAGCCGCTTGAATCATTCTTCCGACTAGTAAGATGCTGAATATAGGAGCCACTGCCGCCAGTAAGGTTCCGAGCGCAAACAGCGACATCGCGACGATAAAAATAGAGCGGTTCGAGTAGCGCTGAATAAAATAAGCACTGGCCGGGATCAAAATCCCGTTGACCAGCATATAGCCTGTTACGAGCCATTGCGCTGTAGAAGCGTCGATATTCAAATCCAGCATAATTTCAGGCAATGCAATGTTTAATAAGGTTTGATTAAAGATGGCGACAAATGCGCCGCTAAAGAGAATGGCTATAATGCCATAAGGTGTTTTTTTCTGATTGTTCATATTCATGCTTCCTCCGTAAATAATACTGTTTATTTTTGTCTATTTCTCCATTGCATTATTCTATACCTGCTGTACATTTAATTCAAGCATATTGCTATAAATTTTACGAAACATTGATTTAACAGGTTTTTTAAGCTATAATAAAAGTATACTAACGGTATAAAGGTGAGGTAAATGAATCCGAAAAAACAACAAATTTTAAATGCAGCCTACGAGCTTTTCATCAATAAAGGTTATAACTCTTCTTCTATTCAAGACATTTTGGATGGAGCTAAAGTATCGAAAGGAACGTTTTACAATTATTTCGGTTCTAAATCCGAATGCCTCATGGCAATCATGGAATCGATTGGCAGCGAAATCCGGCAGCGGCGGATGGCAGCTGCTGTTGGAATGTCTGCCAACGATCCGGAAGTTTTGGCCGAACAATTGTATATCCGCATCAAACTGAACCTTGAAAAAAACCTGTTCGCGCTTTACGAAAGCATTTTCTATTCGCAAGATCCGGAGTTGAAATCCTTTTCCGTCAAACAGTATTCATTGGAAATGGAATGGATTTCTTCGCGAATCGTCGATGTTTTCGGTAAAGAGGCAGCACCGTATGCTTTGGAAAATGCAGCATTTGTCCATGGATACGTTCAACAACTGATTCACCTATGGCGTCTTGTATCTGTCGAGAATTTGCCAGCAGACAAACTTTCTTCTTTCGTTATTCGTCGACTGCAAGCAACAATTGCTCTTCAAATAGCAGCAAAAGATACTTTTTTCGGGGAGTTGAAACTGCCGCTCGCTACGCCAGCTGACGACATCACCCTAGAAGAGCTTTCTCCTTTGCTTGAACAGTACGCGCTAAAATTAAAAAATCAGGAAAATATCAAACAGCTGACACAATTTCTTTCAAGTGAACTGGCAGCAGAGATGCCACGCAAAGCATTGATTGAAAGCGTTCTGACGACACTCGCCAATGACGATCGAATCGAATCGGAACTGTCGATTATGATCGAGCAAATTTGGAAACATTTAGCCGACATCAACTAAAAAGAGCAAAGCCTCAATGGCTTCGCTCCTAAATCTAAATAAGGTTTACCTAAATTGAATAGTGATGTGTAGTTCCAGCCAGTGCGGGCACTTTACTTCCTGTAGATCGTGCTTCAACCTGCTCCTCAGTTTTATTTCATACAGCAAAATCCACAAAAAAACCGGCATCAGCCGGCTTGGTTAGTTTCTGTATAGGTTTTCAGCAGTTCGTAAAGTGAAGTTTCATATAGTTGGCGTCCGTTAATTTTAAAGATATTCTGTTCGACCAACCCTTGAATGACGGTTTCACGTTTGTCTGTGAATTTTGACTCTGGTATCTGTTCCATTTTCATCGTTCTCTCCTTTTAGAAGCACTCCTTTTTCTTTACCCTATACTCTGTTTGCTTAAAACCTGTAACTGAATAAAATGTCATTTTTGACTGAAAGTAAAAAGACCCAATCAGCCTGAAACACTGATTGGGTCTTTTTGTTACGCCAGTTCCAGCCAAGCTACTGCTTCACAATGTGTGGATTGCGGGAACATGTCAACAGGCTGCACTTCTTTCGTACGGTAACCGCCGTCTTCCAGTATCCGCAAATCACGTGCTAAGGTTGCCGGGTTGCAGGATACATAAACCACGCGCGCCGGGCGCTGCTTAAGGATGGTCCGCAGCAATTGTTCATCACAACCTTTTCTTGGCGGATCAACGACCAATACGTCTGCCTTCTTGCCTTCTTTGTACCAACGCGGTATGACTTGTTCAGCAGGCCCCGCTTCGAACAGCGTATTGGATAAGCTGTTCAACTCAGCGTTCCGCTTTGCATCTTCAATCGCCTGCGGAACTATTTCGACACCCATGACAAATTTAGCGCGCTGTGCGAGAAACAGTGAAATCGTTCCGATGCCACAGTACGCATCAATGACGGTTTCTTGGCCGGTCAATTGCGCATATTGGAGCGCTTGCCCGTAAAGGACTTCTGTCTGCTCGGGATTGATCTGGTAGAAAGAACGTGCGGATATTTCAAAACGGACATCGCCGATTTGGTCTTCTATCACGTCTTTGCCCCAAAGCGTCAAGGTCTCATCTCCAAAAATAACATTGGTTTTTTCTGTGTTGATGTTTTGGACAATCGATGTCACTTCTGGAACTGTCTTTTGAATCAACTCAACCGCACGTGCTGCCTGTGAGAATTTCTTTTTCTTGGTAACGAGTACTACCATAATTTCTCCAGTCGCCCGGGCTTTCCGCACAACTACATGGCGCAGCATTCCGCGGTGGGTCGCTTCTTCATATGGTTCGATTCCTAGTTCAGCCAAATTCTTTTTCAACGACACCATAATAGCGTCTGCTTCCGGTGTCTGGATGAGGCAAATATCCGTATCTGCAATGTCATGCGAACGCGGCTGATAAAATCCGGCCACCACGTTGCCGTTTTGCGTACCAAATGGAATCTGAGATTTATTGCGGTAACGCCACGGATCATCCATACCTTTTACCGGATGAACTGGCACGTCCGGCAACTTACCAATACGGGTAATAGCATCGCGTACCAATTTCTGCTTGAACGTCATCTGCCCTTCGTAAGAAAGGTGCTGAATCTGGCAGCCGCCGCACGTATCAAACACCGGGCAAGGTGCAGCCACACGAAAAGGTGAAGCTTGTTGTATGTCAATGAGCTTCGCAAAGCCATAAGATTTCAACGTCTTTACTACATGGACCAACACATCTTCTCCCGGCAAAGCGCCTGGGATAAATAACGGGTAGCCGTCAACTTTCGCTACACCCGCACCGTCATGCGTTAAGTCTTCTACATGGACCGTGATCCGATCATTTTTATTCACTGGTTTCAAAACTATTCACTCCATTTCACATCTACTTATCATACAACAAGAAAAGCGAAAGTGCCCGTCTTAAATTCGACGGGCATAAGACATTCTGGCGAAGTGGCATGTTTTCAGCCGCATAGCCAGAATGGCTTATGACCCTAGAATTTGGGCACTAAAGTCTAGACAATAAACAAAGAGTTGTAAATTTTATTTAAACAAGAAAAAACGCGGCAGGCAAAAGCCTGCACGCGCTCTTAGTCCCGGTCTTTGGTGGCGGGACCATCTTTCAGCGAGAACCAGAAACCAAAAATGATGGCTCCGAACAACACCAGAAATGGTGCATAAAATATCATGAAATCCTGCATAAACAATTCCTCCTCTATGCGTGATAATCCGATTTGCCTTCAATGTAATCTTTATCAAACAAGAACAGACGGAACAACAAGTAAAGCGATGGCAGCAACAGGCAAAGGCCTGCGATAAACGCAATGATCAGCGCAATTGCCATGGCTTCATTTGTAAAGCTGTCGTAGATCGTCAAATACGGATACAGCAAATACGGATAATGCGACGCGCCGTATGCGAAAAACGCGGTAAAGAACTGTCCTACCAGCAGTATGAAAGCCCACCCGTAATGGCGCTTTTTCCAAACCAAGTAGACCGTTCCAGCGAACAATAGGAACGATACGGCAAATGCCCACCACAAATCAAGAATACGCGCAAAATGCTCAGGGTTGTGGCTGCGCAATTCATAGATAATTCCGGTCGCTGTGATGATGGCAGGAGCCGCCCAAACCAATGCATACTTGCGCATCAAATCAGTAGCTTTCACATCACCGGCTTTAGCGGAATACCAAGTCAAGAAAACCGATGAAATGTAGAGAACTGCAGTCAAACTCAAAACCACTATGCTCCACATCAACGGACTTGTGAACAATGCCCAGTAGTCCAGGTAAGGCTGTCCGTCATCCATAAAGATAAATCCGCCTTCAGACATGGCGAGTACTGGCGACAAGGCAGCCGGCAGCAAAAGACCGGACAAGCCGTACATATAAATGTAGCCTCGATGATTGATTTTAGCGCCATACGTTGCAAATGCGTAGTAAGAACCACGAATTGCCAACAGAATAAGCGCCAAACTGGCTGGAACCAGCAGCGTTGTGCCGTAATAGAAAGCGGTCTGCGGGAAAAAACCAATGACACCGACAAAGAAGAACACAAAGAAGACATTGGTCACTTCCCAGACCGGCGACAAGTAGCGCTGAATAACTCCCGTCAAAATATGCTGTTTGCCAACGAACGCACTATAAGCATTGAAGAAGCCGCCGCCAAAATCGATCGACGCCACGATGACATAGAGAAACAGAAACAGCCAAAGTACGGATATGCCAATAATTTCTAATGTCATTCTTCTTCACCGCCCTTGCTGGATTTACGTGCCTCCAACTCTTTTTCAACCGGGTTGCGTTTGTACATCCGGGTTAAGACAACGACTGTACCGATACCAAGAATAAGGTACAAGCCAGCAAACAAAATAATCATCAAATCGACATTTCCGCTGGTGGTTGCTCCTTCACTTACCCTCATATGGCCTCTAAGAATCCAAGGCTGGCGTCCCACTTCCGTGAACCACCATCCTGCCTCAATGGCAATGAGCGCTAAAGGCCCTCCAGCCACTGTGAGCCAACGGAACCATCTTGTGCGAATAAACGACCAATTGCGGAAAGCGGCAACGACGTAAACAAACGAGAAGAATGCCAGCCACATGCCGATGGTCACCATGGTGTCAAAAAGATAATGGATCCAAAGCGGGGGTCTTTCATCTTCCGGGAATTCGTTAAGTCCGGTCACTTCAGCAAACGGATCACTGTGTGCCAGAATACTCAGTGCGTAAGGGATTCTGATGGCATACTTGACCTCTTCGCCGTCTAAAATACCGAACATAACCAAACCAGCATCTTCTTCTGTTTCAAAATGCCATTCTGCAGCCGCCAGTTTTTCCGGCTGATATTCTGCTAAGTATTTACCAGAAAAATCGCCGATCAAAGCGGTAGCGATGGCAAATACCAATCCTAATTTCATCGTTAGAAATAATGCTTTTTTATGATAAATATGATTCGAGCCGCCCAACATGCGAAGCGCTGCAATAGAAGCCAGTACAAAAGCGCTGGTCATAAATGCCGTGGCCATAACGTGCGCCACTTTTGTTGGCACTGCTGGACTGAACATAGCCAACAGCGGGCTGACGTTGACCATTTCACCGTTCAATATTTCAAAACCTTGCGGCTGGTTCATGAAGGCATTGACGATGGTAATAAATACAGATGACGCAGCTGCTCCCAGTGCAACCGGAATAAGCAATAGGAAGTGCTTTCGTTGATCTTCAAAACGGTCCCATGTGTAAAGATAAATCCCAAGGAAAATAGCTTCGAAGAAAAATGCGAATACTTCCATAAACAATGGCAAAGCAATGACATTACCGGCCAATTGCATGAAGTTTGGCCACAGCAACGATAACTGCAAACCAATTGCCGTACCGGTAACGACACCTACTGCAACCGTAATTACAAATCCTCTGGCCCAACGGCGAGCCAGCAAAATGTAATGTTCATCTTTTTTCTTAATACCCACCCACTGGGCAATCATAATCATGAGAGGGACACCTACGCCAATCGTTGCGTAAAGAATATGGAATGATAAAGTCAATAACGTTAGAATGCGACTCAGAAAAGCCGGATCTTGAAATTCCAATCTACTCGTCTCCTTTTTTTCAAACGTGTGATTTACCGTAACTCTTGTTCTTATTGTACATCAAACCCACTTTCCAAAACGCCTCCCAAGCCTTGTTTTTAAGCCAAACTTTGAATAAGCTGTGACAGAGATAATGGAAATAGAATTGAAATTTTTCTCAATTTTTAGTATTCTATAGATAATAAAGAAAAAGGGTGAGGCATCATGAGAACAAAACGGAAAGTATTTGCGTATATCACAAGAGGCGTTGAAGAAAGCCGGGAACTGCTTGTCTTTGAGTACAAAGGCGAACCCGAAGTTGGGCTGCAAGTACCGGGCGGCACCATTGAAGACGATGAACTGTTAATCGATGCTTTGTACAGGGAAGTGAAAGAAGAAACAGGATTACCCCGCGAAGTAATTGATTTTGTCGGCAAAATCCATAAGTATACGTATTATCCTGAACATCAGGATAAAGCTTACGAACGGAACATTTTCCATTTTGAATACACAGGCGATCCGGTTGAGCAGTTTGAACATACTATTAAGAGCCACGGCCGCGACAACGGATTGACCTTGCTGTTCCGCTGGGAACCCATTAAAAACCTGCCGCAGTTGGCAGAAGAGCAGGACACAGCCATCGAACTGCTTTAAGCCTTCCAGCAAGCAAGATTTTCCTTTCAAACAAAAAAAGCTGGAAAACGGATTAGCTCCGTTTTCCAGCTTTTTATTTTCGGTCTTTTTCGCTTAAAGAATCGATCGGCACATACATTTCAATGTGGCCAGCTAAGTTTTCGAACACAGCAGGCAAAAGCCCGCCATATTCTCCATCCAAGTTCAACAACACCCGCTCTTCGGTAGTTACCGTAATTTTACTGGCTTTTGCATAAATCACATGCGGGTCTGATAAATGCTCCCCGCGCAAAGCTAAAGAAGCCACGCGGATAAACTCCGCCATGTTAAGTTCTTTAAGAATCAATAACGTAAACTTACCGTCATTAATGCTGGCATCCGGCGCTAATTTTTCAAATCCGCCAACTGAGTTGGTCAACCCGATCAAAAACATCATGGCACTATCATTGAAAACCTGTCCATCGTATTCAATGCGTACACGCGAAGAACGGATAGAAGGAATCATTTCAATGCCTTTTAAGTAATAGGCCATTTGACCAAGCACGGTTTTCAGTTTACTCGGCACTTCGTAAGTCAATTCAGTGAGTCTGCCTCCGCCTGCAATATTGATAAAATAACGGTCGCCATTCATCAGGCCAATATCCACGGGGATTGAATCCCCTTTCAATATGATGTCCACCGCTTTTGTAATGTCTCGCGGAATATGGACCGCTCGGGCAAAGTCATTGGTTGTTCCCATCGGTATGAGGCCAACTTTGGGACGGTCTTCAAATTTAGCAATTCCTGAAACAACTTCATTTAACGTACCGTCTCCGCCAACAGCGATTACCAAATCAAACTTCCGCTCAACAGCAAATGTCGCAGCTTGAATAGCATCGCCTTCGCAGGTGGTTGCATGGCAGGATGTTTCGTAGCCAGCCTTCTCCATTTTTTCTAAAACTTCGGGCAAGTGTTTCCGGAAAAGCTCACGTCCGGAAGTAGGATTGTAAATAATGCGTGCACGTTTCATCAGATTCAGCCTTTCTGGACTTTCTGTAAAGATAAGAAAAAATACGGTTTCCTTGATGGATTCCGCTAAATTTATTTTATGCTAACGCTCGTTCAAATGCCTCTTGCAAATCTTCATAAACAATTTGCCAAAAATCTTCGTGAGAAACAAAGCCATCCGAAATCTCGCCAATAACTGTTTTCATATGTAGATCATATTGAGGGTCATCTTTTTCAGGAAGCACTGATTTTTTCTCATCGACAAACTCTTGGACTTTAGCTGCTCGCGGTCCCCAATCTCCTAACACATCGCCTTGTTCTGAAAGAATAATGTATTTGGGAATTGAGCGGCCGCCGTTTGTCAGATACCGGTCCATTAATTCCAGGTTTTCATCCCGGTATACACAATGGACAGCTAAACCAGCACCATCTGTTATTTTTCTCAGGATGGCATTGTTCATCATCGCATCGCCGCACCAGTCTTCGGTAATGACCAACACGTGAGGTTTCTTGTTTTTTAGCAAAGCCATAAATTCCGGATCTTCCGGAAGGTTAAATTTTTCATAAATACTGTAAGACTTTTGTTGATTTGACTCCATTTGAGCCATATAACTTTCTAAAGTAATGCCGTTTTCGAAATACTCTTGCTCCATCGTCATACAATCACATCTCCCTTATCTTGCTTTGCCATTCAGTTAGTTTCCCGCACTGGGCATGGCAGTGTTATTCATCTAATACATTCAAATCTTTATTCTGTTACCACTATTATACAAAGTACGTACCAGTTAGCTACATTTGTCTTTATTACCAGTTTACTGTTCCTCGGCAAAGTCTTCAAGGTAGAGATGCCAAAACCCGGATTTACCAGAGTATAGTGCACACAAAACTATCTTTTAAAAGACGCTTTTGGTTTAAGCTTAGTTCCCGCAGATAGATTCAGTCCAGATTTCTTTCGTCGAAAAGATTGTTAACAACCGTACTTTTTTATACCCCATAAAAAAAGATGGCCCCTAACGGACCATCTTCTCACATATAAGCTGTTCTTTATCTTTTTGCAATTTCTTCAAGAAGAATTTTATTGAGCAACGGCGGATTTGCCTGCCCTTTTGTTTGCTTCATAATCTGCCCGACAAGGAAGCCGATTGCGCGGTCTTTGCCGTTTTTAAAGTCTTCGATCGATTGTGGGTTGCTGTCGAGTGCCGTAGTAACAAATTCACGCAAGGTGTTTTCATCCGAAATCTGGACAAGCCCTTTTGCTTTGACGATATTGTTTGCGTCGCCGCCTTTTTCGATCAATTCCTTGAAGACTTTCTTGGCGATTTTAGATGAAATCGTACCATCAGAAATCAGTTTGATCATGCCAGCCAAACCTTCAGGAGTCAACTCGGTATCTTCCAGCTCTTTTTGCTCAGCATTCAGATAAGCTGATACTTCTCCCATCAACCAGTTGGAAGCCAGTTTCGCATCAGCGCCGGCAGTTACCGTCGCCTCAAAGAAATCGGAAATCGGTTTTGCCAGCGTCAGCACCATGGCGTCATAAGAAGACATGCCAAGTTCTGAAACGTAGCGGGCTTTCCGGGCATCCGGCAATTCCGGAATTTCGGCACGGACACGCTCTAACCAAGCATCGTCAATGACAATGTCGACTAGATCCGGTTCCGGGAAGTAACGGTAATCGTCAGATCCTTCTTTGATGCGCATCAACAAGGTTTTCCCAGTCGATTCATCATAGCGGCGTGTTTCCTGCTCGATGATGCCGCCTGCAAGCAGTACCTGCTCCTGGCGAACCTGCTCATGCTCAATGCCTTTGCGGACAAAGTTGAATGAGTTCAAGTTCTTCAGTTCTGTCTTCGTACCAAATTCATCTTGGCCGAATGGGCGAAGAGAAATGTTTGCGTCGCAGCGCAATGATCCTTCTTCCATGCGTACATCAGAAACGCCCGTGTATTGAATGATCGCTTTGATTTTTTCCAGATAAGCATAAGCTTCATCGGCTGTACGGATATCCGGCTCTGAAACGATTTCAATCAGCGGTGTGCCCTGGCGGTTAAAGTCGACCAATGAATGGCCATTTCCAGTATGCGTCAGTTTCCCTGCATCTTCTTCCATGTGAAGGCGTGTAATGCCGATGCGTTTTTTCTCGCCTTTGACTTCAATTTCAATCCAGCCGTGTTCGCCAATCGGCTGGTCGAATTGGGAAATCTGGTAAGCTTTTGGATTGTCTGGATAGAAATAGTTTTTGCGGTCGAATTTGGTGTGGCGGGTAATCTCACAGTTTAATGCGAGTGCCGCTTTCATCGCCCAATCGACTGCGCGCTTGTTGACTACCGGCAGAACGCCTGGATAGCCAAGGTCTACGACATTGGTATTGGTGTTTGGTTCAGCGCCGAAATGAGCAGGTGCTGGAGAAAACATTTTCGAATCTGTTTTTAGTTCAACGTGGACTTCAAGCCCAATAATGGTTTCGAAATTCATTGTGCTGCTCCCTCCCAGGTTTGAGGAGTTTTTTTATGGAAATCAGTTGCTTGTTCGAATACATCAGCAACTCGGTATACCGTTTCTTCATCAAAGTATTTCCCAATAATCTGCAGCCCTAGGGGCAAGCCATTTTCGAATCCGCAAGGGATTGAAATTGCGGGCACACCCGCAAGATTGACTGGAATCGTCAAAATATCGTTGGCGTACATTGTCAATGGGTCATCAATGATTTCGCCGATTTTAAATGCTGGCGTCGGCGTTGTTGGTCCGATGATGACATCGTATTTTTCAAACGCATCGTCAAAATCTTTTTTGATCAAGGTACGGACTTTTTGTGCTTTCTTGTAGTAAGCATCGTAATACCCTGAACTCAATGCGTATGTGCCAAGCATGATGCGGCGCTTGACTTCATCGCCAAATCCTTCTGAACGGGTATTCATGTAAAACTCAAGCAGGCTTCCTGCTTTCTCGGTGCGGTATCCGTAACGGATTCCGTCAAAACGGGACAGGTTGGAAGATGCTTCAGATGACGCCAATAAATAATAAGTAGCCAATGCGTATTTTGAATGCGGCAGTGAGATTTCTTCACAGATTGCCCCACGCTCTTCCAATACTTTCAATGCGTCATGAACAGCTTGTTTTGCTGCTTCGCCGACACCTTCAGCAAAATATTCTTTTGGAACGCCGATGCGCAATCCTGTAATGTCGCCTGTCAAAGCAGCAGCGAAATCTGGAACTTCCACATTGGCAGAAGTTGAATCTTTGTCGTCATGCCCTGAAATGGCGTTCAATAGCAACGCATTGTCTTTAACGGTTCTTGTGATTGGGCCAATTTGGTCCAACGAAGAAGCGTATGCGATCAGACCGAACCGGGAAACCCGTCCGTAAGTCGGCTTCATGCCAACCACACCACAGAACGCTGCAGGTTGGCGAATCGAGCCGCCGGTATCCGAACCTAAAGTGAAAGGTACTTCTCCTGCTGCAACAGCAGCTGCAGAGCCGCCTGAAGAACCGCCTGGAACGGTTTCAAGGTTCCATGGGTTTTTTGTTTTTTTGTAGTACGAGTTCTCATTGGAAGAACCCATTGCGAATTCGTCCATGTTCAATTTGCCGACGGTTACCATTCCGGCTTCTTTTAGCTTTTCTACTACGGTTGCATTGTAAATCGGGTTAAATCCTTCAAGGATCCGGCTCGAAGCCGTTGTTTCTAGGCCCTCAGTTACAATATTGTCTTTTACGCCAATTGGCAAACCAAATAAGGGGCCGCGTTCAGCAAACGGCACTTTGTCCATTTCAGCAGCTTGCTGTGTTGCACGTTCCTTGTCCAATGCTAAAAATGCATCTACTTTTGGCTCGAGGGCCTCGATGCGGTCAAATGCTCGTTCAGTCAGTTCAGCAATTGTTGTTTCTTTCGTATGTATCATTTCCTGCAGTTGTGCAGCTGTTTTATCTACCAATGACATCTACGGTTCCTCCTTCCGTTACTCTAAGATTGTTGGGACTTTTACTTGTCCGCCTTCATGCTCTTTTACGTTTTTCAAAACCAATTCACGGTCCAATCCAGGAATGGATTTGTCTTCGCGCAATACGTTGACCATTTGCAAAACATGAGTGGTTGGTTCAACATTTTCTGTATCCAATTCGTTGAGCAACTCCATTGCATTCGTAATTGCTTCCAATTGATCTGCAAAATGTTCCGCTTCTTCATCAGTAATTGCCAATCTTGCCAAGTGAGCGACTTCGATCACTTCTTCTTTAGTCATTTTCGCCATTTTTCTACACCTCCGGATTCAGTAAACATACGCTATATCATAACATTTTTCTAAAAAAATGAATAGGGACAGCCGCATGGCCATCCCTGTTTTCATGCACTTATTCGTAAATGTGAACAAACGGCTCAGTTTCTCCCGCTTCCCGCAGGACCAATGCCTCTGGTCCATTGGTCGAAGTTACACTGACTTCAACCAGTACATTTTCAGGGAAATGTTCAACAACCAGCCCTGTCACATATTGCGTAAAGCCGATTACTTCAGCTGCTCCATAAAACTGAATTGGAATTTCAATTTTCAATTCCATCAATTCATTTTCCTGATAAAACCCAGTGCCAATTACACTCGTGAAATTGGAAAAATAGATTTCGACATCCTGCTTGAAATTGCGGAATGCCGTATCAATATCCCGGTAGCGTTCATCTGTACCTGACGTTGGAAACAGTACATAGGCTTCATTAACTGTTGTCCAATTCGCTACAGCTGCCTCGCCGCCTGGAGCTGCACCATATGAGAAGTAAGTGCCTGGCACCATGGCATTGCGTGAATTTTGTTCGAAAAGTCCTACAACAATCGGCACATCGCCAAGGCCTTCTTTTTCACGCAAGCGCTTGACGATTTCATCCGCCATACGCTTGCCCTCTTGTTCAATCTGCTCACGCGGAATTTCTTCCTCGTAGGAAATGCCTTCTTCAGAGCTGTAATACACCGAGTTTAGCGCCAAGCCTACTGAAATGCCGCCAAGCCGGATGGTTTCGTCATCGGTCTTCACCAAGTAGTTTTGTTCAATGACGTGTGCCAGTATTTCGGCAGGCGGCCGATCGCCGGCCTCTCTTTGTGCCGGTGTGCGTTCGTCAGCTGCATTCAGGCCAGCCGCATTGTCACTGCTGGCCCGTTGCAGCCAGGCAGTCGCATCTTCATCGGTAATCTTTTGGCCTTCCTGGAAATAATAATCGTCAGGTGAAAATTGTCTTTGCGACAACCGCAGCAAACCATTTTCAGTCTCGGCAATGTCATAGCGAGAGTTTAAGCGATTGACGATTTTCCCTCGCGTGGCACTTTCTTTATATGGCAGAAGAGTACGGTAAAACTGATCATTCAGCTGCATGCTTGGAATGATTGCCGTCTCTACTTCTTCTTCCTCATTTATTACTTCCGCTTCTTCATCGGTCCCGGAAGGAACACATCCCGTCAACAGCAGCAAGCTGATTGGAATCCACCATATGCGTTTCATATAAAATCCCCTTATTTGTTCAATTCCTCAACGAGACGTTCTTCGTCCCAGATGTCCACCTTCAGCTCCAGTGCCTTATCGAGCTTGGAACCAGCTTCTTCGCCGGCAATCAGCAAATCGGTCTTTTTGCTGACGCTTCCAGACAGTTTGCCGCCGAGCGCTTCGATTTGCGCGCTGGCTTCCTGCCGGGTCAATTGCTCCAGCTTGCCGGTCAAAACGATTTTTTTGCCTGCGAATGCATTGGCTCCTGCTTCTACGCGGATCCGTGTGCCGGTGTATGTTAAATTGACGTCAGCCTCGCGCAAACGTTCCATCAACGCCCGAACTTCTTCGTTATCAAAATAAGCAACAATGGAATCGGCCATTTTTTCACCTATTTCATGGATGTCAACCAGCTCTTCTTTTGATGCATTCATCAGCTGCTCCATTGTGCCAAAATGCTCGGACAAAATACGTGCACCCCGTTCCCCTACGTGGCGGATGCCAAGGCCAAACAGCAGTTTTTCCATTGAATTGCTTCTGGAAGCATCGATGGCCGAAATCAAGTTGGAAGCTGATTTGTCGCCCATACGGTCCAGCTCTAACAGCTGTTCTTTAGTCAACTTGTAAATGTCGGAAATGTCTCGAATCAGGCCTTCGCGGTATAACTGTTCGATCACTTTTTCACCCAGTCCGTCAATATTCATAGCATTGCGGGAAACAAAATGAATCAGCCCTTCCGTAATTTGTGCGGGGCATTGCGGATTGACACAACGAAGAGCGACTTCCCCTTCGATGCGGACAAGCTCGCTGTCGCACGCCGGGCAATGGGTCGGCATCTCGAAAGGCAGCTCATCCCCGGTCCGCTGATCCACGATGGCTGAAACCACTTCTGGAATGATATCTCCCGCTTTTCGGATAATGACTTTGTCGCCGATGCGAATATCTTTTTCCTTGATCAAATCTTCGTTATGCAAAGAAGCCCGTTGCACCGTTGTGCCTGCAACAGAAACTGGATCCAGTATGGCCGTTGGTGTCACTACACCTGTTCGGCCAACACTTAATTCAATATTGCGGACCGTTGTCATCACTTCTTCTGCAGGAAATTTGTATGCTGTGGCCCATTTCGGGCTTTTCGCTGTGAACCCCAGATCCTGCTGGTGCAAAAAACGATTGACCTTAATGACGATGCCGTCGATTTCGTAAGATAACTTAGTACGATTTTTTGTCCATTTCTCAATATAGGCCAAAACTTCTTCTACACTCGTGCAAACCTTCCGTTCTTCATTGGTCTTAAATCCGAGCTCCGAAAGGTAACTGAGCGACTCATCATGTTCGGACAAGCCGTAAGTTTCTCCGTCGCCGCCAATTCCATAAATGAAGACATCCAAATTGCGGCTTGCTGCTATTTTCGGATCCAATTGGCGCAGCGATCCTGCCGCGGCATTGCGCGGATTGGCAAACAGTTCTTCGCCCCGTTCGGCCCGCTGTTCATTCAAAGCCAGGAAGGATCCTTTCGGCATAAAAACTTCACCGCGCACTTCAAGTGTAACCGGCTGTTTCAGCCTTAACGGAATTGACTGGATGGTCCGGAGGTTGACCGTAATGTCTTCCCCTATGCGCCCGTCCCCACGCGTAGCCCCTCTGACAAACTTGCCGTCTTCGTACATGAGCGACACCGCCAGGCCATCAATCTTCAGCTCACAGACGTATTCGATGCCGTCGCCTGCCCCGCTGCGTACTCGTTTGTCGAACTCCTGCAAATCTTCTTCCCCGAAGACATTGGACAAACTGAGCATCGGACGGGCATGCGTTACTTTGGCAACGGAGGAAATTGGAGTTCCGCCAACGCGTTGAGTCGGAGAGTCCGGAAACACTAAATCAGGATAAAGGGTCTCCAACTGGATCAATTCATTCAATAGTTGGTCGTAGATAGCATCGGGAACAGCCGGCTTATCCAGCACATAATAGGCATGGCCATAGCTCCGTAGCAGTTCATTCAATTCATTTACGCGTTCTTCCGCTTTTATGCGATCCATAAAATTTCCTCCCGATTATACTTTTTCAATCGGCGCAAATTTGGCCAACAGCCGTTTGATGCCGACAGGGCTTGGGAATGCAATGTCCAGTTCGGTTTGTTCGCCTTCGCCTTTGACGCTAACGACCGTACCAGTACCCCATTTTTTATGCACTGCCCGATCACCGGTTTTCCAGCCAAGCTTTTCTCCACCCGACTGGTTGTAGCCTGGACGTGTTACCGCTGCCCGTTTTGGAACTTGTTTATAGCTTGTAACTGCACCGGCACGGTGATGCGCTGTGGTTTGTTCAATCAAGTCTTCCGAAATCTCCGAAATAAAGCGGGATGGCATATTGAAATTGCTTTTGCCAAACAGCGTGCGGGAAGATGCATGCGATAAATACAACCGTTTCTCAGCGCGCGTAATTCCAACATAAGCCAGACGCCGCTCTTCTTCCAATTCTTCGTCGTCATTATTCGAACGGGCATGCGGAAAGACGTTTTCTTCCAGTCCGATAATAAAGACGACAGGGAATTCCAAACCTTTTGCTGCATGCATTGTCATCAAAATAATCGGACCGTCTGCATCTTCTTCATCATCCAAAGAATCAATATCTGAAATAAGCGCTAAATCCGTCAGGAAGGCAACCAGTGATTTGTCATCGCTTTGCTTTTCAAATGCCTTGGTCACCGATAGAAACTCTTCCAAGTTTTCCAGACGGCTTTCACCTTCAATCGTTTTGTCAGCCTGTAACATTTGGCGATAGCCTGATTTTTTTAGTACTTCCTCCACCAACTCTGTGACCGATAAATATTCCTGCATTTGCGTAAAGCTATCAATCATGGTGCGGAATTCCAGTGCCGTTTGCGCTGTTTTTGCGGTCAGCCCCATAAAGTCAGCTTCTTGCAATGAATCCATGATGGTGCGATCCTGTTCAATCGCAAAACGCGCCATTTTTTCAAAAGAAGTGGCACCTATTCCACGCTTTGGCTCATTGATAACACGCGCTAACGACAAATCATCGTCGTTGTTTGCGATCAGCCGCAAATACGCCAACAGATCTTTGATTTCCTTGCGGTCATAGAACTTGGTTCCGCCGACAATCGTATAGGACATATTCGATTTGACGAACATTTCCTCCATAATCCGTGATTGGGCGTTGGTACGGTAAAGAATAGCGAAATCTGAAGTCTTGTAGTTTTCTTCATCCATTAATCGTTGGATGGTTTGCACAACGAATTGTGCTTCCTGACGTTCATCTCCTGCTTTGTGCAAGGTGATCGCCGGTCCTTCGTCGTTGTCGGTCCGCAATTCTTTCGGATAGCGGCTGGTGTTTTTCTGAATTACATCGTTCGCAGCCTGCAAAATGCGCTTTGTTGAGCGGTAATTCTGCTCCAACATAATCACTTTAGCGTTCGGGTAATCTTTCTCAAATGACAAGATGTTGGTGATGTCCGCTCCGCGCCAGCGATAAATCGACTGATCCGAATCACCAACCACGCAAATATTTTTGAACTTGCTGGCCAACTTCTGGACCAGCTGGTACTGGGCGTTGTTGGTATCCTGGTACTCATCCACGTGGATGTAGTGGAATTTGTTTTGGTAATATTCCAGCACTTCAGGGACCATATTGAATAAATTCAAGGTCGTCATAATCAAGTCATCAAAATCAAGCGATTGGTTTTTCTTCAATCTTTTCTCATATGCTGTATAAACATCAGATACGGTCTTTTCATACGGGTTAAATTGATTCATGTCTGCAGCAAACTGTGTGGCATCAATACATTCGTTTTTTGCCGACGAAATGGCATTGAGCATTGTCCGGGGCTCGTATTTTTTCGGATCCAGGTTTTGCTGCTTCAGGACATTTTTGATGACCGTCAATTGGTCGGTCGTATCCAAGATTGAAAAGTTTCTGGACATGTCTAAGCGGTCGATGTCACGACGCAAAATCCGCACGCACATCGAGTGAAACGTTGAAGCCCACATGCGTTGGCCCGTTCCATGCCCAAGCAATCCGTCAATCCGGTTGCGCATTTCACGCGCCGCTTTGTTAGTAAACGTAATCGCCAGTATATTGGATGGGTAAACTTGTTTTTCAAGCACCAAATAAGCAATCCGGTGCGTCAGTACCCGTGTTTTCCCGGATCCTGCACCGGCCATAATCAATAGGGGCCCCTCAGTCGTCTTAACTGCTTCTGCTTGTTCCGGGTTCATTCCGTTCAATAAATTCTTCGTTATCAATTCCATTGTGCACCACCTCGAACATTCGTTCTTATTATTATAACGATTTGTCAGCCGTTTCCGCAACTGCCTCTACGGTATTAATCGCTTTATCGATATCTTCATAAATAATATTGCCAACCACAATGGTATCTGCAACGTTTAATGCAGCAACTGCTTTGCCAGCTGAATCGATGCCGCCACCGTAAAATAAACGGGTTTCAGCCAGCACGTCTTTCACTTTGCGAACCAGGTTCATATCTCCATATATGCCGCTGTATTCCATGTAAAAAATGGGCAGCCGGAAAAAATGCTCAGCCAGGCGAGCATAAGCCAAAACCTCATCCGCAGCCAAATCTGTTTTGGCACCAGTTAATCGGGCTGCTTTGCAGTCGCCATTCAAAATGCAATAGCCTTCCGGGATCAGTTCGCTCCAGTCCAAAATTTCTCCATACTCGCGGATTGCTTCATGATGAAGTCCTTTAATCCACTTGGGGTCCTCGCTGTTGAGTACTGTCGGGATAAAATAATAGTCAAAACCCGGTGCCACAGAATCAATGGTGGACACTTCCAGTACCATCGGAAGGCCATAACTTTGTACACGCTCCGTTAAATGAAGGACATTGTCGAGTGTGACATTGTCGCTGCCGCCAATCAAGATGGCATCGGTCCCGGATGTGCAAATTCGTTCCAAATGTCCATCCGGTATCGCTTTTGCCGGATCTAATTTAAAGACATGCCGCCATGTTTTGAAATCCATCTCGTTTCACCCAACTTTGCATCATTTATTATCAATTTATTATAACAAAAAAACCGAACAGAGTCGGTTCTCTGTTCAGTCTTTTGGCAGTTCGAACGGTTTTTCGTCTGGATAAAGACGGCCCAGCATTTCATCATAGCCGTCATTGCCGTAGTTCAGGCAGCGGCGGACACGGGAGATGGTGGCAGTGCTGGCGCCTGTTTCATTTTTTATTTTTTCGTACGTTTTTTTCATGCGAAGCATATGCGCCACTTCCAACCGCTGTGACATTGATTGAATTTCACTGATCGTGCACAAATCGTCAAAAAAACGATAGGCTTCTTCTTTATCCTTCAAAGCCAACACGGCTTCGATCAATTGATCGGTTTGATGGCCTTTAATTTTATCAACTTGCATGCAGCTTCAACATCCTTTCATTGCTCTGATCGTCATGGCGTATGGCTGACGGAGCTTTCCATACCAGGGGAAGATGGGACAATGTGAATCCAAGTTTTCCCCGGTGCCAAGTTCACGGGTTCGCCGTCCATAGTTGGCACGAGCATTCCGTCAAACGAACTCCATTCTATCTCACGAACACCGCCGCCTTGGAAGAGCAGTGCATTTCCACCACTGGCCAAATCGATTGACTGGCGCCCTTCGGAATCGACAGTTTGGTGCTGCGCTTCAAAAACCAGGACATTGGAAACTTCAACTGTTTCCAGGGTCTCTTTATCGGTTGTCGGTATGCCGCCGGACGATCGGCTGTACAGATGCGATTGGCCATCGTATGTAAAGTTACTGAAAAACAGCTCGTTTGTCCCATACTCCACCCTCACCGAAAGAGCCTGTTCCTCAAGTTTATCATTTTCAGCCGAGCCAGAGAAATAATAAGGCGAGTTTCCGCTGTATTCTGGAGAAGCCTGCACAGTTTCCATCGCTGCTTCGATATTCTCAAGTGTAATATAAGAATTGTGAGGGGCGATGCGATCAGATGATCGCTGAAAAAGCGTTCCATCATGCTGGATGCCGTTGACATGGTCGACTATTCCAGATTCCAGCATTACGCGTGCATCAGGACTGTAGCCATGAGCCACAAAAAAAGCATCGTAAGCAGCAGCAAGCCCGACGAAATATTCCCTGGCGCTGCGGATAGGACCGAACACATCCGGAAAATCACTTTGGTAAAGCGCTACAAAACGCGTCACATCATACTCGGCAATCATTTCAAAAACGATGTCTGCTTCTGCAAGCCCTGTTTGCGGACGGGCATCCGGATGGTTATTAATGACTGCCATAACCGTTCGCCGATTTGCCGGCGGCACCGCTTCTTCTCCCGTGAAAGGAGCAATAGTCAAAGCGTCATTTATTGACGGTTCTTCAACAGGGTCTTCCTTTAAAATCAGCCAAAATCCTGCAGTAAATGCCGCGAGCACCAGTAGGATTCCCATAATGAACGCAAAATTTTTCATCGGACTTTACCTCATAAACGCCGGAAATAAGATTTTTTTATTCATGACATCGTAAATTCCTTTTTGCGTGATGCGGACATACGGCAAGTGAGTTGCTTGCAAAAACAGCAGTGTGTAAACAGCATCGCCATGCTTATAGCCTCGTTCTTTGAGTGCTTTTTTCAGCTCTTTTTCCTGTTCGATCAACTGTTCCATCGGCAGATCCGACATCACACCTCCATGAGGAAGCGGAAGAGATTGTACAATTTCACCGTTCTCAGCCAGAATGATTCCGCCTTTCAGGCGTTTCAATTCATTGAAAGCCAGCCACATGTCACTCCGGCTTTTGCCGATCAAAATGATATCGCCTGTATTCGTATACGAAGAAGCGAAACCGTCCAATCCCGGTGCAAAGCCTTTGATCAAGGTATTAACGCGCCATTTCCCTTTTTTATCAATAAGCATTAAAAAGCTTTCATCATGCAATTTTGATAAATCGGAATCGTGGCTGTCCACGCTAACTGTATATGGTTTTGTAATGACATCGTTGATCATTTCAATCCCAAAAGGCATTGAAAATTGGAAATCGTCATCTGTCAGTTCATAGTCGATGTCAAGATCCGGCAAAATTGACCAATCGATATTCGGCAATGATTGGACTTTCTCACCATCTCTTTTCAGCCAGACTCCTTTGGAGAGCACTCCCGAAGGCACTGGATTTTCCAGCGTATCGAGAATATTCAAATTGGCGTAGCGGCCTGTCGCAATCAATCCATGCAGGCTGGTTACATTGTAATAACGTGCCACGTTGTAAGACGCCATCATGTATGCATCAATCGGCGGTACTCCCGCTTCAAGTGCAATTTTAATGCACAGGTCCATGACGCCATCCAAATGGAAAGCCGGGGTTGAGCCATCCGTTGTCATCATCAGCTTGTCAAAGACGTTCAAGTCCCGCTCAACAATCCCTTTTAGCAGATTGGGAAGATCTGGCCGGATGGATGAATGCCGAAGCGTTACGCCATAGCCATGAAGCAAGCGCATTTCTACTTCATCTACTGTCATTGCTTCGTGATCGCCATCTGCGCCAAGCAAACGCATGCGGGCCAATGTCTTTTCCGAGGCACCCGGGAAATGCCCTTCAATTTTCTTCAGACCCATTTTGGCTTTTTGAATCCAGTACAGCATTTGGTCGTCGCCCGCCATCAGTTTGGGCCAGCCGGTTAACTCTCCACCCAATAATACATCCTGGCGATCAAGCCATTCCCCAACAGATTTCGAAGTGAATAGTTGATCTTCATCAGTTAACTCTGTTTGCGAATCAAAACGAGTCCACCAGTAAAAACTAAAAGGCAACTCCCTCAGTTGATCCAGCAATGAAAACGCTTTCTCATTTTCAAGCGCTAAAAAAAATGTCAAGTTGTCGGAGAGGAACATCGTCGTTCCGCCTTGAGCTGCATAATCTGCAAAACTTTGAGGATTGTATAATTGAGAAGGATGAACATGGGGTTCTATGTAACCTGGCACAATAAATTTATCCGTCATGTCTGCTACTTCAGTAGAGTCATCGATTTTTGGCATCTCTTTTCCAGCATAAACGATTCGGTCATTCGATATCCAGATGTTCCCTGTTACCCATTTTTTAAAGATCCCGTGGAGATAAGTTGCATTGGTCAACACTAGATTTGGTGCAACTTCCTTTGTGACGATTTTTAATTGATTTCGAATTTCAGTGTTCTTCCATAGAGGATTTACCATTTGTCAGCACCTTCTTTCTGCTATTTCAATACTTAATATCGTAGCATAATTATACACTGAAATACAGTTATCCCCTTTAAAAAAGGGAACATTCTGATTAACGGGGACACAAAAAATCCACGCTTTGGGCGTGGATTTTAGATTAATTATTGATTGGATCGCTGAATGGTTTCAAGACATCTTTTTTCTCTTCTTCTTGAAAAGTTAACACGTCCGAAACGGAATCATACGATTCTCCGTAGAACTGTTCGTCTTTGTAAGTGTGAATGTCCTGATACATTTTCTGCATTCCTTCAAAAATCTGTTCTTCTGTTTCTCCGCTCGGAGTCCAGTACAAAATTTCCATGGAATTTTCTTCACCTGTTGCTAAAGAACGTCGGCAATAGCCGATTGAGGACGCATGTTCGAATCCTTCACGCGCGTAAAAACGCAAACGTTTTTCCGTGTCCGTGTCTTCGTAATTGACCGGCTCGACTTCCAGGATGATCGGTTTGTTTTTGTCTTTTAGCATTTGCAAGGTCTTTTTACCAAGACCCATGCCGCGGGATTCTTTTGCAACAAACAAATAATCCACAAAGGTAAAGTTCGGAAACTCTGCATACATCAAGACATGGTAAGGACCCTCATCTTTGTAGTAGACGCTGCCTTTTTCTTTAAGCAATGCATCCATGTGCTCTTTTGACTTCATTTCTTCAACTGGAAAATACTGATTTAATTTTTCATACCAATTCATAATCTGTCTCCCTTCAATTTTTAATGCCCTGCTAATTTTGTTTCTGAGGTCGTAACGGGTTTGCCATTCTGGAGTTTAAATAGAGGTAAACGTGGGCTGTTGAAAATCCTCAACTTTGGCTTTTATCACCTATAGGGCAGGCAATAAAACAAAAATGACACAGCTTCTTGTCGAATTTGTGTCATTTAAGATTATAGCATATATAAAATTATTTTGCACGCCATCCGATATCGGTGCGGTAGAAAAAGCCGTTCCAATGCAAACTTTCGAGCTGCTCATAGACTTTTTCCTGAGCACTGTGGATAGATGGTCCGCTTGCAGAAACAAGCAGCACACGGCCACCATTGCCGACATAGCTGCCATTCGACAGCTTTGTTCCAGCATGAGTCACTTCAACTCCTGAAAGCTTGGTCAATTCAGGCAAAGGAGCACCTTTTTTCACTGCCTCTGGATAACCATCTGCCGCAATGACCACTCCAAGCATCGCTTGATCGTCCCACTCGAGTGGAGCTTGCTGGCCCTTTAAAACCGTATCGATAAAAACACCAAAATCGGTAGTCATCCGGGGCAACACTACTTGAGTTTCCGGGTCTCCAAAACGTGCGTTGAACTCAATGACTTTAGGGCCTTTTTCTGTCAAAATGACGCCGGTATAGAGAATGCCATTAAATGGTGTTCCTTCCGATGCCATCGCTTGGACAGCCGGCTCCACAATTTTTGTAAAGGTCTCATCAATAATCGCCTGTGGAATTTGTGGGACTGGAGAATAAGCGCCCATGCCACCGGTATTCGGACCACGGTCGCCGTCATATGCACGCTTATGGTCTTGGGAGATAACCATTGGATAAATTTTGCCAGCGTAGACAAAAGACATAAATGAAAATTCTTCGCCATCCAAAAATTCTTCAATGACCACTTTGGATCCCGATCCGCCAAATTTTTGTCCTGCCAGCATATCGTTGACCGCGTTAACCGCATCTTCTTCCGTCAATGCCACCACAACCCCTTTGCCGGCAGCGAGGCCATCAGCCTTGATGACAATAGGCGCACCGTGCTGCCGGATAAAAGCAATTGCTGGAGCAACTTCTGTAAACGTTTCGTAACCTGCGGTCGGAATCTTGTATTTTTCCATCAATTCTTTAGCAAAAGCTTTGCTGCCTTCAATTTGAGCTGCCGCTTTAGATGGTCCAAAAATGCGGAGCCCTTTGGCTTCAAAAAAATCGACGATGCCTTGGGACAATGGCTGTTCAGGACCGACAAAACTGAAGTCCACTCCCTGCTGTTCAGCAAAATCCGCCAAACCGGCAAAGTCCATTTCATCAATCCCGGCTATTTCAGCGTCTTCTCGCATTCCATCATTTCCCGGTGCTGCAAAAACTTTTGTAACGGATGGTGATTTGGCGAACTGACGCACGATGGCGTGTTCCCGCCCTCCTCTTCCAATGACCAGTACTTTCATCTTGCTTCACCTCGATTAATGTTTGAAATGACGGATGCCCGTAAAGACCATGGCAATTCCATATTCGTTCGCTTTGTCGATTGACTCTTGGTCTTTCTTGGAACCGCCTGGCTGGATAATGGCTTTGATACCTGCTTGTGCAGCAGCTTCCACTGTATCGTTCATCGGGAAAAATGCATCTGATGCCATGATAGCGCCTTTTGCCGCCTCACCCGCTTGCTCCAAAGCGATTTTGGCAGATCCCACACGGTTCATCTGCCCTGCTCCGATGCCCAAAGTCATTTCAGAATTGCATACGACAATGGCATTTGATTTAACATGTTTGACGACACTCCACCCCAGTTTAAGTGCAGCTAGTTCATCAGCAGTCGGCTGGCGCTCTGTCGCAACCTGAATGTCTGCATCCTCATACCCGAAAACGTCCGGCTGCTGGATCAACAAGCCGCCTTCAACGGTAACCGTGTTCCATTTGTCTGTAGTTTTGCTGTCGAATGGAATCGTCAAAAGACGGATGTTCTTTTTCTGTGTCAGCAATTCAATCGCTTCATTGGAAAAGGCTGGAGCGATAATGATTTCCAGGAAAATCGTCGCTAATTGCTTGGCAGTTTCTGCATCCACTTCACGGTTCAAGGCGACAATGCCGCCAAAAATTGAGGTCGAGTCGGCTTCATAGGCTTTTGCAAAAGCCTCCGCAATCGTTTCGCCTGTCCCGACGCCGCAAGGGTTCATGTGTTTAACAGCAACAGCTGCCGGCATTTTGAATTCTTTGATGATCTGAAGGGCAGCATTGGCATCCTGGATGTTGTTATACGATAATTCTTTGCCATGCACTTGATTGGCATTGGCAATAGAAAAATCCGATCCGAGCGGGCTGCGGTAGAATGCGGCTTTTTGATGAGGGTTTTCCCCGTAGCGAAGGGTTTGGGACAATTCATACGTAAGCGTTAATTGATCCGGGTATTCTTCGCCCGTCAAGTCAGTCAAGTAATTGGAGATATACGAATCATACGCAGCAGTATGGCGGAAAACTTTCGCAGCCAAACGGCGTCTTGTTTCAGATGTGGTTGCCTTTTCATTATGTAATTCAGCCAATACTGCAGGATAGTCCGCTGCATCGACGATGACCGTGACGTAAGCATGATTTTTTGCAGCAGAACGCAGCATCGTTGGTCCACCAATATCGATGTTTTCAATGGCATCATCTACTGATACATCGGGTTTGGCAATGGTTTCGCGGAATGGATATAAATTGACGCACACAATATCGATTGGTGAAATGCCGTTATCAGCCATCTGGCTTTGGTGTTCGGCATCATCGTGCTTAGCCAATAATCCACCGTGAACAAGCGGGTGCAAGGTTTTTACACGGCCACCCAAAATTTCTGGGAATTTGGTAATTTCATCTACCGCTGTAATAGAGACTCCATTTTCTTCAAGAAACTTCTTGGTGCCCCCAGTTGATAGCAGTTCATAGCCCATCTTTTCCAGTTCCTGTGCAAATTCCAATATCCCTGATTTATCCGATACGCTGAGTAACGCTCTTTTTTTCACAAATAGTCCTCCTAAAGATTAAGACCGGCAGTATTACCGGTCGAATAATTGCTGCAAAGCTGCAGGATATAATTCATGTTCAATCTGATGGATCTGTTGTTCGACTTCTTCGCGTCCGCGTCCCGCAACGGGAAACGACTGCTGTGTAATGATGCTGCCTGTATCCATGCCAGCATCCACATAATGCACGGTGACACCCGCTTCTGCAGCACCTGCTGCCAGCGTCTGGCCAATGGCGTCTTTGCCTGGAAAAGCCGGCAAGACGGACGGATGGATATTGACGATGCGGTTTTCATAAGCGGCCAGCAGAACCGGACCAATCAAGCGCATATAGCCCGCCAATACGATCCACTCCACTCCCTGCTCCAGCAGTTTTTCTTTGAGCATCTGTTCGTAAAGCTGTTTGGATTCAAACTCAGATGGCACAAAAGCAAAAGCAGCTACTTGTGCCTTGCGCGCACGCTCCAAGACAAAGGCTTGCGGTTTATCTGTTACAACAAGCACCAGTTCTGCCTGCAGTTTGCCGCCAGCGATGGCGTCTGCAATGGCTTGGAAATTAGAGCCGTTGCCTGACGCAAAAACAGCGATTTTTGGTTTATTCATTCAGCGTGCCGTCCTGTTCACCTTCGAATTGAACGCCTTCTGTGCTGGAAACGCGGCCAATCTGGAACGCCTGCTCACCGTTTGCTTGCGCCGTTTTCAGGACCTGCTCCGCATCTTCAGGCGCGACAGCCAAGACAAAGCCGATGCCCATATTGAAAACCGAATACAGGTCACGGTCGCCTAATTCACCTTTTTCTTTCAACAAGGTGAATACATCAAGTACCGGCCAGCTGCCAATGGCAATTTCCGCGCCTAAACCGTCCGGCATCATCCGCGGAATGTTTTCAATAAAACCTCCGCCTGTTACATGAGCCATGCCGTGAATCGCCGTTTCATTGCCGATGGCTGCAACCGCCTTAGCGTATATTTTGGTCGGCGTCAACAGAACATCACCAATCGGACCCAGTGCTTCGTAGCCTTCGACTTTTTGGTCGAGCGTCAAATTGTTTTGGTCAAAGATGATGTGGCGCACGAGCGAATAGCCATTGGAATGGATGCCGCTCGAAGCAAGGCCGATCAGAACATCGCCCGCTGCGATTTTTTCTCCGGTGACGATTTTGGATTTTTCCGCAGCACCGACCGCAAAACCGGCGATATCGTATTCGTCCTCTTCGTAAAGACCCGGCATTTCCGCCGTTTCCCCGCCAATCAATGCGGCTCCAGCTTGAACACAGCCGTCCGCAACGCCTTTGACAATTTGTTCAATCTTTTCAGGAACCGCTTTGCCGACTGCGATATAGTCCAGGAAAAACAAAGGTTCAGCACCTTGCGCAACAATGTCATTGACGCACATCGCGACGCAATCGATGCCGATTGTATCGTGGCGGTCTGCCATGAAGGCGAGCTTCAATTTCGTGCCCACGCCATCCGTTCCCGAAACAAGAACCGGTTCTTTCAACTTCAGCTCAGACAAATCGAACATGCCGCCGAAGCCGCCGAACGCACCCAGCATTCCTTTGCGTGCTGTCCGTTCCACATGGGATTTCATGCGGTTAACCGCTTCATAGCCAGCTTCGATATTGACGCCTGCTTTTTCATATGCTTTTGACACACCGGTTCCCCCTTATTTTACCTTTTCTTTTTCATGCGGCAATACTGTATCTGGATAAATATTGGTTGGGTATTCGCCTGTAAAACAAGCCAGGCAATGGCCGCATTTCGAGCCTGGATCGGTCCGTCCAATGTTTTGGACCATGCCGTCCACTGACAGGAAGGTTAGCGAATCTGCACCGATAATTTCACGCATTTCTTCCACTGTATTATTGGCAGCGATCAATTCGCCAGCCGTGCTGATATCAATGCCGTAAAAGCAAGGATTTTTAATGGGCGGTGAACTGATGACCACATGCACTTCCGTTGCCCCTGCTTCTTTCAGCAAGTTGACGATGCGCCGTGAAGTCGTGCCGCGGACGATCGAATCATCCACCATGATAACGCGCTTGCCTTTGACCACTTGGCGGACTGGCGACAGTTTCATCTTGACGCCCTGTTCGCGAAGGTCCTGGGAAGGCTGGATAAAGGTGCGTCCCACATAGCGGTTTTTGATCAATCCCAATTCATACGGAATGCCGCTTTGTTCTGAGTAGCCGATTGCTGCCGAAATACTGGAATCCGGAACGCCGGTTACCACATCTGCCTCAATCTGCACTTCTTTTGCTAACTGCACACCAAGCCGTTTTCTTGCTGTATGAACGTTGATGCCATCGATATCCGAGTCTGGACGGGAAAAATAGACGTACTCCATGGTGCAGATCGAACGCTCTTCCGGATAAGCAAACCGTTCGGCACGCATGCCGTCTTTTGTGACAATCAGAAATTCACCCGGTTCAACCGAACGGACAAATTCCGCTCCAACAATATCAAACGCACAGGTTTCCGACGCTGTTACCCACGCATCTCCGAGTCTGCCAAGAGAAAGCGGACGCAAGCCGTTCGGATCCAAAGCAATATACATCGCTTCTTCGGTCAAGATGACGCAGGCAAATGCCCCTTTCAATAAAGACAAAGCATTTTTCGCTTTCTCTTCAAACGTTGCATAGCCGCTTCTTTTAATCAAATGTGCCAGCACTTCTGTATCAGAAGTCGTTTGAAAAATGCTTCCTTGGCGTTCCAAATGGCCTTTTAGCTGTGTCGCATTAACCAAATTGCCGTTATGGGAAATTGCCAAACTGCCAGTAGTTGAATTAAAGAGCAGGGGCTGGACATTTTCAATGCCGCTGCCTCCTGCTGTTGCATAACGCACGTGGCCAATAGCTGCGTGCCCCGCAATATTCTCTATTTTTTCAGGCGTGAACACTTCACTGACCATGCCTTCGCCTTTTAATGCACGAAGCGCGTCTCCGTCTGTTGATACAATTCCTGCGCCTTCTTGGCCTCGGTGCTGCAGCGCGTGCAGTCCGTAATAGGTCAGTTGAGTCGCATTGGGATGGCCCCATATTCCGAAGACACCGCATTCTTCATTTAAGCTTCTGATTTCAGCAAGCATGGGATAGCTCCTTTCCAAGCTGAGCGAAGCGTTGCGACTGAATCGTTGACCCAAGCCGGACCGTCTTCACCGTTGATTACTAAGTTGTCTCCCGTGACTTGGCCGATTTTCTTGGCGTCTGATACAAGCTGTTCAAATTGTGCTGCTTTCTCCGGGCTAACCGTTACAACAAAGCGAGATTGCGATTCGCTGAACAAAGCCGTTGTCGCGGACCCAGACAATGTAACGTCCATTCCCAACCCGTTGCCGAATGTTTTTTCGGCCAATGCCACGGCAACGCCGCCTTCTGCTACGTCATGCGCTGATGCGATGAGGCCTTGCTGGATAGCTGAAAGAATTTCCTGTTGGCGTTTTGCTTCTACGGTCAAATCGATGGCTGGCGCTTTGCCGAAAATGCGTCCTTCGACCATTTTCTGCAGTTCGCTGCCGCCGAATTCCGTAAAGCTTTCCCCGATCAAATACACCAGGTCGCCTTGTTTCTTGGCATCTTGTGTCGTAACGTGCGACAGGTCTTCAACAAGACCGACCATGCCGATTGTCGGCGTCGGGTAAATGGCGGTGCCGTTGGTTTCATTGTATAACGAGACGTTTCCGCCGATAACTGGAGAATCCAGGATGGTACAAGCTTCAGACATGCCGTCTGCCGCTTTTTCAAGCTGCCAGAAAATCTCTGGTTTTTCCGGATTGCCGAAGTTCAGGCAATCGGTGATGGCAAGAGGCTTTGCACCAGAAACAACCACATTGCGTGCTGCTTCCGCCACTGCGATTTTGCCGCCTATTTCCGGATCCAGGTAAATATAGCGCGAGTTGCAATCTGTTGTCATGGCAAGGCCTTTGTTGGTGCCGCGGACGCGGACAATTGCTGCATCCGATCCTGGGCTGACTACAGTACTTGTGCGCACTTGGTGATCGTATTGATCGTAGACCCATTCTTTTGAAGCGATAGTCGGCTGCTTCAATAAAGCCGTCAAGGTTTCGGTGTAATCCGAGATTTTTGGTTCAACATTGTCCAACTGCTGGAACTCTGTATAGTAGGCAGGGACTGCTGATGGCTTGTGGTAAACAGGTGCATCTTCTGCCAGTGCATCAACCGGCACTTCTGCGACAATTTCCCCTTTATGCTTCAAACGAAGCGTCGAATCGTCTGTCACAGTGCCGACAGTTACTGCGTCCAGTCCATATTTCTCAAACAGTTCAACAATTTCAGGTTCACGTCCTGCTTGGACCACGATAAGCATGCGCTCCTGGGATTCAGACAACATCATTTCGTAAGCCGTCATGCCAGTTTCACGCTGCGGAATATGGTCGAGATCCATTTCGATGCCTGATCCGGCTTTTGAAGCCATTTCAGCTGAAGATGAAGTCAATCCGGCCGCACCCATGTCCTGAATACCGATCAACGCATCCGATTTGATTAATTCCAGGCAAGCTTCCAATAACAACTTCTCCATAAATGGATCGCCTACTTGTACAGCTGGGCGGTTTTTATCAGAGCCGTCGGTCAATTCCTCTGAAGCGAAGGTTGCTCCGTGGATGCCGTCGCGCCCGGTTTTAGCGCCGACGTACATAACGGGATTGCCAGTGCCTTTTGCAATGCCTTTTTGGATATCTTCATGATTGATCAACCCGACGCACATGGCATTGACCAATGGGTTGCCGTCATAGCATTCATCAAACTGGACTTCGCCGCCGACTGTTGGAATGCCGATGCAGTTTCCGTAACCTGCAATTCCTGCAACCACTTCTTCAAATAGGTATTTTACTCGTGGAGTCGTCAATTCACCAAAACGCAGTGAGTTTAGCAATGCAATCGGACGTGCACCCATCGAGAAAACATCGCGGATAATTCCGCCAACGCCAGTAGCAGCGCCTTGGTAAGGTTCGATAGCTGAAGGGTGGTTATGCGACTCCATCTTGAACACGACCGCTTGTCCGTCGCCAATGTCTACAATTCCAGCGCCTTCGCCTGGCCCCTGAAGGACGCGTTCCCCTTTGGTCGGAAACTTAGCCAAGACCGGTTTTGAATTTTTATAAGAACAGTGTTCAGACCACATGACCGAAAACAACCCGGTTTCTGTGTAGTTTGGAGTTCTTCCTAAAATCTCTTCGACCATTGCGAATTCTGCATCCGATAAGCCCATTTGCTGATAAATTTTCTGTTCTTTTATCTGAGCAGCATTTGGTTCAAGCATGACTGACATGTGCTTCCCTCCACTGTTTTACGATTGATCTGAATAAAGCCAATCCATCTTTGCCGCCGATCAAGTCGGACACCGCGCGTTCTGGATGCGGCATCATGCCAAGCACGTTTCCGCGCTCGTTGATGATGCCTGCGATATTGTTTCGGCTGCCATTAAAATCATCTGCATACGTAAAGACGATTTGATTGTTTTCCTTGAGGTGGGTGTATGTTGCATCGTCGCAGAAATAATTGCCTTCTCCGTGAGCGATTGGAATTTGGATTTCCTGGCCCTGCGCGTATTCGTTGGTGAACAACGTATTATTGTTCTCGACTTTCAACCCAACGTTACGGCACATGAACTTCAAGTTTTTGTTCCGCAAAAGAACGCCTGGCAATAGTCCAGCCTCCGTTAAGATTTGGAAGCCATTGCAAATTCCAAGAACCGGTTTTCCTGCTTCTGCTGCTTTTCTCACTTCGTCCATGACCCCTGAAAACTGGGCAATCGCGCCGCAGCGCAAGTAATCGCCGTAAGAAAATCCGCCTGGCAGCAAAATGCCGTCGTAGCTGCTCAAATCTTTCGAGTCATGCCATACGTATTCTGCTTCTTCACCTAGTTCGTCCTTGACCGCGTGGTACATATCCAAGTCACAATTGGAGCCGGGGAAAACAATCACTGCGAATTTCATTGCGAGACAACCTCCTCAATTTCGTACCGGTAATCTTCAATTACCGTGTTTGCTAACAGTCGATGGCAAAGCTCGTTGACCAATGCATCCACATCCCGTTCGCTGTCTGCGATAACCAATTCCAAGTATTTGCCGATTCGTACGTCTTCCACTTCACCATAGCCCATTTTATGAAGAGAGCCCATAACTGCAGAACCTTGTGGGTCCAATACACTTTCACGTAATGTTACATAGATTTTCACTTTTTTCATGAGTGTTGTCCTCCTAGACGAGTTAAAATGAGTTCGTACGCTTCAGTCAAGTTCCCTAGATTGCGGCGGAATACGTCTTTATCGAGCTTTTGTTTTGTTTCCATATCCCAAAGCCGGCACGTATCCGGCGAAATCTCGTCTGCCAACAGAATGTTGCCGTCCGTGTCGCGGCCAAATTCGATCTTGAAATCCACCAGATCGACCCCAACTTCTTTGAAAAAGCCGATGAGGATGCTATTGATTTCACGCGCCTTTTGCTTGAGCTCTGCTACTTCTTCTGCAGTTGCCAAGTTCAGCATGTCGACGTGCTCATCAGTGATCAATGGATCGCCTAATTCATCATCTTTCAAATAAAACTCCACTACCGGCCGGCTGATAGCCACACCTTCTTCAATCCCGAGGCGTTTGGCCATGCTGCCGGCTGTAATGTTGCGGACCACGACTTCCAATGGAATGATGCTGACGCTCTGCACCAATTGTTCATGGTCAGACAATTGCTTGATGAAGTGAGAAGCAATGCCCGCTTCCTGCAATTTCGTGAAAATCAGTGACGTGATTTTATTGTTCAAAATGCCTTTGCCGGTAATTTCCTCTTTCTTTTCACCGTTGAAGGCCGTAGCTGAATCTTTATATTCCACCCACAAAATTCCCTGTTCGTCCGTTGCATACAAGCGTTTTGCTTTTCCTTCGTACAATAACTGACCTTTTTCCATTTTTAAAAGCCCCCGTTTAGTTTAGTCCAAGTCGATCGAAAATCATGTCCACTTGCTGCAGGTGATGGTTGTAATCGAAACAGTCATCCAATTCTTCTTTAGATAACTTAGAAGTGATCGTTTCATTTGCTTCCACGATTTTGCGGAAATGCGTCTGGTTTTCCCACGCTTCCATTGCACACGGCTGAACTGTGTCATATGCCGCTTCACGGGCCATCCCTTTATCGATCAAAGCCAATAGCACACGCTGCGAATAAATCAGGCCAAGCGTTGAATCCATATTGCGTTTCATATTATCAGGGAATACTGTCAAGTTTTTGACGATATTGCCAAAACGGTTCAACATGTAATTCAGCGCAATGGTTGCATCCGGCAAAATCACGCGCTCAGCAGATGAATGCGAAATATCGCGTTCGTGCCAAAGGGCAACGTTTTCGTAAGCTGTCAGCATGTAGCCGCGAATCAGACGGGCAAGCCCTGTCATATTTTCAGAACCGATTGGGTTGCGTTTATGCGGCATTGCAGAAGAGCCTTTTTGACCTTTGGCAAAAAATTCTTCCACTTCACGTGTTTCGGATTTTTGCAGTCCGCGGATTTCTGTAGCGAATTTTTCAATGGATGAACCGATCAATGCAAGAACGCTTAAATACTGTGCATGGCGGTCGCGCTGCAAGGTTTGTGTGGAAATTGGCGATGCTGCAAGTCCCAGCTCTTTGCAGACATAAGCTTCCACAAACGGATCGATGTTGGCGTAAGTTCCAACTGCACCGGACATTTTTCCGGTTTCAATGGAAGCCGCCGCTGCTTCAAAACGTTCCAAGTTGCGTTTCATTTCCTCATGCCACAACGCAAGCTTCAAACCGAAAGTCGTCGGTTCTGCATGGACACCGTGTGTACGGCCCATCATGACCGTCATTTTGTGTTCTTTCGCTTTGTTCGCGAGAATTTCAATGAAGTTCGTTAAATCTTTACGGATAATAACGTTAGCTTGCTTTAACAAGTATGAAAGCGCTGTGTCCACCACATCTGTTGAGGTTAAGCCGTAATGAACCCATTTGCGTTCTTCGCCCAATGTTTCTGATACCGCTCTAGTGAAAGCTACCACATCGTGGCGGGTTTCTTCTTCGATTTCCAAAATGCGGTCTACTGAAAAAGAAGCGCCCTTGCGGATTTTTGCCACGTCTTCTTTAGGAATATCGCCGATTTCAGCCCAAGCTTCACATGCCAGAATTTCAACTTCCAGCCAAGCATTGTATTTGTTTTCATCTGTCCATATTGCGCCCATTTCAGGCCGTGTGTAGCGTGCGATCATTAGTAAGTTCCTCCAATTATTCCGGCCAGATGCCGGATGCGTCTATTTCACTCAAAGTTGCCTCTAAGTCTTCCGTTAATATCGTAACATGTCCCATCTTCCGTTTCTGCTTCGCTTCGTCTTTTCCGTATAAATGAATTGACCAATTCGGAAATTGTGCGATTTTCGAAGTGAGCGGAGCAACATGTTCGCCCAGTATGTTGACCATTACCGCGTCTGACCACAGCTTCGGCTGTCGCAGCGGCCATCCGCAAACGGCACGGACATGCTGATGAAACTGCGAGATGTTTGTGGCTTCGATTGAGTAATGTCCGGAGTTATGCGGACGCGGAGCCAGCTCATTAACGATGATGCCGCCATTTTCCAAGACAAACATTTCAACCGCCAGCGTGCCAATCATATTTAAATGTGCTGCAATTTTTTCAGCTGCTTGCTGTGCTTGAACGAGCGTTTCTTTACCGATTCGAGCCGGTACAATCGTTTCATGCAAAATATGATCTTTGTGAATATTTTCCCCGATGGGCAAAATAGCTGTTTCTCCATGGACATTGCGCTGAATGATTACTGAAATTTCTTTCGTGAATTTCACAAAAGCTTCTGCCACACATTCACCATTTTCAAAAAGCGGTTCTGCCAAATGCAGTTCATCTATAGAAGCAACCGTTTGCTGTCCTTTGCCGTCATATCCGCCGCGTGCCGTTTTGACAACGAAAGGAAGGGGCAGCCCACTGCTTTTTTCTTTAAGTTCGTTAAATGTAGCAGCCGTTATGTAGTCAGCCACCGTTGCACCAGCCTCTGAAATGGCTTGCTTCTCAAAAATCCGATCCTGTGTCACACGAATCAATTCGGCTCCTTGTGGCACATAGGCGATTTCTGCGAGCTTCGTCAATCCCTCAACATCGATGTTTTCAAACTCATACGTGATGACATCGCTCACTTCTGCCAATTCTTCCAGCGCATGCTGATCATTGAAAGGAGCAACAATTTGGATGTCTGCCACTTGACCTGTTGGCGAATCCATTCCCGGATCAAGCACGGCAATTTTGAATCCGGCTTCTTTTGCTGCCAAAGCCATCATGCGTCCTAACTGTCCACCACCGATAATCCCAATGGTTTGGCCCGGCAAAATGGTTTTTGTCATATCAAGTCACCTGAACTTTCTATAACGGCAGCCGCTGTCCGGTCCCGTCTGTCCTGTAATGCTTGTGCCGCTGCTTCATCGACTGTCCCCAGTATTTGCGCTGCCAGCAGGCCTGCATTCACTGCGCCTGCTTTGCCAATGGCCACAGTCGCCACTGGAACACCGCCTGGCATCTGAACGATGGATAACAAGGAATCCAAGCCGTTTAACGCTTTGGATTGAATAGGTACACCGATAACCGGCAATGTGGTCTTTGCTGCTACCATGCCCGGCAAATGCGCGGCTCCGCCTGCTCCCGCAACGATGACATGAAGTCCTCGCTCACGTGCCTGTTCGGCATAGCTGAACATCAAATCCGGTGTCCGATGTGCTGAAACCACTTTCTTTTCATAGGCCAATCCCAATTCATCCAATACATCACACGCATGTTTCATTGTTTCCCAATCACTCGTACTTCCCATAATGATGCCAATTCGCGGATTCATCGATTACACTCTCCTTTAAAAAATAAAAAGCCCTTAAGTAAACTGCTCACATAACGTGAAAAGCAGTTTACTTAAGGACTGTAAATGAAACGAATTCATGGATGATGGCGCAGAAAAGCCCATCCTTCGTTTTACGACCCACTTAAGTTGCTTTCCCGCATAGTCCAGACATTACGGTGTCCTGGTAGAGACGCAGAAGCCAATTCTTCTGCATATATGGGGTATCCTTGTTTATCATAACAAGCTCTTTAAAGTCCGTCAATGATAAAGTCGAACAATAGGGTATTCATATTTTCAATCGTTCGGTTTTAAAAGGGATATTTTGTTATTATTCCAGTTTAGTCCCTTTAAATTTAACAATTTGCCTGATCGGCACCGGCTGTCCATTTATTTCTTCAAATAAAGGCTCTTCTTTTCGGCCAACCGCTGCATAGCCCTGTTCTTTCATTCGCTCCAAGCATTGGGAGATGGATTCATGTTCCTCAACTTCGAACCATGTGGTATTTTTACTCATTTAAACAAATTGCCCCTTTTCACTGTCTTTACCCAAAATCCGCCATGGATCGTTTTGGGTTCATACGCGATGATAAAAGCCTTTGGATCAATTTCCTGGATGGCCTTGTACAATTTCATTTCCATTTTTCGGGGAGTCAAAATTTGCATCGACTGCCGCCCGCCATCGCGGCCATTGGCATTCCAATCCGTAACGCCGTAGCCTCTTTCCCGAAGCTGCTTCGGCAAATATTCCCCAGCCTCACTGGTGATGACATTTACTGTAATGTAACCTAAAGCCATCTTCTCTTCAATTTTGGAACCAATGATAACGCCAGACCCGTATCCTAATGCATAAGCAATAAGGTTTTGGATTTGGTCAAGATTATCAAGAACCAATCCAAGTCCTACTATATAGATGACGACTTCCACCATACTGACAACGGCAGCCAAATAGCGATAGCCTTTTAATGTCATAATCATCCGCACGGTAAAAAATGTTACGTAAACGATATTGATCGAAAATATGATCAATACCATAAGCCACGGATTCACATCCAATCTCTACACCCTTTCAATCTTTCAGTTTCCTACAAGAATTAGTTTTCATATTAGGGGAAATTTCAAAAGAATGCAAGAACGAAAAACTTGAAAAGTCTTACTGCGTATGGAAATCTATTCAATTATCCAAATTTCTTTAATAGATTTTGAACCAGTTTACAGACGGGAGAATTATTTTATACATCGAATCAATAAAAAAAGTGGATGAACTTCTTTGAAAAATAGCGTTTATCCCATAGTGAATAGTTTTGTGCAAGTTAAATTTTCAATCACACTATTTAACCCAATTGAGCCGCATAAGAGCAAACAAGAAATGAGCATGAACCGAAGAATACTCCTTTAACATTTAGCTTATATACATACCCGCCCTAAGCTAGTTGCTGATTAATAGGAAGTTTATCTATTCCTTTCTTAGAATCGAAAAATGAAGAGGAGGATAAAGCTGGCGAAGAGAAACATAAATGACAAAGTTCTAACGGCAACAAGTAAAGCTTGTTGAAAAAGGGCATCACACATCCATTTCGCTTCAGCCGGATGCATTCCACGGGCACGGTTTCTGCCGCTTCCCTCGCTCTGCTCAGTCTAGTGGCTCTAGCTCGTGTCGCTCTGTCGCTTTGCTCCGCCGCTGTTCCCGTAGGAGTCGCTGCCTTCCGCTGCATTCAAAAAGTGAGTCTTTACTAAGTGGGTTGGAGAAGCGTCCGTTCGACTCTAGCGAGAAAGCGAGACGGCCGAGACCCCGCAGGGAACAGCGTGACTGAGGAGGCTTGGACGCGAGCCCGCGGAAAGCGAACGGTAAGCTTCGGAAACCCACGGCTTGTTATCAGTTTCTCGACAGTCTGGACTTGTTCATATCTGATCCGGCTTTAAGCCGGATCAGATATGAACAAGTAGGGAGTAATTCTATCCGAAGGAACCGCACGTTTTATACGTGGTTGGTTCAGCTAATTACCTCTCACTAGTCTCAACTGCGCTGCTACAAAGGAATCTTAGTTATCCAACGCTGTATGAAGTCTGATAAACTTACTTCACTCAAGATCTGAAGCGCAGAGAGATTACTTCTGCTGGAGTAGTTGAAACAATAGCTACGAGAAAGCTTATCGGCCATCTGGAGTGTTGAATTCAGTGTAAACACAAAAAATATATTATTCATTCTATCAGGATTTCAACTATTCCTATGTACAGGTTTATGATGCTTGCCATGGACTCGCATTCATACCTTTTCAGTCGTTTCTCTCTCCATAGACTCTCAGCCACCTCCGTTTCCGAAGTTGGTGTAAGGACACTTCTCTAAATTACTGCATAACTGCTTTGTTGCATGTAGCAGAAGACGACGACTAAGTGAAAGAGTAAAGCGGAAGAGCTATACGAGCTGATACCACTGGACTGAGAGAAGTAAGGTAAGTCGAAAACACGCATTTTGAACGTCTGATTTCTTCTTTTTCTCGTTATACTTCAAACTGAGACTTAACTACTAATAAGAACACATCCACTTGCAACAAAATGGCAGTGCAGCGACTTTTTCAATAAGTTGAATTTCCCATCCCGCTTGTTGTCGGATCGGAGATCTCAAAGATCAGCAGCATTTGAGTTTTGACCATATGGACTGGCTGGTTAAAGCACTAAGATATAAGCTATTTTGCGGCATTATAAAAAGGTGAATTCCCATAAGTTTAGCGCTTCAGCCATCTTTTTATAACCGGAGATGTTTTGTCATACAAAAAAAGCCGTTACCGGAATCGGTAACGACTTGTTTGTCTTGAAATGCCCAGCGACGTCTTACTCTCACAGGGGGAGACCCCCAACTACCATCAGCGCAAAAGAGCTTAACTGCCGTGTTCGGG
>NZ_JBZDOJ010000007.1:0-65601 GCF_058268435.1 Planococcus sp. TJ-307
TTCGCGGTCCGAAGACGCGCGATTCGCTCGTGATCTGCATAACGCTGATCAGTAGTTTTGCGCGGGCCGTTTTGCGCGGCCGTTGCGTTTTGTTGACGTTTTGCTGTTCAGTTTTCAAGGTTCAATTGGTGTGCCGCCGTTTCGTTTATGTTGTTCGTTGTTGCTTGGCGACTTTTATTATATTAAAGCATGTTTATATCTCTGTCAACACTTTCATGAAAGTTTTTAATGAAAGTGAGTTTTTCCTTCTGTACTCACTGCGCATGCTACCTGATTGACTCTTTTCTCCCTTACTCCCACCAGCATTCTCTTACTATTCAACTGTTTTTCCCAAGACATAAAAACCATTCCTCCGCCGGCCTGAAGCCTGCAGAGGAATGGTTTTATTTTTTGGAAACTGTCTGTGTTTGTGCTTTTCTTGCTGCGCGCCGCTCTTCCAGTTTCTGTCGGTCGACATCTGATTGGGCATTGTATTTCGGCAATACCAATAGCTGATACGCATTTACTGCCAAGAATGGAAACAGCAATAAAGTAACCCAGCTGTCGATATTCCCTTCTTCCACCATTAATGCTGGCAGCCATTCTACCGTCGTGATCACAATCATGAAAAATAATGCAGAAATAAATGTTTCTTTGTTGGTCCACTTCGCTTTCAAGTAAGCTGTCACGACTCCAGTAACGATAAGAATCGTCAACAAAGTCCCATACAGCCAAACCTGCTCAGTTGTTTCCGCATTTGGCGCGAAACGGAATAAAATCAAATCGGTAATAACCACGCCAATAATCAAAAGCTGAACCCAGTTCCACAAACGCAATGTCCGGAAAATATTCATCCCTATTTGATGTACCGTCAAGTAAGCAAAGAAACACAGCTGGCTAATAATGCTCATCGTTAGTCCGATAATGACCAACCAGATGAACCCTGCCAGAAACTCGCCCCACTCACCCGCATGAAACGGTTGAGCAAATACATCATCCCAGCGAACAAATAACCCGAGCACTCCGGTGACGACTCCACCTATTAAAAGAGCTTTTAAAAAAAACTTAACCCAATTTCGTATTGTCAATTGAATGCCTCCGTTATTTAAAGTCCTTCTAAGATTGTACCAACCGGCTATTGAAAAATCCATTCACCATGCACGACAGATTGTGAACAAAACTTGAAAGTCGACGTTTTGTTGCGGATTCGCCATATCCTGTTGCGCTTTGCCCAAAATAAAAGCCCGAAAACCAGTTAAGGTTTCCGGACTGTTTTCGTTTTTATTTTTTATCGGCAAACTGCTTAAGCACTTGTTGCGCGATATCTTCGTAAATTTTGCCTGTCGGATGATCCTCAAGATAAACAGACGGTGCAAAGTCTTCTTCGTTCCAGTCTGGCTGGCCGAGTGGAATCTGTCCGAGCAGCGGCGTTTGCAATTCTTCTGCAAGTTTTGGTCCGCCGCCTTGTCCAAACAAGTATTCTCTCTTGCCGGTCTCTTTGCTTTCGAACCATGACATGTTTTCGATAACACCCAATACTTCGTGGTCGGTTTGAAGTGCCATCGCCCCTGCACGTGCTGCAACAAATGCAGCAGTCGGGTGAGGTGTCGTGATGACGATTTCTTTGGAAGCCGGAAGCATTTGGTGAATGTCGAGCGCGACGTCCCCGGTGCCAGGCGGCAGATCCAATAGAAGGTAATCCAAATCTCCCCACTCTACATCGCGGAAAAATTGGTCAAGCACTTTGCCGAGCATTGGACCACGCCAAACGACTGGCATATTGTCTTCCACGAAAAAGCCCATGGAAATGACTTTTACACCGAATCGCTCAACCGGAATGATCGTTTGTCCGCGGACAACCGGTGATTTGTCGATACCCATCATATCCGGCACGCTGAATCCGTAAATATCGGCATCAATCAAGCCAACTTTTTTCCCGAGACGCGCTAAGGCAACTGCCAAGTTAACCGATACAGTAGATTTGCCGACGCCGCCTTTACCGCTGGCGATTGAAATAAACTCAACTTTATTAAGTGGAGACAATAAATCCTGTGCTTCTGATTCGTTTGCGGTTCCGCGGAACTGTGCCAACGCCTCAGGCGGAAGCTCTTCAAAACGGATGCCAACAGATCCGGCCCCCGCTCCTTTCAAAACCTCAACAACTTTCATTTGCAGCTGCATTTGTTCAGGCGTGTTGGTTTTGGCAATCGCCAATTTAACGCTGACGTGATTCTTCTCTTCTTTGATCGTTACGGACGTGATGCCGTTTGTTTCAGTTAACGATCTATGTAAAAACGGATCTTCTAGCGTTCCGAGTAATTCGCGTACTTGTACTTCAGTTACCATATCGATACACTCCCTATCCATTTTGCTCACCATAAAGTATAGCACAGTAAATCTAATTTTTAATCTATTCGGGCTTACAGGAAAAATGAAAAACCACTCTGCTCCAGGGGTTATAAACGATTCGGCAAAGTGGCATTTTATATAGACGAGTGAGACAGCGCAAAATCCAGGCTATGAATCCAGCTTCAACATATCGTTTTCATCGTACGTAAAGTCAGGGCCCCATGCCACTTCCCAGTAGTAGCCGTCTGGATCTGTGAAATAACCGGAGTAGCCGCCCCAAAAAACTTCTTTTGGTTCTTTGACGATTTTTCCGCCAGCCGCTTTAGCCAGGGCCATTGTCTGATCCACCTCTTCTTTGGATTTCACGTTGTACGCCAAGGTAATGCCCGAAAATCCGGTGCCGCTCGGCGGGTTGTTGTCGTCAATATCTTTTGCCAAATGCTCCAGTGGGTACAACTCCAATTTTGTGCCCGATGAGTTAAAAAATACAATTTCAGGATTGTCGCCTTTTTCTGCTGTTTCAAACCCTAGCCCGTCTCTGTAAAACTTTACTGAGGTTCTCATGTCTTTGACTCCCAAGCAAATTAAGTTAATTCGATTCATTGCCAACTCACTCCTTTGACTTTCTTTCTATTTTACCTGTTCACACCTGCATTTGAATACAAAAAAACACTTTCCGAATTTCTTCGGAAAGTGTTTTGGAAACGAAAATCGAAATTAACGTTTTGAGAACTGAGGTGCGCGACGTGCTGATTTAAGACCTGGTTTCTTACGTTCTTTCATACGTGGGTCACGTGTTAACAACCCAGCAGATTTCAACGCAGGACGGTAAGCAGGGTCTACAGTAAGTAGAGCGCGTGCGATACCATGACGGATTGCTCCGGCTTGGCCTGTGAATCCACCGCCGTTTACGTTTACAAGGATGTCGTAGCTTCCTAGAGTATCCGTAGCAACTAGTGGCTGTTTGATGATTTGTTGTAATGTTTCGTAAGGAACGTAGTCCGCTACGTCACGTTTGTTGATTGTAATTGTGCCGTCACCCGGTACTAACCGTACGCGAGCTGTTGAGTTTTTACGACGACCTGTCCCAATATATTGAACTTGTGCCAAAGGTGTATCCTCCTCTAATTTACTAATGTATTATCCGCGAAGCTGGTAGTTTTCTGGTGTTTGTGCTTGGTGGTTATGTTCTGGGCCAGCATAGACATGCAGCTTTCTGAACATTTGGCGTCCTAGAGAGTTCTTTGGAAGCATCCCTTTGATAGCCAATTCAAGCATTTTAGTTGGGTATTTTGTGCGCATTTCAAGTGCAGTACGCTGTTTCAATCCACCGCTGTATTGTGTGTGGCGGTAGTAGATTTTGTCAGTAAGCTTTTTACCTGTAAGGTGAATCTTTTCAGCGTTGATGATGATCACGTGATCACCAGTGTCAACGTTTGGTGTGAATGTTGGTTTGTATTTCCCGCGTAAGATTGAAGCGACTTCAGAAGCTAAACGTCCAAGAGTTTGCCCTTCTGCATCGACAACTAACCATTTACGCTCTACTTCGTGACCCTTAGCCATGAATGTTGTACGCATGTATATTGTCCTCCTAATAAATCGTCTGTTTTTGAATTCTTTTACAGTGTTCCGCTGTTCCGTTTTTTCGTTATCCCTAAACACAAATAACCTTCCGGGGCATATCGTGGGGGTAATGAAAATACCATACATCATGTTATAACGCCAGCGCTAAAAAGTCAAGGGGTTTTCTAAAAACACCAGGAAAAGTTGCTTCAGCTCTTATACATCACGTTTTCCAGGTACAGTCCATGCGCTGCCGCTGTTTTTCCGGCAGCATCCCGCTCCGCTGCAGACACAATTCGTCCCAGCTCTTCGGCCTTTCTTTTGCCGATGCCAACTTCCGTCAATGTCCCTGCAATAATCCGCACCATGTTATACAAAAAGCCCGAACCTTCAATGACCATATGCAGCTCATTGCCGTGCTCCTCAAAATCCACACGCCATATCGTGCGCACTTTGTCGACTACAGCCGTATTTGCGGCACAGAAACTCGAAAAATCATGTGTGCCGATCAAAGACTGTGCAGCCGTCCTCATCGCCTCTACATCAAGCGCCTGCTTCGTGTGCACCATGTAATTGCGCGTGAATGGGCTGATAATCGCGCTGCGGTCCCATTTGTAGCGATAAGTCTTGCCGGTCGTGTGGTAGCGCGCGTGAAAAGACGAATCCACTTCTTCGATCGAATGGACCCGGATATCTTCCGGCAACAACACGTTCAAAGCTTTTAGCCAGCCGCTTGCAGGAATGGAAAACTCCGTATCAAAATGGATGACCTGTCCTGTAGCATGCACTTTGGCGTCAGTCCGCCCACTTGCTACAACCTGGGTCTCCCTGCCTTTGTGAATGGTTTTCAGCACTTTCATTAATTCAACTTGAACCGTACGCGACTCCGGCTGCACCTGGTAACCCGCAAATCCGGAACCGTCATAGGAAATGGTCGCTTTTAATCGTTTCATCACGTTCTCTCCTTATACCCGGAAATACCACAGCATGCCCGCGAGTCCTGCCAGTACCAACAGACTCAGGCTATCCACAAAACGCCAGTCCAACTGGCGATAACGCGTCCTGCCTTCGCCTCCCCGGTATCCACGGACTTCCATCGCTGTAGCCAAGTCTTCCGCCCGTTTAAAGGCGCTGACGAACAATGGGATCAATAGCGGCACGACGGCCTTGATGCGCTCTTTCATCGGCCCTGAGCCGATGTCTGAGCCTCTCGCCATCTGTGCTTTGAGGATCTTGCCCGTCTCGTCCATCAAAGTCGGGATAAACCGCAAGGAAATGGACATCATCAATGCCAATTCATGCACCGGCAGCTTGACTCGTTTGAATGGGCCAAGCAGTACTTCAATGCCATCAGTAATGGAAATCGGCGACGTCGTCAAAGTCAGAATGCTGGTGATGAATACCAACACAAGGAAACGCACCGAGATGAATATTCCCTGCCGCAGTCCTTCTTCGTAAATTTCAATAAACCCAATGTCCAACAATAAATCGCCTTCACGCGTAAAGAAAATATGCAGCAAAAAGGTGAAAATCAATAGAATAAAGACCGGCTTCAATCCATTTATCAAGAAATACAAACGAATTTTAGACAGAAACACAACCAATAACGTGAATCCCAGCAAAATGCCGTAAGTCACTGCACTATTGGCAATAAAGACAATGGCGATAAACACAAAGACAAACGAAATTTTTGCTCGCGGATCCATTTGATGAATGATCGAATTGCCCGGAATAAAACGGCCAAAAATCATTTTCTCCATCATTCGGAATCACGCCCTTCCAATAAAGCCAAAGCGATGTTCTTAGCCAAAGCTTCTTCCGTCAATGAAATGGCACCAAGCTTGATGCCAGCCTTCGCCTCAAATTTCCGCTGCAGACGGATTGTCCGCGGCGGTTCCAAGCGATAATCACCCAATTGCTCTTCATTGGAAAAGATCTCCTCAGGCTCTCCAGTGACCACACAGTGGCCATTGTGCATAATGGCCACACGGTCTGCGTAACGCGCCGCATCTTCCATGCTATGGGTCACCAATACCGTTGTCAGGCCTTTTTGGATATGCAACCGGTGGAACAAGTCCATGATTTCACGGCGGCCGCGCGGATCGAGTCCAGCGGTTGGTTCATCCAGCACCAGCACATCCGGTTCCATTGCCAGAACGCCGGCAATGGCGACACGCCGCATTTGTCCGCCTGACAAATCAAACGGGGATTTCGTCAATACTTCTGGAGGCAATCCAAGCTGTTCGACCAGCTCGTGCGCACGGCGGCTTGCTTCTTCTTCCGGCACGCCGTAATTCAACGGGCCGAACATAATATCCTTCAATACGGTCTCGTCAAACAGCTGCTGTTCGGGAAATTGAAAGACAATCCCGACTTGGCGGCGAACATCGCGCAAATTTTTCGCTTTTACGCCCGCTTCGATTTTGCGTTCGCCAATCATAACTGACCCTTCTGTCGGCTTTAGCAAAGCATTGAGATGTTGAAGCACCGTCGATTTGCCCGATCCCGTATGTCCGATAATTGCTGTATAGGAACCAGAAGGGATATGAAGAGACACATCCGTCAACGCCCGCTTTTCAAATGGCGTGTCTTTTGCGTAACTGTACCCTACTCCCTGGAGTAATATGTCCATAGGTCATCCACCAATTCGTCTTCTGTCATATGTTCCGCTTCGAGCTCGACGCCAGCTTCCCGCAGCAAATGCGTCATGCGCATCGCAAACGGCAAGTCCAAGCCTAAAGTCGTCAGTTCATTGCCGGAAAGAAACACAGCTTCCGGTGTACCTTCCAACTGCTTGTGTCCCGCATTCATGACTAGGATCCGGTCAGCCATTGCGGCTTCTTCCAAGTCATGCGTGATCGAGATGACCGTCAGACCCGTCGCTCTTCGAAGTTCACGGATGGTTTCAATGACCTCCATGCGCCCTTGCGGATCGAGCATGGACGTCGCTTCATCCAGTATCAACAGGCGCGGACGAAGTGCCAGAGCACCTGCTATCGCCACACGCTGCTTTTGGCCGCCCGATAAATGATGAGGTTCGTGATCGAAATAAGCTTCCATTTTCACCTGGTGCAACGCCTCTTTGACACGCAGCACCATCTCAACATGCGGCACGCCATTGTTTTCCAACGCAAACGCCACATCGTCTTGGACCGTCGCCCCGACAAATTGGTTGTCTGGGTTCTGAAATACCATGCCCATTTGCGAACGGATGTCCCACAGGCTGTCTTCAGCCATCAAGCGGCCCATCGCAGACACTTTGCCGGCTTGTGGAAACAATAAACCGTTCATCAATTTGGCGATGGTTGATTTTCCTGACCCGTTATGGCCCACTAAGGCAATCCATTCGCCGTCTTGAATGGCAAATGACAACTCCCTTACAGCCGGTTTCACCGTGTCATCTTCTGGTGCATATGTAAATGTCACATTTTCAAATGACAATATGTTCGAATTCATCTCAGCTGACCTCCTCTAACACTTGCTCTGCTATTCTCTACTCTACTGGGTTTCAACAGCTTTTGTAAAACGGTAAATAAATAAAAAAAGCGCGCACCTCATTCAGAGAAATGCGCTTTTCTGTCTCTATGGCTTCCCCGGTTGCTTAAGCCAGGGTTGAATGAGGTGCGTAGAGCTAGACGAGACGCCGCCTTTCGGCTCGCTCATCATAACACTCAGCTTTTCATATTGTCGTATAAATCATAATGCTAAAAGAAGAGGGCTGTTGACCCCCTTCAAGTAAATCAATTATGCCTCGGCATAATTGCGTCCGGATTTTGAATTGCGCTAGCGCAATTAATTCCTTTCAAAATCCGTGACATCCGCCGGAGGCTTTAATTTGAATCTATTGATTCAAATTAAACCAATTCGATAATAACGATAGGTGCGCCATCTCCGCGACGAGGCCCCATTTTCATGATACGAGTGTAACCGCCTTGACGGTCAGCGTAACGTGGTGCAACATCATCAAACAATTTCTGCAATGCATACGTTGTTGTTTCGTTGCCTTCAGCGTCTGCAGTTGTTACCAACTCACGGCGCATCCATGCTGCTGCTTTACGGCGAGCGTGAAGATCTCCACGTTTACCAAGCGTAATCATTTTTTCTACAGTCGAACGCACTTCTTTCGCACGAGCTTCAGTCGTTTGAATGCGTTCATGTACGATTAAGTCTGTTGTAAGGTCACGTAATAGTGCTTTACGTTGAGAACTTGTACGTTGAAGCTTTCTCATTGAAGTTTCCCTCCTTTGTTGAATAGTTCGGATCCGATCTCAACACTCAGTCTTCTTTGCGAAGGCCGAGTCCTAAATCTTCCAATTTCACTTTAACTTCTTCAAGTGATTTGCGTCCGAGGTTGCGTACTTTCATCATGTCGTCTTCCGACTTGCTTGCCAGTTCGTGTACCGTATTGATACCCGCACGTTTTAAGCAGTTGTAAGAACGAACCGAAAGATCAAGTTCTTCGATGGTCATCTCCAACACTTTTTCTTTTTGGTCTTCTTCTTTTTCAACCATGATTTCAGCCGTTTGTGCCTCATCTGTTAATCCCACGAAGATATTTAAATGCTCAGTAAAAATCTTTGCACCAAGTGCAATTGCCTCTTTAGGACCAATGCTGCCATCTGTCCAAACATCAAGAGATAATTTATCGAAATGAGCCAGTTGACCCACACGAGTGTTTTCCACTTGGAAATTAACGCGTGAAACTGGAGTGTAAATAGAGTCAATCGGGATAACGCCAATCGGAAGATCTTCACGTTTGTTCTGATCTGCACGGGCATATCCACGGCCTCTGTTTGCATACATGCGCATACGCAAGTGGCCGTTTTTAGCGATTGTTGCAATATATAGATCCGGATTCAGAATTTCCACGTCACTGTCGTGCGTGATATCTGCAGCCGTAACCGTTCCATCACCTTTTACATCAATTTCAATGACTTTTTCTTCGTCAGAGTAAATTTTCAAAGCCAGCTTCTTGATATTCAAAATAATCGTTGCTACATCTTCTTCTACACCTTCGACAGTGGAGAATTCATGCAGTACGCCATCAATTTGAATGGAAGTAACAGCTGCGCCAGGTAAAGATGAAAGTAAGATTCGACGTAAGGAGTTTCCTAAAGTGGTTCCATATCCACGCTCAAGAGGTTCAATAACAAATTTGCCGAATTTGGCATTGCTATCGATCTCAACCGTTTCAATCTTTGGTTTTTCTATTTCGAGCATTCAGTTTACCCTCCTTCAAAACGTCGGTTTTTTTTCGCTTCATCAAAGAATTCGATAGTCACAGACTTTCGCTACGATTCAGAACCCATCCAGTAAGTCGTGATGTTCAAAAATCCTATTCAGATTAACGATTATACGCGACGGCGTTTTGGCGGACGGCAACCGTTGTGAGGTACAGGAGTTACATCTTTGATAGCTGTAACTTCTAGTCCGGCAGCTTGAAGCGCACGGATTGCAGCTTCACGACCTGAACCAGGACCTTTAACTGTAACTTCTAGAGTTTTAAGACCGTGTTCGATTGATGTTTTTGCAGCAGTTTCAGCAGCCATTTGAGCAGCGAAAGGAGTAGATTTACGTGAACCTCTAAATCCTAGAGCCCCTGCACTTGACCATGAAACAGCGTTACCCTGCATATCAGTGATAGTAACGATTGTGTTATTGAATGTTGAGCGGATGTGAGCAATACCAGATTCGATATTCTTTTTCACACGACGCTTACGAGTTTGTTGTTTACGTGCCATGTTAAGAAGAAACCTCCTTTACTGATTATTTTTTCTTGTTAGCTACAGTTTTACGAGGACCTTTACGCGTACGCGCATTGTTCTTCGTATTTTGACCGCGAACAGGTAGTCCACGACGATGGCGGATCCCTCGGAAGCTAGCAATTTCCATCAAGCGTTTGATGTTCATTGAAACTTCACGGCGTAGGTCACCTTCGATTTTGTATTGATCTAATTGTTCACGGATATTGTTCAACTCATCTTCTGTAAGATCACGAACGCGTGTCTCTTCAGAGATACCAGCAGCAGAAAGAACTTTCTGTGCAGTTGTTTTACCAACACCGAAAATGTATGTTAATGAAATAACAACGCGTTTGTCGCGCGGAATGTCAACACCAGCAATACGTGCCATGTGTGCGATGCACCTCCTTCAAATTAGCCTTGTCTTTGTTTGTGTTTCGGATTTTCACAGATTACCATTACTTTACCGTTTCTGCGAATAACTTTACATTTTTCACAGATCGGTTTTACAGATGGTCTCACTTTCATCTAACCCAACCTCCTTAGTAGTCCGGAGTGCAAAAGATTATTTAAAACGGTATGTGATACGACCGCGTGTTAAATCATAAGGAGAAAGTTCCACTGTCACTTTATCTCCTGGCAGAATGCGGATGAAATGCATGCGAATCTTGCCTGATACGTGCGCAAGAATCGTATGGCCGTTTTCCAATTCCACTTTAAACATCGCGTTAGGCAAAGTCTCAACGACAGTTCCTTCGATTTCAATTACATCGTCTTTCGCCATCGACCCAGTCTCCCTTCTGTATACAAATCAGGTTCTCATCTTCAAACAGTATTTGCTGATTGAATAGTAATACTACATTCATTCACAAGAAATGCATGAGTGACATTCGAAAGACATTCTCCGAGTCCCGCAATACGCGGGCCGGGGTAAATCCGGCAAAGCCAGTCTGTCTCATGTATCCTCGACTGCCCGGACTGCTTTGGATGAGTTCCAAACCCGTTACACAGATGCTTCCACGAAACTCATTATACTAGGTTCGATGCGCAATTGCACTAAAGCGCATTTTGCATCAACTTTCATACCCTGAGTCTTGTTTGCTTTTGCAGCTCTCGAAAATTGAAAATTCATATCTCCGGTGCTCCTTAAAGCCACATGGAGGCAACTAACTGCGCCCGGCGCCGGGGATTAGCCTCGGTCGCCCTTTAGAAGAGCATCAATGTCAGCAAATACTTTTTGAATGTCCTGCTGTCCATCTATATTTTGCAGCACGTTTTTGCTTTCATAGAAATCAAGAAGCGGCTGCGTTTGTTGCATATTTACTTCTAAACGCTTAGTGACGGTTTCAGGCTTATCATCTTCACGCTGGTAGAGTTCTCCGCCATCTTTGTCGCACACGCCAGCTGTTGCCGGTGGGTTAAACACAGTATGGTAAGCAGTTCCACAAACTTTACAGATCCATCGGCCTGTTAAACGTGCAATTAATTCGTCTTGTTCGACTTGGATATTTACGACATGCTCGATTCGCTTATCAAGATCGGCCAAAAGAGATTCCAACGCTTCTGCTTGAGGAACTGTTCGTGGAAAGCCATCTAATAAGAAGCCCTCTTCACAATCCTTTTCGCTTAGTCGTTCCCGGACAATGCCGATAGTCACTTCATCGGGCACTAGAGCACCTTGATCCATGAATGATTTAGCTTTCAAGCCCAGCTCCGTTCCACCTTTTATAGCAGCTCGGAACATGTCACCTGTAGAAATATGAGGGATGTCGTACTTCTTAACAATTTCGTCTGCTTGAGTACCTTTTCCGGCACCTGGCAAACCCATTAATACGATATTCATACGTTTTCCCCCTCAAACAATTGGACAAGAGACGCTTTCACGTCCCTCTAGATCCCACTGATTATTTCATAAAGCCTTTATAATGACGTTTTACAAGCTGAGATTCCAATTGTTTCATCGTTTCAAGTGCTACCCCAACAACAATCAATAAACTTGTTCCGCCGATTTGCGCCGATTGCGGTAAATTCGCAATGTTGATGAAGAAAATCGGTAGAATAGCAATGACTGCAAGGAAGATGGCACCGACGAATGTCAATCGGTATAACACACTTGTTAAATAATCCTGCGTATTTTTACCCGGACGGATTCCCGGAATATATGCGCCTTGCTTTTTCAAGTTATCCGACACGTTCTCAGGATTTACCTGAATAAATGCGTAGAAGTACGTGAATGCTACGATCAACGCGACATAAATGATCATGCCGACAGGGCGCGTATAATCAAACGTATTCGTAATCGCTTCTGTAAACGCGTTGGCACCAAAGAAAGAAGCAATGGTTTGCGGCGTAATGATAAACGCTACTGCAAAGATTACCGGGATAACTCCGGCCGCGTTCACTTTCAAAGGTAAATGCGTTTGCTGCCCACTTGTTGTCTGGCCACGGCCAGCAACGCGTTTTGCATACTGAATCGGTATTTTACGCAACGCTTGTTGAACGTAAATGACCAAAACCGTAATGGCAACAACAGCTAATGCAAGCAATGCCATGATGGCAATATTGATCGGAAGCTGATCTCCAGCTCCTTCAATCTGCTGTGCATATAATTGATTCACAGCGCCTGGTACTGCAGCGACAATCCCTGCGAAGATGATAATCGAAATACCGTTCCCCACACCTTTTGCCGTAATCTGCTCACCAAGCCACAGTAGAAACGCCGTACCAGCAGTCAATACAATGGCGATGACAACATACGTTGAAATCGAGTCGTTCTGGATTAAAGAACCGCCGTACATTTGGTTAAACCCATAAGACATACCGATTGCTTGAATAAAGGCAAGAACGATTGTGAAGTAGCGAGTGAATTGAGCAAGTTTCCGTCTTCCGACTTCACCTTGTTTCGCCCACTCTGCAAATTTCGGTACAACATCCATCTGCAATAATTGCACGATGATTGACGCTGTAATGTAAGGCATAATTCCCATCGCTAAAATCGAAAAGTTAGCAAGGGCACCTCCACCGAAAGTATTTAAGAATCCGACCAGACCCATCTGGTCAGTAGCTTGCAAAACCGAAGCGTCAACATTCGGTACTGGAACAAAAGTTCCAATACGGAAAATGATGAGCATCAGTAATGTAAAGAATATTTTATTTCGAATATCAGTCACGCGCATAAAATTAGAGATTGTCTGAAACATTAAACCACCTCGGTTTGTCCGCCAGCAGCTTCAATCGCTTCTTTAGCTGATCCAGAGAATTTGTGAGCTTTTACTGTCAATTTCTTTTCCAAGCTACCATTGCCGAGAATTTTAATTCCAGAACGTTCATTGCTCACAACACCTGTTTCAATCAACAATGCAGGTGTAACTTCTGTGCCTTCGTCGAAACGATTTAACACTTCGATGTTCACGACTGCATAGTCTTTACGGTTAATGTTGGTAAATCCACGTTTTGGCAAACGACGGAACAAAGGGTTTTGACCACCTTCAAATCCAGGGCGAACACCGCCGCCTGAACGTGCGTTTTGACCTTTATGACCTTTACCTGATGTTTTACCAGTACCTGAACCGATACCGCGTCCGATACGCTTTCTCGAGCTGCGTGAACCTTCTGCCGGTTTTAATTCATGAAGTTTCATTTGGTTGGCACCTCCTTCTATAGAAATCCGTAATTAAACTTCTTTGATAGTTACTAAGTGAGCGACTTTATCAAGCATTCCGCGAACGGCTGCATTGTCTTGGTGCTCAACAGTTTGGTGCATTTTGCGCAATCCCAATGATTGAACAGTTTTACGTTGTGGCGGTTTAGCACCGATCACAGATTTTGTGAGGGTAATTTCCAATTTAGTTGCCATGTGATTTTCCCTCCTATCCTAACAGTTCTTCTATTGATTTGCCGCGAAGTTTTGCAACTTCATCAGCACTTTTCAATTGAGTTAAACCGTTAATAGTTGCACGTACCATGTTGATTGGTGTGCTTGAACCTAGAGATTTAGATAAAATATCTTGTACCCCAGCTAATTCAAGTACCGCACGAACAGGTCCGCCAGCAATTACACCAGTACCCGGAGAAGCAGGTTTGATTAGGATTTGGCCTGCGCCAAAACGACCAATTACTAAGTGTGGAGTAGTACCTTTAACCATTGGTACTTCAATAAGGTTTTTCTTCGCATCTTCGATGGCTTTGCGGATAGCATCTGGAACTTCTTGAGCTTTACCAGTACCAAAACCAACATTGCCATTTCTGTCGCCTACAACAACTAAAGCGGAGAAACGGAAACGACGTCCACCTTTTACAACTTTAGCTACGCGATTGATTGTAACTACGCGTTCTTCAAGTTCAAGTTTGTTTGGGTCAATACGACTCATGAAATGTGTCCCTCCTTCTTTTTAAAATTGTAAACCATTTTCGCGTGCAGCTTCTGCTAATGCTTTTACGCGTCCATGATATAAATAACCACCGCGGTCGAAAACAACCGATTTCAAGCCGTTTTCAGTAGCGCGTTTTGCGATTGTTTCGCCGACTTTAGCTGCCGCTTCCACGTTGCCAGTTGATTCTACTGAGAAATCTTTCTCCATAGATGATGCACTTGCAAGTGTAACGCCATTCGCGTCGTCGATCAATTGAGCATAAATATATTTATTTGAACGGAATACGTTTAAACGCGGGCGTTGTGCTGTACCCGTAATTTTAGAACGTACGCGTGCATGACGTTTTTTACGAGATGCGTTTTTATCGAGTTTCGTAATCACTGAGGTCACTCCTTTCAGCCTGCCTAAGCAGCATTATTTACCTGTCTTACCTTCTTTGCGGCGAACTGCTTCTCCTTCGTAACGAATACCTTTGCCTTTATACGGCTCTGGTGGACGCGTTGCGCGGATGTTAGAAGCAAGAGCTCCAACACGTTCTTTATCAATGCCTTTAACAATGACTTTTGTGTTAGCTGGAACTTCAACTGTGATTCCTTCTTCCGGTGTGAATTCTACCGGGTGAGAGTAACCAACGTTAAGAACCAATTTTTGTCCTTGCAATTGAGCACGGTAACCGACACCAACTAGTTCAAGTGAACGTTGGAATCCTTCTGAAACTCCAGTGACCATGTTCGCTAGCAAAGCACGAGTTGTACCGTGGTTTGTGCGGTGATCTTTAGAATCTGAAGGACGTGTCAATGTTAGCACGTTATCTTCTTGTGCGATTGTAATATCTTGGTTAAATGTGCGAGTCAACTCGCCTTTAGGGCCTTTAACAGTTACGGTATTCTTGTCTCCAAGAGTTACGGTAACGTTAGCAGGCACCTCGATTGGTTTTTTACCTACACGTGACATTCTGTTGCACCTCCATTCGCTTGTTGCTTATTACCAAACGTATGCTATGATTTCTCCGCCGATTTGTTTCGCGCGGGCTTCTTTATCAGTTACCAAACCTTGTGATGTTGAGACTAAAGCGATTCCAAGACCGTTTAGTACACGTGGCACCTCATTAGTTTTAGCGTAAACACGTAATCCTGGTTTTGAAATGCGTTTCAATCCAGTAATAACGCGTTCGTTGTTTGCTCCGTATTTAAGGAAAATCCGGATCATGCCTTGTTTATCATCTTCAACATATTCTACGTCACGAACGAAACCTTCACGCTTAAGGATTTCAGCGATGTCTTTTTTCACATTAGAAGCCGGAAGCTCTAATTTCTCGTGACGAACCATGTTTGCGTTACGAATGCGTGTCAGCATATCTGCAATCGGATCTGTCATTGTCATTACTTTTACCTCCTTCCCAAATTAGGGGATTACCAGCTGGCTTTTTTGACGCCAGGAATTTGTCCCACATATGCAAGTTCACGGAAACAAATACGGCAAAGTTTAAATTTGCGTAATACTGAATGCGGACGTCCGCATCGTTCACAGCGTGTGTACTCTTGTACTTTAAACTTTGGCGTGCGTTTTTGTTTTGCGATCATAGATTTTTTAGCCACGTTTACGCCTCCCTCACGTTTACTTTTGGAACGGCATTCCGAATTGTGTTAATAACTCACGAGCTTCTTCATCAGAGTTCGCAGTTGTTACAATTACGATGTCCATACCGCGTACTTTGTTCACTTTATCATAATCGATTTCAGGGAAGATTAACTGTTCTTTCACGCCAAGTGTGTAGTTACCGCGTCCGTCGAACGATTTGTTCGATACGCCACGGAAGTCACGTACACGTGGAAGTGAGATAGCAATCAATTTATCCAGGAAGTCGTACATACGCTCTCCGCGTAGTGTAACTTTACATCCGATAGGCATACCTTCACGAAGACGGAAGCCAGCGATCGATTTCTTAGCTTTAGTAATAACTGGTTTTTGACCAGTGATCGTTTGTAATTCTTCAACAGCAGAGTCAAGTGACTTCGTGTTTTGAACAGCTTCGCCTACACCCATGTTGATGACGATTTTGTTTACTTGGGGTGCCTGCATTACCGATTTATATTCAAACTTGCTCACTAGAGCAGGAGTGATTTCATTCACATATTTTTCTTTTAGGCGGTTCATGTGTGTACCTCCCTTCATTCAGGAATTTTATTTATCTAATTTTTCGCCGGATTTTTTTGCAACACGAACTTTTTTACCATCTTCAACCTTATATCCTACACGAGTCGGCTCGCCGGATTTAGGGTCAAGTAACATTACGTTAGAAACGTGAATTGCTGCTTCTTGGCTGACAATTCCACCTTGTGGGCTTGCCTGGTTCGGTTTTGTATGCTTTTTGATGATGTTTACACCTTCAACAAGCACACGGTCTTTCTTAGGTAAAGCAGTCAAAACAACACCTGTTTTGCCTTTGTCTTTGCCTGAGATTACCTTAACTGTATCGCCTTTTTTAACATGCATTCTGTCGCACCTCCTTGGTATGGCACATTGATTTATTAAAGAACTTCAGGAGCAAGTGATACGATTTTCATGAAGCTGTTATCGCGAAGTTCGCGGGCAACAGGTCCGAAAATACGAGTTCCGCGTGGACCTTTGTCGTCACGGATGATGACACATGCATTTTCATCAAATTTGATATAAGTACCGTCTTTACGGCGAGCTCCGCTTTTCGTGCGAACGATGACAGCCTTAACGACTTCACCCTTCTTAACAACGCCACCTGGTGTTGCTTTTTTCACGGTACAAACGATTACGTCTCCGATGTTTGCAGTCTTGCGACCAGAACCACCAAGTACTTTAATCGTTAGTACTTCACGAGCACCCGAGTTGTCTGCAACTTTTAAACGACTTTCCTGTTGGATCACTTAGGTAACCTCCCTCCGGAATTTCTTAGGTTCCGAAATTATTTAAATTAAATGATAACCGCTTTTTCTACAATTTCCAATACGCGGAAACGTTTTGTAGCTGATAACGGACGAGTTTCCATGATGCGAACTACGTCGCCCATTTTCGCTTCGTTTAGCTCATCATGAGCTTTATATTTCTTAGAGTATTTTACACGTTTGCCATAGAATGCGTGCTTCTTTTGAGTTTCAACCATTACTGTAACGGTTTTGTCCATTTTGTCAGACACAACACGGCCTGTGTATACTTTGCGTTGGTTACGCTCAGTCATACTTGCAAACCTCCTCTCGATTTATCAGTTATTGCCACTGAGTACTCTTTCGTGAATCACAGTTTTCATACGGGCAATCGCTTTACGTACTTCGCGGATGCGAGCAGTGTTTTCTAATTGACCAGTAGCCAATTGGAAGCGAAGGTTGAAAAGCTCTTCTTTCAGTGATTTCACTTTTTGTTCAATCTCAGCAGTGGTTAGGTCACGGATTTCATTAGCTTTCATTCGATTCACCACCAATTTCTTCGCGTTTGATGAACTTCGTTTTGATCGGAAGTTTGTGAGATGCTAGGCGCAATGCTTCGCGTGCCACTTCTTCAGATACTCCACCAAGTTCGAACATGATTTTACCAGTTTTGACAACGGCTACCCAGCCTTCAGGTGAACCTTTACCAGATCCCATACGAACCTCTAGAGGCTTTTTCGTATATGGTTTATGAGGGAAAATTTTGATCCAGACTTTACCGCCACGTTTCATGTAACGAGTCATGGAAATACGTGCTGCTTCGATTTGACGGTTAGTGATCCAAGATGATTCTAAAGCTTGGAGACCAAATTCGCCGAATGCGATTTCTTTACCGCCTTTAGCTTCCCCGCGCATCTTGCCTCGGTGCTCTCTACGATATTTAACGCGTTTAGGCATTAACATATTATTTGCCTCCTTCCTCAGATTTCTTCTTAGTTGGAAGGACTTCACCGCGGTAGATCCATACTTTTACGCCAAGCTTACCATAAGTTGTGTCTGCTTCAGCATGCGCATAATCAATGTCAGCGCGAAGTGTATGGAGCGGAACAGTACCTTCACTGTAGTGTTCAGCACGCGCAATGTCAGCGCCGCCTAGACGTCCAGATACTTGAGTTTTGATTCCTTTAGCGCCAGAACGCATAGTGCGTTGGATTGCTTGTTTTTGTGCACGACGGAAAGATACTCGGTTTTCCAATTGACGTGCAACACTTTCAGCAACCAATCTTGCATCAAGGTCAGCTCTTTTGATTTCGATAATGTTGATGTGTACACGCTTGCCAGTCATAGAGTTCAGTTGGTTGCGAAGTACTTCTACTTCAGATCCACCTTTACCAATTACCATACCTGGTTTCGCAGTGTGAATTGTTACGTTAACACGGTTTGCAGCGCGTTCAATTTCAATTTTAGAAACTGAAGCTTCTTTCAAACGTGCTTCAACATATTCACGGATTTTAATATCTTCGTGAAGAAGTGTCGCATAATCTTTCTCAGCGTACCATTTAGATTCCCAATCACGAATGATTCCGATACGCATCCCAATTGGATGTATTTTTTGTCCCACGAATTATCCCTCCTTCTTGTCAGATACCACTAGTGTGATGTGGCTTGTGCGTTTATTAATCGCGCTTGCGCGTCCCATTGCACGTGGACGGAAACGTTTAAGTGTTGGTCCTTCGTCAACGAATACTTCACTGATGACCAAGTCATTCAGATCCATTTCGTAGTTGTGTTCAGCGTTAGCAGCTGCAGATTTCAATAACTTCTCAACAACAATAGATGCTGCTTTCGGAGTGTGGTTTAAAATCGCAACAGCTTCGCCAATTTGCTTGCCTCGGATTAAATCTACTACTAAACGGACTTTACGAGGAGCAATACGTACTGTTCTAGCGACAGCTTTTGCTTGCATGGGGAAATCCTCCTCTCAATTAACGTCTTGTTTTCTTATCGTCTGCACCATGACTAGCGTATTTGCGTGTTGGTGCGAATTCGCCTAGTTTATGGCCCACCATGTCTTCAGTCACGTATACAGGGATGTGCTTACGACCATCGTATACTGCGATTGTTTGTCCGATGAATGTCGGGAAAATTGTAGAACGGCGAGACCAAGTTTTGATCACTTGTTTTTTCTCAGAGTCCTTTTGTGCTTCAACTTTTTTCATAAGATGATCATCAACAAAAGGTCCTTTTTTCAAGCTGCGGCCCATGTGGGATCCTCCCTTCGTGATCGCACCACGGTTCTTTTGACGAACCGTAGCGGAATCAAATTATTTTTTACGACGACGCACGATAAATTTATCTGATTTGTTCGTTTTCTTGCGTGTTTTGTAACCAAGAGTTGGTTTACCCCAAGGAGACATTGGTGATTTACGTCCGATTGGCGAGCGTCCTTCACCACCACCGTGTGGGTGATCGTTCGGGTTCATTACAGATCCGCGGACTGTTGGGCGATTGCCCTTCCAGCGGTTACGTCCTGCTTTACCAATGTTGATCAATTCGTGTTGCTCATTTCCTACTGCACCGATAGTTGCGCGGCAAGTAGCAAGAATCATGCGAACTTCGCCTGATTGCAAACGAACTGTTACGTATTTTCCTTCTTTACCCAATACTTGAGCTGAAGTTCCTGCAGAACGAACTAGTTGTCCGCCGCCGCCTGGCTTCAATTCGATGTTATGGATTGTAGAACCCATTGGGATGTTAGACAACGGCAAAGAGTTACCCGCTTTGATGTCTGCTTCAATACCTGACATAAGTTGAGTTCCAACTTCGACTCCTTTAGGAGCGAGGATGTAACGTTTCTCACCATCAGCGTAATGAATCAATGCGATGTTCGCAGAACGGTTAGGATCGTACTCGATTGTAGCAACGCGTCCTGGAATGCCATCTTTGTTACGTTTGAAATCGATAACACGGTATTGACGTTTATGTCCACCACCGTGATGGCGTACAGTTATTTTACCTTGGTTATTACGGCCGCCCTTGCGCTTTACAGGTCGTAAAAGCGATTTTTCAGGTTTGTTCGTAGTGATTTCAGCGAAATCTGAACTCGTCATGTTACGACGACCGTTAGTGGTAGGTTTATATTTTCTTATCCCCACGTTGTTTCCCTCCTTCTTTAATAGTTCTTTAAGAACTTATAGAAATTAAATTTCGAATAGCTCGATGTCTTTAGATTCAGCAGTCAATTTAACAATCGCTTTGCGGCGTTTGTTTGTGTATCCTGCGTGTTTGCCCATGCGCTTGAATTTCCCTTTGTAGTTCATGATGTTGACTTTCTCAACTTTCACGCCAAAGATCTCCTGCACTGCTTGTTTAACTTGTGTTTTGTTTGCGCGAGTGTCCACTTCAAAAGTGTACTTTTTCTCTGCCATTACTTCAGATGATTGCTCAGTAATGACTGGACGTTTAATTACATCACGTGCTTCCATTAACTAAGCACCTCCTCAATTTTCTCAATCGCTGCTTTTGTCATAACAATTTTGTCATGTCCAAGCAAGTCTAGTACGTTAATGCCATCTGCTGCTACAACTGTCATTCCGTGAAGGTTACGTGCAGATTTTGCAACGTTCTCATCAAGGTCAGCAGTTACGAACAAAGCTTTTTTGCCAATTGAAAGATCTTGGATCAACTGGTTGAAAGATTTTGTTTTCGGTGCATCAAATGTCAATCCTTCAAGTACCATCAGGTTTTCTCCGATTACTGCAGATGAAAGTGCAGAACGTAGAGCTAAACGACGGACTTTCTTAGGAAGCTTATAGCTATAGCTACGTGGAGTTGGTCCGAATACGATACCGCCTCCGCGCCATTGTGGTGAACGGATCGACCCTTGACGAGCACGTCCAGTTCCTTTTTGACGCCATGGCTTTTTACCACCACCAGCTACTTCAGAACGGTTTTTTACTTTATGGTTACCTTGACGAAGTGAAGCGCGTTGAGACACTACTGCGTCAAATAACACTGATTCATTTGGTTCGATACCGAATACATAGTCGTTCAATTCGATGTCGCCCACTTGTGAACCTGTTTGATTTAATAAAGCTACTTTAGGCATTTTTGTTTCCTCCTTTCTCTAAAAAATTATTATTTCGCTTTAATTGCCGTTTTAACACGGATCAATGCTTTGCGAGAACCAGGAACATTACCTTTAATAAGAAGCAGGTTACGTTCAAGATCTACTTTCACGATCGAAAGGTTTTGAATCGTAATTGTTGTGCCACCCATTTGACCAGGTAATTTCTTCTGTTTGAATACGCGGTTAGGAGCAACCGGACCCATTGAACCAGGACGACGGTGGTAACGTGAACCGTGACTCATTGGTCCGCGAGATTGTCCGTGGCGTTTAATAACACCTTGGAAACCTTTACCTTTTGTTGTTCCTGTGACATCTACTACATCGCCTTCTGCGAATACATCTACTTTGACTTCTTGACCAATCTCGTAATCAGCTAAGTTTACATTGCGAAGTTCGCGAATGAAGCGCTTAGGAGCAGTGTTTGCTTTTGCTACGTGTCCTTTAGAAGGTTTGTTTGAAAGCTTTTCGCGCTTATCTTCAAAACCTAATTGGATTGCTTCGTAGCCGTCTACCTCAACTGTCTTCTTTTGAAGTACTACGTTTGGAGCAGCTTCAATAACAGTTACAGGGATTAAATCACCGTTCTCAGCAAAAACTTGCGTCATACCGATTTTTCTACCTAAGATTCCTTTGGTCATGTTGTCACACCTCCTGTGGTTATTTTATGTTTTTTCTATTTCGTTTACCGATTAAAGTTTAATTTCAATGTCAACGCCTGACGGTAAATCAAGTTTCATTAACGCATCAACAGTTTGTGGTGTCGGGTTAACGATATCGATTAGACGTTTGTGTGTGCGCATTTCAAATTGCTCACGAGCATCTTTGTACTTATGGACAGCACGTAAGATGGTGTAGACCGATCTTTCAGTCGGCAACGGTATCGGACCCGATACGCTTGCACCTGAACGTTTTGCGGTTTCTACAATTTTCTCGGCAGACTGATCAAGAATTCTGTGATCATATGCTTTTAAACGGATACGAATTTTTTGTTTTGCCATTATTTTCCCTCCTTTTCGCCTATTTTTGATAGACATTCTCCACGAAAATTTTCCAATCACTCGCCATGGCAAAGCGGCCGGGTGTATCGGTAACCTCTCGCTTCATCGCAGTCAAAGACCAACATTCACCATTATACAAAAGAAAAAAGAATTCCGCAAGGCTTTCCACGAAATTCTTTTCAATTCGCTTTTATTAGTATAACAGGATATTTTAGAACTTCAAGTCCGACGGGAATAGTCCGAACATTTCGAGCTTATCCCAATAACATCACAGCAACCCAACCGAAAATTACCAAGGGAATATTGTAATGGAGGAAGGTCGGAACACAAGTATCCCAGATGTGATTGTGCTGTCCATCGACGTTCAGTCCGGCAGTCGGCCCAAGCGTTGAGTCAGAAGCAGGAGATCCCGCATCACCCAATGCGCCTGCGGTACCAATCAAGGCGATGATCGCCATGGTCGAAAATTCGAACTCCAAGCTCAACGGAACAAAGATAGCAGCAATGATTGGAATCGTCGCAAACGATGAGCCGATGCCCATCGTTACGAACAAACCGACGACAAGCATCGCCAGTGCTGCGAGACCCTTATTGCCAGCAAACAGATCCGAGACGCTTTCAACGAGCGGCTCGACGGCTCCAGTCGCTTGTATGACTGATGCAAAGCCATTGGCGGTAATCATGACAAAGCCGATAAATGCCATCATGCGCATGCCTTCTGTAAGAACGTCGTCGGCTTCACGCCATTTCATTGCACCAAAGACATACAGCACAAGAATTCCGGCCAGTGCACCAATAATCATCGAGTCTGTCTGGACCTGGGCGTATAAAGCCGCGATCAAGGCCACAATCGTGACGATCACATCTTTTAATGATGCTGTCTTTTTCAGAGTTCCTTCTATAGTAGAAGTTGTTTTACGGTAGTCTCTCGGCTTGCGATACGAAACAAACACCGCAATGATCAAGCCGACCAACAAGCCAGCTACCGGAATGGCCATTGCTTTCGGAATGTCTGCCATATCGATAGTAAGCCCTGCAAGCTGCATCTGCGTAAAGACTATCTCATGGAAAATTAGGCCAAAGCCATATGGCAACAGAATATATGGTGCTGTCAGACCAAATGTCAGGACAGCCGCAATCAGCCGGCGGTCAATTCGCAATTCATTTAAAATGTACAAAATTGGTGGAACCAATAAAGGAATAAAAGCAATGTGGATTGGAATCAAGTTTTGCGAGAAGATGGCCATTGCTAAAAGTGCAATAATGATGAGAGCTTTTGCTAGATTTTCCCGTGTCGCCTCTCCGTCTTTGTTGACCAGCTTCAAAACGCCTGACACAAGCAGCTCCGGTATGCCCGTCCGCGAAATCGCTACGGCAAATCCACCGAGCATGGCATAGCTGAGCGCAATGGTCGCACCCTCGCCTAATCCTCCAGTAAATGATGTTAATGTATCGGTAAATGATAATCCACCGCTTAATCCACCTGCAAGTGCGCCAATCAGTAAGGCAAAGACGACATTCACACGCAACAAGCTCAATACGAGCATGACTAAGACAGCGATAACAACTGCATTCATAAATAAACTCTCCTTTAGTTTGCTAAAGCGTTAAAGTACACACTTTAAATTAACAAATGCTGAAATGCTTGTCAACAGCCTGCAAGTGATTGGCTTATAGACAAAAAAGTCCAAAAATAAAGACCCTTCACAACTTGCGTAAAGGGCCGTCTAGTTAAGGGTTGTCCTATTGTTTTGCTGCATTCTATCAAGTCCGGCTCTGTCTTTCTTCATAAGCCGCAATATAGGCGTCGTATTGGAATGTTAATGCAATCTCATCCCAGCCTTTTAACAGCATTTCTTTCCAGTAAGGATCGATTTCAAATTCATAGTGCGTGCCGTCCTGGGCTGTGACCGTCTGATCTTCCAAACTGATTTCCAATTTGAATTCCTGACGCTGCCCTTTGTCGATCAGTTCATTGACTTCCTGATCTTTTAAGCGGATCGGCAAGATCCCATTTTTCACGCAGTTGTTATAGAAGATGTCTGCATAGCTGGGAGCGATGACTACGCGGAATCCGTAATCCAAAATCGCCCACGGAGCATGTTCACGAGAAGAACCGCAGCCGAAATTTTCTTGTGCAACTAAAATTTCGGAGCCGTTAAATCGGGGGTCGTTCAAAACAAAGTCTTCTATCGGTGACCCATCAGCATGAAAGCGCCAATGATAAAACAAATATTTGCCGAATCCCGTTCGTTCAATGCGCTTTAAAAATTCTTTTGAGATGATTTGGTCGGTATCTACGTTTTTGCGTTCAAGCGGTGTTAAGACGCTTGAGATGTTATTAATCGGCTTCATCGTTTGGCCTCCTCATTTCTGCCTGTCATGCGGATGGTACGGGCTCTTTCATGTAATTGCGAACATCCGTCAGATGGCCTTCGATCGCAGCGGCTGCCGCCATTACAGGACTCACCAAATGTGTCATCGATCCCGCTCCTTGGCGTCCTTCAAAATTCCGGTTAGACGTGGATGCGCAGCGTTCGCCAGCAGGCACCGAGTCTTCATTCATCGCCAGACACATGCTGCATCCGGTTTCGCGCCACTCAAAGCCAGCTTCAAGAAACACTTGATCCAGTCCTTCCTGTTCTGCAGCACGTTTGACCGTTTCAGATCCAGGAACGACAATCGCCGTAACCGCTGGATGCACTTTCTTGCCTTTGATGATTTCACTGGCTGCACGCAAGTCGCCAAGACGGGCATTTGTGCAGGAGCCAATAAAGACATGCTGAATATCAATCGACGAAAGCGGAGTGCCTTCTTCCAAATGCATATAAGCCAAAGCTTGCTTCAACGCATCTTTATCTGACTGCTTGTTGTAATCCGCGGCGGATGGAACCCGTTCCGCGATGCCTGAACCCATTGAAGGATTCGTACCCCATGTGACGAATGGGGAAATTTCATCTGCATGAATCGTTACTGACGTGTCGTACTGCGCACCTTCGTCTGTCGCAAGAGCCAGCCACCGAGCTGCTTCTTTTTCAAACGCATCGCCTTCAGGCACATGTCTGCGCCCTCTTAAGTATTCCACCGTCGTTTGGTCCGGACTGATCAGCCCTGCGCGTGCGCCGGCTTCAATCGACATATTGCAAATGGTCATCCGCTCTTCCATCGACAATCCACGGATGGCTTCTCCTGTATATTCCATAATATGCCCGGTTCCCATATCGATGCCAAATTTCGAAATAATGGCTAGGATGACGTCTTTGGAAGACACACCAAAGCCCAGCTTGCCGTCAATCCGCACTTCCATCGTTTTCGGCTTTGATTGCCAGAGCGTTTGGGTGGAAAGGACGTGCTCGACTTCACTCGTACCAATGCCGAATGCCAAAGCGCCAAAGGCTCCGTGTGTCGAAGTATGGCTGTCTCCGCAGACAATGGTTTTACCGGGTTGCGTCAAACCCAATTCCGGTCCGATAACGTGGACAATCCCCTGGTCCGGATGATTAATGCCGGCAAGCGGAACACCAAATTCATCGCAATTGTCCTGCAAGGTCTTAATTTGTTTCCGTGAAATCGGATCGGTGATGGTTTCCCGGTTGCGTGTTGGCACGTTATGGTCCATGGTCGCAAAACAAAGATCCGGCCGGCGGACTTTTCGTCCATTCAACCGAAGCCCTTCAAACGCTTGCGGGGATGTCACCTCATGCAATAAATGAAGATCGATGTATAGCAGGTCCGGCTTTCCTTGCTCTTCAAAGACGATATGTTGTTCCCAAATTTTTTCGATAATTGTTTTTGCCATGCGAACCGCTCCTTTCACTTACACATAAGAATACATGATGTGTTCTGATACAAATTCTCTTTCCAGCTCTTCCACAACTTTAGTGACAAATCGATCGGTTGAAACTACGCGTTTTCCTTCTCCAGCCAGATCTCCTGTGCAATAGCCATCTTCCAAAACGTCCATGACAGCTTTTTCAATGGCTGCCGCTTCTGTGTGAAGACCGAATGAATGCTTAAGCATCATAGCAGCAGACAAAATCGCGGCCGATGGATTCGCTTTGTTTTGCCCTGCAATATCCGGTGCCGAACCGTGTACGGGTTCGTAAAGGCCGAAGCCGTCTGAACGGATGCTGGCAGACGGCAGCATGCCAAGCGAGCCGGTGATGACCGAAGCTTCATCACTCAAGATGTCACCGAACATGTTCTCGGTTACCACCACATCAAAAGCACGTGGATCGGTAATGAGCTTCATTGCTGCTGAATCGACCAGCATATGCTCTACTTCGATATCCGGATACGCTTTTCTCCGCTCTTCCACAACTTCGCGCCATAGTTTGCTGGTTTCCAATACATTGGCTTTATCAACTGACGTTACTTTGCCTCTTCGTGTACGGGCAATTTCAAACGCCTGATTGACGATCCGCTCGATTTCTTCTCTCGTATAAACCAAGGTGTCCACTGCTGATTTTTCAGATCGGCGTTTCGGTTCCCCGAAATACAAGCCGCTGGTCAATTCACGGACAATAACCATGTCCACTTCTTTCGCCACCTCTTCTTTTAACGGAGAAGAAGCAAGCAATGCCGGCACCGCTTTAACCGGACGGATGTTGGCGAACAAGTCGAAATGCTTCCGGATGTTCAAAAGCCCTTTTTCCGGACGCAAGTGAGCCGGATTGTCGTCCCATTTCGGTCCGCCGACTGCACCGAGGAGAATTGCATCGCTGGCATCACAAACATCAATGGTTTGCTGAGGCAGCGGGTTATCGAATTGATCAACCGCCGTTCCTCCGATCGCTGCATGCTTTAAATGAAAAGTATGTCCATAACGCATTGCAATGGATTGCAGCACTTTTACCGCTGCATCTGTTACTTCTGGTCCGATTCCGTCTCCTGGCAATACCGCTATTGTTTTTTTCATTTTAAATTCCTCCTCTTTCGATCTGTTCGTTCTTACACTGCAGACATTCGGACTTTCTTTCCGACTTGGACAATTTGGCGATTAACTGCATTCAAATATGCTTTTGCTGTTGCCTCCAGGACATCCTGTGCAACGTCTCGGCCGGTAACCGTCTCTCCGTTATAGCTCATATTGATAACCGCTTCGCCTAAGGCATCGCGCCCTTTGCCGATAGATGTTACCCGGTAATCTAGAATATGGACTTTGCCTTCGACAATTCGTTCCAATGTGTTGAAGATTGCTTCAACCGATCCAGCTCCAGTTGCAGCTTCGCTAATCAATTCACCATTCGGGTGATAAGCAGAAGCGGTAGCTGTTGGAATATTTGCCGTGCCATATTGCACTTGCACACTTTCCAACTTGTAAACCGGTGTTTCGGTATCGTGGATCTGCTGGTCCGTTAGCAATACGTATAGATCGTCTTCTATAATTTCTTTCTTGCGGTCTGCTAATTTCTTAAACTCGATAAATGCATTGTTCAGCTTTTCATCCGTTAAATCAAAGCCCATTTTGACGGCGCGGTCTTTAAAGGCATGGCGCCCGGAATGTTTGCCCAGCACCAATTCGGTTGCTGCATCGCCAATCAATTCCGGTGTAATGATTTCATAAGTCAATGGATTCTTTAGCATGCCGTCCTGATGGATGCCGGATTCATGGGCAAATGCATTTTTCCCGACAACAGCTTTGTTCGGCTGGATCAAGCTTCCTGTCAACTGGCTGACCAATTGGCTTGTGCGCTTGATTTCATGAAGGTTGATGCCCGTCTCGATATTGAAGATCTGTTTGCGGATATGCAAAGCGACTGCAATTTCTTCCAGTGCCACGTTGCCGGCGCGCTCTCCGATGCCGTTGATGGTTCCTTCAATTTGAGTGGCGCCATTTTCAATCGCAGCCAACGTGTTGGCTGTTGCCATTCCCAAATCATTATGGCAATGCGCGGACAGCTTCACTTTTTCGATTCCTGCTACGTTTTCAGTCATGTATTTGAACATCGCTCCGTATTCTTTCGGTGTAGCATAGCCGACTGTATCCGGCAGGTTAATGGTCGTGGCCCCTGCTTCAATGACTTTACGAATAATGTGAGCGAGGAATTCTGGGTCTGAACGGGAAGCATCTTCCGCTGACCACTGGACCAACGGGAAGAACTTGCGCGCGTATTTGACAGATTCCACAGCCAGTTCAACTACCTGTTCGGGTGTTTTAAATAGTTTCGTTTCCATATGGATTGGCGAAGTAGCCAAAAAGATGTGAATATGCGGCTGTTCCGCTCCTTTCAGCGCTTCCCATGTTCGGTCAATATCACCTTGCATCGAACGGGCCAGCCCCGTTACGATGGAATTCTTCACCGTGCCTGCGATTCGCTGCACAGCGTCAAAGTCTCCTGGAGATGAAGCAGGAAACCCTGATTCGATAATCGTCACTCCCAGACGTTCAAGCTGGCGGGCGATTTCGATTTTCTCTGCTGTATTCAAGTTGATCCCGGCCGACTGTTCTCCGTCTCGCAATGTCGTATCGAAAATATCAATTTGTGACATTGGCAGCCACCTCTTTTTGTTTGGTTTTTTTGCCTTCGTTAACGAATGGCATCATCGCACGCAATTCACGTCCAACTTGTTCGATTTGATGAGCTTCTTCCGCTTTTTCGATCGCCGTGAATTCCGGGCGGTTCAACTGGTTTTCAAGCAACCAGCCTTTTGCAAACTTTCCTGTTTGGATATCCGTCAACACATCTTTCATGCGGGCTTTTGTATCTGCATCGACAATGCGCGGTCCTGAAACAAAATCTCCCCATTGAGCCGTGTCGGAAATGGAATAGCGCATTCCTGACAATCCACCTTCATACATCAAGTCAACGATCAGCTTTAATTCGTGCATACATTCGAAATACGCAAGTTCCGGTTGGTATCCGGCTTCGACCAGTGTTTCAAAACCTGCTTTCACAAGCGAAGTCACGCCGCCGCAAAGAACGGCCTGTTCTCCAAATAGATCTGTTTCGGTTTCTTCTTTGAATGTTGTTTCCAAAACGCCCGCGCGTGTAGCTCCGATTCCTTTCGCGTAAGCAAGCGCCACTTCCTGAGCTTGGCCCGAAACATCTTGATGGATGGCAATCAATCCTGGAACGCCAGCGCCCGCTTCGTACGTACGGCGGACAAGATGGCCAGGGCCTTTTGGAGCTACCAAGAAGACATCTACGTCTTCAGGCGCAACAATTTGGTTAAAGTGAATATTAAAGCCGTGTGCGAAAACCAATGATTTTCCGGCTGTTAAGGACGGTTTGATTTCGGCGTTGTAAATTTGCGTTTGTTTTTCATCCGGTACTAAGATCATGATGACATCTGCTGCTTCTGCCGCTTCTTTGACAGTAGCCACTTTCATGCCATCATTTTTAGCCTGGTCAAATGATTTGCCCGGACGCACACCAACGATTACGTCAAAACCGGATTCTTTCAAGTTTTGAGCATGTGCGTGGCCTTGAGAACCATACCCGATCACTGCAATTGTCTTTCCTTTAAGTACCTCTTCGTTTACATCTTGGTTATAATACATTTTCGCCATTTTTAATTTCCCCCTTGAGTTTGGTTTTTATAGGATGTTCAATTGCGGTGCTTGTGCTTTTTGTGTTTCTCTGACAAAGGCGGATACCCCGGTTCGGGTCAGCTCTTTCACACCATAAGGCCGCATCAGATCAATAAATGCTTCAATTTTTTCAGGATTGCCTGTCACTTGGAACGTGGTGACATTTTTGCTCATATCCACCACTGTCGCCCGAAACGGTTCAACAATGCTGAGAATTTCGTTTCTCAGTGGCGGAGGGACGACTACTTTAACCAGTGCCAGCTCTCTCATTACGATTGCCTTATCCGTAATATCATTTACTTTGATGACATCAATTTGCTTTTGCAGCTGTTTCAACAACTGCTCCAGTTTGCCCTTATCTTCCACATTGACCACAAATGTCATTTTCGACATGCCAGGCTGCTCGGTGTGGCCAACCGAAATGCTTTCGATGTTGAACTGCCGTTTCATCAGCAATCCAGTCACTCGGTTCAGCACTCCGCTTTGGTTGATCACAGTAGTTGTAATGACTCGTTTCATTCGCCTTTCACTCCGATCATCTCATTCAAGCCTTTGCCTGGTGCAACCATCGGATAAACAGACTCCAGCTGCACCACTCGGCAATCAATCAAGACTGGCTCGTTTGAATTAAATGCTTCTGCGAAAACCGCTTCTGCTTCTTCCATCGTCTCCACTTTATAGCCTTTAATGTCGTACGCTCCAGCCAGTTTCACAAAATCAGGCTGAACCGGAATTAACGACTGAGAATAACGCCCTTCGTAGAATGTTTCTTGCCACTGTCTTACCATTCCCAAGCTTTGATTGTTTAGGATGACAATCTTGACCGGAAGCCGCAATTCCTGAAGCAAAGACAGTTCCTGCAGCGTCATTTGGAAACCAGCGTCTCCCACAATGGAAATAACCAGTTCTTCGGGTTTTGCCAATTGCGCACCGATCGCTGCCGGGAAGCCAAAGCCCATAGTGCCAAGTCCGCCTGATGTTACCCAGCTATGCGGATTGTTAAAGCGGTAATATTGAGCCGCCCACATCTGGTGCTGGCCCACATCAGTAGTTACCACTGCATTTCCTTGCGTCAACCGGTGAATCAATTCAACCGCCTGCTGCGGAAGGATTCCTTCACGGCCTTTCAAATGGTATTGAAGTGGGTACTCCGTCTTGTTGCCCGATAGCTCCATTAACCAATTAGCAGTTTCTGGACTTCTAAATGGTTGGTCGAGCAGCTGAAGCAATGCTTCTTTGGCATCCGCTACAATCGGGATGGCCGTCGGTACGTTTTTGCCGATTTCTGCTGGATCGATGTCAATATGGATCACTTGGGCATTTGGAGCAAAGTGGGCAAGATTCCCGGTCAGCCGATCATCAAAGCGAGCCCCGATATTTAAAAGTACATCGCAATCACAAATTGCAGTATTGGCGGTATAGGTTCCGTGCATTCCCGCCATTCCCAGGAATAGCTCGTGCTCGCCTGCTATACTTCCCAACCCCAGCAATGTGTTTGTGATTGGAATTTGATGTTTTTCAGCGAACGCCTTCAGCTCTTCTGTCGCCTGCGCTGCGAGTATCCCAGCTCCAGCTAATATCAATGGCTTTTTCGCCTGTGACAGGACTTGTGCTGCCTTTTGGATTTGCAGGAAATTCGGACTCGTTGTTGGCTGATACCCCGGCAGGTGAAGCGCCTCTTCTTCTGTATTGGATAAGAATAGTTCAGTTGCAATATTTTTCGGTACATCGACCAGAACCGGTCCTGGACGTCCAGTGGAGGCGATGTAAAAAGCCTCTTTGATAATTCTTGGCAAATCCGCAACTTTCTTCACTTGATAATTGTGCTTCGTAATCGGTTGGGTGATGCCGATAATATCCGCTTCCTGAAAAGCATCGGTGCCAATTACTGAAGTTGCAACTTGCCCTGTAAAGATGACCAATGGCAAGGAATCCAACATGGCATCTGCTATTCCCGTGACTAAGTTCGTTGCACCAGGACCCGATGTGGCAAGTACAACGCCAGGTTTTCCAGATACTCTTGCATATCCCTCGGCTGCATGGATGGCACCTTGTTCATGTCTGGCCAATATATGGCGTATCGGATTCTTGTGCAGGGCATCGTAAATTGGTAGCACCGCGCCCCCTGGATATCCAAAAATCATTTCTACACCTTGGCCTTTTAACGATTGAATCAGTACATCTGCACCACTGCCTGTTAGCTGCTGTTTCACTTCTTCTCTAACCTGTACGTTTACTTCCAATCCTTCCGCCTCCTTTTCTTAGTCTCCGGTGGAATAAAACAAAAAAGCTTTTCCATCCCTACACAAAGAAACATGTTCTTCGCATAGGGATGAAAAAGCTTCATGGTACCACCCTAGTTCACTGCGCAACCGCAGCCTCATGGATAAGCAACGCTTATCCGTTGTTAACGATGCCTCTATCTTGCAAGTCACCGGGACTACCTAAACAGCCGAAGCTTTTCAGTGATCCACTCAGAGGGGATGTCGCAAATGGTTGTATTGCCGGCTTCCACCTGTGCCGGCTCTCTGTGAATACAGCTTCCATTTACTTTAACCTCGTCATTGAGTTGAACTTCTATTTGATTGGTATGGTTATTGTTTTAGACTACATTTAGCTGATCGCCGTATACTTTTACACCATCATTTTGAACAAGTTCTCTAAACGATTCAAGCAAATCATTTGTTACCGGACCCGGCTTGCCTTCACCGATTACGCGGCCATCTACTTTCACAACTGCAATAACTTCCGCAGCAGTTCCTGTCAGGAACACTTCATCTGCTACATAAACATCATGCCTTGTAAAAACAGCTTCCTGCATGTCGTAACCTTTTTCAGCGGCAACATCCATAATGGCATTTCGCGTAATTCCTTCAAGCGCCCCAACGTAGCCTGGAGGCGTCAGCAACTTATTCTTACGGACAATGAAAATATTGTCCGCTGAACCTTCAGCAACATATCCTTGATCATTCAGCATAAGTGCTTCAGAAACACCCGCTAAATGCGCCTCAAGCTTAACTAAAATATTGTTCATATAATTTAACGATTTAACTTTCGGACTTAACACGTCGGCACGGCTTCTGCGTGTTGCGACCGAGACAATTTCGATTCCCGTTTCATACATCGCTTTCGGAAACAGCGATAACGGTTCGGCAATGACAATTACACTCGGATTAGAGCAACTGTAAGGATCCAGCCCTAAGTTCCCAACTCCTCGTGAAACAATGAGGCGAATGTAGGCATCCTTAAACTTATTTTCTCTTAGCGTCTGTACAACAATTTGAGTCATTTCCTCAAAAGTGTGGGGAATCTCGAGCATCACAGATTTTGCTGAATCGTAAAGGCGCTCTAAATGCTCTTCCAGCCGAAAGACATTTCCGTTATAAGAACGGATTCCTTCGAATACACCATCACCGTATAAAAAACCGTGATCATAAACTGAAATTTTAGCGTCTTCTTTTTTAACGAATTCACCATTTAAATAAATTACTTGTTCGCTCATGATGTCCACTTCTTTCTCGAAAGTTTTATAATATGCAATATATCGAATTCTGTTTGTATCTTGTAAATTGTTGCTATCATATCGCCTATTCCGAAGTGTGTCAATCAACTTCTTGCTACTTTTTCGTAAATTTTGAATATTCATAAATTATGTATCCGTTTTCATTGTTGCTGCTATTGGGGTTTGAAGATATTTTAAAAAGTTAGAATATTTTATGAACAACAATCCTTTTGTGGTGTTTTTCTTGTGTATTTTGATGTTTACGCAAAAAAAGACCCTGTCTCATTAAATGAGACAGGGTCTTAAATCAACACTCAGCTGTTATTACTTAGTGATTGTAGCAACAACGCCAGCGCCTACAGTACGTCCACCCTCACGGATAGAGAACTTAGTTCCTTCTTCAAGTGCGATAGGAGAGATTAGAGAAACGATCATTTCGATGTTATCTCCAGGCATAACCATTTCTACACCTTCAGGAAGGTTACAAACGCCAGTTACATCAGTTGTACGGAAGTAGAACTGTGGACGGTAGTTTGTGAAGAATGGAGTGTGACGTCCACCCTCTTCTTTTGAAAGAACATAAACTTCAGCTTTGAACTCAGTGTGTGGAGTAATTGTGCCTGGTTTAGCCAATACTTGTCCACGTTGTACGTCGTCACGAGAAACTCCGCGAAGAAGTGCACCAATGTTGTCGCCAGCTTCAGCATAGTCAAGCAATTTACGGAACATTTCTACACCTGTTACAGTAGTAGATTTTGGCTCTTCAGTAAGACCAATGATATCAACGTTATCACCGATTTTGATCTGTCCGCGTTCAACGCGTCCAGTAGCAACCGTACCACGGCCAGTGATTGAGAATACATCCTCAACAGGCATCATGAATGGCTTGTCAGTATCACGTGGTGGAGTTGGGATATAGCTATCAACTGCATCCATCAATTCAACAATTTTGTCTTCCCATTCTGCTTCGCCTTCAAGAGCTTTAAGAGCAGATCCTTTGATGACAGGAATGTCATCGCCAGGGAAGTCATATTCAGATAGAAGATCGCGGACTTCCATTTCAACTAGTTCAAGAAGTTCTTCGTCATCTACCATGTCGCATTTGTTCATGAATACTACTAGGTAAGGAACACCAACTTGACGTGAAAGAAGAATGTGCTCACGAGTTTGTGGCATTGGGCCATCAGCAGCAGATACTACTAAGATCCCGCCGTCCATTTGAGCAGCACCAGTGATCATGTTTTTAACATAATCGGCGTGTCCAGGGCAATCTACGTGTGCATAGTGGCGTGATTCAGTTTCATACTCAACGTGTGAAGTATTGATTGTGATACCGCGCTCTTTTTCTTCAGGTGCGTTGTCGATTTGAGCGTAAGAACGTGCTTCCCCGCCTGATTTTTTAGCAAGAACTGTAGCGATTGCTGCAGTCAAAGTTGTTTTACCATGGTCAACGTGACCAATTGTACCAATATTCGCGTGCGTTTTCGAACGATCAAATTTAGCTTTTCCCATTAGAAAAATCCTCCTCAAAATGTAAGTGAATGTTCGTTTGAAGTGCCGAAATGATAGGGCCCTATCATTCCGAGCATACAAACTATTTATACGTTATTAAAGATCAAAATTCAATTATTGACCTTTATTTTTTTTGATAATTTCTTCAGAAATTGATTTCGGTACTTCTTCATAGTGGTCGAAGTGCATTGAGAACACACCGCGGCCTTGCGTGTTTGAACGCAATGAAGTCGCATAACCGAACATTTCTGCAAGAGGTACCATAGCACGAACAACTTGCGCGTTTCCGCGAGCGTCCATACCTTCTACACGGCCTCGGCGTGACGTAATGTCACCCATGATATCTCCAAGGTATTCCTCAGGGATAACAACCTCAACACGCATAATTGGCTCAAGAAGAACCGGACGTACTTTTGAAATTGCATTTTTAAGTGCCATAGAAGCAGCAACTTTAAATGCCATCTCATTCGAGTCAACATCATGGTAAGATCCGTCGAACAAACGAGCTTTGATATCGATCAAAGGATATCCGGCGATAACACCGTTGTCTAGAGAGTCACGAAGACCCGCTTCAACTGCTGGGATGTATTCACGTGGAACAACACCACCAACGATACCATTTTCAAATTCAAAACCTGCTCCTTCTTCGTTTGGAGAAAACTCAATCCAAACGTGTCCAAATTGTCCGCGTCCACCAGATTGGCGTACGAATTTACCTTCAACTTTAGCAGACTCACGGAATGTCTCACGGTAAGATACCTGAGGTGCACCCACGTTAGCTTCTACGTTGAACTCACGGCGCATACGGTCAACTAGGATATCAAGGTGAAGTTCACCCATACCCGCGATGATTGTTTGGCCAGTTTCCTGGTCAGTGTGCGCACGGAATGTTGGATCTTCTTCTTGCAATTTCGCAAGGGCTTGACCCATTTTGTCTTGATCCGCTTTTGACTTAGGCTCCACAGAAAGTGAAATAACAGGTTCTGGGAAGACCATACGTTCAAGGATAACCTGATGTTTCTCGTCGCTTAAAGTATCACCAGTCGATGTATCTTTAAGGCCGATAGCAGCAGCGATGTCTCCGCAATATACTTCAGCGATTTCTTCACGGGAGTTTGCGTGCATTTGCAGAATACGTCCTACGCGCTCACGCTTGCCTTTAGAAGAGTTCTGAACATATGAACCGGATTTAAGAGTTCCAGAATACACACGGAAGAAAGTTAACTTCCCTACATATGGATCTGTCATTACTTTAAACGCAAGCGCAGAGAATGGCTCGTCTTCGCTAGGTTTACGCAATACTTCTTCATCCGAATCAGGAAGAACACCAGTCATTGGTGGTACATCAAGTGGAGATGGCAGGTAATCAATTACTGCATCAAGCATTAATTGAACCCCTTTGTTTTTAAATGCAGTTCCGCAAACCACTGGGTAAAACTCAACGTCTAGTGTTCCTTTACGGATACCAGCTTTAAGTTCTTCTGTCGTGATTTCTTCCCCACCAAGGTATTTTTCCATCAAGTCTTCGTCAAGCTCAGCAACAGCTTCCACTAATTTAGTGTGCCATTCTTCAGCAAGCTCTTTGTACTCTTCAGGAATATCACCTTCAGTAATTTCAGTTCCCAAATCGTTTGCGTAGAAGCGTGCGTTCATTTCAACAAGGTCAATAATTGCTGAGAACTCGTCTTCTGCACCGATTGGCAATTGGATCGGGTGAGCATTAGCTTGCAGGCGATCGTGCAACGTGCCTACAGAGTAAAGGAAATCAGCACCGATTTTATCCATTTTGTTAATGAACACGATACGTGGAACGCCGTATGTTGTAGCTTGACGCCAAACTGTTTCAGTCTGTGGCTCAACACCTGATTGAGCATCAAGAACTGTAACAGCGCCATCAAGTACGCGCAACGAACGCTCAACTTCAACTGTGAAGTCTACGTGTCCTGGAGTATCAATAATGTTAACACGGTGGTTTTTCCATGAAGCAGTTGTTGCAGCAGACGTGATGGTAATTCCACGTTCCTGCTCTTGCTCCATCCAGTCCATTTGAGAAGCACCTTCATGCGTTTCCCCAATTTTGTGGATTCTACCAGTGTAATATAAAATACGCTCCGTAGTAGTCGTTTTACCAGCATCAATGTGTGCCATGATCCCGATATTACGTGTTTTGTCTAAGGAGAACTCTCTAGCCATGTTGTTTTTCTCCTTCCGTTTCGGATTAAGATGTTAAAAACATCTCGAAAGAAATTACCAGCGATAGTGAGCAAACGCTTTGTTTGCTTCCGCCATTTTATGAATATCTTCACGTTTTTTAACAGCTGCACCAGTGTTGTTAGCAGCATCTAAAATTTCATTAGCCAAACGCTCTTCCATTGTTTTCTCTCCACGAAGACGTGAATAGTTTACAAGGTAGCGAAGACCTAGAGTTGTACGGCGTTCAGGACGAACTTCAACCGGTACCTGGTAGTTTGCACCACCAACACGGCGAGCGCGTACTTCAAGAACTGGCATAACGTTAGTCAATGCTTGTTCGTATACTTCAATTGGATCTTTACCGCTGCGTTCTTTAACTAACTCAAACGCTCCGTATAGGATCTTTTGTGAAGTACCTCTTTTTCCGTCAACCATCATTTTATTAATTAAGCGTGTCACCAATTTCGAATTATAAATTGGATCTGGCAACACGTCACGTTTAGCTACAGGACCTTTACGAGGCATGTATGTTCCTCCTTTCAACGAAATCTCTTCGTTAAATTAACTTATTATTTTTTTACTTTAGGACGTTTAGTTCCGTATTTAGAACGGCTTTGCATACGGCCGTTTACGCCAGCTGTATCAAGTGCTCCACGTACGATATGGTAACGCACACCCGGTAAATCTTTTACGCGTCCGCCGCGAAGAAGAACTACACTGTGCTCTTGAAGGTTGTGGCCTTCTCCAGGGATGTAAGCATTAACCTCGATTTGGTTAGTCAACCGCACACGAGCATATTTACGCAATGCCGAGTTTGGTTTTTTTGGTGTCATCGTACCAACACGAGTACATACTCCACGTTTCTGTGGTGATGTCACGTTAGTTTGAGACTTTTTAAAGCTGTTGTACCCTTTGTTTAGCGCTGGTGAACCTGATTTCGTGCTTTTTGGTTTACGAGGCTTGTTAACTAATTGGTTAATTGTAGGCATCGATTTTTCCTCCTCTCAAAAGGTGTTCTAATACCACATATCCAGGTGGTTCATTTTTGGGTAAAAAACAAAGTCTTTGTGTTTTACACAAAAACTGTTATCCAGTAATCGCCACAGCAGCTGCACCGACATTAATGCCATATGCTTTGCCAAGCTTCAATCGTGAATCTGCAAATTCGATCCGAATACCTTTTTCTAAGGCTAGTTGGATAATCTGTTCGGTCATTCGATCGTCCGCGTCTTTTGCCACTATTACTTCTTGGACAATGCCGCTTTTTAATGCTTTTACTGTCTGCTTTGTACCGATGATTATTATACTTGCCTGTTTTACTTTTTCATTAGACATTTGCATATCCTCCAAAGTGTCAGACCGTTAACCATCAACCCTCAACATATTATCATTCAATGACAATACTGTCAACTGAATTCTTAAAAAATCCCGGGGAGACTGTTGCAAGTTCCCCCGGAATCCAACTATCTATTTTATGACTCGGTACCGACAATTTCCTGCTTCGCTGCTTTTTCGCTTTGAGCAATCTTAATTTGGCGGTAACGCTGCATTCCTGTTCCAGCTGGAACAAGTTTACCGATAATAACGTTCTCTTTCAATCCTAACAGTTCATCACGTTTTCCTTTGATCGCTGCATCCGTTAAGACGCGAGTCGTTTCCTGGAATGATGCGGCTGATAGGAATGATTCTGTTTCAAGTGAAGCTTTTGTAATCCCTAGAATTACAGGACGGCTTGTTGCTGGCAAGTTGCCTTCCAGCACCGCTTTAACATTGGCTTCAGTAAATTGGTGAATATCCAAAAGTGAACCTGGCAGCAATTCAGTATCGCCGGCTTCAATAACGCGAACTTTACGGAACATTTGACGAACCATAACTTCTACGTGCTTATCGCCGATTTCTACCCCTTGCATGCGGTATACTTTTTGAACTTCTTTCAATAGGTACACTTGAACAGCTTGAACATCTTTTACTTGAAGCAATTGTTTCGGATCAATTGAACCATCCGTCAATACTTCGCCGCGAACGATGGCATCATCAACTTGTACCTTGATGCGCGCATTGTAAGGAGCCAGGTATTTGCGTGTTTCAACTTCACCTTGAATTGTTACTTCCTTCTGGCCTTCGCGAATTTCATCAATTTCAGTAACGGTACCTGTAATTTCTGAGATAACTGCTTGGCCTTTCGGATTACGCGATTCGAAAATTTCCTGGATACGCGGAAGACCTTGAGTAATATCGTCTCCTGCAACCCCGCCTGTATGGAATGTACGCATCGTAAGCTGAGTTCCTGGCTCACCGATTGATTGAGCGGCAATAATACCTACTGCTTCGCCTACTTCAACTTCGTCGCCAGTTGCCAAGTTCGTGCCGTAGCATTTCTTACAAACGCCGTGTTTCGTATTGCATGTAAACGCAGAACGAATGGTCACTTCTTTAATGCCCGCTTCAAGAATAAGACGGGTCAAATCTTGTGTAATCAATTCGTCTTTCGCTACAATGATTTCTTTTGTTTCCGGATGGCGGATTGTTTTCTTCGCATGACGGCCAACGATACGCTCATCAAGCTCTTCAATCACTTCAGTGCCTTCCATCAACGCCCCTACCAGCAAGCCTCTGTCAGTGCCGCAGTCGTTTTCGCGGACAATTGCATCTTGTGCAACATCTACCAGACGACGCGTCAAGTAACCAGAATCGGCTGTTTTCAGTGCTGTATCGGCAAGACCTTTACGAGCACCGTGAGTAGAGATGAAGTATTCTAGTACGGTCAATCCTTCACGGAAGGACGATTTAATCGGAAGTTCGATGATGCGCCCAGCCGGGTTGGCCATGAGTCCGCGCATACCCGCAAGCTGGGTAAAGTTGGATGCATTACCACGCGCTCCGGAATCACTCATCATAAAGATTGGATTCAAGTTATCAAGAGATGCCATCAGTTTGCTCTGAATGATATCTTTTGCACTGCTCCAATACGAAATGACGCGTGCATATCGTTCTTCTTCTGTAATCAATCCGCGACGGAATTGCTGCATAACTTTATCTACATTTGCTTGTGCATCGACCAAAATTTCTCCCTTGTCCGGAAGAACTACGATATCCGCCACACCAACAGTGATGCCGGCTTGTGTCGAATACTTGAATCCAAGGCTCTTCATGCGGTCAAGCATTTTAGATGTTTCCGTAATGTGGAAACGTTTAAATACTTCTGCAATGATTTCCCCAAGAATTTTCTTCTTGAACGGTGTCACAAGCTCCGCTTCTTCAATGTGCTTGCGAATATCAGTCGTTGTTGCAACGAAGTATTTCGCTGGTGTTTCCACCTGCAGATTGTAGTCGGTTGGTTCATTGATGTACGGGAATGACTTCGGCAGAATTTCATTGAAAATAATTTTACCGACAGTTGTCAATAAAAGCATTTTGTTTTGTTCTTCTGTGAACGTCGGGTTGTTGACGGCTCCAGCTTGGATTGCAATGCGTGTATGCAAATGCACATGGCCTGTTTGATAAGCGATCATGACTTCTTCAGGTCCTGAGAAAGTCGCGCCTTCTCCTGTAGCACCTTTGCGCTCAAGCGTTAAGTAGTAGTTTCCTAAAACCATATCCTGAGATGGTGTTACAACAGGTTTTCCGTCTTTTGGATTCAAAATGTTTTGAGCTGCAAGCATCAATAATCTAGCTTCTGCCTGTGCTTCGGATGATAGAGGTACGTGAACAGCCATTTGGTCACCATCAAAATCGGCATTGTATGCAGTACATACAAGCGGATGAAGACGGATCGCTTTACCTTCAACTAGTGTCGGTTCAAATGCCTGGATACCCAGTCTGTGAAGTGTCGGTGCTCGGTTCAATAGAACCGGGTGCTCCTTGATGACATCTTCCAATACATCCCAAACTTCAGAATGAAGACGTTCGATTTTGCGTTTTGCACTCTTGATGTTGTGGGCCAATCCACGTTCAACCAATTCTTTCATAACGAACGGCTTGAACAATTCGATAGCCATCCCTTTCGGCAAACCACATTGATACATTTTCAGGTTAGGTCCAACTACGATAACTGAACGGCCTGAGTAATCAACTCGTTTACCAAGAAGGTTCTGACGGAAACGCCCTTGTTTCCCTTTCAGCATATGAGAAAGAGATTTCAACGGACGGTTACCTGGTCCTGTGACCGGACGACCGCGACGGCCGTTATCGATCAACGCATCAACAGCTTCTTGAAGCATGCGTTTTTCGTTCTGTACGATGATACTTGGTGCACCAAGATCCAACAAACGTTTCAGGCGGTTGTTCCGGTTGATTACGCGGCGATAGAGGTCATTTAAATCGGAAGTCGCAAAGCGGCCGCCATCTAATTGAACCATCGGGCGAAGTTCAGGTGGAATAACAGGAAGAACGTCAAGGATCATCCAATCAGGATTGTTTCCTGAATTACGGAATGACTCAACCACTTCAAGGCGTTTGATCGCACGTGTGCGGCGTTGGCCTTGAGCCGTTTTCAACTCTTCTTTTAGGGAATCCGTTTCGCGCTCAAGATCAATTTCCTGCAACAGGCGTTTGATTGCTTCAGCACCCATGGCAGCTTGGAATTTCTTGCCAAACTTATCACGGTACGCACGGTATTCTTTTTCAGAAAGAAGCTGTTTCTTTTCAAGCGGTGTATCCGCAGGATCGATTACTACATAAGAAGCAAAGTAAATAACTTCTTCAAGTGAGCGTGGAGACATATCCAAGATAAGTCCCATACGGCTCGGAATTCCTTTGAAATACCAAATGTGCGAAACAGGAGCTGCTAATTCGATATGCCCCATGCGTTCGCGGCGAACTTTAGAACGTGTGACTTCAACGCCACAGCGATCGCAGACAACGCCTTTATAACGGACACGCTTGTATTTACCACAATGGCATTCCCAGTCTTTTGTAGGACCGAAAATACGTTCACAGAACAAACCATCTTTTTCAGGTTTCAGTGTACGGTAATTGATTGTTTCTGGCTTTTTGACTTCTCCATAAGACCATGAGCGAATTTTATCGGGTGACGCTAATCCGATTTTCATATACTCAAAATTATTAACATCTATCAAGGAGCCTACCTCCCTTTTGTCTCGAGTTTCTGTACGGCTCTTCCTCGGTAATGGCTAAGTGAATAAATGGAGAACGGCCGGTTACAGCCGTTCGAATCCAATAGTTATCAATCAATTGTTCCGACCGGTGCTTCTGCATCTGCAATCGGCAGGATATTCAATGAATCAGCAGGCTGAAGATCTTCTTCTTCATCCAAATCGCGCAACTCAATTTCTTCATCGTCAATCGTTAACATCTTAACGTCCATACCTAAACTTTGAAGCTCTTTGATCAAAACTTTAAATGATTCCGGTACACTTGGCTCCGGTACACTTTCACCTTTGACAATTGCTTCATAGGTTTTCACGCGTCCGACTACATCATCCGACTTCACCGTCAGGATCTCTTGCAATGTATGTGCAGCACCATATGCTTCAAGTGCCCATACTTCCATTTCACCAAAACGCTGTCCGCCGAATTGTGCTTTACCACCCAATGGCTGTTGTGTAACCAATGAGTAAGGTCCAGTTGAACGGGCATGCAATTTATCATCAACCATGTGGGCAAGTTTGATCATGTACATGATCCCTACAGACACACGGTTATCGAATGCTTCACCAGAACGGCCGTCATAAAGAATCGTTTTGCCATCGCGTGGCATACCCGACTCTTCCATTGTTTCCAGAACATCTTCTTCATTTGCTCCATCAAATACTGATGAGGCCATGTGAATTCCGAGTGAACGGGAAGCCATTCCGAGATGCAGCTCAAGTACCTGACCGATGTTCATACGAGATGGTACACCAAGCGGGTTCAACATGATGTCGACCGGTGTGCCGTCTGGCATGAATGGCATATCTTCTTCAGGCAGAATTCTTGAGATAACACCTTTGTTTCCGTGGCGTCCAGCCATTTTATCGCCGACAGAGATTTTACGTTTTTGAACGATATATGCACGTACCAGCTGGTTTACACCCGGTGGCAGTTCGTCGCCGTCTTCACGGTTGAAGATTTTAACATCCAATACAATACCGCCAGCGCCGTGAGGCACCCGCAATGAAGTATCGCGCACTTCACGTGCTTTTTCACCGAAAATGGCATGAAGCAGACGTTCTTCGGCAGTCAATTCCGTAACACCTTTAGGAGTTACTTTACCAACTAGAATATCTCCATCTTTTACTTCAGCACCCACGCGGATAATTCCTCGGTCGTCCAAGTTACGCAATGCATCTTCCCCAACGTTCGGGATATCGCGCGTAATTTCTTCCGGCCCAAGTTTTGTATCACGTGAATCGGATTCGTACTCTTCGATATGAACAGAAGTGTAGACATCGTCTTTCACTAAGCGTTCACTCATGATGATCGCATCTTCGTAGTTAAAGCCGTCCCAAGTCATGAAGGCAACCAGTACGTTTCTTCCTAATGCCATCTCTCCGCGTTCCATTGAAGGTCCGTCAGCTAAGATATCACGTCTGGAAACACGGTCTCCGACTTTAACGATAGGACGCTGGTTATAACTTGTTCCTTGGTTGGAACGGACGAATTTCTGCAATCTATATGTGTCAAGGTCGCCTTTGACTTCATTGCCATCCACAACTTCAATGCGGCGGACTGAAATTTCTTTAGCTTCCACATATTCCACAATGCCATCATTTTTTGATACTACAGCTGCACCAGAATCGCGTGCTGCCAAGTGTTCCATCCCAGTTCCTACAAAAGGAGCTTCTGGGTTTAACAATGGAACTGCTTGACGCTGCATGTTCGCTCCCATCAATGCTCGGTTGGAGTCATCGTTTTCAAGGAACGGAATACAGGCTGTTGCTACTGAAACCACTTGCTTCGGAGAAACATCCATGTAATCGATGCTGCCGCGCTTATACACGGTGTTTTCACCGCGGAAACGTGCAACAACGCCTTCTTCGACAAATGAACCATCGTCATTTAACTTCGAATTGGCCTGAGCCACTACATAGTTATCTTCTTCATCGGCAGTTAAATAATCAATATGTTCTGTAACTACGCCAGATTCAGCATCTACACGGCGATAAGGAGTTTCAATGAAACCGAACTTATTCACTTTCGCAAATGTGGAAAGCGTATTGATCAAGCCAATGTTCGGGCCCTCAGGTGTTTCAATTGGACACATGCGGCCGTAGTGGGAATAATGAACGTCACGAACTTCAAAGCCTGCGCGCTCACGCGTTAAACCACCGGGTCCAAGCGCCGATAGACGGCGTTTGTGCGTCAATTCAGCTAATGGATTGGTTTGATCCATAAACTGTGAAAGCTGAGAGCTGCCGAAGAACTCTTTAATTGATGCAATAACCGGACGGATATTGATCAATTGCTGAGGAACGATTGCCTGTGTGTCATTGATGGACATACGCTCACGAACCACACGCTCCATACGGGACAAACCGATACGGAACTGGTTTTGGAGCAATTCACCTACTGAACGCAGACGACGGTTACCAAGATGATCGATATCATCCGTGTTTCCGACACCGTAAAGAAGGTTAAAGAAGTAACTAATAGAAGAAATAATATCAGCCGGTGTTACGTGCTTGATTTTATCTTCTATATAAGCGTTGCTGATAACCGTAATTTCTTTTTGGTCTTCATTGTTTGGCGCGTAAATTTTGATCGACTGCAAGGTAACTTCACCTTCCAAGACACCACCTACTTGGGAAACGGTATGGAAACCAACTCCATTTTCCAAGTTTGGAATCAAGCGATCAAGTACACGGCGGTCAATCAGTGTGCCTGCTTCAACTAGAATTTCGCCCGTTTCAGGATCTGCCAATGTTTCAGCAATCGTTTGATTGAAAAGACGGTTCTTGATGTGAAGCTTTTTGTTCATTTTGTAACGGCCGACATTAGCCAGATCATAGCGTTTTGGGTCGAAGAAACGTGAATACAATAAGCTCTTCGCGCTTTCAACTGTTGGCGGCTCACCAGGGCGCAGGCGTTCGTAAATTTCAAGAAGCGCTTTTTCTGTGCTCTCTGTGTTGTCTTTTTCAAGCGTGTTTTGAAGGAATTCGTTATCTCCAAGCAAATCAATGATTTCTTGGTCAGATCCGAAGCCAAGCGCTCTCAAAAGAACCGTTACTGGCAATTTACGTGTGCGGTCAATTCTGACATACACGACATCTTTCGCATCTGTTTCATATTCCAACCATGCGCCACGGTTTGGAATAACAGTTGCTCCAAAGCCTTTTTTACCATTTTTATCTGTCTTGTCATGGAAATAAACACTTGGCGAACGAACTAACTGAGAAACGATGACGCGTTCTGCGCCGTTAATGACGAAAGTACCAGTTTCTGTCATTAATGGGAAGTCACCCATGAAGACATCCTGCTCTTTCACTTCATCTGTTTCTTTGTTGTGCAGACGTACTTTAACGCGCAAAGGTGCCGCATAAGTTACGTCACGCTCTTTCGATTCATCGACTGGATACTTCGGTTCCGCGAGACTGTAATCAACAAACTCGAGTGAAAGATTTCCTGTGAAATCTTCAATCGGCGAGATATCCCGGAACATTTCACGTAGCCCTTCTTCAAGGAACCACTCGTAAGATGACGATTGAATTTCAATCAAGTTCGGAAGATCCAGCACTTCACTGATTCTCGAAAAACTTCTGCGTTGACGATGTTGACCGTACTGAACTAGTTGACCTACCAACTTATTCACCCCTCAATAAAACGATTATAGGTCTTTGCGATTTCCACAATATAGTGTATGATATCGAAAAGACAAAAAGAAAACGAGACTAGAGTTCAGCCCATTTTCGGTTTACACGTGATTAGCTCTGTCGCCATGCCAAGCCCGAAAAAGGGCAAACGACCTCAAAATAATAAATTTTGCATTTCATTATAATAACACAGGCATTTTGTCAAGTCAAACTTTTCTGGCCTCAAAAATAAAGTAACCTTTCTTCTTATCGACCACTCTGACTTCTCCGAAAAGCTCTTCCAGCTTCACTTGCGTAGAAGGGGCACCTTGCTTTTTCTGGATAACCACCCACAACGATCCGCCATCCGCTAACTTTTCAGCTGCCTCTTCATAAAAACGAAAAATAGTTTCTTTGCCTGCCCGAATCGGCGGGTTTGTTAAAATCGCCGAAAAATCCGCCTGTTCAACAGCACCCAATCCATCACTTTCGTAAATCAGGGCATTGGAAACGTCATTTTTTTCAACATTTGTCTTTGCCAATTCGATGGCTCGTGTATTGACGTCGACCATATGCACTTGTTTTTGAGGAAATGCTTTTGCAATCGCCATTCCGATTGGGCCGTAACCACAGCCAACGTCCAGCACCGGCCCATCGATCTCCGTTTGTTCGAATGTCTCGATCAATAAACGAGAGCCAAAATCAACTTCGCTTTTGCTAAAAACGCCTGTGTCGGTCTGGAAGCGGAATTTTTCGCCGCGCAACATGTCTGTCCACTCTCGAGGATTGCTTTTTGTTTGAGGATTTTTGGAATAATAATGTTGAGACATATAAAGTCCTCCTTGCGTTTGCCTTATTATGAGCAGATGCCCGTATGAAAATGAATTAAAAAAGAAGAAAAGCCCGTCGGTATACACTGACGAGCTTTCCTTTCATTTTGATAAAGTCATTAAATTACTTAACTTCTACTGATGCGCCAACTTCTTCAAGTTTGCCTTTGATTTCTTCAGCTTCTTCTTTAGTAGCGCCTTCTTTGATTGCTTTAGGAGCTTCATCTACAAGAGCTTTCGCTTCTTTAAGACCAAGACCAGTTACTTCACGTACTGCTTTGATTACTTTGATTTTTGAATCGCCAGCAGAAGTAAGAACTACGTCGAATTCTGTTTGCTCTTCTTCAACAGCAGCGCCGCCGCCAGCAGCAGCAACAGGAGCAGCAGCAGTTACGCCGAACTCTTCTTCGATTGCTTTTACTAGGTCGTTAAGTTGAAGAACTGTCATTTCTTTGATTGCGTCTAAGATTTGTTCTTGTGTCATTATAATTTCCTCCTATTGATAGGTAATTTTTTTGTCGTACTAGCCGGCTAACTTATTAAGCGCCTTGTTCTTCTTTTTGATCTGCAACTGCTTTTGTTGTAGCTGCAAAGTTGCGGATTGGAGCTTGTAGTACGCTGAGTAGCATAGATAGCAAACCTTCGCGTGATGGAAGTTCTGCCAATGCTTTTACATCTTCAGCAGATGCAACAGCACCTTCGATGACACCCGCTTTGATTTCAAGCGCGTCGTTTGTTTTAGCGAAAGTATTGATGATTCTCGCTGGTGCGACTACATCTTCGTTAGAAAATGCAATTGCGTTTGGTCCTGTAAAGTGTTCGTTGATTGCTTCAAGTCCGTGCATTTCTGTCGCACGGCGAGTCATTGAGTTTTTGTAAACTTTAAACTCAACACCTGCTTCACGAAGCTGTTTACGAAGTTCTGTTAATTGTGCAACGTTCAATCCACGGTAATCAACAACAACAACCGAAGCTGCAGCGCCGAACTTATCAGCGATTGTTTGCACGACAACTTTTTTCGTTTCAACTGCTTTGCTCATTTTGGCACCTCCTATAGATTTTTCATTTATACCGTCCATAAGAAAAGCCTCTGGTCCATTACAGACACAGAGGCATAAAATCAGCATCAAAAAGATGTTTACTGAATTCATCATGTCCTCGGCAGGGATAAATTAAGCGGCTTGCGCCCCTGCTGTCTGCGGTACAAATGGGTATTTCACAACTCCGCTAGTATAGCAGAGCGGAAATACGATGTCAATATCTTATTTAGCAACTACTTTAGATGGATCTACTTTAACAGCAGGCCCCATTGTAGTAGTAACGTTTAACGATTTGATGTACGTACCTTTAGCAGAAGCTGGCTTCGCTTTTTGTACTACGTCATAGATTGCTTCCAAGTTTTCAGCAAGTTTGCTGTCATCAAAAGAAACTTTCCCGATTGGCGCGTGGATGATACCTGTTTTGTCTGCACGGTATTCCACTTTACCAGCTTTGATTTCCTGAACAGCTTTTGTTACATCAAATGTAACTGTGCCTGTTTTCGGGTTAGGCATTAAGCCTTTTGGCCCTAAAACGCGTCCAAGTTTACCAACTTCACCCATCATGTCAGGAGTTGCAACGATCACGTCGAAGTCAAACCATCCTTGTTGGATTTTTTGGATGTATTCAGCGTCGCCTACGAAATCTGCGCCAGCTGCTTCAGCTTCTTTTAGTTTTTCGCCTTTAGCGAAAACCAAAACGCTTTGAGTTTTACCAGTTCCGTTTGGAAGTACTACTGCCCCACGGATTTGCTGGTCGTTCTTACGCGTGTCAATTCCTAGACGGAAAGCCACTTCTACTGTAGCGTCAAAGTTCACTGTGCTTGCTTTTTTCGCAAGTTCGATCGCTTCTTTCGCTTCGTATTGTTTTGAACGGTCGATCAATTTTGCTGCATCTTGCAGCTTTTTGCCTGTTTTAGCCATTTTAAACGTCCTCCTTGTTGTGGTATAACGGAATGAACCTCCCACGATTAAAGGCTGCGCGGCTCATGATGAACTGCGCAACCCATCCAAAAACAACTGCTAGAATTAGTCTTCGATTGTAATGCCCATACTGCGAGCAGTACCTTCAACCATCAACATTGCAGCTTCTACTGAAGCAGCATTTAGATCTGGCATTTTAGTTTCTGCGATTTCGCGAACTTTGTCGCGTTTCACAGTCGCTACTTTATTGCGGTTCGGTTCGCCTGAACCTGATTCAATACCGGCTGCTACTTTTAATAGAACAGCTGCGGGTGGAGTTTTCGTAATGAATGTAAATGAACGATCTTCAAATACTGAAATCTCAACTGGAATGATCAGTCCTGCTTGATCCGCCGTACGCGCGTTGAACTCTTTACAGAAGCCCATAATGTTAACACCTGCTTGACCCAATGCTGGACCAACTGGTGGCGCTGGATTAGCTTTTGCTGCAGGTATCTGCAATTTTACGACTTTAACAACTTTTTTAGCCACGAAACACACCTCCTTAAGTCCGTGATGTGGTAATAGGGTTTCCCCTCCCACTCAATATCTGTCTGTCAACGATGTTGATAGAATTAGCTAAATTGTACAGATTGTCCTATGACAGTCTGACCTATGAAATAATACCATTAATAAATCAGAATAGCAAGGGGCTTTTATACTTTTTGAACTTGTTCGAAATCAAGTTCCATTTTGGTTTCACGGCCGAAGATATCAATCGACACTTTCACTTTGCCTTTTGTATCATCAATCTCTTCCACTTTCCCTTGGAAGTTGGCGAATGGCCCTTCCATCACTTCAACTGTATCGGCAACCGCAAAGTCAATATCCACTTTGCGTTCTGTCATGCCCATCTGTTTCAGGATGAAATCGACTTCTTCATCGAGCAATGGCGTCGGTTTCGCTCCTCCGCCTGATGAACCGATAAACCCTGTAACACCTGGTGTGTTTCTCACCACGTACCAAGATTCATCTGTCATAATTAACTCAACCAACACGTAACCCGGGAAGGTTTTGCGCATGACGGTGCGTTTCTTGCCATCTTTGAAATCTGTTTCCTGCTCTTCTGGAATTATCACGCGGAAGATCAAATCTTCCATACCCATTGTTTCTACACGCTTTTCCAGGTTTGCTTTAACTTTGTTTTCATAACCGGAATAGGTGTGGACTACATACCAATTTTTTTCCATATTCGTGCGGACTAGACGTCCATCCCTCCTTTTTTACCAAATGAAAAAACCCGTTCTCATAGAATCACGGGCTATTTTTATGCATTATTCTTGTTGAATGACTTATAGCGCTAAGAACCAGCGGAATACTTCCGAGATGCCTGCGTCGATCACTGCGAAAAAGAGAGCCATGAAAATACAAGTAGAAAGAACAACGATCGTGTACCGAGTCAGTTCTTTTCGTTTCGGCCAGCTGACTTTACGCATTTCCGAAACGACATTTTTAAAGAAATCACCAATGTTACCCATTGTTTAAAAAACCTCCGAATTTCAAAATCACTCTATATCGTCCGGCATTCAGTTAAAATTCATATCGTTTGTTTATGCACGGTATGCCCATTGCAATGAGCACAGAATTTTTTGAGTTCCAAACGTGTGCTGGATTCCGCTTGCGCAGGAACCGTATAATTGCGGGATGCACATTTCGAGCAGCTTAAAACAATTTTTTTAGCCATGTTATCACCTTATTCAAGTTTACAGCTTTTTCAAGGTTATCACCTTAAAACAGACCTGTCAACCGCGCGTCAAGAGCTCGGCATCTCATTGATCTGCAAGTGGCGCTCCAGTTTTCGCTTGACCCGCTGCAAAGCGTTGTCAATTGATTTCACATGCCGCTCCAGCTTTTCCGAAATCTCCTGGTAGGATTGGCCGTCCAGATAAAGGGCTAGCACTTCGCGCTCCAGCTCACTTAACACTTCCCCCATCTTCTCTTCCATATACTGAAACTCTTCATTATGGATGATCAAATCCTCTGGGTCGTCCACGCCGTTTCCAGTCAATACATCCATCAATGTCCGGTCAGACTCTTCATCATAAATCGGCTTGTCCAAGGACACATAAGAATTCAACGGAATATGCTTTTGGCGTGTTGCTGTTTTGATGGCAGTGATAATCTGCCGGATAATACAGAGTTCTGCAAACGCGCGGAATGAAGACAATTTATCACTTCGAAAATCCCGAATCGCCTTGTATAAGCCGATCATGCCTTCCTGGATAATGTCTTCCTTATCCGCACCGATCAAGAAATACGACCGGGCTTTCATTCGAACAAAAGGCCTGAATTTGGTAATCAAAAAATCCAATGCTTCCGTGTTGCCACTGTGGACTAAACTGACAAGTTCCTCATCTGTCATGTCGGTGAATCGTTGGGGCTGAACTTGCTCATGATTTTCCACGGGTGATCCCTCCGATTGCGTGAGCCTCGATATGTTCAGTATACAGGAAGAAAAAAATGAGCGTCAACCGTTCATTTCAAGCCTCTTCGCCATTTTTCGAAAATTTCGGCTACTTCACCGGACAGCGGTATTTTTGAAATGCCGCGCTGCTCCTGGATTTCTTTTACTTTTTTAGTGATGTTCGCCTGTATCTCAATCATTTCAATTTCCAGTTCACGCGCCGAAATTCGCAAGGCGCCTTTGCCGAAAATAACCCATTGCTCTGTTAAATCCGAAGTTGCTACATATATTTGATCGCGGCGATTGTTTAAACTCGCCACCAGTTTTTCAATCCGTTCATCTGCTGTTTCGCTTTCTTTTGTGAAAATGACTTCAACATCGTGGTGCAGATTTTTAGCTTCGATGCCCGGAACAAGATGGGCATCAAACACAATAATGACGCGCCACCCTTTGTAGCTCCGGTATTCAGCCAGCCGCTCAATGAGGCGGTCCCTGGCGTTTGCCAATTTATCTTTTTTCAATTGCTGCAGTTCAACCCAGTCACCAATGATATTGTATCCATCAACCAGCAGAATATTCATGGCATTAAACCAGTGGATTGCGCTTTCTGTAAACTTCGTACATCAACAAACTTGCAGCCACAGAAGCGTTCAATGAAGTGACGTGGCCAACCATTGGCAATTGGTAAAGAAAATCGCATTTGTCACGCAAAATCCGGCTCATGCCTTTGCCTTCGCTGCCGATAATGACTGCAAGCGGAAGTGCAGCATCCATTCTCCGGTAATCGACCGACTCTTTGGCGTCTGTTCCGGCGATCCAAAGACCCCGCTTTTTCAGCTCATCGACGGTCTGCGACAAATTATTGATGCGCACAACCGGTACGTGTTCAATGGCGCCTGTCGAAGCTTTTGCTACCACACCTGTCAGCCCAACAGCCCGGCGCTTCGGAATAATCAATCCATGAACACCAATTGCATCGGCAGTTCGCATAATAGAACCCAAATTATGCGGGTCTTCCAATTCGTCCAAGATCAGGAAAAACGGATCTTCATTTTTTGCTGCAGCTGCCTCAAACAAATCATCCAAGCTTGCGTAATTATAAGCGGCCACTGCTGCTGCAATGCCTTGGTGATTGGTATCCGTCAGTCCGTCAATTTTCTTTTTCGGTACCGACTGGACGATGACGCCTTTGTCTTTTGCCAATTGCAGCAATTCAGTAATGCCCTTTTTCTGGACGCCTTCTGCAATCCAGATTTTATTGATGTCCCGGTCTGCACGCAACGCTTCCAAAACCGGGTTCTTGCCGCCGATTATTTCCGGTGCCAACTCTTCTTCAGTCATCTCAATACGCCTCCCTGCTCTTCAACAATTCCAATCGCATAGGAAATGATTTCGTCCACACGCGCTTGCTCTTCTTTCAAATATAGCCAGCCCAACACCGCTTCAAAAGCGGTGCTGAAATTATAGGTCTGCACATCGGTATTTTTCGGGACAGATCCGGACTTGGCATTACGCCCACGTCTCATGATCGCCAGTTCTGCTTCTGTTAGGAAGTTTTCTTCTGTCAGCCGCTTTAAGACCATCGCCTGTGCTTTGGCAGAAACGAAGGTAGTCGATTGGCGGTGCAGGATGTTTGGTTTGGCACGGCCTGAACGCAACAAATGCTCACGGATAGACTGCTCATAAACGGCATCGCCCATATAGGCAAGAGCCAATGCATTTAGTTGATCGACATCGTTTTTTCGTAAAACGTTCACTGCATTACCCTCGCTTCCAGCGTGTACCTTGTGCTGTATCTTCCAAAATGATCTTTTTCTCTTTGAATAAATCACGAATTTCATCCGCGCGTGCAAAATCGCGGTTTTTGCGCGCTTCAATTCGCTCTGCCATCAAAGCTTCGACTTCTTCGTCCAATAATTCTTCTTGCTGGTTGAATGGTACGCCTAAAACGCCGGCCAACTCATCGAATACGGCAATAAACGTTTCCAATACGGTTGTTGCTGTTTGTTTTTCCAATAAATACGTATTCGACAGACGCGATAAATCGAAAAGGCTGGAAATCGCATTTGCGGTATTAAAGTCATCATCCATCGTTTCAATAAATGCTGTTTTGATGGCTTCGATCTTATGAATCCAAATATCGGAGTGATCGCCAAGGTCGGCCGACGTGCCTAACCGGTGCTTCAAATTGCCATAAGCCGTGCGCAGGCGCTCCAGTCCAGCAACGGCATCTTCCACCAGCTGCTGCGAATAATTGATTGGGTGGCGGTAATGAACCGATAGCATAAAGAAACGCAGTACTTGTGGATCCATTTCTTTCAAGATGTCATTGACCAAAACAAAATTATTCAGTGACTTCGACATTTTTTCATTATCAATATTAATATACCCATTATGCATCCAATAACGCGCAAACGGTTTGCCAGTAAATGCTTCAGATTGAGCAATTTCATTTTCGTGATGCGGGAAAGTCAAATCCTGTCCGCCTGCGTGGATATCAATGGTGTCACCCAAATGTTCGCGGGCCATGACCGAGCATTCAATGTGCCAGCCCGGACGCCCTTTGCCCCATGGGCTATCCCATGAAATTTCTTTCGGCTTAGCCGCTTTCCACAGAACGAAATCCAGCTCATCTTCTTTTTTATCGCCCGTTTCAATGCGTGCGCCAATTTTCAGTTCATCAACCGACTGATGCGACAATTTGCCGTAGCCTTCGAATTTACGGGTCCGATAGTAAACATCTCCTTGTGACTCATAAGCATAGCCTTTTTCAATCAACGCCTCGATAAAGTCGATGATTTGCACCATATGATCGGTTACGCGCGGATGAACATCTGCTTCTGCACAGCCGAGCGCTGTCGTATCTTCAAAATAAGCCGCAATAAACCGCTCCGCAATTTCCGGAACTTCCTGGCCGAGTTCATTCGCGGCTTTGATCAATTTGTCGTCGACATCCGTAAAATTTGAAACATATTTCACATCATAGCCACGGTATTCCAAGTGGCGGCGTACTGTATCGTAGACGATAACAGGGCGCGCATTGCCGATGTGAATGTAATTGTAAACCGTTGGTCCGCAGACATACATTTTTACTTTTCCTTCTTCTAAAGGAATAAACTTTTCTTTTTGCCGTGATAAAGTATTAAAAATTTGGATGCTCATAAACGTTGTCCTTCTTCCTGTCTAACTTTTTTTAATTCGTCAATTTCATATTGCAACCTGGCAATTTTCGCCTCCATGCTTTCGCATTTGTCCATAACAGGATCCGGCATATTTTGATGGTTCAAATCGCGTTTTACTTTAACGCCGTTTTGAATCACCACTTTGCCCGGAATTCCGACTACCGTTGAATTCATCGGTACGTTCTTCAAAACCACCGATCCCGCTCCAACTTTCGAGTTGGCTCCGATGACAATCGATCCCAACACTTTGGCGCCGGTTGCAACCAGAACATTGTCTTCCAATGTCGGATGGCGTTTCCCGCGTTCTTTTCCAGTACCGCCTAACGTGACGCCTTGGTACAATGTCACGTTGTCGCCAATCTCACAGGTTTCCCCGATGACCACACCCATTCCGTGGTCAATAAAGAAACGGCGGCCAATGACAGCCCCTGGATGAATTTCAATGCCTGTGAAAAAGCGGCTCAACTGCGAAATGACACGGGCAATAAAAAATAATTTGTTCTTAAAGAAGAAATGCGCCAAACGATGTGCCCAGATGGCATGCAGACCCGAATAGGTTAAGATGACTTCCAAATAGTTACGGGCTGCTGGATCTTGTTCGAAAATGACATCAACATCATCTTTCAATAACTTAAACATGTCTCTCGCTCCCTTTCTGCTCCAAAATAAAAAGCGCCCCTGTCATCTAAATGACAGAGACGCATAGTTGCGCGGTTCCACTCTGATTAAAAGAACAATGAGTTCTTTTCTCTCGAAGGCCCGTAACGCAGGCAAAACGTCTGGTCTACTTGATTCGACTCAGCACTCGGAGAGGCATTTCGATGCAGCAGCGGCCCAGATCCCTTTCAGCCGGTGGGGATCTTCTCTAAAGGGCGTGCTGCATGTACTTCTTCCCGTCAACGTTTTTATTAATGGTAAATTCATTTTACACCGTTAGCGCAATAAGTCAATGTTACGCACTCGCATATTGGGAAACGCGGGCAATGGCTTTGTCTTTCCCTAATAGAGAAATAGAATCCGGCAATTCCGGTCCGTGCATTTGTCCGGTGATCACCACGCGGATTGGCATGAACAAGTTTTTACCTTTATGACCCGTTGACTTCTGGACGGCTTTTATTGCTGCTTTGATTTCCGCAGGCTCAAAGTTTTCCAATGAAGCCAATTGCTCTTTGAATGCCGTCATCACTTCAGGAACTTGCTCAGCAGCCAAGATTTCTTTTTCGGCTTCTCCATACGTTAATTCCTCAGTGAAAAACTGCTCGGAAAGTTCGGTGATTTCTGCACCGTAGCTCATTTGGTCATGATACAACGCAACCAGCTTGTTTGCCCATTCGGCTTGCTCCGGCGTCATTTCTTCCGGCAGTTTGCCTGCTTTTTGCAAATGCGGAAGAGACAGCTTCACTACTTCTTCGATCGGCAATTGCTTAATGTACTGGTTGTTCATCCACATTAGTTTCTGCTTATCGAACATTGATGGCGATTTAGACAAGCGTTCGACATCAAAAATACGAATCAGTTCTTCTTTCGAGAAGATTTCTTCTTCGCCTTCTGGAGACCAGCCAAGAAGCGCAAAGAAATTAAACAAAGCTTCTGGAATATAGCCCAAATCCTTATATTGTGAGATAAACTGAAGGATCGACTCGTCACGCTTTGATAATTTCTTGCGGTCCTCGTTGATGATCAAAGTCATATGGCCGTAGCCTGGATAATCCCAGCCAAATGCGTCGTAGATCATCATCTGTCTCGGAGTGTTTGATAAATGCTCTTCTCCACGGAACACGTGAGAAATTTTCATCAAATGATCATCGATAACAACAGCAAAATTATACGTCGGGATGCCATTGGTCTTAACCATTACCCAATCGCCAACATCTTTGGACTCGAATGAAATCGGGCCGCGCACTAAATCGTTGAATTCATACGTAACTCCAGTCGGAACTTTCGCACGAAGCGTAAACGGTTTGCCTGCTGCTTCTTTTTCAGAAACTTCTTCAGCTGTTAAATTGCGGCAAGTTCCGCTGTATTGTGGAGCGGCGATGCCGGATGCTTTTTGGGCATCGCGTTCTGCTTCCAGCTCTTCCGCTGTACAGAAACATTTATAAGCCAATCCTTTTTCAAGCATTTTTGCTGAGTGTTCTTTATACGTATCCAAGCGCTCCATTTGGCGGTAAGGACCGTAATCTCCGCCGATATCCACAGATTCGTCGTGCTCGATGCCCAACCATTTCAAGTTGTCCAACTGAGACATGACCCCTGTTTCAATATTGCGGGCTGTGTCTGTATCTTCAATGCGAACGATGAATTTCCCATTGTTGTGGCGTGCGTATAAATAGTTAAATAATGCGGTACGTGCGCCGCCGATGTGCAGATGGCCTGTTGGGCTTGGCGCATAACGTACGCGTACTTCTTGTGTCATTTGATTTCCTCCTAAAATTTCGTCTATCCTTCTGCTATTCTATCACTCCGGGACATCAAGCGAAACCGGACGTTTGTTTAATAGAATCACTGCCAGTGCAGCAATTCCTTCCTCGCGTCCCGTAAATCCAAGGTGTTCGGAAGTAGTCGCTTTGACATTGACCTGTGAAACATCAGCTTCCAGCAAGTCTGCAATTGACTCCCGCATCTGCTCAATATATGGCGCCAGTTTCGGCTTCTGGGCAATTACCGTACAGTCCACATTGCCAAGTTCATAACCTTGTTCTTTCACGTATTTCCAAATGTGGGTCAGTAACTTCCGGGAATCGGCATCCTTGAATTCAGGATCGGTGTCCGGAAAATGCTTGCCGATATCGCCTCCGCCAATGGCGCCGAGTGCAGCATCTGTAATGGTATGCAATAGCACATCTGCATCGGAATGGCCAAGCAGCCCTCTATCATGTTCAATTTCAATGCCCCCCAATATGAAAGGTCTTCCTTCTGCCAGCTGGTGTACGTCATAACCTTGTCCAATTCGAATCATTTCTGTTCCTCCTGTAATCGACTTTCCAGAATCGCTCTCCCGTAGATCAAGTCATCCGGCGTCGTCATTTTAATGTTTTCGTATGTACTTTCAACAATAGCCACAGGGTAATTCAAGCGCTCTACGAGCATCGCTTCATCTGTCCCCATAAACCCATCGCTGTAGGCTGAACGTGCGGCTTTCAAAATCAATGAATACCGAAAAGCCTGTGGTGTTTGGATCATCCACAATTGCTTGCGGTCGACAGTTTCTGAAATGACGCCATTTTCCGCTTTTTTGATGGTGTCTTTGACAGGTACGCCGGCAATTGCCGCCCCTGATGCCTTCGCAGTTTCCACCAATCGTTCAATCACTTCTTTGTCAATAAAGGGCCGTGCTGCGTCGTGAACCAAAACAACGCCACAAGGTGGAATCGCTTCAAGACAGGCTCTGACACTATCCTGTCTTTCGGTTCCCCCTGTAGCGTAACCTTGCACTTTGGTGATGTTGTGGCGCAGTACATATTCTTCGATCACTTCCCGCTCCTGCTCTTTTACCGCCAGCCAAATTGCATCGCAATTCGGATCCCGTTGAAAAACTTCTAGCGTATAAAGAAAGATTGGTTTGCCGGAAAGCTCGAGCAACAATTTATTTTTATCTGCTTTCATTCGTTTCCCGCTGCCAGCAGCAGGCAAGACGACTGTATAGTTCATTGGATAACATCCTTTATCAATTTGTTGCCGTTTGTTTGCCTTCGCGCGGCTTCGCAAAAATCATCCGACCTGCAGAAGTCTGCAAAACGCTGGTGACCGTGACATTGATCGCCTGGCCAATAAATCCTTTGCCGTCTTCAATAACGATCATTGTTCCATCGTCCAAATAAGCCACACCTTGATTTTGTTCTTTGCCATCTTTGATGACCACAACATGCATATCTTCTCCTGGAATGACAACAGGTTTTACAGCGTTCGCCAAGTCATTAATATTCAATACTGGAACATTATGAAGTTCACATACTTTATTAAGATTAAAATCATTGGTTACAACTTGGCCGCCCATTTTCTTCGCAGCGCGCATCAATTTCAAATCGACTTCGCTGACTTCATCAAAGTTTTCCTCTGTGATCATAATAGCATCCACACGTTCGCTTTGAAGTCGCTTCAAAATATCCAAGCCTCGCCTGCCACGTGTCCGTTTCAAGGTATCTGAGGAGTCGGCAATATGCTGAAGCTCAGACAACACAAATTGCGGCACTACAAAAGTGCCTTCCATGAAACCAGTTGCCGAAATATCAGCAATCCGTCCGTCAATGATGACACTGGTATCAAGCAATTTGTATGAAGCTTTTTCAACCGGCTCTTCCAGTTCCAGCTTTTTCGCTGCCGTAAATTTGGATGGTGTCAGCATGTTCAACATTTCTTCACGCTTTTGGAAGCCAACCTGGAAACCCAAGTAGCCGAGCACCACAGAAAGTACTAGCGGTGCAATGGTCGCCACCAACGGAACATCGACTGTACTTAAGGCAAAGCCGATGAGAAACGCTACCACCAAGCCAATGATCATGCCCACTGTCCCAAACAGCAGATCCGGCGTCGGTGCGTGAAGCAGCTTCTCCTCCATCCACTTCATGAAATTAATGAGCGAATCCACAAATAACAAAGATAACAGGAAAAACACAAGAGCACCAACAATTGCAGCTACGTAAGGGTTACTAATCCATGGATTGTCGAGAAGGGGAATAAGTTCAAATGCAGATGGCAATAATAAAATTCCGACTGTCGCACCAATAAGTAAAAACATAATTTTTATAATGGTTCTTAACACACGCTCCACCTCCTTTTTATAATTATACACATTTTAAATCTGAAACGCTTTTATGACCCTTATTTAGGAATAAAAGGAGGCATGTTTGCCTCCTCACTGTGGAAAAATCTCTTTTAATGCATCGTTAACACTTTCTACGCCCACTACTCGAATTCCTTCCGGATAATCCCAGCCGCCCATGTTTGACGCTGGAATAATTGCCCGCTTGAATCCAAGCTTAGCGGCTTCCTGAACGCGTTGCTCAATGCGCGACACACGCCTGATTTCACCGGTTAAACCCACTTCTCCGATGATACAGTCGTAGACATTGGGCGCTTTGTCCCGGAAACTCGACACGATGCTTGCCAGTACTGCCAGATCGATTGCTGGTTCATCAAGCTTAACCCCACCTGCAACTTTGATGTATGTGTCCTGTGTCTGCATTAACATGCCAGCCCGTTTCTCCAGCACTGCCATCAGCAGCGACACACGATTGACATCAATGCCTGTAGCCATGCGTTTCGGATAATTAAAACTGGACGGCGTCACCAAAGCCTGGATTTCCACCAGGATGGGACGTGTTCCCTCCATCGAAGCCACGACTGTCGAACCTGCTGCACCGCTTGACCGTTCCTGCAAGAATAACTCGGACGGATTCAGCACTTCTTTCAATCCGCTTTGAAGCATTTCAAAAATCGCAATTTCATTGGTTGAACCAAAACGGTTTTTGACACTGCGTAAAATCCGGTATGTGTGATGGCGTTCACCTTCAAAATACAGCACCGTATCCACCATGTGCTCCAAAATTCTAGGTCCGGCAATTTGTCCTTCTTTGGTTACATGCCCAACAAGGAAAATCGCGATATTTTTCGTTTTCGCAATCCGCATCAATTCCGCGGTACTTTCTCGTACCTGCGTCACGCTGCCAGGTGCAGAAGTGACTTCGGGATGATGAACCGTTTGAATCGAATCAATAATGACAAAATCAGGAGCTACTTCTTCAATCGTATGATGAATCAGTTCAAGATTTGTTTCGGCATAAATAAATAGCTCTGAAGAAGAAGCATCGAGACGCTCGGCCCGCAATTTCGTTTGGCGAATAGATTCTTCCCCGGAAATATATAATACCCGATTCCCACTATTTGCAAGCATAGCGGAAACTTGTAAAAGTAAAGTCGATTTCCCGATTCCTGGATCGCCGCCAATCAGCACTAAAGAACCCGGTACAATACCGCCTCCGAGCACACGGTTTAATTCACTTAGTTCCGTTTCCACCCGCGGTTCATCTTGTGTTTCAATTGCATTGATCGGTGTTGCTTTTTGAGGAACTGATGCGCTGTGCTGAAAAGCACCGCGTGTTCCTTTAGGAGCAGCCACTTCTACCTCTTCAGTCATCGTATTCCATGCTGCACAGCCTGGACATTTTCCCATCCATCTGACAGATTCATAGCCACACGACTGACAAATGAATTTCGTCTTTTTCTTAGCCATGTGTACCTCCTAAAATAGAAAAAAAGCTCGCCGGAGATGGCCTCCGGCGAGCGGAATATTTTTATTGTTTTTCCACTGTTACTTCTTTTGCTTCTGCTGTTTCGTTTGTACGGACGATAAATTCATCGTTCTCCACATCGAAGATAATGCGTTGGCCCGATAGAGCTGTGCCTTTTAACAGCTCTTCTGACAACCGGTCTTCTACATGTTTTTGGAGTGAACGGCGAAGTGGACGTGCCCCGTACTCTGGGTCGTATCCTTCTTTTGCAACTTTTTCAAGTGCTGCATCCGTCAATTCCAAATCAATGTCCTGCTCTTTCAAGCGATCCACCAATTGTTTGGTCATCAAGTTCACGATCTCTCTCAAATTCTCTTTTTCAAGAGAGTGGAAGACGATCATGTCATCGACACGGTTCAAGAACTCTGGGCGGAATGCTTTTTTCAACTCACCAAGCATTTTGCCTTTCATGTCTTTGTAGTCTGTTTTCGCATCGTCTAAATTGAAACCAACATATTTATTGTATTTCAGTTCTTCCGCACCAACGTTTGAAGTCATGATAATGACTGTGTTACGGAAATCGACTCTGCGGCCTTTTGAATCTGTTAAGCGTCCATCTTCAAGTACTTGCAAAAGAATATTGAAGACATCCGGGTGGGCCTTTTCAATTTCATCAAGCAACACTACTGAATAAGGCTTTCTGCGAACTTTTTCAGTCAACTGCCCGCCTTCTTCATAACCAACATAACCTGGAGGCGAACCGACCAGACGTGAAGTCGAATGTCTTTCCATGTATTCGGACATGTCGATGCGAATCATGGCATCTTCATCACCAAACATGGATTCAGCCAGCGCACGCGCCAACTCGGTTTTACCAACACCAGTAGGACCAAGGAAAATAAATGATCCGATTGGGCGTTTTGGATCTTTCAGTCCGGCACGCGCACGGCGAATGGCTTTTGAAATGGAAGTGACAGCTTCATTTTGGCCGATAACACGGTTGTGAAGAATTGATTCCAAGTTCAACAATTTATCCGATTCGGTTTGCGCCAGTTTTGACACCGGAATGCCGGTCCACATAGACACAACCTTCGCAATATCTTCCACGGTTACTTCCGACTCTTCTTTGCCTTGCTTTTCTTTCCATTCTTTCTTCGTTTTATCTAATTGATTCTGGAGCTTTTGTTCTGCATCACGAAGCGAAGCCGCTTTTTCAAACTCTTGGCTTTGCACCGCTTCATTTTTCTCTGAACGTGCAGCTTCCAATCGGGCTTCCAATTCTTTCAGGTCCGGTGGAGTCGTGTACGAGCGAAGTCTTACTTTAGAGCCTGCCTCATCAATCAAATCAATCGCTTTATCCGGCAAGAAACGGTCCGAAATGTAGCGGTCTGACATTTTTGCGGCTGCTTCGATCGCCTCATCAGTAATTTTCACACGGTGATGCGCTTCGTAGCGGTCACGCAAACCACGAATGATTTGAATCGACTCTTCTACTGAAGGCTCATCCACTTGAATTGGTTGGAAACGGCGTTCAAGTGCCGCATCTTTTTCAATATATTTGCGGTATTCATCCAACGTTGTCGCACCAATACATTGCAGTTCCCCACGTGATAATGACGGTTTTAGAATATTAGAAGCATCAATCGCTCCCTCTGCCCCACCTGCTCCAATCAATGTATGAAGCTCATCAATGAAGAGGATGACGTTGCCTGCCTGGCGAATTTCATCCATCACTTTTTTCAAGCGATCTTCAAATTCCCCACGGTATTTTGTTCCTGCAACTACTGTACCCATATCCAGAACCATGACGCGTTTGTCACGAAGCGTTTCTGGAATTTCATTGTTGACGATTTGTTGCGCCAATCCTTCAGCGATCGCTGTTTTACCAACACCAGGTTCACCGATCAATACCGGATTGTTTTTCGTTCTGCGGCTCAATACTTCAATTACACGCGTGATTTCATCACTGCGGCCGATAACCGGATCCAAGCCACCTTCACGGGCTACTTGCGTCAAATCGCGTGCCAAGCCGTCTAAAGTTGGTGTGTTTGCCGAAGCATTCGGGCTTGTGCCTGTAGACGCCTGCTCATTGTTGCCTAGGAGCTGCAACACTTGCTGACGCGCCTTATTCAAGCTGACGCCTGCATTTCCTAATACACGTGCTGCAACGCCTTCACCTTCGCGAATCAGCGCCAATAGCAAATGCTCTGTACCAATATAAGAATGGCCCAATTTACGGGACTCATCAACTGACAATTCAATCACTTTTTTTGCTCTCGGCGTATAGTGGACAATCGGGCCAACATCTTTTTCGCCGACTCCTACAAGCTCTTTAACGCCTTCTTCGATCAATTGTGTATTTACTTCAATCGCTTCTAAAGCTTTAGCGGCAATACCGCCGCCTTCGCGAATTAAACCAAGAAGAATATGCTCTGTACCGATTGATTCATGTTTCATGCGAATGGCCTCTTCTTGAGCTAACTGAAGAACTTTTTGTGCGCGTTGTGTAAATCGATTAAACATCATGCAAGATCCTCTCCTTCACTATTTATACCTTCTTTATTCAATCGCTCCCGAAACAACTTTGCCCGGGCAAAATCACGTTCTTTTGGCTGCAGCGGCTTGTCTGCATATTGCTGCAGGAATGCCGGCTGCATAAAAATCATCAATTCATTTAAAATCGACATGTCGACATCTTGGATCATCTTTAAATCAATACCCAATCGAACATCTGACAAACAAGTAGCAGCTTCTTCCGTCGTCAGCAGTCTCGAATGGGTAAGAATTCCAAGTGACCGGTAGATGCGATCTTCCAGCACCAGCGGTGAATTTAGAACAATGGCTTCTCGTGCTTTTCGTTCCTGTTGAATAATTTGTTCGGTCATATTTTCCAAGTCCTGAAGAATTTCATATTCGGACTTGCCAAGAGTTAATTGGTTTGATATTTGATAAACGTTCCCTAAAGCTTCACTGCCTTCGCCATAAATACCGCGAACCACCATGCCGAGCCTCGAAATTGCAGGAATGATCCGTTGGATTTGATGCGACATCGTCAAAGCCGGCAAATGAAGCATAACCGAAGCTCTCATGCCGGTTCCGACATTGGTAGGACAGCTGGTTAAGTAGCCATATTTTTCATGAAAAGCATAAGACAAGTTTTTCTCTAACAAGGTATCCAGCTCATTGGCTATTTTATAAGCATTCTGAAGGTGAAATCCTGATTGCAAACTTTGAATTCTTAAATGATCCTCTTCATTGACCATAATACTCAGTTCTTCATTTTCAGACAACAAAACCGAACTGGAGTGTTCGCTATTGGCAAGATAAGGGCTGATTAAATGTTTTTCTACCAGCACTTCTTTTTGCCGCTGTGCAAGTTTTTCAATACTGATATGGCTAAAAGTATAGTCTAACTCACTGCCTTTATCTAATAATACAGAAGAAATTTCTTTATCTACTTTGAGTGCTTCGTCTTCCGTAAAAGAATAGGGAAACTTGAAGTCAGTTAAATTTCTCGCTAACCGAATTCGTGTACTCATTGCAATATCTACACTTTCACCGTCGTTGGCCATCCAGCTGCTTGCTCGAGGTTGGAGAAACCGTTCAATTGCCATTTGGAGCACCTCCCTCAAGCTTCAAACTTAACACTCTCACTTCATCTCTTAATCTGGCAGCTTCTTCAAAATGTTCCCCTTGAATAGATACCTGCATTTGCTTGCGAAGTTCTTCAATTTCTTTTTTTATCTTTAAGGTTGTCCCATAAGAAGCTGGAATCTTACCCGTATGTTCAGTGTTTCCATTATGGAACCGTTTAAATATTTCATTGAGTTGTGGCGCAAATTCATCGTAACAAGAAGCACACCCAAATTTACCTAACTGCAAAAACTTAGGGAAAGTAAAACCACATGAAGGACAAGTAGCTACTTCTTTTTTAACTGGGTTAATGGATGCCTGCGAAGTAGGAAACCAATTTGATAATAACTGATGAATAGCTAATGGATCCTGTTCAAAAGCAATATTAATGCTATGGTTTTCAGCAGCACAGATGTGGCATAAGTGAAGCTCAGTTATCTGTCCTTGTTGCTGCTTTTTAACTATTACTGATGCAGAACGTTCTCCGCACTGATCGCAAATCATCTTTTCACCTCTTTATGTGTTCGACTGATATTTTATTGTGAAGAGCATGGCAATAAGAATACGCGCCCGGACATCATCACGTGTAGGAAGAGGCAAAAGCAGCGTCGCGCGGTCTACAGCACTGAGAATCAATTTTGCTTCTCTTTTTGAAATAATTTCTTCATCCAGCAGTCTGAAAACAATATCTTCAGCCATCACTTGGGTAGCACCATGCTCTAATCGTTGGATAACCTCGGCTATAACATCTGATTTTTGATGGAGCCGGATTCTCCTAATACGAATATATCCACCACCGCCGCGCTTGCTTTCGACAGAATATCCACGGTCAACAGTAAAGCGCGTATTAATGACATAGTTTATTTGAGAAGGCACACATTGAAATTTTTCAGCCACTTCGCTGCGTTTAATTTCAATGTGGTCTCTCTCGCTTAATTCGATAACTTGTTTCAAATAACCTTCTATTACATCCGAAATATTCCGCATCGCTTTCACCTCTTCGATACATAATACGTCAAAACTGACTTTGACTATATTTGACTTAATTATACACCAAGTTTTTTATAGATATCAAATAGTACGTTTCAAAAGTTTACGATAATAAAAAGCCTTAAAGCAGATTTGCTTAAAGACTTTTTTACCTTATTCTTGATCCAGTATTCTTTTTACAAAATCTTTAGCGTGACTTGATACGGACTGCGTTTTTTCTTCTGCGTATTTCGTCTTCCACTTTATTCCTTCCTGCCAAATTTCCACTGCATCTCCTACAGAAACATTGTGAGTAAAGTCAGCTAATGGAAAGGTATAACGCTCACCAGCTTCTTCTGTAGCCTTCAATAATACTGTTCGTTTATCAATAGCTTCTACTACATATATGCCTGGTTTCATGGAAATCACCTCACTCTTGTTTTTCCCACTCTGTCCCCTCTTCAATCCTTATTTTTATTTCTTTATGAACTTTGCTTTTGACTTTCAAATTTTTTCATAAAAAAAAGCCGTTACCGGAATCGGTAACGACTTGTTTGTCTTGAAATGCCCAGCGACGTCTTACTCTCACAGGGGGAGACCCCCAACTACCATCAGCGCAAAAGAGCTTAACTGCCGTGTTCGGGATGGGAACGGGTGTGGCCTCTTTGCCATCATCACTGGACTATTTGGTTGAGTGCTTGTTCACTCAAAACTGGATACCCGACATTGATTGGTGAAGCGTTCACGATACAATAGTTTGGTTAAGTCCTCGATCGATTAGTATTCGTCAGCTGCACGTGTCGCCACGCTTCCACCTCGAACCTATCTACCTCATCGTCTTTGAGGGATCTTAC
>NZ_JBZDOJ010000008.1:0-63792 GCF_058268435.1 Planococcus sp. TJ-307
AAATTATTAAATTCCGTGGGCTTTGATTTATTGTATAGATTGACTACTATATTAACATTCATTACTGCTCAACGAAATAAACTACACTATATAGCCCCTCCAATAATCCGTTCGTAAAAGTACACCTTTACGAACGGTTGAAAGGTAACTTTTTAATGAAGCCCGTTAGCCTGAAAGTGTGTCCTTTACGAATACCTAAAGGCAACCTTTTTAGTGTCACTCCATTCACACAATGACAAACCCTTTGCCTACGCGGTTTCGACTGTCCATATCGGCCCTTAAAAGTAACTTTTTTAATGAAGCCCTGTAACCCGAAAATGTGGCCTTTCCGAATACCTAAAGGTAACCTTTTTAGTGCCACCCCACAGGGGTCTGTCTTTTTATTTGCTGCGATATAACATTCGGGTACTTTTAAAACCAGTAAGGTCTGGTGGTGATCATCAGCGCTTCTTTCGGAAAATTTCCTCTTTTTTCTTCTACTTAATCATAAGGCCACAGCAACATTGAAAAGGCTTAACTTCATACAAAGGTGTCAAATAAAGAATAGGTGCAAGAGCAATTCACACATAATAAGTCATCCTTATTAAAAGGTTTTCAAAGTGGAATTCGGTTCAAGAGGTTTAAGAAAATACCCATCCGCTTGAGATACAATTTACTTAAACATTTTCTGGAAAAAGCTTTGCTTGAAATGCTTGTCAAACTCAATGAATTCTTTAAAATGGTCTTTGTTAAGCACGAGCACCGAACTGTCTTCCTGAATGCATTGCGGCGGCAAGTAATTGACAATCAAGTTGGAGCTCCCTGAAATATTGACCGATAGTTCCTCCGTCCGCACCAGCACGGTATTGTCTTTTCGGAAATCAAATGAATTGGCATTGCTTCTGTATAATTCCTGCCAAATTAGTTTGCCACGCTCATAATAATCATTGAATTTATTCTCAGGAAACCAGTCTGGAAGAGCTACATCAAATTCGGCGTAGTATTCCTTGAAGAGGTCTCGGGCAATCCTCAAGAAATCACTTGTCGAGTAGAAAGGCTCTCCGTATTGGATCTTCTCTCCTAAACGCGCCGTGAAATCCTGAAAAAGGGAAGCATTGACCTCGCTCATAATTGCCCCTAAATGAGCGCTCGATTCAGCGAGTTTGTCTTTATCAAAGGTATTATCAATTTGCAGATAATACATGCGCGATATCGCTTGAGCACTCATCCCGATGCCGGTCGCGTTGGTTGTGCCTATGAGTACGGGATGCTGACAGGATAAGTTATTGTTGATATTTTTGATCAGCTGCTCCCCCTTATCGGTCGCTTTGCTGTTGAAGAACTTCTCATCGATTTCATCAATCACAATGGGGTTTAGGTTATCCGAATGAAATAAATCATACAAGACGTTCCGGCTGCTGACCTGTTCATAGGAAAAGTAAGGGTGCGTGTTGCCCAAGAGCATGCCGATAAATTCCAGTGCCGTTGTCTTTCCTGACATTGTCCGCCCGGCAATCATCAAAAAAGGGGGAATGTTTCTTCGCACGTTTTCTCGGCCTTCTTCGTTCACGTAGTGGTCCCGCATTTTCCAAATGTGAGCGGATACGAATGCATAAAGAATTGCCTCGAAAATCTTGGATTGATTCTGCTTATTGTCTTGCACGGTGAATAACCGATAGGTATCCAGAAACTGATCGATCAGCTGAAACTGTTTTTTTAATTCTTCCCGATTTACGATGCGTTTTGAAAAGGGAACGAGCATGTCGCCTTCGCTTTCCCCCTCTTGCGTGACAGGTACATAAAGCCGGTGGTTCATTGGATTATAAATCAGATGAAACCGGGAATCGATTTTTGCGGTTTTTTTGCTGACATGTGAGAATTTATTCTTAATCGTGACGGTCTTTTTCTGCAGTTCTTTTACGGTAAGCAGCCGCCGCTGTCCAGAATTCCGGCTTTTCTTGGTGATGACTTCAATCAAACGCTGGAATTCGACAATTTTTTCTTTCTCCTTTCCGGCTTTTTCCTGTTCCGATTGAATTTCTTCTAAATGAGTCTCTGTGAACTCAACGGCTAACCGCCCTTCTTTGACTTCATCAATCAGAATCTCCTTCATCAGTTTCGGATCTGCGATGTTAATCGGTTCGAACAACAGAGATGATTTCACTTTTGCGGGTATGTAATCCACTGTTTCTTCATAAATATTTTCAAAGCGTGTTAAATAAAGGTCATAGTAAGGAGAATCATCATACACAAGCAGTTCTTCGTATTGTCGCTGATTACTGAAAGCGGTCACAGTGAAGTTTGCAGATCCGATCATTACGCGGGTGCCGCCAGGGCCTTTGAGCAAATAAATTTTGGAATGAATGGGCGTTCCTTTTTTCGAGAACCGGATTTCGAACCGGTCTTGCAGGATTTGTTGTCGAATGTCTTCCGGAAGTGATTGAATATAGGAGACCCTCGCTTCTATATCCAGCAGTTCACCTATCCCCTTTACGAATCCCCCTGCTACGTGGCCATCCTCAATTCCGAGAATCAACTGCACAGATTGAAAACCCCGAACGGTCTTGAAAAAGAAGTTGTGGGAAGCTACGAATGAGATGGCTTTCAATTCTTTATAAGCCGTGCTGTCAAAGAGCTGGTCCATCGTTCTCTTTTTCACTTCCCCATCATGGATAACGTGTAAGAAATTCGTTTTGCTGCCTTTCACTTCTTCTTCTGTAAATAAGTTCAGCTGATTTTGTTCTTCCATCTTTACATTGCCTCCCATTCGCTTCTTTTTGGGTCGAGTCACAAGCTTTCCGGACTTCCTCCATCTCCCTATGTAAACTAAACGAAAAGAAAGACCCCCGAATCGAAATTAGGAAGGTCTTTCTTTTTGATCCGCACACATTGCCACAAGTAAAACACCTGTGCCTGCCAGCATAAGATTCGTTTACTTCTGCAACGATATGCAATCGCCTTTGAAGGGTTTCATTATAACATTTATCTGAATATTTTGTCTATAATAAGTGCTCCAGAACAATTGTTGTCCCAACAAGGAACAAAGGTACAACGAAGCACTTCAACCAACTAGGAGCGGCAGCGGCAACGTAGACCGACCCGTCCGACGAACTGCAGAGCGCTCCAATCAAGTAGCAACATTACATCAATACTATAGTATGGATACACATTTAGTTTATGCAATGATATGCGGCATCGTGACGCCGTCCTAGTCACATCAAAAAGACTGGGCGTGCAGCGGGTAGACGGCCTTGTTTGAACCGCGCCAGACACCCAATCCGGTTTGTGCCGCCTGTACCGTCTTTTTTGAACAACTTTCTCTATATATGAATTATGGGTTAATTGCATTTTTATAAGACTCTGAAAAAAATGACGGTACAAACGGTACAGAATACAAATAGATGTCATAAAAACTTGGTACAACTGCAATAGTCTCGTACCGCTTTTAACTGTGAAAGGTGGTACAAAGGCGGCACAAACTTGGGGAAAGCAGTACAACGAAACCCGTGCGTTTGAATATGACGGGTTCCTATCTCCATTTGTACTGCTATTTTTCTCAATTATACCGTTCTTGTACCGCCTAAATCGCAGAGAGCGGTACATCCCAAGCTCCCAACCGTTTACTCTGTTAATACCGCAACGATTTCCCTTTCTACAAAAAAAGAACTAAAGAATTGATAACGTCAGTTGCCTTGCTCATATGTCTTTATTTTATTTCCGTTCGAATCCTCGGTACATTGGTTTGCGTATAAATGTACGTCTCATTACTGGATTATCTCCAGCATACGACGGATTAATCCATTCGCTAATCTTACCGTCTCGCCCTTTCAGATCAAGACCATATTCTGTGATAAGTGGCTCGTCGCCGTCCATACGTCCGTTGTCACCGCGCGTTTTGGTGTCCTTATTATCCGGGATTGTCCACTTGTTACCCTGTGCTACTGTAATAGTAGTCAGTTGGCTTGTGAACTTTCTTTTAGAGATGGTTGAACCGCTTGGATTGTTCTGTTCAGACCATTTTACAAACAGGTCGTATAGGAATTGCGTTGGCAGTAAGTCCCAAACAAATTGATCTTGCAACTGGTTCCAGAATTCTAATACCGGGTGGTTGTTTTCTCTGTACTCGTCCATCAATTTGGCCGAACGTGCTGGTATGATGTATTCGACAAAGTCCATGTTCAATGTTTTGTGTAGCACGTATTCTAGAACTTCGTCACGGGCGATATAATCGTCCTTGATATACTTGCGCTCTCCATTATTCGTGAAGGATTTCATGAACGGTACAAGGATCAATCGTCTGTACCATGAATCCGATTTGTCTTTCGTCTTCGGCAATCCGTTCATCATTTGCAGGTTAGCGGTGTGAAGCTGAACCGAACGCGGCTTTTCGTACTTGATATTGATATTGATGTCATCACCCGTGATGCTGGCTTTGTAGTCTTTGACCGAATCGACAAATACGTCCACATCGTTCTCATCGCAAATGTTCGCCGCGGTACCAATCAGGGTTGATTTCAAGTATTCATGTTTGTAGTCTGTGACGCTCAACGACGAGTAGTTCCCTTTGCCGAGCAGGTTCTTGATTAGCTGACCGACCGTTCCTTTACCATTGTTTCCTTTTTCGGAGTAAAACCAAATGCTTTTACCTCGCGAATGGTTCGGCTGCATGCAGTCAGCAATGACCTGCCAGATTAATGTGGCAGTATCCGCGTCGTTGTCCGATATGTCAGTAATCCAGCTCTCGACGTCCCATTTAAAACCGTCAGGCGCTGTGAGTACCGGATTTGTCAGGCTCTCTGTGTAATTAACCGGAATCTTCGTAAGTGTTACGTAGTCTGGGTGGAACGCTTGCAGTTTACCCGTCTTGTTGTCATAGATGCCGTTCTTAACTGCGAACAGGTTACGTTTCAATGTGATTTTAACCGATGGTACGCTTCGCGTGATTTTGTCCAGCACGTCTTCCATGTCCTTCTTCTTGAACTTCGGCGATATACGCTCCATCCGTTCAAACGGTACTTTGGTGCCGATTTTGTAAATCCCTTTTGTAGGGTCGTACATCGCCAGGATTACATTGTCCTCGTCTTCCGTCATTTGGATATTTCGGAACGTGTACAGCGACATCATCAAAACGGCTGTGTCTTCAAACTCCAATTTATCGGGTAAGCGTTTCTTGCCGAATTTGACTGCTAAGTTCGCATTCTCGATGTCTGCGATTTTCGCAGCGAGTGCGCCTTTACCCAGGGTAAGTAAGAAATTATCGTTCGCGATTCCAGGGTCGGCAATCGTAGCGATATACTTCTCAAGATATTCGGGGACACTGATGTTGGTGGGTGGCTGTAATAGGGTGATGTTTCCGTTTGCGGTGCTCGCAACGATTGTGGGGGTTGTGATGTCTGTGTGATCGATAGTAGTTGTGCTCATAATTGGCTCACTCCCTGTTCTGTAGTTTTTATTCGTCTTTGTCTTTTTTCGGTATAAGCGATGGGATTTCGGATATTAGTCTATCCGTCTGGTAATAAGCCAGAAGTTTGTATAAGTCGTAAGCGGAGAGTGCTCGCTCGCCTCGCTCCCATGAATAAACGGTGCGTTCTGCAACTCCCATGTGTTCAGCTACTTGGTGTACGCTTAACCCGCGAACCTTTCGCAAAGAAGCTAGTGTCGCCATGTTCGTCACCCTTTCTATATCCGTACATATAAGGTATTTACTTCTCAACCTTAAATTAATTATACCATATAATTACCTTTTTGTACACTTAAAGTGTATATTTTATAGGTTATTCTGGCCTCTTATTTCGTTGCGACTCTTGTATCTGCAGATTTCATCTTTTTAGAGGATGCCCCGCACTTGTTTATTCAATTTTCTGAAAGGCAACCTTTTTTGTGCGGCACTATTTACGCAATGCCAACCCCTTTACCTGCGCGATTTCGACTGTCCGCCTCGGTACCTGAAAGGTAACCTTTTTTGTGCGGCTCCATTCACGCAATGTCACCCCCTTTACCTGCGTGGTTTCGACTTTCCGTCTCGATTACCTGAAAGATCCCCTTTTTACTGTAGCCCGTCGGTCCAAAGCGAAACCTTTACGGACGGTGCTTTCACTTGTTCAAGACGCTGCGAAAGGTACCCTTTTAAATGCACAACATCATGAAAGGTAACTTCTAAACCACTACTTCGTCAGCCTGATACGAGATCCTTGAATGGTGGTCCAATTTTTTTAACCTTGTCATCCAGAAGACGGAGCGGCTGAAAAGTTGTGACATGATTGGTATCACCGACGAAGATAGGCAAGACCGGCAAGTCCAAGACGGTCTAAAAAGTAATCTTTTGCATTTAAAAAGTTACTTCTCGCGTAAAAAAGGTTACCTTTCGGGTGTAGATGTAATCTATCAGAACCCTATGCCTCCAGGGCTTGGTGGTAAGCTTGAGTGATGACGGTAAAAAGGTTACCTTTCTTAATGTTTGTAAAAATACACTTATAAAGTCAAAAAAGAAAGAAGCTAAATTCACTTCTTTCCTTCCGATGGGTTTTGATACGTTAACTTATATTTATTTAGATAAGAGTTCAAAGTCTAGATTTTCGTAAAGCTAATAGAATCAAACGGCAGAAATTCTTCAGCTTCGATTATCAAGGCGGTTAACTCATTTTCAGTCGTCTTTTCATGACCTTCGCCTTTCGCCCAACCAACGGCTTCCCCATTCTTGATCTGGTGCTTTTCTTACGCGTCACTTCTTCCCCTTCTATTGCTATTATAAGAGCATGCCTCTCGTACTGAACTAGTTGAGCTAGAACAACTGGTTCCTCCTTTCTATCACTCCGATCATCAAGAACGAACGACTTTCATTCAATTATCCAGATGTTCACTAACTATTCCATCGGCAACCGGTTCATGCCTGAAGGATCCTGGTAGATGATGTCGATTTAATTCCTAAATGATACCAATATATTTGTGGCTTTCCTTGCAATCCTTTGCTGCTTTAGATTAGTAGAAAAAGAATCGTTGCAGTCTAATAAAATGCTTTGTCATGGGATTATGATTCCATTAAATTTTCCTTTTTCTGAAACCCAAAAATTCCTTTTTGAATCAAAGCTGGATCAGTACACTGAACTTCTCACACTTTGAGACACTTGCGTACACGAACATGTTCCGGTCAGACATATAAATGAACGCCAATTCCGGTCAGTTACTGGGCAGGTTACGCACAAGAATCCGGTGATAAGACGAGATTCAGTGCCCTTTTCCAAGCCAAAAGGCTAGTGGGATTTGCTGGCTGAAAATAGAGTGAAATTGGGCTTGTCATACGCGCCTCTTATGCTCTTTCCCCCAGTGAGTCCCCACTCACGGTCGCCCCGTCCTCTCGCCGCGAAATCCAGTTATACCAACGACTCACACCACCTTGACGGAAAACAGACCCACTCACGGTGTCACGATGCCTCCCCGCAAAGCCGCGCCACTACAGGACTGGCCACCGTGAGTCGCCTCCTAAAATTATTCGCAGCGTATGACACCGTGAGTCCCCCTCAATAAGCCTTTTTTGATGCTTGCCGCGGCGAAATATCGGGGCGAGATACATGGGCGCAACCAGGGGCGGAAGTTGTTCAGTATTGGTTTTCCATGCAATAACTGAGGAACGTTACCAGGCAATCATGCTGAATGTTTCTCTCCCAGCAATCTGTCGTAACAAGGTATGTAAGACAAATAAAAATAGTATGGACGGAGTCCAAATGCATCTCTAATAATCAAATCGTCTACGTACGTAATACACGCTCCGGTATTTCATGAACGGGAGCGGTACGTGGGCAGGACTCTATGCTCCATTTCGTTCGATCGCTGTGGCTTTCGCCTCGGCAGACAGTTGCGTGTGCTTATCGGAGCGCAACGTATAAGCATTTTTGCGCTTGATGCCTAGATTTATTACATAAAGCGTGTTTTATCGGCGGTTGCGCTGAGTTTTTCGAACCTGGTGCTGTTTCGAACTTGATCGATCTGGTATTTCGGGCAACCAAGCGCCGCGGTCTGTTATCCAAAAAAGCACCGATGCCTTGTGGCTACCGACAGAGGCGGTTAATCAAGAGGCTGTCGCAGCGATTTTCGCTAGCGCCTAACTTGTGGCATCGGCAGCTTTTGTCCTTAAATGGGCATATCGTGGTCCTTCAATCAGTCACAGCGTATGAACTCTATCTAACACGGCTTGCACACGCCAAGTATCATCGCCGACTTCGCTTAAACATGCACGCCGCGTTACGTCTGTGCGTTTCCGATGCGACATGTCGTGCACATACATACTGTGTTTAGGCAATGTTCACACCATAAATACGAAACGATGCACAAAATGCGCACGGTGCGTCAACCAAAAGCGACACGCTGTGCACGCGCTGGTACTTGCTATCGAATACGCACGTCATGCAAATCAAAAGCGTCATACCGTGTGAGTCTAAGGCGACGCGTTGTGCACACAACTTATCGTAACCACGCTACGGCAACTAAAGGCGACATGGCATGCACAGAAAACGCGTACGCCATGCACACGCTCTCAGCAAGCAAACAATCGGTACGTCATGCGGCATGAGATGCGCATTGCATGTTGCACCGAGACGACACGGCGTGCACACGTTATAAACCTGGACGTGAACTTACGCGCCAGTGCGTATAAACTGCACACCAACCGCGCATGAGCTGCACAGAAAAACGACACGTCATGCACGCGCAATGGAAGCCGCTATATATGCACCCTGTGACACATAACATGCACATCAATTGCACATGCTGTGTGGGCTGCGGGCGACACACCGTGCACACGGCGTTATCAATAAGTCATAAAATGTGGAATCGCAGCTAAAGTCGTCATGCTGTCACGCACAAAGACGACACGTTGTGCACACAAAGTACGCACAGCAAACACATCACGTGCTCACGATACGATGCTTGTCATGCACACCCGACGCACCTCCGTTTGGGTCCCGCTCCGCAGTTGGCCGCAAAACGGTACAAAAGATCAGTTCCAGTACCCCGCCCCCGGTGCCAATGTGGCACAATTGGGGGCGAATATGTTGTCATACAGTCGCGACGAAAAACCGAGGGCAACATATTCGAAGAATGCTTTAACACCGCGGTGCATCCGAGCCCGAATATGCCGCGTACTCGAGTAGTAAGCGTCGAGTACGTCAACTAGGTCAAAAGAGGGACGACGGGGCTGTCATACAGTCATCCTCCAAAAAGGGGGTATGTCATTTTTCGAAACGTTGATACACCGCGGCTTTTCAGGGGTAAACCCCGCGACGGGGTGTAGAACCAAGTTTAAGAGAAAGGTCACGAGCCTTACAGAACACTGAATAATCGGCCCCTCAAAGCAAGCGGGCGGGCTGTGCACATCATTTGGGCAAAGAGCATAAGGGACGCGTATGACAAAGGTCGTTTCACTCCTTTTTATCAGTCAGCAAAGCTGACCGCGTTCCTCACTGTGTCGCGCTGCTCCTGGCCCCTTCGGGGTGCTCATTCGGGCGGAGTCCTGACTTATTTGTGCGGGGCTGTCCGCCGACCGTATTTTTAAACCAGACAAAAAAGAGACGCCACTCGGAGCGCATCCCGTGTATTCACATGCTAATTTCGGTTGCTTTCTTAGGACACGTCAACATTCAAAAACCCCGCCTAAAGTTCCCGCTCGTAAATCCTGGGAAACTGGCATTTGATCTCCTTCCACTCCATTTTATTTACATGCCCGAATCAACCTACCAGTATGCACGCCACACCAACCAAAAACGTCAAGCAGTGCACAGAAAAAACGGACTGCTTATACGCGTGTTTAAAACCTTGGACATCGATAGGGCATGTGACACGAAATGTGCATCGGAGATGACATGCTGTGCACACGGTTTAAACTGCTGGAATCAAGCACAAGAGCGGATTGTTATCGGGCATATGCACGGATGTCTCTGACGCCTTGCTGGCCGATCTGCGGCCCATCATAAAAAAGGAATTGTTGATACCCCTTAATAGCCAAGGCAATGAAACCGTTCAGAATGCTCGAAACGAAAGAAATCAAAAAAGAGCAGAGAAAGCTTTGAGATCCGGTTCGAGGCTTCAAAAAAACGCGCAATTACCGGTCTTCGAGATCTCGGGCTCGTTCTCAAACAAATTCCTGCAAGTGATTAGCGAGAATACCTGGTAAACTTTTTCAGAAATTCACGCAATGCTAAACAGAAGGGATTCGTTTGAAACACATGGACACCGAAAACAGCAGAAACATCCGCGTCTTCCAGACCGAACGCGGCTTTCTCAACAAAGGACCCTCGGAGGAAGACACCATCCCGAAATACCTCGGCGTAACGCTATTTAAAGAACCGCGCCTGAAAAATTGGATAATATACTTGAAATAGAGCTCTCAGTAGCCCTTCACGGACTCGCAGAACATTTGACAAGCATAATTACAAGAGAATGAACCAAATGCCCTTAAAACGGACGACAGCGCGCAAATAGCCGGGACGTCGCGACTTTTCGGGCGTACTTATTTACATAGCTCCGGCGTGCCTAATACGAACTCTTGCTGTGACTCACTTTGTGTGCCCTGTGCCGTTACGCATCTTGTCTCTCCAGCGTGCCTACTGCAGCAGCCTCACAAAAAACTCAACTAATTGAAGGAATGACCACACCCGCACTTACGCCTGAAAAACAATTCGAGCGCCGAAGCGACACGCCTGATTGCGACGCGCATCATGGGCTGAACAATCCAGGATGTTGACTACCCGCCCAAACGGCGTGCCACGCGACGCCTATTTCAAAGACGCGAAACGTCTCGGCGATGCCGCAGATTATTCGTTTCATCCAGCCACATCAATTCGGGATGCGTTCTGGGTCATGGATACGCTCAGCAAAACCCGCAACGCCCGTTTCCTAATTGACTCCGACCGGAATGCGAATACACGGTCACGTCGAAGAACCTGTCGCAAAATGTCACAGGGATCGGCGCAAGCGTACCGATGGCCACGGTTCAGACAGCGCTTTACGTTATCACCCACGAACACCCCATCAACAGCGATGATCAAGCACGTCTATACCACAACTCAGCCGTGACTTCTACGACGCAGAAGAAAGCGTCATGACGTATGAAGAATTCGTCGGAGAAGGATTACGGATCGACCTTGACCAGTACTGAGCCTAATTCACACCGAAAGCATCGATGCGGGAGAACCTTCTTCTGTTGGGGCTCTTTTTTTCAGCTGGTCATCCCGATGCATATCCCCAAAAAATTCATAAGATACGCCGAGTGGTAGATTCGTTCTATCATTTCACCGATTTGTTCCTTTGTTCCTGTTTTAAACCAAGAAACTCTTTATACGGGACACACATGGATATATATGGGTGTTATTTTTATATATTTCTATATTAAAGTTTTTTCATTGTAGAAAAAGGAACATTCGACTGGTTTATGTTAAAATATTCCAGTTGATGAGAGCGTTTGTTCCTATTTGGCTATCTTTGACTAATGTACCCATAATGCTCCGATTTTGGCGAAAAACCGCAAAAACGACCCAAACGCCTGGAAAAAAGGAACATGGGATGCCGAATAGGAAAAAAAGCTGGAAAATAGGAATAATGCAGGAACAAATCCAGCCGTCAAAACCTGTGGAAAAAACCGATTAAACGACCCGTAAGTGCGTCGCAACTATGCACTAAACGTGTATGAATATTCGTTATTATGTATGCTTCGGGATGGTCAGTCAAGGTTGCAGGACAACAACAAGGCGACAAAAAAAGAAGCCGAGGGAAATGCGCCCCCTGCTCCTTGTGATTTGGTTGTCAAACATACGCGTCCAGGATGTACCGGGCTAAATCCAATGTCTTTGGCGGGTCTCTGCCCGTTTTACGGGATACGACCGAATGCGCGTCTGTGATTTGTTGCATGATGTCATAGACGACCGCCGCTTTTGTTTTCGCGCTTGCGTGAACGTCGCGGTAAGAAGGGTTCTGGAACAGGTACTCGATGAACTGCGGGAACGACTCTTTGAAGATCGTCTGGTCTTGCCCGCCGAACTGGGCTTACTTCGCTTGTCGTGCCTTTTCTTGTGCCTGTGAAATCAGGGCGCGTTCTGTCCATTTGTTTGCCTTCATGACTTCGGGCGCGGTGTTCCAGCTGTACAGCATTTCGTTGACCATTGTGTGATGGACTTCCCTTGCCATACGCGTTTTCGCTCCGGTAACCAGTTTAGTTTTTTTATTTTCGGGAACAGTAGCTTGAACCGGCTGTAATACGTGAGTTTCGGTGCGTATTCGTTGCCCAGCGGGTAGCGGTTTACGTGCCATTTCGAACGTTTCGCAAAGCTCTCTCACCTCAGCGTTTTCGAAACATAATTCAATGCAATCAGCATGAAACGTTGGTTTTGGTTAAACGCGCTTAATTCAGTTACTTCTTTATTTTAGTCTGTAAACACTTTTTTTGGGGGGCTCTCAAAAAATATAGTTGATAATTTTTTATTGAAGGAATTTGGCTTTATAAAATGCTGCTCACGATAAATATTTCAGCAAGGAAATAGTAGCATACAACAACAAGAAATATAGTGTTTCAATTCGTAGACGAAAGCAATTAATAATGAGGAGATTAGAGAATGACAGACCAAAAACAAGGAACAGTGATTACCTTTGGTAACCTCAAAGGCGGTACGGGAAAAACAACGAGCAGTGTGATGATCGCGTATGCGCTATCCGAAATGGGTTACAAGGTTTTGCTAAGCGACCAAGACCCCCAGGCGAATGCGTCCAACCTTTATTTGAAAACGAAGTCGGCCAGTACAGGCGAGAAATTAAGATTCAATAAAACGTTGATGGCCGCTATCGAAGATGAAGATTTAGCGTCTATTGTTTTTCCGGTTAAGGAAAATCTTTACTTACTGCCGAGCTTTACGGATTTTATCGATTATCCTGATTTCCTGTACGACAAATTTCCAACGAAGTCTGACCGTGTACAATATCTGGAAACGCTGTTGCGACCTCTCAAAAAAGAATACGATTTTCTAATTATTGATGTGCCACCCACAGCGTCACTCATTACCGATTCGGCGTTGTATGCGTCTGACTACGTTGTGGTCGTGTTGCAGACACAAGAACGCAGTCTCCACGGAGCTGAAGTATTTGTGAAATACCTACAGTCATTGGTCGATGACTATGGCGCAAGCTTAAATACCATCGGTATCTTGCCGGTGCTTATGAAGCACGATGGCCTTGTGGATTTGGCGACATTAGAAAGTGCGAAAGAATTATTTGGCGAAGAACATTTTTTCAGGAACGTTGTGAAAGAAATGGCGCGTTTAAAGCGATTCGCTACTACAGGGATAACGGATAATGACATGCACGACACAAGAGTTCATGAACTGTATAAGAATGTGGCTGCAGAGGTTATTTCGCGTTTAAATGCGCAACAGAAGATGGAACGTAACATATCCCAGCAAAGCTCTCCTGCTAACCAATTTAAGCCAGAGAATATGGAAACAAATTATAAAGAACCAGAAAAAAAACATTCTCTTAAGAAAGAACTGATATCAGATAAAACAACAACTACTTTTAGAAAAAAAATATCTCATCAAGATAAATTAAATGCTTTAGTCTTTTTGAATAAAGCAGATACCGCAGATGATTTGCGAGATTTTATGTTGGAAGATTATTTGCAGACGCATGTTACTGAAGATGAAAAAAAGAAATTTGATATATTGATGGAGTTGTGAAGACGAAAAGAACAAAAAGTCTGATCGGTCGTGTCAAGTTTTTTAAAAAAACGGCATATTTGTATATAAACTTATTCATTAGTGATTTAGGTTATGTCATTGAAATGGCTCGGTATTTATCAAAGAAAAAATTTAGAAAGGGCCGAGAATCACTTCTCAGCCCTTTTGTTTTGTACTATGAGGTTGTTTGAACTAAATTCTATTCTTCAGTTTTATGTATCACCTTCGTGTGAAAACCTCTTTATGTTTTTCATCACTAAATAATCACACATTGATTAACCTGACATACGATAGAACCGGGCTTTCTACGAAATGAACTCTTCTTTTGGGGTTCAACTCTGTACTTTTACAGAGACAGGTAGCAGTTAAGCAAGCCTGGAATTCCATCTCTCAAATATCTACCTTTGTTAGGTAGATATTTGTTGGGAAAGCACTAGGCTAATTTTCAAATCAGGAAACTTCACTCACCTACCGCACTAAAGAAATCTGTCATGTATTCAAATTGCTTTTGTTGCCGATCAGTCAATTTATTTGTTGTGCAATACTTTACAAGTTCTGAAATAACCGCATAACTTTTATTTTCATTCATGAACTTTCCAAGCACTCCAATTTGAATGTGAAGATCGTGCGCAACTTTAATGGATTTCATATTATTTTTTCCTCCAACCGACATTTTTTACGGGGCTGCTTTGACATTGGTTAGGGAATCGGAATTTTCGACTTACTCTCAACTGATGTGAAGGGCACAGTGTTTTCTATAGAAGTAGAATCTTTGCCCGCAGGCTCAGTCGGATTTGATGGTGCATTCTTGAATTTAAAATCGTTTTGGCTATTTATTACTACAGGTTTTGGTCTTTCAAGTGTATTGGCCGTGTTTTTTTCTTCATTAAAAGACCTTTTTTGAACTTTCTGATATCGACATTCTCAACCTGTTTCATTGATGATCTCTTTTTTAAAAATTATTTCTTACCTTTTATTTCGGCGTGCCTCTTGTATGCGCACACTTTACCTTAACAAAAGGTGAAAAAGTGAAATTTCACCTTATGAAAGGTAACCTTTTTTGTGCAACCCTTCCAACGTGAAGCCGAGCCCTTTACGCACGCGATTTGAGTTAACCTCACACAGACCGCGAAAGGTAACCTTTTTACCGCAGCCCTTTCACTCAATGCCGAGCCCTTTACCCGCGCGGTTTCGACTGTCCGCCTCGGCACCTGAAAGGTAACTTTTTAATGCAGCCTGTTACAGCTAATCTTTACGTGGTAAGCATGTCATCATGTTGGAATACCACAATGTCGTCATGTCAGCTTGCGAATAAAATAAAGCCCAACAAGAATTCCCTGTGTTCAGTAAGGAATCGTGTTGGGTCATTTATTCTGTGTCGTTATTTTTTATCGTCGTCTTCGTTGAAAAAGTCGGTCATGTATTCGAACTGCTTTTTCTGCCGATCCGTCAGTTCGCCTTTTACATAGTAATCGACGAGTGTCGAGAGAATTGCATAGGTCTTGTTCTCGTCCATAAACTTACCAAGCACCCCGATTTGTGTGTGTAGTTCATGCGGTACTTTAATGGATTTCACGATGTCATGCTTGCCAACAGCCGAATTCGCTTTCACGGCAGCCGGTTTGGCCTCGCTGACGGGCTTCGCCTTCGCTTTCGGTGCGACTTTAGGTGTCTTCTTGATTAACGGTGTAGGCGCCGGTTTTTCGTCAACGGTTTTCGTCCCGCTGTCGAACTTGAAGTCATTCGGACTGTTGATGATGACGGGCCGCGGCCGCTCCAGTGTGTTCGGCTTAACCTTCTTTTGAATCAATGGGCCTTTCTTGCTCCCTTCAGACACGGGCGTTCTCCCCCTCGAACCGATCCAGCTTCTCTTCCATCTCGTCGACAACATCCAAAAATGTACGATGCGACTTACGGTCGTGATGGTCGTCGTTTCTAATACCTGTGATATCCCATTATTTCAAACGCTCCAGGTGCTTAATGACGCTCTTAAATACATTGTCTTCCCCGAACATCTCCGTTGCCCGAATGACGGTGCTTTGGTCGACACGGCCCCCAGCGCGTAGCAAAAACCATTCGATGCAGCAGAAGGTCTTCACAAAAATTCAGTACGTGAATTAATATGCACTGTTTATTTAATCTAATTGAGACGAGGCTAGGAAATCACTCAGGACAAAATATAAGGTGAAAAAGACACGAAAAAACAAAAGGACCGCTCCTCTCGCTTTCTGTGAAACGCTCATGCTTCTATGATGCAGCGTACCAAATTCAAAATTTTCTAAGGGTCTTTCCTGGTTTCGCGTGACACCAAGGAATTCGGAGTCTCGACCTAACGAATCATGTCATACATGATCGTAGCTTTGGTCTGGGCGCTGGAACGTACCTTGTGATACCTTAAATTCGAGAACAATTACTCTATGGGATACGGAGCGAGAGACTCTTTGAAAAAATGTCTAGTACAAGTCTCATGTGCTCATCTTAGACCAATTGTAATTTCACTTTCATAAATTTAGTAGAATTTGCTTCAATATTTACATAGCATCGTTAAAGTATTCATTAAAATTTGATTATTATGTTTAATTTGTAGGTGTTCTTATGGAAATAATCAGTTAATCCATTATCACTATTGATAATAGGATTTTGAAAATCTTCCAGTGTATTGAGAAGGATTAGTTTTGCTTTTTAAACTACGTCTCCTAATTTTATTAGATTTCTTTCAATTACAAAGACAAAAACAAATATAATTATAAAATCTACAAGTAGATTAATCTACAAATCTACTTGTAGACGACTTGGTAAAAATTAATATTTGTCTGTTATTTCGTTGTATCTAGAGATTAACAATGTTAGATTAAAATTATCAGTTTTATCTAGTCATCTACAAATCTACAATTCGACATAACAATAGTTACCAGTTTTTAAACATGGAGGGATAAGAATGGCAAATTCGTGTACTATAGTTACATTTGGAAACTTTAAAGGTGGTACAGGCAAAACCACAAACAGTACAATGATTGCATATTGCCTAGCCAATATGGGTTATAAAGTATTGCTAAGTGATCAGGATCCGCAAGCAAATGCTACAAGCCTTTATTTACGAACAAAAACTCATTTAGAGGATGAAATCACAAGCTTTGAAAAGACTTTAATGTCTGCTATTCAAAGTGAGGATTTAGGTAGTATTGTTACACCAATTAAAGAAAATTTGTACTTGTTACCCAGCTTCAGCGATTTTGCACTATATCCAAAGTTTTTAGAGAAAAAGTTCCCTTCTGAAGTTGATCGAGTTCAATTCTTTTCTTCATTGCTCGAGCCCTTAAAGAAAGACTTTGATTTTATATTTATTGATGTACCTCCGACTTTTTCAATAATAACTGATTCGGCATTATATGCTTCGCAATATGTAGTTGTGGTTTTGCAAACACAAGAACGTAGTTTGCAAGGGGCCGAAGCATTTACGAAATATCTTCAAACATTAATAGATGACTACGATGCGGATTTAGACATTTTAGGTATATTGCCAGTTCTCTTAAAAAATCAGGCTGCAGTCGACACCTTAACTTTAGAAAATGCTAAGGAATTGTTTGGAGAACATAATCTATTTAAAGGTATTGTAAAGAATATGGAACGACTGAAGAGATTTGATATGACAGGAATCACTGAGGATGATATGCACGATCGAAATGTAATTTCCAATTACACAGGTGTTGCTAATGAATTTTTAGATAGATTAAAAGCTGTGACAGATCCATCAGATTTCCCTACTCCACGGGAGGCGAATGTAGATGTCTGATTTACTTAAAAGAAAACCTAAAAAGATTGAACGTAGCCAAACTTTAACTCCTAGAACAATTTTTTCTTCAAGTGATCTTCCAGAAGCAACTAAGGAAGAAATTCTTGAAAAAAAACCAGTTGTTAAAACTGCCCCACCCGTAGCAGAAAAAACCACTACCGTTCGTGTGAGTGTTGCAATGAAAAACAAGTTAAATGCTATGGTAACCTTGGGCATTGCCGATACAGTTGACCAGCTAACAGATGTTCTTATTGATGAGTACGTCTCGAATATTTTATCTAAGGATGAAAAGAAACAGTTAGAGATTATTCTCGATTTATATAAGAGTAAAAATAAATAACAAGTAGAGAGAAAATAGTTCATATTTTCTCTCTCTTTTTTTTAGATATTTACATAAAATCGTCTACAAGTAGATATGTAGACTTGTAGATTAATCTACAAGTAGATATGTAGATTTATAAATAAAGCTAGATGTAAATTTGTAGATTTGTAGATTAATCTACAAGTAGATATGTAGATTTTCTTTTTTTAATTAAGATGAAATCCCTTTGCAACAGAGTATTCTCTATATCTACAAATCTACAAATCTACTTGTAAATTTATAGATTTGTAGATTTGTAGATATATTTACAAGTAGATAAGTAAATATATCTACAAGTAGATTTGTAGATAAGTAGATATGTAGACTGATTAAGAAAACGCTTGAAAACCCTGTTGTATAAGGGGTTGCACTCTTCTATAATTTAGAACTAACTAGAAATTCTTATATAGTTAGCAGTATAGAAGGGGTGAGAAGAGCTTGGAAAAGATTTTAAGTATTATTGATACCGTACTGCATGAAGGCTTAACTACCTTAAAAAAAATCGGCTCTTCTGCCTCCCTTCCTCAAATCATTAATGAGCACAAGAAAACGCAGAAACATAAAAAAGGTGCAATCTCTGTAACCCGATCCAAAGAAGATCTATCTACACCTGGAGGTGTGAGAGGGTATGTGATTACCTCGAAAGAGACTCTCTTGGAGGATTCTGTTGAACTTTCGCATTGGACTCCCAATGTACACAACTACTTAGTGTATAGTGATATTGAAAAGCGGCATCTCAAGGGACACACCGAAAAGAACTTGCAGCAAATCAATACGTTCGTGGTCGACATCGACTCGAAGAAACAACCGTATACGGAAATCCTGACCGCTGCACTTGATCACAGCGTAGGTATCCCAACACTGGTCCTGGAGACGCCCAAAGGCTTCCAGGTCTATTTTGTGCTGGAAACGCCGCTGTTCATCAGCAACCAGAACGACTTCCGCGGACTGAAGGTGGCCAAACGCATTTCCGAGAACATCCGGCGCAGCTTGGCCAAGGTTTTGCAGGGAGTGGACCTCTCGTGCAATGACTTTGGCTTTTTCCGCATGCCCAACGAAGACAACGTTCGCTGGTTCTCCGAGCAGATGGTTTTCTCCATGCACAACCTGATTGCCTGGTCGAAACGGCAGGACGATGATCAGAACCGGGGGCTCTTTGTCGTGGAGTCGAAAGGGGAGGCAGTGGATCCGACACACGCCGAGTGGTTCCGGGAATTATTGGCCACCCGTCACGTCAAAGGAAGCGACGGACAAATCGGACGGGACAACTTGATGTATACGCTCGCCCTGGCTTGTTACAGTGCTGGAAAAGGGAAAGGGGAGACCCTGGATCTGCTGGATGAATACAATTCGTCCCTGGAAACGCCTGTGCGCCACAGCGAGGTCCAGAAAATTGTGAAGAGCGCCTATAAGGGGCGCTTCAAAGGCGCCAGCCAACTCTATATCCGGGAACTTCTAGAGGCTTGGCTTCCAGGAAAAGATATACCTGTCACGAATCACCTGGGAGGCTGGTACAAATTCAAGAAGGAACGGAAAGATCGCGTCCGCAGCCACTATGACGAGTGGGAAGGGGACTTGCTCGCCTACATCCAATCGGAAGCCAGTACGGTGCAGCCGATTATCTGGACCACGCAGAATGCTGTGTGTGAAGCGGTCGGCATGTCCCGCAGCACGTTCAACGAAGTGATCCGGAAATCCAAGAAACTGCTGATCAAACGAATTGGCAAAGGGCGCAGCGCACAGACCGGATTGACCTCTGTCGCCGTGCTTCTTCAGTGTGCCCTGGAATACAACCAGCAGCACCGTGCTTTGTACTACAATGCGGTCTCTTTAATGAATGGCTCACGCGAAAATGCAAGCGCCCTATGGGAACTTGAAAATCAACTGGCTTTGCTGACGAAGTTTCCTGAAAACCCGCCTATAACTGGAAAAAAATTCAATTCGTCGTAAGTGTCCAGTCTGCCAATACATATCTGTATACGTGTTCTTTTCTCTGTATGTTTTTTGGTTATGTAATTTCAGCTAGTTTAAGGAATTTCTTTTGGGGATCTTCTTTGACCTGTTAAACTAATTGTATCTAGAGAAGGGCAGAGGATGTAGATGCTGTATGGCTATGAAGAGTATCGATTAAAAGAAGGTATTTCTCCTGTTACGCTGGTGACCGAACTGAAACTGTTAAAGGCCTTTGTTCATTTTGTTAATCTGCGGAATGACAAGCAGCTGGAGCCTTATGAAATCAAACCCGCTGATGTTCGGGCGTTTTTGGATCAAGAAAAAAACAAGGGGTTAAAGGCAAGTACAATAAAGCGAAAAATGTACCATATCCGTCAGTATTTTCATTACTTGTGGAAGGTCGGGAAAGTACCGGTTGATTTTATGCCGAAATTTGAATATGCATTGGTGGTAGAGAAGGAGCTTGCCACCCTTTTCTATGAAGATTTCGCGAAAGAGAAGAAGAAAGTGCTGCAGCATTCGACCTTAGCGTTAAATGCGAAACTTTATTTTCTTTTCGCGATGGCTGGTTTCAGGATGCGGGAGATTGAACGGATACAAAGCAGGCATTTTCGTGATTTGGGTGATCGGGTCGAAATGAACTTTGTGACATCCCAAGATGTTTTTTGGCAGTTGATTTTTGAGGATCCCGCGGAAGTCTCGGTGATTGTGCAGGCGATGGAGCGAGCGCTTTTTCGTGAACATGATTACCTGGTTTCATCAGATAAAAAGTACGGGCCAGATTATGTCCGGAACAATATGAAAGATATCTATTCGGGTTTAACTGCATTGCTGCCAAAGCCGTTTAAGACGGAAGAGGTTCGAATGGCTTATATTTATGATCTGTATAAGGTCCAGGAGAGCTCTTTCGACGAAATGGTGCAGTTACTGGGGATTACATCTGCGTCGCTTACATCGGCTTTAAGGCTTGTTTTTGAGCGTTATAAGTAACTGCATATTTTATAAACAAAGTGTATGTTGGTGGAGTTACTTATTTGCTGGTAATTTATGTGATTAAGACAGGTTATTTTGGATTAGTGTCTTAATCTGAGAAAATATAGTTGGAAAAGAAGAAGTAAACGAAGGGGGTTCCGATTTGGAGTATGAGATTAATAGCAAAGAAAAATACACGATGGAAATTTACCAAGAAAATCCGCTCACTGAAGTGGAAAAGAAGATTATTTTTCTAGTGGCAGGTTTGGTAAATAAAACGGATCAAGAGGATAAAACCTATGAACTTCCCATCCGTGAGTTGTATTCTCTTCTTGAGTTGGAAGGGGTGACTAACCCGTTACAGTTTAAAGAAATACTAGAGGAGTTAATGTCTAAAGTAGTAGAAATTCCCCGTCAAGATGGAGGATGGTTGATGACGCATTGGATAGGAAGCATTACGTATCTAAAAGATACCGAAGCAATTCAATTTACGCTTTCACCAAAGCTAATCCCTTATTATTTGCAATTGAAAAGACATCTGTCCCTTTAAATTGGTGGCAGATGTCTTTTGTTTTTCTTTACTTACGATGAAAGCAGAACTCAGCAAAAATTGAAGTATTTAATTCTGTTTCATTGTAAATGTCGTCATTGCTGATGAAATTCTTGATCCCCAATGCTTCATCATCTAAAACTCAATTTCTTATCTTTGACCTGCCACAGTTTGTAAAAGATGTTTTTCTTTTCGAGTTTGTTTAGCTTCATAAGTTTCTTTTCGGTTTGTAATTAGAATTACTGTTACTTCTGAGAACTTGTGATATGTAAACTGGTTCACTTACTTTTAAAAGGACTGCTGGGCTTTAAGATGTTAAGAGCAGATCACCCGCAACGAATAAGATATAAGCTGCTACTAAAATTATAAGATAGGCGAATGCTTTTTTCTCTTTTCGAAGTTCTTTGATGCCCGTTATGAGTATCATCAAACCCATAGAAAGAACCATGAAGTGTTGATAATCAAAGTTCTGTGTCAGTATTCCAAAAAGAGCTAATCCGCCTGTAAGTACCGCAAACAAGATATGCAAAATCGTTAACACAAAACTCATCCTTCCTTTTTTCACTTTCCCATCGTTTTTGGCTCCTACCTTTTGCATTCAAACGAATAACTGGCGAAAAGAGCGCTATGTATTTCTAACTCGGTGTTCCCATCATTTTCTGAGCACTGTGTGCTTAAAGAGTCAATTTGTTTGGTATTAAAATAGCTGGAAGTAATAACTAGAACAAAAGCCAGCAAGAAAATGCCCATAACGATCAGCAATCCATTTTTCCCTTTTATTTTAGACATGTTTAATTCTCCTCATTTCTAATTTTTCACCACTTCATTCTTTCGTGTGTATCTTTTAAAAGCATAAACCAAAATTTTGGGCTGCTTATAAAAATAAAAGCCCTCTAACTGCTACAAACAATATAAAACCTGCAACAGCAATTAATAGCCATCCTGACATCTTTCTTTAAATTCTCTAGTTGCTATTACAAGCATTAAGAAAATCAGGATAACAGTGGCATAGTTTTGATAGTCATAAGAGTCTGTGGAAATCATGAAGATAGAAATTCCTATTGCAAGTGTAGCGAATAAAATCTGTAAAACTGTCAACAAAAGAGTTTCTCCATTCGTATATTTCCCCTTTAAAATCTATACTTACAAATATTCCCTATAATCTACTCTAAAGTATTTTCCGTAGAATTAAAAGTTCCAACCTGCCATCCTCGATAATTGATATACTAAAAATTAGGAGAAGAGGAGGTATTTGGAATGAACAAAAGGGAAACTGGAATTAGTTTTATTGCAATTGCAGCATTATTATTTTCTTCAAAGTATATGGCTGCAGCTATATTTGGGAGTAACGTTGTCTCGTGGGATGAAGAGTTGTTTAAAGCTATGCTTTCCTACATCGGAAACCCATTGAGTATAATGGGCTTCTTGTCTTTACTGATGGGGATTGTCTATATTGGTTGGGCAGAATACGAAGAGATAATTACTAAGAAAAAAGCTAATTCTTTGTAGAGTTAGAAACTCAAAAACTTTATGGAAATCATTAGGTTTTTAGCACACTTGAATGTAACTTAGGTGCAGTTAAGTTACATTCACAACCTATGAAAAACAATCGAGGAGCGTAAATAAAATGGCGAAAAAAAAGAAGAAAATGAAAAAAGAGAAAGAGATATTTTACGATTTTGATCCATATTTTTCAAAAAAAGCGAAAATGGAAATCAAAATCGATGAAGTTGGCGTTTCATTTGTCGGAAATTCGGAAGGATACCTTTCACTGTCCAGGTTCTTTAGCTATTTAGCAGAGGTCCATACGTCGATTAGAGAAGAATCTCCTCAACCAGAAGGAACAAATACGGTACAAGGATATGGAGCTTACCATTTCAAAGACTACGTGAGGGAAGAAAAAATTCAACAAGGGGACTACACCTTTAATCCCGGGCCCATTAGCAACTTAAAGCCCGAGAATCATGAACAAGATGTTTTGTTTTGGTTGTCGGATGTAACGGGGCCAGCTTTTTGGCAAGAAGATGAAGATGCGAAAAAGAAAGAAAAATAATACGCTTTGAAAGCAATAGAGAACGAGGGATCCGAATGTAACTTATTGTGAATTAAGTCACATTCAATTGTTGAACAGTAGGCACTTTATGAAAGGAGTCTTTATTCTTTGGGTAATATAAAATATGTACATTTATTCTCATTCTATTTCTTTAAAACCCTAATTGTACTTCTAGGTTTTTTTTATGCTGAAGACAATTTTCGTAAATCACTTCAAGAATTTAATTCATCAGATGTTATTCGATCTTGCATCGTCTTTATTATTATTTTTCTGGCTGCGAGTACTTCTTCTCAGAGTTATGAAAATTTCCAATCCGTCTCCAAGAAAACGAGGTTTCCACTAGGCATCACAGCTGGAATAGTTGCAATTCTTTCTAGTGGGTATTTATTAAGTGTTTATTTTTGAATGTAACTTAATAGCAAGTAAGTTACATTCACTTCTGAAGTTTATTGGTAACTCTAGCATGTAAATAATCGTCCGAGAAGTGGTGTGAGAATATGGTTGATGAGGAATTACAAAAAAAGATCACCACATTGGTGATTGAAGGGAAAATGGATACAGCTGAAAGGCTATTGATCGACTACGTCGAGCAGAATCCCTATGATGTCGAGGGATGGAATAGATTGATCATGCTGGAAGCGTTAGCTCCACATGAGGATTATGAACAGGCAGCTGACTTTGCCCGGGGTGCTTTGTATTACCACCAAAAAAATTTGCTTTTCTTTATCCTAATTCTGTCTTTCACCCCGTGGTTCCAAGGAGAACTGGACGACGAACTGGCGGATCAAGCCGAAGAAGTACAAAGCGTGGCGGACCCGGAAATGGCATCCGTCATTTCGCTTCTGCTTGCCGATCACTATCGTGGTAAGGACAAGGACAAGTACGAATTCTTATTAAAACGGTCAATCGAATATTACCCCTATATTGTTAGGAACTACACAGATTTAGGGGAGCATTATATGGGATATGGACGAAAAGATCTGGGGAAGACATTGATTAAAAAAGGCTTAGCCAATGTGAAGTTTGTCTACATAGAAGGTGAAGAGAACGGCCATGATGAATTGGATATTATCCGGTACATCAATGAAATGGTATCGGGCGTCTTTATCACTGAAGTTAATTATCGCGACTTGGAGAAGTTGCTGCGCCAGTAAGCTAAACGTATTTGAAATTTTTTCTCAGTGTGAATGTAACTTAATATCAAGTAAGTTACATTCAGATTAGCAGCAGAACTAAAGAATAGAGGTGTACAGATGGAAGATAAGTTGGGAAATCTAATGTTGCTTAGTTTCGCAGATCTTTTTTTGGTCCAGTGTCCAAAGTGCGAGAACTGTGCCAGAGTGTTTACTCCTAAAAATGCGCTAGATATTGATGAGTCAATTATAGTAGAAGGACATGAGCCCATGAGGGTGGCTTGTAAAACTTGTGGCTTCTCAAAAGATATGCATCCAAGAAAACGATCAAATCATTATGAATATGAATTTAACTTATTTGAACAAAATCCAGAAGCTGATTGGTATTTTGGCCTCCCTCTGTATCTTCAGGTTTCATGTTGTGGGCATCAATTATGGTTCTTGAACGAGAGCAATTTAATTTATGTTGAAACATATCTTGAAAAAAACATTCGACCGTCCGAGACTTATTATATGAGTATTGAAAGCCGATTGCCTAAGTGGATGAAGAGTGCTAAAAATAGGAAAGAGATTTTAAAGGCAGTCAATAAACTAAAAGGGAAAATCTAAATACCCCTACTTATAAGAAAGTGCTTGAATTCGAAGAGAGAAGAGGCTGATTAAAGGGCTTCTTCTCTCTTGGTGTCTGTAACAGTTTACTTTTACGAACAGTTTTTTGACTATAATCTATCATCATAAAAAGCCAGGGAATATTGGGTTATTTTGGTATTATATATAAAAGAAGAATTTGACTTACATGTACATATAAAGACAGTTTATAAAAATATTTTGACGAGGAGTTGGTTAATTTGTTCGGGTCTTATGTAAAATTTTTAGAAAAGTATAGTTCGCTAATCATTGCATTTTTTAGTTTAGTTTATCTACTCACTTCGTGGGGGGATAACTGGCTACTTACTTGGATTCTTTTGACTGGACTGATTATCTCTCCGCTTATCTTTATTTCGAACATCAAAGAATCAAAATCTCACAAAGCGTAACTAAGTAGAATAGAGAAGTTGAAAGGAGATAAATATGTTAATTACCTTATTCGTTGAGGCTTCTAACGAAGAAAAGGCAGCAAAATTCTCAGCTTCCTTTGTAGAATTAACCAAGAACCTTAATATAAATGCTTCCATCGTTAAAATTGAAGATTATTGGAAAATAGACGAGATGTATAAAATTGAATTAAAAACAGATGATCTATCTGAAAACCAATTACAAAAATTTTTGAGCCAAATTGCCTCTAAATGGGTGAAGTTACCTGATGAATTGTTAGCCTCTAAAGCAATGGAAGATTGTGTTATCCATCTAGAAAGCCTAAATATGATTAATCTCCATTTTGATTATTAATTCACTCGAATTTGATTGAATAGAAACTTGTCTTATCTGCTTAGATGTTCTTTGAAAATCTGTTTAAAGTAAGGCTTGAAATCAATTTCAATTGTTTGTTGGCTGTCTTCATTTATTATCGTTAGAAGTATGCTTGCGCGTTCTTTTGTATCTGCTGTTATTTCAAACTTCTGGACTCTTTTTAAATCGATCAGTGAAACCAATCGGTTCGAATCGGATTTGATGACTTGGATTTTTACTTCTCCATACGAAGGAGAAAGTTCAATGATGAAGTCATCATCCCCATTTGAAAAACGATAGGTTGCTTGGCTGTAGTAAAACGGAGAATCTTTCGAGTTGTCCAACATGCTTGGTTCACATTCAAATAACGTTAAAAAGTCTAGTTCCTCTGGAAATTCTGGCATTTCATCCACCCCTATAAACAGGATAATTTCGTAACTGGTAGTAAGAATAACAAACGGCGATTCCCAACAGAAGTACCAGTCTTAATTTATCTATGTGAATATAACTTAATAGCAAGTAAGTTCCATTCAAAAACAGGTAAACAATCAGGTCAGAAAATACCAAAAAAGTCAGTCGCAAAGAGCGACATAAGAAATACAAGTATAAAAACCAATTGGCCAACCGTATAAATATAGGCATTGGGGTTCTTCGCATATTTTCGTTCCATAATCGCTCTTACAATTTCAGTCATAGATATAAGTACAAATAAAAAAAACCAAGGCTGCAGTAGTAAATAGGGTTCACGAGGAAGTCTTACTGCGTTGATAAAGCTACCGATTACGATAAAGACCATAAAAAGAATCCTGATACCCCAATCAATTTTCTTATGTAGATCATTAACATGGTTATGTGAGAACGCTTTTGGTTTTTCGACTCCTAACAAACGCCTCGAAATGGTATTAAATAAAGTCATTAATAAAAAATAAACGGCGAGTAAGAGAAGTAATTTTAACCAGAACGATGGTTCAATGACATACATGAAATTGCCTCCTTGAGTGTTTAATTAGCTATAATTACTATACCAATCAATTTCCAATAAAGTTTCACTTTTTCAAGAAAGTGGAATTTTAGAAATTTTTATTAGTTTTGAATGTAACTGAACTGCCATTAAATTACATTCAGAAGAGCTTGAATTAGGAAAGGCCTAACAAAAAAAGAGAATAGAGGGAGACAAAATGAAGAAGGAAATGGAAGAATTGATTGTGAAATCTTTCTTCGAAAAAAACGTTCAAGAAAGAGTGCTTTACGAATTGTTTTCTTCAAAGAAAAGAGATCATGCTTTGAATCGGCTTTGTCATGAATATCAGAGGATGTTAAAAGGGAAATACATGATTGAAATTCCACCGCCTAACTCCGATCCACAAGACATTTACGAGCTGCTTATAAAAAACGGAGCTGAAAAAAAATGCTACTCCCTATCTTACAATGAAAAGATAGATGGAAAAGAACTGCCGCTGCAAGAAGCTTTGGAACAGGCTGTCGGTTTTGGCTTTCCTTCAATCATTTCATGCGTTCCCGGTGAGTTAGCTTATTTTGAAGCTGAGCAAGGATTTGGACCTGCGCCAAGGTATATATTAAAAAGACCTAAAATGAATTAAAGCGGTTGGTTTAAATGTAACTTAATGTGAATTAAGTTACATTCAGATATAGACAGGATGTAAATCAGAAGGAGGGATATTTTGCTTAAAAAAATCTACTCGATTCTTTCAGCAATTTGTTTTGCTTTAATGATTTTACCGTTTGCACTTCCTTCTTCTCCAGGAAGCTTTGACCTTTTAGTATTTATCATGGAGATAAACTTCTATTTGCCGCTAATTTTCGGTGTAGCAGGGATCATTCTAGGATTACTCGGGCTTAAAGGCAATGTAAGACTCTATTTAGTTTCGTTTAATGCTTGTGGTCTAGCCGTATATCTATTCCTTACTTTTGTAGCCATCTATGGTTTTAAAGAACCTTAATCAGTTTTTGAATGTAACTTATTAGCAATTAAGTTACATTCACTTTCCAACAACTGATTGCCCTTAAGTGCAGAAAAAAACACAGCCAAAGGTTTACTTTAGTCTGTGTTTTCATGATTTGACTGTAATTCAGAAATTGAATATATGAGAACAGCCAGCCAACTGACTCTCTTTTCAAGGAAGTCAGTTGGTTTAACGAGCATTGATTTTTTTATAAAGATCCTCAGCTGCTTGATCGATCGACGTGTAATAATCAATTTGCTGATCCGTACTGGATGTCACTTCAAGGATGTAGGTACCGGTTATACATCGGACCGTCAACTGGTTCTCTTTCCCGATCGAGAAAGAGTGGCTGATTGAAGAGGTATTAAAATTCCACGAATGCTGCAGCAAACTTTTAATGTGACCATAGGTCATAACCGTTGCGCTCTTTTCTGACGTTGGGGTCCTTTTTAGGCAAACTTGTTTTATATGTTTATTTTACCCTGTTTCGTTGGATTTAATCGAAATAAAAAAACTCCTGAAAAATCAGAAGTTTTTACTCAACTCATAGGAAGTGATGAACGTCATAATATATACTGTTGCTTGATCAGCCGATTCGATATGGAGGACTTCTTGCTTCTCTGAATGGATGAGCTCAAATGTATTTGTTCCATGTACACAACGAACGGTTAAACTCGGCCCTTCCTCGGTTGCAAATACCTGCTTAATGCTGGCTGTGTTGTTTTGACACATCGTTTCGAGGAAGCTCTTAATGCTGCTAGAATTCATACGGCAGCTCCTTTCCAATCTTGGAAAGTGACTAAGAAAAGTCGGGTAGAATCCAGTTGTTTTATAGGTACTTAGTATAGCACAAAGCAGCGACGTTCCCTAATCGTTGAAGTTGGTCTTTACTGCTAATAGCTGAACCGGCTATTTGAAATGGAGAGACAGTAAGCCAACTCCATTTGAAGAAGTTACTGGTGTTGTGAATTATGCTTGAATACAAAAAACACAGCCAAGGGTGCACCTCTAGCTGTGTTTTTTGCATCTCTTTTCCCTAATCTTTCACCTATTTTTTGTGAAAGATTGAGGGAGGGTGTGTTGCACACTCATTCCCAAGAAACAGGTTTCAAATAGTATCGTAGAAAACCATGAGTCTAGTTAGTTGAAACGATCAAACAAAAATACTTGCTCAAGCAGGTCAGTTCACTCAATACGCATTGATTTTTTGATAAAGGGCTTCAGCGGCTTGATCAATCGATAGGTAATGATTGACCTGCTGATCCTTACTGGATGTAACTTCGAGGATGAAGGTACTGGGGATGCACCGGACCGTCAATCGGTTCTCCTCGCCAATCGAGAAAGAGTGACTGATGGAAGAGGTATTGAAATTTAACGAATGCTGAAGCAAACTTTTAATGTGATCATAGGTCATAACCATCGCGCTCTTTTCTGACGTTGAGGTCCTTTTGGACTGAACTTGTTTATTTATTCTTAGTTTTACCCTTTTTTTTCAAGGTTTAATCAAAATAAAAAAATAGAAGCTATCGACGAGTTGACATTCAAGATGATCCTAACGGAGCCTTACTATCCAGCACTTCAGAATTTAGCTATTGCTCGTCCGGTTCGCTTTTTGGCTGAATCTGGTTTTCCGGAAGACTGAGGTACTTCCAAAGGAATTGCAGAATCGGGAGGGACAGGGTCATGGGTGCTTACTGACTACAAAAAAGATGAGTATGCAACATTTACCTGAAATCCTGAATAGTAGAGAGAAAGCATAGGGACTTAAACGTTGATGCTTAAAATTATTCCCGATGCAGAGAGATACGCGTTCTGGCTTTTGAAAAAGGCGAGCTAGACTTGATCTTCGCTGCTTTATATTTATAGACAAGACGATTGCTTCTTCACAATATATTTCCTTTTAAAGAAAAGGAGTGACTTAGAGTTAGATGTAAACACTATTTTTAAAATTTTTCAACTTTACATATCAGTTTTTGTATTGGAGGAGAACTTTAAAAACATGCTTTTTTCCAAAATTAGCTATTTCTCTTCTACTTGGTATATTTAGTACTAAGATATAATTTCAGGTTAAGAAGTTGAGGGATTTACAAACACAAGAAGTTTCCAAACTACTTGTGACTTATAGTCACTTTAGGGAGAGTGCAAAACGATGTTAAATTACTACACTAAGCGCTACGAAGTGATCGTGCAGGGCAATTACCCCGAGAATCGAAAAAAAATAATGCTTATTAACTTGATGAACGAAATGGAGGAGACTTTTGATATGCCGATTCAAAGTAATCCCGAATGGTAACGGCAGAATGTCGATATTCACGCACTCTATCAGAAGGTTTCTGCAAGCAAAAACTTGTAAAAGAAAATTCTACCAAACCCAATTAACTGCCGTTAAGGACTGAGAAAGTTTGTTGAACTTCCTCATAAAAGTACCCATCCATTTTTAATGGCTCTTACCGCTAACTGAGTTCGATCATTCAATTCCAGTTTAGTAAGAATATGAGAAATATGATTTTTGACTGTTTTTTCACTAATCCTAAGAGATTTTCCAATCAGTTTATTACTCTTGCCCTGAGACACTAGCCGAGTTACTTCCATTTCTTTTTTTGTAAGAGAAGGAGGAATAGAAGAACTCATTTGTACCGAAAAAAGTTCGGTATCATGACTGTTTTGACTTAACAAATGAAATTCTTGTAGTAAAAAATGTGTAATATAAGGGTCTATATAATAATACCCTTTAGAAACAGCTGTTAAAGCTTCAACAACGACTGTAATATCGGCTCTTTTTGACAAGTAACCGACCGCCCCACTCCTAAAAGCTTCTAAAACATCTTCTTTTTCAGTGGACACTGAGTAGACTATCACTTCAGCACCTGAAAATTCAGAGAGAAATTCTTTCAGTTCATGACTTCGCTTTGTATCCCCATCAAATAATTCGGCTAAAACAATAACGGATTGATTTTGGTCAAGTATTTTCTTAAGATCCTTCAAGCTATCTTCTTGATACGAGACAGAAAAGTTGTTTTCTACCTCATTTAGAATTAATTTTAATCCTTCTCCAAGTAATCGATTTGAATCGGCTAAGATAATAGATGTGCCATTACTGGTATCTTGATAAGACATTGCATATCTCCTTTATCCAGTTGAAGTATTCATTGAACAATAGCTATTATACCATTTTTTACATTAATTGGTTTTAACAAAGTTTTCTTGAAATCTATATTTAAAATTGCTAACTATATGAAATCACTAATTCATTTTCTAGTAGAAGGCCATAAACTGTATTGCATCCTATCGAATTCTAAAATTTTGTAAATAAAATCAGACTAACAAAAATAGAAGTTGGTACACTTTTTCTCTCACGTCGTCTGTAAAACTGTACTTTTACGAACGGTTTTCTAAAAGTAATAGGCAATAAAAAGGCATGAACAAGTGAGAACCTGTTCATGCCTTTTTATGATGAAGTTGAGAAAGTTGATTATTATGAAACCACTTCAAGTTACTTTTTCTTTTACTACTTACATGGGGAGGCACTATCTACACTAATGATGAAGTTAGGACAAATAAAATATGATTCGATTCATCACTCTTGTTCAAAAAACGGTGTTTCACATTTGGCGGAATGCGAACCACGTCTCCTTCATTTAAAAAGTATTCGGTGCCTTCTAGTTCGACATACGCTTTGCCTTTCATGACGACCGCAATTTCTTCTTGGTTGTCGTGTGAATAATGACTTTCCGTCGTGCTTGCCTGTGCCTTTAAATCCATTATTAAAAGTTCAATAGGAGCTTTCATGAAGTCGGGTGTCAACACATCGTAGACAATATGATCACTATTCTCACGATATACATTCTTTCGGTCCTGTTTTCTGGATATAAGCGAATCCATATCAATTTCATTGATGAAGAGGGTGAAGAGGGGGACATTCAAAGTTTGCGCAATCAGTGTAAGCACACTTAACGAGGGATTTGCCTGTCCTCGTTCAATTTGACTAATAAGTGAGGTGCTGATGCCTGCAGACTCGGCGAACTCACGAATGGTCATGCCATTTTTTTTCCGATAATTTAACACGGTTTGCCCGAGGCGATGATTGTTCATCGAATAACTCCTTTCTAACATAATGTCTGATTCCTTCATTCTGTGCTGACTTACTAAACACAGAGAATTAAACTCCCATCTACCAAAGAAGTATTTTATACTTACATCTGTACAGTATAGTAGATTTATTTCATTATTGTAAACAGACATTTAGGGGGAACCAGCATTGAAATCACCATTTATTGCTTACATGGCTTTATTCTTGGGTGTATTTGCATTATCGACTTCAGCCATTTTTGTAAAGTTGGCAGGTGCACCTGCAGAAATCACCGCATTTTACCGGATGCTCTTTGCAGCAGCAATGCTTTTGCCCTTCCTATTAGGTAGTAAAAAGAACCGGCAAGAATTACGCTTGCTCTCAAAAAAACAATGGGGATTCGGCTTGTTATCAGGCGTATTTTTGGCAGCCCATTATGTATTGTGGTTTGAATCCTTAAATTATACCTCTGTAGCAAGCTCGACGGTTATTGTTACCTTGCAGCCCCTCTTTTCAGTGGTTGGGGGCTATTTTCTATTCAAAGAGCGCTTCAGCACAGGAGCTATAACAGGCATTCTCGTCGCGCTTGCCGGAAGTATTATCATTGGCTGGCAGGATTTTCAAATCAGTGGTCTAGCCTTATTTGGCGATATACTGGCATTTATCGCAGCTGGCATCATCACTGCCTACTTCTTCATTGGCCAGCATGTTCGGAAAAGTCTGTCTCTTGTCCCCTATGCGGTTATTGGGTATGGGAGCAGTGCCGTATTTTTAGGGATTTTTGCCTTCAGTCAGCAAACTCCTTTCTTCACTTATTCTGCGAATACCTGGTGGTCCTTTATCGGATTAGCGTTTATTGCCACAATTTTAGGGCAAACCGTTTTCAATTATCTGTTGAAATGGTTAAGTACTTCAATTATTTCAATGGCTATATTAGGGGAAATCATTGGAACGTGCCTGCTTGCTTATTTCATTTTGGGTGAGTTTATTACTTTGCAGCAAGGCTTGGGTATCGGATTCGTTCTGATCGGCTTAACATTATTTCTACTGCAGCAAAGAACGAAGAAACCTGTCTCTGATACAGATAGTTAAAATTAAAAGCTAAAAGTATCCGACGGAGAATTAATGATTTTAAATGGAACATCAAATAATTTTGGAACTAAACATTGAAATATTAAGTTTACATTTCACGAGTTCACTAGAAGCTCTTTTTCTCTTACTTATATTTTTTAATGGGATTTTAAGGAATATCAATTCAAAAACATAAATATATGTAAAGAGCTAGTGATTTACATTGTTAAAATAAAGTTGAAAAGGCATTCTTGTCGAATTAAGTACCCACACTTAATTCTCTAAGAATTGCCTTTTTTAAGAAATATTTGTCTTAGCTATTGCAATCGGTCTCTATTACCCAACTGATCAAAAATCTTTTTTTACTGCTCTTCCTACTACTAAATTGGCAATGAAAAATCCGAGAATTCCCAGAAATAAAGGAACTGCGGTAATTGAAAAAAGATTGGTATCGCTCGCATCCACTGAAGACGACAGCAGGGCGACTATGGCAATAGCTGAAATAATGGTAGCCGGAACTGAGTACTTCCTCATCCCAAAAAATAACGGAATCAGTGAAAGTCCAGCACATGCAATGGCTAAAACCACTAAGTGAACGATGTAACTCAGAGACAATGTACCTCCTAAGTTGACAGAGGTAAATGTGTACACGCTATTAAAAACTGAAAAGCTGTAGTAGACAATCAATACTGAAGCGAAGACGAAAAAAAAAGTGAGGACACTGACAATGATTAACTTGGCCATGAGCAATTTCTTTCGGCTGATTGGATATAGGAATAGAAATGAAATGGTCTTATTCTTGAATTCTTCAATAATTAGTTGAGACAAAAGGACCGAAGCATAGATGACAAAGGCTGCAATTGCAAACAGTTCAATTAATACACGGATGTCATCTGCGTTGGCTAAAAATTCAGAGGCTGCTTCCGGTTCAATGCTTAGTAACATCAACATACCTATAATCGCCGCATTAATAAGTACAAAACTCAAAGCTACACTTTTCAAGTTCATCCTTTTTAATTCCAGTTTAATTAAATTCAACATTAGGACCATCTCCCCCTATGAGTTGTAGGAAATAATCTTCAAGAGGCTGCTTTTTATAAATAATAGACTCGATTGCTACTTGATTTTGAGTCATTATTTGAATGATATCATTCTGTGAAAAATCATCATAAATGTTAATGATATTTTTATCTTCTCTGACTCGAAAGTTTCGCACGTTCAATTTATTCTCCAACACGAAGGCTGCTCTGGAATAATCTTTTACTACCAACTCTATGTGATTGGTATGAGCATTGCGTATTTCCTCCATCGGAGCTTCTTTAATTAGTTTTCCTTTACGGATAACACCGATTGTATCTGCAATCTGTTCAATTTCTGAAAGATTGTGACTCGAGATGAGTAGCGTAATACCGTATTGTCGGCTGAGTTTCACAAATAAATCACGAAGTTCATGCATTCCTACAGGATCCAGTCCGTTGACTGGTTCATCCAAAATGAGGATTTCAGGTTTTGTTATAACTGCACGCGCAAGACCAAGCCGTTGCTTCATCCCAAGTGAAAAGTCTCTAACAGGCTTATTTTCTACATTTACCAAATTAACAAGTGCTAGGGTCTCTGTAATTGCTTGTTTATCGTAATAGCCCATGTATTCACAATGAAGTTCCAAGTTTTTTCTTGCTGTAAGTTTTTCGAAAAAGACTGGATATTCGATAATGCTTCCCATTCTTTTTAACAATTCATAAGAAGTATCGTGTACTTTTTCTCCGAATACCTCTATTTCCCCGCCTGAAGGTCGCACTAAATTAGTGATCATCTTCATAATAGTTGTTTTTCCTGCACCATTCGGGCCTAAAAATCCATAAATTTCTCCGTATTTGATGTTCATGTCCACTCCAGAAACTACTGCTTCGCCATTATAAGTCTTGTTCAGCTGATGCGTTCTAAGAATATGAGTCATACTGAATTCTCCTCTCTTGCTTCTTAGAATCACTTTACCAAAAGGTTCTGTCGTTTCACTTACTAAATCCTTACGAATTCCTTACGTTTTCCCAGCTTTTAAATTTAACGGTAAACACGGTCTTTTTAAAAGGAATACTCGTAAAGTTGATGCTTCCTTTCATTCGTTCCACTAGTCTTTTAGCGATGGTTAACCCCAACCCGCTGCCTTCAGTCGAAGAACTTCGCGCATCTTCTAAAGTGTAGAGGCGTTCAAAAATTTGATGATAATTTTTTTCGCTAATACCGTTGCCACGGTCCCAAACATCAATGATGACTTGATTTTCCTCTTGCTGCAGTGCAAGACCTAACACTTTTCCTTCTTTGCCGTACCGGATTGCATTGGACAGTAGATTTTCCAGAACACGCTTTATAGCTTGCCTATCAGCATGAATAAAAATTGCTTCTTCTGGTATATCAACAGCTACTTCAAAACCTTTAGAGCTTAAAATATCGTAATAGCCAAGGATAGTTTCACGGCATACTTCGTTTATATTGATTTTTTGCATTTCGATAGGCCAATCATTTGATTCCAGCTTGGCTAAATCAAAGAATTTACTGATAAGATTTCCAACTTCGATTACTTTTGTATTTACCTTTGCCAGCAGTTCTTCCCGTTCTGCGGATGTGTAGCGTCTATCGTGCTGAATTATCTCGATATATCCCAACACCACAGTCAACGGTGTTTTCAAATCATGGGAAACATTGGAGAGCATCCGATTCATGGACATCCGTAACCGTGTACCGTCAGCCATATATTCCTGATGATAGTCTAATAATGAGTTAATGCTGACTAGCAATTCCCTTAAGGGCTTTTCTTCGGTCATTACTAGGAGCCTTTCGGTCGTTTGATTTTCAATGATTTTGTCTAGTTTGTCTGAAATATATGGAAGATCTACTTCGATTGTTTTTTGGATTTTATAATAGCGATAACTGACAAATATCAACAGCAGAAGGAGAGTTATACACACATATATCATTTTTCTACCTCGATCTTGTAGCCAATACCCCAAATGGTTTTTATGTAGTTTGGTGAAGACGAATCTTCTTCAATTTTTCCTCTTAGGCGTCGGATGTGAACATTAATGATATTGTCATCTCCGTAATAAGCTTCTTTCCAGACATTCTCAAATAATTGGCCTTTTGTAAAGACGCGGTTTGGATTTGTCGCAAGCAGGCAGAGAATCTGGAATTCCTTAGCTGTCAGATTTAATTCTTTTCCCTTTTTCATCACAGAAAAATTTGCTAAGTTAATTTCTATGTCGCCTATTTTAACAACCTGTTCTGACTGATTTAGAGTTTTTTGACTATATTGTTTTGACCGGCGCAAGGCAGCTCTCACACGGGCTGTCATTTCGATTAAAGAAAAAGGTTTAGCAATATAGTCATCCGCTCCAAAGCCCAGTCCCAGTGCTTTGTCCAAGTCACTTCCTTTTGCAGACATAATTAAAATGGGCAGCGTACTTTCATTTCGAATCATTTGCAAAACATCCAATCCGTTTGAAGTTGGCAACATCAAATCCAAAATGACTAAATCGTAATTCCCTTTTGAGAATAGGGACATTGCTTCGCCTCCATCAAAAGCTGATGTAACAGTGTATCCCTCTCTTTTCATATGAGTTGAAACCATCTCATGAATGTGGTGATCATCTTCCACTAGCAGAATTGCTTCGTTCACCTATATCACTTCCTTCTTTCATCTTCGTTTAAAAGTAGCAAATATTTAATGCAGGTAGAGCAGCTAAATGGTGCACAGCGACTCTTCATGCCGGAATAGAGATTTCTTGTTCTCCGTCCTCAAATTTCGTAACAACTCTTCTATTTCTTAAGAGGTGTAAGGTAAGAGATCATGTAAATTTGGTAAAACTTCTAATGTTTTCACAGCAATTTAATGACTACTAAATTTCAATATTTATAAAACGTAGTCTGCAAAAGAAGAATTGAATAATTTAAGTAGTAGTAGAAATTCTTTTTATTTATATACACTATCATATTAAAAAGGAATAATAATTTCATTTTTCGACCTTTAGTTCGCAGAACTGTCCTTTTACTAATGCTTTTTTGGCTCTAATCCATCATTATCAAAAGTCAGGGAGTATTGGGTTATTTTGGTATGATATATAATCGTTTATTTAGTAATTGAAGTGAAGCAAGAGTATTTTTCATCACACAAACCATTATTTATTCTTTTTTGGTGTCATCAGCATGTGTGCTTTATCTATCAGCATCTTGCTTGATAAAACTTTTGGGACTGATGAACTTAATGCGAGAATTTTTTTGAGCTTGATATTTATGTTTAGTCTTTTAGCAATTGCCTATAGAGATTTTTATGAGAAAAACAATGGTGCAAGATAGTTTCGATTCTAGCATTATTTATTAGGCTAGTGAATGTAGCTAATTGTGAATCAAGTTACATTCACATCCATTATTATGAATCGTTATAAAACTCAATAGGTTCTTAGATCACAAAGTCTTTGCTTTATACTTTTTTTTCTGAACAGTTATAGAAGAATAGGTATAAATAACAAGAGCTGACCAAATAAAAATAAACGAGATGAAATGGGCTGTGCTCAGAGCTTCTTGGTAAAGAAAGACGCCAGTGAACAGAGACAAGGTTGGGGAGATGTATTGCAGAATGCCCAACATCGATAGTGATATTTTTTGGGCACTTTTAGTAAATAATAAAAGTGGAAGAGCTGTAATAATGCCACTTCCTATAAGTAATATAGTTGTAGAAGCAGAATCGAAAAATTGGAAATCGGGTTGAAAAAAAAGATACGTCAAGTAGATAGCGGCGAGGGGAGCAATTGCCATCGTCTCTAGCGTCAGGCCAATCGTAGAATCTGCTTTAATAATTTTTTTAAAGAGGCCATAAAAGCCAAAGGTAAGTGCTAGGCTCAATGAAATCCATGGAACCACGCCGTAGTGCAGCGTAATGATCAGTACTCCGATTCCGGCCAATACAAATGCGACAATCTGTTGTCCTCTAAGTTTTTCTTTTAGTGCAATAACACCAATTAACATACTGGTGATGGGATTGATATATTGTCCCAGACTGGCTTCTAAAATTCTTCCATTGATAACCGCCCACATAAAAATGCCCCAGTTTGAACTAATTAAAATAGAAGCTATAAACAAAGACCAGAATAATTTGGGCTTCTGAATAATTTCTTTTACAAACTGAAGGTATAGTTCGAGCTTCTTTAAAAAAAATAGGAGAACAAGCATGAAAATAAAAGACCAAAAAATCCGCTGAGCTAGGATTTCTCCAGGCGATACGTGTTGAAGTAGTTTCCAATAAATTGGAGTTAATCCCCACATGATGTAGGAAATAATTGCATACATAATTCCGTCTTTTTCGTTGATTGGTTTCACAAAGAACCGCCTTTCTTGATTTCTTACAGAGATTAGAACAGATTTTAATAGTTGTCCCACAATACATGACGTAAAGGATAGATAAAGTTCATCAGTTGAATAACTTTACTACAAAAATATTAGATATTACCAGACTTCAAGAACTTTTTATATTCTTTAATCCGGTTTGAGGAGTAGAGAATGAATGTAACACAAACAAAACTAAGTTACATTCTAAATCCTAATCCCATAGAGTTTATCAAAAAATCCTATAAAACCAATTTTGTAAAAAAATATATTTAAAAGAATGTTCTCAAGGTTTTAAGAAACAAATTTCAAAAGGATATAGGATTACATATCTATAGGTTATCGCAGGAGAGAAGCTCAAGCATGTGCTTCTTTTTTTCGCTGAGTCGTAATATTTTTATTAAAAATACTGAATTTGAAGATGTGATTAAAGATATTTTAGAAAGTACTTGCAATTTTCAACTAAGAAATATAATATTTAAATCGTAATTATTACGATTTAAATATTAGGAGGAAGAAATTATGAGAAGTCAGTTAGTAAAAGGATTAGGATTATTATTGCTCATTTTTGCTCTAGTAGCATGTCAGTCAACAGAAGAAACAGCAAGCAGTAATGCCGGTGAACAAGAGGCTGCTGAAACAGATGCAACAGAAGAACAGGAACACGAACATGCTAAGGGGGAAGAAACGAATCACGAGGCTCCCGAAGAAGTAACAGTTGAAGGCATTGCGGATCATTACCATACGGGAGATGCAGTCGAGCTAACGGCAGTTCTGGAAGAGGACGCTGAGAGCGACCACTGGCACTGGTATAGCAGAGAGAACAGCAGCGCAGAATGGGAGACCGTTTCTGGTCAGGAAACAGCCGACTTTAAAGGGGAAGCAACGAGCAATGGAACCGAACTAAAAGCGGTGCTCTATGGAGATGACCATGAACCTGAAGTTCAGTCTGCACCTGTAGAGATCGTTATTGATGATCATCACGGTCATGACGAAGAAACAACCCAAATCTATAACGGTTATTTTGAAGACAGCCAAGTGGAAGAACGCGAATTATCGGATTGGGACGGCGACTGGCAGTCCGTGTATCCGTATTTAGTATCAGGCGATTTAGATGAAGTGTTCGCACATAAAGCGGAAACTGGCGACATGACAGCAGAGGAGTACAAAGAATACTATACAACAGGTTATGTAACCGATGTAGACCGCGTTGTCATCCAAGAGGGCACCGTTACGTTTTTTGACGGGGAGGAAGAGTATTCAGGAGAATATGCCTCTGGCGGCTATGAAATTCTGGAATATGAAAAAGGAAATCGGGGCGTGCGCTTTATCTTTGAAAAGACGGGCGGAGCCGAGCAGGCACCTCAGTATATCCAGTTCAGCGACCATAACATCTACCCAATCGATTCCCATCACTATCATTTGTACTGGGGAGATGACCGCGAGGAATTATTAGAAGAAGTGACTCATTGGCCAACGTATTACCCTTCGGATCTGGATGCCGATGGTTTAGTTCGTGACATGCTGGCGCATTAATTGCCTCTGTTTACTTTCAAAAATGAACAAACTACAAACAATGCCTGAATAAAGATTTAGCGTGTTGAAAAAAGGAGAACAAGACTATGAAGAAAACCTGGCTAACTACATTGTCACTGGGCATACTTTCAGCTGCTGTTCTTGCCGGATGCAATCAAGAAGACGGAGAAAACAGTTCAACTGACCAGATTTCTGTTGTGGCGTCGTTTTATCCAATGTATGAGTTTGCCCAACACGTGGCAGGGGACCGAGCGGACGTTTCGTTAATGGTCTCTGCCGGACAAGATGCCCACCATTTTGAACCGAGCGCAAAAGATGTGGCCGGAGTCAACGAAGCAGACGTTTTTGTCTACAGCAGTGAAGAAATGGAACATTGGGTGAGCAGTTTGCTGAATACCGTTGAAAAAGAAGATTTGATCATTGCGAGGACTGCGGATGGAGCGGACTCAACAGAAGCAGATGCTCACCACCATGAAGAAGGAACGGTGTCAAGTGCGCTTCAGAGTTTAACCATCAACGGAGTTGCTGGGCACTATCACACAGGCGATGTCATTGAATTGACTGCAGAACTGGATGAAGCGGTGGATTTGGACCATTGGCATTGGTATACGAGAGAAAATCCCGCTGAAGAATGGGAAGCTGTATCTGGACAAGGCGGATCTACATTTGAACTTGAAGCGGCAGGAGAAAGTTTTGAAGTGCGCGCTGTGCTTTTTGGTGATGACCACAGCGAGTATGCCCAATCAGAACCGGTGGAAATTATGATTGATGATCATGGACAAACCTCCCATGCAGAAGAGGGGCATGATGATCATAGTGAAGAAGCTGAACACGATCATGAGGATACCAGCCATGAAGCTGCTGGTGGTCTGACAATTAGTGGGCTCGCAGAACATTATCATACTGGGGACACGGTTACGCTAAACGCCGAGATACAAGAAGAAACAGCTTATGATCATTGGCACTGGTACACACGCGAAAGCGTTGAAGACGAATGGGAGGCAGCACCTGATCAAGAAACGAAACTCTTTGAATACAAAGCGGAGAATGGCAGTTTTGAAGTAAAGGCAGTTTTATTGGATGACGAGGACAACACGTATGCCGAATCTGAAAGCATATCTGTGGTCATCGACGATCATGAAAATGAAGATCCTCATATATGGTTAGATTTGGTTTTAGCGCAAGAGCAAGTGAATATAGTGCGCGATGCACTCATTGAAGCGGATCCTGAAGGGGAAAGCGTCTATCAAGAAAACGCTGAAACTTTCAATGAAGAACTTCAAACCTTGCACGAAGAATACAAAACAGCCCTTGAAGGAGCGGAAGATCGCATTTTTGTCGTGCAGCATCAGGCATTCGGATATATCGCTGAGCGGTATGACCTAGAACAGATTGCCATTGGCGGATTATCGACAGAAGTTGAACCGAGCCCTTCCCGTATTGCTGAAATTGGTGATTTGGTTGAACAGTATAACGTACCTGTTATTTATTATCAGCAAGGAGCCAATTCGGCAATTGCTGAAACCGTTGCGAATGAAACTGGAACAGAGACGGCCGTTCTATATGACTTGGAAGTATTATCCGAGGAATTGCAATCTCAGGATCTCGGTTATGTAGATGCGATGCGTACAAATTTAGAAGCTTTGCAAATAAGTATTCAATAGAAAGAAAGGTCGCTTACTTATGCATTATATAGAAGTAAAAAACTTGGCCTTCCAATATGAAGAGGAACCATTGCTTGAAAATATTTCATTTAAAGTGGATGCAGGTGACTTTGTCATGCTGACAGGAGAAAACGGAGCAGCAAAGACGACGCTGCTCCGAAACATCCTTGGCTTGTTAAAGCCTTCGAAAGGAAGCGTCGAGCTTTCACCTAAAAACCTTGATGGTGAGAAATTAGTCATTGGCTACGTCTCGCAACAGGTTTCCGCTTTCAACGCCGGATTTCCAAGTACCGTTTTGGAACTGGTCCAATCCGGACGCTACCAAAGAGGGAAATGGTTGAAGGGGTTAGAGCTGGCAGACAAGGAGCACGTACGCCGATCATTGGAGTCTGTCGGGATGTGGGAGATGCGCCATAAAAAAATAGGGGAACTATCAGGCGGACAAAAGCAGCGGATTTCCATTGCACGAGTTTTCGCAACAGACCCTGACCTCTTTGTACTGGATGAGCCCACGACCGGAATGGATGTCCGCTCCCGTGAAGAATTTTATCAATTATTAAAGCACAACAGTGAAGTGCATGCGAAGGGCATCCTAATGGTTACCCATGATCATGAAGAAATTCGTCATTACGCAAACAAGCATATTGAGCTGGTGCGGAAGGAGGACTCCCCGTGGAGATGTTTTTCCATGGATTCATGCAAAGAGCTTTCCAAGCCACCTTCCTGATCTCATTAATCGCACCTGTATTGGGATTGTTTCTGATCTTACGTAGACAGTCCCTGATGGCAGATACTTTATCTCACATTTCTCTGGCAGGAGTCGCATTGGGACTGTTGATTGGAGTAAATCCGACTTTGACCAATATCCTGATAGTAGTCATAGTAGCCGTGCTGTTAGAGTATTTGCGGTTAGTTTATCGAACCTATTCCGAACTTTCTATTGCGATTTTAATGTCGGTCGGAATGGCATTAGCACTGGTCTTGATGGGATTAAACGACAATGGAGCTACCTTGAGCATCAATCAGTTTTTATTTGGTTCCATTGTCACCATAAGCGTTCAACAAGTATGGGTGTTGCTAGGGTTATCAATTATTATTGCGATTCTGTACTTCCTTTTTCGCAAGCCGATGTATGTGTTGACTTTTGATGAGGATACCGCGTACACAGCAGGCTTGCCTATTAAAGCCATGTCCATCTTGTTTAATGTACTGACAGGAGTCACGATTGCCGTCATCATGCCGATTGTTGGCGCCTTACTTGTCTCAGCAATTATCGTATTGCCCGCGGCTATCTCGATGCGTTTAAGTAAAAGTTTTAACGGAGTGACTTTGATTGGAATTGTTATTGCTTTAATCGGGATGATGAGCGGACTGGTTGCCTCCTACGAACTGGGGACTCCTCCAGGAGCTTCTATCACGTTGTGTTTGATTTCGATTTTTGGTATTAGCACTGTAGTCAAAACGTTCATACGTTACATGAAGTCGAATAAGATCTCTAATAAAGGTAGTATTTAGTAAGTTAATATAAAGTTTTTACAAGAGTACTGGAACTGAAAAATAAGCCACAGCATGTATTAATGCTGTGGCTTATTTATGAGTAAGCTCGTGTTTTAAACGTTTTGAACGTTTAAATCGATATTAATCGTTTATTGTAGAATTTTCGCAGTGGCACTGAATATATAGTTACATATGAGAGCTTATCGGCAGGGAAGGGACTTCATACAAAGTCTCTTCCTAATTTCGTTTGTGTAAGTGTACTTTTACGAACGCTTTTTATTATAAATAAGTTAATCTACAAATCTATTATTAAAATTTTAAAATGGTAAAATAAGTATATGAATTAATAAGTAAAAACAAACAAACGAAAAGAGGGTTAAATTCAGCACCCCTGTACTTTTGAGAGGAAGAGGAAATATGAAGAGGAAAAATACTGGCACTTCTTACATCTATATGATAATTGCCTCAATAGGCATGGTCTTACTGGCTTTTGGACTTTTGAAATACCTAGTACTTACAGGAAATGCGAGTACATCCAATTTTTTATTAACTTTTGCTAGCTTTTTCATACTAGTCCACTACATATACTATTTAGAAAAAAAGACCGGTGTTAGTAATAAGGTAATTTGGGTGAAATCTGTTCTGCTGGCCTTCTCTTTACTTATTCTCATATATGTCTTTCACTAGAAACTGAATGTAACTTAAGTGCAGTTAAGTTACATTCAAACTTAGTTAAAGTATTAAAAAATATTGTTTAGACAAGAATGAAATATGAGGAGTTTAGGATGAAAAAAAATTTAAGTACTATAATCGTGATTTTGGCATTGATCGGCTTTTTAGTTGCAACGTTTTTTCTTCAGTATGAATTTTTATTTCTAACTCGTATTGCTTCACTTATCTTCGCAATCGTTTATTTAGTAATTGAAGTAAAGCAAGAGTATTTCTCAACACGCAAGCCATTATTTATTCTCTTTAGTGTCATTAGCATATTAGCTATAGCGGCATGCATTATACTTGATGAAACTTCAGCGACTGATGGATTCAATGCTAGAAGTTTTATATCCCTAGTGTTTATTTACATTCTTCTGGTCATTAGCTATAAAAATTTATATAACAAAAACGATGCTGTAAAGTAATTTCAGTTCAACTTCAGTTTTATAAATTCTTTGATTTGAATGTAACTTATTGTGAATTAAGTTACATTCAAGTACGAGGGAAATAGGGGAAGTAGGAAATGAAGATATGGGACATTTAAAAAAGTTTTTGCATAAATTGTTCTTTAAAAAATACGATCAATTTGCGAAGGATTTGGGTTATCCGGATTGGAATATTGCTTCGGAAAATACTTTTGGCATCTATGAAATGGAAGGCGATACCTGGTACCATGCTACTCAGCTTCCTAATGAAAAATGGGCTGTCTGGAATGATGATGAGGAAGAACCACCATACGTTTTTGAAGTATTTTCGTCTTGGAATGAAGCTATTAGAAAGCTCCGAGAATTGTTCGTGGAGAGTGAATTGCCGGAAGATCATTGGAGGCCTGAAGGCTTTGATGAAGGTGAAGATGCTTTTTTGAAAGAACCTGACAGAGAGAAAATGTTGTAACCGACCGAGATTCTGAATGTAACTTATTAGCAATTAAGTTACATTCGAAAAGGCCAGGAAAAAGGGGAATCTTTTGCCTGGCCTTTATCGCTATTCTGTATTATTTTCAAACTCCACTTTGTTCAGCCCGCACTTTTTTGCTTGGATTTTTTATTCTCCAAAGGTAAAAAATCGTTAATATAATATAAAATACTGTAGCTAAAATAATAAAGATTCTATCTTGAGGATAGGAAAAAAACCCATTAGTAAATGTTACAAAGTAAATAATCCAAATCAGGATAATCTTAATCAGCTGATTTGTGAGATTTGATTTAAACATGTCATCGTCCCTTTCACTAGACCCTTTTTAATAATTTAATTAATAGTATATACCATTTTTCTCCAGTAAAGGTTTCTTTTTTTGAAATGAAATTTTACAGGTTTTGAATGTAACATAAGTCTAATTAAGTTACATTCAAAGTGGTTTCTACAAAAGGAAAGGAACCGGAGGTGAAAGCGTGAGAACTCAAGTTCAAGAAGGTCAGAACGAAGCAAAGCCAATTATTTTAACCATGATTTTACCTATTGTTGCATTAGCGGTTTTAATGATTTTTCGGGAATTTCCTAATGCGAATTTCTGGATTAGCATGAGCTTATATTTATTAATTGATGTTGGTTTCTTGATCGCTATGTTATTAGGAATTAGAACAAAAAAGATACCTATTATTATCTTTAGTGTGCTAGCTAATGGTGCATTCTTTGTACTACTGTCGACTTTTATCTACTTGCTCTTGCTCGGCCACGGAATTTCAGAACCATAAAAAGTGGAGTTGAATGTAAAACATAACTCCAATTACGTTACATTCATATCAAGTACTCAAGATGGGTGGTGAAGCACTGTGATAGATTGGCAATGGACAGAAGTGGATGCATTAGAAAGTCAGGAAAAGTGGAATGAAGCTAGATCGCTTTTAATAAAGAACTGGCAGGGAAACCCCCAGGACTTAAAAGTGAATATTCGCCTAGGTTTCTTTTGTTGGTATCTCTTAGTCGAAGAAGTCCCTCTAGGGGTCAAAAATGTAGACTTGGATGAGTTAACGACCATATTAATTCAAGTTACGAATTTTGGATTAGCTAATTTCGAGGATCATGAAGATTTCCTCTGGATTTTCGGATGGATGATTTCTCTGTTTCCGTATTACTTTGGTGATGATGAAGAGCGAGAAGAAAAAGGTAAATCGATGTTGAAACGTGCTCATGAACTAAATCCAGACGACCCCGTATATCGGTATTCTTACATAGGTTCCTTTACCTATAATGAATTTGAACTGAGGAATGAATTTCAACAATTGCAAGTTGTTCTGGAAGACAGGTTCCAAGGAAAAGGGTTATTGTCCGAGTACTTCAAAGATATCTGGCATAGGCGGCAAGAAGATTGAATCAACCAAAGGTTCGTGTTTAATGAAAAACCATCTGAAATCCAGATAGCTTTCTTTCGTGCGAATGTAACTTAATGCCAATTAAGTTACATTCAAAAATGACATCTGAGGAGGGCTTGTATGGTGAATCTAGCCATTGATTTTGAACTAGATCCATTATTAAAACTGGAGAAAGCATTACTTCACCAAAGAAGTGGGAAACTATTAATTGATGTAGAGGGAGAATTGAACATTACAATTGAACATTTTTGCTTCCTTAGAGAGTCGTCCCTTGCGTTACTTGAATTAGGAGTCTATTTGAAAGAGTGGCGAATGAAAGATTCAGATGCAATAAACAGCTTTTATCACTTCACAATGGAACATGATGAAAGAGAAGGGCCTATCTTAGCATTTATTAAAAAAAGCGAAAATCAGTGGCACCTCTTTTCGATTTGGCAAGAATTTAAACATGACGATACGATAAATACCGATGTTTTACTGCAAGCAGTGGATCAATATTTGGCTGAATTAGAAGAAATGCTAATCAATAGATTCAATATCCGGTACTCAGATTTCATTAAATTCTAGCAATTTGAATGTAATATAAATTTAATTAAGTTCCATTCAAAACCTTGATTCCATTGACTTATGAGAAAAATGAGCAAACTGATTTTAGTAGAAAAAATGATACATTCAAATTGTTGATTCTATTAGTCTCACTTTTCTTTTGCGTTTATACGTCTGCTATCTATTAGTTTGGCACAAATGTAAAACCACTCGGTTTATAGGTGGATTCGTTCTCGATGGGGCAAGGGATTTGAGAAAGAAGGGTACTGAAATCTTATAAATAAGAGATAGTTCATTCCATAGCCCATACAATATAAAGAAAAAGGCTGACAGGTTTCAGGGAAGGGGTAGTGACCCCTTAAAGTTAGAGTTTTATTTATGCAGCTAATTGGCTGGCATGTGTCCGGTATTGCACCGGGCTCATGCCGGCCAATTTTTGTTTGATGCGTTCGTTATTGTAGTAGGTTATGTATTGTTCGATCCGCTGTTTTAATTCCTCGTACGACACCAATGCTTCTCCGTAATACATCTCCTGCTTCAGGAGGCCGAAGAAATTCTCCATGGCCGCATTGTCTGCACAGGTCCCTTTCCGGGACATGCTCTGGAAGATCCGTTGCTTCTTCAATGCCTTCACCCAGGCGGGGTGCTGGTAATGCCAGCCCTGATCGGAATGAATAGTTGTGCGATAGACCGCCTGCTCCTCAATGATCGGCAGGGCTTGATGCAGTGACTCCATCACGAAGTCGAGGGTCGGCCGTTTTGCCATACTCATCCCGACTTTTCCTTTATACGATCTGTAACGGGATTTCCGGATGAATTTCACGCATTTCAAGTTCAATTCGCCCATGAGGCGCTGGATTTTCTTGTGGTTGATGACGTATCCTTGCACCTTAAGTGCCGCATGGATTCGGCGATAGCCATAACGGCCCTCGTGTTTCTCGAACAACGCCAAGATCCGTGCCTTCCATTCGCGGTCGGGGTCAGCTGAATCGGAACGAGAACGGTGATAATGATACGTCGCTTCCGGAAGATCGATGATCTTCAGCACATCCTTCAATCGGAATCCTTCTTCTTGGAGTTCGAATGCCATTTTTGTTTGTGCTTTTCGAGGTAGGCATTCGGATTTTCCTGGAAAGCTTTCAACTTTTTTAGGTACGCCACTTCTAAGCGAAGTAACTCATTCTCGCGTTCAAGCTGTTCTTCACGGGACGGAAGTTTCCCTTGTTCTTCAGCTTTGTTTTTTGGTTTCTTGGACATGGATGGTCGTCTTTTCCTCGCTCTTCCAAGCCGGCAACCCCTGCTTTCAGGAATCGGTGGTTCCAAGCCGCAATCAGGGAAGGGTTGTTCATTTTGAACTGAATCGCCGTATCTTGGTAAGAAGCGCCTGTCTGTTTCATAAAGTGTAAGACATCCAGCTTGAATTGAACAGAATACTTTTCATTATTCTGTTTCTTCCGCATGCCATTTTTCACAAAAACTTTCCACGCATGAACCCACTGTTTGATTGGCGAGCTGCTTGGAATTCCGTATTTTTCGGCTAATCGATCATAACTTAACCACTCATTCAAATACTCATTCACAATCATCACTTTAAATTCTTCATTGTACTTTACCAGAGAAAAAACACCCCAAAAGTTAGATTATTAACTCTAACTTTTGGGGTGCACTACCACTTGTCAGCCTTTTTCTACTAAATGAATTGAATCAATGAGAGTTGGGTTAGACAAAGACGACTTGATGTACTTCTGCTACGTGCGGTTGATTACTTAAGATTTCTAGCAATCGTCGGGCTGCACCGCTAGGTTGGTTGGTGCCGTGTTCGCACGATTCGCTCGTTTTGACAGACACCCCGATGAGGGCAGCAAATGACTTTTGAGTTAAATTCATCTGCAAACGAAGACTTTTGATGTCTTGTGCAGAAAAATTTGCCAATTCCTTAATCGCTACGGTTTTTGTTCTTGCTTTTGATTGGTTGCCTTCAGCATATTCAATGGCTTGGCCTAAACTGGATTTCAGGTCATCAAAAAACTAGTTTTCATTCATTTTCCATCCATCTTTTCGCAAGTATACGAGCTTTTTAGCTGATCTACTAATTACTTTAGTATCTTTTTTTGATCGGGTTTTAACGTTGCTTGTTGGTTCTTTGCATAAATTAGAAGCAGAATCGTATTGGAAGACGAATGAAGACGTTTTGAATCAACTTTGAAATATTGTTACTTTATTTTTTTTCTTTCGTCAGATCGAAAAAAATTTAAGAAAAGGTAGCAATACGCGCAAAGAGTGCTTATAATAAAAAACAGAAGTTCTAATTGATAATGATTTTCATTATCGTTTATAACTTAATCAAAAAAGGAAAGTAGTGAAGAGATTTGGGCTCGAATTGGAGTAGAAAGAAAATAATATTTTTAAGTATAGCGTTATTCTCCCTAGTTTTAATTATGGCAGGTTGTGGGAAATCTGAATCGTCGAGTACAAGTAATGTTGCAGCTGGAGCAAGTGATGAAGAGAGTCAAACCATTACACATGCGATGGGCACAACAGAAGTTCAAGGAACGCCACAGCGTGTTGTGACTCTTTATCAAGGCGCAAACGATGCAGCAGTCGCACTTGGTGTAAAGCCTGTGGGAGTTGTTGAGTCTTGGGCAGAACAACCCGTTTATGAGTATTTGAAAGATGATTTAGCTGGTATCCCAATTGTTGGACAAGAAACACAACCCAATCTAGAAGAAATCGCAAAACTGAAACCAGATTTAATCATTGCTTCAAAAGTTCGACATGAAGAAGTGTATGAACAACTTTCAGCCATTGCACCGACTATTACTCATGAAACTGTTTTTGCTTTTAAAGAAACGGTGGATTTAATGGGACAGGCGCTAAACAAAGAAGAGGAAGCTCAAGAAGTGTTAGAGGATTGGGATGAACGAGTAATCGATTTCAAAGAAAAGTTGCAAGCGGAGATGGGTGAAGAAGCGCCAAAACATGTTTCTGTGTTGAATTTTAGAGCAGATCATTCGCGGATTTACTATACTGGTTTTGCAGGATCGATTTTAACTGAACTTGGATTTGAGGGCCCTAAAAATATGGCGGATGATAGTCTCGAGATCCTCCCGCTAACAGATAAAGAAAGTATTACGGAAATGAATGCAGATGCTTTTTATATTTTCATGGATAAAAATGATCCGGCAGTCGTCAAAAACTATGAAGAATGGACCAGTCATCCATTGTGGGAAAACCTTGACGCGGTTAAATCCAACAGAGTCTACGAGGTAGACGAAATTGTATGGAATCTGGCTGGAGGCATACTGTCAGCAAATCTCATGTTAGATGATATGTATGATCGATTTGGGTTAGAAAAATAAAAAGGTAAGGGGTGGGAGAAATCCCGTCCCTTATTCTCTTTATCAGCATAGAAAGCAGGGATCAATATGGGGAAGTTATCATCTCATAAACCTTTTAAATTAGTTGTTTTACTTGTCTCTATTATTGTGATGAGCCTTTCATTTATCTTGAGTCTCTCAGTAGGACAAAATTCAATTCCATTCCGTACGACGATCGAAGCGCTTATTTATTTTGATTCAACGAATACCGAGCACATTATCGTGACAACCTCTCGAATGACTAGAGCGATTATCGCTACTTTTATTGGGGCCAATTTAGCTGTTGCAGGTGCATTGATGCAAGCAATGACTAGAAACCCACTGGCTGCACCAGATATTTTGGGAGTAAATGCAGGAGCACTATTTTTCATTGTTCTTTCGTTCACTTTCTTTTCAATAGATTCGTTGCAGTCATACATGTGGGTTGCCTTTTTAGGTGCAGCGATCGCAGGGGTTTCTGTGTATTTTCTTGGTTCGCTGGGGAAAGACGGATTATCGCCTATTAAGATTGTTTTAGCGGGTGCTGCTATTTCTGCTCTCTTTATTTCGTTCACACAGGGATTACTTGTGATTGATGAACAACGAATACAAAGCATCTTATTTTGGTTAGCGGGTTCCGTTTCGGGCAGAAGTTTAGAGATGATTCTCCCTATTTTACCTTATATGATGATTGCGCTAGGAATTGCATTATTCCTCGGGAAACCCGTTACGATATTACTGGCAGGGGAAGATGTAGCCAAGAGCTTAGGTCAACGAACGGTCTTGCTGAAAATTATAATTGGTGCCGTTGTCATTGTGTTAGCTGGCGGTTCAGTCGCGGTAGCTGGTTCGATTGGGTTTATTGGCTTAATTGTTCCTCATTTAGTAAAGGGGATAGTCGGACCTGATTATCGCTGGGTGACCATCTTGAGTGCGTTGATCGGTGCGAGTTTACTTCTACTGGCAGATGTGATTGCAAGATTTATCATTGCGCCACAAGAAATGCCGATTGGTGTAATGACTGCGTTAATCGGAACCCCCTTTTTCATCTACATTGCTAGGAAAGGGGTAGTGAAGAGTGGCTAGGTACATCACAGTTAAAAATAAATCAGAAAAATTTTCGTTTCAAGTTGATAAGAAAACGATGATCACCGTAATAATCCTAAGCTTATTAGCGATAGTGATTCTTATCATGAGTCTTTCGATCGGCAGTAGTTTTATCAGTCCGTGGGTTGTCATTAAAAACTTACTGGGCCTAGCAGAACCAGACTTTATACTAAATGAATTGAGACTTCCGAGAGTCTATCTTGCTTTTATGGTAGGTGCAGCTTTAGGTGTGGCAGGATCTATTTTACAAGCAATTATTCGAAATCCATTGGCATCGCCGGACATCATCGGTATAACAGCCGGGGCTTCTGCGGGGGCGATTATCTTTATCGTGGTTTTCTTAGGAACTGTTAGCGCCACATTCATGCCACTAGCAGCGATTCTGGGTGCCGTCATCGTGGCAGCAACTATCTATCTATTAGCGTGGAATAATGGTGTCACTCCCATTCGTCTCGTGTTAATCGGAATCGGCATAGCAGCTGCGATGAAAGCGATTGTCCTGATGATGCTTGTTTTGAGTGATACAGCTGTCACGACGAAAGCGTATCTTTGGTTAACAGGAAGTCTATATGGCTCCAATTGGGGACATGTATACTCGATGCTTCCTTTCGTCCTTCTGTTTATTCCGTTAACAGCTTTTCTCGCTCGTTCTGTAAGTGTAAAGGAACTGGGCGACGAAATTGCGACTGGGCTAGGCGTAAATGTTCAATCCAGACGTTTTTTGCTTTTATTGATTAGTGTAATCCTAGCGGGTTCTGCAGCTGCCTTTGCAGGTGGTATTGAATTTGTCGGGTTAATTGCGCCACATATTGGCCGATTGTTGATTGGGCGTTCATTTGCTGCACTAATCCCTGTTTCTGCATTAATTGGGGGAATGATGGTCGTGTTGGCTGATTTTGTAGCTCGAACTGCCTTTTTGCCTTTGGACATTCCGGCAGGGGTATTTACCGCAGCTATTGGCGCACCCTTTTTCATTTATCTCCTGTTTAGAAATCGAAATAGCTAATGAAGTAGAAAGGAGACGAGAAAAAATATGTTACAAGCAAACTCTTTAACCTTAGGTTACGGTCAGACACAAGTAATTGAAGATCTACAATTAACCATACCTAAGGGGAAGATTACGGTTTTTGTAGGAGCCAACGGTTGTGGAAAGTCTACATTACTCCGATCTCTAGCACGCCTTATCAAACCCCAGTCTGGTGAAATTATATTAAATGGTATGGAGTTGAAAAAGCAGTCTACTAAAGCAGTTGCTAAGAATCTTGCTATTCTTCCCCAAACTCCTTTAGCTCCAGAAGGGTTAACGGTACTTCAACTAGTCAAACAAGGCCGGTATCCCCATCAGAGTTGGCTAAAGCAATGGTCAACGGAAGATGAGTCCGTCGTAAATCGTGTGTTGGAACTGACAGGCATGAAAGAATTTGAAGAAAAAACAGTCGATTCCTTATCAGGTGGACAAAGGCAGCGTGCTTGGATTGCTATGACGCTTGCTCAAAAAACAGATGTTCTTTTATTAGATGAGCCGACAACCTATTTAGATTTATCCCATCAAATCGAAATTTTAGATCTTCTTTTTGAGCTAAATGAAAAGGAGAACAGAACGATAGTTATGGTTCTGCACGATTTAAATTTAGCGTGTCGTTATGCACATCATATCGTAGCCATTTTTAATAAAAATATCTATTCCCAAGGAAAACCAGAGGAGGTTATTACACCTCAGATGGTGCAAGATGTATTTTCCATGCGCTGTGAAATTGGAAAAGATCCATTATACGGTACACCTGTATGCGTTCCATATGGAAAAGGAAGAAAAATCTAGAGGAAGGGGTTTTGACATGAAGCCTAAAGAAATTTTTGATGTGAGCATAATTGGTGGTGGACCGGCAGGCCTTTTTTCTACGTTTTATAGTGGATGTCGTGAGATGAAGGTGAAATTAATCGAATACCATTCTGTTCTTGGAGGGAAATTAAATGTCTATCCAGAAAAAATGGTTTGGGATGTAGGTGGCATGGATCCGGCTCCTGCCCATCAATTAGTCGATCGTTTAGTGAGACAAGCCAAAATATTTCAACCTGAAATTGTACTCAATACAAAAGTTACCTCCATTTCAAAAGACGAGGAAGGCATTTTCACCATCTATACTCAAACGGGCGAAGAACACTATTCTAAAGCCATTATATTGGCGGTTGGGGGTGGGATATTAGAGCCTACACGACTTGAGATTGATGGGGCAGAACGCTTTGAAGTGACAAATCTGCACTATACGGTGAAGTCACTCACTCAATTTAAGGGAAAGCGAATCCTGATTTCGGGCGGCGGAAATTCAGCGATTGATTGGGCGAACGAACTAGAATCGATTGCGGCTAAAGTGTATTTGACATATCGAAAAGAGTTATTCAAAGGACATGAGGCTGAAATCTCTAAATTACAAAAAAGCTCAGTGCAATGTTTATTGAACACGGAAATTGAAAAATTAGTCGCTTCACCTGATCACGAAACAATACAGCAAGTTATTTTATGGGATCAAAACCAAAATGACTCCATCCGTATTGATGTAGATGAAGTCATTATTAATCATGGATTTGAAAGAGAAAGAGAGTTAGTGGAAAACAGTCCCATTCCCATAGAAATGGCCTCTTCAAGAACAGTAGCAGGCAATTCGAAAGGAGAAACTTCAGTGCCGGGATTATTTGCGGCCGGGGATATTTTAGAGCACGATGGAAAGCTGCGTCTTATTGCAGGGGCTTTTACAGATGGAGCTACGGCTGTCAATCAAGCAAAATTGTTTATTGAACCGGGTGCCAGCAATCGAGGGATCGTCTCTACGCATAATGATATGTTTAAAGACAAAAATAAAGCGATCTTCAAGAATACAAAGCTCGATAAATTAATCGGTAAGTGACTAAAAATAGTACAAGTGAAGAAAACCGTTTTTCATAGATAAATGTCATTCTAAAAAGGTCTTACACTTTTTTACTTGCCAAAAATACTGCGCCTTGGTTGTCGATTGATGCAATTGGGCCACTCAACGCACGTGAGATTCCCAAACGGCTTCTACGGATTCCCTTTTATCGTCGAAAAGAATCGTCTCCAATAGGCGCTTTACCACAGTGAATGTTTTGGCTTCATATTCTTGAGGTAAATTATGTCATTCAATGGTTAATCAACACCCATGTTACAATAACGTTAATTAAGATCGAGGAGGAAGTTAAGATGTTGCCAACAAATTTGACACAAGCGTTAAACGATCAATTCAATAACGAACTTCAGGCGTCACATGCATACACAGCGATGGCGTCCTACTTTTCAAGAAAAGGATACCATGGATTTGCCAATTTCTATTTAATCCAATCACGAGAAGAACATGTTCACGCGATGAAATTCTATCAATATTTGGTGATGATGGATGAGCAACCTATACTCCAAGCGCTAACAGAACCTAAAAACCATTATACGAATGCCCTGGATGTTGTGGAAGCTTCACTTGCGCAGGAAAAATCCGTGACGGCAAACATATATGCATTGGTAAGTTTGGCGGATGAGCTGCAGGAACATGCCACCTTATCGTTTTTGGATTGGTTTATTGAAGAACAAACGGAAGAAGAAAAAATGTTTCGGGATATGATTATTCGCTTAAAAGGCATCGAAGAAGGTGGCGAGTATTTCCTCAAAATGGACGACGAGTTCGCTGCAAGAAAACCGGAAGAATAATACGAGCAAAAACAAACAGCCCACGGTTGAGATCGTGTGCTGTTTATTTTATGGAAAGAAGTGATAGATTGAGTATTATCCATGGTTCTGTTTAAACCATCGATTTAGTACATCACGTCACCTTGAGTGCTATTTGATACTTTATTTAAACGTTATTTGCATATGAGTTAGAAAACTTCATCACTGTCGCTCAGTTTCCTTTTTGATGATTTTTTAGAAGCTATTAGTATTAGAGGATTTGTCGATACTATACTCATTTTTATCCCCAACATTTGGTTTCACTAACTCCGTGTAAATGTACACCACGACTGCAGAAAATTAATAAGAATACAATTTTGTCATTTTTTCTTTGGGTGCATTATTTGAATTACTCAAATCAACAAAATAAGGCAACTGCCATTCTTGTGTTTTCATCGCTTGCTTGCTGGTTGGTACATCCCAACCTGGATATACTCTTATTGCCATTTTCCCCTTTGTTGCATTGGACTTAAGAATATGCTGATTGAGAAGAACTTCTTTTGGGAAAACAAATTGTCCAAACTCATAATCACTCTTAAAAGTAGTTATAACTAGTAGATCTGGTGCTTCCTCATATGAATAGGGTTGATTTTTATTGTTTTCATCTTTTTCCCAAAATGCAACAAATTGTCCTGTTTTCGTAGATGTAGTATTCGCCACTCTGAATCGAACGGTTTTAGAAGAAAGTTGAAATATACCAGCACCATACTTAGCGTTTTGTTTTTCTTCTTGAACCGATTTTAAAAGTAAGTGATTTGGTTTGTAAATTAGTTCATTCACATAGCATAATGCTTTATAAAAATCTTTCACTGTTCTACTCCTTAAATTAAAAATTAGTTGGTCAGTGTATTGAAAAATAGCTTTTCTTAATCGAATAACTTGTTAAGCCAACATACCAGGAAGCCATGACATGAGTGTGCACTCTTGCGAATCCTTTTATAAATGTACCACTTGAGTATAGAAAGTAGGAGACTGCCTTTATTATTCCTCCATTATTTTGCAGAGTAAATAGTATGTTTATACTTTCTACTATAGAAGCCTTACTGTTGAAAGTATGATCAAATAAAAAAACCTCCTTACTGGAGGTCTCTTAAAATTATTTAGTTTTCTAGGTTTTTTAAAAAATCTGCAAGTCGGTTAGAAGCATCTTTAAACGCTTTATCTTCGTCTCGATCTCCTATGCCAAGAATCATGACGATTTCTAACTCGTCCTCTGTTCTTCCTGTAATTCGATAAATAACTCGAATGCCACTGCCTTTAAACTTCAATTCCTTACAACCATGCAATTTCATATCTCGCTTATTTTCAAGTTCTTTTCCAAGTGTATCAGCCCGTGTTCGTAGCTTTGCTAATCCCTTATTCACATGTCCTTTTACGCTGCCATCTAGCTTATCGTATTCCCTTTGAGCCTTCTTATCGAATCGAATCTTAAACCGATCTTGGCTCATTTATTCGAATAACTCGTCATCTTCAATTTCATCGGGATCACTAGACATAATTTGAGCATAACTAACTTCCCCTACAGCTTCACGTAGTGAGATAGAGTCTTCGGGATGGGCAGCAGCGTGTTCAGCACGACGAGCGATTTCGTCCATATAGAATAGTTCGCGATAAGTTTCAAGCTCTTGATACATTTTGAGGTAGTGTGCGTAATCTAACACAACACTGTCGAGCTTATTATTGGCCAAAATGTATTGGGGTGAATTTTTTGCAGCAGCTCGTACTTTACCGAACGTTTTAGAAGCAACTCCAGCCGCTGTGATTTGTTCATCGCTGAACTTAGGTCTTTCTGGAATATGAATACTCATCGTGATCAACTCCTTATTGTTTCATTTAAGTAAAGTATACTATAGAACATTATTCGAGTACAGAAAAAAGTCTGTAGTATCATACGTATTTTCGTACGTACTGTGGTATGTTGTCTTTTTTTACAGCTCTTATTTTTTTATTTTTTAGGAATCGTCATAACTAGTATCAATTAGTTTTGGAAATAGAGGATTATCTATATTAATTTAGAAATACGATTTCTTACCAAGTCTTCATTTAAATCATCTTGAAAGGTGAAATAAATAATTTGAATTCTGCGAACGGCACACAAATCTATTTTTTCTGCATCTCTCTCTTGAATTTTTTTGAACTGTTCAATTCCACCCCAAGCTTGAATTGGTTTGAAATGCTGTTCTCCTTGGTATTCAATCACTAATTTTAATTCCTGGATATAGATATCTGCACGCAAGTGGCTGAGGGGATACTGATGGATAATCGTGTAATTAGGAAAGACTTTCTTAACCTGTTCGAGGAGCTTAGCTTCCTGTGTCCATTTCTTTCCAATTTCATAATAGCCGATGCGATTTCGAATAATGTTTTCGCAAATTCTAAAGTCCTCATTAAGCTCAAAGGTTTTCCCTAAAATATAGTAGCCATAAATACTACGGAATTTCGATAGAGTCTTTGTTAATGAGGCATACGCATAGGTTGGGGGAAACTGATTGCAAATATGACATAGAGTATCCTTAAAGCGAAAGTTAAAGGAGCACATGTCGCCAATTATTCGCGGAAAGGCATTTCTGTTTCTTGTGCCATCACCTAATAAAATCTGCTCTATTCCTACTTTTTGACAGGAACAAAAGTACAAAGGGCTGTCCCAACTTTCTTGGAAGCCAAAGAAAGCACCTGAAATCCGTGGTGGGTAATGGACGTATGGATAAGGCAAGTTACTTTCACATTCAATGACCTGGTCATTCTTCAACCAAGGAACTTCTTCTCTTGGAACAATTGCTAGCTGTTTCCTTTGCATTTCGCTCCTCCTACTGGATTTTGATCATCATCTCTTTTAAGATGCCTTTCATAACGGTTCCCGTAATGACTGTTGAAGGAATGCTAAAATTAAATCCTGTAACATGATTTCTTTTTTTATAATCGGTTTCGATAAATGCTTCGGTTTTAATTCCCTCTCGAAGAAAATTATTCAACATAGATGCTAATATTCCTTGTTCAAAATTTACATACATATCGTTCACTCTTAAGTTTTTGCCAAAGCGTCTAACTGTTTGCACTTCAACTATTTGTTCGTACTTATTGGTAGCTGTGGCAGGCAAATATCGCATCTTGTTATAAAGAGCACGATTTATATAATCTCTTAGATTTAAAAGGTCAATATCCTTATCTAACTGTTCAAGGACTATTAATCTTGTTAGTTGCACTCTTTCTTCTTCAATTAAATCCCTTTTCAAATCCTGTAATAGCCTTTCTCTAAAACCACTAAATATAAGTTCATAAAGATCATTTTGAAGTTCAGTTTCCTTGTTCTCTATGTATTCAATGATGTTTTTTTCCGTCACCTGAAAAGTGAAATGTCCATTACTTAAAAAAGGTTTTACTTCAATATAAAAAATATAATTATCGTTGAAATAAGCCCTTTTTTCATCTTCCAAAGCATGGGTTACGAATACCTCCATAACGAACTCATAGTCTTCCTGATACGGATCTCTAAAAAGGGCATCCGCTACATAAGGACCAATTTTCTTCTCTGTTTTTCCTTCGTGTCCTGTACAGGAATAAAATTCAAAAATATCCGTTAACGTGACAGGAAGCGACTCCATTCTCATATGAGCATTCATTAGTTTGAAAAAGGATTGGTTTTTTGGAAAGAATGTGAGAGGAAAATGCAGCAACACTTCCTTATCAGAGACTAAAAAATACTTTGCTAGTAAATGAAGGAGCGTTTCTTCATTCGCAGAACAGTTACTTCCTTCTCTATGTGCGAAATGATGAGTGTTGACGGACCCTTTTCTAGCAGTAAGAGTTTCTTTGCAGGAAGGGCAATAATAATTGCGGTCTTTGAATATTCTTTCGCTGATATGAACTATATAGTCATTGCAAAGAGCATATGAGATATTAACAGCCATTTTAAAGTCCCTCCGTTGAAATATTTTTCTTTGCAATGCCGTTTTAAAAATTAGTACAACATAATTATTTCGGTATCTCTCAATATTTAAGTTATGAACCCTAATAAGTTCAATTATAACCGTCTGTTATAATCATTATATGGAATATTTAAACACTTAAATTATTGATGAAAAGGTGAGAGTGATGAATCAAAACTTAAGTTATCTGACAAGTTCATATCTTCAAATAAAAAATCAAAGAAAAAAATATGGTGAATTAAAAAAATGCGAATTTCATTTACATACTCCAGCTTCTCATGATTACAAGCTTTATAAAGATAAAGATTATAATTCAATAACCGAAGAAGAAATAGTTTCTCTTGCCTTTGAGGTGGGTTATATAACAGAAGAAACGATGCATCAAATGCTTGAAAAAATAGACGATTATAAAAACAATAACTATATAACTCACTATTTACAAGAACAAAATAAACCGTTTCAAAACTTTAAAGAATATTTTTCCTATATGTTAGTAGCTCATAAGCTATATACAGAAAAAATAGAAGCATCAGTGATTTCAGATCACAACACAGTCAAAGGCTATGAAAAATTAAAATACGCTCTTGAAGAATACTATCTGGCCAATGTTAAAAATAAAAAAAAGCAGTCTCCGATTCACCTTTTTTTAGGTGTTGAAATTTCATGCTCTGAACACAATCATCTTGTTTCAATTTTTGACGAGAAAGATTATAAGAAAGTTGAAGAGTTTTTGGATAAATATATTATGAAAGAGGATGGAGGGACTTACTTAGATAGCTTAACTGTGATTAAAAACTTAAAAGAAGAAAAAATAGAAGCATTAACTTATTTAGCTCATTTAAATAATTCGAAATACTACGGCAGCGGTGTTTACAACAACTTTTTATTTTCAAAAGAAAACTTCCAAGTGTTTGGTTTGACTAACCTAGCAAGCAAGGAGAAAGTATACAATAAAATTCAAGAATACAACAAAGAAGCTAGAAACCAATTTGGTATCATTCATGAAGGCGACGCTCATTCTATTAATGAAATAGGCATTAAAAATACTTGGATAAAATTCAATTACATAAACTTCAAATCTCTCAAACGAGCTTTTGATAACTTTTCAATAAATATATATCCTATAAAACCAAAGAAATCTAATAAATTTATAAATGGATTAGTAATTTATTCAGGAACAGAAGGGTTTTTAGGAGAAAAAAATTCAAAAGAGAAAAATAAATTTGCTGTAGACTTTTCAAGAGATTTAAATTGTGTAATTGGTGGAAGAGGTACTGGTAAGAGTACTTTACTGAATATAATAGAATGCGCATTTAGTCTGGAGATAGATACTCTTGAAAAATTAGAGGTGGTCTCAAAGCATGAGAAGATGCATATCGTTTTTACATTAAATCAAACAGAGTATATATTGGAATTTGTTCCTCAAGTTTTGAATCCTGATAAAAATTATTATTTAGAAAGTCCCTTTGCTGAAAAGTCTATAACTCGGGATATAGATTTAGGAAAAATTACACTAAGCCCTAAATGGATTTCTTTATTTAGACTAGAAAACGAAGAATGGAAAGAACTAAAGTCTAGTGAATCAAAAAAAATATTGGAAGAGTTCTATAATAGGAGTTATTCAATAAATCAAATTATCGCTGATATTGATAATGGGAAAATAGGAAACTTGATAAAAAGTACAATTCTTAAGAAAGAGCAAAAAATAAATATTTCAAGCTTCATTCTTAAAGCTAAGAAACATGAAACATCACTGGAAGACATTATTTTGAACGAACTTAGGAAGGTGCAAGGAAGATTTAATAAAAGAAAAATAAGCATCAATCAATCTATAGGGGAGTTCAATAGCCAGAATAAATCAGTGCTTGAAATTGTCCAATCCCCAAACATGAAAAATCCAGATACATATCTTAAAACAATGTTAGAGTTTCTCAGTAGCGAAAAAGAAATTGAAAAATTTCAAATGACGTATGACGATATAGCGCGGTATGTTTATGATTATAGTAAAAAAAATACCTATATTGAATTTCTAACGGATCTTTTTTCAGAAAGATATACCTCGATAAATAGCAAGCTACATTTTTTAAGTTATTGTAATGAAAATAGTAGTATCTATGTTTCTAATAAAAAGGAGTCATTTAAATTAGTAGAGAAGGAATTGAAGGAAGTTACCGACAGAGAGATTCCTATTCTACTTGCCTTACTTAAAGACAGATTAAGTAATCAGTTAAAAACTGAGACGCTTGGAAGTATCATTAACTGGTTTGAAGTTTCTGATGAATTTTCTCTTAAATTTAATATTAACAAAAGAGAATCATATAGAAATGAGGCTCCTTTATTGAAAAATATTGAAGAAATGTCTCTAGGACAAAAAGTAGCGGCCATTCTTTCTTTTATTTTTATTTATGGAAAATATTCAAATGATAGTTCACCACTATTGATAGATCAACCGGAAGACAATCTAGATAATCAGTACATTTATAAGAATTTAGTTGAGAGTCTAAAGAATGTAAAAAATAATCGACAAGTAATTATTGTTACGCATAATTCGACTATTGTCACTAATTCTGAAACTGAACAGGTCATCGTTTTAGATTCCAATGATAAAAATGGATGGGTTGAGAAGTTAGGATATCCTACTGATCCCAAAGTGACCAAATTAATTATAAATTATTTAGAAGGGGGTATTGATTCTTTTAAACATAAGATGGGGTCTTATTCTACTATTTTAAATAATTTCAATTAACTATTGAGAGGTACTTCTCTAGTTTTTTGTAAATAAGAAAGGACAACTTTCAGTTTTAAACTGAAAGTTGTCCTTAAAATTTATAGTTATAAATATTAAACTTGATCACCTGGCTATGGCGATAATATTTTCTTCCTCTAACTTATATAAAATGCTGCGACATTCTGGACAGCATTTCCCTTTCATAAATGGAGGATCATTAGTTTCATAGTCAAAGCTTTTTTCAAATATCTTTTTGTTTTTGACATCCACAAGTATGGTTTCAGTATAAGAAAAATCATCTTTATAACAAAAATTACACCGAACGCCTCTAGTATTCTCTTGGCATAAGTAGCAATATTCGTAGCCTTCACTATCTGAAATGAAAGTATGTTTATTACACCTGTCGCACTCTTCCAATTCAATTTTTCCGCATTTTACACATAACATACTTTCATTATTTGGATCGTAAAAGAGAAAGTCATGAGCACCACACTCGGGACATTGGTAGACGGCTCTATTTTTTGCTATAACGTAATCAACTAACTTATTCATATTAATATTTTTTAAGGTATAAATTTTTAAGGAATTAATAGCTTTAATGACTTCTAGAAAATTGGGAGAAGATTTTACTAATAGTTGATCTATATATGCAACTAGAATATCTTCGAGTATTGTAGATTCTACTTCTATCCCTTCTAATAAATGAAAAATATCATCGTAAACACTGCTGCAATGTTTACAAACAAAAGAATGGCTATCTTTGACTGGCACAATAGTTTCTAAAGAACAAAATGAGCATGGGACAGTAAAATTGCCGAGTCTAAATCCCTTAATACGCTGATGGTATTGTTCTCTAATTTTGTCGTCGTTAACAATTAACTTCCAGTTCTTTAAGGTACTTGCTAATGTCTTACTGTTATTTGAGAACAATTTAACCATATTATCTAAAGAATATAACGTACTAGTAAAAATATTAATTGGTTCATCGTGAAAATGAACATCTTTATGTAAAATACTGTTTCTTACTGTTCTTATAGATTCTAAATTTTTTACATCTGCTTCTTTTATACTTCTTCCCTTTTTATCAAAGACTAACTTCAGTCGATCAATTATCTTATTCGATGCTATTGTATTATTTACTTTTCCATCTAGCGAGTCTAATACAAATAATGGATGCTCTGCTTCAAGAATACTTTTTAAAATCAATTCAGAACCAATTCCTAGGAACATAACAGCATATTTATATTCGTTACTATTATTTTTGGCTTGTAAATAAGATTCAATACTCCTTTCAATAAAGTCAATTCCGTTTTCATACAGATTCATCCTTAGCTGATCCATGATTTCACCTCACATAAATAAACTTCTATTGATTTGAGTAATACTAAAATATGTTGGAGTTTCTTCTATTATATAGTGTTAGCTGTTTCTTCTTCGAGTGCTTTTACCAATTTATAAAAACTGGTCTTCTTGACTCCGGCTTCCTGCATGGCTTGAACAGCTGTTAATTCTCCAGCTTTCCATTTTCTATAAACCTCTTTGAACTCATCTGAAACATAAACTGACGGCCTGCCAAACTGGATGCCATTTTGTAATGCCAAGTCGATTCCTTCACGCTGCCGTTTCCGGATACGTTCTCGTTCCTCTTCCGCCATCCAGGAAAGAATCTGCAAAACCAAATCCGCAATAAATGTTCCCATGCTGTCTTTATATTGGGTTGTATCCAATAACGGCATATCCAGTACCACAATATCGGCTTCGATATTTTTGGTCAGGTCATTCCATTCCTGGAGGATCTCTTCTTTGTTCCGGCCAAAACGATCCAGCGAGTGGATGTACAAAATGTCGCCTTCTCGAATAACCCGTTTTAGTAATTGATAATTTGCGCGTTCAAAGTTTTTGCCACTTTGCTTGTCCAAATAAATATCCCGATCAGTGATGCCCATTTTTTTCATGGCTTCCAATTGCCGGCCTTCATTTTGATCTTTGCTGCTGACGCGTATGTAACCAAATTTACGATGTTCCATAATTCACCTCATAAAACGATTGTTTCCTCTCATTATACCTGAAAATCGTTCGTAAAAGTGTGTGAAATTTCGCGAACGTTCGTAAAGTCATTTGACACGTTTACGAACGCTGTTTTCGGTCATTTTCAGCCCTTTTCAAAGCGTTCGTAAAAGTGTACTTTTACGAACGGATTATTGGAGGGGCTATATAGTGTAGTTTATTTCGTTGAGCAGTAATGAATGTTAATATAGTAGTCAATCTATACAATAAATCAAAGCCCACGGAATTTAATAATTT
>NZ_JBZDOJ010000009.1:0-53622 GCF_058268435.1 Planococcus sp. TJ-307
TCGAAATTCCTTCAATTTATTATTCACTTCATCACTTCCTCATTTGATAAATTCAGTATATATGTAAAGGTTGCTTAACGTCAAGCATACTTTACACAAATGGTTTACATATGAGGGATTATCGGAAGCAGAACCACCTATTAATGAAACCAAGTGATTCACTAAAGCTCCAAAAGAAAAGGGACTCCGGTCTTTTCGATACTTAATTAAAAAACATTACTTTCATGGTTTCGACAAAAAACGCCCAACCAGCTAACTGGATGGGCGTTTATATGTTGATGATAGTTGGTAAAAAGTCGCTGTCGATTATTTTTTTCAAGCTATCAATGGTTTCTTCATAAGACACGTCTTCTGCCAGGAACGTTTTTGTATTGCGGTTGTAGTCCTGCTTATAGAAATCGGTACGAATAATTTCGTTCATTGTCTTTTTTAGTTCATAGCCAGGCTGACAGGAAGCCGTATCCCGACCACCTCTTCGAATCTCAATCACTTCAGAAATTAGCATTTTCAATCCTTCTGCATCGACGAACCCACTTCTCTCAATCATATGAAGATCATATAGGTGTCTCGAATAGCGAGTGCTTTCTTTTTTTTCGTAATAATCACAGATGGCAAAGATTTTATCAAGAAACGTCCGATCAATCGTCTGTACATTAGCCGCAAATGGTCTCATCCCGTATTCATTCATAAACCGTTCTTTTTCTGCTTTGTCGCCCTCTGCCGTTATGACAAACTTCGAGATGTAATTACTTACCTCAAGCTGTTCGAATGGAAATGGCTTATAAGCGACATTCGTTTCCACAAGGATGTGTGGGGACATCTCGCTGTCACCTTCAAATACTTTTCGATAGCCAATTTCATACTCATTAAATTCTCGTCCTGATCGAATTTTTTCTGGATTAAGCAATGAAAAGCCTAGGTCCTCAATCACAGATTCGATTGCCGCCTTCAGCTTCTTTTTTTCGCTTCTCGGCAGCTTATTGCTTTCTCCAAGCGGAACGCTGAGATCTAAATCCTCTGAGAAACGCTTGATGACATCGTAGCATTTCGAGAGGGAAGTCCCACCCTTAAATACAACGCCAGGGAAGCTGGAGACCAGTTTCTTCAGAAGCAACGATACGTAATAATCTTTCTCAACCTGAAAATTCTGTAGCCCATACGCTGCAGCTGCCGATCGGATCAACTCATTAAACAACTCGTTCTCTTCGTGCAATCGCATCAAATAACCCCAATTCATATACTCTCAGTTTTGTTTTTATCGGGTACACACTGAGATATTCCTTTACTTCTCGCTCATTCATTGAAACGTCCTCTAGATATGTCAGGATTTTCTCTTTTGCCGCTTCGAGCGGTTTTTCGCTGTACTGCTCGTAATTGTTCAATAGATCGAGCACTTGAAGAAGCTTGTAGTTGGATCGATTCACGTTCACTCTCGCTTTTCGGATGATAAACCTTTTTTTGTAGACGTTCACTTCTCGCTTTGCGGCGGAAGCATTATTTGTCACGATGGTCGCAACCGCTGCTGTTTGGGAAGTGAGACCCAAAGCATTGGCGAAATTGGTGCCTGACTTGTAACCAATGATACGATTCTGGTCCTCCAAGAATTTCTTTCGAACAACCTGATCCGTATCTAGCACAGCCGATCCAAACATTGGCTTCTTTTTTGGAATGAAATAGATGCCATTCTGGACTTTCGCAAGTAGCCCTTTGTCAGAAAGGCGCTTGATATACTGCCTAAGTGTACTTGGATTCAGCTTGAGCTCCTCTTTCAGTTGCTCCGTGAGAATGGGTTCGTCGTATCCGTATTCATCTAATAGGTATTGATAGAGTTCCACTGGTGCTCACCTCTTTCTTACATTGTAACATATTTATAAAATAACTTTCAAAAAACGTTACAATCGATATTGCTGGAACTAAAAGATGAACTTCTATTTTTAAAGTGATAAGATAGCGCGGTAATAAGGTAGAGGAAGAAGGAATATGTCTGATCAGAGTTGCATCTTTTCCTGAAAAGTTCGTAAAAGTGTACTTTTACGAACGCTTTGAACCAGAAGAACCTATGAAATATAAATGACTATTGTCTCACTATGCTTAGTTAAGATGGAATCTACATTTCATATACGAATCAGGGATGCATTGATATACTAAAAACTAGAAGAGAAGGAGTGAATTAGGATGAGGATTTCTTCAAAAGCTTTAATAGGAGCAATTGCTATCCATGGTATTTACTTCACTACTACTTTTGCAGTGGGATACGTAAAAATACTGAATTATAAACCAGATTGGGAAGAAGCCTGGGCAAATGTAGAAAATCTGCCAAGCGAAGTTGCTTTCGGCTATGCACCTTCTCCTTTTCTGTACGTAAGTTCGTTTTTGACGACGGTATTAGCGTGTGGAATCATTTTAAGTATGCATGATAAATTCTATTCTAATTCATCAGAAACAGGGATATCGTAAACCTTTTAATTTTAGCGAATGTGAATGTAACTTAAGTGCAGTTAAGTTACATTCGAAAATGACTTTATAAGGGGGCAAAGGAATGAAAAAGATTTCTTTATTGATTATCCTTTTACTTGGTTTAGATGGTTGTAGTAATGGCGGAATTTATGAATTTTCAGGGTCTGCCGATAATTGGGATGTTTTTTACATGGTGGATGTTGCTAACGATGATGAACAAGAAGCTACTGGAACTCTTAAGTACGTAGGAGATGGACCAATTCCAGAAACAGTTGATTATCAAATTGGAACCATATTGACCAAAATGGGACAAACAGGAACACCTTTAACAGATGGAACAGCCAATATTAATAATGGGTGTGGAGGCTGCGGAACTTTTCAAGAAGACGATGAGCTTGAAGCAGAAATTAAGTGGGATGGAAAGACGGAAAAATTAATACTGACGGATATAAAATAGTGGGTATCAGAGTATTTTTAAAGTTTGCTATCTTTTTCTCAATGTAACTTATTGTGAATTAAGTTACATTCAAAATTATGGTTCGAATTCATTTTGAATCTCTCACACAATCTATTTATTTTTCGATCAGTTCAATTAGTTGAGCTGTCATAGCTGGTGATAATGTATAAACCGTATGAGTATCATTCGGATTCATCAGCATACTCGGTTCTTGTTCATCGTCAATCCATAAATGCAGTCTTTGGACGCTCCCATCTTCGTTAGTTAATTTCAGATGAAATTCTGGGTCTGTCACATTAGCCGCACCTGGTTCTTTGGCTGCACTTAAGAATAAATCGTAAAAAGTGGCAAGAACATCAGTTTCTTCATATACCGCTGGGGCGACTCCTTTTGTTTTAGAAACTTCCACTTTTATGATTTCACCTTTTTCTACTAACTGATCATTTCCATTGCTTGCAGACTCATTCTTCGGGTTTTCGGCTTTAACAGTTTCATGCTCATTTTGGCAACCCAAAAGAATAGCAGATACTAAAGCTATAACTAATATCAAGGTAGTGTTCTTCACTTATCCCAACTCCTTTTTGTATTACATAAATATTCCATTTAGACGCAGACTACCCCTTTTGAGTTTCATCTTAAAAATTTAAATTAAGAACAGTCTTACTAGTTTACTAATTATAAGGCTGGCATAAATTAGTCGAAAATAAAAGTAGATGGGTGGGAAATCAAGAGTTATGTGGATCTTGAAAAGCAAGACTTCCCATCGATGCTTAGTTTATAAATCAGCAATTAAAGAAAGAGGGGAAACCAACTATTTGGTTTCTTTTTTTTTTATGAAAGAACCAATCCTAAATATTTCGTGATCTTTAAAATTGCATCAGAAAAGTTAAGGATTTATCAGCAACCCTAAACGTTAATGAGTGTTACCGTTGAGGAACTAGGTTTTCTTTATAATAAAATTAATATCAAGAATTTAAAACTATTTCTGTCAATGATACGAATATATAGATGAAATGACGAAAGCGATGTGAGGACAAGTGGATTTGGAAAAGCGATGGATTCGGCGTGTGCAGCGGTCAGCACATGAAGACAGCGCGAATCGATTAGTGAAGAACTACTACAAAGAGATATTTGCTTTCGTCTATAAGCAAGTAGTCGACGAACAGACAGCGCTCGATTTAACGCAGGAAGTGTTCATTCGCATGTTGCAGTCCATCGGTAATTATGATGGACGAAAAGCTTCTTTCCGCACATGGCTATACCGTGTTGCCACCAATCATTGCATTGATTATTTCCGTTCGAAAGGCTACAAGACAACCGCACAAACCGCCTACATAGAAGAACAGGATGTAGAAAGCGAAGAAAATGTTTTGCAGAAACTCATGCAAAAAGAACAGATACAAGAGTTGCAGGGATACTTAACACTTTGTGATCATACAGCACAACATATCGTCCGCTATAAATTGTTCCTGGATCAAACCTTTGCGGAAATTGCTGTCACGCTGCAGCTGCCGGAATCAACGGTGAAAACAACCTATTACAAGTCAATCCGTTTTATACGAAAGGAAATGGAGGGGAAACGTAATGACTAAGGAAAAACGGAATCTGCCGTTTCCGGATGATTTGGAAATAGATCGACAGGCTTCCTTGATTGTGCAGAAAGCCTTTCCTGCAAAACGCTATTTCCTAAAAGAGATGCGTGACTTCAAGAACCAAATGGGGTGGTTGTATTTGCTTCCGAACCGAGGAGAGACGATTTTCACCAGTCTCTTATTGATTCTCACCATCTTTTGTTTAGGGCTGATTGCTTCAGTGGAAAACTCAAGGTCTCCTTTCCTTTACGGATCTACTTTTCTTACGGCGCCGACGTCACTATTTTTCCTGACAGCTTATGCAATTTATGAAAAATGGGAGAAACAAACGTTTGAGCTTGAGATGACCATGAAGATCACAATTTTCCAAGTAATAGCGGTACGGATATTGGTATTCAGCGGCATTTCACTCTTCATTAACATGACAGCGGCGTTCGTTATGGCTGTTAATTTCGAAGTCGAATTTTTACGTATATGGCTGATTTCTCTTACCGGTCTATTTGCATTTGCGTCAGGATTGCTGTGGTTCGTTTCACGAGGCAATATTTGGCGCAGGACAGCGATTTATACAACGGGGTGGCTGGTTATAAATAGTGGCTGGTTGTTCCTGATGAAAGATGCTTATCTGCAGTTTGTCATCCACCTCCCGCTTGTGGTTTATACCGGTATATTGGTTATCTTGATAGGGTTCTTTTTCTACACTTTCAAAAAAGCATTTACTAGGAAACAGGAGGGATTATGGACATGCTGACAATCAGTGATGTGGGCAAAGAGTATGGGGATTTTACAGCGTTACAGAACATGAACCTTCAATTGGAAAATGGCATCTATGGGTTGCTGGCGCCAAATGGAGCTGGGAAAACAACACTCATTAAAATGTTGGTCACCTTGATCAAACCGACAAGCGGCGAAATCCTTTACAACGGTAAACCGATCGAAGCACTCGGGGAATCCTACCGAGAACTGATTGGTTACCTGCCGCAGCACTTCGGATACTATAAGCATTACACACCACAAAAATACTTGCGCTATCTGGCGGCTTTAAAAGGGATGGAAAAGAACGTAGTGGAGCAACGCATCGATGAAGTATTAGAAATGGTAGCACTGAGTGATGTGAAGCATAAAAAGATGCGGAAGTTTTCTGGCGGGATGATTCAACGCGTCGGAATTGCTCAGGCGTTACTCGGGAATCCGAAGATTTTGATTTTGGATGAACCGACAGCGGGACTCGATCCCAAAGAGCGGGCCCGTTTCCGTCACCTGCTTTCCGATTTGGCACGTGAGCGCATTATCTTGATTTCCACGCACATCGTCTCGGATATTGAGTCCATCGCCAATGAAATCATCATGATTCGCAACCAAACCCTCTTATATAAAGGGGATGTCGCGACGATTTGCGAAAGTCTGCAAGGAAAGATTTATGAAGTCGCTATGCCTTATGAAACCTTTACGGATTTCCGAAAGCAGTACCTGACACTTAAAGAAAAGCAGGAACAAGGAAAAATGCTGGTGCGTTTTTTTGCATCCCAACCAAAAGAAGTTGGATGGAGACAGTCAACACCTGAACTGGAGGACGTTTTTTTAATTGAATACGCCAATGAAAGCAGCATCAGGTAACGCAATGCAGATTATTTGGTATGAGATGAAAAAAGCCGTCACTTCGCCGATCATTATCATGTTGCTGGTCATATTTATCGCATTTAACGCTTTTCAACTAATCAGCCAGTCCTATGTAAAAGACGAACTTAAAATCGTGAACAACATTATTTCTACATATGGCCATACCATTACCGAAAACAACTTGCAGCAAATGCAGGAAACTATTCAGGAAAATGTAAGTCAACTTGCAACAGACCAAGATGCCAAGACTTATTTAGAGGGAATGACGATTGAGAAATATAATTTGATGGATAGAAGTCAACAAGTGGCAACCGATCGCATCAGTTTAGAGTACAAATATTATGTGTTGGCGGAAGAGCTGGAATCACGCTATAAGGCCATCAATATGAATGAACTGAAAGAGGGGCTGTTCAAAACATCTCCGGTGCAAGGACGTCTAGCGGATTTTATGGACAGCCAATTTACAAAATGGGAAGGCCGCTATGAAGAAATTGTGAAAACAGAAGAATACAAGATATGGTTTTTTGCAGGCGAATACCGCATGCACAGCGAATTGTTCCGTTCTCTAGTGAAGAACATCGCGGTTCAATCTGTGTTGCTTGTTGTTTTAATCACGGCTCTCATCGCAAACTACGAAGTGGAGCATCGAACACAGTTTACGGTGTATACCACAAAAAAAGGGCGTTCCTTAATATGGCATAAATTCTCCGCAGCGATGGGTGTTAGTTTCCTGGCTTTCGTTCTGCTTGCTGCTTGTTCACTTGGCATCTTCTTTCTTACCTACGATTACTCGAGCGTTTGGCAAACACCTATTAGCAGTGGACTTAACTGGGAATACCAGCTTCCTTACATCACCTGGTGGCCGCTTACCGTATGGCAATACCTGCTTTTAACTCTCTTGACCGAACTGGTCGTTGTCCTGATTATGGCCATGCTGACATTCGCTATCAGTCTTTACGTAAAGAATAGTTACTTCACCTGGATTCTCAGTATCAGTCTGCTTGTGGCCGTATTTTTGCTGCCGTCCTTTTTGAATGCATTCCCAGTGCTGCAATTCATCACGAGTCTAAATATTGCATTGGTGCTGCTAAATCCTCATATGTACTTTACTGGGGGTACTACGTTCAGTATGATTCAGTACTTTGAACTGTGGACGATTCTGTTATGGTTGCTGATTGCCCTGCTTAGCAGCGGCTGGGGAATACGAAGATTTTTGATAAAGGATGTGTCATGACATGCGTTTATTTGGCATGGAAATGAAGAAGATTTTTTCATGGAAGCTATTGCTTCTCATTGGTGTGGTCAACGTTCTATTGTTTTATTCGTTCTTGGATTTTGAACTCGAGTATTTCCCAAACGGTCCGAATGCCACAAATCTCTTGGAGATTGAACAAAAGCTCATTCCGGAATACGGGGCCAGAATCGATGAAAATGAATTCGAAGAAATAAAAACCCTCTATGCAGATCGGGTAGAAGCGGCCGATAGCTTTTTTAAAAAAGAGGAACAAGCGCAGCAGCTCGGAATTACGAGCTACGAAGAGTTTCGGAGCGTAGAACTTACTGATCCTGAATCGGGAGATTACTCTGCAAATTTGATGTTTGAGAGCCGCGAAGATTTGCTTTGGGAACTGCAAGCCTGGGAATCGCTGATTGATAACTTTGGAACGGAAGCCATCTCTCTTGAAGCGAAAACAGAACAGACTACCGGTTCCCGACAGCAGCATTATGAACAACAGTTATCGGAAAAACAGTTTGCCTTTTACTCCAGCGTGGTTCTCGACAATTTTTATGCCTATAAGACGTACATGGCCATCATCATATTAATCAGTGTGGCCATGTTGATGTCCCCAGTGTTTCTACGGGATGGTCGTTCTGGAATGCTTTCGCTCCAGTATACTTCCAAACATGGAAGACGCGTGTACCGGACCAAATGGCTAGCCGGCATAAGCAGCACGGTCCTACTGACAATCGCTCTGTCAATGCTATATATGGGCTTGTATTGTACAAATGGAACAGCTTCCCACTTTGGACTGCCGTTATCATCCTTTCGCTTTTTTGACTACTGGTATGATATGACGTTCCTTCATTACATTGGTTTATCCATCGCAGCCATCTTTTTTGTCGCAGTCTTGCTCGCGGTTTTATCCATGGCCATTTCAACCGTCGTTCCGAATGCCATTATCTTGATTGGACTGCAAATTGTTGTCCTGTTCCTTATGATTGCAGGGGTTACCATGTACTTGATCCGCGATATTATCATCATCTATCTTCCGCAAATGCTCGTCCCTACCGGTTATGTTGTCTTGTTTTTGGTTATTTTTATGACTTCTTGGTGGATATGGAAACGTGAACTGCGGAGAGACTTAGTCTGACAAGCAGCAACGCCAGTTTATAACCATTAAGATTTTTTAGAACTTCATAAGTTGCTCAATCTCCGGAAGTGAAATTCAGTAAAAATGAAAAGGCAGGTGAGGCTTCAATGAGAACGAATTATTCAAAAAGAAGCAGCACGCTGTCCCAAAAGGAGACACTGCTGATAAGGGAACACAAAACCGAGCTATTAAAATTGATGAGTAAAACAGGTGTCTTGGATCGAGATATTCTTGTGAGGAAGTTTTTTCAGGATATGCCGAATGAAGAGATAGCTAAGGATATGGGATTGATAAAACAGGTTGTGGATGATCGAATTTGTACCGCCTTAAAGCAACTGATCGCAACTACAGAACCCAAAAGTAACTAACGGCTAAGAAAAAGTAGAAAATAGATAATGTCTTTAGAAGTTGCTTACATACAAAGGGAGAGAATAGGCTGATCAAAGAACAGGACTGCATCCCATTTTCTCTTTGTTTCTGCTTTCTGTAAAAGAGTACTTTTACAACGTTGTTATCTAGGATGAAAACTTTAAAATACTTAAAATGTGAATTTTACCATTCATAATATAATAAACTATAATTCATAGATTAAGGAGGAATCAAATGAAAAATTCAAATATCTTACTTCTCTCTTTTTTTGCTCTCACACTTTTACTAGGCGGATGTATGAATGCTAGTACTTCGCAAACTTTTATGATTAACAGCCCAGAAGGTTATGAAGGAGTATTGGTTTCTGGTGCGTATTCAATAGTTGAAACGAGTGGTTATGAAGAGATGTTAATTAGTGGGAAAGACAAAGCAAATGATTTAATTGCTTTACTAAATGGAAAAAAACTTGTTGAAGCTAATGAGAAGGAACTTCAAGAAAGAACGGATGAACTCGAAGTCCCTGGAAACTACCGAATGTTGCTTTACAATAAACCCAGCGTTGACAGTTCAAGCGAAGACCTTTATCTCCTTCTTTTTTATAAAGATGGTACGATTCAAGTAAATCAAGATGGGATTTCCTACTTCATCGTTGAACCTCCGAAGAATTTGCTTACTCAATTAAAGGCAGAATGGAATATCACTTTTTAAAAATAAAAAAACCTGAATTCATAAAGAGAAAATGCTGCACTTTTGTTATTAGACATTCATTTAATAATGGGTGTACAGTATTTTTTGAAGAATTTAAAAGGAGTTTGACATTAAAATTACTTCAATTGTTTACTAGCTTTGTAGAGAGAGATTCCATTTTACTATCTTAAAATGCTGAATGTCTTTCGAAATGGTAATCTGACACACAATAGACTTGGATTACAGTTTGAAAATAATGGTATTATTGGTATGATTGTTTCCATTTATCTCATTAAATTTTTAGGAGTGTAACTATGTCCTTAGAATCTTTAATTTCGCTAAGCAGTTCGTCTTTGTTCTTTTCTTTTATCATTTTACTAATTGCGATTATGCCATTTGGAATTGCAGTAAAATCCCGCAAGCAGGTCGCTGTTAAAATTGCCTTGACCTTGACAGTCATCGGCTTTTTAGCGCAATTGAATTATTTCATCCTTCGTTGGGTAACTTCTGGTCATGCACCCGTCAGCAATCTCAATGAATTCTTGACTTTCTTTGGTATTATGCTGATCGGCAGCTTTTTGGTGTTTTACTACTTGTACCGTCAGCCTGTCGTCGGTCTATTTCTGTTGCCGATAGCTATCCTGATCATCGCCTATGCCAGTATGTTTGCTACCGAAGTGTCACCGCTTATTCCAGCACTTCAAAGCCATTGGCTTACCATCCATGTCATTACGGTAGCGACTGCCAGTGCAGTGCTATCTGTGTCGTTTGTCACGGGACTGATTTATTTGTTGAAGCATGTGGACACATCTCAAAAAGGAAAACGGTCGTTCTTTTTAGAACTGATTTTGTATTTCTTGGTTGTCGTTGTCGGTTTCATTCTCGTGACGTCTGCGTTTCGGATGACCGATTACAACGCAAGCTACCAATTTGAAAACCAGCAGGGGGAAATTCAGGTTTACAACTATTCCATGCCAGCCATCGTTGTGCCGATTGATGCACAACCGGTCGCTGGAACTGCCGGAAGCTACGAGCCAGCGAATCATTATACCGGTCTTCTCGAAATTCCAAATAGCATCGAAACTGCAAAGTTAAACTCAGTTCTTTGGTCTTTCCTAATAGGTTCTGTCTTGTATTTACTGATCCGCCTGATGACACGCAAGAAAATTGCACAGCTGCTGCAGCCGTTTACGAGCAAAGTCAATTTGACGCTCATGGATGAGATTTCTTACCGCTCAGTGGTCATTGGATTTCCGTTATTTGCGCTTGGCGGTTTGTTCTTCGCGATGATCTGGGCACAAATTGCCTGGAGCCGTTTATGGGGCTGGGATCCGAAAGAAGTCTGGGCGTTGATTACATTCCTCTTCTATGCGGCTTTTCTTCATTTACGGATTGGCAAAGAATGGACGGGTGAAAAGACTGCTTGGCTGGCCATCATCGGTTTTGGAACCATCATTTTCAATCAGATTTTTGTGAACTTAGTGATTGCGGGACTTCATTCGTACGCTTAACCCGTTTAAGCTCAAAAGAGAAAGTAGAAGCTATTAAAATACGAAGGGATAGAAGATGTGATTTGATTAGCATCTTCTATCCCTTTTCGTTTGATAAAGTGTACTTTTACGAATGCTTTCATTTCCAAAATTATGTAGATATTATTATAAGTTCTGAGTATATTAAACGTAAGAGTTTCGATTCTGATAATAAGAGAGAAAAGAGAACTAAGGAGGACCTATGGAAAAAAGTAACTTACGCATTAGAAACGACGAGGATGGCATCACCGTATTAATTGGCAAATACAATGTACAAGAATCTATCCAATACATTCAAACAAACCAGATTAAAAGTGTACAGATTACCTATTACTATGAAGAATCACAAATCGATTTCTTGAGTGAATGTCCAAGTATTGAATCTTTGTCGCTGCAAGGGCTGAATGCGAAGAATTTAAGCGGTCTCTATCACTTGAAGTCGCTTAAAGATTTGTCCATCGATGATGCTGTCCCTTCTTTGACAATTGATTTTCGCCAATTGACCACGTTGGAAGGGATTTACGGCACACTGCCGCCAAAAGCCGTTGCCATCGGCAGCCTAATCAACTTGAAGAAAATGCAGATTTGGGGCTATAAATCAAAAGAGAAAAACTTGAAGGAGTTCACAAACCTGGAAGCGCTTGAAGATCTCGAGCTCATCAGCTCCAACATCACGTCCCTGGAAGGGATCCAAGGATTGAAGAAGTTGCGGCGCCTGGGCCTGTTCAGAATGAGGAGCTTGATGGACATCAGCGCGGTACAGCATCTGTCGGGAAAGTTGAAGGATCTCGAAATAGAGGCTGCGAAAAAAATAGAGGATTTTTCTCCTATAGGCAAGGTTTGGTCGCTTGAAGATTTAGCTTTGAATAACTGTGGAACGATTCCATCCATCCGTTTCATAAAACACCTCCCTCATTTAAAAAGCATGAAATTTTGGGATTCCACTGTATTAGATGGGGACGTCTCACTGTGCCTCGAGCTGGAATACGTTTATTTCACGAATAAGAAACATTATTCTCACAAGCTGCTAGAGGGGGATAGTCGCAGTGGCCGCCCTCTTTTTATAGAAAAATCATTGCCGCAAGACGCTGAATTGGTCCAGCAAAACGAAAATCAGTTGGAGCAGCCTTCATCACCTACGCAAGCTTGGAAAATTCGGATGGACGAAGGAGACGACCTGTTTACAGAAGAAAATCTAACAGCAACAGAGAAAGTGCTCCAAGAGTATAGTGAAGGTATTTCTCATCTTCAAAACCCGAGTGACGAAGAAATCCTCCGGAAGGTACAGGAAACAATCCTTCGTTTAAATGCATTAAATGAGAAATATAATTTTTTCATCGAGACACTTGAACGGGAAGAACTTTGTGATTTCATCATAGAAAAAGCACAAAACACTGGTTTAGAGACAGAAGAAGATATTACTGAGGAATGGCGGGAATGGTAGAGGAAAGTTTACTAGATGTTTATGAGCTAAGGTAGAAAACAGATGAAAGGCGCTATCTTAGCGAAATCGAATGTAACTTAAGTGCAGTTAAGTTACATTCAAAATTCAATTTCAGTAATATTTATTTTAGTTAAATAGTCGATCATATTACTACAGTACAAGAATACTGTAGAGATTCTTAGTTATCCAGACGGGGTTAAAAATTTCAGTAGGGAAGGTGGAACTTTTGGCGAGGGAAAGTCTAAAGATGTTTACTACTATTTCGTTCTATATAGCACTGTTCACGATAATTGTTTTCCCCATCTCTATATTTTTATCATTGAGTACTTCGAATGAGAATGTACAATCTCTGCTAGCTGGAGGAATATTTATTTCGTCAATAGCTTCTTTGTTTGCCCTTCCCCTAAGCATTGTTTCAATGTTTAGCAAAGAAAATTTGATCAAAAGGATTTTTACTCTAATAGCGAATTTTACACCAGCCGGTATTATTGCTTACGGAATTACGATAGAGCTTATGAACGGCTTCTTCCAAACTCCTCCTTAAATTGAAAAACGTAAAAAATATAAAGGTAGTTAAGTGGTATTTAGTCTGAACTATTCATTTGTAATAGGTCTAGAAGTTGAAGAGAAAGTTATTCGGATGAAAGGAAGCTTATAGAATCATTATATTTTCAATATCTGAATGTAACTTATTGTGAATTATGTTACATTCACTCTCAAGTATGAACCGACTTTTGAAAGCAGAGATTCAAATCCGTTTAAGAATTTGAATCTCTGCTTTTTTTATCATTTTTAGTCCTGTTTATAAGCCAGTTAAAAATACGAAATAAGATAACAAAGCTCAAAGATTGCCAGATATTTTCTACCCACATAATAGTTCCGGATCTAAGATAATCCCAAAATATAAAATTGATAAATAATACCGAAAACATCAGAATTGAATTTGAAATCGTACTCATAGATACCCCTTTCCTCTCTTATTGAAATCACCATGGTTACTATACCAATTAATTTCCAGTAAAGTTTCATTTCTTAAAAAAGAGGAATTTAGAAAAAATTTTTATGGAATATGAATGTAACTTATTATCAATTAAGTTACATTCAAAAGACCTCCATTGCTGGAGGTCTTACAACTTTTATATTAATTCTTTTTCTTGAATATTTTTCTAAATAAAAGGATTAATCCAATCAAAACGACAACAGTAATAATCATTCCTGGTACTCCAACATTAGTTAACATATAGTCCCTCCTTTTCGTATCTGCCGTTTATATTTCCAGTTAAAAATTTAAGTAGAATCCACTTCATCAAAAATTACTCAGATAAACATACCCATTTATTTCCATTAAGGTTTCGTTTTTCTTAAATTAATAAATTTTAAGAGATTTTCTATTGGTTTCGAATGTAACTTATTCCTAATTAAGTTACATTCGAAAAGGCCAGGAAAAAGGGGAATCTTTTGCCTGGTCTTTATCGCTATTTTGTATTATTTTCAAACTCCAATTTGTTCAGCCCGCACTTTTTTGCTTGGATTTTTTATTCTCCAAAGGTAAAAAATAGTTAATATAATATAAAATACTGTAGCTGAAATAATAAAGATTCTATCTTGAGGATAGGAAAAAACACCGTTAGTAAATGTTAGAAAGTAAATAATCCAAATAAGGATAATCTTAATCAACTGATTTGTGGGATTTGATTTAAACATGTCATCGTCCCTTTCACTAGACCCTTTTTAATAGTATATACCATTTTTCTCCAGTAAAGGTTTCGTTTTTTGAAATGAAATTTTACAGGTTTTGAATGTAACATAAGTCTAATTAAGTTACATTCAGAATCGTGATTCCAATAAATTTCGAAGAGCAAGAAAAGAACTTGGATTTGCTAGAAAAAATGATAAATTCAATAAGCTGCTCAGTAACTTTTAAAAGCAGAATTTCGAATGGATACCAGTTAACATATCATCAGATTATCAAAAGTTAGATAAAAAAAAGATTTCTAAAAGGCCGAACCGAAGAATAGTATTCATTTTTGCCATTTTTATCATTCACTAGAGTTGTTCAAACCCATATTTTCGGATATGAAAAATAAGGTCGCATAAAATATTGGTGTTATCCTAATACCATTCTATTGGAAGCGGTTTAACAAAAATGATTTGGCATGTGTTTGTCGAATTTTAGATTTTGTGCGTAAATGCATTTGAAAACTGGGGAAGTTCGGAAATTGGTTTAATTATTTTGAGACGATCTTTATAGGGAGGTAAGAGGTGATGGAACATGAATACTAACTGGAAACTTCATTCATGGAACTAGTGGAATATACTTAAGCCCGTTAAATGATCCACTGAAGTCTTGACAATAAATTCAGATAAATCTATACTATGGATAACTACTCGGCAATACAAGGTAGTTCGTTTTTTTGTGCCACTATCTTGTTATACCAAGTACTAGGAGAGGTGAACGCGTTGGCGCTTAGTAGCCAATTGTTAAAAGGGGTCTTGGAGGCCTGTGTCATGGCAGTTGTAGAGGAAGAAGCGATATATGGTTATGAATTATCGCAAAAGCTTCAGAATATAGGATTGCCGGACATTAGTGACGGAACAATTTATCCAGTACTTGTGCGATTGCAAAAGAATGGTTTTATTCGCGGAGAAATGAAGCCTTCAGCATCAGGTCCAAATCGGAAATATTATTTTTTGACGGACAGCGGCAAAGAGGAGCTGCAGAAAATTTCCGCCGAATGGAAAGAAATCGCAGTGCCGGTAAGCGAATTACTGAAAAGGAGTGAAGAGGCATGAGATCAGCCGAAGTACTAATTGAAGAAAACAACCAAAAGCGGGAATTTTTAAATAAGGAAAACCTTAAACTTTATGAAGAGTTTCTGCTTTATATCCGGACAGATCTCCGTGTTGATGAACAGGCAGGGGAAGAAGTGCTGATGGATTTGCTGGACCATTTGCTCGAGGCGCAGGAAGAGGATAGAGAGGCTTCCGATTTGTTCGGTGAATCTCCCCAAGCATATGCGAATGAGGTGATTGAAGCATTGCCGAAGGAGAAAAAGCGTAATGCTGCTTTATTTATCTTCTCGCAGGTGCTGTCTCTCGCAGGATGGTTCAGTATTATGTTTGGAGTTGTCACATTAATCATGTCATTCTTCCAGGAAGTGGATTCGTCAATTCCACTTGGAAACATGCTTGTGATTTTCGGATCCGTAGTAGTGTTTTCGCTTTCAGCTGTGTCAGTAGTTTTCAAAATCGTCCGCACAACTTTGTTCGGTCCAAAGAAAAAAAGGGTTTTGGGTTACGTAAAAGCCGGTTTGTTCGGCGGGGGTGCCGTTGGATTGATTATCCTTCTGTCCTGGATTGTTCCCGATTTTGGTCCGGTGATACGGCTGGAGTGGTGGGCGTATGTCCTGGGTGGTCTGGTGTTATTGGTGGTATACAAATTAATGGTTCGAATGAAACTATATTGATATGAATCTGGTCTCGGCAGGTAAGATTCTGCTGGGGTCTTTTTTTAAAAATATCCCTGATTCCCATCTATCTTTCAGAAGCCGCAGCGAAGATAAATATAATGAAACTGATTTATGAATTACATCCTAGACTGGCTGCTAATCACATTTGGGAAGATCGTTCTGTTTTCAAAAAAAAGTTTATTACCGACTTCCTGGATAACCGACGTTTCTAAAATCGTTCGCTTCGTGCTTATATCCTAAACTGGATAATGGAACACAAACACGGTCACGCGACGCCGGGCGTGGTATACATACTGGATACCTTCGACTTTGAAGGGAATCGCCTGAACTTTGACTTGGATTTCAGTGGAAGAGAAGAGCAGATCGTCTTTTCGTTGATTGAATACATGCGGACTGAATACCGGGATCTCCATAGAAGAAGAGCAGGGGGCGAATAACAAGAAAGTGAGCCCTTGACTTTTCCTTCTATATGTTCGCAAAATACTTATTTAACGAACATATAGAGTAGGCATGTGTTAAAATTAGTATAATAGTTTAATTCAACCGAATCTTTGAGGCTTAGGCTGAATTCTTAGTTCGCTCAGATGATAGGATTGGTTTTCTTTTTGAATTATTAAAGTCATTAATGAAGTATATATTCTTGAAATTACATAGAATGAAGGTGTGGTTGTATGATTACCAGAGGATTTCCCAACCATTTAAAGGATGACGTTACTAAAGTTGTTAAGTTGTTGTCTACTAAATTTTTCTTAACCTTCACTCTTAAAGTCTCTCCGGATACTATTAAATATTATCAAAACAATCATGTAATTAATTTTCCTAATCGCATCTACTGCGATGACAACTCGAACAAGTTTATAGATAGTTTAACCGAAAGACAAAAGATGATTCTGCATTGCATACTTTCTAGAAGTAGTAACGGATATATTCGCCAAAAGCATATTCGTTCGCTGCTTCAGATGGATTACGAAGATTGGACTATTCCTTACATTGTAAAAATATGCGATGAATATGTCGTAGAAATTGTAGAAATGACTTATGAGTTTTTGAAAGAACGGGATACAGTACGTATTAAAGATTTCTGTAGTGAAAATAAAGAGGAATTTTGTAAAAGCTACAGTAGAATGATTAGCTATTGGAATGAATATCACAGACATAAATACGTCGACTTTCACCAATACATTGGTAGAAAACTATTTAGAGAATGTTTTGGTTACTCTCGATCAATGGAATTTAAGAAATAAGTTAATAATTGCAGATTCAAGCTAAAGAAATGACATTAAATTATACGATTATTTCTTGGATTCCTTATATGAAGTTGAAGATAATCAATAGAAGAATCTATTCTTCGATAGTCACCAGCTCTCCTTGAATATTTAAAGCATAAATTCTTTCAATCCTTGAAAAGCAGGTGCTAGTAAATGAACGATTTTAATCGCATTAACGAATTGAAAAAGGAATTGGACCAACATAGACCGCTTCCAGTAGCTGCTGTGAAGAACCTGCGCGACGTTTATCGTGTGGAATGGACGTACAATTCGAATGCGATCGAAGGCAATACCTTATCACTGATCGAAACCAAAGTCGTCATGGAAGATGGCTTAACGATTGGCGGCAAGCGGCTGCAGGAGCATTTCGAAGTCATTAACCATGCAGAGGCCATCAGCTTTATTGAGGAGCAGGTCACTCAAACTGAGCCGCTGGATGAGCGCACGTTAAAGACAATTCATCACTTGATTTTAAAGAACATCGACGATGAAAATGCCGGCAGGTATCGTTCCATCAATGTGCGGATCTCCGGTAGCCAGCATGAACCGCCGCACTTCCTACAGGTGGCGAATGAAATGCAAGAGCTGTTCACCTGGTATGACCAAGAAAAGGATCAAATGCATCCTGTGGAGCTGGCCGCATTGCTTCATTTTAAGTTCGTTTATATTCACCCATTCGCAGATGGCAATGGCCGGACTGCAAGGTTGCTGATGAACTTAATTCTAATGGGCTATGGCTTCCCTCCTGCTATCGTCAAAGCTGAAGACGCACAGCGCTTAACGTATTATGAAACGTTGGAAACAGCAAGCATACAAGGCAATACGCAGCCTTTCATCGAGTTAATTGCACAGTGCGTGGAAGAAGGTTTAACGACATATTTAAAAGCGATTTTATAAGATTCATTTCTTTAACTATTTGATTTTCTAGAAAAAGTACCTATCACCTTATATGTTCGCTTAAATTATATTTTGCGAACAATTGAACGCAACTACCAAAAGGAGACTAACTTATATGGCCTTGACACCCGAAGAACTGCAAATTCTCCAGCGAATCGAGAAACAACTGAAGGATATGCCCTACTATGTCGTCGAATATGTCCGTTCCAAAAAGCGCGCTGGGCTTTCAGCAGACACTTTGTTGCAGTATCTCTATCGCTACCAGCACTTTTTCCAGTGGACACTCCGGGAAGGGCTGACAGATGCCCTGGATACTTCCTCTATTCCTTATTCTTTCTTAGCTGAACTGAAAAAGCAGGACGTGGAACACTACATTGAATTTCTGAAGGAAGAATCCCTCACCCATGAGAACAATACCGTGAAAAAGCGTGGCCAGGCAGTCGTTTCCCTTTCTGTCAATGCGTTAAAATCGCTCTTTAACTACTTAACAAAAGAGACCGAGAATGAGCACGGAGAATCGTACTTCTATCGAAACGTGATGAGCAAAATCGTACTGCACACAAAAAAAGAGACGGCCAGCCGTCGCGCACAGAAAATCAGTTCGGTCATTCTGAATGAACATGAAATTAATGATTTCCTGAATTTCATTGAACACGGATATGAAGGAACACTGCAGAGTGGCCTTGCCCGCCAACGTTTTAATCGGGATAAGGAGCGGGATTTGGCGATTCTTTCTCTTTTCCTCGGCAGCGGAATCCGTCTTGGCGAAACAGCACGCATTTTAGCAAAGAAAGTGAACCTTAAAAAACAATTGATCGACATCAAGCGGAAAGGTGCGAAAGAAGATACCGTCCAGGTTATGGATGAGGCGATTCAACACTTAAGAGGCTACTTGGCTGTTCGGGAAACTCGGTATTCGGGGTCGAAAGAAATCCCCTTCTTGTTTGTCACACTTTATGGTGGAACAGCCCGTCCTCTTTCCCGTCGTGCCATTGAGAACTTGGTGACTAAATACACCGCTGCATTTGCGCAAGGAGAAGGCATAAGCCCTCATAAACTTCGACACAGCTTTGCGGCTGACTTTATACGAAATGGTGGCAATATTGTCCTTCTTCGAGATCAACTGGGACATAGCAATATTGAAACCACTTCCCTTTACACGAATCTATCCAACCAGGACAATCAAAAGGTGTTGACTCGTATGGAAATTAATCGGGCAAAGAACAAATGACTTAAGAAAGTCATTTCAAAAAGGCAAAGGAGATGTTAAATTCATCTCCTGTGCCTTCTTTTATCAACTAGTTGATTGCTTTTATCTACTCCATGCATTTATTTAGAAGAGATGGGCAACATGTCGTTCAAATCGGAAATTTCCTGAACGGATAGTTTAATATCATCTTCTAAATACCAGGCACGTTTATGATCTTTTACCGTTTTGAGAAACACCCTACTTGTTGAAAGGGATCTTTTTTTAAAGGAAACCAGTAGGTGAATTTCACGTAGTTCATAGAAAGTTAGCGTGTCTGACATGGTTTTTCCTCCGTTCATTACTTATAATATATCTATAACCTATGGTATACCCTTTCTATATAAAAATACTCTTTTTGTTGTAAAATAATAAAAAAATGACTTTGAAATAACTTTTAGTCACTATAAGAATTTAAATTTTTAAGTATTCGACCTTATATTTCCTAAAGAGCTGAACGGAGCAATCTCAGAAATGTCTATTCGTGGTAGAACCTAAAAACAACATATTTTTTATCCAATGTCTTTTTTAGACTCTCTACAAATAACAGCACTATTATAAAAGTTTCTTTGTTCTCCTTTTAACTGATAAAGAGGATATCGAATATATATACTAATTGGTAGAAAGGCGCCTAGCTTGAGATTAGCTAAGAGATTTCGTTTTTCTATTTTATTTGAAATAAAAATACAATTTACCGCCTTCTTCTCTCATCTATTAGTCTTCTGCAGATTAAAAACAGAACTTTCTCTCTCACTCCTTAAAAATTTACCTACCCCACGAATAAATAATGATCTGTTAAGAGATATCAATGCTAAATCCCATGATCCTATTAAACGAATTGGCATCTTGTGTATAGCCTATTTTTCTATGAAAAGTCTTTAAAGCTCTTCTCATGTAAAAAACTGAAAATAGTATTCCATACTTCATGAACGATAGGGATGTGCGTGTAATATCTTTACTTACTCACAAAAAATTGGTATGGTCAATGTAATTGGAAAACAATAGTGTTTCCAACTTCGATGACCGAATGAGTATAACTTTAATATCAAATATAGTAATTTCAGTTGGTAATCTGTCGCAGACAAATAGTGCTGAGACAAAGCCGAAAAGCAGGGATACATGTGCTTTTCGGCTTTTTTACGTTTTTAAGAAGAGGAGGAGGATTTTAAATCACTTATTTTGAGGACCACTTAAAAAAACGAATTCATCGTCAGCAATTTGCGGGCGACTCCTGTGGGTTTTTGTCTACACCTGTAAAAAAGAGAGAATTTACATCCTCTCAAACATATATCCAGCAGTTGAAACAGAAAGAATTTTATGAGGAATGTCCTTATTGTCAATCAGTTCAAATACTAATCAAAAAGGAACGAAAATCGGATAGCCGTACCGGTTGATGACTCAATAGACTCAAATAGTATGTGTGAAGCTAGGTATGACAAACTGTTTTCAATTTGCCTAGTGAAACTACGAGTAGGTTGTACTCTTTCTCTGGTAGATTGCCATCAACTGCTCTTTTTTCTCTAGTCGCTTCCTTTACTAGATCAGCAGTTATAATGCAAACTACTAATCATACTTCGCTTCAAATCTTGTTAAATAAACATTTTGTGAAAAGATAAATCACGTGGCAAAAACCCTTTAATTGCAAACTATTTATCGATAGTGACCCTTAAAGTTATAATTTATCTATGCAGCTAACTGGCTGGCATGCGTCCGGTATTGCACCAGGCTCATGCTGGCCAATTTTTGTTTGATGCGTTGGTTGTTGTAGTAGGAGATGTAACGCTCAATCCGCTTTTTTAATTCTTCGTAGGACACCAACATTTCTCTAGAATACATTTCCTGCTTTAGGAGGCCGAAGAAGTTTGCCATGGTTGCGTTGTCGGCGCAGGTCTCTTTTGGGGGCTAGGGGCGAAATCAACGATCGACCGTTTTGCCGTATTCCTTTCAATGATTTCATCGTTATAAAGATTCATGACCGGAATCAACTACAACTTCTTTTCATCCGTAGAGTGGAATTTGGTTACATCAGTCGTCAGTTTCTGCAGGGTATACATTGTATAAAACCTTCGGTTCAACTGAGTTTTCGCGACGGTTCCGACTTTGCCCTATGATCTGTAATGGGATTTCTGGATGAACTTCACACATGTTAAGTTCAGTTCCCACCCTCCATAATACCTCTTCTCCAAATTCCTGATATGCATGTGCTCAACGTTTAAATATGATTAGGCATTCGACAGGCTATACCCAAAATCGCTTTCCGAGTATTTCTTCACCAATCGCAGTTTGAAAAACTCACTGTACTTTGTCAGATAAAAACCCCCCAAAAGTTAGATTTGAACTCTAACTTTTGGGGAGCGCTACGATCTCTGAAAAGGAATAAGCTTTTTTATTCGATTTCCATAAATTAGGAGGTGAAAGTTCCATAACTACCCATGCGGCGCTTTACTTGAATGAAAGATGCAGCTTCAGCAATCTCATGCTGATTAAGTGGCTGATCATCCAAAATTAGATTGTAATCATCTAAAAAACTAATATTTTGAATATTTAAGTTAAGTATCTGTTTATTGCGGTCTAGTAAACTATCGACTGACACCTCAAAGTAATCGGCCAATCTTTTAAGGTGCTCTACTGAGACTTGTTTCTTTCCACTTTCATAAGCCCATACCGTACTTTTAGCAAGACCCATATTCTGTGCTAATTCCTCAGAAGATATTCCCTTAGCCTCTCTTAAGTCCCTCAATCGGTTGCTGAGTTTTTTCATTTATATTCTCTCCTTTAAAATTCTAATTATTTTTAATATATTGCATTTTGTCTTCTTCCGCAAATATATTTGACTAAATAAGCAGAAAATTATTTTTTAATTCTGCAATACAGTTAAATAATACTTATTAAAGTATTTGTAGTTTTTACGAAATTTAGTTTTATAAAACTTCAATTCAACCATAGCTTATTGTGGTAATTCATTGACCTTGAAGTTTGAAGACTGACTTAATCACAGATTAATCTGACGGTCTTTCTTTTTAGATACCTCTTGACAGTTACACCAGCAAACGACTCCAACTGACTGGTTCAGAACTTTCCCTTTGTGTATCAGCACTAACTCAGGAGGATCACTTTCCATTTTTGAACTATTGAACTGTTGAAAACCTCCAATTATTAGAAGAATGATTAACCCGGTAATCAGTAATAGAATCTTTTTACTCATCACCTCTCCCTCCTTTCTCCGTCCGTAATAACATGATCGTTTTCGATGTTGGATGTACAAGTTTCTGCTTCTACTCTTGTCTCGAATGTTGCGACGCCCGCTGACCTTCCGCTGGTTTTTTTGAAGATTTTAAGTAAATGGTTATGATATTCCTTAGCTGTCTCAGCTCTAGTACTTCGTCGTCGATTAGATGAATAAGAGATTAAATGTTCGTTGAAATAATAAAGTCAACATTAATAAGTAGAGAAATTTGTCTACTTATTTTATATGGAATGATTTTAAATTGAAGGTACATTACTCATTAACTATTTTAAAATCACAATTCATACCGTTCTTAAAAGGACACTTTTTAGATGAAAAGAAAATTCGGATTCTTATTTACCAATAAGCGTTCATATGTCAAACTTACATGCTTTTATAATTCCTTCTATAACCATGTAATCAAGAAACTTTTTGCTTTCTCTATGAGGATAGGTCTTACGAAAAATAAAATCTAAATTTTATAGTATTTGAACATAAAAATTTATCTAGTTATTTAAACTTATTTAATCAGTGTCCAACATCAACTAAAGTCATTCATTAAAGTCATTTTTTTATTTTTATATTATATTTTTTATTTATGGTAACGAAAAAAGTAGAAAAATCTCTTTTTAATCCTTAAAAGGAGAATATTAAAGCCAATTAATTGAGCTTAAATACTTATTTACGAATTAGTTAAATAGACTTGATAATAGGTACATAGACATTTTTTCTAGTTTTTTTCCTGGACAATGGACGTTTTATCATTATTTATTTATATTAGCGGAGGATGAATATATTTATACTTTAGTATTTTCCTTCTATATTTGAACCAAATTGGGATGTGTTAAGTACTTTTATTAGTAAAGCGATTGAAATCATGTTGCTTTCACAAGAAGGAAGCATCTATTCCATTCGGAAATACGATTTGGTATTGGCTTTTTGATGGAAAACATATTGAAGGATCTATCTTTCAATTATCGACTTTCCCCTTATTAAAAAATGACTTCTGCACCTTTATAAAAGAATTTTCCATCTTTTTAGGGAGCGTGTGAATGAGTATTTTTGAAGTAGAAGCCACTTCTTCAAACCGCTACAAGTGTATCTGGAAAGACAGATGATTTCTTTAGCAGCTTTGGAATTCTAGCAGTCGAATTTACCTTCGTATAGTCTTTGATTATTTTCAATTCAATCGATTTTCTCTGAAAAGTTTCCATCAAATCTTGACGTCTGGCTATTGGAAGATATGAAAGCTCACGAGGAGGAGATAGATAATGAAAGCTGAACAAATACAAGCGTGGATGAACACAATGGATGAGTATTTGATTGCGATAGATGGCAGTGGAGCAATCGTACGAGTTAATCAAGCATGGAGCAATTTTTGCGAGGAAAATGGGGTGGGAATGACTTTTTGCGAGGTCGGTACTGATTACTTCCAGCAATTAGCCGAACGTGATAAACACAGAGAGATCCGAGTTATTAAAAATGTCATTAATGACACGTTGACGGAACACAACCAACTCTACCCATTCGTTTTAAAAAATGGTGAGACTCAATGGTTGTCTGTTAAAGTCCAAAGGATCCAGCTATTTTCATCAGATTCATATGGAGCGCTCATCTGGCATAAACCCGTCAACCATCACGAAATTGAACCCATTACTGTAAAAAGCGTGTTAGAAAGCATGAACGAAGGCTTTGCATTGCTGAATAATCAACTTCAATTCAACTACATAAACGAAGTTGCCGAACAGTTACTTGAAGTAAAACGCGAAGATATCATTGGAACCGGGCTGCTCGATTTCTTTCCCGAAGTGATAGGGTCTCCTTTCCATCAAGCTTATGAACAGGCTTTAAAAGAACAAATCATCGTTGAATTTGTGGAGTATTATTCTCCTCTGCACGTCTGGTTCGAAGTCAAAGTCTGTCCTTTGAAGAAGGGAGGAATTGCCTTGTATTTCCAAGATGTCAGTAAGTTGAAGAAGATTGAGGAACAATTGTCGACGTCTGCTCACTACGATTATTTGACAGACCTGCCAAATCGGAGACTGTTGACAGCCAAGGCGCACTCATTAACAGAACAAAAGAAGAAATTCACTGTTTTTTACCTAAATGTTGATAAGCTCAAAATTGTCAATTCGATGTACAGTCACGAAGCTGGAGATAGTGTGTTAAAGATAATTGCCGAAAAATTAAAGGTCTTCATAAATGACCGATGTGAAGTTTTTCGGTTAGACGGGGACGAATTCACCATTATCTATGAAGTAAAAAATGGTGAAAATTTGGATGTTTTCGTCAAAAAAATTACAAGTTTATTCGAGCAGCCTTTTACCATCAACCATCTCCATACACTATTTATCAGTGTCAGTGTGGGAATCTCTTGTTACCCTTACGATTCCCCTTTATTTAGCGATGTCATTTCCTATGCAGAAACGGCAATGTACGAAGCTAAAAAAATCCACGGCTCTTCGTACATGTTTTTCCGGCCTATCATGCACATCAAGCGTTCTCGAAGATCTACGATCGAAGAAAGTTTAACCACAGCCTTGAAAAATGTTGGAATTTATTATTTGATTCAACCACAAATTGATGGAAATTCAGGTGATGTTGCAGGGGTTGAAGTATTGGCTCGCTGGAATCATTCAGAACTTGGAGAAATCTCCCCGTTGGAATTTATTGAAGTGGCTGAAGCAACTGGCATGATTGTTCCTTTAACGCTTTACTTAATTGAACATGTGTTTATCCAAATGAAGGATTGGACCCAACGTCTGGGCAAGAGTCCGCGTACAGCCATCAACATGACGCCATCACTTCTGGCTAACCCTGTATTCTTTGATCATTTTTTCACTTTGATTGAACAATATCAAATTGAACCTCAACTTGTTGAGGTTGAAATCACTGAGCAAGCAGAATTAACATATTCAGATCGAACTTTAGAACATTTGTTGCTGTGCAAGTCTAAAGGAATCTCCATTGCAATTGATGACTTTGGAACAGGATTCTCTATGATTTCATATTTGACCCACTTCCCTATTACGAAAATCAAGATAGACCGCTCTTTTGTACAGAAAATCGGGCAAGACCGCAAATCGGAAGCAGTACTCAAATCGCTGATTCATCTAGCGAAGAGCATTGAATGTGAATTAGTTGCTGAAGGTGTCGAACGACTCGAAGAAGTAGAATTTCTTCAGGCAAATGACTGTGTTGTTTTTCAAGGATACTTGTATGATAAGCCCATGAAACCAAGTGATTTTGAGACTAAATATTTACAAAACCAAGTGGTTTTTTCACTAAGCAAACCACCGGGTAAAAATCTACCTGATAATTGACTGCTGATGTATCTCAAAACAGGAGTCAATGGAGAAAGGACATGCAACCGTGGAGACAATTAAAGCACTTCTCTTTGACAAAGTTTTATTCACTGCTATAAAAGATATGGTCTTTATTGTATATAACGAAAACGACTTAGTTCTGAGATACGCATATTTTAACCAAATCATACTTGATAAAACAAACCTGACACTAGCGGATATAGGAAAAACTTTTTTGGAAGTGCATGACAAGCCACTGGCAGATTTATTGATCAACAAATACAGAGAGGTACTGACTACGAAAGAAGAAGTCATCTTTGAAGATTCTTATACTTCATTGACTGGTGAATGCCACTACTCTGAATCTACTTTAACTCCACTCTTTGATGAAGGTGGAAATTGCACTCATATCATCGGGATTGTAAAAGATAAGACTCCCGAACGAGTCGCAAAGATGGAAAGCAAAGAGGCCTGGAAACGAATTGAGGAAAGCAGGTCACGGTACCGATCGTTGTATGAAAACAATGCAGATTCTATTTTTTGCTTGGATACAAATGGAAAAATTTTATCAGGAAACCCGACTGTAGAAGAATTGACTGGCTATCCGGTAGAAGCTTTGATTGGCATGGAATTCTATACACTCATTTCTCCAACCGATAGAGAATTACTACAGAATCATTATCACCCAGCATTGACTGGAATTTCTCAAAAGTGTCAAATAAAAATCACCAACAAAGCAAAACTTTCAATTGGTGTTGCTATGCACCTTGTACCTATCGAGGTGAAAAATCAAGTGGTAGGAATATATGCAATTTTAAAAGACATAAGAGAAATCAATCAATTGCTTAACCAATACGCTGAAAGTGAAAACCGTTTTCGAATTATTGCAGAAAACGCCCATGATGTCATTGTGTTAATGGATTATCAAGGAGAAATTTTATATGTTTCTCCTTCTATTAAAGGCGTTTATGGCTTTGATGCCGAAGAATATCTTGAAAATCCCCCTTTTCATAACGTCCATTCTGAAGATATTTCGCTTGTGAAGGACATTTATTCACAAGCAGTCAAAGAAGCGAAGAACTATGTAATTGAACTGCGGATTGAACATAAGACAAAAGGCTGGCTCTGGTCAGAATTGCAAGGTACGCCAATATTTAATGAACATGATCAGTTTATTCATATGTTGACGATTACACGGGATATCTCGTTGCAAAAAGAACACGAAATCAAACTGCACTATTATGCCTATCACGATTCGCTGACGGGCTTGCCCAATCGACGTTTCATCAAACAACGACTTTCCGAAGAAATTGCTGCTCTGCAGGAAAACAATGGAACATTGGCCGTAGCTCTACTCGACATTGATCACTTTAAAGAAATCAATGATCAACTGGGACATGAAGTAGGTGATGCCGTCATTGAGGAGTTTGGCAAGCGATTGAGCCAGAATCTTGGCGAGCGAGATGTTGCAGGGCGTCTAGGTGGAGATGAATTTGTACTGCTGTTGCCTAGCGTTAAAACAAAAGAACAAGCAGAAGAGATGGCACAGAATCTCCAAATATCCATTGGTACTTCATGGGAAATTATGGAACATGAATTAAACATCAATGCGAGCATGGGAATGGTTTTCGTTCCTTTGGCAGACGAAACGCCTTCTTCCCTATTGAAACGTGCCGATCTTGCCATGTATGAAGCCAAACAAGCCGGGAGAGGTACGTACCGCTTTCAACTCCTTTAATTAGTTCTATGACTTTGTGTGCTGATTGTCTTTCACGCAACTTCTTAAATACTCATTGTCTTATTCTAGAAATGTTTCAATTCAGGCGATGAGAATACTTGATGTCCTCACAACTTCAATTTATAATGTCAAACGGTCATTAATGGAAGCTTTTCAGAAGGCCAATCAAGAAAATTCTGGCGTGTATGTCTTCAATCGTGAAAAGATTGTCGGTGTGATGGTTACCCAAAAACAATATGAGTCCTTGAACAAAGAAATAGAAGAACTTTACGATCAGCTGGCTGATTTAATGGCTGAAAAACGGCTACTTACAAAAAATGGATCTACTTTTTTAGATGTGGAAGTTCGTGGTGCGATAAAAACTAAATTCCCTGTTGTTGATGAAGAAGACGGATGGGAATAACCATTGTATAAACCTGAATGGACACAGTATTCAAAGGAAGATTATGAACAACTTGATGGCAGTCTAAAGATTTTTTTATTAAAACGCTGTACCGAATCAAATTGAGAGAAATAGAAGCGGGTCAATCCCTTCTTGGTAATTTGGCGCTATGCAATAATCTAAAAATAAGAAGATGGGTCTTCGGATTATTTTCAGAGAAGCCGAGGGAACCATCCAAGTAATTTAAATTGCAGCCATTCGGAAACGCGATACAGAAAAGATTTATAAGATGGCTGAAGAGTGATTAAGCTAAATGAAATGAAGAACAGGTTTTTTTCCAACCTAAAAGAGCCTGGCATACCGGCACTTCCAAAGTGCTCGCTTTGCCGGACTCTTTTAGATTGAACCAGTTTACTCTTTTATTTGATGTCGGGACTTCTAATAATTCCTCATATGTTAGCTGGATGCTTACGCTAATCTTCTTCAATTCTTATAGAAAGGAGATACCCGATTTCCCATTCCTTCTAGTTTTTCTGAGTAACCCTTTTTCAATGATAGGAATGGTCTTCTTTAGATGAATCGCAAGTAAACTCTTCATCAATTATCCATTGCTTAACTGAACCCGAAGAAGATTGAGGGCATTTCATGATATAAACGGGATAGCATTTAACATCGATATAACAATGCCGTTCCTTAAGTTGCAATAGACTCTCCAATTGTTTCATACAGGCTAAATCGCATGAAGCAAAGACTGGATCATAACGCAACAAGACTTTTTTTAAAAACCCATTTTAATTCCTCCTTATCTTTAAGGAAAAATCTTAAGAGCAACTGGATAACTTGAAATAAACATATCTTTTTCTCTAGAATGTAAATAGTTAATCTTGGGCTTTCTTGAGGTTCAGTTTACTAACTGACTTTATCAGCACTTATTTTAATTTTCTATATTGGTAATTTTAAATCTATTTTCTATCTCGAAGCATTTTATTGACGATTTTGAAACTCTTGTAGCAATCAGTTCGATAACGTCCTTCCAAAAAACCTAAAAGCGCGTCTTCTCCAATAGAAAATTGGCGTTCTAATGTTTCCAACGATTTGCCCTTGTTATGGTATAGATAAAGCATCGTGTAGACGTCATCATCTTTGAAACTGGCCAAATATTTACTGGAAGACATCAGGGTTTTCCTCATCTGCATTAACTTCACACTTTTTCTTGAATTCCTTATATAATTTGTATCCGGAAAGATATTCCCGGTACTTACAACCCTCACATTTAGAACGGTCTGTAGCTTTTACAGGCTGATTTTTACTCATAATCTATTCCTCCTTGTATCGAGTATGGATGAAATAAGCTTTTAAATATCATCGTTTCGATTTGTAGCTTCTTATCGTCGTTCTTTTTCAGACGCTTTCCAGGCATCATCCAATTCTTGGCAAGTAAGAAACATTTCTCGATTAGCTTTCAGGTAAACTGGGATGAGAATTTGCAGTTCATTTGGACAACTTTCAGATAGCTTAAGTAAATGCTGAAAAACCGGTTCTGATATTTCGTATTTTTCTATACAATTTGGCAATTCCTTCACTTTTTCTGTTAAGTAGGCCATTCGAATATCGTTGATTTGAACCCAGAATGTTTCAACTTGAATCTGAATCTTCCTTCCAGTGAACGAAGTGATTTGACGTGTCAATCTAGCAAATAACGTAACAGAAATTAATCCATCTTCGATGTACTCATCCTTTGACTTCAGAAAAAAATAAGAGACGGACTTCTCAGGAATTAACCGCTTATATGCCATTATCTGTTTTCTCCTTTTGTTTGCTTTTCTTCGAAGAATCTAATGGAATTTCATCATTTTGAATAAACTTTTAGAAAGTTAAAATCATCCTTCCCCACAACTATAGTTACCTCCAGTTCAAAGTGACATTCTTTTAGAATTTCCCACGATAAGGATATCTCCAATATTTTAAAATTATTTTTATATAGTTCATTAAGCCAATCCAGAAGTTCTTGAGATTACTTGAACTTGTTTTTTCAGAATACTAAGCGCTCGTAACAAGCGCTTAACAAAGTGGTACACATGTTCAAAAGATTCAATATCTATGAGTCAGATTCCATGTCCCATGGTCATTTCCTGCAAGTAGGTAGGGGTAAATAAGAGTGTGTTTTGCCGGAATGCTTCAGTAAAAATGGAAACTTCTTCACCCAGTAGAAAAACTTCTGCCATATTTACTGAAGGTCCCTTCTCTTGAAGTTCATAAAAGGAGACAACCATATCTAATGAACAGCAATATCCCGATGTACTGTTCTCCAAATTAACTTTTCTCTTTATGGTAAAACTCCATATTCCCGATGTTTCCTTCACTTCAGCATTGATCAATCTACTGATTTTGTTTGCTGTGTATGCCAATGAATCTTCAACTGCCGTAAAGAACAATAATGGACAACTTCCCCTTATTTTTTCTAGTCTATTCCGATTAGAATTTTATAGCTGTAACTTTTCTCACTTAAATAATTTTAAAAATTCAGTAAATTAAAAACATGAATAAGTCATATAGATATGTCTCTTGATAATCAATTTTCGATACACAATGTTCATCGTTTATACTCATTGACGACGACAGTTACTCTTTTTCTATAGCGCAAACTAGTATATGTACAAAGACGAAGGACGATTTCGCAAACGCATCAAGCATGTACTTCAGTATATTAGTGAAAGTTATCACTTTGAAGAAACATTGAGATTACCTTTTTATAGTTGAACTTTTGCTTGAATTCAAAGTCCAGCTCGTAAATTTTTTCATTTAGTATTTTTTTGTAGTTCAAACTTACTGCAATCCTATACCTATGAAGAAAGAAAGTAAAGGTTGAGCAATGTATAATTTTTAAAAGTAACCTTTCGATTGTATACATTCTCAAAATATCTTCAATTAGGGGGTATCTATTTAGCTTCTTACTTCACTTGATTTTAAAGAATAGTTATGCGGGAGTGTTCTTATGTGTTGAAAGACTAAACTATAAAATTGATTTTGTAATCAGAAGGTAAAAGGAACTCTTGCACGGTTATTGTTAATAATAGCTGATATTTCAAAAGCGAAATACTTAAACCATAAAAGAGAGTGGGGAGGAAAGGAGAAAAAGAAAGAAGAAATTTTCCCTACTCCTTTTCTACTTCTAATAGTCATCTATTGATCAATATAAACTTTTTTGTTTATTAAACTTGTGGGTATCATTGAATAATTATGGTTGTTCTTTTTTTACGATTTTCAAATGTTTGTTGTTATACATGTTTTTATCTGCTTTTTTGAAAATCTCTTCAATTTTACATTTTTCATCGTACTTAGTTTCGTAGCCAAAAGAAATGGAAATACCAATTGCCCCTACTTTTTCTAGTAATAACAAAAAGCTAGCCGATTAAGGCTAGCTTTTCATTAGCGTCCACAAATCTTACTGTTTGCGTGTGTGAACAGCTACTACAGTCGTAAGAGCTGCAAGCATTAAGCCAGCCAGTACCCACATGAATGGGAACGATCCTGTATCTGCTGTGCCGCCCATACCTGTTGCAGGCATTTCAGATGGCATTTCTGTTGCACCGAATTCTTCTGGGAATTGGTCAACGATTGCCGCTGATAATCCAGCTGCAGGCATTGTCATATGTGCATAAGCTTCACGGATCGAGCTGTATGCTGTTTCATAATCACCCGCTACGTACGAATCAAATGCTACTAGCAATTGGTCTACGTGTGCTGTCAATCCTTCTTCTAATGCATCCGCAGGAACGCGTCCTTCTGTTGCTGCGTCAAGCAATGCTGCTTGTTCCACGATGTAGCTATCCAAATCAGCTTTTGCTTGGTCCTGTGCTTCTGTATTTTCTTCACCAGTTGCCACGACATAATCCACAAAGTAGCCGATGTGAGAGTTCCAGATTTCAGAGAATTGTGCCCCAGCTTCTTCGCCGTAGACAGATCCAACTGCTGCAGACAAATCATCCGCATTGGCTAAAAGTGCAGCTGATGCTTGGTCAAAGCTTTCTGCGCCGTCAGCACCGTCTTGCATCGCCATTGCGGCAAGTCCAGCGTGCTCAGTGAAGATTGCATTCAATGACGCGCGCAAATCTACTGCCGGTGTATCCGGGTTCGTGTTTTCGAACTTCTCTGGGAATTGCGTAGTGATCGCAATCGACAAGCTTTCTGCGAACATGCTCATGTGGTGAATCGATTCGCGTTCGTCTGTGTAAGCTTTTTCAAAGTCGCCTGCTACATACGCATCAAAAGCTGAAATCAGCTGATCCACGTGCACATCCAGTCCTTCTTGAACCGCTGCTGCTGGCAGAAGTCCTTCTGTTGCTGTATCGAAGAATGCCGATTGTTCAACTTTGTATTCTTCTAAAGCAGCTAACGCCTGGTCTTTCGCTTCTTGGTTATCTTCACCAGTTGCCACGACATAATCCACGAAATAGCCGATATGAGAATTCCAAACTTCAAGGAATGCTGCTCCGCCTTCTTCACCGTAGACTGAAGTCACGGCTGCTGCCAGGTCATCGGAGTTCGCTAGAAGAGCTGCAGAAGCTTGATCAAAATCTTCCGCTCCATCTGCGCCTTTGCGCATGGTTTCAACCGCTAAAAATGCGTGTTCCGTTAATACCGTATCAAGGGCAATGCGTAATTCCGCTGCCGGTGTCGCCGTGCTTGACTCCATCGCCGTTTCGCTTGCTGGAGTTGAATGGCCATGGCTGTCTGCCAATGCCGCCGTTGGTACCAATAAGGCTAATGATAGTGGAAGTGCTAAAAGACATTTGTTTAATTTCATAAGTAATCGCTCCCTTTTTCTTTTTGTTATACAGTCATAACGTAGAAACAATTCACTTAGATCACTTTATTTAGAATTAAAATATTTTTTCCAATTTTTAAGAAAAATAATCCAGCATTCCCCTACTGTATTTTTTTTATTTATCGTGAGTAGGTAGATAAGAACCGTTTCCGTTTCTTTTAAAAGAATGATTTGTAGAAAGTAATCTAATTTAACGCTGCATACGTTCTATTAGAAAGGATTAAAAAAGGAGGAGAAAATCAATGGTCAACAAAAAGTTCGGATTAGTACTTGCCGCTGGAATTCTGTCGCTGGCAGCTTGTGGAGAAGAGCAGTCGACAGCCAATGAGAATACTGAAGAAGAAGTTGCAGAACAGGAAAGCACTGCTGAGGAAGAAACAAGTACTGAAGAAGAAACAACTTCAGAGGAAACGGAAGAAGAAACGGAAGAGGAGCCTGTGGAAGAAAGTGCACCTGAAGCTGAAAGCGGTGCTGCCTCTGCTTTATTGTCCAATAGTGAGATGACCAGTTTCGTGTTTAATGAAGCGGGTGAGTTTTCAATCTTTTGCGAGCCCCATCCGGTCATGAAAATGACTGTCATTGTGGAAGAAGGCGCAGAACAAACAGGTGAAGTTGCCGTAGATATTGCCGATTATGAATTTGGGGAAGAAACCATCACTGTTGCCGCAGGCACAACGATCGTGTGGACCAATCAGGACCAGGTTCAGCATAATGTGGCGATTAAATAAGCAACTATCCTAAATAAAACAAAAGCAGCTCGGTATATTGAAATTGAACTGAGCCCTGTTTAATGGACAGGTTAATAAAAGCACCCTGCAGCTAGACTGTGATCAGATGACTACCGCACAATACCGGAGTCATCTTTTTTAGATTCCATTAATTGCATGTTCCGTTGTAATCCCCCATGTACTTATCCAATAGCTTCTTTAATTCGGTAAGGATAGTTGCTTGTTTGAAATCAACATCATCTTTAAAGTGACAAAAAACGATTCAATACAATTGCTCCAGTAGGACATCGACTAGGTCAATTCCATTTCCTTCACGCGTTGCTAGTATTCGGAATTAGTATAGCGGAAGCCTTGATCGGAATGAATCATCGCTTCTGGTGAAGATTTCCATCCAACGATTCCATCAGTTTCTTTAACGTGAAGTAAACAGTCTTCATCGTAAGCGTTTTTGTGACTTCATAGGCGACGATTTCACGGGTAGCGCCATCTTTCACGGCGGAGAGATACGCTATTTGTCCTGATTGATTTAGCAGGTAGGTGATATCGGTCACGAATACCTTATCAGATTCATCTTGTTTAAACTTGCGGTTTAATAGTTTTGGCCAGATAGTGTATTCTCGTGTAGCTTTAGCATTAGATTGCCAGATTTTAGCCAAGAGACTAGGCGAAGAGAATGTAAGAGAAACAAGTCGCATTGTGTTTGAAAATGCGATTTAATTTGCAGTTCTTGTCTTCTATGCTTGGAAAGTTCGTTTAATACATGATAATACACAAGAAATTATTGCGCACCCATTAGTAAATACATAAATTTCCTAAAGACAGCTGGACCTTCTACAGTAGAAGGTCCAGCTGTCTTTAAAATATTCGTCCTTCTTTAAAATGCTATTCATCAAATTAATATAAAAGTTATATTGTCCAAAAATACTCCAACATTAAGTTATGTATATAAAACCCTTCGTAAAAGCATAATTTTACCAATGGCTAAATAAATGCTAAAGATGTTTATCAGTAGAAATTTTTCGATAAAGGGTAATTCCTTCTTTATTTTCTTGTTCCCATTTCGAACTAATTTGTATAGGAATATCATAAGTCATTTCTATTTCACTCAATAGGTTTACTAACATGAGTTTTTTCCGGCCTTCAGGATAAATCCCGTATATCATCACTTTATAACACTTAGAATAGTAATCTTACAAAGTTTTATACTCCTAAACCGGGAAATTGATCATACTATTTCCCATTATTGTATGTGCAGTCTTAGCAGATTCAGAAACTTACTCCTAAATCAAAGTAGTTGTAAGTTAATAAAGAAAAAACACTTCTATATATATTCATAATATTCAAAATTAAAAAGCAAAAAAAGCTAGTCTAGGGAATATTTTCTCAGCTTAGATTGCTTCGTCTTTTCCATTTTTATATTTAAAAATAAAGATTCTCTACCTTCTATCCTAAAATCTTCATTTAAGTCCGTATATAAGTGGATGAAAATTTCAAGAGAGGCTGTGTTTTACTCTAGAGAAATATTTATTTACTTAAAAAATATTTTAAAAATTCATTTAGTTTTTCTCTCAGGCGCATCATAAATAGCTAGAATATCCTTTTGGATTTAACAGTATAAAAATTACCAAAATAATATATCTTTACAGATTTTGGCTTATCAGTGCGCATCCGAAAAAACTTATAGTATAATAGCATCATCTAAATACTTATTAAAGAAGGTGAATGATATTGTCAACAACAAACTATAAAGTAATGCTTGCTAATCGAATGAATCAAGATTTCTCTAAATGGGAAGAGCAAGAGTTAATTCCAGAATATGAAATTTATCGTTTCTTACATACAATGAAAGGAACCGCAGGAACAATTGGAATGATGGAATTGTCGAAGTTTTGCGGTACTCAACTAGATTTTTTTACAGAAAATAGTACTACTTTACTGCCCAAAGATTCGCTGGAAATCTTCATTTCTGAATTGAAGACGTTTTTTATATCAGAGGCTCCCAGCACAGATATATCAGAAAGGTCAGAGCAGAGTGTTACATTAAAAGAGGCATTTGTCTTGGTTATTGATGCGGATATGGGGTTTGCATCTTCGATAAAAGAAACACTGGAGGAGCAAGGCATCCCTGTAGTTATTGCGCTTAACGGAAAAAAAGGAATGGAATTTTTCTACACCTTGCAACCGCAAATGATTATTATAGATTTACATTTACCGGATGTTGAAGGATTTGATTTAGTTTCTCGAATTTCAGATGTAGCTAAAAATAGTTATCTTCCGATTGCCGTCATTAGTGCAGATGATCGAATTGAAAATCAAATTCGTACGATGGAAATTGGAGCAACCGATTTTCTTGCTAAACCTTTAAACATACCTTTCTTTATTCCCTATGTAACGAATCGGTTAAGAAATCAAAAAGCAATTTCGCAAGGAATACTTTATGATGAACTAACTGGAGCCGGCAATCGAAAATACTTTAATAATGTTTTAGATCAAATGACATCTTTAGCAGAAAGAACAAAAAAGCCTTTCACGCTAGTGTTGCTTGATTTAGACCACTTTAAAAATGTGAATGATAAGTATGGACACTCTGCAGGTGATGAAGTTCTACGAACGTTCAGTAAACTACTGCTAGAGATGAAACGCGGTTCAGATCATTTCTTTAGATATGGTGGCGAAGAATTTGCATTAGTTCTTCCAGATACAAGAGCTGATTTCTCTATAATTTTAATTGAAAGAATTCGTGCAGCTTTGACTGAAGTTACTTTTACTATTGACACCTTCGATCCATTTCATGTTACTTTTTCGGCTGGAATCGGTGAATACCGTTTAAAAGAAGATAATTTGGTAAACAAGGCTGATCAGGCTTTGTATCAAGCAAAAAAAAGTGGTCGAAATCAATCCGTTATATACAAGCATGCTAATAATGAGATAAGACGCCACCTTACTATCATTATTATTGATGACGATTCACTAGTAAGAAAGCTAGTTGCAAAGCAGTTCTCCAATTGGAAACCAAAAGATTTTGACATCTATATTACGGAATATTCAGATGGTGCAAGTTTTGTAGAATCCCAATGGTATAAACCTGGTGAGAACTATATGATCCTGCTCGATGGCATTATGCCCAAAATGGATGGTTTGGAAGTTTTACATTATGTCAGAAACAACTACCCTCATGAAAGTATTGTCATTTCCATGCTGACATCACGCAACAATGAATCAGATGTGGTTTTAGCTTTAAAGAGTGGCGCTGATGATTATATTGTTAAACCTTTTTATGCACAAGAAATTGTAGCTCGCGTTCAAAGGCTTACTATGAGGATGTTCAATTGAATATTTCTTTTTTTTGGATGTTAAATGCAGGTCTATTTCTTGGCCAACTATCTCTTTTATTGATTTTGGCATGGCGCAAAAGAAATTTAGCTATTAAAGAACGGACGATCAATGAACAGTATGATGCATTAACTGATTCATTTAGTTCATATATGGTGAACTCATCTGAAGAAGACTTTGTCCATGAAATTCGTAGCATATCACAACGAGAAGTTGTGTTAGAACGTTTACTAAATGACTATGTATCATTTAGTAAAAGCACTGACAGCTCCACTTTGATCACAAAACTATCGGAAGATTTTTTAACGAAGAGATATACCGAACAACTCTTATGGAAAAGCTGGGCCATTCGCATGAATACTATGTATTTTGTAGAAGATTTCCAGATGGAGTCTCTGACACCTTTATTAAAAGAAAGACTTCACAAAATGTCGCGATTGGATCAAGAAACTCAACAGCTTATTCGTACTCTTGCCTCTTTAAATGAAGTGGTAACAATTTCCATTCTAACAACTTATTCAGATGCCTCTCCCCGTCTATACATTGATGTGTTCAAACGTCTTAAAGAACAGACAATGCTTAAAGAAATAGAGAGCGCTTTAGAAAACAAAGGTGGAAATGAAACTCTAAAACGCGCTGCCATTTCTTATATCGGTATAGCAGGATTATCTGTATTTCTTCCACAAGTTGAGAGTGAATTAAAAAGTGAAGACAGTGAAATACGGATTCAAGCACTAAAATCTATTTTATATTTACAGTTTATAACTGATCCCGGTTTATTAATGCCATTTTTTCGCTCTATATCATGGCAAGAAAGAATGTTTGCCTCTCGAATTGCCGGCAAACTTCAATTATCTCGATATAAAGAAGTACTGAGTGAACTACTCGGTGATTCTCATTGGTGGGTCCGCTATTCATCTGCTGAAGCTTTAACTCAATTTTCAGATGGGGATATTTTGATTACTCACCTTTCGTCGAATCATCCAGATCAATTTGCCAGAGATATGGCAAACCAATGGAGATCATCGTTATTAGGAAGTGAAGACTGATGAATTTATTTTTTGAGATTTCTTCTTATATTATTATCGCTTATATGCTTTTTTCAAGCTTAAGCTATTTGGGTCTTTTTTTACTGGCGTTTCGCAAAGTAAAAAAAGAGGATAAACTTGATCGAAGAGAATCAACAGAAGACTTCCTGAGAAACCAAAATACGTATCCCGTTTCTATTTTGGTTCCGGCTTATAACGAAGAAGTTGGTATTGTCAGCACGGTCCGATCACTACTAGCACTCGAATACCCAGAAAAAGAAGTAATTGTTATTGATGACGGTTCAAAAGATGAAACAGCTCAACGTATGATTGAGGCATTTACCATGGTTCGTATTCCATTTGCCGTCCGAACCCATATAGAAACGGCAGAAGTCGAAGCCATTTATCAGTCCACCATCTTTCCTTATATTCGTTTAATAAAAAAAGCAAATGGAGGAAAAGCTGACGCACTGAATGCAGGAGTCAATTTAGCTTCTTATCCGTACTTTTGTGCGATTGATGGAGATTCAATTTTGGAAAATGATGGCCTTTTGAAGACTATGAAGCCAATAATCGAGTCTGATGGTCAAATCATCGTAACAGGAGGGTCTGTCCGAATAGCTAATGGTTCAACTATTTCTAGGAGTAAAGTAGAAGAAATAGGGCTGCCTCGCAATCCCCTCGTGATTATGCAAGTTGTTGAGTACTTTCGAGCATTTTTAATTGGACGGATGGCACTGAGTCATTTAAATATTTTATTAATTGTGTCAGGTGCTTTTGGTGTTTTTAACAAGGAGCGTGTAATCCAAACGGGAGGTTACAACAAGGATACGGTTGGAGAAGATATGGAATTAGTTGTAAGGTTACATCGACTTTTAAAAGAAGAAAAGTCCAAGCAACGTATCGAATATATTCCTGATCCTGTTTGTTGGACAGAGGCACCGGAAACACTTGGCGTTTTAAGGTCCCAGCGAATTCGCTGGCAGCGTGGATTATTTGAAACTCTCTGGTCGCACAGAAAAATGATGCTGAACCCCAAGTACGGAGCCATTGGAATGTTTTCAATGCCCTATTTTCTATTTATTGAACTATTGGGCGCCGTATTCGAATTTTTTGGTTATTTCCTTATCTTTGGTGGTTTTTTCTTCTCTATTGTTGATCCGAATATCGTTGGGGTTCTGTTTCTAGTAACGATATTTTATGGTTCACTCATCTCGGCATTGGCTGTATTATTAGAAGAACTGACACTCCATAAATACCCCAAGGTATCGCATCTAATGAAGCTTTATTTTTGGGCTTTAACGGAGGCCTTTTGGTACCGACCGCTCATGGTCCTATGGAGAGTTCAAGGTATTTTTGCGGCCTTTCAGAAAAAATCAGATTGGGGAGATATGAAACGCAAAGGAATTTCAACATGAATTGGAGGTATCTATATGAAAAAAATATTAGTGGCGGATGACGAGGACATTTTGCGTATCCTAATTGTTGATACACTTGAGGATGAATTTGAAATTGACGAAGCAGAAGATGGAAAAGAAGCATTACAAAAAATAAGAAACAATGACTATGACTTGATTATATTGGATTATATGATGCCTTATTTGACTGGTCTCGAAGTTTTAGAAGAAATAAGAAAAGATCAAAATTCTACACGTGTCTTAATGTTGACAGCTAAAGCACAGGATGCTGATCGCGAACAAGCAATATTAAAAGGAGCAGATTATTTCGTGTCTAAGCCATTCAGCCCCATCGAGCTGCTAACACTTGTAGAAAAAATAGTAGTCTCGTAATAAATAACGAACAGCCCTTTTTTAAAGAGCTGTTCGTTTTTACTTATCTATTAATAGTTTTTCTCTAATGAGAACATGTCAGAAGAAAACAGAAATATCGACTTCTTATTCAAATTCTTTCTATTCAGTCCCTTTTAAAGGGTAAAAAATCACTCCATCATGTTTCTTATCATCTAACAGGTTTTTCATCACTTTAGATAAGTCAGTTGGCGCGTAAGGTTTTGTTAAGTAATGGTTAATTTTTGTTATTTTATTCAAATTTGCCACTGGATCTAAGGCAGAGGAAATCACAATGGGAATATCTTTTGTTAAAATGTCTTCTTTCATCATATCGACAAGATCCCAACCACTCAAGTCTTCTCCGAGCATGATATCGACAACGGCTCCAACTAGTGGTGTACGTTTAGCCTCATTAAATGCTTCTTTGGGACAAGTGTGAAAAATCACCTTAAATCCACTCTGCTTTAATTCTTCCGATAGTAGAAGTGCAAGACTCATATCATCTTCCACAATCATTACAGGCGGATTCTCTCCAACCTCTTCTTGGTTTGTGTAAGTTTGTGTTTCAGATAAGAGGGACAGTTCAAAATGAAGAACCGAACCATGTCCTTCTTGAGACTCTATCCAAATCTTCCCGTCATGTTTAAGGATTATTTCTTGACATATGGCGAGTCCCAACCCAGTTCCACCGATTTTTCTCCGCGAACTATTGTCAATTCGTTGGAATTTCGAAAATAATTTTGGAATATCCTCAGCTGGTATACCAATCCCTTCATCTCTTACGGAAACATGTAAATTATTTAAATCGTTTTGTAGCGAAATAGTTACATTTCCGCCCATTGGCGAAAACTTAATAGCATTTCCTATCAAGTTTGTTAGCACCTGTGTGAGACGTTCTCTATCTCCTTCGATCATGACATCTGAAGCGTTGTCAATAAAGATAATGGTATGCAGACTTTGTGTACGAAACTTCTCAGTCGTTTCAATGATTAATTCACTCATTGAAATTTTTGCCATGCGATATATTTGGTTTCCTGACTCCATGCGCTGAAGATCTAAAAAGTCATTAATTAAGTTTGTTAATCGCTTCGCTTCTTTATAAATTGTTTTCAAATAACGCTCTTGCTTTTCCGGTTTCAGCTGTTTGTTTAGCAGCAACTCGGTAAATCCAAGAACACTCGATAGAGGGGTTCTCAATTCATGGCTAACTGTGCTGACAAGTTCAGATTTCATCTTGTCAACTTCATGCTCTCTCGTCACATCACGATGGACAAAGATGGTCCCAGTTTTCTCTTTATCAACTACTACTGAGGTGCTGTATACGTCAATTACTCGTTCATATGGTTCTTTCACGGTATATTGGAATGTATTGGATGAAATATCATTCTCATCAATACATTTCCGCAAAAATTTCTCCATTAGCTCTGGCATCGTTGTCTGTTCAGACATAGATTGAATCCACTGTTCTGGACTGACAACAGAGTCAAGTGGTACATTTCCGCAATTCAACATCGAACACATAGTTTCATTGTGCTGGACCATATCACCATTCTTCGAGATAAATTGAATTCCTTCATTGATGTTATTGATTATGCGTTCATTCAGTGTTCGTTCGTGTACAGCTACATCATATAGTTGAATCCGGTCAATTGCTAAGTGAATTCGATTCAGTAGACCAGTAATGTCTTGTTCTTCTTCTCTTGAGAAAGGCCTACCAACTCGGGACAAACTAATGATTACCACGTAATCTGTATTTTCATTTTTAACTGTGGCATATAAATCATAAATATAGACTGTATCTACAGTAATGCCTTTTTCATAAATTGATTCTCGTTTGGTTGTAAATGACTCACGAGTTCTTAAACGCTCCATAAGATAAGGAATTTGAACTTCCTGAAATTGCGTAAACATGCTTTCAGTAAATCCTTCTAAAGCAAACTCTCCAGATTTAGGAATCCAAATCAAACCTTTATCAATCTTATAAGTGTTATGAAAGAACTGGAGCGTCGCATCTGCTAGTTTTTGTTTATCAAGTGTAAAAGACAGGATATGGTTTAAGTCGTTGAATCGCATCAGGCGATCTTTTGTTTCTCCAGTTTCTTCGAGAGATTCTTCAAGTTTCGCTTGTTTTTCTTGTAAATCATTTTTATTTTTCATTAAAGCATGGTTTTGACTAGTAAGCTCTTCCTGTGTTTTTTTAATGGTGTTTATCATACTGTAAAAAGTCATAGATAGAACACCTAATTCATCTGACCGCTGAAGCGGCTTATATGACACTTGTTCGCCTTTGACAAATCCTTCTATTGATTTCCGCATTTTCTCTATCGGTTTTACAATGTCGTTTAAAGCCCGTAATATAATGAGGGCAATAATAATAAACAAAAGAATAAATAAAATTACCAGTGTAAATGCAAATCTCTCTGACTGTTTCAAAATATCTTCATTCAATTGTTGCAAGGTATTTTCAGAAGTTGTTTCGTACTCATTTGCATAGGTAACAAATTCATTAACTGTCGTATTGGTGCCATTTCTTGAAAGTTCACGCAACCTATTGTAATCATCTGCACGCACGGCTGCAATCGAATTAGGAAACACTTCTTCTTCATAAGAGACAATAAAGTCACTTAAACTACTAATTGAACTTTCTTCCTCCGGAGTTAAAGACAAGTCATTGATTCGATCAATTGTAGTTTTTAAATCTTCGAGTTCAACATAAGCAAGCTCCAGTTCGTTCTCATTTTGAAAAGAATAGAATCCCCTTGCTCGAAAAAATAGCTGGTTCAAGGACTGGGATAGTTCTTTGAGTGTACTCTGTTTTTCAGCCAACTCAGTATATTTGGTTATTTGTTGCTGCTGTTGAGTACTCATATAGTAGTAAATACCTGAAATTAACAATGAAAAAATAAATAGTGAAGAAATTGTCAATTTTAAATACTTGTATCTTATTCCTTTCTCTGATGAGTTCCACATTTTTTTCCCCCCTAGATCCGATTTCCTTTGAGTGATCGTAGAGCTGAAAAAGCTGACTATTGCTATCATGTTTCTATCACACAATAATTCTGTAATCGTCTTGCTTTCTCTTTCCTTATTCAGTTCTATAATCTCTACTAGCTATATTGTAATTCAATTTTTATTTATGTGCTTTTAAATTTAGATTTATATTTTGCTTCTGGAAAATGAGAATAAGACAATTTAAATTTGAGTCACTTAATTATTTTCTCGCCTTTAGTTGATAGATTCAAGTAGGTTTTAAACATAGAGCTCCTTATAAAGTAGTAGCAACGGTTTATATGCGAATAAGCTTTATGCGTAATCCTTCAAATAAAGCTTATGATTTGAGTCTGTTTGAAAAAAGGAGTGGCTTCACTCTTTAAACGAAAACCATTCTCTTTATCTTTTTACTAGCAAAACAGTCGATACTTCCGATAAAGTACTGATATGTAAACTAAATTATTTTAATGATTCATTTCTTTCTAAACAAAGCTGTCCATAAAGCCGAAACACCAAAAACCTCTTCTATTTCTTCAGCTTCTATCATTTTTCGAATTTCAATTTCCTCTAAGCTTTCAAAAATGGTACGCAACTTTTCTTCTGTAAAACCTAATCCACCATTAAGGCTTTTCTGCCTGTAAACTTCCCAATCTGTAATATCCGATCCACCCAGCTCACCACCTTCTACAAAACAAGTAAGGGCAAAGTAACCTCCTGGTCTTAAGGCTTTCAATACCAGTTCAATGTAGTTGCTTCTCCGGTGAGGTGCAATATGATGAAAACATCCAGAATCATAGACAATGTCGTATGATCCTTCACTTATTTGAACATTGAAGATATTGTTGTGTATGAAATTTACTTCTAGTCCTCGCTCGTTCGCTCTCTCTTTTGCCCATTCAATTGATTCTTCGGATAAATCGACCGCATCAACACGGCAGCTCTTATCAGCGAAATAAATGGCATTCCTACCTGGCCCACTTCCTAGTTCCAAGACGTTTCCGGGCTTCATTAACCCTTTGTTAAAATAATCCACTAAATTCTCGTCTGGTTTGTTTACAAAAAACGGAATCCCTTTTTCCCGGTCGGAATAGAACGCATTCCAAAACTCAGTTGGCTCTCTTAATAATGAATCCAACATATCCAAAATGTCTTCGTTCGTGCGAATCGTCTCTCTCAACTACACCCCTTCTTTCTATCTTTTTTCTTATTACTTAATCATACTAATAATTCCAGATAATTAAGTTTCTGGCAGGTTACATTTTCATTAATTCACTCTTTAATTATGGGTGTCTTCCTACCTGTTTTAAAGCGTTACACGGCTTTTACAGCACCTTTAACTGTACTTACGCTCCTTTACAACCCTATACTCATACAGATCATTCTGTCGCTTAAAAGCATAATACTTGTGGTATAGTAATGGCCCCTAAATATAATTCCAATACTACTATTACAATTGTTACAAATGGGATTCTTTTTTTCCTTACCACTTAAGCGTAAAAGAATGAACAAGTCTTCAATGCATTCGTAAAAGTATACTTTCTCAAACGTAAAGAAAGAGAGAAAGCTTATGTAGCTTTTTCCCTTCCGATAACACTATGGAACTATCGTATGAATGTATCATTTCTTCTGATGAAAATAGTTTGGTTAGGTTTTTTAATGAAGCGATTAGAATACTTGATCTGAATGTAACTTACTTAGAGATATGTTACATTCAAAATGAGTAGAAAAATCCCTTTGAAGTTCTTTTTTTAAGAAAAGCGAAACTTTTATGGAGAAAAATGGTATATACAATATCAAGTAAATTATTAATATTTTCTAGTGAAGGAGATCATGAAATGTTTAAATCTAATCTCATGAATCAGCTGATTAAAATTATCCTGATTTGGATTATTTACATTCAAATATTTACGGATGGCGACTTTTCCTATCCTCAAGATAAAATCTTTATTATTTTAACTACAATATTATATATTTTTCTAACGATTTGTTGCCTTTGGAGAATAAAAAACCCAAGTAAAAAAGTGCCATCTGAACAAAGTAGAATTGAAGAGTAATGCAGAATAACGATAAAGGCCAGGTAAGGGATTCCTTTTTTTCCTGGCCTTTTTGAATGTAACTTAATAGCAATTAAGTTACATTCAGATTCGATGAAAAAGTATGCTAGGAATTTTTATTAAACTACAGGAGGGGAAGTAAGAGATGGTCTGGGTAAAATTTATTGGATTTTTTTTATTCGTAATTCTTATAGTTTCTCTCGTTAATCTAGTGTTAAGAAAAATATTTAAGATCAAGAGTGAAGGAAACGGGCTCTTTTCATTCAATTATGTAAATAAATTGCATCTGAAAATTGATTTATCTATCAATGCAATAGCAGCTATTGCATACATAATTTGCTTTTATCTTTTAGTTTCTAAAGGATACTCGATGAACGTTCTTTTAGTTTCGATAATTATATTTACGATATTGGACCACTCGGTACAGGCAGTTTTTGAATGGAAATACTCACCGAATCCGAAGAAAATCATCTTAACTATCAGTGAAATGTTTTTAATCGTAATAGCTTTAATCTTAACGATTCAATTTGATTTATTTAATTCCTTAATATCTTAAAATCGAATGTAACTTAATATGAATTAAGTTACATTCAAGTAAAGTAAAAAAGAAAGCATTTCAACCCTTAAGGACCGTAAAATGAAACTAATCTGGTCCTTCTACGCCCAATAATAAAAGGAGGTCACTACATCGTGGAGAAAAAATTTCTATATTTGGTATTGGGATTTTTCTTGGTTATTTTATTAGTCGGTTGCGAAAGTTCAAATGCAGATAGTCAAAGCGAAGTGGATGATTATAACAAGGCAAGAGAAGCTGCTTGGATCTTCATTGACGAGAACGGTTGGAACGATACAGCCAAAAAAGAAAACTGGCAGAATGCTAAAGTCACAACAGTGACTGCAAATGGCGACTACGAATTACTTGGTTCGTCTTATGAAGGAGAAGAAGCGTTGGCCGTTGTCTTCGAGGAAATAGAAAATGCTGTAGTTGCTCCTCCTAAAATATTGGTGGATGCTGAGACAAGCAAGGTTGTTGGATATATGCCAAGCGAATAGGAAGTACAGCATACGAATATTGGCAGAAGTTATGAAACTGAATGTAACTTATCTGCACTTATCTTACATTCACTTTCAATAGATAAAACCTTGAAACGTATGATTTAAAGAAAAATAAAACCCTAGTGGGAATGAATGGATATAGTTCAAAGAAGAAATTTACGGTTAGGGGTGAAGGCAATAAAAACTACAATCGAAAAAGCAAAAGACATCTTAGATGGCATTGAGATAGGGTACTTTGATACGGGCAAAAATTGGGATCCAGATAATTATGCTGATTATTACCGCTACTTTTCACATCCAGATAGTGAAATAAGAAAATATTCGCTCCTTGTCTTTGCGGCAGCTTTGGGAAATTGGTGGATGAAATCAGCTTTTGTATTTCTTCCACTCGAAGAACTTAGCAGAGAATCGAGCTCTCCAGAATCCCAAGGCAAAGTATACTTATTTGAGGATTATGCAAAGGCTTTTTTGAGAGACAGAGAAGCTATTCAGCAAGAGTTCCCGTTTTTATACAAAGCGATCTTAGTTAATTTAATCCAATTAGATAATGAGAATCGTTTTGAAAATACATTCCCTTCAAGCGACAATCACTTATTTTTTGAGCTCAGGAAAACTTTAAAGAATTCCGAAATCGATGAAAATTATCAGTACTCCTTCAACGATCTGTTACGAGAAGTTGGATTGCCTACTTTCTTTAAATTCTAATTATTTTCCTATCTGGACGATTTACAGCCGGTTCTTCCGGTTGTAAATCGTCCTTTCTTTTGATTGAATTTTAAGAGATAAAAGTATATATTTAAGAAAGTAAGAAAGTTGGATTTAGTTAAATGATACAAAATGAAAGGTGGTTTATCGGATGCCAAAACTTCAGGAACGTTCACAGGATAACGGGGTGACCAAGCATGTCCGTTTGCGGAACAAAGGCCAGGTAACGATTCCTAACGAAATATTGGAACAGTTGGAGTTAACCGCGAATACCAATTTGAAAGTGACCGTGGTAGACGGACGAATCGTTTTGATTCCCATGATCGAAATCGCTAAAGACCAAGCCTGGTACTGGACCGAAACGTGGCAGCAAGACGAAAAAGAAGCCCAACAGGAGATCGACAAGGGGAAAACCAGTGGACCATTGGCCGTAGAAGATGCGCTAGCCTGGTTGGACGAAGAGGAATGAAGGTAATCGTTGCTTGTTTGAATTAGAGATTACGAATAAATTCAAGAAATCCTATAAAAAATTTCACAAAAACGAACAAAAAGCCGTCAGTGAGGCCATTAAGCTCTTGGCAGCTGCACCTCCCTTTCAACCTTCCCTGAGAACCAAGCGCATTGAAGGGATGAAAGCCATTTTTGAAGCAAGTGCCAATATGGATATCCGGATTTCGTGGGAATATAGCCAGACAGCAGAACAAACGCTGATTTTGCGAAATTGTGGGCACCACGATGATTTACTAAGAAACCCTTAAAAGAATAACTCATGAAGAAAGCCCTCCAGCAATGGAGGGCTTTTGAACGCAACATAATTGGTAATAAGTTACATTCACATTTGAAAAAACTCAATTATTCGGCTAGTGTATTGCGTAAATTTCCTTATTTGATCGGTATAGTGGTTTCAGTCTCTTGTTTGGAAATTACGGCATCTTCGAAAGGACCTGCTTCTTTGGTTACTTCTATGACAAATGTTCTTGGCGTTGCATCTAATGTACATTCCTCTTTTTCACTGTTGGTAAGAGAAATTTTAACTTCCAATTTTTTAGTAGTCAAATTTACTTGTAGATTTTCTTCCTTTAATTCATACGGGCAGCTACCCGATTCCTCAAGACTAAAGAACATCACACTTTTTACGTCCAGATCAACTTCCGGTGCTGCCTCCTGAAGACGGAAATATGTCCATAGTTCCTCATATTGCTCTTGTTCAGTTGCCTGAGTCATCAAATAGGTATCGCTAGGAGACTCTTCTCGGTGAAAACCTATTTTGTGAAAATCAGCGGGGAATCTTTTTTCTGTTGCAATGACCTGAGCTATGTTTTCTGTTGTTTGCTCATTGTCATCCATTTCTGCTTTCCCGGCCACCGACTCTGCGCTACACCCGGCGATTAGGGCAAGGATTCCTATAAAATAGGCGATTTTTTTCATCTCTTTACTCCTCCTCTGTTTGAATAGACGTTTTTTCATTAGGGCAGTCACAGCAGATAAGTACGGATTTCTTAGTGCATTGCTTTTGAAAGTGAAAGGTGAATGTAACTTAATTAGTATTAAGTTACATTAGTTTTATAATATAGAATTACTCGATTTCCAATTAATGTAACTATGAAGTCTTTTTTCGTCTACAATAAAGAATAAGGTAACTCATGATGTGTACAGAGAAAAGGAGAAATAATAGTATGAAAAAAGTTGGGTTTTTTATATTCGTTTTATTATTAAGTGGATGTCGAGAACAAGAAGAAAATACTGAAAAACTGGAAGCAACTTATGATGTGAGTGGAACCATAACGGAAATTTATCCAGATAAAATACTTTTGGAATTATCACATGGGCTAGAAGAAAATGAGAACGAAATATGGCTTATGGTGAGCGATGAGACCAGCATTCAAAACCCTTAAGAAAATCCATTAAATCGTGATAGCTTGCGCGTACAAGACAAGGTAAGTGGAAACTTAGAAGATTTGTACTTCGATACTGAACCAAGGACTTATTATGCAAAAGAACTATTTTTAGATAAAGAAAATTGAGGTTTAATGTACCTTTGAATGTAACTTAATTCACAAAAAGTTACATTCAGATTATTTTTAATCGAGAAGGGACAAAGTAGTTGAAACAGACATGTCGTACTCAACTTCATTTGTTATATCTGCCCCCACACCAAAGTCCGCTACCGCTTCTATTTCAAATTCACCAGGTTTAAATTCTGCTAATTCACTCTCATCGAAATCTATTACTAATGGTTCGTTTCGTATAAGAGTAGCCTTGCTTCTCATATCGATTCTTGTCCCCGTGGTCAATATTTCACCGTCTTTATAATATTTGAAGTAGATGACGTGACTTCCACCATGGTACACATCGATTTCTTTTTTTTCTCCGGTGTAAGTAATTGAAGCATTAATGTTCTCAGCGTCATTTTCAGCATTAAAAATTTCGAGACGAAAGTTTTCTTTTTGATTAACGGATTCATTATTTTTTGGCCCTTCTACTTCAGCAGCTCCAGAGTCACATCCACTCAAACCAAAAATCAACAAAGAAATAAAGATTCTATTTTTAAAAGGACCTAATTTCATTAGTATTTGCTCCCTTCTACGTTTTATAGTGAAAAGATAGACAAGAAACAGGGAAAAGTGACTGTAGCCGCCCCTTTCGAATTAGTAGAAAACAAAATGGTCAAATCGCTTTTCATGTAATTTTACTTTACTGTTTTTCTAATAAGTCAATATAATTATGGTTTTGAATGTAACATAATTACCATTAAGTTACATTCAGATATGGAAAAATACCCTTACAACTTTCTATCTTCCGGAATGTTCAATTACCTCATTCCTTTTCTCTAACTTAACTAAAGAACGGTAGAATCTTGAGGGTTATAAAAATAAGGACCACAGTCTTCTTCGTGAGTCAGAACATAAGTCCAGGTGAAATGTTCATCGACGATATAGAGATCACTGCCTATATGAATGATATCTTTCGCTTTGAATCGAGTGGCCTTTGAGATAAATATTGCTTCTTCACTAGATGTGCAAATAAGATAACATCCTGCTTTTCTCTGCAAATCAAATGCTTTTATCGCCTGTTGCTCTTTTAAACACGCGATTTTCTCCCAACTGAAGACATTCCACATGCATTTCTTAAAAGCCATCTTCCTCTTTTGGGATTGGCTGATATCCTTGGTGAAAGCTTCTTCCCATTGTTGTTCTAACTCATTCTCTTTGTTTGGCACTATTGTAAAGCTAATATTCATGTCCTGTAATCGATTTGTTTGCCCATGTAAAAATTCATCCAATTTGTTAACCCCCTTCTAAATGATCCGTATCGCCACTTACTATTGTTCCAACTGAATGTAACTTAACTGTACTTAAGTTACATTCGTTGACGATAGAGTTAAAGAAAGTAAAAAGTAATTGGGGAAAATCAATGTTTATTATTTCTTGTAATTTTTACTGGTCAATTGGCCAGCAATCAAAGCTAATAAAATATTAGTGATGATAAGGGCACTAAGAGGCGTATTTGAAACTATAAGAATTAAAGTCAATATACCTGCGACCCCGGCAAATAGAAAAGCGTTGTAATTCATTAAGCTCATCTCCTCAATTCATTTTTATAACTGTTACTTAAACTTAATAACTCGGCGTGTAAATCCTGCCAGTATCAGTATCTATGACAAAATCAACTTCAATATCCGCCGAATAGGGAATTTTCTCAAAGTTATGAAGCCGACAAAATACGTCAGGAAAGTCGAAGTATTCATAAGTTAATTTATCTGCCTGAAGATACATCTGTTTTAATTGCTGTTTCGTACGCTTTTTCCCCGTTAACAAAACCTGGATCAAGTATCCTTCAATTTCAATAATCATCAAAATCACACTACTTGGCGCTAACCAGTTATATAGCTTAGATTTTCATTACTTTTCTTTTTCAATGTTACTAGAATTAAGATAGATCAAGTACTCCGAATATAGCTTAATTCACATTAAGTTACATTCAACTTCAAATAGACTCTTAGCTAATTTAGTTTAGTTAGCTGAGTCATACGAGACTGCAATGGCCATTCTAAATAACAGATTGGCTTTACAATTTTTAAATAGGGAACGCGTTTACTACGCCTATGATTTAATACTACAGGCATATTGTTGATTCAATTCCCTTATTTGATGGGTACAGTCGTTTCCGTTCCCAGCTCATAAATCGACGCATGTTTGAAAGGAGCTACTTCTTTGGTTACTTCAAAGACAAATGTTCTAGGTGTCGCATCTGTAGTACATGCCTCTTCTTCACTGTTGGCAAGAGAAACTTCAAATTCCAACGTTTTTGTAGTCGGATTTAGTTGTATATCTTCTCCCTTTAATTCAAACGGACAAGTACCCGATTCCTGAAGACTAAAGAACATCACACTTTTTACGTCCAGATCGACTTCCGGCGCTTCCTCCTGAAGACGGAAATATGTCCATAGTTCCTCGTATTGCTTTTGATCAGTCGCCTCTTTAACTAGATAGATATAGCCGGGAGGTTCCTCTCGGTGAAATCCTGTTTCATGAAAATCAGCGGGAACCGTCTTTTCAGTAGCAATTTCCTTTGCTATGTTTTTTATTGTTTGTTCATTGTTCTGCATTCCTGCTTTCTCAACATTCGTCTCTGGGCTACACCCTGCCAATATGGTAAGAAGCCCTATTAAACATACGATTTTTTTCATTCAAACTCCTCCTCTATTTGAATAAACGTTTTTTATAAGGGTCAGTTACAGCAATTAGGTATGTGATTTTAAATACAGTAATTTGAAGGAGAGATTTGTCCCAAAATTTCCACTTGGATTTTGCTGGGGCTTTTTTCAATTCGTCCAGATCGCTCTGTAACTGCTGGACGATAGTCAAAAGTTGTTCTTCATGTTCCTGACTCTTTTTTAGTTCGTTTTTCATGTCTGTAAGAACTTCCGTGTAGTCTGCGGGATTCGGCAATTGATTTTTCGGCTGCTGTTCCATCAATTGTTGCAGGTTATAGATTTTCTGGTTTTGCCCATCAACAGCTCAACGACTTGTTGGATAGATTGCGGAGAAACTTGAAGATCGGTATTCATAGGCTTTACCTCTCCCCCGAACCGTTCAAGCAGCCGTACTTCTACTTCTTCCAGATGGGTGCGCTTAATCCTTTTTGCTCGCTGGGCTTGAATGGTCTCAGCAATCTATTGAATGCGTTTCACTTGTTCCTCTATGTAAACGCGTTGGTTGTTCTGCACAGGGTCTTTTAGGACTTCACCAAGCCAATCACGCTTCTCCTTTAAAGCTAAAAGAGAAGTAAAAACGTATACTTTGTTCGAGAATGTTATAATTTTATAAATTCAAAAAGTTACCCATCAATTATAAATACGAAGTCGTACTAATTTAGGAGGAGTTGAATGAGTAAAGGAAATCTTTTGGTAAGAGAGTTTATTAAACAAGCTCTGATTATGAAAAAAACTCAACTCTCCGGCGATTATAAAAAGAGGAATAGGTCTCATGGAGTACATCTTACTATCCGGGATCAATTAAAGAAAGATCCGAAACTAGCAAAAGAAGTCTTTGATGAATTGCTTTTGAATGATGACCCACACGTTTTATATGCCAGCAGTGTTTATGCAATTGTATTAAGGTATCGTACAAATGATCCTATTGAGACGTAAAAAAAATAGCAAGTATGGACAATATCTTAACTAGCTTTCACGCAGAAACAACTCTCGAATTGTATGAATCAGGAGAACTTTTTGAATTACATGGTAAAAATAATTTGAAATAGTTTACATATCACAAGTTATCGGAAGGGAGAAAAATGTTGGAAGACAAATATAAAGACCTCATAGTGAAATTTCTTACGGGTGAACTATCGGCCGATGAATTTCAAACAGTGTATATGAAAAAGTTTACTGAGTGGGATGACCGAATGACGGAAGCTCAATTTGAGATTTTAAATGCAGTCTTTGAAGCTGCAGATTGCTACTGGCATGAATGCCTTCCGGGACAAGAAACGACCTTTGAAATTTCCGAGCAACAACTTCGAAAAGAAGTTACGGAAGCCTTAAAGAAATTAAATCAATTGGTGGCCGATCAATAGGCTATCAACAAAAAAGAAGGTGCTTGTTATGAGCATCTTCTTTTTTATATAGCTGCCGATAATTCGGGATATGTAAACTAGTTAACTAGAGAACTGACATTTATTTTAGTATAGATTGTCCTTAATAGGCTTCAAAGAGCTTTGGATTTACAAGGAATTGAATAAAGAGATGCTTTTCAGCGAATGCCACTTTATTCATTTTTCTCAAACCAACTTCTTAACTGGTTTGCATAGATTTTTCTATCCTCAGGCGAGCTCAATTTTCCATCAGTTCGATAAAGATCATCTTCAAAATAACGTGGGTAAACATGCAGATGATAATGCCAGACATCCTGACTTCCCCCAGGTTCATTATGTTGACGGGTCGATATTCCTTCACATTTATAGCACTCCTTTAAAGCGTGAGATATCTTCTTTGCCAACTGATGAATTCGAGTTGCATATTCTATGGGTAGATCAAAAATGTTTTCAAAATGCTTGTTTGGAACAATGATTACATGTGCTTTATTATTGGGCCACCATAAGGTCGCAATCAAAGCCGTTGCATAATCATCTTTGTAGACGATGTCGTGCTGCTTAGATTGGACCTTTTTATCTTGCTCATCTTCAATCCCTTTTACTAGTAAGCAAAACGGACAAGTATAATCGTGGGGCATATGTCTGTATTGAACCATGTTAACCCTCCATTATATATAATATTAGAATATTCATACTTATTTTACCATTAATTCCTCTTTTACTTTTCGAGGTTTAATATTTATAAAATTATTCAAAGTGACCGTTCGTAAAAGTACACTTCTATGAACGAAAAAAGGAAGAGACTCTCTATGAAGTCGCTTCCCTACCGATAATCCCTCATATGTAAACCATTTGTGTAAAGTATGCTTGACGTTAAGCAACCTTTACATATATACTGAATTTATCAAATGAGGAAGTGATGAAGTGAATAATAAATTGAAGGAATTTCGA